>NZ_VFTG01000030.1 GCF_006439355.1 Mesorhizobium sp. B4-1-3
AGCACATTGCCCGAGATCTCGGCATGGCTGCCCGCCGCGACGCTGTTGGTGTCGGCGTTCGCCGTCGGCACGTCGTCACGGAAGGTGGCGCTGCCGCCGAGGTCGGCCGAAGCACTGGCGGTGTGGCCGCCGGGATCCGTCACGGTTGCGGTCAGCTTCACCAGATTTGAGGCTAGGCTGATGCCGTCGTCCGGCGTGTTGGACAGATTGTCCTGGTGCACGGCGCGGTCCTGCGTCAGTGTCACCACTCCGGTCGTCGTGTTGACGCTCATCGTGAACACCACCGCACCACCGGCATCGCCAACATGTCCCTCGACCGTATTGCCGTTGAGCACTAACACCACCGCCTGGCCGGTGGCCGAGTCGACCAGATTCGACGTTTCGCCCTGCGAGGTCACGCTCAGGGCATAGCTGACCGTGGGCGTGCCGGTGCCCGGCACCACCGTGAATATATTGGCAAAGCTCAGCGCATCGGTGGTCGAGCCGGGGCCGGTATGAGAGCCGTCCGGCAAATAGCTTTCGTCCACCACCAGCGTCGGCGGAGCGCCTGTCAGCGAGATCGTCGAATCCTTCTCAACCAATCCCGGGAACAGCTCGCGATGCTCCGGCTGGCCGAACGCGAGGTCCGTCGGCGGCAGCAGGGAGGTGAGGCCGAAGCCGTCGCCGATGCCGCTGGCGGGATGTTCGAAATTTCCACCCGCGCTGCCCGGCGAGCCGTTGCCACCGGCCGAGATCGAGCCGTCGGCGCCGAAGGCGACATCGACATGGCTGGCCTCGAGCGCGGCTATCAGCGCCACGCGCGGCACCTCGACATCGCCGAGGATGAAGGTCGGCACGTTCAGCGCGCCGTCCTTGATGACGATCTCGGAGCCGTCGGGCTGCACCAGCACAAGGTTGTGGCCGTCGACCTTGATATTGTCGATCGAGACATTGGCCGGAAGCTTCACGACATTGCCGGCTTCGGCGTGATATTCATGCGCGACGTTCGAAGCCGCGGCATTCGCCGCCGGCGCGTTTGCGGCCGGTGCGTTTCCTTGGGCGGCATGGGACGCCGGAGCGTTGGCGGCGGGGGCATTGGCCGCCGGCTGGTTTGCGGCCGGCGCATTGGCCGCGCCCTGCCCCGGCGCGCCACTGCCGACATCGACCGGCACCGGCTCGCTCGCCGCCTGGCCGGTGGTCGCCTGCGCGACCTGGACACCCGTCGAAATCTGGTTTTCAGCGGCGCTGGTGTGCTCGTCCCAGGAATTTGAAACGGCGTCGAATTCGATATTGGTCGTCATAGCTAAAGCCCCTCCGGCATTTCCCGGAAAGAGACATGTCAGGCCCGGTCTTTGCAACAGACCTTCAACCCATTTCATATATTCGAATATGTAGAGAATCGCATTTTTTACACTTGGTAAATTGCGATGATATACCCAGATATGCGTTCTCTTAAAGAATGTGGGGCCGGCTTAGGCGCGTTGCCTCGGTTTGGTAAATGAAAGTATAAATTTGAATAAAACTTGATGTAAAACAGAATAGCGTGATTCGCAGAAATTTACCTACCTTCCTTTCCGATAATTTGAGACAAGATAGGTAGCGTCCACAGTCAAAGGTGGGCGTTATGAAAATACAAAGAGCAGCCCCGGGGACGACGGGGATCAAGCTACTCTTGCTGGCAATCGGCCTTGCCGTTCAGGCAAATCCGTCATTAGCCAGCATGAATTCGGGCGCGGATCCGGCCCTGCAAAAGGTGCTTGCGCCGACGAGCCTCGGCGGCGTTCCGCTGAACCGGCCGCAGCCATGGCAACCTGCCGCCGTCCACCGGATCGCCGACGTTTCGGCGGGCTATGCGCCGATGGTACCTTATCAGGTTGAAGCGCACTCGACCGCCACGGCCGATCCCGGCATCGACCCGATCCAGACCGCCGCGATCATCCCTGGCGTCTTCGGTTCGGTCGCTTTGTCGATGCGCAACTTTCCCGTCGCGGCGCGCTGGGCTCCCGTCTACAAGGCTATCGTCGATTGCACCGCCGGCAGCCCCTGCGACCGCGAGAGCCCGGTTTTCGCCGAGATCGTCAACATTGCCGCCGGCAAGGGTTTTCGCGAGAAGCTGTCCTTCGTCAACTCAAGCATCAACCGCCTGATCGCCTATCGCAAGGACAGCGTCGTCTACGGCAAGCTCGACTATTGGGCGAAGCCCTCGGAGATCCTCGAGCACCGCGCCGGCGATTGCGAGGATTTCGCCATATTGAAGATGGCGGCGCTGCTCAGGGCCGGCATCCCGGCGCAGAGCATGTCGCTGGTGGTGCTCCAGGACCGCCGCCGCAAGTTCTTCCATGCCGTGCTGTCGGTGAGCACCGGAAGCGGCGCCTTCATCCTCGACAGCCTCGGCAACGCCGTCCTGCGCGACAGCGATCTGCCTGACTATGTTCCGCTCTATTCCTTCAGCACCGATCGCGCCTGGATCCATGGGTCGAAGTCCGGCGCGCAGATGGCCGACATCGCCGGCGGCTTCGCGACGGTGGCGCCGGGCGAAGGCGCGCCGGAACCGTCAGTGGCTTCGGATCCGAGGCAGTAGACGGAGGCGGCGATCCTTCCGCGACACGCGGAAGCGCAGGAAGCCGCTGCGCGTTCTTCCTGCGCTTACTCTACCCGTTGAAGACGAAGGCCATCAAAAGTTCCGGCTCGGTGACTGGCGCGCGCACGGCGCTGAGCTGGCCGCGATAGCGGCGCTCGCCGGCGCCGATGACGAAACCGCTGGTGATGGGTGTTTCGCTGTTGGCGTAGAGCCGGGCGAAGATATCGGGAACGTTGAGGTCGAGCGCCAGCTTCAGATCCTGCCGCCCATCCTCGCCGGGCACGCTCGGCAACTGGCGCCTGACCAGCTGCTGGAATGGCGTGTTGAAGGCCAGGATCTTCTTGGAGGAGGACAGCGCGAAAGCGGGCGACGGGCAGGCGACCAGGATCGCGTTGATCGTGCGGATCGAAGCGAGCTTGCGCAGCTCCATGCTCTCCTCGGCAAGGCCGCGCATGCAGGCGACCCGGATCGCCGAGGTGAGGTTGCCCTGGTCGGGATGTTGTTCGGCGATCTCCTCGACCAGCATGCCGATCGTGCATTTGCGGCTTTCCGCCATCTGCTTCAGCGACACCCAGAAGGCATGCTCGAGCCGGATGCCGCGACGCACGCCGCCGCGCGCCACGACGCGGAATTCCGGGCCGAAATCCTCGGCCGCGAGCGCCGGCAGCAGCCGCTCGCGCGAAGTCTCCGGGTGGACGGCGCTATCGCTCACTCATCGCCTCCTGGCGCGCCTTGTTGATGGGCTTCAAAAGATAGTTGAGGATCGTCTTGCGCCCGGTCTTGATGTCGACCGAGCAGATCATGCCGGGGATGATCGAATAGGTTTTGCCGTTCCTTGTAAGCGTCGATTTTTCAGTGGCGACCCGCACCTGGTAATAAGGCTCGCCCGTCTTCTGGTCGACGAGGCTGTCGGCGGTGATGTTCGAGACCTTGCCCTCGATGCCGCCGAAGATCGAGAAATCATAGGCCGTGACCTTGATCAGCGCCTCCTGGTCCGGCTGGATGAAGGCGACGTCGCGCGGCGAAACACGAGCCTCGACCAGCAGTGTCTCGGAGGTCGGCACGATGCCGGCCACCACCGCGCCCGGCTGCACGAAGGCGCCGAGCGTGTTGACGTCGAGCGTGTTGACGATGCCGTCGACCGGCGAGCGGATGTCGGTGCGCGCCACCTTGTCGGTGGCGCCGCGGATGGTTTCGTCGACCACGGACAGATCGGCCAGCGCCTGCGTCAGGTCGCTCAATGCCTCCTGCTGCAATTGCAGCCCCAATTCGTTCACCTGAAGCTGCGCTTCTGTGATTGCCCCCTGGGTCTTCTTGATGGTCTCGCCGGCAAGGGTAAGCTGTCCGCGAAGGTCGGTCTGTTCCCGCTCGACGCGGATCTGTTCGGTCCTGGCCATCAGGCCTTTCTTGACCATGGGTTCGACCAGCGCCGCTTCCTGGTCGGTGACGGCAAGGCTCTTGGACAGGCGGTCGGCATTGGCGGTGGCCTCGTCGAGTTCCTTCTCGCGCTGGTCGAGGCGTGATTTGAGCACCGACAGCTTGACCTCGAAATTGTCGCGGCGCGCGACGAGCAGCTTTTGCTCGTTGTCGCAGATTTCCGGTGCGACCGTCTGGATTTCCGTGGGGCAGGGGAACGAGCCTTCGACATTGCCGCTCTGCTCGAACTGCAGCCGGGCGATGCGTGCCTGCAGCGCTCTCGCCTTGGCCTTCTCTTCGCCCAGGCTCGACGTGTTGCCCGAATTGTCGAGACGGATGATGAGGTCGTTCTTCTTGACGATCTGGCCGATCTGGACGGCGATCTCCTGCACGACGCCGGCTTCGCTGGCCTGGATGATCTGCGTCTTCGAAGCGGGTATCACTTTGCCTTCGCCGCGCGCGATCTCGTCGACCTCGGCAAAGGACGCCCAGGCCGTGAAGCACACGAACAGCGCTCCGATGATGTAGACGGAGGCCGAGGCGAATAGAGGTGGCCGGTCTTCCCTTGCAAGCATGTCTATATGTTCCGGTCAGGCACTGCCCTTCTGCAGGGCCTGGATCACTTGTTCCTTCGGCCCGTCGGCGACGACACGGCCCTGCTCGATGACGATGAGGCGGTCGGCCAGCTCCAGCATGCTGTAGCGATGGGTCGACACGATCAGCGTCGTGTTGCGGTCGAACGCCACCTTGAGCTGCTTGATCAACTGCCGTTCGGAAGCGAGGTCCATCGAACCCGACGGCTCGTCCAGAAAGACGATCTTCGGCTTGGTCAGAAGCAGCCGCGCGATCGCCACCGCCTGCCTTTGCCCGCCCGACAGATTGGTGCCCCGTTCGCCGACATTCATGTCGTAGCCGCGCGGATGCCGCGAGACGAAGTCGTCGACGCCAGCGGCCTTCGCCGCTTCGATGATCTCCTCGTCGGTCGCTTCCGGCGCCGCCATCAGGAGGTTCTCCTTGATGGTTCCCGAAAACAGGTCGCCGGCCTGCGCGACGATGCCGACCGCGGCGCGGACCTCCGAGGGGTGGTACTGGCGGATGTCGATGCCGTCGACGAGCAGCTCTCCCGAGGTCGGCAGGAAGAGCCGGCCGATCAGCCGGCCCATCGTGGTCTTGCCGGAGCCGATGCGGCCGATGATGCCGACGCGCTCGCCGGGCCGGACCGCGATGTTGAGCCCGCTCAGGACCTCGTTCTCCGTGCCCGGATAGGCGAAGCCGACATTCTTGAAGACGAACGCGCCGCTGCGGATCGGCCGGTTGACGAAACCCACCGTATCGGGCCGATCCTCCGGCTGCGCCATGATCGTGTTGATGATCCTGAGCGACAGCATCGCCTGCCGGAAGCGGGCAAGCGTGATGGCGATCTGGCCGAGCGGCGCCACGGCGCGACCGGCGAGCATCACTGTGCCGATGATGGCGCCTGTCGAAACCTGGCCTTCCGAGAACGCGTAAGCGCCGGCTACCACCAGGGCGACCGTCACGAATTGCTGGATGGCGCCGGTGATGTTGCCCGCCGCCGCCGAGAGTTCCTTGATCTTCTCCGACGTGTTGGCTGCGTTCTTCGAATGCTCGCCCCATTTGCGCAGCAGATAGGCTTCGGCGCGCAGCGACTTGATCGTCTCAAGCGTGGAAATGGATTCGACCAAAAGGGCCTGGCGCTGCGACGCTTCGTTCATCGAGGCGGCGACCCGCTTTCCGATCCGCCGCTGCGTGATCAGTCCGACAACGACAGAGATGATGAAAGCCAGCGCCGGTATGATCACCAGCCAGCCGCCGATGGCGTAGATCACAGCCAGGAAGACGAAGACGAAGATCGTGTCGATGAAGACGCTGATCGTGCTCGAGGTGAAGAACTCGCGCACGAACTCGTATTGCGTGACGCGGTTTGCATATTCGCCCGTCGACCCGGGCCGCGCCGAAAGCGAGGAATTCAGCACTTTCTCGAACAGCAGATAGGAAATCCGCAGGTCCGCCTTGCGGCCGGCATAGTCGATCAGCGACGCCCTGGCCGTCTTGAGCAGCAGGTCGAACAGGATCGCCGCGCCGATGCCGAGCGCCAGCACCCAAAGCGTCGAGATCGCCTTGTTCGGCAGGATGCGGTCGTAGACGTTCATGGTGAAGATCGGCGAGGCGATCGCCAGCAGATTGATGAAGACCGCCGACAGCACCACCTTGGAATAGGTGCGCCAGAACGCCCCCATCGTGCCGGTCAGCCAGTGGCGCCTTTCGATCCGCGCGGCCGTGCCGACCGTCATCTCCTCGGCCTGGTTGGCGTAGGTGATCGAAAAGGACGTGCCGCCGCTTATATAGCTTTCGGCGAGCTCGGCCCTGCCGATCGTGGTGCGGCCGTTTTCCTGCGGCGCGGTTAGATATTGCCCGCCCTCGATTTCCGCCAGGAGAGCGATCGGCAACTGGCTGGCGCGGAAGACGATCGCCGGAAGGTCGAAGCGGCCGCGCAGGAAATCGCGATGGTTGAAATCCTGGACCTCCAGGCCGATGCGCTCGGCCAGATGGCGGATTTCATCCGGCTCGATGCGCGTCTCCGAAATCGGCACGCCTGCAAACAGCACTGTTTCCGCGCTCGGCCGGCCGAGATAGGCCGCAACGGCGCAGAAGCAGGCCTTGAAGGCCTCCTTGGGCGACAGGATGTTCGGTTGCTGGTTCACGATCTGCCCCGAAGGACCGAAGATCGATGCTTACATCGACTACTTTTTCCTGACCGGCGCGAGGATGTCGAACGGCAGATCGTTCTTCTGTTCCGACGGCGTGCGCGCGTAGGTCTCGGTATCGGCCGTTGCGGGCACGCCGAACTCGGTCTGCGCATACGCCGTGGCCTGCTTCGGCGGCTGGATGTTGAGCGTCTTCAGCAATTCCCCGGTTGCGGCGAGCAGCCGGTACTCGGCAAACAGCGATGCGTAGGACGACGTGTCGGCCAGCGTCGCGGTGTTGAAGCGCGTGTTCTGGGCATCGAGCACATCGAGCAGCGAGCGCTGCCCGACCTTGAACTGCTCGCGATAGGAAGCAACGAGCTTTTCATTGGTGGCTGCCTGCTGCCGCAGTGTCTTTGCGAGATCGGCCTGGCGGAAGCGGCGGTCCCACGAGGTGCGGACGGCTTCCTCGATCTCGCGAAGCACCTGGTGCATCGCAAGACGCTGCTCGCTGGTGCGGCGGATCTGTTCCTGTTCGTTGGCCTTGTCGATGCCGCCGCGATAAAGGTTCCAGCGCAGCACCACCCGGGCCTGCAGGTCGCTCGCATCACCATTGTCGCCATCGATGTCATAGCCGCCTCGGGCAACGCCCTCGGCGGTGATCGTCGGGCCGTATTTCGCCCGCGCAGCATCGACCAGCGAAGCCGCCGCGTCGATATCGCTGTTGGCCATATGGACGCGCGGATTGTTCTGCCTGGCGAGCCCGATCGCATCGTCCAGCGACCGCGGCAGGGCGGCCGCGACGTCGGCCGGGCGCGATGGGTTGGTCAGCGGCTTGCCGACATTCTTGAAGAAGCGGATCTTGGCCGCCTCGAGTTCTTCGGTCGCCTCCTGCATCCGCGCTTTGGCGGCAAAGAGACGTTCCTCGGCCTGTTGCCGGTCGGCCTCGTTGAGCGCGCCGCCCGCGATGCCTTGCTTGATGTCGCCGAGGATGGACTGATGGAAGCCAAGGTTCTTCTTGGCCTCGGCAACGATCGAGGCTTGCAGCATATATTCAAGATAGTCCTGGACCACCGCGAGCCCGATGAATTCGGACCGTTCCAGAACCCGGAAGGAAGCCCCGTCGACCCGCGAGGCCTGGCGGTTCAGTTCCGCGCGTCGCGCGCCGCTGTCATAAAGCGTCTGCGACACGGTGAGGTCAGCTTCGTTTGGATAGAGGGCTTTGTGATCCTCGTCGAGCGCGCGCCTTGTATCGTTGTCCAGGCGGCGAACGCCGGTCGACGCTTCCAGATCGACGCTGGGAAGATAAAGGCCTTTCGCCTGGCGCAGTTCGAACTCGATCGCTTCGCGGTTCTCGATCGCCTGTCCAATCTCCGGATTGGATTCCACTGCGACGGCAACGGCTTCTTTGAGTGTGAGTGCACTGGCGTTTCCACACGCCAGCATCGACACCGTGACCGCAAGCGCAAGGCTCCAGCCGACGGTTACTTTACCCGTCCTAGTCATTTCTACCCCGTGACTATCCCCGCGCCATTGTTTTTTTATTGGCGCTATTTGCCCAAGCCTGCCACCGGAGCTTTCAGCCAGTATCTATCAGATTTTTCGCGGTTGTGAGCATATAATGGATTAGACACCCCTTAAAAGCGTGATTCCGGGCATTAGGACCAAAGCCTGTAGCAAAAATGGCACAGAAACCGGGGAGCCCGTCGGAGCTTTTCCCGTTCAAAGCGCACTGCAATGGTTAATGGTCTGAAAGAAACGGCGAATCGCGCGCTGGTGGTGCAAAAGCTCCCGCGAAATCTGCTGCAGCCTTGCAAAGCAAGCGCAAGAAATCGCCATTTCAGCCTGGTTTGATTGGCAAACGCGGATCGTTCCCTTTATTTCGGGCCGGAAGCAAAAAAGCCGTGAGTTTCCTTGCATGACCAATATCGCCTTGACCGGGCTTGCCCGCGATCTTGCCCGACGTGCCGCCGAGGGCAGGCCGGTGCGCATCGGCGTCGTCGGCTCGGGCGAGATGGGGACCGATCTGGTGACGCAGGGCATGCTGATGCCGGGCGTCTCGATCGCGGCCATTTCCACGCGGCGCCCGCATACGGCCCGAGAAGCGATCCGCATCGCCTATGGCGATAGAAGCCGAAACCGATTCCAAGGTCACCCGGGCGATCGAAGGCGGCAGGATCGCCATCACCTCGAACGAGATGCTGGTCACCAATCCGCTGATCGACGTCGTCATCGACGCCACCGGCAAGCCGGGCGTCGCGGCCGATTTCGACCTGATGGCCATGGAGCATGGCAAGCACTTGGTGATGATGAATGTCGAGGCCGATGTGACCATCGGCTGCTACCTGAAGCAGCAGGCCGACCGGCTGGGTGTCGTCTACTCGGTCGGCGCCGGCGATGAGCCCTCAAGCTGCATGGAACTGATCGAGTTCGCCTCGCCGCTTGGGTTGGGCATCGTCGCGGCCGGCAAGGGCAAGAACAATCCGCTTAACCACGATGCCGTTCCGGACGACTACCGGGAGGAGGCGGCGCGCCGCAACATGAACCCGCGCATGCTGGTCGAGTTCGTCGACGGTTCGAAGACCATGGTCGAGATGTGCGCCATCGCCAATGCCACCGGTCTGGTCCCGGATGTCCCGGGCATGCACGGCCCCAAGGCCGATCGCGATCAACTGGCCCGGGTGCTGATCCCGAAAGAGGATGGCGGCCTCCTGTCGAGGAAAGGTGCCGTCGACTACACGATCGGCAAGGGCGTGGCGCCCGGCGTGTTCGTCATCGTCGAGGCGATGCATCCGCGGGTCGTCGAGCGCATGGACGATCTGCATGTCGGCCAAGGCCCGTATTACGGCTTGTTTAGACCTTATCACCTGACCTCGCTGGAGGTGCCGCTCACCGCCGCCCGCATCATGCTTTACGGCAAGCCCGACATGGTGCCCCTGCCGAGGCCGGTGGCGGAAGTCTGCGCGGTCGCCAAGCGCGACCTTGCCGCTGGGGAGGCCTTCGATGCCATCGGCGAGACCTGCTACCGCTCCTGGACCATGACCGTCACCGACGCCCGAGCCCGTCGCGCGGTCCCGGTCGGCTTGCTCGAAGGCGGCAAGGTGCTGAAGCCGGTGAAGAAGGGCGAGTTGCTACCGAGGACAATGCCGCGCCGGACCGGACGACGAGGCTCTACGCCCTGCGCCGGCGTCAGGATGACATGCTCTACGGAACAAAGATCGTCTCGCCAGCCCTGCCGGGTTGAGCCGGCTCTATCTCGGTTTGACGCAATTCCGGACGGAAAACCGCTCACACTTTTCCTGGAATTGCTCTATTTGCGCAGCTCCGCCTCGATCTCGTCCAGCGCCTTGTCCTTGCCGATGCCGGTGAGGAAGGCGAGCCCCTTTATCACTGGCTTTTTCACGGATGCCGAGATTGGCGTCGTGGCGACGATGAAGTCGACGCTGTCGGCCAGTCCGGGCACTTCCGTGGCCTTGGCCTGCTGGGCGTGAAAGGTCAGGCCGCGCTTCTTCATCGCTTCGGTCACCGCGGCGTTGACCGCCGTCGAGGTTGCGACACCCGTGCCGCAGGCAAAAAGAATGGTTTTCTGTCTGGACATGTTCTTCCCTTTTGTCAGCCGAGAATGGCGCGGACGTCCTCGAAGGTCCTGGCCGTCCTCAAGCCATCCAGCGCCGCCGGATTCTGGATGGTGGCCATGACGGTCTGCAGCGTGTCAATCTGCTTGTCCTTGTCATTGATGGCAAGCAGGAAGACGAAGCCCACCGGCAGCTTCTCGTCGGGATCTTCCATATTGGCGAAGGTGACGGGCCGCTTGAGCGTGCCCATCGCGACCCCGGGCTTCAGCACGTGCTCGGGGTCGGTATGCGGCACCGCGACATTGTCGGCGCGCTCCAGCGGCAGGCCTGTCGGGATCGTCATCTCGCGCCGCACGACGGCGTCGGCGTAGCTGCTCTTGACGTAGCCCAGCGCCTCCAGCCTGGAGGCCAGGATGCGGATGATCTCCTCATTGGTCGAGGCGTCGGAGCCGAGGACGACCGCCTCGGGGTCCAGCAGTTGGATCAGGCCGTTCGACAAGGGTTACTCCATTCGATGCGGACCGGGCGCCCGCCGCATCGGCTTTGGGCGCCCGACCGTTTCAATTCAGGTAAGCTCAGGCAGCGCCTTCGGCCGGCTCGTCCTCGGCGCCAGCGGCGCGTTCCCAGCCGAGCGGATTGCGGCGGTAGAACAGGAACAGCGCCGCGATGACCACCGCGATGACGACGATGCCGATCACGCCGAGCCCCTGGATCGCTTCGATGATCACATAGGGAACCCAGAGGAAGCCGTCCACCACCGAGGTGATCTGCAGCGCATCCGCCGGCAGCTTGAAGCCCGAGGCGACGGCAGCACTCGTGAACAGCGGCGCCAGCGCGTTGGCGACGTAGAAGCCGACGGCGAGCGTCACCGTGCCGATCACCACCATGCGGAAGACATTGCCCCTGACCAGCGGCGCGGTCATCGCGACGATGAAGGGGATGACGGCAAGGTCGGCGAACAGGATGACGCGGTTGCCGGGCAGGATGATCGACAGGATGATCGCGATCGGCACCAGGATCAGCGACGAAGAGATCGCCGCCGGATGGCCGATCAGGATGGCGGAGTCGAGCCCGACCAGCAGCTCGCGGTCGCCGGTGCGCTTGCGCACGAATTCCTGCGCGGCGTCCGAAACCGGGAGCAGGCCTTCCATCAGGATCTTCACCATGCGCGGCAAAAGCAGCATCACCGCCGCCAGCGTCATGCCGGTGCCGAGCACCTTGGCCAGCACCGTACCGAGGTCGCCGGCGTTGTAGAAGGCGATCAGGCCGAGCACCAGGCCGATGATCAACCCGAGTATCACCGGCTCGCCGAAGACGCCGAAGCGGCGCTCGATGGTCTCGGTGCTGATATTGATGCGGTTGATCCCGGGGATTCGATCCATGATCCAGTTGAGGATGATGGCAATCGGCAGGATCTGCGCCGAGGCGAGATGCGGCACCGAAATGCCGGGCACGCCGTAGAACTGCTGCACCGCGCGCGCCGACCAGTCGGCGAAGAGCAGGGCAAGTGCTGCGACAAGCGCAGCGATGATGATGCCGTAAGCCAGATTGTTGGTGGCGGCGACCACCAGCGAGCCGACGAAGGCGAAATGCCAGAAGTTCCAGACGTCGACATTGAGCGTGCGTGTCATGCGCGTCAGCAGGAGCACGATGTTGACCAGGATGCCGACCGGGATGACCCAAAGACCGACCGACGAGCCGAAGGCGATCGCGGCGGCGGACGGCCAGCCGACATCGATGATGTCGCGATGGATACCGGTGTTGGTGACGATCGCCTTGGCGACATCGCCGATCGAGGTGAACATCAAGCCGAGCACGAGGTTGATGCCGATGAAGGCGACGCCGATCGTGATGGCGGCGCGGAATGCCTTGCTGACCTTGGCTCCAAGGACCACGGCGATGATGAAAATGACGATCGGCAAAAGCACTGTCGCGCCGAGCGTGTCGATGGCGCCTTTTAAGCCTGCAAGTATGGTGTCCATTCTACCTCCCCGGGGGCATCTGCTTCAACTCGAAGCGCGATGATGCCCGCAATTCAACGACGCCTCGGCCTTGCGGCAGAGGCACTCCCCACTCGCCGACGAGGCTGGCATGTTCAAATCGAGGGAATGAACATTTGCTTTTGTCGGCGAACGAAAGTTTTATCTGGGTGGCCTATGCCAAAGTCAATCGGCAATCCTTGGGCCAAAGGGAAACCCACCGATTGTTTGGGAAAATCGGGCGTTTCATCGTGTCACGGAAACGGCGAAACGCCCTGTCCCCAGTTTGTTACGCAATTCCGGACGGAAAACCGCTCATGCTTTTCCTGGAATTGCTCTGGCCGCCACGGCAGTCGTCGGCCCCGGCAGACTTGGCGCATGCCAGGCTGGGCTGTTTGTCGGATCGGGCAGGGTGCTACTTGCCCAACTCTATCGACCTGAGCCGCGCGGATTCCACGGCTTCGGTGACGAGCTTCGTCAGGCGGTCGCCGCCCATCAGCACGGCAAGCGCGGCGGCGGTGGTGCCGTTGGGGCTGGTCACCTGCTGGCGCAGCACGCTTGGCTCCTCATCAGCTTCAGCGGCGAGCGAGGCGGCGCCGAAGACGGTCTGCATGGCAAGCAGCTTTGCGGTCTCGGCCGGCAGGCCGGCCTTCTCGGCCGCAACCGTCAGCGCCTCGATGAAGTGGAAGACATAGGCCGGCCCGGAGCCGGAGACGGCCGTAACGGCATCCATCAGGCCCTCGTCGTCGATCGTCGTCACGACGCCGCTGGCCGAAAGCAGCTCAAGGACGAAGCGCCGGAGATCATCGGAGACCAGCGGGTTGGAAAACACCACCATCATGCCCTTGCCGATCGCGGCAGGCGTGTTCGGCATGCAGCGGACCACCGGTGCAAGCTCGCCCAGGATTTCCTCGAAGGTCGCGACCGGCGTGCCGGCGGCGATGCTGAGAAAGCTGGTCCTGCCGTCGCCGAAGCGCTTGTACTGCGCCGTCACCTCGCGGATCACCTGCGGTTTCACCGCGATGACGACGAGGTCGGGCACGGCATCGGCCGGAATGTCGGCGGCCTCGGCCGCGGCGCGGCAGCCGAGATGCTCGGCGCGGCTTCGCAGCTCGGCATTGGGCTCGACCACGAACACCGCCTGCGGCTCGAGCTTGGCGGATTTCAGCCAGCCCGAGAGCATGGCGTAACCCATATTGCCACAGCCGGCGAGAACGAGCCTGATCGTCATGAAAACCTCCGAAAAGAGGCTTCCTTAGACAATTGCGGAGCTCTGGAAAAGTCCAGCCGCGAGAGATCGACTGTCCAGGATTAGAGCATGACCCCGAAAAGTGGGAACCGGTTTTCGGAGAAGATCATGCTCCAACAAAGAACAGGTCAGGATGCCCCGTCAAAGCCTGGGATCAAACATCTAGTGAGAGACGCGGACCGGGATCGGCCGCAGCGAGACTTGTCTTAAGCCTAGCACGCCCAGCACGAAGAACAGCCAGACAGGATCGCCGCGATGGAAGAAGAAGCTTTCCAGGAAGGCGTTCAGCGCCGTGAACAGCACCACCATCATGAAGAAATCGCCGAGGAAGATGTTTTCCTTGCGCGCCGGGATGCGCATGTAGTCGCGCAAAGGTGCGATCAGGAAGGTGTAGATGGCGACGCAGAGCGCCGGAATGCCCATCAGCACGGCGATGTCGAGATAGCCGTCATGGCCATGCACGATGGTGCGGATATCCCAGGGCCGGTCGAAGGGCTGATCCTGGTTGAGCAAAAGCGGCGTTCCCCAGAAACTTTCGTAGCCGTAGCCGGTCCATGGCTTCTTTGCCAGCATCTCGCCGGCGAACTCCCAAAGCGTGGTGCGTCCCGTATAGGTCAGGTTCGGAAAATAGATCGTCGCCAGATGCTTCACCGGCGCGATGAAGACGATGCCGAGCGTGCCGATGGCGGTCGCGATGATCGCCAGCGCGAACAGGACCGGCGTGCCTAGCCGCATGCCGATGAGGCTCGGCAGCACGACGATCATGATCGAGAACGGGACGAGGCCGGCGGTGGTCTTGGAGCCGGTGTGGAGCATGAACACCATCGCCGCGCAGAAGATGCCGGCGCCCGACCAGCGCTGGCCGCGCCGGAATAGATAGAGCCCGGCGAAGCTGAAGCAGGCCATCACCGGACCGGCGATGTTCTTGTGCGTGAAGACGCCGCGCCACAGGCCGGCATGCTCCGGCTCCTGCGAGTCGGCGGTGTGCAGCGCTTCGTGCGGGAAGACGATCAGACCGATATAGGAAAGGCCGATCACCACGACGGCGGTGAAGATGACCACCCTGGCGAAGGCGTCGGCGTCGCGCGGCAGCACCAGGATCGTCGCCACGGTGATGATGCCGATCATGGTGAAGGAGGCCGCCCGCATCGCCGCGGGCGGATCGGTGGCGAGCACCACCGACAGGAAGAAGAACCCCAGCATCAGCGCCCAGGACGGGCTCACCAGCGAGCGCACCACGCGCGGATCAGCGAAGGCGAGCAACGAGAAGATCGAGATCGCGCCAAGCGAGCCGAAACCGAGCTGGTTGACGATGTCGCCGCCGTCGCCGGTCAGTTCAGCGCCCGCCGGCTGGAAGGGCCGGAACGAGACGATGATAACGGTGAACAAAAGCGCCGCGACAGCCGTCGCCACACCTTCCCTGGTGAAGGCGGCGCTGAGCGGCGCGCGCTCAATTCTTCTCAGGCTGTCGGTACTGCTCATTGGCATATCCGAATTCGGCGAGCACCCGGCCGAGCGCGACATAGACCGGGTAGAGGCCGCTCGTCAGCGAGCCGGTGCGCGCCAGCCGGACGGCGCCGCGCAACGGCGAAGCGGCGAGCAGCGCCAGGCTTTTGAGGAAAACCTTGAGGCCTGCAAACGGCGTGCCGGCCCGCTTCTTTTTTTCGACGAGCGTCGAGATCACGCCGTTGCGCAAGGATCGGGCGCGGATCCAGTCGGCCTCGACGCGTCGGGCCGGCACGGTTTCGTTGACCTTTGCCTCGGCGCACCAGCCGAGCACGAAGCCTTTCTGCGCGGAACGGCTGAGAAAGTCGGAATCGCCGCCGCCCATGAAATTGAACCTGAGGTCGAGGAAGGGCGGTCCCATCGCCTTGAGCACGTTCCGACCTACCAGCAGGTTGCCGGACGAATAGAGCGCCGGCACGCGTCCCGTTTCACGGTAGGGCGGCGCAAAGACCGGGTGATCGGCCCATCGGGCATGCGAGGCATCGGCAAAGACGGGTACCTGCGGGCCGCCGACAATGTCGGCCTGAAGCGTCTCCGCGGCGCCACACATGCGCTCCAGCCAGTCGGGCTCGGCGATCTCGTCGTCATCGATGACCAGCAGGTGGCGAAAATTGGGAAACTGCAGGATCGCCGTCTGCCAGCCGGCATTGTAGGCGCTGCAATTGCCGCGCTGATGCGCGATGATCACCAGGCCGGACATCTCGCCGCTTTCGAAGAGCGGCAGCACCGCCTTGGCACCTTCGCGCGCCTCGGCCTCGTTCTCCATGACGATGACGGCGAAGTGCCGGTCGGTCCGCTGCGCCTTGAGAGAAGCCAAGGTTTCCAGCACCTGCTGCGGCCGCTTGAAGGTCGGCAGCGTCACGACCGCCTCGACGGTCTTGGCGGCAAGTCCCGGCGACCGTCCCGCGATCGATACAGAAGCGTCGGACGGCAAAGGGATCATCCGTTTCCAGCAACGTGGGTTCGAGCCCTCGATAGCATCGCGATGATAACGTTTCGTTAATCACCTTCTCGCCGGCCTGTCGGAAAAGGCGGGTCTTCGGCCTTTGACGGTGCCATTTAATCAAGGCTTCACCGCGTTTTGCTACCGGCTGCAGCCAAGGATAGGTGAGATGCATCTGCTGTTTGCCACATCGATCGTGCCTGATGGCGCTCTCGCCTCGGGCTACGAGATTGCCAACGCTGCGATCATCGACGCGCTGCGGCGCGCCGGCGTGCGCGTGACGGTGATCGGTTTCATCTGGCCGGGCAAGGCCCCCGCCGACCCGCAAAACACCATCGTGCTCGACGCCGTCGAGGTCCGCACCGAAAGCGCTTCGGCTTTGCGTAAACTTGCCTGGCTGGGCAAGGCGGTTCTGTCAGGCCTTACCTTCTCCTCCGTCAAGCTGCGTGTCGTTTCCGACGCCGAGGTTCGCGCCGCCATCGAACGCGCCGGTCCCTTCGATGGCTATGTGCTCAACTCGGTGCAGTTCGCCGGCGCGTTCGAGAAGGTTCTCGCTGATCGTCCAATCGTCTTTGTGGGGCACAATGTCGAGCATCGCTCGGCGGAGGAGAACGCCGCCGCGGCCGGCAGCGCTCTGCAGCGCTGGATGTTCCGTCGCGAGGCCAGGCTGCTCAAGGTGATGGAAGAGCGCCTTTGCGGCGCCGCGCGCTTTGTCTTCACGCTGGCCGAGGAAGACCGTGAGGCACTTGGCGTTGCCTCCGACGGACGCTCGGCTGTGCTGCCGCTGGTGACCCGCGCGCAGGCGCCGACAAGCAAGGCCGAGCGCCATATCGATTGCGACGCCGCGCTGATCGGCACCTGGACCTGGCAGCCCAACCGCATCGGCCTCGACTGGTTCCTGACCAAGGTCGTGCCGCATCTGGAACCGGACTTCCGCATCAGGATCGCCGGCAACATGCCTTCCGGCGTCAGTTCGCCACATCTCGGCGTTTCCTTTGTCGGCAGGGTTCCGGATGCGCAGGCCTTCGTGTGCGGCGCCGCCGTCATTCCCCTGATCAGCACCGCCGGCAGCGGCGTGCAGTTGAAGACCATCGAGACCTTCGAGCTTGGCCTGCCGTCCGTCGCCACCAGCCGCTCGCTGCGCGGCATCGGCTATCGTCCCGACAACTGCGTGGTGGCCGACGATCCGATCGCTTTCGCCGCCGCCCTCCAGGCGGCCGCCGCCAATGTCCGCGATGTCGATGGCAGCGCCTTCCACCGCCGCCAGTTGAAGGCGCTCGACGCGGCGATCGGACTCGGCCTGGAGAAGCTCGGCGCCGTCTGGCAGGAGGTCGCCGCATGAACATGCACGCCGCGCGCGCCGCCTTCGGCTTCGACTCGCTCAAGACCATCTTGGGCATTCCGGTGCTTGCCATACGTTGGGACGAGGCCATCGCCTTGCTCACCCGGCTGATCGACGAGCGCCGCTTCACCAAGGTGAGCTTCCTCAACGCCCACAACGCCAACCTTGCCTGTACCGATCCGGTCTTTGCAGAGGCGCTGGAAAACTTCCTCATCCTCCCCGATGGCGCCGGCGTCGACATGGCGGCAAAGTTGCTTTACGGCGCGCCTTTCCCCAGCAATCTCAACGGCACCGATTTCATTCCGGCGTTCCTGCAGGCTTCGTCCCATCCTCTGACGGTGGCGCTGCTCGGCACGACGCGCGCCAATGCCGAGGCCGCATGCGCGAAGCTTTCGACGCTCGCGGTGCAGCATAAATTCGTCGTCATCCATGACGGCTTCTTCTCCGCCGCCGAGGAGCCGGCGATCCTCGAGCGCATCGCCAGGCTGCGGCCGGACGTGCTGCTCGTCGCAATGGGCGTGCCGCGCCAGGAATTGTGGATCGAGCGCCACATCGACAGCCGCCATTGCACGCTGCCGGTGGCCGTCGGCGCGCTGCTCGATTTCATGAGCGGCTCGGTGCCGCGCGCGCCGCTGTGGCTGCGCCGGCTGCGGCTCGAATGGCTGTTCCGCCTCTGGATCGAACCCGGCCGCCTGTGGCGCCGCTACATCGTCGGCAATCCGCTGTTCCTGTGGCGTGTCGTCAGGCAGAAACTGTCGCTCGGGCCGCGACCGCTGGAAGGCGCGCCGGTGAACAGCCGCTTCGTGCCGGATGCCGCCACCGCAATCGAACCGCTGCCGCGTGTTCCCCTGGCTGCGATCGTCACGGCGAGCTACGCCCCAGATTTCGAGCGCTGCCGGCTGTTGTGCGAAACCATCGACCGCCATGTCACCGGCATGGCGCATCATTACATCCTTACCGAACATCGCGATGTCGCGCTATTCCGCCAACTGGAAGGCCCCCGCCGCAGCGTCGTCGACGAGCGGGACCTGCTGCCGCGCTGGCTGCGCGTCATTGACGATCCGCTGAGCGGCTTCCGTCGCCGCGTCTGGCTGAGCCTGAAAACGCAGCCGCTGCGCGGCTGGCATGTGCAGCAGCTGCGCCGCATCGCCATTGCCGGCCATGCGAAGGAAGACGTGCTGGTCTTCTGCGATTCCGACGTCGCCTTCCTGAAACCGTTCGACGCGAACGCCTTCTGGCGCGACGGCAAGGTGCGGCTGTTCCGGCGCGACGGCGTGCTTGCCGATGAAGGCCATGACGAGCATCGCATCTGGTCGCGCAATGCCGGCGCAGCACTCGGCATCGATGCCGCTACTCGATCGAGCCATGACTACATCTCGACGCTGATCGCCTGGCGCCGCGAGACCGTCAACGCGATGTGCGAGCGCATCGAGAAGGTGCATGGCCGCGACTGGGTCGGCGTCGTCGGCTCGGCGCGAAAATTCTCGGAATGCATGATCTATGGCCGCTATGTCGACGACGTGCTTGAAGGCGCCGGCCATTTCCACGGGACGGAGGAGTTCTGCCGCGTCCACTGGAACGGCAAGCCACTCTCGGATGACGAGTTCCGCAGCTTCGTCGACACCATGGCGCCCGAACAGGTGGCGATCGGCATGCAGTCCTTCATCGGCACCGATATCGGCCGCATCCGCCGCCTGATCGGGCTAGGTTAGCCTCCGAGGAATTCAGGTCAGGCCGAGTCGAAAACAGCGGCTTCCGAGAACCGGAGCGGAGCGTACTTTCGTACGTGAGCACCGGAAGCGCAGAGAGCCGTTGTTTGCAGGCCGGCCTCACCTGAATCAGATGGCTTTGGCCGGCCGGCGCATCGCTGAATAAGTCAGCAGCATCGAGGCGAGGTAAAGCAGCAAAAAGACGATGTTGAGCGACAACACCAGGTTGGGCGTGTCGGGGATCGTCGTCAGCACATAGATCAAGAGCACTGCCTTCAATCCGGCGAGCAGACCGAGATTGATTGCCCTGACCGCCGTCTGGCCGCGCGCGAAGAGAAGCTCGGCCTGGTATTCGACGAGGTTGCGCAGCCCCGGCACGCAGACAGCCAGCGCGACCAGTGGCGCTGCCTCGGCGACATTCTTGCCGAGCGCGTTCGGGAAGAAATGCAGCACGATGCCGAGCGATGCCAGCGCCAGCGTCGAGACCAGGAACACGCCGCCTTCGATGCCGCTCTTGACCGCCAGCCGCGACAACAACTCCGGCGCACGCATCATGCGCTGCACCAGCATCATCGAGAAGGTGCGGATCGGGATCGCGGTGAGATCGACCAGCCGCATGATGATGGCGTAGATGCCGGCGAGATGCGGTCCGCCGATAGACAGCACCAGGAGTTTGTCGAACTCCATCTGCAGGTAGAACAACACCTCGGACCCGGCGACATAGACAGAATCGGCGAGCCGGCGGAAATAGAGTTCGGCGCGCAGCCGCAGCCGCTGGCGCGGATAGAAGAAGACGAAGGCGACGACGAGCGAGGCGGCGTTGGCGCCGATGTAGAACAGCGACCAGACGCCGATCGTATGCTGCGCGGCAAGCATGAACAGGATCGCGCCGACTGCCCTGAGCGCCGTCGCCAGGATGGCGAGCATCGCCGCGCGCCCAAACTTGCCGAGCCCGTTGTTGACGATCAGCGCCACTTCGACCGGCCGCCACAACAGCGCCTCGGCGAAGACGACCGCGGCGAAGGCCGACAGCGGCACGGTGCCGGCGAAGAAGATCAGATAGACGATGTAGGAAGCGGCGGCGAGGAACGGCAGCGACAAGACGCCGAGAAGCAGGAACCCGGCGGTGAAGGTGCCGATCAGGTTGGGACGGATCGTGGCGGTGCGGTAGAGCGCAGAGATGAAGCCGAAAGCCAGGATACGCGACAGCATTATGCCGGCGGCCGAAGCGGTCGCGAACATGCCGAACTCGGCGATCGAAAGCGTGTTGGCCAAGGCGATGAAATAGGCGAGTGAGAACACCAGCCGGCCGCCGGCGCCGCTGATGGCCGAGAGATAGTCGAATACCAGTTTGCGGCGGGTGGCCACGAAGTGGCCGATCCGCGCGAAGCTCCGCCTTTGCGGCATGTCGCTGGCCTGGGTCATATCGAGGCGATAGATAGGATGGAAAGTTTAACGCGGCGTTCTGGCGGCCGTCCCGGCGGCCCGAAATGCGGTGAACAACGGCGAAAACTGTGCCTGCCGAGGCGCAAAATTAACCGTTTGTTTCCTATGCCTGTTTAGCGTGGCTTAACGATTGGCCGATCCGCGCCCAAGCCGCCAGAGAGCAAGTTCCAGGACAATGGTCGACAGGGATAACCGTGATGACTGGAGGCGCGAGCGCTCGCTGCTGGCGCTCGGCCAAGCCATGCGTGGCGACGACAAGACGGTTTCGATCGGCGACAGGGCCAATTCCTCCTGGCGCGAGGACGCCGCCGCGCGCCATCGCGCCGCGCGTTCCGAGCGCGAAGCGAAGTTGACTCCGCGGCCTGCCGATACCAGCGAATTTGACCGGGATCAGGTGCAAGCGGAATCGGAGCCGGTGGACACCGACTATGGAAGGAAACGGTCCGATTCATCCGTGCCGCCCTATGAAACCCCGTCGGAGAGCCAGCAGCCGCAAGCCGCCCTCGAACCTCGTCGCGCGAGCCTGCCGCCAGCCAGCGACGATTTCCAGGAATGGAAACCGCTGATCGACCCGATGCAGGTCGTGCACGGCATCACGCGATCCAAGACGCTGATCCTGTCGACGACCATCCTGGGCGCGGCGCTTGGTGTCGCCATCGCCTTGTCGACGCCGAAGAAGTATGAGGCCACCACCGAAGTCATCGTCGACCCGCGCGACCTCAAGCTCACCGACCGCGACCTGACACAGAACGTGGTCGCCTCGGATGCGACGCTGGCCATCGTTGAGAACCAGGTCCGCATCCTGACTTCGGGCACCGTTCTCAACAAGGTCGTCACCGACCTCAACCTTACCAATGACCCGGAATTCAACGGCCAGGGCGAGGGCGGGCTTGGTCTGATGTCGACACTGCGCTCGATTCTGTCCCGGCAGGATGCGGGTGCGGCGGACGAAGCGCGTAAGCGCGCGCTGGCGGTTGGCAATCTGTACGACAGCCTCGACGTCGAGCGCGGCGGCAAGACCTTCGTGGTCTCGGTCAGCGCCACGACGCAGAACGCGGAGAAATCCGCTCTGATCGCCAACACCATGGTCAAGGCCTTCAGGCAGATCTCCAGTGAGATCCAGTCCAGTACGGCGGGCCGCGCCAATGACGAGCTCACCGCCAGGCTCGACGAATTGCGCAAGGGTGTCGAGACGGCCGAGCGCAACGTCGAGGATTTCAGGGCGACCCACGACCTTGTCGATGCGCAGGGCCACCTGATCAGCGACGACCAGATGCTCAAGCTCAACGAGCAGCTTTCCGTCGCCCGCGCCCGCACGCTCGAACTCAATGCCCGCGCCGCCTCGGCGCGCTCGCTAAACGTCAGTTCGGTCCTCAGCGGCACGTTGCCGGAAGAGATCAACTCAAACACGATGAGCGAGCTGCGCTCGCAATATGCGGCGCTGAAGCAGGAAGCCGACCGGGCCGAGGTCAAGCTCGGGCCGCGCCATCCGGAAATCGAAGCGCTCAACGCCCAGCTTGCCGGCGCGCGCGAGCGCATCAGGGGCGAGCTGCAGCGCATCGCGTCCTCGCTGCAGGTCGACCTGAAGCGCTCCGTCCAGCTCGAGCAGGACCTTTCCTCGCGTCTGGCGCAGGCCAAGGTGCAGAGCGGCGACGTCAACAACAATCTGGTCTCGCTGCGCGAGCTGGAGCGCGAGGCCGCCGCCAAGCGCTCCGTCTACGAGCAGTTCCTGCTGCGCGCCAAGGAAACCGGCGAGCAGAAAGACATAAACACCGCCAACATCAGCGTCATTTCGGAGGCCTATGCGCCGCTGCAGGCCAAGGGGCCGTCACGCGCGGTGATGGCCTTGGCGGGCCTGTTTGCCGGCCTGTTCGCCGGCATAGGCCTTGGTGGGTTGCGCGGCGTCTATGCGAGCCTGCGCGAGACGGCCGATAGCCGTTCTCGCCGCCGCGTTGATGGGCGTATTCCAATACCGGAAAACACTTCCGACGGGGCCGCTCCGCCGCCACCGCCACCGAATGTGACGCCGCCGGCCCCACCTGTTGCTCCGCCTCCGGCTCGGTCATTCACGCCGCCGCCCCCGGCCGCGCCTGTCGCGCCGTCGCCGGCTCCGTCATTCGCGCAGCCGCCGGCCGCATCCTACACACCGCCGCCTGCCTCACCTCCGGCGCCGCCTCCGATGACGGCTGCGGCACATCCTGTTGCCCAACCCGTCGCGCCACCACCGCCGGTACCGGCCAATGACGCCGGCCGTCCCGGCCTTTTGGCATCGCTGGCCTCGGCGCTTCGCTATTTCGTGCGCCGCGAGCCGGCTGAAACGGTGGATCCGGACACTGTGCCGCCCGAAAACGTCTGGCGCGCGCCTGACCGGGAAGAGCGCTATCCTGGAGCTCAACCATTGGCGCGGGAGAATGTCCGGCCGCCATACGAGCAGGGCTATTCCTATTCGTACCGGCCGGACCGTGGCCGGAGCGATCCGTACGAGGATCATCATTCGGCATCGCCCGCCTCTTACGATCCGCAATCTCCTGCCGGCGGCGAGCTCGGCCGGCCACCTGCCGGCCAGCAGGGCGAGATCGACGAGATCCGCGCCAGGCTGCGCGAATTCCGCGAGGCGGTGCGCGAGCTGACCGAAAGCCGCGCGCGCCGCCGCTATTTCTGAACTGCCCGTATTTCTAAACCACTCGCGGTTTATAAAAGCGGCCGGTTTCGGGTTTACGGCATCCGACGACGTTTTGACGGGATTGCCTTGTCGAATTTTCGTGAAAATGCCGCGCTGCATTTCGGCCGCAAGCGTCTCGCTTTGACGGATCGACAATGCCGATCGAGGAATGAGGCCATGCATCGGCCTCGTAGCGAAGCTGAGGGTTGGTAATGGCCGAAGTGATTGATGGAAAGAGTGTCGCCGAGGATGTGGTTTCGAAGGTCAAGGCTCTGACCGCGGAGCTATCGGCCAAGGGTGCCACCAAGCCCGGCCTTGCCGTGGTGATCGTCGGCGAGGACCCGGCGAGCCAGGTCTATGTCGCCTCGAAATCGCGCACTGCCAAGGAATGCGGCTTCCATTCGCTCCAGCACACGCTGCCGGCCGACACCACCGAGGAACAATTGCTGAAGATCATCGGCGACCTCAACGCCGACAAGTCGATCCACGGCATCCTCGTGCAATTGCCGCTTCCCGGTCACATCGATGCTGGAAAGGTCATCCAGACGATCGCGCCGGAAAAGGACGTCGACGGCTTCCACTTCATCAACGTTGGCAAGCTCGGCACCGGCGAGCTCGAGACCGCATTCGTGCCCTGCACGCCGGCGGGCTCGATGCTTTTGATCGAGCGTGTGCGCGGCAAGGACCTGTCCGGCCTCAACGCCGTCGTCGTCGGCCGATCCAACATCGTCGGCAAGCCGATGGCCAATCTGCTGCTCGCTGCCAACTGCACCGTCACCATCGCCCACAGCCGCACCAGGGACCTGCCGGCGCTGGCCCGCACCGCCGATATCCTGGTCGCCGCCGTCGGCCGCCCGGAAATGGTCAAGGGCGATTGGGTCAAGCCGGGCGCTACCGTGATCGACGTCGGGATCAACCGCATCCCGGCGCCGGAGAAGGGTGAGGGCAAGTCGCGCCTGGTCGGCGACGTCGCCTATGCCGAGGCGGCCAAGGTCGCGGGCGCCATAACGCCGGTGCCCGGCGGCGTCGGGCCGATGACCATTGCCATGCTGATGGCGAACACTGTAGCTTCCGCCTACCTCGCGGCCGGGTTGAAGCGGCCGTCCTTCTGATTGAGAAAGCCTTTGCATTGCCGAACCTGAGTGCCTCCGTCGAACGGCCGATCACGAACGATCCCGTTCAAGGCGGCCGCCAGTTCGGTTTTCTGCTGGTCGACAAGTTTTCGATGTTCTCGCTGGCGGCGGCCATCGACTGCTTCCGTTCGGCCAACCGCCTGCTTGGACGCGACTTTTACGGCTGGACGACGATTTCGGCCGATGGCGACGCGGTCATGGCCTCCAACGGCCTGCCATTGAAGATAGACTATTCGGTCGCCGACATGCCGCCGGTCGATATCCTGTTCGTCTCGGTCGGCCTCACCACCGAATTCCCGGGCAAGAGCAAGGTACTGGCCGCCCTGCGTAGCTGGGGCCGGCGCGGCAACGCATTGGGCGCGCTGTCGGTCGGCTCCTATCTTTTGGCCGAGGCCGGACAGCTCGACGGTTACCGCTGCACCATCCATTGGGAGAACCGCGCCGGCTTCATGGAGCGTTTCCCCGACATCAACTGCACCGGCAATGTCTTCGAGATCGACCGCAAGCGTTACACCTGCGCCGGCGGCACCACCTCGATCGACCTGATGCTGGAGATCGTGCGCGGCGATTTCGGCTCCAACCTTGCCAATGGCGTCGCCAACCAGTTCCAGCACGAGCGCATCCGCTCGGCCGGCGACCGCCAGCGCGTCGGACCGGAGCGCGACCTCACCGGCAAGTCGGAGAAGCTCAGGCGTATTGTCGAATTGATGGCCGACCATCTCGACGAGCCGCTGTCTGCGGTGCAGCTCGCCAAGTCGGCGGGCCTGTCGGTGCGCCAGGTCGAGCGCCTGTTCCTGCGCCACCTCAGCGTGACGCCGGGCCGTTACTACATGCGGCTGAGGCTGGAACGGGCACGCGAATTGCTGCGCCAGACCAACATGCCGATCCTCGACGTGGCGATCGCGACCGGCTTCACCTCGCATTCCTATTTCGCGCAGAGCTATCGGCTGCAGTTCGGCCGCCCGCCATCGGAAGAGCGGCGCACCACCTATTAGCGCTCCGCCTTTCACCCTCGGCCAGGCTTGTTTCCAGGACCCGCCTCAAATAGCTTTCGCAGCGCGGACGAGGGTTGCTCTCAGGAGATTTTCATGGCGGGACTGATACGGAGCGCCGCTGCGGCGCTCCTCCTTTTGTCGATGACCAGTTTCGGCTTTGCCGCCAACAAGGTCATCATTATTCTCGATGCGTCGGGCTCGATGTGGGCGCAGATCGACGGCAAGCCGAAGCTGGAGATCGCGCGTGAATCGCTGCGCACGGCGCTGCAGTCGGTTCCGGCCGACGACGAGATCGGCTTCATGGCCTACGGCCATCGCACCAAGGGCAGCTGCGACGACATCGAGCTGATCGTGCCGCCGCAGGCCGGCTCCGCCAGCGCCATTTCAGCGGCGGCCGACAGCATGAAATTCCTGGGCAAGACGCCGCTCACGGCGGCCGTCAAGCAGGCCGCCGAGGCGCTGAAATACACCGAGGACAAGGCGACGGTGGTGCTTATCACCGACGGGCTGGAGACTTGCGGCGGCGATCCCTGCGCGCTCGGCAAGGAGCTGAAGGAAATCGGCGTAGACTTCACCGCCGATGTCGTCGGCTTCGGCCTGACCGCCGACGAGGGCAAGCAGATCGCCTGTCTCGCCGAAAACACCGGCGGCAAATACATCCAGGCCTCCGACGAGAAGGCGCTGCAGGAAGCTCTGGTCGAGACCGTCGCGGCTCCGGCGCAGGCGCCTGCGCCGGCACCCGCGCCGGCTCCGGCTCCCGCGCCGAAGGCGGCGGAGGTCGACTACAATCTCATCCCGACCGCGCTGCTGAAGGACGGTGGCGAGGCGCCGAAGTCCGACGTCTATTTTGAAATCTTCAAGGACGACGCCAAGGGAACCGGCGGCGAGCATGTCGACTACGGCTACAACACCGTCAAGTTCCACCTTGACGCCGGCAACTACATCGTCGTCGCCACCAGCGGTGCGGCCAGGGCCGAGCAGAAGGTCTCGCTGACGGCCGACAAGGCGACGGAACCGGCGCTCAACCTGAATGCCGCGGAAATCTCCATCCATGCTCGGCCTGCGCCCGGCGCCGATATCGACCGCGGGGCGCAGATCAGCATCGCCTATCCCGGCGGCACCTCGGACGCAAATTACGGTGAGGTCAGGTATGTCGTCCCGATCGGCGAAACCAAGGTCACCGTCAGCCTGGGAGCTGGCCAGGCGAGCGAGGCGATGCAACTCGTCGCCGGCCAGGTCGTCGACAAGGACATCATCGTCGGCGTTGGCAAGGCCAAGGCCAACGCCTTCTACACCCAGGGTGGAGAGAAGGCCAGCACGGACGTGTCCTGGAAAGTGTACAAGGCCGCCAAGAAGCTCGACGGCAGCCGCGATCAGGTGACTTATGCTTATGGTCCCGACAGCCAGTTCGACCTGCCGCCCGGCGACTATATGATGGGCGTCGACGTACAGGCCGTGTCCGCTGAGCAGCCTTTCAGCGTGACGGTCGGGCAGATGGCGGATGTCAACGTGACGCTGAATGCCGGTGTCGTGGAGGTCGACGCGCCAGGCGCCGATGGTTTCAAGATATTCGAGGCCAAGAAGAACATCCAGGGCGAGCGCAAGCAGGTGACCTACGCCTATGGCGAGAAGATGCAGACGACGCTCGCCGCAGGCGACTACGTGCTGGTGACCAACTTCACCACCGACAAAGCCGACAAGGAAACGCCTTTCACCGTCAAGGCCGGCGAGCGCAACGAGCTCACCGTGCATTAGACTAGTAACCGGCTGGACAAGACAAGAAGGGCGGCTCCGGGCCGCCCTTTGCTTGGGGATAACCAGGATTAGATCAAGCGTTTCCGAACGCCGCCGCCCCATGGTCAGCGCGGCCGACCAGCTGGCGGAAGCCGGCGAACAGCTCGCGGCCGAAGCCGAACTCGTTGCCGACGAGGTCGGCATCCGCCGTGCGGCGCAGCGCGAATTCGGTTCCCGGCACCAGCACCTCCAGCGTGCCGGCATCGGCGTCGAGCCGAATGATGTCGCCGTCATGGATCCTGGCGATCGGGCCGTCCTCGACCGCTTCCGGCGTCACATGGATCGCCGCCGGCACCTTGCCGGAAGCGCCCGACATGCGCCCGTCCGTCACCAGCGCCACGCGCTGGCCGCGATCCTGCAGGATGCCGAGCACGGTGGTCAGCTTGTGCAGTTCCGGCATGCCGTTGGCCTTCGGCCCCTGGAAACGGATGACCGCGATGAAATCGCCGGTAAGTTGGCCGGCCTTGAAGGCGTCGTTCAGCGCCTGCTGGCTGTCGAACACCTTTGCCGGCGCCTCGATGACGCGGCGCTCCGGTTTCACGGCGGAAGTCTTGATGACGGCATGGCCGAGATTGCCGCCAAGCACTTTCAGGCCGCCGGTCGGCTGGAACGCTTTCTTGACCGGCGCCAGCACCTTCTCGTCGCCGCTCACGAGCGGCGCCGCTTCGCGCACCACGCTGCCATCCCCGCCAAGCCTCGCCTCGACCGCGTAGGGCCGCAGGCCTTCGCCCCACACCGTCTGCACGTCCTCATGCAGCAGTCCTTCGTCGAGCAGCTCGCGTATCAGGAAGCCGAGCCCGCCGGCGGCGTGGAAATGGTTCACGTCGGCAAGCCCGTTCGGATAGACGCGCGCGAGCAGCGGCACGGCCTCCGACAGGTCGGAAATATCCTGCCAAGTGAGCGCGATGCCGGCGGCGGCGGCCATGGCGATCAGGTGGATCGTATGGTTGGTCGAGCCGCCGGTGGCGTGCAGGCCGACGACGCCGTTGACGATCGAACGCTCGTCGATCATGCGCCCGACCGGCGTGTAGGCATTGCCGAGCGCGGTGATCGCCAGCGCGCGCTTGGCCGCTTCCCTGGTGAGCGCGTCGCGCAACGGCGTGCCCGGATTGACGAAGGAGGCGCCGGGCATGTGCAGGCCCATGACCTCCATCAGCATCTGGTTGGAGTTAGCGGTGCCGTAGAAGGTGCAGGTGCCTGGCCCATGATAGGACTTGGACTCCGCTTCCAGCAACTCGGCGCGGCCGACCTTGCCTTCGGCATAGAGCTGGCGGACCTTGGCCTTCTCGTCGTTCGCGAGCCCGGTCGTCATCGGTCCTGCGGGGATGAAGACGGCCGGCAGATGTCCGAAGGTGAGCGCGGCAATCACCAGCCCGGGCACGATCTTGTCGCACACGCCGAGAAAGACGGCCGCGTCGAACATGTTGTGCGACAGGCCGATCGCCGCCGCCATCGCGATCACGTCGCGCGAAAACAGCGACAGCTCCATGCCGGGCTGGCCTTGCGTGACGCCATCGCACATCGCCGGCACGCCGCCCGCCACCTGGGCGATGCCGCCCGCTTCCCGCGCGGCTTCCTTGATCAGCGCCGGGAACGTCTCGAAGGGTTGATGCGCCGATAGCATATCGTTGTAGGAGGTGATGATGCCGAGATTCGGCACGCGATCCTCGCCGAGCGCGATCTTTTCCGACGGGCTGCACACGGCAAAACCGTGGGCGAGGTTGCCGCAACCCAGCACCGCGCGATTGGCGGTGCGGCTGGAGGCCTCCGCGATGCGGCCGAGATAGGCTTCGCGGCCGGCTTTCGAACGGTGGCGGATGCGTTCCGTGATGGCTTCGATATCGCGTCTGGCTGTCATGTTCCGTCCTTTCGAGCCCGGCGACGTCCTCCCTCTGCCACCGGACTTGTCCTCATCTGAAATCAGGGTGCCCAGAACACCTCGATCGGTCGCGGCGCCGCCTCGAGCACTCTGCGGATGGGCTTCTTTGCGCCGGGACCCGTCGCGCCGTTGAACGCCACGCGCTTGTCCTCGCCTTCGATATGGAGCGCGATGAAGCCGGCGGCGAGGATGCGCGCCATCGACAGCGTGAGCCGTGGCTCGCCGCCGCTTGCCGCATGCACCGGCAGCACGATCCGCTGCGAGGCCGGATCGAGCAATTCCTCGAGATTGCCGGCATCCGGGAAGAACGACGCCGTATGGCCGTCGCCGCCCATGCCGAGGATCACCACGTCGAGCGGCCAAGGCAGCGACCTGAGTGCTTCGCTGTCCGCCGCCGCAGCGTCCTCGATGCTTGCCGCCTCATGGTAGAGCGGCACGAAGCGCGCCGCCGCGGCCTTGTTCTGGAGCAGGTTCGCCGCCACCAGCCCGGCATTCGAGCGCGGCGAGGACGGCGGCACGAAGCGCTCGTCGACCAGCGTCACGGTAACCTTGTCCCAGGCGATCGGCGTGGTCGACAGCGCCGCGAACAGCTTCGCCGGCGTGGTGCCGCCGGACACCGCGAGCAGCGCGGCGCCGCGTTCCGCGATGGCGCTGGTCAATCGGTCTGCAATCTCCCCGGCAAGCGCCGTCGCCAGGTCCTGGCGGTCGGCAAAGCCGTTCCAGCCGTAGCGGACTTCGCTCAATTGCTCTCGTGCCATGTCCGTCCGTCGCGTTCGATAAGAGCGATCGAGGCCGACGGCCCCCAGGTTCCGGCCGTATAGCCCTGCGCCTCCTGCCTGGCGCTTTCCCAGGCATTCTGGATCGGGTCGATCCATTTCCACGCCGCCTCGACTTCGTCGCGGCGCATGAACAGTGTCTGGTTGCCGCGCACCACATCCATGATCAGCCGCTCATAGGCGTCAGGCGCACGCCCGTCGAAAGACTGCGCGAAGCTCATGTCGAGCGAGATCTGGCGCAGCCGCATGCCGCCCGGTCCCGGATCCTTGATCATGATGAACTGCTTGACGCCTTCGTCGGGCTGCAACCGGATCACCAGCTGATTGGCGAAGATCGGCCCCGCGCCTTCGTCGAAGATCGAGAAGGGGATCGGCTTGAACTCGATGACGATTTCCGAGACCCGGCTCGCCAGCCTTTTGCCGGTCCTGAGATAGAACGGAACGCCGGCCCAGCGCCAGTTGCCGATCTCGGCCCTTATGGCGACGAAGGTCTCGGTGGCGCTGTCCTTGCCGAGTTCCTCGACATAGCCCTTGACCGGGCCGCCCGCCGACGCGCCGGCGCGATATTGACCGCGCACCGTGTGCTTTGGCGCTTCGTTGCCGTTGATGCGCTTCAGTGCCCTGAGCACCTTCAGCTTCTCGTCGCGCACCGCGTCGGCGTCCATCGAGGACGGCGTTTCCATGGCGACGAGGCATAGAAGCTGCAGCATATGGTTCTGCACCATGTCGCGCAGCGCGCCGGCCTTGTCGTAATAGGTGACGCGGTCTTCGAGGCCGACGGTCTCGGCGACCGTGATCTGCACGTGGTCGATATGGGCGGAGTTCCACAGCGGCTCGTAGAGCGCGTTGGCAAAGCGCAGCGCCATCAGGTTCTGCACGGTTTCCTTGCCGAGATAATGGTCGATACGGAAGATCTGGCCTTCGTGGAAATCGTCGCCCACTGCGTCGTTCAGCGCGCGCGCCGAGGTCAGGTCGCGGCCGATCGGCTTCTCCAGCACGATGCGCGAGCTCGGCGTGATCAGCTTGTGCTGCTTGAGCTGGTGCGAGATATCGCCGAACAGCGCCGGCGCCACCGCAAGATAGAAGGCCCGGATGCGATCGCTGTCGCCGATCGCTTTCTTCAGCTTGTCGAAGCCTGCGCCGCTGGTGGCGTCGGCCGGGACATAGGAAAGCCTGGCCAGGAAGGTTTCCAGTTCCTTCTGGTCGATATCGGCCGGCTTGACGTGCGACGAAATCGCCTGCCTGGCGAAAGTCTGGAATTCGGCGTCGGTCATCTTGGCGCGCGAGGTGCCGATAATGCGCGTCGGTTCGCAGAACTGATGGTCGCGCTGGCGGTAGTAGAGCGAGGGCAGGAGCTTGCGTTCCGACAGGTCGCCGGTGCCACCGAAGATGATGAAGTCGAAGGGATCGACAGGGATGATCTGGCTGGTCATGGTCAGTCCGATTTGATGCCGGATGCCGGCAACGCGGTTGGTATATTCTAATCGATTTAAATTTTCCAGTGCCATGGTGTCACAGGCAGGACCAATCGCTTGCTGTTGCATCGGTCCACCTGTTTCCGCGACACTTGCGCTGCCGACAGGCCTGTCGGCAAAGCCATGGCTTCCGGCAACGTTCGCGGCCGCACCATAGAACGCGAATGTGACGAAAGCTAAGGGAGAATATCGCTGCGGGGCGGCGGCCGGAAAATCAAGAACTGCGGAAATCCAATGAGCGGGAAAACCATGCGTCTGGAAAACAAGGTCGCCATCATCACCGGTGCCGCATCGGGTTTCGGGGAGGGCATGGCCAGGCGCTTCGCCGAAGAGGGCGCGCGCGTTGTCGTCGCCGACCTCAACGCCAAGGGCGCCGAGCGGGTGGCCGAAGAGATCGGTCCCACCGCGATCTGGACCCAGACCGATGTGTCCCTGCGCTCCGAATTCGACGAGATGATCTATGCCGCCAAGAGCGCCTTCGGCCGCGTCGACATCATGGTCAACAATGCGGGCTTCACCCATCGCAACGGCGATATGCTCGCCGTCGACGAGGAAACCTTCGACCTGATCACCGCGGTCAACATGAAGGCGATCTACCACGCCGCGCTCGCCGTCGTGCCGATCATGGACCGGCAGGGTGGCGGCGTCATCCTGACCACGGCCTCGACGGCGGGACTTCGGCCCAGGCCGGGCCTGACCTGGTACAACGCCTCCAAGGGCTGGGCGATCACCGCCACCAAGTCGATGGCGATCGAACTGGCGCCGAGGAACATCCGCGTCAACTGCCTCTGTCCGGTCGCCGGCGAAACCGGCATGCTGGAGAAGTTCATGGGCGCCGACACGCCTGAGATCCGCGAAAGGTTCCGCGCCTCGATCCCGCTCGGCCGGCTCTCGACGCCCCTCGACATCGCCAACGCGGCGCTGTGGCTCGCCTCGGATGAAGCCTCCTTCATCACCGGCGTGGCACTGGAGGTCGACGGCGGCCGCTGTATTTAAGTGATGGATATGGAGCCGTGTTTGACTCCATGATCCGGCGAAAGGCATAACGGTGTCCGGCTTGAGGCGGGCGGCCATGAAATTCGGACTGCGAAAAATTCGCGAAGAACTCGGGCAACGTCTCAAGATTTATCGAGCAAAGCGCGCGCGGACGCGAAGCAAGGCCACCTTTATCGGCGTAACCGGCAGCTCAGGAAAGTCGACCTGCGGCGAGCCTGCTTGGGCACATCCTGGCCGGCCACGCGCGGGTTTACACGCGGGTCTTGGCCAACACGATAAAGTCGCTGGTCAGCACGCTCTACAAACGCATGAACAAGAGCGGCGAGGCCGACTACGTCGTCTTCGAAGCGGGCGCATTCGGCGTCGATACGATCAGGCCCATGGCGCAGATGCTCAAGCCGCACGTGGCTGTTGTCACCATGGTGCGGCTTGAGCATTTCTCCAGTTTCAAAACGCTGGAGAACGTCGCTCGCGAGAAGCGCGCTCTTGTCGACGCGCTGGAGCCCGGCGGCTTTGCGGTGTTCAATGCCGACGATCCCAATGTGCTGGCCATGGCATCGGGCGCTGCGCATCGCTTCGTCACGTTCGGCGAGTCGGAAACGGCCGACTATCGCGTCACCGATATCAGTGCCGCGTATCCGAGAACGCTCGGCGTGACGCTTCACTGGCGGGGCGGAGCGCTGAAGCTCAAGACCCCGTTTCCCGGTGAGCATTTCTGGCTGCCAACCGCCGCCGCGGCCGCCACCGCGCTGGAACTTGGCGTGCCTGCGCAAATGGTGGAGCAGAGGATCGCGACATTCGAGCCGTTGGCGAATCGCTGCCACGTCTTGACCGTGGACGGAGGCCCACACTTCATCGTCGACACCGCCAAGGCCCCATGGCATTCGCTGTCGCTCGCCTTCGACATGGTGGCAAAATCAAGGGCCGGGCGAAAGCGAATCGTGCTCGGCCAGCTATCGGACTTTGCCGGCTCGAACGCGAAATATGCGCGAGCCTACGACAGCGCGCGCAACATTGCCGACCAAGTGATCTATGTAGGGGAACATGCGCATCGCTCGAAGGCCAGCCAGGCCGATCGCGACAGCGGTCGGTTCGTCGAACTGCGCACGCCTAAAGAGGTTTCGGATCACCTCAAGCGTACGGCGGTCCCCGGCGAACTTATCCTTCTCAAGAGTTCTTCCAGCCTTCATCTGGAGCGTTTGGCACTCTCCTGGACACACGACGTCAAATGCTGGATCCCCTCTTGCGGGAAGAAGGAAGGTTGCCAGAACTGCGGCCTTTTCGAAGTGCCGTTCGAAGAGCATCGGGAGTTCGTCAAGAAGCGCACAGATGATCGCCGGCGTCAGCGCCTGCGTGGGCTCTTCGGCGGCTGACGGCATCGCGCTCGGCACCGTCGGCACAATGGCTCAGGCGCCAGTCTTGACGTAACTTTTGTAGACCCAGCCGCGCTTGCCGTTATAGACGATCTCGCACCACTGCTTGCAATTCATCACCTGCACCGATGCCTTGGCCGGCACCGTGATAATTGCGGCAGCCCCCTTCTTCGGGCCCGAGCGCATGGTCACAGCCCTCAAAATACGCCCGTTTGCGGCCGCGCCGGCTTTCTGCGGCTTCGACTTGAGCTGGGCCGGGTCGTCCGTCGCTGCCGGCTCAGAATCGGGAACCTGCGGGTTGGCTTCGGGAATGGCGGCGGTCTGGGCGCCATCCATCTTGTCGCTCGGCTTCTTCGCTGCCGTCGACGTCTCGCTCGCGGCGCCCGCGACCTGCGACAGCGCGTTCGAGGCGTCGTTCTCGGCATCGGCTTCGGCAAAGGCCGTATCGGCGGATTGCGCCGGGGCCGTGTCCGCGGCCTGTTTGGATGGAGCTGGCTGGTTCTCGACCGGGGCAGGTGGCGTGTTGGCGTCCGAAGCCGTCCAACGCGGGTTGTTCGATGCCAGGGCCGGAATGCTGGCTTCGCGGGCCGCCGTCGTGGGCGTTACCGCATCCCCCTTGCGTGCGGCCTGCGGCGCCGTCGCTACGGCGACCGCCGCTGCCGCCGGAGCGACTTTCGTGGTCTTCACCGGAATTGTCGGAACGATCTGCGCGGCATTTGCCGCAGTCACTTGCCGGTCGCTGCCCGGAAAACACAGCCACAGCGCCACCGCGGCCACGCTGAGCAGCGCGGCGGTGCCGACCGCTGCAATGACCAGATGCGCGTTCGACTGCACCTTCTGCCAGAAGGACGGTCGTACGTTATAGCCGAACTGCATTGTAAAGCGCTGCCGTTCCGGCGCGCCGAAACTGAAGGGCTCGTTCACTCAAACCACCTCCAACAAGCGGGCCGACGTTCTTTCGATCATTGTCGTAAGGATCGGCATCGGTCCCTAAATCACTGCGGACAAGGTCCGCGAAGTCCCCGGATTTTCGCCCATAATTGCATCTTTTACTGTTGATTATGGCATGAGTGAGCCAATTTGCGAAATTCGGCGCGCCTGTTAAGGCTTCCACAACCTGCCGCGTGGAAGTCGCCGGCTCGAATCGGCGGCTTCGGCTGGGCCTGCGGCTTCAAATCCTGTCGCGCAGCGCGAACCAGTTGAGGGCAAGAAACAAGAGCGGCGCGCGAAATCGGCGACCGCCGGGGAAGGCGGGGATTTTCAAATCCTCGATCAGTTTCAGCCGGTCGCGATTGCCGGCAACGGTCTCGGCATAGAGCTTGCCGAAGAAGTTCGACAGCATGACGCCGTGGCCGGAATAGCCGCCTATCGAGATCACCTTCGGCATCACCTCGCGCACGAACTGCTTTCTCGGCACCGTGATGCCGACATAGCCGCCCCAGCCATGCGTGATCTCGACATCCTTCAGGTCCGGGTAGAGCTCGGTGATCTGCCTGCGGATGTGGATATGGATGTCCTTCGGGTCGTTGACGGCATAGACCTCGCGGCCGCCGAACAGGAGCCGTCCGTCTTTCGACTTGCGGAAATAGCGCACCACGAAGCGGGAATCGTCGACCGACTCGCCGCCCGGCAGCACTTCGGAGGCCGCGCCGAGCGGCACGGTCGCGCCGATGAAGGAACCGATCGGCATGATGTGCGCCGCGCTTACCGGCTCCAGATTGCCGCCATAGGCGTTGACAGCGATCATGCATCTGTCGGCGGTAATCGTGCCCTTGGGCGTCGTGACCGTCACCTTGCCGCCGCTGGAAAAAATGCCGGTGGACGGTGTCTGCTCGAAGAGATGCGCGCCGGCCGCCGCAGCCGCTTTCGCTGTGCCGATCACCAGCTTCAGCGGATGGATGTGCCCGGTGCCGGTGTCGCGCGTGCCACCGAAATAGCGTGTCGAGCCCAGCCGCTGCGCTGTCTCCGCCGCGTCCATGAAGCTGACATGCGGATAGTCGAAGCGGCTCGCCATGATCTCGGCATGGCGTTTGTAGTCGTCGACATAGCGCCGCTTGTGCGCCACCGACAATTGGCCCGGCATATAGTCGATCTCGATGGCATTGGCGGCGGCGAAGTCGAACAGATGCGCCTTGGCTTCTTCAGCCATGCCGAACAGCGCCCTGGCGCGGGAGAGGCCGTACTCGGCCTCCAGTTCCTCGGCCCAGGCGCGCTGCCCGGTGCCGAGCTGGCCGCCATTGCGCCCCGACGCGCCGTCGCCGAGGCGATGGGCTTCGATGAGGACGACATTTGCGCCTGTCTTCGCCAAGTGCGCGGCTGCCGACAAACCGGTGAAGCCGCCCCCGATGATGACGACGTCACATTGGCGATCACCATCTAGCGAAGGATATTCGGGCCGAGGCCCGGCCGTATCCTCGTACCACGAGCGGCCCGGGGAAATGGGAGACTGATAGGGCATGATCAGTGTGCCCTATACGTTCAACAAGAGATACTCCCGCTCCCACGGGCTGATCACTTCCATGAAGGTCTCGAACTCGGCGCGCTTGATCGCGGTGTATGTGGCGGCGAAGGATTTGCCAAGGATGGCGCCGAGTTCTTTGTCGTCCTCGAACAGGCCTACGGCTTCCAGAAGGCCGCGCGGCAGGTCGATCTCATCCGCATTGGCGGTCGTCAGGACCGGCGGTTCCGCCTTGATCTTGTTGTTTATGCCGACCAGCCCGCAGGCAAGCGACGCCGCCAGGGCCAGATAGGGGTTGGCATCGGATGACGGGATGCGGTTTTCCACGCGCCGCGCCGCCGGATCCGAGCGCGGCACGCGGAAGGCGGTGGTGCGGTTGTCATAACCCCATTTGTTGTTGACCGGAGCCGACGCCTGCTGCGTCAGCCGGCGGTAGGAATTCACATAAGGCGCGAACATCACCAGCGCGTTCGGCACGTGCTTCTGCATGCCGCCGATGAAATGGAAGAATGCGTCGGTCTCGGACCCGTCCTCGGCCGAGAAGATGTTTTTGCCGGTCTTCTTGTCGACCACCGACTGGTGGATGTGCATGGCCGAGCCCGGTTGCCCCTGGATCGGCTTGGCCATGAAGGTGGCGTAGATCTCATGCTTCAGCGCCGCCTCGCGAATGGTGCGCTTGAACATGAAGACCTGGTCGGCGAGCTCGATCGGGTTGCCGTGGCGCAGATTGATCTCGAGCTGGCCGGCGCCCTCCTCATGGATCAGCGTGTCGATCTCCAGGCCCTGGCGTTCCGAGAAATGGTAGATGTCGTCGATAAGTTCGTCGAATTCGTTGACGCCGGCGATCGAATAACCGGCGCCTCCGCCGATCGGCCGGCCCGAGCGCCCGACGGGCGGCGTCAGCGGGTAGTCCGGATCGGGGTTCTTGCGCACCAGATAGAATTCGATCTCGGGCGCCACCACCGGCTTCAGGCCGCGCTCGTCATAGGCCGCAAGCACGCGCTTCAAGACGTTGCGCGGCGTGAACTCGACCGAGCGGCCGTCCTGGTGCACGAGATCGCAGATGACCGCGGCCGTCGGGTCCTCTTCCCAGGGCACGACCGTCAGCGTCGAAAGATCGGGCAGAAGCTTCAGGTCGCCGTCATCTTCGGGATAGTGGAAGCCGTTGCCGTCCTCGGGATAGCCGCCCGAGATCGTCGTCATGAACACGGCCGAAGGCAGCGCCAGCGAGGTGTTGGAGGTGAATTTCTTCGACGGCATCATCTTGCCGCGGGCGACGCCCGCCTGGTCGGGCGTTATGCACTCTATGTCCTCGATGCCGCGCCATTCCAGCCAGGCGCTGGCTTCCTTCCAGTTCTTCACACCGCGTTGGTTCTTCAGGAAGGCAGGCGTGCGGGCGCGTCCCCCCCGGCTTGACGGACGGACTTCCTTTTTCTCAGGCGGCATCATTCACCAGATTGTGTTGCGGATTTCGGACTATAGCCGGGCGCCACGGGGGAAGGGAAGGGGAGGGGCAAGGCGCTTGCCCAGGGGCCGCCCCTTGCGGACCGGCTGGCAGTATTAGGCGAACGCGTCTACATCTCCATTTCGGCAAGATGAGGTGGCCATGTCCGCTCTTACTACGATCGGATTCGATGCCGACGACACGCTGTGGCAGAACGAGCAGTTCTTCCGCATGACCGAACAGCGCTTCATCGCCATGCTTGCCGAGCACGGCGAGGCAAGCGTGGTTTCGGCGACCCTGCTCGAAGCGGCAAAGCGCAATCTCGGCCTCTACGGCTTCGGCATCAAGAGCTTCACGCTGTCGATGATCGAGACGGCCATCGAGGTTACGGAAGGCCGCGTTCCGGGCTCGACCATTGCGGAAATCCTGGCTGCCGGCCGCGACATGCTCAGCCATCCGATCGAGCCGCTGCCGCATGCGCGTGAGACGGTCGAGAAGCTCGCCGGCAGCTACCGCCTGGTGCTGATCACCAAGGGTGACCTCATGGACCAGGAGCGCAAGCTGGCGCAATCGGGACTGGGTGAGCTCTTCGACGCCGTCGAGATTGTCAGCGACAAGAGCGCAGCCACCTATGCCCGCATCTTCAGCCGCCATGGCGACGGACCGCAAAAGAGCGTGATGGTCGGCAACTCGCTGAAGTCGGATGTCGTGCCTGCCATCGATGCCGGCGGCTGGGGCATCTATGTCCCGCATGAATTGACCTGGGCGGCCGAGCATGCCGAGGCGCCGGTGGCCGCGCCGCGTTTCCGCCAGATCGCCGACCTGAGCGAACTGCCGGCATTGATCGAAGGCATCGCCGCGGCAGGCTGACCGGTTTAGGGCGCTCTACCCGCGTCCGACCAGGCGGTCGACCACGGGTTGCAGCCTTTCGGGCGTGATCGGCTTGGCAACCACCGCATCGACCACGCTCGACAGGCCGAGGCTTTCGGGAGTGCCATTCCTGGTTGAAAGCAGGATCACCGCCGGCAGCGGCTTGCCGGAGGCGCGCCGCAGCGCGTCGATGGCCGACAACAGCCGGTCGCAATCCTTGTTGTCCGGGCCGCCGTCCAGGATGACGGCGCCGGGCACTTGGCCGGCCAGTGTCTTCTCGGCGGCCTCTGGCGGCTCCGAAATCGGCTTCAGCCCCGATTTCTCGACGATTTTCGACACCACGACGCGGTTGATCGATGATTTCCCGACGACGAGCACCTTGGAAAAATCCGCCGCGATCGTACCAGTCCGGGCTGTTGGTTGCGGGTGTTTTTCGGATCGGTCGTCATGGTCGGCGGGGCACATCGGCGGGCAGGCACTCTGGTTCAATGCAGGGTTGAAACCTGAGGCACAATTGAGTGAGATCGCGGCCGGTGTCAAGCTGAAACGATCGAGGTCGAAATATAGCAATAAATTCTGGAATTCAGCGCAAGTCGTATCCCTCGGCGACGAAGGCAAGCCGAAAAATGCGATAGTCTCCCGAACGTATATCGCGCGGGAGACATTCGCCGAAATTGTTGACGTTACGTCAAGTGTGGCTCTGTTGGGTAACGATCACCGGGATTAAAAGGTCTCCCCAATTGCCGTCGCCGCCATGGTGCCTGGCCGAACGCACCAGCTCCACCGAGACTCCGGCCTCGACTGCCTTCATGACCGACTGGTTGAGCCTGTGCAGATCGTTGGCGAGCATGCGGATCGTCGCCTGCTGGTCGACGCTCATTGCGCTCGATTGTTCTTCTGCCCTTTCCTTGACGCGGCTTATCGATGCCATTGGTCTTCTCCTCGATGCAAATGCCCTGCGGGCGTTTCCTCTGGTTGTTATCCGTTACTCGGCCGCCGGCCTGAACTGGGCGTGCTCGGTCGATTCATGCATGGCGGTGGTCGAAGACTGGCCGCCGGTGATCGCCATCGACACGGCGTCGAAATAGCCGGTGCCGACCTCGCGCTGGTGCTTGGCCGCGGTGTAGCCGTTGGCTTCCGCCGCGAACTCGGCCTCCTGCAGTTCCGAATAGGCCGCCATCTGGCGATCCTTGTAGCCGCGCGCCAGCTCGAACATGCCGAAGTTCAACTGGTGGAAGCCGGCGAGCGTGATGAACTGGAACTTGTAGCCCATCGCGCCGAGCTCCTTCTGGAACTTGGCGATCGTCGCGTCGTCGAGATTCTTCTTCCAGTTGAAGGACGGCGAACAATTGTAGGCGAGCAGCTTGCCCGGATGGTGCTTGTGCACGCCCTCGGCGAATTTCCTCGCCTGCGCCAGATCCGGCTTCGAGGTCTCGCACCAGATCAGGTCGGCATGCGGCGCATAGGCCACGGCGCGCGCGATGCAGGGCTCGATGCCGTTCCGCACATTGTAGAAGCCCTCGACCGTGCGGCCTGCATCGTAATCGACAAAAGGCCGGTCGCGCTCGTCGATATCGGAGGTCAACAGCTTCGCCGCCTCGGCGTCCGTGCGCGCCACGACCAGCGTCGGCGTGCCCATCACGTCGGCCGCAAGGCGCGCCGCGTTGAGGTTGCGGATATGCGCCGCCGTCGGGATCAGCACCTTGCCGCCGAGATGGCCGCATTTCTTTTCGGACGCCAGCTGGTCCTCGTAGTGGACGCCGGCGGCGCCCGCCTCGATGAACGCCTTCATGATCTCGAAGGCGTTGAGCGGGCCACCGAAGCCGGCTTCCGCATCGGCCACGATCGGCGCGAACCAGGTCTCGACCGACAGCCCCTTGCCCTCGGACGTCTCGATCTGGTCGGCGCGCTGCAAGGTGCGGTTGATGCGCTTGACGAGTTCCGGCGCCGCATTGGCCGGGTAAAGCGACTGGTCGGGATACATCGCCGAGGCGGTATTGGCGTCCGCGGCCACCTGCCAGCCGGAAAGATAGATCGCCTTCAGCCCGGCCCGAACCTGCTGCATGGCCTGGTTGCCCGACATGGCGCCCAGCGCGTTGACGAAATCCTCCTCGTGGATGAGCTTCCACAGCCGGTTCGCGCCCATCTCGGCCAGCGTCTGTCGAATCTGCACGGAGCCGCGCAACCGTTTCACATCCTCTGGCGAATAGGGGCGCTCGATGCCGCCGAAACGGCCTTCCGGCGCGGAGGGGACGAGGTTGTAAAAATCGGTCATTGGTCACTCCGGTCATTCGGTAGCTGCGTCAGCGCCGCATCGCAAAGGCATATCTTACGACGTCTGTGTATGACATCATTTACATTGCAGCGCGAAAGCACCTAGAAAAACCGCAAAATACCTCGGAAAATAAAGGAAAAGCTGTGTTGTCATTGACAGGTTGGCCCTGTAAATTTGTCACGATTGTAAAGGCGGCGATGCGAGCGCCGAACTCGATGTTTATGTAAATCCTTGTCAAGGATAGCAGGGATGGCCGACCAGAAGATCTTCGCCGGGCCGCGGCTGCGCCGGCTGCGCAACGCCAGGAGCCTGACCCAAACGGCGATGGCCGAAGGGTTGGGCATCTCGCCTTCCTATCTCAACCTCATCGAGCGCAACCAGCGGCCGCTGACGGTGCAGCTCATTCTCAAGCTTGCCTCGGTGTACAAGGTCGATCCGCACGAACTCCAGGGAGAGACAAAAGGCTCGATCGCGGCCTTGCGCGAAGCGTTCAGCGATCCGCTTCTTGCCGGCGAACTCCCCGGCGATCAGGAGCTGATCGATCTTGCCGAGACGGCGCCGAACGCTTCGGCGGCGATGGTGAAACTCTTTCGCGCCTATCGCGAGCAGGCCGAGCGCCTGTCCGATCTGAACCAACTGCTGGCGAAGGAAGGCAGGGCGACCGCGCTGTCCGGCGCGCGCCTACCCGCCGATGAAGTCCACGAAGTGTTCGAGCGCCGGCCGAACCACTTTGCCTCGCTGGAAGAGGAGGCCGAGGCTTTCACATCGGTCCTCGACCCCGGCGATGATCTGTTCGCCGCGCTGAAGGCCTGGCTGAGGCGGGAGCATGGCATCGTCGTCAAGGTGCTGCCTGTCGCCACCATGCCCAACTGGCGCCGTCGCTACGACCGCCATTCGCAGCGTCTGTTCCTGTCCGAGCGGCTGTCGCCGTTCGATCAACTGCGCGAAGTCGCCATGGAGGCGAGCCTGATCCGCATGTCGGTGGCCGTCGCCGGCGAGATCCAGACGCTGAAGCTCGGCACCGACGAGGCGCGCCGGCTCGCCCGCTTCGAACTCGGCCGCTACGCGGCGCACGCGCTGATGATGCCCTATCAGCCTTTCCATGCCGCGGCCCTGCGCGCCCGCTACGACATCGACGTCTTGCGTTCCCGCTTCGGCGTCTCCTTCGAACAGGCGGCAAATCGCCTGACCATGCTGCAGCGGCCGGGCGCCTCGGCCGTTCCCTTCTTCATGCTGGAGGTCGACAACGCCGGCAACCGCTTCCGCAAAGCCGGCAGCCAGGGTTATCCGCAGAGCCGCTTCGGCGGCGGCTGCCCCAAGCTTCCCGTCCATGCGGCCTTCTCGCAGCCGGGCCAGATCCTGGTCGAGGCGGTGGAAATGCCCGATGGCGCCGAGTTCCTTTGCATCGCCCGGACGCTGGAAGGTCCGCAAGGGGCCTTCTCCGAACGGCCGCGCCGCACCGCGCTCCTGCTCGGCTGCGACATCGGCTTCCGCGACGAGATCGTCTATGGCGCGGCGCTGCCGGTCGGAGCCGCCGGCAAGCCCGGGCAAGGCTTCGCCACGCCGGTAGGCCCCGCCTGCAGGCTCTGCGAGCGCGTCGGCTGCCTCGCGCGCGCCGAGCCGCCGGTGACGCGCCCGCTCGGCCTCGACGAGATGGTGACGGGTCTCAGCGCCTTCGATTTCCAGGGATGATCTCGGCCGACTGCCCCAAGCTTCGCCGGATGCTGGATCACGCCGGTTTTGCGCCTTTGCGCTACGCGATTGAGACGCAGTTCTTTGTCGTTCCTGATGCATCGTGTCGAACGCAACTCGCTGACAGTCATCCGCCATGACCGGTACCGCCTCGTCCCCCGTCGCTCCGTCCTCCACCGCCTTGCCGGCCGTCTCGCCGCGCGAGGAGCGGATCGGCATGCTCCTGGTCTTCCTGTCGGCGCTGATGTGGAGTTTCGGCGGCACCATCGCCCGTTTTATCCATGTCGGCGACAGCTGGACCGTGGTGTTCTGGCGTTCGCTATGGGCCGTGGCCTTTCTCATCGCATTCATGCTTTGGCGCGATGGTTGGCGCGGCACTGTGAACCTCTTTCGGCACATGGGCCTGCCCGGCCTTGGCGTCGCCTTCTGCTTTGCCACTGCCTCGACCAGTTTCGTGGTGGCGCTCGCCTACACGACTGTCGCCAACATCCTCCTGATGCAGGCCGGCGTGCCGCTGCTTGCGGCTCTCCTTGCCTGGCTCCTGTTTCGCGAACGGGTCGGTTCGGCGACCTGGATCGCGATTGCCGCCGTCATCGCCGGCGTCGCCATCATGGTCTCCGAATCCCTGGGCGGGGCCGTCTCGCCGATCGGCGACGGGCTGGCGCTGCTGATCGCGGTGATGTTTTCTGTCGCGACCGTGATTACCCGGCGCTTCGCCCATGTACGCATGGTGCCGGCCAATTGCCTTGCGGCGCTGCTCGCCGGTGCTTTCGCCGCTTCCCAGGCCTCGGCATTCGCGGTCTCGGCGCGGGACATGGGCTTCCTCTTCGCCTTCGGCGTCGTCAACCTTGGCGTCGGCCTCGCCTTCTTCGCCATGGGCGCGCGGCTGGTGCCGGCGGCGATCGCGGCGCTGCTCGGCACCTTCGAGCCGATCCTCGGGCCGATCTGGGTCTGGCTCGTCCATTCCGAAGTGCCGTCGGTGCGCACCATCGTCGGCGGCGCGGTCGTGGTCACGGCGCTGCTCATCCATATCGGGCTGGAGTTCAAGCGCCAGACGCGGCCGGCGCGTCCCGGCGTCACCGGCCTGCCATCGCCCAATTGACGTTAATGCATGTCGCCCGAACTGCGCAGCGGTTTTGGGAGAACGACATGCATCAAGACAAGACTTAAAACGCGTCGCCCGAATCCCTTTCAGCGCGACGCGCTTTAGGCAGCGTTCCCCATTGACAACCCAGTCGCCGGGCGGGCAGGCTGCGATTACGGCAACAACAAGACAGGCGTATCTTGCCAAGTGTCTCCGCCGGCCTGCTCGGGGCCGGACAGCATCGTCATAGCTCTCAATACGCCACGGTGCATGCCGTTGCCGCCGCCCGGGCGCCTCGCCGGAGAGGCCGAGAGGCCTCGAACCTTGATGCCATGACAGAGCCTGGCGTGGTCAGTTCGCGCTTGTCGCTCTCCGGAAAGCTCAATACTCTGAAACCAACGCCGCCCCGCCATATCGCGACGAGCCGGCGAGGGAACACTCACCAAAGGAGAACAGCATGATCCGCAAAGCGCTTTTGCTTTCGGCGACGTCGGCATTTCTGACGCTTTTCACACTAAGCGGCCACGCCGAGGACCGCGTCGTCAACGTCTACAACTGGTCGGACTATATCGACAGCTCGATCATCGACGACTTCACCAAGAAGACCGGTATCAAGGTCGTCTACGACACCTTCGATTCCAACGAGATCCTGGAGACGAAACTGCTCGCCGGCGGCAGCGGCTATGACGTTGTCGTGCCGAGCGCCAACTTCCTGGCGCGCCAGATCCAGGCGGGCGTGTTCCAGAAGCTCGACAAGTCGAAGCTGCCGAACCTCTCCAACATGTGGGACGTTATTTCCGAGCGCACCGCCAAATACGATCCGGGCAACGAATATTCGGTCAACTACATGTGGGGCACGGTCGGCCTCGGCTATAACGTCAAGAAGGTGCAGGCCGCACTCGGCACCGACAAGATCGACAGCTGGGACGTCTTCTTCAATCCCGACAAGCTGGCCAAGCTGAAGGATTGCGGCGTCTATGTGCTGGACTCTCCCACCGACGTCCTTCCAGCGGCGCTTAAATATCTCGGGCTCGATCCCAACAGTACCTCTCCCGATGACATCTCCAAGGCCGAGGAGGCGTTGCTGAAGGTGCGGCCCTATGTCCGCAAGTTCCATTCGTCCGAATACATCAACGCCTTGGCCAATGGCGACATCTGCCTGGCGATCGGCTGGTCGGGCGACGTCTTCCAGGCGCGCAACCGCGCTGTGGAAGCCAAGCAGGGTGTCGAGATCGGCTATTCGGTGCCCAAGGAAGGCGCCGAGATGTGGTTCGACCAGATGGCGATCCCCGCTGACGCGCCGCACGTCGCCGACGCGCTCGAGTTCATCAACTACATGATGACACCCGAAGTCATCGCCAAATCGTCGAATTACGTGCTCTACGCCAACGGCAACAAAGCCTCACAGCAATTCGTCGACAAGGCGATCCTGGAAGATCCTTCGGTCTATCCCGACGAAGAGACGATGAAGAAGCTGTATACGATTGCGCCGTACGATCCCAAGACGCAGCGCGTCATCACGCGCACCTGGACCAAGATCGTCACCGGCCAGTGAGCATTGCGACACGACCCCGGCAGCCAACTGCCGGGGTCGTTTTCTTTTTGGAATTTCTAAGAGTAACGGAGTGGGGATCATGAAATCGCTTGGCAGCATTCGCAGGGATTTCGCGCCATGGAACGACCCGAATGCCAAGCCTTATATCCAGTTCGACAGGGTCACCAAGAAGTTCGGTGATTTCATCGCCGTCAACAATCTGTCGCTGACCATCTTCGAGCGTGAATTCTTCGCGCTGCTCGGCGCTTCCGGCTGCGGAAAGTCGACGCTGCTCAGGATGCTCGCCGGCTTCGAGGAGCCGTCCGCGGGCCGCATCCTACTCGACGGGCAGGACCTGCGCGGCATTCCGCCCTACAAGCGGCCGGTCAACATGATGTTCCAGTCCTACGCGCTGTTCCCGCATATGACGGTGGAAAAGAACATCGCCTTCGGCCTCAAGCAGGAAGGCATGCCTGGAGCCGATATCGAAAAGCGCGTCGCCGAGATGCTGAAGCTCGTCAAGCTCGAGCAGTTCGCCAAGCGCAAGCCGCACCAGCTCTCGGGCGGCCAGCGCCAGCGCGTGGCGCTTGCCCGCTCGGTGGCCAAGCGGCCCAAGGTTCTGCTGCTCGACGAACCGCTCGGCGCTTTGGACAAGAAGCTGCGCGAGGAAACCCAGTTCGAACTGATGGACCTTCAGCAGGAACTCGGCCTTACCTTCGTCGTCGTCACGCACGACCAGGAGGAGGCCATGACCATGGCCGACCGGATCGCCATCATGGATAAGGGCGAGGTGATGCAGGTCGCGACGCCTGCCGAGATCTACGAGGCGCCGACCTCGCGCTTCGTGGCGCATTTCGTCGGCAATGTGAACATGTTCGAGGGCAAGGTCGCCGAGCGCACGGCAAGCACGACCCGCATCACCGGCGCGACCGGAGCGCAGATCGTCGTCGACAATGGCGGCGCCGCCGCTGCCGGCTCCGACATCATCTTCGCGATCCGGCCGGAGAAGATCAAGGTTTCCTCGAAAAAGCCGGCCGATGCCGTCAACGCGCTCGAAGGCGAGGTCTACGACGTCGCCTATCTCGGCGACATGACCGTCTATCATATCAAGCTCGACGACGGGCAGATCGTGCGGGCGAGCGCGTTGAACGCCTCGCGGATCACCGAGGATCCGCTCACCTGGAACGACCGCGCCTGGGTCTCCTTTCGGCCGGACGCCGGCGTCGTTTTGACGAGGTAGAAGCGGGTCATGACCAACATCGCCGCCACCGCATCCTCGTCGACCGAAACCGCCGCAGTCCCGACAACATTGGCGAAGGGCTTCGTCAACCGCCTCGTCATCATCATTCCCTATCTCTGGCTGCTGTTCCTCTTCCTCGTTCCCTTCATCATCGTCTTCAAGATTTCGCTGTCGCAGACGGCGATCTCGATGCCGCCTTATACGCCGGTGCTCGACTTCAAGGATGGTGTCTCGGGATTCCTTGCCGGCTTCCGCGAGCTCAACTTCGACAACTACATCTGGCTCACCCAGGATGCGCTCTATTTCAACGCTTACGTGACCAGCCTGATCATCGCGGCGATCTCGACGATACTCACGCTGATCGTCGGCTATCCGATCGCCTATGGCATGGCGCGCGCGCCGGCCACGATCCGCCCGACCTTGCTGATGCTGGTGATCCTGCCCTTCTGGACCTCGTTCTTGATCCGGGTCTATGCCTGGATCGGTATCCTGAAGCCCGAAGGGCTGCTCAACCAGGTTCTGCTCGCCACCGGCCTGGTCAGCCAGCCGCTGGTCATTCTCAACACCTACACCGCGATCTTCATCGGCATCGTCTATTCCTACCTGCCCTTCATGGTGCTGCCGCTCTATTCCTCGCTGGAGAAGATGGACTATTCGCTGATCGAGGCGGCGCAGGACCTCGGCTGCCCGCCGACCGTCGCCTTCTGGAAGATCACCTTCCCGCTGTCGCTGCCCGGCGTCGTCGCCGGCTGCCTGCTGGTGTTCATCCCCGCCGTCGGCGAGTTCGTCATTCCCGACCTCCTCGGCGGTTCGCAGACGCTGATGATCGGCAAGACGCTCTGGAATGAGTTCTTCTCAAACCGCGACTGGCCGGTGTCGTCGGCGGTGGCCGTCATCCTGCTCCTGGTGCTGACCATACCGATCATGTTCTTCCAGCAGGCGCAGGCAAAGGCACAGGAGCAGGGCAGATGAACTCGACCTGGAGCCGCTTCAACATCAGCTCGATCGTGCTGGGCTTTGCCTTCCTCTATCTGCCGATCGTGCTTCTGATCGTCTTTTCCTTCAACGAATCCAAGCTCGTCACCGTCTGGGGCGGCTTCTCGACCAAATGGTACGTGTCGCTGTTCCACAACCAGGGCCTGATGGACGCCACCTGGGTCACGGCGCGGGTCGGCGTCATCTCGGCAACGGTGGCGACCGTGCTCGGCACCCTCGCCGCCATCACGCTCACGCGCTACACCCGCTTCAGGGGGCGGGTGCTCTTCTCGGGCATGGTGTTCGCGCCGCTGGTCATGCCGGAAGTCATCACCGGCCTCTCGCTGCTCTTGCTCTTCGTCGCCGTCGGGCTCGATCGCGGCTTCGTCACGGTGACGCTCGCGCACATCACCTTCACCATGTGCTTCGTCGCCGTCGTCGTGCAGTCGCGGCTGGTCTCCTTCGACCGCTCGCTGGAGGAGGCGGCGATGGATCTCGGCGCGCCGCCGGTGAAGACCTTCTTCCAGATCACCTTGCCGGTCATCCTGCCGGCGATCATCTCCGGGTGGATGCTGGCTTTCACGCTCTCGCTGGACGATCTGGTCATCGCGAGCTTCACCTCGGGTCCCGGCGCCACCACGCTGCCGATGAAGATCTACAGCCAGGTGCGTCTCGGCGTGACCCCGGAAATCAATGCTGCCTGCACGATCCTGATCGCAGTGGTGGCGATCGGCGTCATCATCGCCTCGATTGCCAACAAGCGGCGCGAGGTCCAGCGCCAGCTCGACGAGCAGGCCGCACAACGCGGTTGAATGAGGAACTGGGGGCGCTCTTTGCGCCCCCAAACTTATTGACCCGTGACGCCGGGAGCGATCGGCGAGATGAACGGCGCGCTCCAGTTGCCGCCGACGAAGAACAGCGACTGGTTCGGCGGAGGGGGAGGCGGGCTAGCCGCCTGACCGTTGGCCTGTTGGGACTGCTGCGCCGGCTGTCCGCTGGGCATCACGCCGCCCGAGAGTGCCAGCCCGCGTCCTACATAGGAGGCAATGCCCGACAGCCAGATCTTGTATTTCTGCGCATTGATCTCGGCCTTGTCCAGGCGCGCCACGCCCTTCGAGATGCTTGCCTTGATCTCGGCCCCGTCGATCGGCAGCGAACCGTTGGCGACGTCGTCGAGCGCGAAGAAGCCGCCTTGCTGGTTGCGCTTGAGGAAGGCCGGCAGGTCGAGCCCGTTGAGCGTGCCCGGCCCGAACGTCGCCGAGAACGATCCGTCAGCGTTCTCGAAGATGGAATTCCAGGCCTTGCCCGGTCCCTTGAGGATGACCGATACCGTCCCGGTGCCGGCCGGCACTAATCGCGTCATTCCCGCCGCCGTGGCAAAGGCCCCCGTATCGACATCCGACGCCAGGAGCCGCATCTCGACCTGCGTGCCTTCCGGCTTGCGGTCGAAGCGCAGGCTGCTTTGGATAGTGCCGTTGAAGGCCGACGCATCGGATATGTCGAAGACGGCAAGGCCGTTCTTGACCTGCGCGGTCGCCGCGACGTCGGCAAGCTGCACCGGTCCGGCCGTGGCATGCGCCGCCGACAGCCTAAGGTCCAGATTGATGCGGTCGGCGAAGCTGGTGTCGATGTCGCCGGGGCCGGCCTCGCCGGTGGGCGCGACAGGCGTGAAAGCCGACAGGAAGGATCTGAGGTCCAGCGTATCGAAGGCGAGCGTGCCGGCAATCACCGGGCGTCCCTCGGCGAAGGACAAATCCAGCGCTCCCATGCCCGGATTGTTGTTGAGCGTGACCGTGGTGTTCTCGAATTTCGCGCGCCCCGCCGAGGCGTTCACCTTGCTGGCAATCGAGACGGCGCCGATCGCAGCGCCTGGCGCGATGCCGGCCTGCGACCATTCCAGCACGCGCCGCAGCGACGGCGCGGCGAACTTTGCCTGGCCGTCCAGATAGGCGTTGTCCGACATCGAGGCCGTTCCGTCGAACGAGAACGTCGCGGGCGCCGCCTTGAAGGAGAAGGTGACGGGGGCTGGCCCTCCGGCAAACAGCACCAGCGGTTTTGGCGAGGAGAAATCGAGCTGCACGCTCTCGCCGCGCCAGATTCCGGTCACGGTCAGCGATGCATCGCTGTTCATCGCTTCCCAGTTGACCTGGCCGTTCAGGCTGCTCAGGATTTCGGTGTCCTTGCCGTCAACCGAAGTCACCACGCGGCCATCGCGGAATTCCACGGTGCCGAACGGATCGGAAGGTAATCTGCCGAGGTCCGGCTTCTGCGGGTTGGCGGTGACAATGCCGCGCGCGGTATCGATCGAGCGCGTGATGCGCCCGCCGGTCGGAAGTGGCGGCAGATAGAAGCCGCTCGCCGTGCGCTGCGCCCTGATCGTCGGGCGCACCAGCCTTGCGGTCGAGAAGGCGACGTCGCCCTGCAGGGCAGCCATGGCTGAGAGATCGACTTCGACGCGGTCGGCCTCGATCACCGGCGGCGTTTCGGTCTCGGTCCATTGCGACAGCGTCACGTCGCTGAGGATCGCCCGGAACTTCGGCCACACTTCGATGCGCGGCGAGCCGTCGATCGTGACCCTGAAGCCGCTCCAGGCGCTCAATTCCCAGGCGATGCGGTCGCGCACGATGCGTGTCGAGGCAATCAGCGGCAACGCCGCGACCGCGAGCGCGATGATGAGCACGGCAACGCCGATCGCCCACACCCCGCGCCGGATCAGAGATGATGGCATTTCGCCCCGTATGCTTTCGTTGCCGACAAAACCGCCCGACGGGTGTAACCGAGCGCCGACGCTTTTCAAGTCTTTATGGCCTTGCGATGGCATTTGCGCACCCGCAGCCACGGGTCACCGGAACAAAATCTTGCTCTGCTGCGCTGCAATATGCATAAGCGGGCTGCACGATCCCGATCCGCAATCGCGCGCCGTTTTTGGGACGATGGCATAGGCGACGTTGAGCTTAACTGGCTCGAACGCGACGCGCTTTGGGAGGAGCGATTATGGCCGCCGACACACCTTTGTGGAGCCCGACGCAGGAGCGGATTGATGCCGCCCCCCTTACTGCTTTCACCAAGGCCGCGGAAGCGCATGCCGGCGCCAGTTTTCCCTCCTATGCCGAACTCCATCGCTGGTCGATCGACAACCGCGAAGCCTTCTGGAGCCTGGTCTGGGATTTCTGTGGGCTTGTCGGCGACAAGGGCGAGCGGGGCCTCGTCGACGGCGAGCGGATGCCCGGCGCCAGCTTCTTCCCCGACGCCAGGCTGAATTTCGCCGAAAATCTTTTGCAGAAGACCGGCGGCGGTGAGGCCATCGTCTTCCGCGGCGAGGACAAGGTCGAGCGCCGGCTCTCCTGGAACGAACTCCATGCGCTGACTTCACGGCTGCAGCAGCTCTTCCTGTCGCTGGGCGTCAAGGCCGGCGACCGCATCGCCGCCATGATGCCGAACATGCCCGAGACCATCGCCGCGATGCTGGCGGCAAGCTCGATCGGCGCTGTCTGGTCGTCATGCTCTCCCGATTTCGGCGAGCAGGGCGTGCTCGACCGCTTCGGCCAGATCGAGCCGGTCGTCTTCGTCGCGCCCGACGGCTATTGGTACAACGGCAAAGCGATCGAGGTGGCCGACAAGGTCCGTGCTGTCGCGGACAAGCTTACGACGCTGCGCAAGGTCCTGATCATCGACTATCTCGGCACCTGTCAGGACGTCGCCGCCACCATCGACAAGGCGACCGCGCTCGAAGATGCGCTCTCGCCCTTTGCGGTGAAGACCGTCAGCTTCGAGCGGCTGCCCTTCGCGCATCCGCTCTACATCCTGTTTTCCTCGGGCACGACCGGCATCCCGAAATGCATCGTTCATTCGGCCGGCGGCACGCTGATCCAGCACGTCAAGGAGCATCGGCTGCACGCCGGCCTGCTCGACGGCGATAGGCTGTTCTATTTCACCACCTGCGGCTGGATGATGTGGAACTGGCTGGTCTCGGGCCTCGCTTCCGGCGCGACGCTGCTGCTCTATGACGGCTCGCCCTTCTACCCCGACGGCAATGTGCTGTTCGACTTCGCCGATGCTGAGAACATGACCTATTTCGGCACCTCGGCCAAGTTCATCGATTCGGTTCGCAAGGCCGGTCTGAAGCCGATCGCCAGCCACGATCTGGCGAGCGTGCGCACCATCTCCTCCACCGGCTCGCCGCTGTCGCCGGAGGATTTCCGCTTCGTCTATGACGGCATCAAGAAGGACGTGCATCTGGCCTCGATCTCGGGCGGCACCGACATCGTCTCCTGCTTCGTGCTCGGCGTGCCGACCGAGCCGGTCTGGACCGGCGAGATCCAGGGCCCTGGCCTTGGCTTGGCGGTGGACGTCTGGGACGACGACGGCAAGCCTGTCCGGCAGGAAAAGGGCGAGCTCGTCTGCACCAAGGCCTTCCCGTCGATGCCGATCGGCTTCTGGAACGATCCCGAAGGCAAGAAATATCACGCCACCTATTTCGAGCGTTTCGACAACGTCTGGTGCCATGGCGACTTTGCCGAATGGACGGCCCATGGCGGCATGATCATCCATGGTCGGTCCGACGCCACGCTCAATCCGGGCGGGGTCCGGATCGGCACGGCCGAAATCTACAACCAGGTCGAGCAGATGCCGGAGATACTCGAGGCGCTTTGCATCGGCCAGGATTTCGACAACGACGTGCGTGTCGTGCTGTTCGTACGGCTGGCAGCCGGCATTAGCCTGGACGAGGACCTGGAAAAGCGCATCCGCGCCAGGATCCGAACCGGCGCCAGCCCACGTCACGTGCCGGCCAGGATCGTCCCCGTCACCGATATCCCGCGCACCAAGTCCGGCAAGATCACCGAGCTCGCGGTCCGCGACGTGGTCCACGGCCGCACTGTGAAGAACAAGGAAGCGCTCGCCAATCCCGAGGCGTTGGAGCTGTTCCGCGATCTGCCGCAACTCGCGAGCTAACCGTTAACAAAATATGTCCACCGAATTTACCTAGATTTCATGGGTGGTACACATTCGTAAATTTTTTTGGGCCCCGGTAAGGACTTGTTAACGGCCGACCTCGATAGTCGCGTGTAACTTGAGGGAGAAATCCCGTTCCTCGCCCCTGAGGTTCAGCTCAAGCCCCCGTTGTGACAGCATCCCATTTCTCAAGGCGTCCTCCAGGACGCCTTTTTCTTTGGCCGCCTTCCCGGCGATCTTATTCGGCAAGCACGCGAGTCGAGGGGAAGGCGACCTCGACCAGCGTTCCTTCGCCAGGCGTCGAGGTGATGGCGAAGCGGGCGCGGTTCGCCTCCACCATGGCCTTGGTGAGCGGCAGGCCGAGGCCGGTGCCGTCGCCGCGTCCGCGCTTCAGCGCATTGATCTGCTTGAACGGCTTCAGCGCTTGCTCGATCTCGGCCTGCGTCATGCCGATGCCGGTGTCCCGCACGCGCATGACGACATCGCCCGAGGCCTCGTAAGCGGTCGAGACGATCACCTGGCCGCCGGCCTGGGTGTAGCGGATGGCGTTGGACAGGATGTTGAGGGCGATCTGGCGCACGCTTCTGAGATCTGCCACCACTTCCGGCAGTCGCGAGGCGAAGCTGGAGCGGATGATGACGCGTTCGCGATTGGCCTGCGGCTGCATCATCGCCACCGTCTCGGCCAGCGTGTCGTTGAGCGACACCGCCTCGTAATCCATCTCCTGCTGGCCGGCCTCGATCTTGGAGATGTCGAGCAGGTCGTTCACGAGGTCGAGCACATGGTTGCCTGACCGGTTGATGTCGCGCAGGTAGTCGCGATAGCGGTCGTTGGTGATCGGACCGAATTTCTCGTCGACCATCAGCTCGGAAAACCCGATGATGGCGTTGAGGGGGGTGCGGATCTCGTGGCTGATGCGGGCCAGGAAATCCGTCTTCTGCGAGGAGGCGCGCTCGGCCACCGCGCGCGCCTGCGTCAGGTCTTCCTCAGCCCGCTTCCATTGCGTGATGTCGCGCACCACGGCGCAGAAGCCGCTGTCGTTGGGCAACCTGCCGATGGTCATGAACAGCGGGATGAAACGCCCCTGCGCCTCGCGGCCGATGACTTCCCGGCCATCATTCAAGACGCTCGCCACGCCCGGCTCCGAAAGCCCGGCGAGATAGTCGCGCGCCGCGCGCTGGCTTTCTATGGCAAACAGCGAGGCGAAGGGCTTGCCCGCGACCTCGTCGCTGTCAAAACCGAACAGGGCTTCCGCCGGCCGGCTGATCGAGCGGATGTTGCCGTCACGGCCGATCAGCACGACGCCGTCGGTAGCGGTGTCGATGATGGTGCGCATCTCGGCGATGCGCGATTTCAGTTCCGGCACGTCCGGCTGCAGCGCCGGTTCGTCGTTGGCAGCGGTGAAATGCGCTGCGTCGTCCTCGCCGGAACGCCGCACCACCAGCATCAGCGCCTTGCCGCCGCGCCACGGCACCGAGCGCAGCAGCGCGTCGATCGGGAATTCCTGGCCGTGGCGGGTCTTGAGCTTCAGCGAGTGGTCGCTTTCATCCGTGGCGGTATCCTCGGCATAGGGATCGGCAAAGAGCGCGCCTAGGCCCCCCGCATCCGCGAGATCGTCCAGCGCGTCATAGCCGGTGAGTTCGAGGAAGGCGTCATTGGCATAGTGCAGCTCGTCGCCCGAATGGATGAGCAGCGGCACCGGCAGCCTGGCGAGGATGGATGTATCGGGTGCCTTGGCTTCCTCTCCGGTCGAAAACGCGGACGGCACGAAACCCGAGGATTTGAGCCGCGGTACGTCGAGGCGCGGCCGCGCCGCGGTCCCTTCCGGCTGTTCTTCCGCGGCCGTGGCGGCATCCGCGTCGGAGCCCGCCCAATCCTCATTGTCCTGCGCATCGCGGAAATCGTCGGCAGTCATGCTGTCGTCGTCGGCCGTGGCCTGGGGGGCGGGCTGCCCGGTGGCGACCGGCTGCGCGACGGCTGGCTGCTGCGGCTCCACGGCTGCCTGCCGAGCGTCCTCTGCCTGTTCGGGCTGGGAAACCGGCGCGCCTCCAATTTCCTCGGCAGATTTTTCCTCATCGGCATAGTTGAGCAGCGAGCCGGAACCGGCCGAGGTCCCGGTCTGGCCGGCGGCGCCCCTCTCGGCGGCGTCATCGATGCCGTCGAGACGCGCCAGGTCTTCCTGGTCTTCCGCCTCGGTCTGCGCCTCCGCGGTCTCCGCATCGGCCTTCGCGTCGTCGGCTTCCGAGGCTTCCGGTGCGGATGTCTGGCTTGCTTGCCGCGCGGAATCGTCGTGCTTCGCCGCGTCGGGCGGAAGCGGCTGGTTTGCGCCGGCCCTCGCTTCGTCGGCCGGTTTTTTTACCGCCGCCGTGTCCTCGCCGGCTGCGGCCGCATCGGGTTGCTTGTCGGCTTTGGGGGCATTCGGCTCGGCGGGGGCAGAGCTGTCCTTGCGCAGCCGCTCGCCGATCTCGCGGAAGGCACTGCGCTCGAGGACCGACAGGCTCCGCTGATTTGCCGGCGTGTCGCTCCCCGGCTGCTTGTCGTTGGCCGGATGGCGATGCTCGGCCAGCCTTATCACCTTGTCGGCGAAGCGCCGCTCCGGCTTCGGCACGATGCTCAGCGCCGGCACTTCGCCCCGGAACGGATCTTCGGGCTTTGGCTGCTGCGTTGGCGTCCGCTCCGCTGCCGGCCGTTCGGCCGACGGTTCGGTACCGTCGGAGGTGGCCACGGTTGGGGCGGCATTCGGCACCAAGGCCATGCCAATCGCTTCGGGATCGACCACGGCGTCGGCCGCGCGCGCGACGCCGAAACCGCGAAAACCTTCGAAGGCGCGGCTGCGGCCATAGACGGGCAGCGCTGCCAGATCGACGGGGATCTTCAGACCGGTTCCGGCCACCGGCCAAAGCACCGAGCGGCCGGACCAGGTATCGCGCCGATCGAGCAGACCGGCGATCTCGCCCGAGGCATCGAGGCCGAAAGTGGCGGCGACATCCCTGAAGCGGCGGCCAATCACATCGGCGGCAGGCTGGCCGACGATGTTGGCGAATTCGGGCGACAGCGCGCTGAACCTGCCTTCGGCGTCGGTGCGCCAGACGAAGCGCAACGGCGGCGCGGAGCGGTCGATGCCGCGGGGCGGCTGGGCTGATGTCGTGGTTTCGCCGCCACCCTGTCCCTGGTCTTCGGCCGTCGCGGCCCCTACCGGCGCGTCCTTCGCCGGCGTCGCGGGGCGAGCATGCCCGGCATCCTCGTTGCCGGCATTGAAGTACCAATGGTCGTGCTCGCCGGCGCTGGCATCGGCGGGCTCCCTGCTGGAGCCGGCGGCGTCGGCTTGATGATCGGCGGTGGGCTGCTGGCCGACGAAGGTCCGGCTGTCGGCGTCGGATCGTGCATCGCCGTTGGTATCGCCTGGGGCCGGCTCGGCCTCTTCGCCAACCGCCGCGGCCGGCACCGGCTTGTCCGGAGCGGACTGGGGCTCGGGCTCGACTGCTGGGCTTTCATCTGGCGGCGTAGCGCTAACGGTCTCTGGTGCCGCAACCCGTCGATCGCCGGTCTGATCGCGCTGGTCGGCGGTCGATTGATCCTCTTGGCCGCCGTCGTCGCCGAGCTGGTCCTCGTCGATCACCACCAGCAGATGTCGGGTATCGGTGAGCCGCGCGAAGCCGGCCGGATAGGAGGTGTCGGCGCCGGGCACCAGGCGCTTGACGACGCGGTCGCCGCTGCTTGCCACATCCGCGACCAGGGCAGCCAGCGTCCGAGCCTCGATGCCGAGCGCTGCGAAGCCGTCCGAGGCTGCTTCAACGCCGCCTTGCGCGTCGACGAAGGCAATGAAATGCCCGGTCTCGGTAAAACCGCCGATGGCGCGGCCGGCGATCTCGCCGGCACTGCGCGAATTGGTCTGCGCCGCCGGTAGCGCAAGCAGGATTGCCTTCTCGCCGTCCGGCATCGTCACCGCGCTGGCCAGGAAGCCGACGGCGCGGCTCACCATGCCGGCGGCCAGCCTGACCGTGATGGCGCGGTCGCTGCCGATATCCGGAAAACCGCTGGTCGCCATGATCTGTCGCCGGGCAATCAGCGGCAGCCGCGCAGAGGCGCCGATGATCGCTTCGATGTCCGGATAACCGAACACCGACGCTCCCGGACCGTTCGCCCAGATCACCTGTTCGAGGTCGGCCGACAAAATGGCCAAGGCATCGCCCGCGGCAAAGCGCTGGCGCACCGCGTCGAGCACGGCGACGTCGAGAAAGGAGTAGTTTTCAGGCGGCATGCGCTGGCCGACCCTCCTGAGTGGGCATTTGTCAGTTAACGCTTTGTTAATAAAAGCCCATGGCCCCAAGGTCCACAAGCCTAGGCTTGCATAGGTCGAAATCTCTGGGCTCTTGGTTAACGGCCCAATGGCTACGCCCTATTGCTGACGCTTGGGAAAGATTTTATGGTGCGCTGCAACAAAAATGTTGCAATGCACAAGAAAGCCTTTATATTGCCACCATACATGAATGAGACGGCTTTCTGTCAAAGCCGCTATCCTGAAAAGGTTGGAAAATGTCCAAGACCACTGCCAAGACCGCCGCTGAGACCATCGAAAACGTCGAATTCCCTAGCTTCGACGCTTCCAACGCCACCGACCAGATCCGCGCCTTCGCTGAGAAGGGCGTCGAGCAGTCGAAGGAAGCCTACTCCAAGCTCAAGACCGGCGCCGAGGAGACCCAGAAGGTTCTGCAGTCGACCTATGAGACCGCCAAGACCATTTCCAGCGACGTTTCGCTGAAGGCCATCGCCGCGTTGCGCGCCAATGCCGAGGCCAGCTTCTCGCACCTCGAAGCCCTTGTCGGCGCCAAGACCCTTTCGGAAGTCGTCGAACTGCAGACCGCCTTCCTGCGTAAGCGCGTCGAAATGGCCGTCGAGCAGGCCAAGGAGTTCCAGACCGCTGCCACCAAGGCGGTCGAGGATGTCTCCAGGCCCGTCAAGACCGCCTTCGAGAAGGCGATAAAGGACGCCAAGGCTGCCTGATTCGGCGCACAACCCTGCGATGCATCAAAACGTCGCATTTCGTCAGACAAATAGTCGTGCGATAGGGTTGAATAACCAGATACCCGGGGATGGAACCTCCTCCCTCCGTCTCCGGGGTGACCAGCCAGCACCTCCTCCCGCTGGCTCGTAACAGGAAAAGGCCGGCACCTCCTCCCGCCGGCCTTTTCTTTTGCCTTGACGAAAGGCGGATGAGGAAACCCGTCCTTTGCCTTATCAAGGCCCTTGAATTAGAATTCGATAGCCCGTATTGGACGCATCGCCGAACGACAGGGCGGATCACGGAGAAAGACGCTTCACCTCGATCCAGCTCAGGCACGCGTGCCGTTGTAGCTCAGTTGGTTAGAGCACCAGATTGTGGATCTGGGGGTCGCTGGTTCGAGCCCAGCCAACGGTACCATCGCCTTTTCGCTAAGCTATATGATTTTATTGCGTATGTAGCCGGCGCGATTTTCCCGACCGGCTGAGCCAGGGACAAGATTCTCGCGTTTGGCGACGCTCAATGCGGTGAGCGGCGCGAGTACACCACACCGAGCTTCACGGTGTCGGCATAGGCGAATGCGGACGTGGCGAAGAGCGCCACGACCGATACTGCTCCCATGAGGACGCGTCCGGTGATCATTTCGTTACCCCTTGATATTTTGCTTTGTTGATTTGTTGGTCGGTCAGTTCAGGCGGCGCCGCACGTGTCGAGGATGGCCGCGGCGATGACCTTCGTGGTCTCGATCAGGCTGTCGATCTCCACGCATTCATTGTCGCCGTGGAAGCCGTCGCCGGCAGGTCCGTAGATCACCGGCACCACGCCGGCGCCGGCGTAGTGCGCCGCATCGGTGACGGCTTCGAAACCCTTGATCGCCGGCGCCTTGGCCTGCGCCTCCGTGGCGCGCTTGTTGAGCGATTGCACGATCGGTGCGTCGACCGGCGTGTTCATCGGCGGAAAATTGAGGCCGAAGAGATCCCACTCTATCGCTGGCGGATGATCCCGCATCCAGGCGTCGGAGGCGGCGAAATGGTGGACGAAGTTCTCGAACTCCGCCTTCACGTCCTCGAACTTCTCCTGCGGCATGAATTTGTAGTCGAGATCGACGGTGACGATGTCGGGGATGATGGCCGCGTTGGTCATGATCGCCGGCGTGCCGTCCGGCCCCATGCCCGCGCCGCCGCGGATGACGCCCGGATTGATCGTGGCAAGGCCTGCTGGCACCAGCGGATGCCAGTTGTCGCGGCAGCGCGAGGTCTCGAAATCGCGCAGCGCCATCAGGAAGCGCGTGGCGAGCTCGATCGCGTTGACGCCGGGCGTGAGCCGGCCCTCGACATGCGGCTGCGGCCAGATCGAGTTGAAGCGCCAGCCGGCATGCGCCTGCTTGCCGAAAATCGTCACACGCACCCAGGTGAGACCGCCTTCGGCCGGCACGATGTTGCCCCAGGTCGGCTCGGCGATGATGGCGCTCTTTGCCAGGCGCGAACGTTTGACCAGATCCATCGCCCCGAAGCCCCCGGCCTCCTCGTCGACCACGGTGTGGATGGCGAGCCGGCCGTCGAGCTTGACGCCCGCCTTGCGGACCGCGCGCGCCGCCGCCACGCAGGCGGCGACGCCGGCCTTCATGTCGATCGCGCCGCGGCCCCAGATGCGGCCGTCCTTGATGTCGCCGCCGAACGGATCGCAATTCCACTTCGACTGATCGCCCACCGGCACGACGTCGACATGGCCACAGAGAATAAGGCTTTTCTCGTCGTTGCCCGCCCATTCGCCGGTCAGGTTGGGCCGGTCCGGAAACACGTCCCAACGCTCGACGCCGAAGCCCAGCGCTTCCAGTTCGCCGGCGAGACGGGTCTGAACGTCGGCCTCGCGGTTGATGGCGGGATCGGCCTGAAATTTCGGATTGACGGATGGTATCCGCACGATGTCCCGGGTCAGCCCGACGACATAGTCCCGGTCCTCTTCGACGGCCTTCCAGACGGCGGAAATCGTCTCGGTCATTTCGCGAGCCCCTTCAATTCATCGAGAAGCTGATCGGTGGTCACCTGGCGGCAATAGCCCTTGATGGTGCGCAGCGAATTGTCGTGGCGCTCCTGCGAATAGGTCGCGCAGGCATCGGTCACCTGGGTGACGAGATATCCAAGGTCGCAGGCGTCGCGGATCGCACTTTCCACGCACTGGTCGGTCAGGAGCCCAGATATGACGAGCTGGCGCACGCCGAGATTGCGCAGAATGTAGTCGATATGGGTCGAGACGAAGACCGAGGAGGAGGTCTTGGGAAGGCAGATCTCGTCGTCGGCGGGCGCCAGTTCGTCGATGACTTTGCCGTCCCAGGAACCCTTGGGCACGTGAAAGCCGGTGATCTTGTAGTCCAGGCTGCGGTCGCGGCCGTCCTTCGTCAGGCTTTCGATCGTCGTGTGCATGACCTCGATCCCGCCGGCGCGGAAGGCATCCAGCAGCCGCTTCATGTTCGGGATGGTCTCACTCTGGATGCGCTTGAAGAACCAGCCGTATTTTTCCTCGAACTCGGCTTTGCCGAGGTCCTTGAATTCACCGCCATCCGGATGCGCCGAGAAATTCTGCACATCGATGAACAGGATGCAGGATTGTTCCGGCACCAGCGGAACGTTGCGTGTCAGTTCCATTCCTTAGTCGCCCTTCTTCATGAAATCGTCGATCGCGCCCGCGAGAAGGCCAGCGAAACGCGCCACGCCTTCAGGGTGCGAAATATGGTCGTTGCGTACCTCGATCAGGCCGTGGGCGATGCCGTTGCGCTCGCCATGCACCGGTACGAACCAATCGGATTGATCGCTGATCGCGTAAGGCTCCTGCATGCCGATCGAAAGATACGGCGCGGCCGCAAGGAGATGTCGTTTGAGCGCCGGGGAGGTCCGCTCGTCCTTCCGGTAGAGGAAGCCGATGTCCCACGGCCTCGACACGCCCCGCAGCACCGGATTGAAGCTGTGGATCGCGAAGATAGCCTTCGGCCGGCGATCCCGGATCGCCCGCGCCAGCGCGCGGTCGAACGGCGCGAAGATCTCCGCCGCCCGCTGCGCCCGCTCCTGAGCGTCGAGGTTCCTGTTGGCCGGTATTTCGGTCCCGTCGCTAATTGGCGGGATGGAGTCCTCGGCCTCCGTCGGCCTGTTGCAATCGATGACCAGCCGGCTGTATCGCTGCGCGACGAGGCGCGCATCGAGGCGCTCGGAGAGCATCAAGGCAAGATCGCGCGCGCCGATGTCATAGGCGATATGCCTGTCCATCTCGCTCGCCGCGATGCCGAGGTCTCCCAGGGAGCTTGGGATCTCTCGGCCGGCATGTTCGCAGACAAGGAGCACGTCACCGCTGCCGGCGGGATTGACGATCTCCACGGGAGCCGGATCGGATACGCCGAGAAGGGTCGGTTGTGGTTGATTGGAAATACTCATGCTGCCTTCTTTGTTTGGGTCAGGATGATGAAAATTTTTCATCAATGTCAAATCAAAAATGACAATTGATTAAATTTTTTCTGCATGGGAGGAAGGCGGGAATGGAACTCAGGGCACAGATCGAAGAGCTTGAAAGTGCGCTGACGCCGGCCGAGCGCAAGCTCGCCTCGACGTTGCTGGCGGACTATCCGTTTGCCGGGCTGCAGACGATCCAGGCGCTCGCCGACAAGACGGGCGTGTCGGCGCCGTCCATCACGCGCTTCGTCGCCAAGCTGGGTTGCCAGGGCTACCAGGACTTCCAGCACAAGCTGATCGGCGAGCTCAAGGAGTGGCATCGCTCGCCGGTGGAGTTGCACAGCAAGAGCTCGCATGGCGCGAACTTCCTCGAAGCCTATGTCGAACGCGCGAGCCAGATTGTGCGCGCGGTTCCCGCCGCGCTGACGCAAATGCAGTTCGAGCGCATCTGCGGCATGGTGGCGGACGAAAGGCGGGCGATCTATCTGATCGGCGGCCGCATCAGCGATCCCATGGCGCAGCACTTCTCGCGCCATCTGCGCCAGATCCGGCGCGACGTCTTTCACATCCCGCCCGATCCGGAAGTCTGGCCGGAATACATCCTGCGGATGAAGGCGCGCGACGTCTTCGTGGTGTTCGATTTTCGCCGCTATCAGCCGCGCCTCGAACAGCTCGTGCGCACGGCCAAACAGGCGAGCGGCATCGAGGTCCTGCTCTTCACCGACAAATGGATGTCGCCGGTCTCCAGCGAGGCAACCGAGGTCATCGCGCTCTCGATCGACAACGGAACGGCATGGGACAGCTACATCGCGGCCATGGTCACGGTGGACGCGATGATCACCCATATCTCCGAACGCGATTGGAATTCCACAAGCAGCCGCATCCGCGCCTGGGACGCATTGCGGCTGGATAAGGAAAGGAAGCCGACAAAATGATAAGGGAACCCTTGCTCTTCGTCGCGACATGCGATGTCTCGGGGCGTGTTCGTGGCAAGGCATTTCCCCTCGAGCTCATCGAGAAGCGGGCAGGGCGGGGCGTGGGCTGGACGCCCACCAACGTGCAGATCACCTGCTTCGATGCCATCGCCGAAAGCCCGTATGGTTCGCTCGGCGATCTCTTGCTGGTGCCCGACCAAAACAGCCGCGTGACGGTGGATTTCGAGGACGGCAGCCCCGCCGAGGACTTCATGCTCGGCGACATCCTGACCCTCGACGGCGCTCCCTGGGAGTGCTGCACGCGCTCCATCCTGAAATCGGCGCTGAAGAAGCTGGAAGATGTCGCGGGTGTCCGGCTGGTCGGCGCTTTCGAACACGAGTTCCACCTCAAGGCCGGCGACGGCGGCGGCGCCTATTCGATGGCAGGCTACCGCAACCGGGCGGCCTTCGCCGCAACGCTGATGGCGGCGATCAAGACGGCCGGTTTGAAACCGGACACGGTCATGAAGGAGTACGGCGTCGGTCAATACGAGGTGACGATCAGTCCGGAGCGCGGCGTGCGCGTGGCCGATGCCGGCCTTGTCCTGCGCGAGATGGTCCGCGCCACGGCGCGGCGCTTCGACGACGAGGCAAGCTTCACCCCGATCCGCCATCCCGAGGGTGTCGGCAATGGCGTCCATATCCATCTCAGCTTCGAGGATTCCAGCGGCCGTCCCGCGACCTATGACGAGAATGGTCCGCACGGCATGTCCGCGATCACGCAAGCGTTTGTCGCTGGCGTGCTGAAATATCTCGACAGCATCGTCGCCTTCACGGCGCCGTCATCGGTTTCCTATCTCAGGCTGACGCCGCATCGCTGGAGCGCCGCCTTCAACAATCTCGGTGTCCGCGATCGGGAGGCGTCGGTGCGGATATGCCCGACCACCGCGCGCGACCCGGAGGGCGTCGCCAGGCAGTACAACATCGAATTCCGCGCGGCCGATGCCGCGGCATCGCCGCATCTGGCGCTCGCGGCCATCGTTCATGCCGGGGTGCAGGGCATCGTGGAAAAGCTAGAGGCGCCGCAGGCGACGCAGGAAGATCTCTCTCTGCTCGATCCTGCGGCGCTCGCCGCCCGCGGCTTCACGCGGCTGCCGCAATCGCTCGGTGAGGCAATCGAACGGATGATGGCCAATGGGACCGTGCGCGGCTGGTTCCCCGCCGGCTTCTGCGAGGTCTACCGCGACCACAAGCTGGGCGAACTGAAGTTCCTCGGCGACCGCAGTGTGCTCGAACAATGCAAGGCCTATGAGGCGGTCTATTAGATTATGTCAAATCGGAGAGCCCGCTCGAGAGCGGAGGACCGATGCGCAGCGGCGTCAATAGCTTCTCATCGCTCTGACGAGCGCGAGCAGCCCGATCCGCGGCTACGGCAACAAAACGAGCGCACCGCTGGTCCTGCGGGCTTCCAGGTCCCGGTGGGCGTCCGCTGCCTTGGCCAAGCTGTAAGCCACGGGCTGCGCGGTCCTGACGGCGCGCTGGCGCAATGCCGCGAAGAAGCGGTCGACATGCGGCGCGAGCTTCTCGGGGGTGTCAGTGTAATGCGCGTAGTTGGGCCGCGAAAGGGAGATCGAACGGGAGGCGAACCTGCCGATGTCCCAACTGCCCACCGGCCCCGATGCCTGGCCGAAGCTGACGAGATGACCGCGCACCGAAAGGGCCGCAAGCGAACCGGCGAATGTGTCGGCGCCGACGGCGTCATAGATGACGTTGGCGCCCGCGCCGGCGGTCAGACGCATGACCGCCTCGCTGAAATCCTCGCGGGAGTAGACAATGACATGGTGCGCGCCGAGGCGCTCGACGATGCGCGCCTTGTCGTCGCTCGACACGGTTGCGATCACGGTGGCGCCCAGATGGCGCGCCCATTGCACCAGCAACTGGCCGATGCCGCCGGCGCCGGCGTGGATGAGCACGACCTCGCCCGGCCGGACGGCATGGATGTCGTGCAGCAGGAAGCTGGCCGTCACGCCCTTGAGCAGGCTCGCGGCGGCGGTCTCATCCGATATGTCGTCCGACAGGCGCACCAAGAGGTCGGCCGTCATGTTGCGGCGCTCGGTATAGGCGCCGACCGGCGGGCAGGCATAGGCTACCCGATCGCCGACCGACAGGCCTGAGATCGCCGGACCTCCAGCCTCGATAATGCCTGCGGCTTCCATGCCCGGTACCCCGGGCAGTTGCAGGAGATCGAAGAAGCCGGTGCGGCAATAGACGTCGATGAAGTTGACCCCGATCGCCGTGTGGCGGATGCGCACCTCGTTGGGCGCCGGCGGCGGCAATGCGATCTCCTTCAGCCGCAGCACGTCCGGCCCGCCATAGCGCTCGACGAGGATCGCACGCGTCGTTTCCTTCGCGCCCAAGGGCGGTGCGAGGATCGACGGTGCCGGGATCGAGCTAGGCGCGACGCTTGTCGGCCTCGACGGGATGACTGCCGGTGACGGCCTTGCCGCGGCCGGCATGGCGGCGTCGCGGCCTGCGAGCAGATTGCGGATCGCGGCAAAGCCGGCGCGGTAGATGTCCTCGGCGACCAGCTTCACCAGCTCGTCGCGGCGATGCGCCGGCGGGTGGAATTCCGAGCGCCATTCCCAGAAGGTGGCGTTGCCGTCGGTCACCGGCTTCAGCCGTATCGACGCGACATAGCCCATCAACGGCAGCGGCGCCTCGAGCAGGCAGTAGCTCAGCCGGCGATCCTTGTCGGAGAGCGCCAGAAGCTGCTCGCGCAGTTCGCCGCCGTCTGCCAGGCGGAAATGGCGCACGGCGCCGACCGCGTCGGCCGGCTCGCCGCCGTCGATCTCGCTCGACGCGATGGCCGGGTGCCAGCGGTCGTGGCCGTTGAAATCGCGCAGGATCGCCCAGACCTCCTCGATCGGGGCATCGATGACCGTGCTCTGGCGGACCTCGACCATTGGCGCCGGATCAGCGCCCGAAGCGCTGCTTCAGCGCGGTGAACGCGGCCTGGAATACGCCGTTGCCGATCTGCTGCGTCAGCGCCGCCTCGCGCCCAGGCGCGCAATCGAATTCCGCCTGCCATTCGGCCAGGGTCAAATTGCCGTCGGTAATCGGCGTCAGCGACAGGGTGGCGACATAGTTCTCCACCTGCATCGGGCTCTCCAGGATCGCATAGCTGCAGGAGAGATCGTAGTCCGACAGCGCCAGCAGTTTTTCGCGGATCCGTCCGCCATCCTTGAGCGTGAAATTGCGGATGCAGCCGATCCGGTCGGCATGCGCGTTCTGCTCGATGCGGCTCTCGGCCACGAAAGGTGCCCAACCCGGCAAGCCGTTGAAGTCGCGCACCACCTTCCAGACGTCCGCGGCCGGGGCCGGGATGACCGAAGAGACGTAGACCTTGGTCATGCTTGGCAGCCGGCTGTGGGCATGCGCGTATGCATTGTCTCGCGCCGCGTCAGATCGACCCCGATTCCGTCGAGCTTCGCTCGACACCTCTCCCCCGATCGACCAGGGCTATCGCATATGAGTAAAGAGCTCATAGAAGAAGTCTCTGCTCCAGTTGGCTCTTCGCATTTTGCTTGCGAT
>NZ_VFTG01000031.1 GCF_006439355.1 Mesorhizobium sp. B4-1-3
TCCACCTCCATGATCTCCAGCGGCTTTCCGGCACCAACAGCTACGGCGGCACGCGTTTTCATGAGGCACTCCTCCCAGGGCAGTCGAAAAACTTCACATTCCAGCGGAACTTTAAGTCCGCCGGACAACAAAAATACCGTTTCCAAGCCGCAGTGAGGTCGCAATAATCGAACGGTCTCCCTCATAAGTCTATTCTACCAAGGTCCCCCCACCCTCCGCCTCCCTCAATGTGGCCGCCCGATAGGCGTGTTGCTTGGCCTTGAGGATCATCGGGAACTTTCCGCGCAGTCCATGGCGGCCGTGATCCGCTTGATCGCCGGCTACATCGCACCGGCAAATAGGACTAAAGCAGAAGCGACATGCCGGCTTACGAGGTTTGATAAATCCAACACCTCCGCTAAGTTCTCCGCGGGCACCTTGGCTTGGTCCGACACGACTGGACGCGGCGCGAGAGTGGGTAATGTTGTCGATGGCGAGCGCGGTGCCGAGCACTCTCAGGTCTTTTTTGTGCTTTCTTTTCCTGACCGCCAGTTTGTCCGGCGCGGCGGCCCAGGAAGCACCGAGCAAGCAACCGGCTGCAACGGCCAAGCCGGAACAGAGGATCACCGAAATCAAGATAGGGTATTTGCGGGCATATGCGCCGCAACTGACCCTTTCCTTGCTCGACCAGCCGCCGAGGGACGAGGGTGTTGCCGGCGCCAAGGTGGCGATCGGCGACAACAACACGACGGGAGCGTTCCTCGGCCAGAAGTTCAGCCTCGACATCACCGAAATAAAGCCCGACTCCGATGCGGTCCAGGCATTCGACGACTTGATCGCAAAAGGCGACCGCTATGTGGTCGCCGACCTCTCGGCCAAGCAGTTGCTGTCCATTGCCGACATCGCCCGCGACAAGGGCGTGCTGATCTTCAACATCGGCGCCACCGACGACAGGCTGCGCGAGGAGGACTGCCGCATAAACGTCTTCCATATCGCGCCGACGCGCAGCATGCTGGCCGACGCGCTGGCGCAGTATCTCATGGTGAAGAAGTGGCCGAATTGGGTGCTGCTCTATGGTTCGCATGAACAGGACCATCTCTACGCCGACGCGTTGCGCCGCGCGGCTGCCCGTTTCGGCGGCCAGATCGTGGCGGAGAAGGAGTTCAAGGACACCGGCACCGCCAGGCGCACCGACACGGGCGCCACGCAGACCCAGCAGCAGATTTCCGTGTTCACGCAGGACCTGCCGGAGCACGACGTGGTGCTGGTCGCCGACGAGAGCGAGGTATTCGGAACCTATGTGCCCTACCGCACCTGGACGCCGCGGCCGGTCGCGGGCACGGCCGGACTTGTCGCCTCGTCATGGCACCCCTCGAGTGAACAGTGGGGCGGCATCCAGATGCAGAGCCGCTTCCTGAGGACGACAGGCCGGCGAATGTTGTCCAAGGACATGTCGGCCTGGACGGCCGTGCGGGCCGTCGGCGAAGCCACCACGCGGACCAATGGCGACGATCCGAAAAAGATCAGCGACTACATCCGTTCGGACGATTTCTCGGTCGCCGCCTTCAAGGGCCAGAAGCTGACCTTCCGCAAATGGAACCTTCAGCTGCGCCAGCCGATCCTGCTCAGCGACGCCAAATCGGTCGTCTCGACCTCGCCGCAGGAGGGCTATCTCCACCAGGTTTCCGAGCTCGACACGCTCGGCGTCGATCAACCGGAGACCAAATGCGCCCTTAAGTAGCAAGCAATCGGGAGGAGTTTCGGTGCAAGGACGAGCTTGTGCACTCGCCTTTCTCGCGGCCGGTCTGATGACCGGTCCGGCATCGGCCTATACGGCCTATGTCTCCAACGAGAAGGACAACACCATGACCGTCGTCGACACGGCGACGATGAAAGTGATCAAGACCGTCGATGTCGGGCAAAGGCCGCGCGGCATCACGATTTCGCCCGACGGCAAGTTCGTCTATCTGTGCGCCAGCGACGACGACACGGTGCAGATCATCGATACGTCGAGCCTTGACGTCGTTGGCGCTCTGCCCTCGGGACCAGATCCTGAATTGTTCGTGCTCTCGCCTGACGGCAAGACGCTTTATATCGCCAACGAGGACGACAATCTGGTCACCGTCGTCGATGTCGCGAGCAAGGCGGTGCTTTCGGAGATCCCGGTCGGCGTCGAGCCGGAAGGGATGGGCGTCAGCCCCGACGGCAAGACCATGGTCAACACATCCGAAACCACCAGCATGGCGCATTTCATCGACACTCAAAGCCATGAGGTGACCGATAACGTGCTGGTCGATACACGCCCGCGCTTCGCCGAATTCAAGCCCGACGGCTCTCAGGTCTGGGTCAGCGCGGAGGTCGGCGGCACGGTAAGCGTCATCGACAACGCCAAGCGCCAGGTCGTGAAGAAGATCCAGTTCGCGATCAATGGATTGCGGGCTGAAACCATCCAACCTGTGGGCATCGCCATAACCGCCGACGGCAAGAAGGCCTATGTCGCGCTCGGTCCGGCGAACCATGTCGCGGTGATCAACACCGAAACCTACGAAGTGGAGAAATACATCCTCGTCGGCCAGCGCGTCTGGCACCTGGCCTTCACCCCGGACCAGAAGACGCTGATCACCACGAACGGCAACTCGAACGACATCACCTTCATCGATACGGCGACCGATGAACCGGTCCAGTCGCTCACCGTCGGCCAACAGCCGTGGGGCGTGGCCATATCGCCCAACTAGCGATGTCCAAGCAGATCGGGAGGTTCATTCCATGACGATCAACCGAACGATTGCCTTCGCCGTTCTGGCCGGACTGACGGTTGCTCCGCTCACAGTCAGTGCCGACGACGATGCACCGAAGGTGACGCGATCCAGCAAGACCCTCCCCGAGTTGGTCCTGGGCTCGGACAAATCCAGCTACGACCTCAACCGGACGGATTTCGAGCTGGTCGCCGGCCAGGGCTATCGCTGGAAGATCACGTCTCACGGCGGCTTCGAATACAAATTCATGACCGATCTCTGGCGAAACGTCTGGATCGACCAGATCGTGATAAACGATCTCGAAGTGCACATGGCCGGCGCGCCGGCCTGGCTCGAATTCGACGACGCGGGAACCATATTGGTTCAGTTCCACACCGTGCGCCCCGGCGAGTACAGCTGGTCCGTCCCCGATCTTGCCGACAAGGGTCTCAAGGGAAAGATCACGATCAAATGAGACCTGGCAAATGGGACCTGGCAAACGAGAGCGGGCGAATGAGAACGGCGCGCATATGAGGACAGGGTGATCGGCGTGCAGCATGTAAGGACAGGCGGACCTGGAAACGAGGTGGCGGCGCTCGACGTCGCCGGCGTCAGCTATTCCTACGGTCCCAAACGGGCGCTGAGCAACGTGTCCTTCTCGATCGCGCCGGCGACTTTCACCGTCCTGCTCGGCCTCAACGGCGCCGGCAAGACAACCTTGTTTTCGCTGATCAGCCATCTTTACGACACGCGCCACGGATCGATCCGCATCTTCGGCCACGACATCCGCCGCGCTTCCGGCGAAGCGCTCAGATGTGTCGGCATCGTGTTCCAGGCACGCACCCTCGACCTTGACCTCAGCGTGCACCAGAACCTCTCCTACCACGCATCGCTGCATGGTATCGGCGGACGCGAGGCCCGGCAGCGCATCGCCGCTCTGCTCGAAACGGTCGACATGCAGGGCCGCGAGCATGACAAGGCCCGCTCCCTCTCCGGTGGCCAGATGCGACGGATCGAAATCGCCAGGGCGCTGCTCCACCGCCCCGCCCTGCTGCTGCTCGACGAGGCGACCGTCGGCCTCGACATCCAGTCGCGCGCCGGCATCCTCGCCACCATCCGCAGGCTCGTCGAAACCGAAGGCATCGGCGTTTTGTGGGCCACGCACCTGATTGACGAGGTCGACGACGGCGACCATGCCGTCATGCTGCGACAGGGCAACCTCGTCGCTAGCGGCACGGTCTCCGATCTCATCCAGGCCAGCGGCGCCAATTCGATCCGCGACGCCTTCTCTAAGCTCAACCGCGCGGAGCCAGCCGGCATTGCGGGGATTTCGCCATGAGCACGTCCGCGATGCCGCAGAAGGTCGGCTCCATCGCACCGGTGCGGTCCGGCGCGTTCGGCCTCCGTCACTATCTCATCTGCCTCAAGGGCGTCGTCCTGCGCGAGTGCCTGCGTTTCCTGCATCAACGCGAGCGCTTCGTCTCTTCGCTGGTCAGGCCGCTCGTCTGGCTGTTCATCTTCGCCGCCGGCTTTCGCCAGGTGCTCGGCGTCTCGATCATCCCGCCCTACAAAACCTACGTGCTCTACGAGGTCTACATCACGCCCGGCCTGTGCGGCATGATCCTTTTGTTCTCTGGCATGCAGTCTTCGCTGTCGATGGTCTACGACCGCGAGATGGGCAATATGCGCATCCTGCTCGTCAGCCCGTTTCCGCGCTGGTTCCTGTTGGTGTCGAAGATGCTCGCCGGCGTCGCCGTATCGATCGCGCAGGTCTACGCGTTTCTGATCGTGGCGTGGTTCTGGGGCGTCAAGGCGCCGCCCCTCGGCTACCTGTTCGTGCTGCCGGCGCTGTTCTTGTCGGGCATGATGCTTTGCGCGCTCGGCATGCTTTTGTCCTCGATGATCAAGCAGCTCGAAAACTTCGCCGGCATCATGAACTTCGTCATATTCCCCGGCTATTTCGCCTCACCCGCCTTATATCCGTTGTGGCGCATCCAGGAAGCCAGCCCTCTCCTCTACAAGATCTGTCTCGTCAATCCATTCACCTATGCCGTCGAGCTGATCCGTTTCGCGTTTTACGGGCAGGTCGATTGGGTGTCGCTGGGCGTCGTCGCCGGATGCACGCTGCTGTTTCTGGCCGGAGCCATCATCGCCTACGACCCCTCGCGCGGCCTGATGACCCGCAAGCAGGACACGGGAGGAAATGCCTGATGGGGAGAACAGCCTTTGTTCGCAGCCTGTTTGTGGTCGCCCTGCTCGCGCGAGCCACAAACGCCGGCGCGGCGACCGCCGATCCGGACTGGCCCTGTGTCCAGCGCAAGGTGCCGCAATTGTCGCTCGGCCAGGTCTGGAATGGGCCGGACCTTCCGCCCTCCGCCAAGAACTGGTCAGACGACGCATCGGTCTCCGCCCTTGTCGAAGACGTCGCGGCACGACGGCTGCCGCTCGCCGACGCTCAGAAGAAGATCAGGGATTTTGCGGCGTCCCTGCCGGTCGAGCAGCTTGCGCCGAAAATGGCGATGGTCGTGCAAGGCATGTTCGACCACATGGACGCCGAGCGCTCTCACGTGATTGCCGGCATTTCCCGTTATGCCCACAGGCAGCTCGAAATGGCCGCCGACTTGCGCAAGCAAGCGTCCGATGTCGATGCGTTGCGCGCAAAGCCCGACGTGGATCCGGACGAGGTCGAGCGCCGGACCGAGCAGTTGAATTTCGCGACGCGGATCTTCACCGAGCGCGCGCAATCGCTGACTTACGTCTGCGACGTGCCGACCATCATCGAGCAGCGGCTTTATCAACTGGCCAAGACCGTCTCGGAGACGCTTGCCGCGAAGAAATAACGCACGTCGCCCGAAACCGCCGATCTCGAAAAACGCGTCAACTGCTGCGGCCGGGCAGCACGCGCCAGCGCTGCACGAAGTAGCCGGGATGCGTCTCCAGCCAATGCGCGACCAGCGGCTGCGCCTGCATGAAGGCCACTCCGGGATTCATGGCTAAGCCGTCCGCCATTTCCTCGCGTTGCTCGCATGTCTGCGGCACGGCTGACATGCAGACCATCATCACGATTGTATAAAGCATTGCCCCTTCCCCTTCGAAATCCCGAACCCCACGCCGGGACGCATGGCGATTTGCCTGCAGGGTTTGGCTGCTCTTCCGTCTTACCGCGAGTGTGAAGCGACTGCCCCTGCCCTTCCCGCGTCGCAGCATAGCATGCGAGCTTGGGAGCCACCATCGGCGGCGACCCGGTTGTCCACCCCCTTCCGGACCTTTTCGCACGATCTCGACGGCGGATATGTAAGGTGCTTCACCCGCGCCGCGTTCCGGGTGCCCTCGCCTGTTGCGTCCGTGCCGCTTCATCCGCTTCGGCGTGTGGATATAGTTTGCCGAACAAGGGAAGATATGTTGCGCCCTTGCGCATGAGGAAATCGTTGAAGGTCGCCATGGCCGGCGATATCACGTGATCGCTGCGCATCACCGAAAACCATTGCCGGCGGATCGGCATGCCGGCCACGTCGAGGATGACGAGTCGGCCGGCTTCCGTTTCCGCTGCGATCGTGTGGGCGGAGATGAAGGCGATGCCGAGACCCGCCATCACGGCTTGCTTGATCGTCTCGTTCGAACCCATCTCGACGCCGAGGTCGTCGATCCGGCCGGGCACGTCGCTCAGGAATATCTCGAGGGAGATGCGCGTGCCCGAGCCCGGTTCGCGGATAAGGAAATGCTCCTCGGCGATCCTCTCCTTGGAGATGTCGCGTGCCGAAACCAGCGGGTGCTCCGGCGGCGCGATGATGACCAGCGGGTGGTCGCCGAAGACGGAAGCGCGGACCGAAACTTCCTTGGGCGGACGGCCCATCAACGCGATGTCGATGTCATGGTTCTTCAGCCTGTCGATCGTTTCGGCGCGATTGCCGATGGCAAGCCGCATATCGATATCGGGATGCTCCTTCATGAAGCCGGCCATGAGCCGCGGCGCGAAATATTTTGCGGTGGAAACGACGCCGAGCCTCAGGCTGCCGATGCGCACGCCCTTGATGGCGTCCATCTCGTCTTCGAGCAACCGCAGCCGCTCCTCGATCGCCTGCGCCGCCTCGACGAAGGCCAGCCCTGCGGCGGTCGGACGCATGCCGTCCGACGTCCGGTCGAACAAGGCCAGTTGGAACTCCTCCTCCACCTGTCGCAACTGGATCGTGACCGCCGGAGGAGAAAGGCCTAACACCTTGGCTGCGCTCACGATTTTCCCGTGGCTGACGATAGCCTGCACGGTCTTGAATTGCTTGAGCGTGAGATTCCTCATAGTGCATACTAAATTATTTTTAGTGATCAGGTAAAGTTATTGAATTTTACTTAGCCTGCATCGTTTGATTTCATCGCCCAATCCGGCCTCGAGGGATACGGCCGGACCGGGAGGTTACGATGCCAGCGGCAACGCTCGACGCCTTTCTGAACTCCTATCTCGGCGACCAGCCGGACGAACGCCGATCCGCGGTCGTTGCCACCGTCCGCCAGTTCACGCAGGCCGCCACCAAGGTCCGCAACGCCATCAACCAAGGGGCGCTCGGCGCCGCTTTTGCCGGAGCCCGCGGCGCCAATGCCGACGGCGATGTCCAGAAGGATCTTGACGTCTTCGCCGACGACATCTTCCTCGACGCCATGCGTCGCGCCCCGGTCGCGCTCTATGCCTCCGAGGAACTGGAGCAGCCGGTCCTGCTCGACAGGCACGCCCCGCTCGCCGTCGCCATCGACCCGCTGGACGGCTCTTCCAACATCGACACCAACGTGTCGGTCGGAACGATTTTCTCGCTCCTCCCTGCAACTGGCGCGCCGGATGTCGATCCGGCCGCCTCCTTTCTGCAGGCGGGCGTGAGCATGCTCGGCGCCGGCTTCTTCATCTACGGGCCGCAGCTGGCTCTCGTCCTGTCGATCGGCAGCGGCACGCATGTCTTCGTGCATTCGACCAGGCTGGGCACCTTCGTCCAGGCCTACGAAAGCCGGATCATCCCGGAGCGGACCCAGGAGTTCGCCATCAACGCCGCCAACTACCGCCACTGGGACGAGGCCGTGCGTCTCTATGTCGACGACTGCCTGGAAGGCACCGAAGGCCCAAGGGAGAAGGATTTCAACATGCGCTGGATCGCCTCGCTTGTCGCCGAATGCTACCGCATCTTGATGCGCGGCGGCGTGTTTCTGTATCCCGGCGACCGACGCCGGGGTTACAGCCAGGGCCGGCTTCGGCTGGTCTATGAGGCCAATCCGATTGCCTATCTGATCGAACAGGCGGCCGGCACCGCGACCGACGCGATCACCCGCATCCTGGAAATCGAACCGGAGAGCCTGCACCAGCGCGTACCCGTGGTTTTCGGATCCGCACGGGAAGTCGCGCGGATCGCCCGCTACCACACAGAGCCCAGCGCCATCGGCGAGCGTGCGCCGCTGTTCAGCCGCCGCGGACTCTTCAGGGCCTGAGCCAGAACCATGTCGGCGAAGCACCCCATCATCACCATCACCGGATCGTCGGGCGCGGGCACGACCTCGGTCAAGCGCATCTTCGAACAGATCTTCCGGCGCGAGAACATCGAAGCCGCTTTCATCGAAGGCGACGCCTTTCATCGCTACGATCGCGCCGCGATGAAGGCGGAGGTTGCCGCGCAGGAAAAGGCAGGCAACCCGAACTTCACCCATTTCCATGCCGAGGCGAACGAGCTCGGGATCCTCGAGGGCGTTTTCGAGGAATATGGCCGCCGGGGGAGCGGAAGGACCCGCACTTACGTCCATGACGAGGACGAGGAGAAGCTATACGGCACGCCGCCCGGTAACTTCACCGAATGGCGCGAATTCGCGCCGAGCGACCTGCTCTTCTACGAAGGCCTGCATGGCTGCGTCGTCACCGACAAGATCAACCTGGCGAGGCACGCGGACCTGAAGATCGGTGTTGTGCCGGTCATAAATCTCGAATGGATCCAGAAGATCCATCGCGACCGAGCCACGCGCGGTTATTCGACCGAGGCGGTGATGGACGTGATCCTGCGCCGCATGCCGGACTATGTCCGCTACATCGTCCCGCAATTCTCGCAGACCGCGATCAATTTCCAGCGCGTGCCGATCGTCGACACGTCGAACCCGTTCATTGCGCGTTGGATCCCCACCCCCGACGAATCGATGCTGGTCATCCGCTTCGCCAATCCCCGCGGCATCGATTTCCCTTACCTGCTTTCGATGATCCACGACTCCTTCATGTCGCGGCCGAATTCCATTGTGGTGCCGGGCAACAAGCTCGACCTTGCCATGCAGCTGATCCTGACGCCGCTCATCCTGCAATTGATCGAACGCAAGAAACGTGTGTCGTGAGGAGGATGCCATGACCAGCCTGGCAGCATTGAAGTCCGTCGCCGCCGCCGTGTCCGAACGCGACATGGCGAACGCCATCCGCGCGCTGGCCATGGACAGCGTGCAGAAGGCCAATTCCGGACATCCGGGCATGCCGATGGGCATGGCCGATGTCGCGACGGTATTGTTCGGCCGCTTCATCAACATCGACCCGACGGCGCCGAACTGGCCTGATCGCGACCGCTTCGTGCTTTCGGCCGGGCACGGCTCGATGCTGCAATATGCGCTGCATTACCTCCTCGGCTATCAGGACATGCCGATTGAGGAGTTACAGCGGTTCCGACAATTGGGCAGCCGTACCGCCGGACATCCGGAGCATGGCCATGCGCTTGGCATCGAGACGACGACCGGTCCGCTCGGACAGGGCATCTCGAGCGCTGTCGGCATGGCGCTGGCGGAGCGCATGCTTGCGGCCCGTTACGGCGCCGATCTCGTCGACCACCACACCTTTGTGATCGCCGGCGACGGCTGCCTGCAGGAAGGCATCAGCCATGAGGCGATCGACCTCGCGGGTCACCTGAAGCTCTCACGCCTGATCGTGCTCTGGGACGACAACGCGATCTCCATCGACGGACCGACCTCGCTGTCGACATCGATGGATCAGCCGGCCCGCTTCACAGCCGCCGGATGGCATGTGCAGTCGGTGGACGGTCACGACATGGAAGCCGTCGCCGCGGCGATCGAAGCCGCGCGGCGGTCGGATCGGCCGTCGCTTATCGCCTGTCGCACGGTGATCGGCAAGGGCGCACCCAATCTCGGCGGTTCGGAAAAGGTGCATGGCGCGCCGCTGGGCGAAACGGAGATCGCCGCGACCCGCGAAAACATCGGCTGGGCCCATCCGCCGTTCGAGGTGCCGGACGAGATCCTTTCGGCCTGGCGCGAAATCGCTGAACGCGGCCAGGCGGCGCGACGTGCCTGGGAGCAGCGGCTTGCCGCCTCGCCCCGGCGCGAGGATTTCGAGCGCGCGCTTTCCGGCAAGCTGCCCGATGCGGTTTTCGAAGCACTGGACGCCTTCCGCAAGGAGCATGTCGAGAAGGCGACCAAGGTCGCAACGCGCAAGGCCTCCGAAATGGCGCTCGCCGCGATCAACGGCGCGACCGGGCTGACGGTCGGCGGCTCCGCCGATCTCACGCATTCGAACCTGACGATCACCAAGGGCATGGATCGCATAGCGCCGGGGGATTTCGCGGGCCGCTATATTCACTACGGCATCCGCGAGCACGGCATGGCCGCGGCCATGAACGGCATCGCCCTGCATGGCGGTTTCGTGCCTTACGGCGGCACCTTTTTGTGCTTCGCCGACTATGCGCGCGGCGCTATGCGGCTCTCGGCGCTGATGAACCAGCGCGTCATCTATGTGATGACACATGATTCCATCGGCCTCGGCGAGGACGGCCCGACCCACCAGCCGGTCGAACACCTGGCGATGCTGCGGGCGACACCGAAACTCAATGTCTTCCGCCCGGCCGACCTCATCGAAACGGCGGAATGCTGGGAGCTGGCGCTGAGGAGCGAGAACCGCCCGAGCGTGTTGGTTCTCTCGCGCCAGAACCTGCCGATGCTGCGCCAGGCACACGGCCGCGAGAACCGGTCCAGCCGGGGCGCCTACGTCTTGCGCGAGCCATCCGGGCACCGTGCCGTGACGCTGATCGCCACCGGCTCGGAGGTCGAGATCGCCGTCACCGCCGCCGAGCGGCTGGAAACCGAGCACGGCGTCGCCGCCGCGGTCGTCTCGATGCCGTGCTGGGAACTGTTCGAGGAACAGGACGGAGACTACCGCAAGTCTGTTCTCGGCTCGCCGCCGCGCGTCGCGGTCGAAGCCGCTGCCCGGCTCGGCTGGGATCGCTGGATCGGTGACACGGGCGCCTTTGTCGGCATGACCGGCTTCGGCGCAAGCGCCCCTGCTCCCGACCTCTACAGGCATTTCGGCATCACGCCCGAAGCCGTCGCCGCGGTGGCGCTGAAGCTCATCATCTAGGAGGACCGACAATGGCCCGCATCACCCTTCGTCAGCTTCTCGACCACGCCGCCGAGCACGGTTACGGCGTGCCGGCATTCAACATCAACAACATGGAACAGGGCCTCGCCATCATGGAAGCGGCGAGCGCTTGCGACGCGCCGGTGATCATCCAGGCCTCGCGCGGCGCCCGCTCCTATGCCAACGACATCATGCTGGCCAGGATGATGGAGGCGTTGACCGAGATCCATCCGACCATTCCGCTGTGCATCCATCAGGACCACGGCAACAATGAAGCCACCTGCCTTTCGGCGATCCGCCACGGCTTCACCTCGGTGATGATGGACGGGTCGTTGATGGCGGACGCCAAGACTCCGGCGAGCTACGACTACAACGTTGCCGTCACCGAACGCGTCGCGCGCATGGCGCATTGGGTCGGCGCCTCCGTCGAGGGCGAGCTCGGCGTGCTCGGCTCGCTGGAAACCGGCCACGGCGAGGCCGAGGACGGCCATGGCGCCGAAGGCTCCCTCTCCCATGATCAGCTGTTGACCGATCCCGATCAGGCGGTCGACTTCGTGGCCGCCACCAAGGTCGATGCGCTGGCGATCGCCTGCGGCACCTCCCACGGCGCCTACAAGTTCACCCGCAAGCCGGACGGCGACATCCTGGCCATGCAGCTGATCGAGGCGATCCACGAGAAGCTGCCGAACACGCATCTGGTCATGCACGGTTCGTCCTCCGTGCCGCAGGAACTGCAAGACATCATCAACAGAAATGGCGGCGAGATGCCGCAAACTTTCGGCGTTCCGGTCGAGGAGATCGAGCGCGGCATCCGCCACGGCGTGCGCAAGGTCAACATCGACACCGATTGCCGGATGGCCATGGCGGGGCAATTCCGCCGCGTCGCGACGCAGGACCCGCGCGAATTCGATCCGCGCAAGTTCCTCAAGCCCGCAATGGACGCCTTGCGCGACCTTTGCCGCGATCGTTTCGAGCGTTTCGGCACCGCGGGCAATGCCTCGAAAATCAAGGTCATCGCCATGGACGAGATGGCCAAACGCTACGCCGCGGGAAAACTCGACCCGCAAATCGCAACCGCCAAAGCCGCCTGAGCGGCGGTCCGCCAACAAGGGAAAGGACCAGCGTCATGCCCAGCAAATCCGAGACCGTAACCGGCAAGGACCGTTACAGATCCGGTGTCATGGAATACAAGAAGATGGGCTATTGGGAGCCCGACTACGAGCCCAAGGACACCGACATCATCTCGGTGTTCAGGATCACGCCGCAGGACGGTGTCGATCCGATCGAGGCCGCCGCCGCGGTCGCCGGCGAATCCTCGACCGCGACCTGGACCGTTGTCTGGACCGACCGGCTGACGGCGAGCGAAAAATACCGCGCCAAGGCCTATCGGGTCGACCCGGTGCCGAACGCGCCCGGACAGTATTTCGCCTACATTGCCTATGACCTCGACCTGTTCGAGCCAGGCTCGATCGCCAACCTTTCGGCCTCGATCATCGGCAACGTCTTCGGCTTCAAGCCGTTGAAGGCGTTGCGGCTGGAGGACATGCGTTTTCCCGTCGCCTATGTGAAGACCTTCCAGGGTCCGGCGACCGGCATCGTCGTCGAGCGCGAGCGCCTCGACAAGTTCGGCCGCCCGCTGCTCGGCGCCACCGTCAAGCCCAAGCTCGGCCTTTCCGGCCGCAACTACGGCCGTGTCGTCTACGAGGCGCTGAAGGGCGGGCTCGATTTCACCAAGGACGACGAGAACATCAACTCGCAGCCCTTCATGCATTGGCGCGAGCGCTTCCTCTACTGCATGGAGGCGGTCAACAAAGCACAGGCCGAGACGGGCGAGATCAAGGGCACCTATCTCAACGTCACCGCAGGCACCATGGAGGACATATACGAACGGGCGGACTTCGCCAGGGAACTCGGCTCCAACATCATCATGATCGACCTCGTCATCGGCTACACGGCGATCCAGTCGATGGCGAAGTGGGCGCGCAGGAACGACATGATCCTGCACCTGCATCGCGCTGGACACTCGACCTACACGCGGCAGAAGAGCCATGGCGTCTCCTTCCGCGTCATCGCCAAATGGATGCGGCTGGCCGGCGTCGATCACATCCATGCCGGCACCGTGGTCGGCAAGCTGGAAGGCGATCCGGCAACGACCAAGGGTTACTACGACATCTGCCGCGAGGACCATAACCCGATGCGGCTGGAGAACGGCATCTTCTTCGACCAGTATTGGGCCTCGCTCAACAAGCTGATGCCGGTGGCGTCCGGCGGCATCCATGCCGGCCAGATGCATCAGCTCATCGACCTGCTCGGCGAAGACGTCGTGCTGCAGTTCGGCGGCGGCACTATCGGCCATCCGATGGGGATCGCGGCTGGCGCCACCGCAAATCGCGTTGCCCTCGAATGCATGATCCTCGCCCGCAACGAGGGCCGCGACTACGTGCGTGAAGGACCGCAGATCCTGGAGAACGCAGCCAGGAACTGTCTGCCGCTGAAGCAGGCGCTCGAGACCTGGAAGGATGTGACCTTCAACTATGCCTCGACCGACACGCCGGACTTCGTCCCGGTGGCAACGGCGGCCGAATAAGGAGAATGATCATGCGCATCACGCAAGGGGCCTTTTCCTTCCTGCCCGACCTGACCGACGATCAGATCCGCGCCCAGGTGCAGTATTGCATCGACAACAAATGGGCTGTCAGCCTCGAGGTCACCGACGACCCGCACCCGCGCAACACCTATTGGGACATGTGGGGCCATCCGATGTTCGACAACCCCGACGCGGCGGCGCTGATGATGGAGCTCAACGCATGCCGCAAGCTCTATGGCGACCGCTATATCCGCGTCGTCGCGTTCGATGCCTCGCATGGCTGGGAATCGGTGAAGCTCTCCTTCATCGTCAACCGCCCGGCCGAGGAACCCGGTTACCGGCTCGAGCGGCAAGAGGCCGCGGGCCGCATGATCCGCTATACGACCAGGCCCTACGCCGCCGACAAGCCGGCTGGGGCAAGGTACGGATGATCATTCGGGACAGGAGGAAAATGCCATGCCGGCGCCAGCCTTAGCCGAAACGGAAACGCCGCAAGCCGCCGCCCCGGCGGCGATCGATCTGCGCGAGGAATTCGAAACGTCCGGCGTGAAGGACGTCCTGGCCGAGCTCGACCGCGATCTGATCGGGCTCGCCCCGGTCAAACGACGCATCCGTGAGACGGCAGCACTCCTGCTGGTCGAGCGGGCGCGCCGCCGCATGGGCCTCGCGCACGAGACGCCGACGCTGCATATGAGCTTCACCGGCAATCCGGGCACCGGCAAGACGACCGTCGCGCTGCGCATGGCCGACCTGCTGCATCGCCTGGGCTATATCCGCAAGGGCCATCTGGTCTCTGTGACGCGTGACGACCTGGTCGGCCAATATATCGGCCACACCGCGCCCAAGACCAAGGAGATCCTGAAGAAGGCGATGGGCGGCGTGCTGTTCATCGATGAGGCCTATTATCTCTATCGGCCCGAGAACGAGCGCGATTACGGCCAGGAGGCGATCGAAATCCTGCTGCAGGTGATGGAGAACCAGCGCGACGACCTCGTGGTGATCCTTGCCGGCTATGCGCAGCGCATGGACCGCTTCTTCGAAAGCAACCCGGGATTCCGCTCGCGCATCGCCCACCACATCGACTTTCCCGATTATTCCGACGACGAGCTTCTCAGGATCGCGGAACAAATGCTCGACCAGCAAAATTACCTGTTCGACACGAAGGCGACCCCCGCAATGGCCGACTACATCACACGCCGCCGTGCGCAGCCGCATTTCGCCAATGCCCGCTCGATCCGCAACGCGCTCGACCGGGCACGGCTGCGGCAGGCCAACCGCCTGTTCGAGAGCGCCAAGGGACCGCTTGACGCCAAGGCGCTGTCGACGATCTCCGCCGAGGACATCACCGCCAGCCGGGTCTTCGCGCTGAAGCCTGGGAAAGGAGCAAGCAAATGACCGCAAAGGCCATCATCGCCCCTTCCGTCCTGTCGTCGGATTTCTCGCGGCTCGGCGACGAGGTCGAAGCGGTCGCGCGGGCGGGCGCCGACTGGATCCATCTCGACGTAATGGACGGGCATTTCGTGCCCAACATCACCTTCGGCCCGCCGGTGATCAAGGCGATCCGCGACCGAACCGACAAGATCTTCGACTGTCATCTGATGATAGCGCCGGCCGATCCCTATCTCGCCGCCTTCGCTGACGCCGGTTGCGACTTCATCACGGTGCATGCCGAGGCCGGGCCGCATCTCGACCGTTCGCTGCAGGCGATCAGGAGCCTCGGCAAGAAGGCCGGCGTGTCGCTCAATCCATCGACGCCGGAAAGCGTCATCGAATATGTTCTCGACCGGCTCGACCTGGTGCTTTTGATGACGGTCAATCCGGGCTTCGGCGGCCAGGCCTTCATTGCGGCGGTCATCGACAAGGTCAGGCGCGTCAAGGCGCTGGTCGGCCGGCGTCCGATCGACATCGAAATCGACGGCGGCGTTACGCCCGAGACAGCTCCTCTGGTTACCGCGGCCGGCGCAAATGTGCTCGTCGCTGGATCGGCCGTCTTCAAAGGCGGCACCGAGGCCGCCTATCGCGCCAATATAGGCGCGATCAGGCAGGCGGCCGAGGGAGCGACCCGGCAAGCTGGGTGAACTGCTCGATCGGAGGACGACATGGCGGCGACCCCACCCGTCTGCGATTTCGGCTGGCAAGCCGTCGATGCCGTCTTGCCCGGCACCGACGGCAAATCGCATTCGATCTTCGGCCAGGCCGGCGCCAACGGGTTGGTCGTCGCCTTCATCTGCAATCACTGCCCTTATGTGAAGGCGGTGATTTCGCGCATCGTGCGTGATGCTAACGATCTGAAGGCCGAGGGGATCGGCTTCGTCGCGATCAATGCCAACGATACCGACGCCTATCCGGACGATTCCTTCGACAACATGAAGCTCTTCGCCAGGGCGAACGCCTTCACCTTCCCGTATCTCCGCGACGAATCGCAAGCAGTAGCGCGCGCCTACGGCGCCGTGTGCACCCCGGATTTCTTCGGCCTCAACAGCGAGCTGACGCTGCAATATCGGGGTCGGCTGGATGCGTCGCGACGGAAGGCCGGAGCACCCGGGATGAGACGCGATCTGTTCGAAGCGATGAAGCAAGTTGCCCGGACCGGCGACGGACCGCTCGACCAGACCGCCTCGATCGGCTGCTCGATCAAATGGAAGGAGGCCGCATGAACGTCGGCGCAGGCAAGCGGTTTCGGTCGCCGAGGGCGATCCTGTTCGATCTTGACGGCACGCTGATCGATTCGGCGCCCGACATCGCGGCGGCCGTGAACGAGCTGCTCGCCGGCCGCGATCTGCCGCCGCTCAGCGTGGGCCAGGTCAAGGCGATGATCGGCGGCGGTGTCATGAAATTGGTCGAGCGGGCTTTCGCCGCTTCCGGGTCGCCGCTTGCCGGCAGCGCCCTCGAGGAGGCCAACCGCGACATGGCGCCGATCTACCGCAGACATCTGACCGGCCTGACGCGGCTGATGCCTGGCGTCAGGGAGACGCTCACGCACTTCCACCTGAACGGAACAGCCATGGGTGTCGTCACCAACAAGCCGCAACTGGCGACCCGCGAAATCCTGCTGCATTTCCACTTGACGGAATATCTCGGCGCGATCGTCGGCGGAGACGCGGTGACGAAGCTGAAACCGGCGCCTGACGCCCTGCTTCTGGCGCTCGATCAGCTTCACGTCGAACCGCACGAAGCGCTGATGGTTGGAGACAGCATCAGCGATGTCGGCGCCGCGCGCGCGACCGGCATGCCGGTCGCTCTGCTGCGAGGCGGCTACACCCAGGTCCCGGTCGAAGAGTTAGGTGCGGATCTTGTCTGCGACAGCCTGCTCGATCTGCCTGCCGCCCTGCAGAGGCTGCAAGCCGCTGCGTGACAAGTGGTATCGATTACCCGGACAGTCGCCGGCCGATCGAAAAGACGAACGACCGGCGAAGCCGTGACTTCGAGAACTGCCCCTGCTTGAGAACTACCCCCTACTTTGAGAATTGCTTGAGATAGGCGATGACGTTGGCCACGTCCTTGTCGTCCTTGAGGCCGACAAACGCCATCTTCGTGCCCTTTACCATGGCCTTTGGATCGTGGAGATAGGTCGTCAGCGTCGGTTCGTCCCATTTGACGCCGGACTTTCCAGCCGCGACCATGGCCTGGGAATAGCTGAAACCAGGATGCGTGCCGGCCGTGCGGCCGATGACGCCATTCAACGACGGGCCGACCTTGTTCTGGTCCTTGTCCGCGATATGGCAGACCTTGCATTTGGTGAAGACCTTCTCACCGGCCGCCGCATCCTGCGCATAGGATTGGTCCGTGATGAAAGTAACCAGGAAAATGGCGGCGAAAAATGCGATAACGCGCATGGCAATTCCTCATTAATCGTCAAAATGCCCGGCGCCCGCAAAAAGCTAACCGCGGGATGCAGGAAGTCAATCGTACGAAGGTCCAGTCTCCGGCATTCGACAGAGCCCATCCTGTACTTTCGCCTCTGTTGACGGCCCTGGGGCGAGCGCGTAGCCTCGGATCGTTTTGGATTCCAAGGGCACCTCGGGACATCGGTCAGGCTGGCTTCATCCAGGCTGAGATTAGCCCGGGCAATGGGGTCGGCGGCATTTTTGCCGGGCGGGCGTCGTCGCGCGCGAGAGGTGCTGAATGAACATGGTCGACCTCATCTTGACGGTTTGCCTGAGTGCCCATCCCGGCGATTGCCGGGACGAGCATCTCTATTTTGAAAGCCGCGGCTCCCTGTTCCAATGCATGATGCTGGCGCCCAGCGAAATCGCGAAATGGTCGCAGGAACACCCGGCCTTGAAGGTCAGGCGCTGGAAATGTGCTTTCCCGACGAAGGACCGGGCGATCTGACCGGCGCCCTTGGCTGTTGTGGCTCCGGGAGGACGCATGATGATCTCACGGCGGGAAACGCTCCGTTTGGCGGCCCTTGGAACGGCGGCAATTCTTGCCCCGCACGCCGTCGCCGCTTCCACCGCATCCACGGTTCGCATCGGTGTGCTGAAGTTCGGCACGGTAAGCTGGGAGCTTGATACGCTGAAGCAACACGGGTTCGACGCCGCCAACGGGATCGATCTGGACGTCATCTATTTCGCCGGCGAGGATGCGACCAACGTGGCGATGCTCGCAGGCGCGATCGACATGATCGTGACCGACTGGCTGTGGGTTTCGCGCCAGCGCTCCGACGGCGGCGACGTGACATTGGCCCCCTATTCGACTTCCGTCGGGGCGATCATGGTGAAGGACGCATCGCCGATCCGCACGATCGCCGACCTCAAGGGAAAGAAGATCGGCGTTGCCGGCGGGGCGCTCGACAAGAGCTGGCTGCTGATACAGGCACTGGCCAGGCGCGATTATGGCCTCGACCTGCCGTCGACGAGCGATGTCGTCTTTGGCGCGCCGCCGCTGATTTCGCAAAAAGCCACGCAGGGCGAGCTCGATGCGGCGCTCAACTTCTGGCATTTCTGCGCCCGGCTCGAGGCCGACGGCTTTCGCCGGCTGATCGGCGCCAACGACGCGCAGATAGCGCTCGGCGCCTCGGGCCCGGTATCCGCGCTCGGCTATGTATTCCACGACAAATGGGCGAACGAGAACCCGCAGGCCGCCCGCGGCTTCCTCGAGGCTTCCGCGCAGGCCAAGGATCTGCTGGCAAGGTCCGACGAAGAGTGGCTGCGCCTCGCGCCGGTCATCCGCGCAGACGGCAAGGAGTTGGCAAAGCTGCGCGACCGCTACCGCGAGGGGATCCCCAGGCGACCGGTCGCCGAGGAAGCGGCCGATGCCGGCAAGCTCTATCGGGTGCTGGCCGCAATCGGCGGCGAAAAGTTGGTCGGCAGCGCGCCGGAGATGGCGTCTGGCACATTCTGGCGGGAGCCGCCGCAATGACGATAGACGATGGCGGCGAGCACACGCTTGGCGAAGCGGCCGGCATTTCCAAAGGTTCCGTCTCCGCGGCGATGCTCATGCCCGCGCTGACGGTGACGATCTCCCTGCTTGGGCTCGGACTGCTGTGGAGCCTGGCCGCGAATACCTGGCCGAGCCGGGCCTTTCCGGGACCGGGACAGGTCTGGCAGGTGTTGCTGAGAGAGGCGGCGAGCGGCGACCTTTTCTACCACCTCGGCGCGACCCTCGGCCGGGTCGCGGCCGCGTACCTCGTGGCGATGATCGTCGGATCGGTGATCGGCATCCTCCTCGGCAGCTACCGCCGCGCGGACCGGTTCTTCAACCCCTGGGTCATCTTGTTCCTCAATGTTCCCGCCCTGGTGATCATCGTTCTGGCCTACATCTGGTTCGGCCTCAACGAGGCGGCGGCGATCGGCGCGGTTGCCGTGAACAAGATCCCGAATGTCGTGGTGACCATGCGCGAGGGCGCCAGGGCGCTGGACCCGCGTTACGCCGAAATGGCGGCCGTCTACCGCTTCGGTCCGCTCGACCGCCTTCGCCACATCCTGCTGCCGCAACTGCAGCCTTATCTGGCGGCGGCCTCGCGCTCCGGCATAGCTCTCATCTGGAAGATCGTCCTGGTGGTCGAGCTGCTCGGCCGCTCCAATGGCGTGGGCTTCCAGATCCATCTCTATTTCCAGCTTTTCGACGTAGCCGCCATTCTTGCCTACACGCTGGCATTCGTGGCGGTGATGCTCGTGATCGAACTTGTTCTGGTGCAGCCCGTTGAACGACATGCAACCCGTTGGCGCCGCCGCCCCGCTTAGGGTCGACATCGCCGAGAAGACCTTCAGGTCGGCGCAGGGTGTCTCGGTCACGGCGCTCAAGAACCTTTCCTTCGAGGTCCGGCAAGGCGAATTCGTCTGCCTGCTCGGGCCATCCGGCTGTGGCAAGACCACGACGCTGCGCATTCTGCTTGGGCTCGACAGGCAGTTCTCCGGTTCTTTCCAGTTGCCTGGAGGCCGCATAGCCGCCGTGTTCCAGGAACCTACCCTGCTGCCCTGGCGGACGGTGGAGCAGAACGTCAGGCTGGCGCTGCCGAAAGATCTGCGCATGCAGAATCTCGACGCGCTGTTCGACACGCTCGGTCTCACCGGCATGCGCTCCCTCTATCCGGCCGAGCTCTCGCTGGGCCTTGCAAGAAGGGTAGCCCTTGCACGGGCCTTCGCGATCGAACCTGCGGTGCTGTTCCTCGACGAGCCCTTCGTCTCGCTCGACGGACGGACCGCCGGGCAGCTCCGGCGCCTGCTTCTTGACGTCTGGTCGGCCCGGCCCACGACCGCCCTGATGGTGACGCACAACCTGACAGAGGCCCTAGCGCTTTCGGATCGCATCATCGTGCTTGCGCCGCGCCCCTCGCACGTGCTCGGCGTTTTCGACATAGGACTGCCCAGGCAACACCGCAGCCCGGAGGCGGCGAACGACCTTTTGCGATCCTTCCATCGGAAATTTCCGGGCGTGACCTGACCGCCCGGACGTGATGCATTAGAAGCAGCGCACGTCGGCTTCAGCCTGCGCCTGCTTCAGCTCCGTCCGCGCGGCTTTCGCCGGCGCGCTTTCGCGGAACAGACCTGCATTCTCGCCCGTTGTCAGCGACATGCTCTTGAAGGTCTCGGCCCTCTCATAATGGTCGTAAGGCAGGATCGAGGCGATGACATCGATCGAGCATGAACAACTCTCCAGCGCCTGGCGTGTCTGGCCGTTCGTCCGCATGCAGCCGAGCACATAGTCGACGATCGTCGTGGTTGGATAATCTCCTGCGGCGCCGGCCGGGTTTGCATGGACCACTGCCGACGAGAAGAGGAGCGTCAGGATCGAAAATCCAGCATATCTGATCATGAGAAATTCCTCCTATTGCCCAGGCGTGCCGCAGTGAGGCGGCATCATCGTGCCCAGTTGGCGACATGTCGCAAGCTCGGTCAAGTTCTCACTGCCTCGGTATAGGACCAAAGGAGGAATGACGCGCTCGCCGACAGCGGCGCTCCAGGGCAGCTTCACGACCCACCCCGGCGCCCGCCTTCATGAGTACATTTTTGACATCAGTTAAATATAGGAAAACATAAATGCCAAAATTAATAACGTTAAATAATACCCACAAATATACCCGCAAAGTAGTCGCCGCGCACAATACGCAGTTATCATCTGAAGTACATATGGCCGCTAAATTTAAATTATGAATATACGCAAGATTTCGAAGAGGCTTTATCGCTCATTTTTGCATTGCAACGCAACAGATAAATGCTGCGTCGCACAATACCAATGGGGCTTTTTCCTTGCCTGACATTTTGCAATGACATAGCCTTACCCTGTTTCCGGCTTCAAGGACTTCGCCGTAACAAGGGAGCGGCGGGTGTCTTTCGTAGGCCAACCGGGCGGGTGCAGGCTAGGCTGAGTTTGGTGGAGGACAGAAACGGTCCTCTGCTATTTGCAGCTTAGGTCGTGACAGCTGCCGGAAATACTTCCCAGGATGAATCGCTTGGACAAGCTCTTGCGAGCTTGAATACCGATTTCTTGTTGTCAACTCGGGAGGAATTTGATGCGCGCACTTACGCAAGCTACCTACATCGCAACTACCACTGCGCTACTACCGTTGGGCGCGCTCTATACGGCGTCGGCCAACGAAGAACTCGCGAAAATGGCCAAAAACCCGAAGGACTGGGTGATGCAGACGGGTGATTACGCCAACACCCGTTACTCCACACTGAAGCAGATCACCAAGGACAATGTGAAGAACCTGCAGGTCAAGTGGACCTTCTCGACCGGCGTGCTGCGCGGTCATGAAGGCGGCCCGCTGATCATCGGCGACGTGATGTATGTTCACGCGCCGTTCCCGAACACCGTCTATGCTCTCGATCTTAACAAGGACGGAAAGATCCTCTGGAAGTACGAGCCCAAGCAGGACACCAACGTCATTCCGATCATGTGCTGCGACACGGTAAATCGCGGCGTTGCCTATGCGCCTGCCGATGGCGACCGCCCGGCGCTGGTCATCCTCAACCAGGCCGACACCACCGTCGTGGCGCTCGATGCCAAGACCGGCAAGGTCGTATGGTCGGTCAAGAACGGCGAAAATACCGACGGCGGAAAGGGCGAATCCGGCACGTCGGCGCCCGTAGTCGTCAAGGACAAGGTCCTCGTCGGCGTCTCCGGCGCAGAGTTCGGCGTCCGAGGCTGGCTGGCCGCCTACGATCTGAAGGACGGCAAGCTCGCCTGGAAGGCCTATTCGGAAGGTCCGGACGCGGACACACTGCTCGATCCCGAGAAGACCATGCAGCTCGGCAAGCCGGTGGGGAAGGACTCCGGCACGAACACCTGGGAGGGCGAGCAGTGGAAGACGGGCGGCGGCACGACATGGGGATGGTATTCCTATGATCCCAAGCTGAACCTCGTCTATTACGGCACCGGCAACCCCTCGACCTGGAACCCCGTCCAACGTCCCGGCGACAATCGCTGGTCGATGACCATCTTCGCCCGCGACGCCGACACCGGCGTGGCCAAATGGGTCTATCAGATGACCCCGCATGACGAATGGGACTATGACGGCATCAACGAGATGATCCTCGTCGACGGCATGGAGGTCAAAGGCAAGAAGCACGACGTGCTGGTGCATTTCGACCGTAACGGCTTCGCTTACACCATGGATCGCGCCACCGGCGAGCTTCTCGTCGCCAAGAAGTACGATCCGGCGGTGAACTGGGCGACCGAAGTCAATATGGACCCCAACAGCAAGGAATACGGCCGCCCGCAGGTCGTGGCCAAATATTCGACGCAGCAGAACGGCGAAGACACCAACTCGACGGGAATCTGCCCGGCAGCGCTTGGAACCAAGGACCAGCAGCCGGCCGCCTACTCGCCGAAGACCGGGCTGTTCTACGTGCCGACCAACCACGTCTGCATGGACTATGAGCCGTACAAGGTAAGCTACACCGCCGGCCAGCCTTATGTGGGTGCCACGGTGTCGATGTATCCGGCGCCTGGCGGCGACGGCAACATGGGCAACTTCATTGCCTGGGATGCCGCCAAGGGTGAGATCGTCTGGTCGAAGCCCGAGCAGTTCTCGGTGTGGTCGGGCGCACTGGCGACCGCCGGCGACGTCATCTTCTACGGGACGCTCGAAGGCTACATCAAGGCGGTCGATGAGCACGGCAAGGAACTCTACAAGTTCAAGACTCCGTCCGGCATCATCGGCAACGTCACACCCTTCGAGCATGACGGCAAGCAGTATATCGCCGTTCTGTCCGGTGTCGGCGGATGGGCAGGTATCGGCCTCGCCGGCGGACTGCTGTCGCCCGACAACGCCGCTGCCTGGCATGGCGCCGTCGATCAGGGCCGCGCGCAAGGCGATCAAGCCGCGGTCGTCGGCACCGCCGGTCTCGGAGCGGTCGGTGGCTACGCGGCGCTTGCCGACTACACGACGCTGGGCGGCCAGCTCACCGTCTTCGGTCTTCCGGATTGATCTCCCGGAAAACCTTAAGACCGAAGGCTGAAAGATCGAGAGCTCGGATCATCCCCAGGCAACGGCCGGGCTCTCGATCTGAAGCACACCCAACACCGTCAACGCCCCGCTCGCGACGGCAACCCTTCGTCCTTTGGCAAAACAAGGAAGCGTCTGAATGTCCATCCGCATCGCAGTTTCCGTTCTCGCTCTGACCCTTCTGCCTTTGGCCGGCTCGATTTCGGCGCAGGCCGAAGACAGCGCCGACAAAGCCAAGGCGGTCAAGGACGAGGGCGGCAAATATTTGGATGCGGATGGAAATCCAACCTACAAGATCGAGAACGGAACCGTGGATTGGTACACGTTCAGCGGCTATCGCCGCTATCACTCGGACTGCCATGTCTGCCACGGACAGGACGGGATGGGTTCGACCTATGCCCCGGCTCTGGCGAACAGCCTTAAAACGATCGACTACCCTACCTTCCTCTCGATCGTCGCCCAGGGCCGCAAGAACACCGCCAACGGCAAGGAGAATGTCATGCCTGCCTTTGGCGACAACAAGAACGTCTACTGCTATCTGGATGACCTCTACGTCTACCTGCGCGCCCGCGCCGACGGCGCCGCGCCGCGCGGCAGGCCGCCCAAGCACGAGGACAAACCCCAGGCGGCCAAGGATGCCGAAAAATCCTGCATGGGGGGATGACGTGACCGGCCGGGTTGCATCGAAGCCACGTTTCGTTCTGCCCCTGCTCGGCGCGCTCGCCCTGTTGCCGTCGGCTGCCTGGGCGCAAGGCGCCGGCCTTGGCGCCGCGGGCGAACTGGTGGACCCCAACATTCTGCGCGTCTGCGCCGATCCTTCGAACATGCCCTTCACCGACCAGAGCGGCCAGGGATTCGAAAACAAGCTGGCCGAGCTGGTCGCCAGGAAGACAGGGCGGAAGTCGGTTGCCTACACCTGGTTTCCGACCGTGATCGGCTTCGTGCGCAACACGCTTGCCGCCAACCGATGCGACGTTATCATGGGCTATGCCCAGGGCGATGAACTGGTGCAGAACACCAACGCCTACTATCGCTCCTCCTATGTGCTTGTGCATCCCAAGGGCGACGGCCTCGAAGGTGTCGAGACGATCGAGGATCCGAAACTCGCCGGCAAGCGGATCGGCGTCGTCGAACGCACGCCGCCGACCGCCAACATGGCCGCCAACAAGCTCTTGCGGACGGCAAAGATCTACCCGCTGGCCGTCGATACCCGCGTCACCCCGTCGATGGGAGAGGTCATGATCAAGGACATGCTCGCCGGCAAGATCGACGCGGCGATCCTGTGGGGACCGATGGCTGGTTACTATGCCAAGCAGCTCGACGCGAATGTCGCGATCGTCCCGCTGGTCAAGGAAAAGACGGGTTCGCGCATGTCCTACCGCATCACCATGGGAGTGCGCCCATCCGACCAGGAATGGAAACGTACCCTCAACAAGGTGATCCGCGAAAACCAGGCGGAGATCAACAAGCTCCTGCTCGACTACAACGTGCCGCTGATCGACGAACATGACAACCCGATCACGGCGACGCCGGGGTGAGCGCGATGGGAGCGGAAGCGGCAGAGGCGATGGAGCGAAGGAACCGATCTTCGATACGGACAGTTTCTTTTAGTTGTTTGAGAACCCGGTGTTTCATTTGTCCATTTGTGAAGTGATGGACGAGCCATTGCACCCGCCCGCAATGGCCCAACGACATGACCGGCCCCTTCGGGCTGGCAGAAGAGGAGAATGCGATGAAGAAGAGCTGGAACAAACCGACCATGTGCCAGGTTGCTGCGGGCTTCGAAATTTCGCGGTATCTGCCTGCTGAAATTCCTCCCAGGAAGTAGGCCGCAAGGGTGCATGTCCCTGGCAGCAGGGGCATGCACCCCGCCGCATGTGAGGGCATTGCAGCGGCAAACACGGATACGAAGCTGTCTGCCGCCGCCAAGCCGGTCGGATGGACCGCGGAGCGGGCATTTGCCATGCGCGTGAAGATCATCGGATCGGCGGCGGGAGGCGGCTTTCCGCAATGGAACTGCAATTACCGCCTGAGCCGCGCGGCACGCGCTGGCGTGCCCGGCGTGCGTCCGCGAACCCAATCATCCATTGCCGTATCGGCGGACGGGACAGGTTGGGTTCTCTTCAATGCGTCGCCGGACATCCGCCAGCAGATTGCGCAAGCGCCCGAACTGCAGCCCGCGTCCGACGCACCGCTGCGCTCGACGCCGATCCGCGCGGTGGTGCTGACCAATGCCGACGTGGATCATGTCGCCGGTCTGCTCAGCCTGCGTGAAAGACAGCCATTCGCGATCTATGCGAGCGCTCAGGTGCTGGCGACGCTGGAGGCCAATTCGATCTTCAATGTTCTCGACCCGGCGATCGTGCCTCGGCGCCTGCTGGCGCCGACGCAGGAAATGGCGGTCCGCGACGCGGACGGCGACCCGACCGGCGTGGTCGTCGGCAGCTTTCCGGTGCCGGGCAAGGTCGCGCTCTATCTCGAGCAACCAGGCGATCCCGCCGCCGATTTCGGCTCCGACACGGGCGACACGATCGGCGTCCGTATCAGCGGGCCCGATGGTCGCGGCGCCGTTTTCTACGTTCCGGGCTGCGCGCGCATCGATGCCGTGCTGCGCGCGCGCCTAGCCGATGCCGCCTGCCTTCTGTTCGATGGCACCGTCTACACGGACGACGAGATGATCACGGCTGGCGTCGGCCAGAAAACCGGCGCGCGCATGGGGCACATCGCAATGTCGGGAGAAGCAGGTTCGATCGCCGGCCTCGCCGATGTGAAGATCGGTCGCCGTATCTTCATCCATATCAACAACACCAATCCTGTTCTGGACGAGAATTCCGCCGAGCACGCGACCGTCAAGGCGGCTGGCTGGGAAGTCGCCAGCGATGGCATGGAGATGGAATTTTGAGCGATTTCCATGACGCGGCCCGAGGCGGCCTGTCGAAGAGCGAGCTCGAGGCCGTGCTGCGGCGGGTCGGCGAGGAGCGCTATCACAACCGCCATCCTTTCCATCACAGGATGACTGGGGGTGCCTTGTCGAAGACCGAAATGCAGGCCTGGGCGCTGAACCGCTATTGCTACCAGGCCGTCATTCCGCGCAAGGACGCCATGATCCTCGCACGTGCCGAAGACCCGGCGTTCCGCGCCGCCTGGCGCAAGCGCATCGAGGACCACGACGGCGAGGACGGCTGGAGCGGCGGCATCGCCCGCTGGCTGCATCTGGCGACCTCGCTCGGGCTCGATGCCGAAGCCGTCAAGAGCGAAAGGCTGGCGCTGCCGGCGACCCGCTTCGCCGTCGGCGCCTATCTTTCCTTCTGCACGAACCGGACGCTGCTTGAGGCGGTCGCATCATCGCTGACCGAGATGTTCTCGCCGACCATCATCGGCGAGCGGGTGCCGGCGATGCTGGCCAGATACGACTACATCACCGAGGACACGCTGGCCTATTTCAGCCGGCGGCCCGAACAGGCATCGCGCGACGCCGACTTCGCCCTCACCTATGTGCTCGCCCACGCCGACACGGCCGAACGCCAGCAGCAGGCGATCGATGCGCTGGTGTTCAAATGCGATATACTCTGGGCCATGCTCGATGCGCTCCAGCATGCCTACGGCGCCCCCGGAAACATACCGCCCGGGGCCTTCCGCCCGGAGGCGGCCTTATGATGGCGGCGCTGCGCGAAAGAGCCATCGTGTCGTCGCGGTCGGTGCCATCGCTGCCCAGGCATGTGCGCATCCAGTATGACCCCGTGCGGCAGGCCTTCGCCGTGCTCTCGCCGGAGAAGGTATTCTGGCCGAACGAGATCAGCCTCGACATACTGCGCCGCTGCAACGGCCAGTCCAGCGTCGAGCGCATCATTGCCGATCTTGCGGCCGACTATGAGGCGTATCCGCGGGACGTGGCGGCCGACGTCGTCGCCTTCCTGCAGGAATGGTCGGACAAGCTCTTGGTGAAGCTATGAGCGAGCCCCTCCTGCCCCCGATCGGCATGCTGGCGGAACTGACGCATCGCTGCCCGCTGCAGTGCCCCTATTGCTCCAACCCGGTCGAACTGCTGAAGGCCGACCGCGAGCTCGACACGCAGACCTGGCTCGATCTTTTCTCGCAGGCCGCCGATCTCGGCGTCCTGCAGGTGCATCTTTCCGGCGGCGAACCGACGCTGCGCCGGGACTTCGAGCAATTGATCGCCGGGCTTTCGGCGCGCGGCGTCTACACCAACCTCATCACCGCCGGCGTCGGCATTGCCGAGGGCCGCATCGAGGCCTTTGCCGAAGCCGGACTCGACCACCTGCAACTGAGCTTCCAGGGCGCCCGACCAGCGACCACCGACCGTATCGGCAACCACCGGGGCAGCCACGAGAAAAAGCTGGAGACAGCGCACCGCGCCCGCGCGGCCGGACTGCCCCTCACCATCAATGCGCCGGTCCATCGGCACAACATCGAGGAGGTGCCGGAATTCATCGATCTCGCCCTCTCCTTGGATGCCGAGCGGCTCGAGATTGCGAACGTCCAGTATGCCGGTTGGGCGCTCGCCAACCGCGACAGGCTGATGCCCGACCTGGCAGCGGTCAACCGCCAGGCGGACATCGTCGCGGCGGCGCGCGAAAGGCTCGCCGGCATCATGACCATCGATTTCGTCACCCCGGATTATTTCGCCATCTATCCCAAGCCGTGCATGGGCGGCTGGGCCCGCGACGCCTTCATGGTGGCTCCCGACGGCACCGTATTGCCGTGCCATGCCGCCCAGACGATTCCCTCGCTGCGTTTTGAGCGCTTCGGAGACCGCAGGCTCGCCGAAATCTGGACCGATTCACCGGCCTTCAACGCCTTCCGCGGCACCGACTGGATGCACGAGCCGTGCCGAAGCTGCGAGCGCCGCGAGATCGATTGGGGCGGCTGCAGGTGTCAGGCGATGGCGATTGCCGGCGATGCCACCGCAACGGATCCGGCCTGCGTCAAGTCGCCGATCCACAATCGAATGGCGATGCTGACCGACGCCGCCCAGGCGAAGGCAGCGCCGGAGGGGAAAGAAAGCTTCATTTTCCGGCGGATCGGCGCCGCAACCCGACCTGACACGCGCGCCGAACCTGCCCACTGATAACGGCCCGAAGGATACCTTGGCCCTTGGTGGTATCGCCTTGTATCTCTTGCCGATTAGGCGCAATTCCAGGAAAAGTGTCAGCGGTTTTCCGCCCGGAATTGGGTCAAAACAAAGAGATAGAGCGGTTCGCCGTTTCCGCGAAACGGTGAAACGCACTAGGCGCCGCTGAAGCCCGGAATCCCGGCCAGATCGATCTCGGTGATGTGCCAGCGGCCAAGGTTTGCGGTGTAGAGCTTGTCGCCCTTGAAGGCGATGTTGGTGGGATGCGCCAGCGTCGTCGCAGCCGGATCCTCGATCAGCACTTCGAGACCGCAGTCCTTTCGCCAGCGATAGATGCGGCTCGGCTCGTAGCATGAGATGAGCAGTGAGCCGTCGGAAGCGAAGGCGAGCCCGTCCGGGACATTGCGCACGTCTTCGACGACGACCTGCCGGCGTCCCGCCGTACCATCGGTGAGGATCGGCACATAGCTGATGCAGGGCGCATCGCTCTCAACCACATAGAGCCCGTTGGCGTCCGGCGCCATGGCCATGCCGTTGGCGAAGGACATCGCTTCCCGGCACCATAGGCCGCCCTCACCCGTCCGCAGATCATAGCGGAAGATGCCCGAACGTTTGTCCTCGCCCACACTGTCAGACACGTAGAGCCAGCCTCGCGCCTCGTCGATGACCGGATAGTTCGGCACGCGGATGCCGGACGAAGCGAAGCGCTCCATATGGCCCGTCGCGGCATCCCAGCGGAAGATCACGGCATGCTTGAGATCGCAGGCGAAGCAATTGCCGGCGCCGTCGAAGGCAATGCCGAGAAGGAAGCCGTCGGTGCAGCCCATGCGCTCGACCGAACCGCCATCGGCGGCAAGCCTCAGGAGGTCGCCGGTCTCGGTGCCGCACCAGATCGATCCGTCGCGATGGACAGCCACGCCCTCCGGATGCGCGACGCGCGGATTGCTGAAGATGCCGTCGAAGAAGACCCGGGCGGCGGACATGTCGAGCAACGGCTTTGCCATGGAACGCTCCTCAGCTTGTGGCAGGTGGCCTCTGCGCGGCGATGCAGCGCTCGACCATGGCGCGGTCGGCCGCGAGGATTTCGGCGATGAGCGTGCCGCGCTCCTTGGCGCTGACGAATTCGAGACGTCGCAGGCCAAGCGGGTCGATGCGGTTCCGCAATACCGATAGCATTTCCCCGGAAGGCCTCGGCACCTCCCGGCAGTCGACGTCGAACGTCACCGCAAAGCCGGTGGCGTCACGGATCTGCTGCCGGGGGACGCCGGGCATGGTTTCGATGACGATCAACTCCCGTGATGCCTCGTCGAGCCGGAGGACGCAGAGGTCGGTGAAGACCAGCGCCTTGCCTGTCCGATAGCCCATCGGCTCGCGTTCATCCGGCGTAAGCAGACCGCGTGCGGAACTTGCAATCTCGACCGCATCCACCAGCGACTGCACCGAGTGACGCGGGACATAGAGCAGGTAGTCGCGATGCATGTTGGCGACATCGGCCATGCCGCCCTGCCCCGGCAGCCGGATCAACCCGCCGCTCGGCTTGCGCAAGGCGATGGTGTTGACGCGGCCGTGCCGGTCGACCTGTGCGGCGCCGACAATCTCATGCGTCACCGCGCCCGCCTGGTAGTAGGTCGAATAGGTGTCGTCGCCGCCGGCATGCGCGACCGCCGTCTCGCAATCGAGGCTTTCGATCAGAGACAGCACCATCGGGCTTGGCGCGATGTCGAGATGGCCGCAGCTCATCGTCGCGATGATCATGTCCGGCGCGTGCGTCGCCTTGGCCAGCCGATAGGCGACGTTGGCGAGCGGCGAGACCGCGCCGGCGCTGGCGAAGCTCTCATTGTCGAGCTCGAGGGCGATCCGCGCGGCGATGATTTCGTCGACGGATGCTTCCTCCTCGCGCTGCACCAGTGCAGGCATCGCGAGGACAGTCTCGGCACTGACTTCGGCCGCCTTCTTAAGCCGTTCCGGCAGGCCGCCCGAAGGTAGGCTTAGCTTGCCCGACAACGCCGCGTCCTTCGTCGCGAACGCCTCCGACAATGCCTGATAATCCGTGACGTAGAATGGCAGGCACGAGGCTGGATAGGCGCCGCCCGGCGCCAGCGCTATCGCCGAAACCTGGTTGCGGGTAAGCACGCTCTGGCGGCCGTCCCGCCGCAACGCGCCGATCGGCACGATCTCCTCGACCGTGACCAGCACTTTCCGCGTCGCGCCCGCCATGGCGAAGTCCAGCGCCCGCGGCCCGATGATCTCGACATTGCCGCTTTCGTCGGCGCGCTGGGCGTGGACGATGAAGGTGTCGAGCCTGAGCGGCGGGACGAACCCCGTATCGGTCCCGGCAAGCGGATCAGGCCTGGCGGCCGCGCCCGGCACGCGCGCCAGCATGTCGGAGCCCTGAGGCAACTGGAACGGCATCGACGGCAGGTTCTGCTGCGCTGCCCGCAGCGCCTGGATCATGGCCAGTGCCGTCCAATCACGGACGGGGATCGTACCGTTCTCCGCCGCCGCGCGAAACTTCGGCGGCAGCCCGAAGATATCCAGGCTGGAAAAGCAGAAGTCGATTTCCGCCACCGCGCCCGCATCGAGCAGCAGTTCGAGCGGCAGGCCGCCGGCCCACGAGACATAGCGCAAATCTTTCACGCCGGACCCGGCGATCGCGCGCAGCAACGCGATCGGTAGCCGGGCGAAGTGGTGGCCGCCGACGCCGAAAGCGTCGCCGTCGCGGACCATCGCCGCCAGCCCCTCGATATCGGTGAAGCGGGGCCGGTTCGGCTTGACCAGGGAAACTGACCTGCGATCTGTCACAGCGCCGATGCCTCGATGCGATAGCGGGTCACGAACGGTTTCTCGGGCGAGAATTCCAGCGCCGTCGCGATGCCGGATTGCGCGATCGGATTGTCGGCCAACGCGGTCGCTGGGCCGAGCCCGAAAGGCGAGCAGATCGGCTCGATGCCGATCGCGACATGACGCCCGTTCCAGGGCGCCGCCTTGCGCCCGCGATTGGAATACCAAAGCAGGAGGCTCGGGAAATGCTCCTTTTGCCAGGAAAGCTGCACCCGGTAGCCGTCCTCATGGTCGACGAGCGCTGCGATGCCGTCGGAGCCCTCGATCTGCAGCAGCTCCTCCGTCGCAGCCGTCAGAGGCAAGCGGGAGGCGTCGATCGTGTCACCGGCGCGCGCCGGCACCGATATCAGCTCGAAGAAGGTCTTGTTCCTGGCAAACAGCGAAGCGTCTGGTTCGACATCGTGCGGATAGGTGCGGCCTTCGTCGAAGTCGCCGAGCTCCAGCGTGGCCGCGCCCGTCTCGAACGGCAGCCGGAACACTGGGTGCAGGCCGATCGGCAGGCAGCAGGCGCGACGAACGATGATGCTGAACTCAATGTCGATGGCCGGCGCCGACGGATCGGGCCTTATCGTCCGTTCGACACGCTCGACCGGGCTTGCCTCGGGATAGGCAAGCGCCAGCGACAGCGATCCGCTCTCACTGGCGCGCCAGGTCCAGTCATGGTTGGAGCTGTGGCCGTGGACTTCCTCGTCCGGAGCCGGCGGCCCCATGACGCGCGCCCAGCTCTCGGGCCATCCTTCGGCAGGCACCGAATAGCCGAAGGGCACGCAGGGCCATTCGCCGCGCAGCTTGCGCAGAATGCCCGGTAGCGCTTCCGACTCCGGCTTGTTCGTCCAGGGCGCGACATGCATCGGCGAGACCTGCCGGCCGTCGGGAAGCAGAAACGTGACCGGCGCGAGCATCGCGCCGAGCCGCTGCACGGTCAGCGCGCCATGCGCCCAGCCGAGGCCACGATAGTCGTCGTCCCTCATGAGCCGGCCTTCTTCACCGCGCTCCTCTCGGCGAACTCCTTGACGCGCCGTTGGCCGGTCTCGCTGCGGTAGAGGCCGCCCAATATGTTGCGCTCCATCGCAAGGCCCTCACCCAGATCGCCCGATACGGCATGCGCCGTCAGGGCTTTCAGGCCTTTGATCGCGGCGGCGGGCTCGGCGGCGATCATCCCGGCCAGTTCCAGCGCGCGCGGCATCAGCTTTTCGACATCGACGATCTCATTGACCAGGCCCGCGCCGACGAATTCGGAGGCCGGCACGATGGCGCCGGTCATCAGCAGAAGATTGGCGCGGTTGCGGCCGAGCTTGGCGACGCTGCGCTGCGTGCCGCCGCCGCCGGGGTTCAGCCCGAGCTTGATCTCGGGCAGGCCGAGCTTGGCGAACTGGTTGGCGATCACGATGTCGCAGCACAGCACCAGTTCCATGCCGCCGCCCAGCGCGAAGCCGTTGACCGCCGCGATCACCGGCTTTCGGTTCTCCTCGATCGCCGCGTACATACGCGTGCCGGCGGCCTGGAACGTGTCGAACTCGGCCGCGGTCTGCGCGGCATATTCCTTGATGTCGGCGCCGGCCATGAAGCCGCGCCCCTCGCCGGTCACCACGATCGCACCGACATTTTCGTCGCCCGACAGGGCCTCGAACGCCTCCGTGATCTCGCCTTGCATCTGCCGGTTCATGGCGTTGAGCTGATCGGCGCGCCGGAAGGTGACCACCGCGACGCGGCCTTGGATCTCGACGGTGAGTGTCTCGTAGGCGCCCATCGTCAAGCCGCGTCCACGGTCATGTCGCCGGACGCCTCGAGCGCCGCGATCTCGTCCTTGGAGAGGCCGAACTCGGCCAGGATCTCGCGGCCATGCTGGCCGACCAGCGGCGCTGGCCGCTCGATGGTCGCGGGCGTCTCGCTCATCTTGACGGCGGGCGCCACCACCCGCACCTTGCCGCCGCGCGGATGCTCGTAGCTGGTGATCATGCCCATATGCGTGACCTGCGGATCCTCCGCCGCGCGGCGGATGTCCTTCACCTCCGCGCACCAGATGTCGGCTTTGAGAAGCCGCGCCAGCAGATCCTGCGTGGCGAATTTCCTGGTCTCGGCATTGACCTTCTCGAACACCTCGTCGCGCTTGTCGAACAAGGTTTTCAAATCGTCATAGGCGGCGAGCTGCGGCGCTTCCAGCACCTCGTAAAGCGTCTTGAACGGGCTCATGGCGATCGACACGTAGCCGCCGTCCTTCGTCTCGTAGATTCCGAACGGCGCCTGCATGCCGGGATGGCCGATGCCGGAATTCGGCCGCACGAAATCCTCGCCGAGATTGAGCACGGCGACATATTCCTGGTTGAGATGCGCCAGCAGCCCGGCCAGCAGATTGACCTCGATCTTCTGACCCTTGCCGGTCTTCTCGCGATAATAGAGCGCCGACAGGATGCCGTAGACCATGTTCATGGCGCCGATCTGGTCGGCGAGGCCGGCGCCGGCGGGAACCGGTGCCTGGTCGCCGCGGCCCGTATTGGCGATCAGCCCGGCCAGCCCTTGGATGAGCATGTCCTGCCCCGGACGCTCGACGTAAGGCCCCTCCTCGCCATAGCCCGAACCGGAGCAGTAGATGATGCGCGGATTGACGGCCTTGAAATCCTCGTAGCCGTAGCCGAGCTTGGCCAGCACGCCGGGACGGAAATTCTGCACCACCACGTCGGCAGTTCGGGCCATCTCCATGATGATGGCATGCACCTTGCGGCTCTTCAGGTTGAGCGCGATCGAGCGCTTGTTGCGGTTCCAGGCGAGGAAGTTCGGGCTCTCGGAGCCGCCCACCCATTTGGCGAAGAAGGTCATGCCGCGGAACATGTCGCCGGCGCCCGCGCGCTCGATCTTGATGACGTCGGCGCCCATGTCGCCCAGCAGCTGCGTGGCGAACGGCCCCTGCAGCAGATGGCTGAAGTCGAGGATGCGGACGCCTTCGAGGGCCTTGTTCATTTCATGACTCGTTTCGTTTCAAAGCAGTTCGGGAACGTAGCGGGGCGTCGCCGTCAGCCCGCCGTCGACGCGCAGGTCGGTGCCGGTGGTGAAGCCGGCCGCATCGGAAGCCAGATAGACGGCGGCCTCGGCCACCTCGGAAGGCTCGCCGATGCGGCCAAGCGGATGCATCTTGACCCACGCCTTGGCGAGGCTGCCGCCGATTTCCTTGATCAGCCTGTCGTTCATCGGTGTGTTGATGGTGCCCGGCGAGATCGAGTTGACGCGGATGTTCAGCGGGCCGAACTCGACCGCCATCTGGCGCGTCATCGCCATCACCGCGCCCTTGGCGCCGGCATAGGCGGTCCAGCCGTCGAGGCCGATATGGCCCTGCGCCGAGGCCATGTTGATGATCGAGCCGGACTTCTGCGCGATCATGTGCGGCAATGCATATTTGCAGCCGCGGAACACGCTGGTCAGGTTGACCGCGATCAGCCGGTGCCATTGCTCGTCGGTCATCTCGTGCACCGGCATGCCGCCTATCGCGATCGCGGCGTTGTTGACCAGGATATCGAGATGTCCGGTCTTCTTCACCGCGCTGTCGATCAGGCCGACGATGTCGGCTTCCTGGGAGACGTCGCAATGGACGTAGTCGGCGCGGCGGCCAGCCGCGCGAAGTGCTGCCGCGAACGTCTCGCCTGCGCCGTCGGCGATGTCGCCGAGGAACACATGCGCCCCTTCCCGGGCCATGGCCTCGGCGATCGCGTGGCCGATGCCGTCGGCCGCACCGGTGATGACGGCGGTTTTTCCTTCAAGACGAGCCATATCAGCCTCCATTCGCGCGCCGGTGCTTCGCTTCGTCGAAGGCGACCGCGGCAATGATGATCATGCCGGTGATGACGAGCTGCCATTCGGTGGGCAGGCCGAGACCGCGCAGGCCGTTGGACAGAAACTGCAGGATGAGCACGCCCAGCGCCATGCCTGTCAGGCTGCCGATGCCGCCGGCAAGGCTCACGCCGCCGAGCACCGTCGCGGCGACGACCTGGAATTCGAAATTGAGCCCCGCCGTATGCTGCGCCGAGCCGACACGCGCCGCCAGGATGATGCCCGCGACGGTCGCCAGCAGCGCGCTGATGATGAAGCAGATGAACTTGACGCGCCGCACGTCGTAGCCGGCGAGCCGCGCCACTTCCTGGTTGCCGCCGACGGCATAGATCTGCCGTCCGAACGGCCAGTGCTGCATCATGTAGCCGAAGGCGACGAGGAGCACGATGGCGATCACCGCCGAATACGGGATGATATTGAACAGGCGCCCGTCGGAGAGCGCGATGAAGGAGTCGAGGCTGGCATCGTCGGAGATCGCGCGCTGGCCGGTGTAGAGATAGACGCCGCCGCGCATGATGAACATGGTTCCGAGCGTCACGATCAGCGAGTTGATGCCGGCATAGGCGACGAGATAGCCGTTCACCATCCCAATGATCAGGCCGAACAGCAGTGCGCCGCCGACGCCAAGCGCCAGCGAATTGGTGTCGTTCATGATGATGATCAGCGGCAGCGCGATGGTCGCCAGCAGCGAGCCGATCGAAATGTCGACCTCGCCGGAAATGAAGACGAGGGCGCAGCCGATGCCGGCGGTGAGCGCCAGCGAGGCCTGGCCCAGCACATTGGTCATGTTGCGCACGGAGAAGAAATTCTCGACCGTTGCGGAAAAGAACGCCAGCACCAGGACGAGGCAGACGAGCAGCGCCAGTTCCTGGCGGGCAAAGAGCCGCGCCAGCAAGGATGGCTGGTCTTTCGCGGAAGCCGTGCTTGCCAGGCTCATCGCTTGCCTCCTCCGAGGGAATGGCGCTTATCGCAAGGAATGCCGAGGCGATACGCCATGGTTCTATCCGATCGCCGCATTGAGGATCTTCTCCTGCGTGGCTTCCTCGCGCGGCATCAGCGCGGTCAGGCGGCCTTCGCACATCACCGCGATCCGATCGGCGAGGCCGAGCAGTTCCGGCATCTCCGACGTCATCATGACCACCGCCAGGCCCTCGCCGGCGAGCCGGTCGATCAGCGCGAAGATTTCCGACTTGGCGCCAACATCGATGCCGCGTGTCGGCTCGTCGACGACGATGACCTTCAGGCCGCGCATCAGCCAGCGCGAGATCAGCACCTTCTGCTGGTTGCCGCCGGAGAGGTTCTTGATCTGCTGGAACAGGCTGGGCGTCTTGATGCGGAAGCGGTCGACATAGTCCTGCACCGCCTGGTGTTCCTTCGCCTTGTCGACGAAGCCCAATCGGGCGAACGCGCCGAGCGAGGCGAGGCTGGCGTTCTGGTAGACCGGCAACTCGCCCATCAGGCCTTCGCTCTTGCGGTCCTCGGTGAGCAGGCCGATGCCGAGCCGCACCCCGGTGCGCGTGTCGTGCGGCGCCAGCCGCTGACCGTCGACCGTGACGGTGCCAGAGGCGATCGGGTCGTAGCCGACGATCGCCTTGGCGAGCTCGGTGCGGCCGGCGCCCATCAAACCGAAAAAGCCGAGCACCTCGCCGGCGCGTGCCTCGAAGGACACGTCGATGAGCTTCTTCGCCGTGCTGAGGTTTTCAACCGACAGCGCCACCTTGCTGCCCGCCGCGCCGCGCTGGCGCGGAAAGAGGTTGTCGATCCGGCGGCCGATCATGTCCTGGATCAGCGTGTCGTTGGTGTGCTCGCCGATCGGCCTGGTCGAGATATGGCGTCCATCGCGCAGCACCGTCACCGTGTCGGCGATCTCGAACACCTCGTCGAGCTTGTGGCTGACATAGACCACGGCGATGCCGAGCGCCGCCAGGCGGCGGATGACGGTGAACAGCAGCGAGACCTCGTTCGGCGTCAGCGAGGACGTCGGTTCGTCCATCACCACCACGCGCGCCTCGTGGGCGAGCGCGCGGGCGATCTCGACCATCTGCTGCTGGCTGACCGGCAGCGATCCCGTCCGCGCCGCCGGATCGACGTTGAAGCCGATGCGGTTGAACAGCGCCGCCGAGTCGGCGCGGATCTTCTTCCAGTCGATCGAGCCGGTCCTGCCGGTCGGATAGCCTTCGAGGAAGATGTTTTCCGCGACGGTGAATTCGGAGATCAGCGCGATCTCCTGGAACACGACCTTGATGCCTTCCTTCAGGCTGTCGCGCGGCGACTTGATGTCGACCTCGCGCCCGCGCATGCGGATGGTGCCGGCATCCTTGCCGTAGACGCCGGCCATGATCTTGATCAGCGTCGACTTGCCGGCGCCGTTCTCGCCCATCAGCGCGTGGATCTTGCCGGGCTCCAGGGTGAAGTCGACATTGTCCAGCGCCACCACGCCCGGGAAGCGCTTGCCGATGCCGCGCATCTCCAGCGCCGACACATCGGTGTCGATGGGCGCGCCTTCGCCGGGATGAAGGAAATCAACGGACATTGGCTTTGTTCCGGATGATGTCGAGATAAGTCGCCAGGATGATGACGATACCCGGCACCACCATCTGCAGGTCCTGGTTCCAGCCGAGGATGATGATGCCGTTGTCGATCACCTTGAGAACCAGCACGCCGAGCAGCGTGCCGAACAGTGAGCCGCGGCCGCCGAGCAGGCTGGTGCCGCCAAGAATGACGGCGGCGATCACCGTCAGCTCGAAGCCGCGCCCAGCGGTCGGCTGGCCGGCATTCATCAATGACGACAGGATCATGCCGGCGACGCCGACGGCGAGGCCGGTGACGACGAAGGCAAGCAGCTTCAGCCGTTCCGAACGCAGGCCGGACAGGCGCACCGCCCTTTCATTGGCGCCGACCGCGTAGAGATAGCGGCCGAGCGTGGTGAAGCGCAGCGTCACATAGGCGACGACGAAGATAAGCGCGGCGATGATGACGGGGACGGGTACCGCGCCGACATAGCCGGCGCCGAGATCGGTGAAGCTTGCCAGTTGGTTGTGGTTCTGCACTGCTTCGCGCGTGAACAGATAGACTCCGCCCTGCAGCATCATCATGGTGCCGATGGTGGCGATCAGCGAGTTCACCCTTAGCTTGGTGACGACAAGCCCGTTGAACAGACCGACTCCCCCGGCGAAGGCAAGCGCTGCCAGCATGCCGAGCGCGAGGCTGTGCGTGGAATTGAGCACCGCCATGCCGATGCAGCCGACAAAGGCGAGCGAGGCGCCGACCGACAGGTCGACTTCCGCCGTGATGATGAGCATGGTCATGCCCGAGGCGACGATCAGCACCAGCGCGCATTGGCGCAGGATGGCGATGATGTTGGCCTCCGAATAGAACTGCGGCGCCGCGATCGAGATGGCGATGCAAAGCACCGCCAGGATGCCGCCCAGCACCAGCTGGCTGCTGCCGAGAAGCTGGCCGCCGATAAGACGCTTCTGCGCGGAAGCGTGTGTAAGCTCGCTCATGTCAGTCCGTTCCCGTCGCTAGAGCATGATGCCGAAAGTGTGAAGCGGTTTTCGGACGACATCATGCTCTATCTCTCGGATTTAGAGACGGATTCAGATTTCAGGTCGAACAGACCTGAAATCATCCGGCTCTAAGGTCAGGCGCCGGCGCCGTGTCCTTGCCGGCCATCGGCCCCTGGCAGGTGGCCCTTCCCGCGACGCGGGAAGGGCTGTGTCGATCGACCTATTTCTTCAGGTCGGCCGAGGTCTTCATGCACTTCGCCGGCGGCTGCAGCGCATTGACGGCGTCCCATTTGATGGTGCGGGTCTTGCTGTCATAATCATAGTATTTCTTCCAATCGTCGCCAGTCATCGGCGCGGTCGGGCTGACGATGTGCTCCGGCACCTGCTCGTTGTTGAACAGCTTGACCGCCGCGTCGATGGTGGTGAAGCCTTCCTTCTCCGGGAACATGGCGGCCTCGATGCGGTAGGACGGCTCATTCTGCATGGCGTTGATGAAGGCGAGCCCTTCGCCGCCGGTGCCGACCGTCAGCAGGCCGTCCTGCGACTTGCCGGCGGCCTTCCAGGCCTGCAGACCGCCGAGCGACGAAGAATCGTTGATGCCGTAGATGATGTTGACGTCGGAATTCTTGGCGAGCGCTGCCGAGGAGACTTCCAGAGCGCGGTCCGGATTGCCGCCGCCGTCGAGGTCATGCACCATCACAGCATCGGGGATGACGGTCTTAAGCCCGTCCATGAAGCCGTGCGAGCGCAGCACCGTCGCCGACAGCAGCGGCAGGCCGACATTCATCACCTTGGCGACGCCGCCGAGTTTTTCCTTGGCATATTTGCCGGCCTCGACGCCGGAGAAGTAGCCGGTGTCGTAGTCGCAGATGGCGACCATCGTGGTCATGCCCTTGACGGGGTTGCCCTCGAGCACCACCGGGATGTTGGCGGCCTTGGCCTGGCGCAGCAGCGGCACCACGCCTTCCTCGTTGACCGGGGTGATGATCAGCACGTCGACGCCCTTGGCGATGAGGTCCTCGGCGGCGGCGACCTGCTTGGCTATGTCGAGGTTGGCGTCCTGCACTTCGACCTCGATCCCGAGTTCCTTGCCATGCGCCTTCATGCCCTTGATCACATTCTGGTACCACTCATGCGTGGCGTAGTTGGTGACGTACCCGATATGCTTGGGCATGTTCTCGGCATGCGTCGCCGCCGCACCCATCGCCAGCATGGCCGCGGATGCGAGCAGGATTGATTTGGACCAGTGCATTTTTCTCTCCCAGGTTTTTCGTTTGTCTCAGTCGCTGAACGGGTAGTCCCGCCGTTCCGGGTCGGCACGTGAAGAGCTGTTGGCTTCGCCCCAGCCAAGCGCAGCCGATATCTTCTCGGCGGCGGCGCGGGTTCGCTCGAAGACGGTTTGACGGTCGAAGCGCGCGGCCTTCTGCGGCAAGAGCGGCACCGTGAGCGCGGCGATGACCGCGCCGGTGTGATCGCGCACCGGCATGGAGATGTTGGTGCAGGCCTCGACGGCCAGCGACGCGCGCATCTCGTGGCCGAGCCTGGCCACCTCGTTCAGCCGCGCCTCGATTTCTTCCCGAGTTCCCTGGCCCTCGCCGGCGGCGACGATCCGCTCGACGATACGGTCGCGCTCGGCCCGGTTCGAATGGGCGAGCAGCACCGCGCCGGAGCTGGTTTCGAGGATCGGGAAATGCGATCCGAGCGCAACCGAATAGCGCATCGGCAGCGGTGAATCGATCTGCAGCACCACCAGCGCGTTCTGCCCCTCGCGCACCACCAGATGGCAGCTCTGGTCGGCATTGGCGGTCAATTCGCGCATCACCGGCAGCGCGCATTCGACCAGCCTGTTGACCGGCGGATGCATATGCGCGAGCTCGAACAGCTTCAGCGACAGACGGAAGCGGTCCGATTGCGTACGGAAGATGTAGCCGCGCTTCTCCAGCAGAAGCAGGATGCGGTAGATTTCGTGGATGGACCTGCCAAGGCCGGTGGCGATCTCCGTCTGGGTCAGCGCTTCGGCGCTTGCAGCCATGAACTCCAGCACATCGAGCGCCTTCTCCACCGCCGGCACCCGATACCCGTTGCGGCCGCTTTCGCTTTCCTCGAGGGTTTCGGCAATACCGGCGGCCATCACGCGACGCTCCGTTCCGGTTGCCTGGTTTCGCGATAGAGGCGGTTGACATAATCGGCGAGTTCAGCGGCCGAGATGTCGCCGGCAATCGCAGCGGCCGCGCGCGGCGCGCATTCGCGGAAGAAGGCGATAAAGCCCGGATGGGTCGGACGCAGATAGGACGAGCTGATCGTGCGCAGAGTCGAGGCGAAGAAGTCGCCGCAGAGACGATTGACCTCGGCGTCCTTCCAGGCCGCCAGCGATCCCGGCTGTCCGCCCGACTTCACATAGTCGCTGCGCTGGTAGTCGGGCGAGCACAGGAACAGCGCGTAGTCGATCGCCGCCTCCTTGTGCTTCGACTGGGCGCTGACACCGATACCGGCGCCGCCGAGCAGCGCGCCGGCCGATCGCGCGGTCGGCACGTCGGCAAAGCGCAGATACGGCCTGTCGGCCTTCGCGGCGTAGTTCACATAGCCGAAGGCGAACGGCACATAGACGACGTCGTCGTGGGTGACCATGTGGTCGTAGCAGCGGATCGGATTCCATTTGGATGAGTTCGGATGCGACAGCGCCGCCAGTTCGCGCAGCTGCGCGATGGCCTTTTCGACCATTTCCGTGGCGATGAACTGGTCGCCATGTTCCTGCGGATGTCCGAGCGTCAGAAGCAGGCACATCGCATCCGTCGGCACGAAAGGCAGACCGAGCCACTTGCCGTCCTTGCGCGCGCGGCGGCCGAGCTCGACAACGTCTTCATGCGTACGCGGCACCGGTCCGTAGCGATCGAGAAGGTCCGGGCGATACGAAGCGACATGGCAGGCGGCGTCGATCGGCAATGCCCATTGGCGTCCGTTCTTTTCGTAGGACCGCCAGGACGGACCGACGGAATCCTGCTCGAAGAAACGGACTTGCTCCGCCGACAGATAGGCGTCGAACGGCACCATCAGCCCGTCCTGCGCGATGTCGCCGATGAAGGGATGATCGAACACCACCAGGTCGTATTCGCCGAGCACCGGGCCGAGTGCGCCCTCGCCGAATTCATAGAGGCTGCGGCGGGCCCATTCGATCTCCAGGCCGGGATTGACGGCGCAATACGGCGCGACGCTGGCGTCCAGCGGACCCCAGCAACGTCGATGATCCCACGCAAGACCGCGCAGTCCTGTCATATCCGGCAATTCCTCCCTGGAACCAGGCCACGTGCCCGGTCCGCAAACCACTAGCAGGTATTTTTACCTGAGCAAATAGTTTTTACATACGCAAATCGCTTCAAGCCAGCCCGAACCGTTCGACGGCCCGCATGATGCCGCGCAATTCGGCGAGGCCCTTGAGCCGGCCGATCAGCGAATAGCCGGGATTGATCCTGGTCTTGCCGATGTCGTCGGCGAGGAGATGCCCATGGTCCGGCCGCATCGGAATGCGCCAGTCGGCGCGGCCTTCCTTGCGGCGGCGCGCCTCCTCCTGCATCAGCGCGAGGATGACATGCGCCATGTCCGTGCCGCCCTCGAGATGCTCGGTCTCGTGGAAAGAGCCGCCATCCTCGATGGTGACGTTGCGCAGATGCACGAAATGGATGCGGCTGGCGAACTCCTTGACCATGGCGACGATGTCGTTGTCGGCGCGCGTGCCGTAGGAGCCGGTGCAGAACGTCAGCCCGTTGGCCGGGCTATCGACGGCATCGAGGATGAAGCGCGCATCCTCGGCGGTCGAGACGATGCGCGGCAGGCCGTAGAGCGAGAAAGGCGGATCGTCGGGATGGATGCACATGCGCACCCCTTCCTCCTCGGCCACCGGAATGATCTCGCGCAGGAACCAGGCCAGGTTCTCGCGCAATTCCTTCGGCCCGATCGCATCATAGTCGGCCAAGGCCTCGCGGAAGCTGTCGCGGTTGTAGGCGCGCTCGGTGGCTGGCAGTCCTACGATGAGATTGCGCTCGATCCTGTCGATCTTCTCGTCGCTAAGCTCCTTCAGCCGCGCTTCCGCTTCGGCGATACGGGGGGACGTGTAGCTGGCTTCGGCATTCCGGCGCTTCAGCACGAACAGGTCGTAAGCGGCGAAATCGATCGCATCGAAGCGCAGCGCATAACCCGTCGTCGGCAGGCGGTAAGCCAGATCCGTCCGCGTCCAGTCGACCACCGGCATGAAGTTGTAGCAGATCGTCGCGATGCCGGCCTTCGCCAGCGCGCGGATCGTGTCCTTGTAGAAGCCGACATAACGGAGCCGCTCCGGCGATCCGATCTTGATCGAGTTGTGGACAGGAATGCTCTCGACCACCGACCAGGTCAGTCCCGCCGCCTCGATGATGCGCTTGCGCTCCAGGATCTTCTCCAGCGGCCAGACGCGCCCGTCATAGATGTCGTGCAAGGCCGAGACCACGCCGGTCGCACCCGCCTGTTTGACGTGATCGAGGGTCACCGGATCGTCCGGACCGTACCAGCGCCAAGTTTGTTCCATTTGCCGCTTTCCTCCGTGAGAGGTCGGCAACTTATTGTTGGACCACAACGAGAGTCAAATTAAAATTTAGCGCTCATGAGCGGCAGCCTTCTTGAGTCAGGTCTGGAAATTCGCCGAAATCAAACTCGGAACCGGTTGTTTTCCCCAAATCCTGCGATATGTTGGTCCAACAATTAGGAGGATCAATGCCGGAAAATCCCCAAACCGTGCGCGATAACGTCGCTGCCCGCCGCGCCGGCGGCAGTTCCGCAGTCGACGCTGCGGCTGGCCAGATCCTCGACCTCATCCGCGCGCGGCAGTTGAATGTCGGCGACGTGCTGCCGACGGAGCGTGAGCTCAGTGAGATCACCGGCGCCAGCCGCAACACCGTGCGCGAGGCGCTGCGCACCATCCGCACCTACGGCCTGATCGAGCCCAAGCCGCGTGTCGGCGCGGTGCTCGCCAACGGGCAGAGCATCGCCATCCAGAATTTCTTTGCCGCGCATATGGATGTCTCGCGCTCGTCCTTCGCCGACATCCAGGGTTTCAGGCGCATCATCGAGGTCGGCATCGGCGACCACATCGTGCTCAACGCCACAAGCGAGCAGATCGAGGCGCTCGACGCGATCAACGCCAGGATCGTCGACAGCCGCTCGATCGACGAAGCCGCCGAGAACGACTTCAATTTCCACATGGCGCTGATTGGCCTGGCGGACAACCGCATGCTGATGGACATGTATTCCTTCCTGTCCCCGGTGATCTTGCGGATCATGACCATCGGCAAGGAAATGCGCCCAGTGTTGGCCGACACCCGTGCCGCACACGGCGAGATCATCGCCGCGCTCCGCGCCCGCGACAGGCTGGCTTACGCCTATCTGATGAGCCGCCATCTCGATTTCGCCCTGCGCTTCCTGCCGGAAGAACCGGCTTCCGAGACGTGACCAAGGAGTTTCAGCTATGAAGGATTTTGAAGGCAAGGTCGCTCTGGTGACCGGAACGACCGGCATCGGCCTCGCGACCGCCAGGCGCCTTGCCGCCGGCGGCGCCGCGATCGTCGCCTGCGGCATCGACCGCGCGGCCAATGCCGCGATGCGGGCGGAGTTGGAAAACTCCGGGGCCGGCGCGCTGGTCGTGGACGCCGACGTCTCCGTGCCGGACCAGGTCCGCGATGCCGTCGCAGCCGGCGTCGAGCGTTTCGGCGGGCTTGACGTGATCGTCAATTCGGCGGCCGTCCATCCCTATGGGACCGCGACGACGACCGACTGGGAGACCTGGAACAAGGCGATGACTGTCAATGTCGGCTCGATCTATCTGACCGCGCATTTCGGCATCCCGGAAATGGTCAAGCGCGGCGGCGGCGCGATCGTCAACGTCGCCTCGGTGCAGGGTTTCGCCTGCCAGCAGAACGTCGCCGCCTATGCCACCACCAAGGGCGCCATCCACACGCTGACGCGCTCGCTGGCGCTCGACTATGCGGCGGCCGGCATCCGGGTCAATTCGGTCAGCCCGGGCTCGATCCGCACGCCGATCCTGGAAAAGGCCGCGCGCGGCGACAACGGCAGCGACGCCGATGTCGAGGAGGCTTACAAGCGCTTCGGCGCGGCCCATCCGCTCGGCCGCATCGGCGAACCCGAGGAAGTGGCCGAGCTCATCGCCTTTCTGTGCTCGTCGAAGGCCGGCTTCTGCACCGGCGCCGACTACAAGATCGATGGCGGCCTGACCGCCGGCATCGGCGTGAAGTGACCATGAAGATCGGTCTTGGCCTTTACCGGGAATCGTTGACATCAAACAATTTCCGCTTTGCCCGCCAGGCAGGCGCCACGCACATCGTCGCCCACCTCACCAACTACTTTCGCGGGCGCGATCCTTCGCTGTCGGCCGGCAGCGAGACGGAAGGCTGGGGCGATTGCTCCACCGACGAGCTGTGGAACTATGAGGACTTCGCCGGCCTGGTGAACACCGTGCGCGACAACGGCCTGGATATCGCCGCGATCGAGAATTTCTCGCCCCGCTTCTGGTCCGATATCTTGCTCGACGGTCCCGATCGGGCGAAGCAGATCGAGGGATTGAAGCGGCTGATCCGCGATGCCGGGCGCGCCGGCATCCCCTGCATCGGCTACAACTTCTCCATCGCCGGTGTCTGGGGCTGGTCGCGCGGGCCTTTCGCGCGCGGCGACGCGATGTCGGTGGGGCTCGACCTTGCGGCCATCGATCCCGATTTGCCCCTGCCCGACGGCGTGGTCTGGAACATGCGCTACCGCGCCGGCCGGCCGGGCGCCGCGCCGGTGACGGTGAGCAGCGATGAGCTCTGGCAACGGCTCGCTGCCTTCCTGCGGGACGTCGTTCCGGTGGCTGAGGAAGCCGGCGTGATACTGGCCGCTCACCCCGATGATCCACCGGCCGAAGCGCTGCGCGGCGCTGCGCGGCTGGTCAACCGTCCGGAGAAATACGACCGGCTGATGGACATCGTGGATTCGCCGTCCAACGGGCTGGAGCTCTGCCTCGGCTCGCTGCAGGAGATGCCGGGCGCCGACGAGATTTATGGGCATGTCCGGCGCTTCGCCCGACGCAAGCGCATCGGCTACATCCATTTCCGCAACGTGCGCGGCAAGGTGCCGAACTACCACGAAACCTTCGTCGACGACGGCGACATCGACATGGCCGAAATCGTCCGTATCCTGCGCGACGAAAACTATGACGGCGTCATCATCCCCGACCACACGCCGGAAATGTCCTGCGACGCGCCCTGGCATGCGGGGAAGGCCTTCGCGCTCGGCTATATGCGCGCGCTGGTGCAGAACGCCGCGACGCTGGGCCCTTCGCGCACCGTTCAATCCACCAGCATCCGGATGCAAGCTTGATGACCAGATCGACACGCCCCTATGCTGACGATGCCGGAATGTACCGCCTGTTCGAAGAAGAACTCTTCGTCGCCGTGGTCGGCGACGTGATGGATACGCTAGGGCTGCAGCATCAGTTCCTGCCGCCGGTGTTCAAACCCGTCGACGAGAAGACGCGATTGCTCGGCAGGGCCATGCCCGTGCTCGAGACCGATATTTTTCCCTCCGGGGAGGTGACGCACAATCCGCTCATGAGCAAGCCGTTCGGGCTGATGTTCGAGGCGCTGGACAATCTCAAGCCCGGCGAAATCTACGTCGCCAGCGGCGCCTCGCCCCGCTACGCGCTGTGGGGCGAGCTCATGTCGACACGTGCCAAGATCCTCGGCGCGCATGGCGCGCTGGTCGACGGTTTCGCCCGCGACACCGACGGCATCAAGGCGCTGGGATTTCCCTGCTTCTGCACCGGCTACTACGCGCAAGACCAGGGCGTGCGCGGCAAGGTCATCGACTATCGCTGCGCGCTTGAGATTGGCGGCGTGCGCATAGAGCAGGGAACGCTCCTCTTCGGCGACAAGGAAGGCGTACTCGTCATCCCGCGCCAGGCGGAAGAAGAGGTGGTGCGCCTCGCCCTCGAAAAAGTCCGTGGAGAAAAGCTCGTCGCCAAGGCGATCCGCGAGGGGATGAGCGCGGTGGATGCCTACAAGACCTTCGGCATCATGTGAAGGTCGTGGCCGGCAGCGGTCACCGGACGGTCAGTCGGACCCTTCAGCCTTGCGGATGAACCTGCGGCAACGCCGCATCGAGCGAACATTCGAACGCACCGACCACAGCGTCGGCCTGCGCCTCGGTGATGATCAGCGGCGGACAGAAGGCGATCGCGTCGCCCATGTTGCGCGAGATGATGCCGTTCTGCTGCAGGAAGCCGTTGACCAGCGCGCCGAGCGCCGCCGGCTTGCCCCACGGCGCTTTGCTTGCCTTGTCGGCGACGAGCTCGACCGCGGCGATCAGACCGACGCCGCGCACCTCGCCCACCAGCGGATGCGAGGCGAGCTTGCGCAGCCTTGCCTGCAGATGCGTGCCGACCTTGCGCGCATTGCCGACGAGATCGCGCTCCTCGATCAGCTTGATGTTCTCCAGCGCGACCGCCGCGGCCACCGGATGGCCGCCGCCGGTAAAGCCGTGGCCAAAAGTGCCGATGCGGTCGCTCTCGTCGGCGATCGGCTCGAACACCTTGTCGTTGATGAGCAGCGCCGAGATCGGCAGGTAGGAGGAGGAAATCTGCTTGGACAGCACCAGGATGTCCGGCTTGATGCCGAAGGTCTGCGAGCCGAACATCTCGCCAGTCCTGCCGAAGCCGCAAATCACTTCGTCGGCCACCAGCAGGATGCCGTATTTCGATAGCACCGCCTGGATCTTTTCCCAATAGCCGGCGGGCGGCGCGACGACGCCGCCGGCGCCCATGATTGGCTCGCCGATGAAGGCCGCGATCGTTTCAGGTCCTTCGGCGAGAATGAGCTTTTCCAGCTCGTCGGCGAGCCGCGCGGAAAACTGCTCCTCGCTCTCGCCGGGCTCCGCGTCGCGCCAGTGATGCGGCGTCGACGTATGCAGGATGTTGGCGATCGGCAGGTCGAAGGAGAGATGGTTGTTGGGCAGTCCGGTTAGGCTGGCCGAGGCGATGGTGACCCCATGATAGCCGCGCTTGCGGCTGATGATCTTCTTGCGCGCCGGTTGTCCAAGCGCGTTCGAACGATACCAGATCATCTTGATCGCGGTATCGTTGGCCTCGGAACCGGAATTGGTGAAATAGGCCTTGCTCATTGGCACCGGCGCCATCTGCACCAGCTTCTCGGCTAAGTCTATCAGCGGCGAATGCGCCTTGGAGCCGAAGTCGTGATAGAAGGGCAGCTTCGACATCTGCCTCGTCGCAGCGTCCACCAGCCGCTTTTCCGAGAAGCCGACGGCGACGCTCCACAAGCCCGCCATCGCCTCGATGTAGCGGTTGCCGGCGATGTCCTCGACATAGATGCCATCGCCCTTTTCGATCACCAGCGGCCCCGTCTGCTGATGCTTACGGGCATTGGTGTAGCCATGCAGGTGATAGCGAATGTCGCGGGCTTCGGCGGAATTCGGTCTGGCGTCCATCATGGCTCCTGTCTGCAGGCGTCCAAAGCGGAAATAAGACCCTCCTCTCTGGTAGAGACGAAGATTTCCGCCTTGCGTTGTTGCGGTTGATGCATCATCGCGCTGGCTGATCGCAAGAGCCGCGATGCCGGGATCGATAGCGCCAACGGGCCTCGGCCTTTCTCAGCAATAATGTAGAACACTCAGCAGGATCAGAACATGGAACAGATCGATTGCATCATCGCGGGCGCCGGCGTGATCGGTCTGGCGATCGCGCGCAAACTGGCGGCGCTTGGGCTCGAAACTCTGATCGTCGAAGCGGCGGACGCCATCGGCACCGAAACGAGTTCGCGCAACTCCGAAGTCATCCACGCCGGCATCTATTACCCGCAAGGGTCGCTGAAAGCCAGGCTCTGCGTAGCGGGACGCGACATGCTCTACCGCTACTGCGCCGAGCGTTCGATTCCGCACCGCCGCTCGGGCAAGCTGATCGTCACGACCGACGTGACGCAGGAACCGGTGCTGGCCACTATTCGGGCCAACGCCGCGGCCTGCAATGTCGAGGACCTGCACTTTCTCGCCGCCGAGGAGGCGCAAGCGCTGGAGCCGGCGCTGCATTGCACCGCCGCACTGCTCTCGCCCTCGACCGGCATTGTCGACAGCCACGGGCTGATGCTGGCCTTACTCGGCGATGCCGAGGAAAGCGGCGCGGTGCTCTCGCTCAACACGCGCATCGTTTCGGGCCGCATCGATGGCGGCCGCATCGTGCTTCATACAGTGGATACGGCGAGCGGCGGAGGTTTCGAGGTCGCCACGTCGCGCTTCATCAACGCGGCCGGCCTCGGCGCCGTTGCGTTGGCGGGTTCGCTCGAAGGCTTCGAGCGGCGGTTCTTGCCGACGCTGAGATATGCCAAGGGCAACTACTTCTCGGTTGTGGGCCGGGCGCCCTTCTCGCGGCTGATCTACCCCGTGCCTGAACCGGGCGGCCTTGGCATCCACCTGACACTTGATCTCGGCGGCAACGCTCGGTTCGGGCCCGACGTCGAGTGGACGGACACGCTCGACTACCGCGTTAACCCGGCGCGCGGCGAGCGCTTCTATGCCGCGATCCGCAAATACTGGCCCGATCTGGCCGACGGCAGCCTGCAGCCTGCCTATAGCGGTATCCGGCCGAAACTCTCCGGCCCGGGCGAAGCCAACAGCGACTTCGTCATCCAGGATGCGACGGTCCATGGAAGCGCCGGTCTGGTCAATCTGTTCGGCATCGAAAGTCCCGGCCTGACCTCGAGCTTGGCGATTGCCGACCAGGTGGCGTGCCTCCTCGCCTGAGACGGCGCCGGTGCTCGGCAATAAGGCCGGGCGATCGCTGCGCGTCATGAGGGGCGCGGTCGGCGCAGCCGTCGACCTCTTCACCCAGCTAAATGTGCCAACTGCTTCAAGCGCAGGATATGAACCGCATTAACCGGATGTGCTTTAGACTAGCCCGTCAGAATGGCTTTTGTGGCGTATCCTCGAAGTCACGCCCGGTGAACGCTACGCCCGCACGACGCGGTCGTTTGAGGATTCGCTGCAGCGCTTCCGGGCAGCCAAACAATTGCCAGAACGAACGAAACAATAACTCCGGTAGCGGGTTCTGTCTTCGGTGGGCGTGTGGCATTTCTCATCTGGAGGCGATGATGAGCCCTAATGGCCTCGACGTTTTCGACAAGACGATACAGACCACCAATATCTGGCTGAAGGAGATCATGGATGATCTCGGGCCCGATCGGCAGTTGGCTTGGCATACCCTTGGCGTCGTCCTGCGGACCTTGCGCGACAGGCTGCCACCGGACCTGGGGGCCAATCTCGCCGCCGAGTTGCCGCTCCTGATCCGCGGAGCCTATTACGATCAGTACAACCCATCCGATCAACCAAGCCGCGACCGATCCATCGACGAGTTTCTGGATCCGGTTGCGGACGGATTGAAGGCCACGTGGCCGGTCGATCCCGGCGATGCGGCGCGCGCGGTATTCAAGACGCTCGCCCATCATGTCGATCTCGGCCAATCAGCCAAGGTGCGCGACGCCCTGCCCAGCGACATTCAGACGCTTTGGCCGGGCAGCGTCGGTACATAGGCGGATTGCTCCCCGCCGGCGTGGGTCTTCGAGGCACATCCCGGCCGTGGGCCGTCGAGGCACATCCCGGCATTGTGCGGCTTTTGACGATGTCGAAAAGCTCAAGGGCTTCGGAGGACCTTGGGATCGGCCGCCGCCTTTAGACCGACGGCACCCATCTTCAGACTGGGCTTTGTGATGATCCGATGATGCAGGCCGGCGAATAGGACGGAGGACGTTGACATGCTCGATCTTTCCCGCGAGGCCGTCGGATGGTCGACGTTCATCTCGGCCGTCGCGGCATCCGTGACAGGGAAATCCTGGCGGCGATCGAGCCGTTCCGGCTCACATTCCTCGGTCCGGAACATAGAGGCAGAAGGAGTGCTGGGACCTGGCGTCGCCGCCGGGCTTGCATTCATGGAAATATTCGTCGCGGGATCGCTTGATGCGGTGGTCGGTGTAAGGGATCAGTTCTCCGGTCGAAAGCTGGTAGCCGTATTTCGTCTCCTTCACATCCGAGGGCGGCGCCTGATAGCAATCCATGCCGGCGCAGCAGGATGGGTCGTACTGCCAGCCCGCCGGTGCTTGGTGCGCCGATGCCGGGGTGCAAAGGAAACTTGCCAGGACACTTGCAGGCAAAACCAGCCATGCCTTCGATCGGCGCCGATCGGACGAGCGGCACGCCGCTGCGCCCGTCCGTTTCCGGGAGGATCCGCTCGAGGCTGTTCCGTTCATCGCCGGTCCGCCGTGTTTGCCGCAGCCCAGGTAATTCCGGGTCTCAAAATCCTCCGCCGGGATACGGAGATCCCCGGGATATCCCCGGCGGAGGGCGCTACCGAACTTGGAAGTCAAAGTTATGTTCCATGCGCCCGGCTCCGCTCATTCCTTCACATGGGCGCCGCGCCTGCGCGCCTTGACTTCCCCGGAATGCTCGACGACCACCGGGTCGGCGAGGAAAGACATCCAGATCAGGGACCAGAGGGACGGCCAGCGATGGGCAGCATCCACCTGCCAAGGCGAACATGGGCTTCGCCCTGCCAGATAAAATAGTCAGAGAAAATAGCCGTGCGCGTTCGTCGCAGGCGTGCTCAGGCGAGCAACTGCTCGATCCTTATCGGCAGGTCGCGGATGCGCTTGCCCGTCGCGTGATAGACGGCACTGGCGACGGCGGCAGCCGTACCGACATTGCCCAGTTCGCCCAAGCCTTTCACACCAGCCGGGTTGACCGCATGGTCCACCTCCGGAACCAGGATCACCTGCAAGTCCTTGATGTCGGCATTGACCGGCACGAGGTAGTCCTGCAGGTCACGGTTCACATAGCGGGCGTAGCGCCTGTCGACCTCGGTCGCCTCATGCAGCGCCTGGCCGATGCCCCAGATCATGCCGCCCATCAGCTGGCTGCGCGCCGTGCGCGTGTTCATGATGCGGCCGGCCGCGAACGCACCGACGATGCGCGGCACGCGGATTTCCCTGGTGTAGCGATTGATGCGCACTTCGACGAACTCGGCGCCGAAGGCGTATTTCACCGAGTCCTCATCTTGCTCCCCACCATGGAATTCCGGCGTCCCGGCATAGAGCTTCTTCAACGCCTCCGGCGTCGCGCCCTTGGGCGCGAACTCGGCATATTCCTCGATCGCGCCGACCTGCATGATTTTCATAACGTCCTCGACCTTGGCCGACGCGCCGCTCTTCGCCACGATCTTTCCGTCGGCAAGGTCGAACTCCTCATTATGGGAGCCGGCCAGCGGACTACCCTCGGCAGTCGCGGCGGCAAACAGCTTGGATCGGATGGCATCGCAGGCCTTGAGCACCGCCGAGCACACGCTGGCCGTGGAGATCGAGCCGCCCGAGACGGGCGCCGGCGGCAGGCCGCTGTCACCCATTTCGACACTGATCTTGTCGATAGCGACGCCGAGCCGTTCCGACGCCATCTGGCCGGCCACGGTGCGAATGCCCGTGCCGATCTCATGCGAACCGCATTGCACCCGTACTTCGCCGTCGGAGGTCAGACGCACGCGCGCCGCGCATGGCGCCACGGCGCTGGGATAGATCGCCGTGGCGCAGCCCATGCCGACCAGCCAGTCGCCGTCTCGCATCGCGCCGACCTTCGGATCGCGCTTGGCCCATCCGAAGGCCGCCGCCGCCTGGTCGTAGCACTGGATCAGCGAGCGGCTGGAGAACGGTTTCTTGCCGATCGGCTCCGTCTTCGGTTCGTTGATCCGGCGGAACTCGACCGGATCCATGCCAAGCGCCACCGCCATCTCGTCCATGGCGTTTTCGAGCGCATAGACATAAGGCGTCTCGGGTGGCGAACGCATGTAGCCCGGCGTGTTGCGGTCCGCCTGAACCAGCGAGACATGGGTCAGCACCGAGCCGTAGCCGTACATGCGGCCCGTGGCCGAGGTGCCGCCGACGACGTAGAGATCGGGCCGCGAGGTCACCTCCCAACCTTCATGCGCGAAAGCGGTGATGCGGCCGTCTTTGCCGGCGCCAATCCTGATGCGATGCCGCGTTTCGGCCCGGTAGGTCTGGGTGCCGAAAGCCTGCATGCGGCTTGTCACGCAGCGTACTGGACGCCCGAGCCGCTTGGCGGCGACGGCGACGATCGCGGTGCGCGGCGTCATCGGTCCTTTCGAGCCGAAGGCGCCGCCGATGAAGGGGCTTACGATGCGAACATTCGCCGGATCCATCTTCAACTGTCTGGCAAGCTCGACTTTCCAGCCGGTGACGTTCTGCGAGGGCTCATGCACGACGAGCTGGTCGCCCTGCCAGTACGCGGTCGTCGAGAACAGCTCGATCGGATTGTGGTGCTGGGTCGGTGTGGAATATCGTTGGTCGATCTTGACCGCCGCCGCGGCGAAGGCAGCGTCGAAATCGCCTGCCTTCACGTCCTCTTTGAACATCGGGCTTTTGCCGGCCGCTGCAACGGTCTTCGTGCCCGGACTGTCGAAGCTCGCGGTAGGCTTCTCCTCCTCATATTCGGCGCGGATCAGTTGCGCCGCCTCTTCGGCCGCCTCGAAAGTCTCGGCCACGGCGAGCGCGATGATCTGGCCGTCATGGAAGATCGTCCGGTCATGCAGCGGTCCGATAGACGTCGCGCCGGAATTGCCGAATTTCGGTTTGTCGACCTTGTCCATGTCGCCATAGGTGACGATGTCGAGCAGGCCCGGCACCGCTCGGGCATCGTCGAGACGAAGCTTCGTCACCCTGCCCTTGGCGATGCGGCTGGTGGCCAGCGCGCCATAGGCGAGGTTGGCGGTCGGCAGGTCGGCGGGGTAATGCGCCTGCCCGGTGACTTTCAGCCGCGCATCCACGCGCGGCAGCGGTTCGCCCTGGTTTTCCTTGGGTCTTGGAGCGGCAGCGTCCATGGTCACACCTTCATGTCGCGGGTTTCGAGCAGCGCGCGCACCAGTGTTCGCTTGCCGAGCTCGATCTTGAATGCGTTGTGCTGGCGCGGATGGGCCCCGGCGAAGGCGGCGTCCGCCGCCGCTCCCGCCGATGCCTCGTCGAGCTTCTTCCCTTGCAGGGCTTCTTCGGCTGCGCCGGCGCGCCAAGGCACGGTCGCTACGCCGCCAAGCGCGATGCGTGCCTCGCGCACGGTCTCGCCGTCGAGGTCGAGCGCGACGGCCGCCGAAGCCAGTGCAAAGGCATAGGATTCTCGGTCGCGGATCTTCAGGTAGAGCGAGCGCCGGGCCCACGGGATAGCGGGCACCTCGATGGCGGTGATGATCTCTTCGGCGGCGAGATCGGTCTCGACATGCGGCGTATCGCGGGGCTGTCGATGCAGCTTGGCGAACGGTATCTTGCGCGCGCCATGCCCGCCCTCGGCGTGAACGACGGCATCGAGCGCGATCAGCGCCTGGGCGAAGTCGCCATGATAGGTGGCGATGCAGGCGTCGCTGACGCCAAGCACCGCATGCTGCCGGTTGAAGCCGTCCATCGCGGCGCAGCCGGATCCGGGCACACGCTTGTTGCACTGCCAGGATGTCTCGCGAAAGTATTCGCAGCGTGTGCGCTGCAGGACATTGCCGGCGAGACTCGCCATGTTGCGGATCTGCCCGCTCGCCGCCAGCCGCAAGCTGTCGGCAATGACCGGATAGCGGCGGTTGACCTCCGCGTGGTCGGCGGCCTCGCCCATACGCACCAGGGCACCGAAGCGGATGCCGCCGTCGGTTACTTGAATTTGCCTTAGCGCAGCCTCCTTGAGTTGGTTCAGATCAAGCAGGTGATTGGGTTCGGCGACGCCGAGCTTCATGTAGTCGGCAAGATTGGTGCCCCCCGCGATGAACTGCGCATTTGCTCGCGTGGGTTGGTCATCATCGGTCGCAAACCGGGACGCGATCGCGACCGCCGTGGAGATATCGGTTGGCTGTTCGTAGACGAAGGGACGCATGTCACGCTCCCTTCGTCTCGCCGCGCGCCTGCAGGATGGCGGCGACGATGTTGGGATAGGCGGCGCAGCGGCAGATATTGCCGCTCATATATTCGCGGATGTCATTCTCGGATTCGGCGTGACCTTCATTGACGCAGCCGATCCCCGACATGATCTGGCCCGGCGTGCAGTAGCCGCATTGGAAGGCATCGTGATCGATGAAGGCCTGCTGCATGGGATGCAGCTTGCCATCCGTCGAGGCGAGGCCTTCGATCGTCGTCACATCCTTGCCGTCGTTCATCACGGCGAAGCTCAGACAAGAGAGCACGCGCTTGCCGTCGACCAGCACCGTGCACGCGCCGCACTGGCCGTGATCGCAGCCCTTCTTGGTGCCGGTGAGCCCGATATGGTCGCGCAAAGCGTCGAGCAGGCTGGTTCTGGCATCAAGCGAAAGCTCATAGGCCTGCTTGTTGATCCTCAGCGACGTTATGACCGGCTGCCTCAATTTCGGCTGGGCTGCGGCTGGTGCCGTGGCCTCGGCCCGTGAAGCCAGCAACGGCGCAGCCGCGGCCGCCGAGACCGTGCCTGCCATGAACTTTCTTCGGCTGAGACCGTTGGTGGACAGGGCTGAGGGCTGGGACATGGCTCGCTCCTGGCTGGCTGGTGTTGTGCGCTAACCCTTCAAGGGTGCCATTGTTCCGACGCTGAGCGCAGAACCGCGATGCTTCACCAAAGTGTGAGGCTTCATGTCCGAACCGAAGTGCCGCGAGGCTTCGCTCCGGGCTGGAACATGCGCCGGTGACGGGCGTTCTGTCCCAGTCCATCCCTTCCGTCAGCAGGGCATCATGAAATCGAAACTCGTCGCCGAGACCTCCGGACAAAGAATATTCGTGGTCGTGCTCGATCCGGGCGAGGAAGCCTTCGCGTCCCTTACCGCTTTCGCCGGGCAGAAGGGACTTACCGGCGCCTCGCTGACAGCCATCGGCGCTTTCGACAGGGCGACGGTCGGGTGGTTTGATTTCGGCTCGAGATCGTACCGGAAAATTCCCGTGGACGAGCAATGTGAGGTGCTCAGCGCCATCGGCGACATCGCCGTCGACGACAGCGGCAAGCCGAGCCTGCATCTCCATGCCGTGCTCGGCCTGAGCGACGGGTCGACCCGAGGCGGACATCTGCTCGAAGCCATAGTCCAGCCGACGCTCGAAATCACGGTGACCGAGACGCCCGCCCATTTGCGGCGCACGAAGCGGCCGGGCCTCGGCATCGCCCTGATCGACCTCGACGCCTGACATCCTCGCAATGGCCAAGTCCACGGACGATACGTTTCCGCTTCCTCTCGACACACCGCCCATGGAGGCCCGGACGGCCGAAGAACTGCCGAGGGGGGACGGTGCTTGGCAGTTCGAACCGAAATGGGATGGATTTCGCTGCCTTGCCTTCAAGGGTACGGAGGCGGTCGACCTGCGGGCGAAATCGGACAAGCCGCTTGGCCGATATTTTCCCGAATTGATCGCGACGATGCAAAGCCTCGATGCCAAGAATTTCGTCATCGACGGCGAGATCGTGATCGAAATCGACGGCCGCGCTTCCTTCGACGCGCTGCAGATGCGGCTGCACCCGGCAGAGAGCCGCATCCGCAAGCTGAGCGCGGAGACGCCGGCACGGCTGATCCTGTTCGACATGGTCGTCGCCCCGGGCGGCAGGTCGATGCTCGAAGCGTCCTTGATCGATCGCCGCACGGAGTTGGAGAACTTTGTGTCCAAATACGGCGGCCAGGGGCTGCGTCTTTCGCCCTCCACCACGGAGTTCGCGACCGCCGAGCGATGGCTGCGAGATGACACCCACGGTTCGACCGACGGCGTCGTCGCCAAGGCGCTGGATGAGCCCTATCGGCCGGGCGAGCGCGCCATGGTCAAGGTCAAACGGCTGCGCACCGCCGACTGCGTTGTGGGCGGCTTCCGCTATCTGAATGCCAGGCGGCAGGTCGGGTCGCTGCTGCTTGGCCTCTATAACGACAACGGGCAACTGGATCATGTCGGCTTCACCTCGACCATCGCCAATGACGAGCGCGCGGCGCTCACGGAGCGGCTCGAAGAGTTGCGCGGCGGGCCGGGCTTCACCGGCAAGGCGCCGGGCGGGCCGAGCCGCTGGAATACGGAGCGCAGCGGTGAATGGGAGCCCCTGAAGCCGGAACTGGTCGTCGAGGTTCGTTTCGACCATGTCACGGGCGAGCGTTTCAGGCATGGCACAAGGCTCTTGCGCTGGCGGCCCGACAAAGCGCCGCGCCAATGCACATTCGAGCAGATCGCGTAGCTGCGCCTTGCGGAACAATCGACCGCCAGGGCGGTTCCTGAGAGGAACAGTCAGCCCGCGCATTGGAGAACGACATGGACCCTCGCAACAAGCAGCGATCCGAACGGCAGGATGAAGCCGAAGCGCCGACCATCGAGCAGCAGGATTGGGACAGCTTCGAGGGCAACAAAGTGCTTCCCGACAGCGTGGTTGCCGAGAACGGCCCCGACCAGCGCGAAGCCGAGGGGACCTTGCCCGAAGAGGATGATGACAATCCCGATCAGGAGAGCGACGAGGCCCTGCCCGACGACGAGGAGGAACGCGTGCTGTCGCGCGATCCTTCCAAGGAAGGCAGTCGCTTCGACGAAATCTGAGGGGTGATCGGTTCAGATTTCGAGCAGCGCGTAGGGCCGGCCCGTCGGCTTCGTGATGTGCATGGCGACGTTATAGACTTTCGCGCCGCCGGGAGTCTGGCCTTCGAAAGTGCCACGATGCGCATGCCCATGCACGACGGCGCTCACCTTGAACCGGTCGATCGTTTCCGCAAGCCTGGAGGATCCCAGGAACGGGAAAATTTCCGGCGGCTCGCCGGCGACGGTCTCCGCAATCGGTGCGTAATGAAGCACCACAAGCGTGCGCTTGGCGCGGACCTGCCGCATGGCATTTTCGAGCCGCATCGCCTCGCTGACGCTCTCGGCCACCATGGCCTTGATTGCCGGCTCACCGAAGGATCCGAGCATCCTGGAGCCGAAACCGCCTACAAAGCCCTTCACACCGACAAAGCCCACTTCCATCAACTCCGTGGCCTGTCCATCGAGGAGATAAACGCCTGCTTGGCGAAGCGTTGCCGCGATCTCCTCGACGCAGCCGGATTCGTAGTCGTGGTTGCCGAGTACCGCGACTACGGGAATCGAGCAGGCCCTGAGATCTTCCGCCAAAAGCTCAGCCTCCTTCGGCTTTCCGAGATTGGTGAGGTCTCCGGTAAGCACCAGGACATCTGCTTCGCGGGAAACCTCGCCGAACAAATCGCGATAGGAAGTCTGGGCATCTTCCTGAACATGCAGATCGCCGATCGCGGCAATCTTGATCTTGCCGTTGCCGTTCGTTTTGCGGTCCGTCTTGCTTTGTTCAGCCATCGCGGAATTCCCCAATCCCGCCGACGCCGGCAAATCCCCATTCCTTGACGTCGATCTCGTAGTCGACCTGCGACAAAAGCCGGCCGCGGCAAATCTTCATCCTCGGCGAAGGCAGTTGCCGCTGCCTGGCGAGCCGGTCGAGCAGATTGTCAAGCAGCCAGTCGGGGATCTGGTCGCGTTCGCTGGGATAGATCCATCTGAAATTCAGCAACTGCATCAAAAGCACCTCCCAGTGGACGTCGAGATAGGAAAGCAGCCTGTGCCAGTCGATCTGGTCATGCGCCTTGAGGATGGTGTGGGCGATGTCGGCGCCATCGTGACGGCCCCTGTCCTGGATGAAACATTTCGACCAGATGAGCTCCGTCGGTCCGATGATCCGGACTCGGCTGCCGAGCAGCTCGACCTGGCGGGCATGCTCCAGCCACTGGTCCTCGACCTGCATGGTGCCGTTGGCTGATGCAAAGATCACATCGAAGAAATGCGGGCCTTCGAAAACCTTCCCCAGCCAGCGATCGTCCTCGATCTCGACGGCGTAGCCGATATCTTTGAAATGAGCGAGGATGCGCGGACAATCGCCGGCCTTGCAGAAGATATCGAGATCCTTGGTCTGGCGTACGACGCCGGTATAGGCGCTTACCGCATAAGTGCCGGCAACCAGGAAGGGAATGTCGGTGGCGGCGAGTTCGCGGATCGCATTCGTGTAGAAAGCCTCCGCCTCGGCGCTCTTCAACGTCGGCTCCGCCTTTGCGTCGATCACCGGCAGCGTCGCCAGCACTCCCGGCAACTCGTCATTGGTCATCAACCGTTGCTCCGGCTTTTGATCTTCATCCACATGTTCCGGTAACAGCGGTGATCCGACGTTGTTCCGCACTCGACGTCACGCTTCCAAGACGAGCGTCGCCACGACAGGGGCGCTAGTCCCCTTCCTCCTGATAGAGGCGTTCGGCCGCCCGGTCGCTCTCGCGCCGCTCCGCCGGTCCCCGGCGGCGACGGGTAATGAGCACGTAGGCGATCACTAACAGGAGAATGAGGGGACCGCCCGCGACGACGATGAGCCACAAATGGGAGCCGGACATTGGTCTTCCCTTCCCGGATCGAAGGTGCCGCTCCAGCAACGAGGGCGTTGCTGGTTATGACGCTAACCGGTGAAGGGCTGGAATGTTCCGGACGGCGCGGCAAACAATCCGCGGCCGCTGCCCGCCGCTACCGCCTATTGCCGGGGTCCATCGGAATCATCCGCTAGCGCCGACTTGGCGATTGACCAAAAGGCAATGGGACGTTGGTGCAGGAGTCCACGGCTGTGGCTGCAGACGTCTCCCCCAGATCTTCAAGCAATGACATCCGTGCACGGTTCAACCGGCTTTTGATGGTCCCGATAGCGCAGCCGCAAATACTCGCTGTCTCCTCGTAGCTTACGCCGAGGATGGCGATCAGCACCAAGACCTCACGTTGCTGGGGAGGCAGCTTGCCCATAGCGGCATGAACCTCCTGGCTACGAATATGCCATTCCTGGTCGCCATAGGTAATCGAACGGGCCGATGCGCAATCACTCATTCCTGGCGCCTCGCGCGTATAGACCTTGTGCCTCGTATAGAAGGTATTGCGCATGATCGTGAACAGCCACGACTTGATCCGGGTGCCGGGTTCAAATTGATCGATATGCGCTATCCCCTTGAGCAGGGTCTCCTGCACGAGATCGTCGGCGTCAGTCTTGTCCCTGCAGAAGGTCCGCGCGAAAGCTCTCAAGGCCGGGATCAGATCGACGATCGTCGCCTCGTTCTGAAGGGCCGACGAGCCGGAATTCATCGTCCGCAAAAATGCCTCCGCAGGGAACCATGTGGATTGGATAGCCACAAGGCTAATGCGCTGGGGACATGGAGGTTCCTGTTGCCTCAGGAATTGTCGCTCGTTTCCGGTCGTCATTCGCGTCTCGTCTTTTGCTCCGGGCAGCCGCCGGGTCTTCGGTGCAGACGTCAGCCCACGTCCGAAGCCGACCGCGAAATGTGCTGTCTTGAGGTGACCAGGAGGACGCCGCCGGCACCGCGCGGATACCGAACGGCGATGCGTTCAATCCCGCTTGCCGCCGACGTTCTTGACTTTGGTTGCGCGGCCGCTTCGAGATCGCGAGCCAGTTCAGACAGGCATCGGGGCATCGGTTCGTCGACAATGGTCTCGAATGCGGCAGTCAGTTCCTGAGCCAGCGTCGAGCGCTTGGGAGCGGCAGTTTGAGGCGCTGGCATTATTATGTCGTATCGAGGGAAGGACCTACTCATAACTACGCTAACACAGCCGCCGCAACCGACAATCAGGACGAAGTTCCGCGAGGCGATGGCCAGGGTCTGCGCGCCGGTCAACATCGTCACCACCGACGGTCCGGCCGGGCGCGGCGGCTTCACCGCGACCGCCATGTGCAGCGTCTCCGACGGTCGGCCGATGCTGCTGGTCTGCATGAACAAACGCTCGGCGCAGACTAGCATGTTCCCCGCCAACCAACGCTTCTGCGTCAATGTGCTGACCCAGTTGCATATGCATCTGGCGGTAAAATTCGCCGGCGATCCGCGACACGGCCGAGCGCTGTCAGGCCGCGCGCTGGCAGACCATGCCGTCCGGCATGCCGGCGCTGCTCGACGCCATCGTCAGCTTCGACTGCGAGATCGCGCGGTGAACAAGGTCGGCATGTGATGTTCGGCGCGTCGTCGACATCCGCCACGGCAGCGACGAGGCGGCGCTGCTCTATGTCGGACGCAACTACATGCAGCCGAGCGCGCTGGGGAGTTTTGGGGGGTGAGGAGCGGTCCGCGAAGCGGACGAAAAGCCAATTGCTGGGCTTTTCGAGTGACGAACGCCCGGAGCCTGCGACGGGCCGGCCAACGTTACTCGGGAAGCGACTCCGACTGGATCAGGCTCTCCAGCATGTCCAGCAGGCGCTCGTGCTCCTCGGCGCCGTAGCGCTTTTCGATGGCTTCGTAGATCGCAACGCGCTCCGGCGCGAGTTCCTCGATCAGTGCTACACCGGAAGGGCTGATGGCCAGCAGCGCGCGGCGGCCGTCATCCTTCACCTTGTTGCGGATGATGAACTCGCGCTCCTCCATCGCCTTGATGATGCGGGTGAGGCTGGGCGGCAGGATCGAGGCGCGGTTGGCGAGTTCGGTCGCCTCCAGCGGCCCGGACTCGGCTAGCACGCGCAGCACGCGCCATTGCTGCTCGGTAATATCGTGGCGGGCTAGCATCGGCCGGAAATGCGCCATGATCACCTCGCGGGCGCGAAGCAGAGCCATGGGCAACGAGCGGCGGGTGCTGGGCGGTAGCAAAATCAGGTCTCCGAAAATTCCAGTCCAGTACGATTCGCAACAAAGATCAGGGGCCGGATGGCGGCTATATTCGAGATTTTGGCGGGAGCGGCAATCTCAGCCTGCAAGTTGCAGCCGCAGAGAGAGTGATACTTGATATTCCGGCGTCAAGATGTAATCCACATGTAAACTACAAGACCGGTGCTGCCGGCGGAGGAAACCTTGCCCATGTGGCGATCGAATATTCGGCGAATCTCGACGTGAAGGTCGACATGGGCGAGCTTTGCGCGCCGGTCTCGCGCACAATCCTCGAAACCGGGCTGTTCGAACCGGGCGGGGTCAGGGTGCGCGCCTTCCGCGCCGAAGCCTACGCTATTGCCGACCTTTTGCCTGAGACGGTTTCATCGACATGAACTTCCGCATCGGCAAGGGCCGCAGCGCGGCGGAAAAGAAAAGCGCCGGCGAGGCGATCTTCGCGGCTGTCACCGACCATCTTTCCTCTCTGTTCGTCTCGGATTTCGGTTTGTTCGGAACGATCAGGCTTGCCTTTGCCGCCTAGAGCTCCGCTCTTTGCGCCAATCGCCTGTTCAGGGGCGGGTGCAGCGGAACCTTGGTTCTTCTCTCGCTTAGCCTGCCGATCGGACGCAAGCTGCTCACCAGCTTCTAGGCCCAACTGCCGCGCCTTCCACTCGCCTGGACCGAACGGCACAGCCGCCAGCCAAGCCATTCGCAAAACTGCACCGGCGGCGCCATCGAGCTACGCTGGCTCGACTGCACCGCCGGTCTTACGCCATTGCTTGGAAGGCACCTTAGTTTGGGAACACAGAACCTTCGGCGCGGCGTATCTCTATCGTCTGTCGATCAGATTGGAAGGCTGTCAGGCCGGAAGCGCACCCGACTTCTTGGCCGTCCAGGTGGCGATATAATCCATCAGGCCTGGGCTGAGGCAGTCATAGGGTTCCAGCCCGATCGACTTCAGTTGGCCGCGGATGCCGTCCATGCGGCTCGGGTCGAC
>NZ_VFTG01000032.1 GCF_006439355.1 Mesorhizobium sp. B4-1-3
GTTTTCCGTCCGGAATTGCGTAAAAACAAAGAGATAGAGCGGTTCGCCGTTTCCGTGAAACGGTGAAACGCTCTAGCGTTCCGCCATACCGACCGATGCGCCCGTCTGCCGGGTAAGCATGAAGGCCTCGCGGATCGCGTTCTCCATGCCGTCGATCGCCTCGCCTGACACCAGCGGATTGCGGTGCAGGACGACATTGGAGGAATCGATGTCGCCGAAACCATCGGCGGCCGTCAGTTCGCGGCAATCGGCCGGGATGTTGCTGCGCGAGATCGGCGCGATCGCCAGGCCGGACGTGACCGCGAGCGTCAGGCCGCCATTGGTATCGCTGGTGTAGGCGACGCGGTAGTCGAGGCCGCGCTGCTGCAGCGACTTGATGGCGAAGTCGCGGCACCAGCCGTTGCGGCTGTAGAGCGCGATCGGCACCGGCCGTTCCTCATGCATGCGGTGCAGCGTCGAGGTCACCCAGACCGTCGGGTCGTGCATCAGCACCTCGCCGCCGGAAGAGCCCTCCCATTCGAACACCACCGCGAGGTCGAGCTCGCCGGCCGCAAGTGCCCGCACCTGCGAATCCGAATGCGCGTAGCGCACCGTGACCTCGACGCGCGGATGCCGCTTGGCGAACTCGCCCAGCGCCCGCGACAGGATCGAACGTCCATATTCGGCCGGGATGCCGATGCGCACCAGCCCGCCGAGCGGCGGTGCCACCAGCGATGCCGCCGTTTCGTCGAGCAGCGAGACGATCCGGCGCGCGTTGGCGATCAATTCGCCGCCGCGGCGCGTCAGCGCCACGCCGCGCGAGCCGCGCTCGAACAGATTGTCGCCGACCATGTCCTCCAGCTTCTTCATCTGCATGGACACGGCCGATTGCGTGCGCCCGGCTTTCTCCGCCGCACGCGTGAAATTGCCGGTCTCGGCCACCGCCACGAAGGTGCGCAGGAGGTCGCTGTCGAGGACTGGTCGCATCAAAGTCGCCATAAGAAAATCTGATTGCTGGCATCATTCCAATTCGTTTGCAAGATGTCAAACGCCGCAGGATAGTCGCGGCACCCATTGGATATGCGGCTGCGAAATCGGCCGCGGACCAATCGAAGAGTCCTCACTCGTGCCCGCTGCCTGAAAACGGTGGCGGGTTCTTTTTCGCTGGATCGATCATGCAAAACCGGACGGTGCTTGGCATTTTGAGCCTCTGCCTCGGCGTGCTGGTCTTTTCCCTGCAGGATCCGCTGGTGAAAGCGGTCTCGGGCGGCTATCCGGTGACCGAGGTGATGGCGATCCGCGCCATCGTCGCGCTGCCGATCCTGATCGTGCTCGTCCAGGCCGATGTCGGCTTGAGGGCGGTGCTGTCGAGGCGCTTCGGCATGCTGACGCTGCGCGCCTTCATCCAGTTCTCGTCCTACACGGTCTATTATCTGGCGATCGCCGCCTTGCCGCTGGCCGATGCGGTGGCGCTCTATTTCATGGCGCCGCTGTTCATCATGGCGATGGCCGGTCCCTATCTTGGCGAGCGCGTCTCGTGGAAAACGCTGGCGACGGTGCTGATCGGCCTGGTCGGCGTGCTTGTGATGATGCGTCCGGGCGCCGGCGTGTTCGACTGGGCGGCGCTGCTGTCGCTGGGCTCCGCCTTCCTCTACGGCTTTTCGCAACTGATGGCGCGCCGCATCGGCGACACTGAATCATCGACCGTGATGGCCTTCTACCAGAACGGCGCCTATCTCACCGGCGCCATTGCCGTCGCGACCGTCTTCCACCTTGCCGGCATCACCCATGCGGCGCATCCGAGCATCGAATTCCTGGTGCGGCCATGGGTGTGGCCGACGATGCCGGATTTTCTGAAGATGGCCGCCTGCGGCTTCGTCGCATCCGCCGGCATGATCCTGTTGTCGCAAGCCTACCGGATGGCGCCGGCCAACCGCGTCGCGACATTCGAATACACCGGCATCCTGTGGTCGCCGCTTTGGGGTTTTCTGTTCTTCGCCGAAGTGCCGCGCGAAACGACCGTGCTGGGCGCGGCGCTGATCATCGGCGCCGGCCTGCTGGCGCTCAGCGGGGGACGTCGGAGAGAGGCCGCGTCGACCGCCGGCGCAGTCTCAAGCGAAGCAGCTTAATGCCTTGCCGACACGGGCGCGGATCTCGGCCAGAGTGAAGGGTTTCTGCACGACGTCGAGGATGATACCGTTGAGTTCCTCGGCGCGCTCGCGCTGGTCGGCATAGCCGGTCATCAGCATGATCCTCATCGCCGGGAACTCTCTCGCGGCCGCCGTCGCCATCTCGATGCCGTCCATCTCCGGCATGCGGATGTCGGACACCACCAGATCGTAGCCGCCGCGGGCCTGCCGGATCGCGTCCAGCCCCTGGGTGCCGTCGGTGGCGACGGTGACATTATGGCCGTCGCGCTCCAGCGCGCGGGCAGCCAGGGTGCGGACGGACTCATCGTCCTCGACGATCAGAAGCTTTGCCATGCCGAGATAGATGCCGCCGAAACGTTGACGTTTTCTGAAAATTCTAACGATCGGCAGCTTTTCGGAAAGGCTCCAACGCCCTTTCAGGCATCGCCCTTCACCACCCCGACGAACGGCAGCTCGCGGAACGCATGGGCGACATCCATGCCGTAGCCGACGACGAAATAATCCGGGCAATCGAAGCCGACATAGTCGGCGTTGAGCGAGGTCTGGCGGCGCATCCGCTTGTCGAGCAGCACCGCGATGGCGCAGCTCCTCGCGCCGCGCGACAGCATCAGGCCGCGGGTGTAGGAAAGCGTCTTGCCGGATTCCAGTATGTCGTCGACCAACAGCACGTCGCGGCCGGCGACCTCGTTGTCGATGTCGCGCAGCACCCTGACCTCGCCGCTCGTGGTGCCGGCGCCGTAGCTGGAGATGAAGATGAACTCGACTTCCGGCGACAGGCCGACATCATGCATGGCGCGGATGAGATCGGCGGCGAAGACGAACGAGCCCTTGAGGATCGAGATCACCAAGAGGTCGTGGTAGTCGCGCCCGGCGATCTCCTTGGCGAGCTCGAGATTGCGGCGCGCGATCGCCGACGCCGAAAACAGGACCTCGATATCCTTGCCGCGCACAACTGGCATAGCTCTTTCCTTCAAAATCGCCTTGGCGCCGATGCTGCCGATATCGCGAGATACCGGTCGGCCGGCATCCCCTGAATATCGACGCACCTAACCGGCGAAGACGACTGCAACGGTTTTGATGCCGTCTTTAGGCACATCGAGGCGGCTGGAAAAGCCGAATCTTTCGCCGGGCCCCAGCGACCGGTTGGATGTCCCCAGCCTGTAGCGGGTGATGTTGGCGTTATTGTCGGTGACGCGGATTTCGAGCGGCGGCAGAGTTTCCGACCTCATCCCGTCATTGGCGGCCTCACCGTCGACGAACAGGACCGGCTTCAGGCCCGACGCATCGATGCGCGACGTCACGCCGGAAATGGTGAGCGCGCTCGCCGGCGCGGTGGTCGTCCAAAAGGGGCTCTGCCGGACCAGCGCATGACCTCCCGAAACCCAGAAGGAGGCGAGCGCTATGCCGACGCCGGCGATCCAGAACATCGGACCGCCCCGCGAGGGCCGCGACGGCGCGGGTTCCGGTTTGCGCAGCATCCCCATGCCTTCGATGGCCGGCGTCGGCGCGATCTGCGGCGGGGGCGCCGCCGGCGCCGTGGCAAACCGCGGCAGCACCACGTAATCGGCATCGACTATATCGGCGGCATCGAACACGACGCGCTCCGGCGCGGCATTTGTTGCCGGACCGGTCATGATTTCGCCGGAAACAAGGCGCGCGGTTCTGTCATCAGCCATTGCGGCACCAGTGCAGTCTTCGTTTCTTTTGCGTAAACGGAATTGGTTAACGCTTCCCCACCGGAATGGCTTTGATGCACGCTGAACGTCGAAAAATTAACCGCCGGTTAACCATGCCGGCCGATGGTCTGTTAACGTAGATTGTGGCGCGTCGCCGCCGAAAGTTTCAGGTCGCCGAACGTGATCCGCTTCGAAAATGTCGGCCTCCGTTATGGCATGGGTCCGGAGATCCTCCGCGATATTTCCCTGCACATTCCGGAGCGCTCCTTTCAGTTCCTGAGCGGCCCTTCGGGCGCCGGCAAGACGACCTTGCTGCGCCTTTTGTTCATGTCGCTGAAGCCGACACGCGGGCTGATCACCATCTTCGGCAAGGACCGCTCGCGCATCTCGCGCAACGAATTGCCGCTGCTGCGCCGCCGCATCGGCGTGGTGTTCCAGGATTTCCGCCTGCTCGACCATATGACGACCTACGAGAATGTCGCGCTGCCCTTGCGCGTGCGCGGGCGCGAGGAGGCGAGCTACCGCACCGACGTGACCGAGCTTCTGAAATGGGTCGGCCTCGGCGACCGCATGCATGTGCTGCCTCCGGTGCTGTCCGGCGGCGAGAAGCAGCGCGCCGCGATCGCGCGCGCCCTGATCGAGCAGCCGGAGATTCTCCTGGCCGACGAGCCGACAGGCAATGTCGATCCGCCGCTGGCGCGCCGGCTGCTGAGACTGTTCATCGAATTGAACCGGCTGGGCACCGCTGTCGTGATCGCCACCCACGATCTCGGCCTGATGGAACAGGTCGATGCGCGCCGCATGATTCTGGCCGGCGGAAGGTTGGACGTCTATGACTGACTTTCCGGCCGATCATCTCCAGGACGAAACCGCCGAGGCGCCTGTGACGGTCCGGCGCGTCCAGCGCAAGATGGCGCCGATCGTGCCGGCGCAGAACATCGCCGGCCGGGCGCTGGTGCTGGTCATCGCCATCATGACCTTCCTGTCCTGCCTCACCTTCGGCGCGGTGACGCTGGTGCGCGACACGGCATCGGTCTGGGAGAACCAGATTTCGCGCGAGGCAACGATCCAGATCAAGCCGGCCGACGGTCTCGAAATGGAGGCGGCCCTTGCCCAGGCCTCGCAGATCGCCAGCGAATTCCCCGGCGTGAAGGGGACCAAGATCATCGACCGCGACGCGACCGCGCGCCTTCTGGAACCATGGCTGGGCAGCGGCCTCAACATCGACGAATTGCCGGTGCCGCGCCTCATCATCGTCACCATCGACGAGGCCAGCCCGCCGGACTTCGCCGCCATGCGCGCCGCCATCACGCCCAAGATCCCGACGGCCGCGCTCGACGACCACCGCACCTGGGTCGACCGCCTGGTCGCCATGGCGCACACGACGGTGACGATCGGCATCGCCGTTTTGGTGCTGATGCTCTCGGCGACCGTGCTGACGGTGGTGTTCGCCACGCGCGGCGCCATGGCCGGCAACGGCCATATCATCGAGGTGCTGCACTTCGTCGGCGCCGAGGCAAGCTTCATCGCACGCGAGTTCCGCTGGCATTTCCTGGTCACCGGCATGAAGGGCGCGGCCGCCGGCGGTGCGCTCGCGATCGTGGTCTTCATCGTGTTTTCCTGGTGGTCGTCCCGAAACATGGCCACGCCCCAAGCCGACCAGGCGACCGCTTTGTTCGGCAATTTCGCCATCGGTTCGGCCGGCTATTTCGGCGTCGGCCTGATGGTGCTGGTCATCGGCGCACTGACCGCGGCGACGTCGCACGCCACCGTCGTCGCCTATCTCAGCGACATCGATGTTCGCCAGCCGGATGCGGGCTGATCCATGAGCTCAATCCAGAGACCAGCGCAAGCGGCATATAAGACAACGATCACACACGAGACACCTGCCGTAACGCAATGTGCGCGTCTTACCTATCAAACGCCGCATTTCGGAGTTAACCAAGCGATGCTTTCAGGATTAACCTGGGAATGATGGAAGCGCGGGATTCGATCGATACGGTTGGACGGATGCCGGCGATGCGTGTGCGCAGCGCTGCCCCCGTCGGGCTTGGTCGTCTGCGGCTCGCCATGCGCGTTTGCGGTTTCGCGGTTCTCGCCGCGCTGGTGCTTTTTGCCGGCGGCTTCGGCTGGTTCGCCGACAAAGTCAGCCACATGACGACCCCGCTCAACCCCGCCAGGGCCGACGCCATCATCGTGCTCACCGGCGGGCAGTCGCGGCTCGACGCGGCGATGGACCTGCTGGCCTCCGGCAAGGGCGAACGCTTGCTGATCAGCGGCGTGCATCCCACGGCCACAAGGCGCCAGCTGCAGGCGGCGATGGGCGGCGACAAGCAGCTCTTCTCCTGCTGCGTCGATATCGACCGCGCCGCGCTCGATACCATCGGCAATGCCGAGGAAAGCGCCAAATGGGTGGAGAACCATGCCTATGGCAGCATCATCATCGTCACCAACAATTACCACATGCCGCGCAGCCTGCTCGAGATGGGCCGGCTGCTGCATGGCGCGCGCCTCGAACCCTATCCGGTGGTCAACACCAATCTCGGCAATGGCGGCTGGCTGACCAAGCCGGAGGCGCTGCGCGTACTGCTCACCGAATATAGCAAATATGTGCTGTCGCTGGCCCGCGGCTTCCTGCCGCTGCGCGCGACGCCCGAGGGCGTCACGCTGGCGGAGGCATCGACCGTGGCGAAGAACTAAAGCTTAGCCGCATCATCGCGCAGGCGGGCAATCTCCTGCTCCAGGCCGGCGATGCGCCGGTCGCGCTCGGCAAGCGCCGCCGCGACATCCGCCGCCTCGAAACGCTGCGGAATGTGTCGCGGGCAATTGGCATCCCAGGCCGTGACCGTGAACAGGATCGCCTGTTCCGGCCGGGCTTTGTAGTCCGCCGGCATCAGCTTCGCCGTCAGTTCCGTGTCATTTTCGACGACCCGCGCCCTGCCCCAGATCTTGATGCGCTGCCTGAGCATGTAGTCGATCAGGAACAGGAAGGCCTTGTCGTTGTCCTCGAGATTGCCCTGGGTGATGAACTGCCGGTTCCCGGAAAAATCCGCGAAGCCGATCACGTGCTCGTCCAGCACCTTGAGGAAGCCGGCGGGCCCGCCGCGATGTTGGACGTAAGGCTGGCCCTCGGCGTTTGCCGTCGCCAGCAACACGCTGGTCTGCGCCTCGATGAAGGCGGCGAGGTCCGGCGTGATCGTTGCGCGCCAGCCGCCGCGCTGCTCGACGCGCGCATAGGAGTCGCGCGACCCCTTGCGTGACTGGATCGCCTTGACGGTCGGCGTGAAGGCGACGTCGCTGGTGAAGTCATTCATATCGGCGTTCCTAGTGCATGATGCCGAAAAGTGTGAAGCGGTTTTCGGACGACATCATGCTCTATCTATTTGATTTAAAGACGGATTTCAGGTCGAACAGACGTGAAATCATCCGGCTCTAGGCAGGATCCCTATCAGGTAGACTCTTCCGAAAATCGGATGTAGAGCAAATATTCGCAATCTACCTTTCCAAATTTCGGAAGAATATTGGATCGCCTCGACGCCATGTCCTTGTTCGTCGCAACGGTGGAGGCCGGCAGCCTTTCCGCCGCTGCCAAGCGCGCCAGCATGCCGCTGGCGACCGTCAGCAGAAAACTCTCCGACCTGGAGAGCACTTGGGGACGCGCCTGCTCAACCGCTCGACGCGCCGCCTGACGCTGACCGATGCCGGCCGGTCCTATCTAGCCGCCTGCCGCCGCATCCTCGACGAGGTCAGCGAGGCCGAACGCATGGCGGCCGGCGAATATTCGAGCCCGACCGGCGAGCTGGTCATCACCGCGCCGGTCGTCTTCGGCCGCTTGCATGTGCTGCCTGTGATCACCGGCTTTCTCGCCGTCTATCCGCAAGTGGACGTCCGCCTGACCTTGTCCGACCGGATCACCCAGCTGGTCGAGGAGCATATCGATCTCGCCTTGCGCATCGGCGAGCTGCCGGACTCGGCCATGGTCGCGACCCGCTTGGGCTCGATCCGCCGCATCATCTGCGCGAGCCCCGCCTATCTCGCCTTGCACGGCATGCCGGAGCAACCGCCGGATCTGGTGGGCCACAACTGCGTCACCTTCGAAGGCCTTGCCGCTCCCGCGACATGGAGTTTCGGGACAGGAAAGGCGCAAACCACGGTCCCGGTCCGCTCGCGCCTGCAGGTCAACACCGCCGAGGCGGCGATCGATGCCGCGATCGCCGGCCTTGGCCTGACGAAAGTGCTCTCCTACCAGGCCGATGCCGCCGTGCGCTCCGGCGCGCTGCGGGTGGTGCTGGAGCCGTTCGAGCCGCCGCCCTGGCCGGTAAGCCTCGTCCATGCCGGCCAGGGTCGGCTGCCGGTGAAGCTGCGGGCCTTCCTCGATTTCGCCGCGCCGCGCCTGAAGGAACGGCTGGCCAGATCGCTTTAACGCTGCATCCATGCGGCGGCGTTTCCTTTTTGCCGCCGCTTGGTGTAACCAACGCACACTTCCTCACGGACCCCTTGCATGCTCATCATCCGCTCGCTGGCGTTCAACCTCTTTTTCTATCTCAGCCTGATCGTCCAGATGATCTTCTGGACGCCTTTCTATTTCCTGGCGCCGCGCCACCGCGCCTGGTTCGTGCCGAAATTCTGGTCGCGCACGTCGATGTGGCTCTATGACAAGATCGCCGCGACCAAGAGCGAGATCACCGGCGTCGAGAACCTGCCGGAAGGGTCCTTCATCCTGGCGCCGAAGCACCAGTCCTTCTGGGACGCGATCGCCTTCTTCCCCTATCTCGACGACGCGCTCTACATCCTGAAGCGCGAGCTGACCTGGATCCCTTTCTTCGGCTGGTACATCATGAAGATGCGCATGATACCGGTCGATCGCGGCAGCCGTTCGAAAGCGCTGAAGGCCGTCGTCATCGCGACCAGGCAGGAGATGGACCGCAATCCGCGCCAGCTCATCATCTATCCCGAGGGCACGCGCCGCCCGCCGGGCGCCGAACCGTCCTACAAATACGGCATCGTCGAAATCTATTCGCAACTGGGCGTGCCGGTGGTCCCGGTTGCCCATGTCGCCGGCCTCTACTGGCCGCGCCGCAAGTTCCTGCGCTATCCCGGCACCATCAAGGCCCGCTTCCTGCCGCCGATCCCGCCAGGGCTCGGCAAGGAGGAATTCATGCGGCGGCTGATCGGCGAGACCGAAGCCGCCTGCGACGAGTTGCTGGTCGAGGCCGCGCGGGCGCCGAACCCTCCGCCCATGCCGCCGACCGCGGTCAAGCGGCTGGCGGAGCTCGGCGTGACCGCCAAGAGCTGATCGCCAGAGCAATTCCAGGAAAAGTGTAAGCGGTTTTCCGTCCGGAATTGCGTAGAAACAAAGAGATAGGGCATTTCACCGGTTCCGGGAAACGGCGAAATGCCCTATCACAGCGCCGCCAGCAGCGTCGTCAGCACCAGCGTTGCGGCAAACACCAGATTGATGATACGCGACGCCAGCGGATGGCGCAGGAAACGCGCGAAAGCGGCCCCCGCGAGCAGCCAGACCACATGGATGGCGACGATCATTGCGGCAAGCACCAGCAGCTTGGTGGAAGTGCTGAGCGTATCGGCGTGCGACGCGGCGCCGGCGAAGACGGCGGCGATCGCCACATAAGCTTTCGGATTGGCGACGGCGAGCATGAAGCCACCGGAAAAATCAGGCTTCGTCGCCGTGCTGCCGCGCTCGGCCAATGGCGGCGCGGTCGCTATTTTGAAGGCGAGATAAAGGATGTAGGCGGCCGAAAGGATCGCCAGCACCGGCGCCACTCCCGGAACCGAGGTCAGTAGGCCGAAAATCCCGACCGCCACCGCCAGAAGCACCGCGATCGTGCCGAGCACCACGCCGGACGTGTAACCCAGCGAAGGACTGAGGCCGAAAGCCGCGCCGACGGCAGTGACACTGATCGTCGCCGGTCCCGGACTGCCCATGACGACCGTCGCGGCCACGACGAGCGCCAGCACCTGCTGCCAAGGCTGTGCCGCGCCCAGAACACTACCAGCCATGCCGAACCTCCTCCTGCCGCGATGCGACAGGACTTAAGAGGGATCGTCCTGGCCGTCTTGGACGATCGTGCGCAGCGCCCGCCTCAGGAACTGGCGCGGTCGAGCGCCGCGATATCGTCGGCCGAAAGCTTGAGCGAAGCAGCGCGGATCAGGCTGTCCATCTGGGCCGGCGTCGTGGCGCTGGCGATCGGGGCGGTGATGCCCGGCCGCGCGATGATCCAGGCCAGCGCCACTTCCGCTTGCTTGGCCGAATGGCGCTCGGCCACGGCATCGAGCGCAGCAAGGATGCGCATGCCGCGCTCGTTGAGATAGCCGGCGACGCCCTCGCCGCGCGCGCTTTGGCCGAGATCGGCCTTGCTGCGGTATTTGCCGCTCAAAAATCCCTTGGCCAGGCTGAAATAGGTGATAACGCCAATGTCCTCGGCCTTGCAGAGGTCGAGCAGCGGTCCGTCGAGGGACGAACGGTCGTACAAATTGTATTCGGGCTGCAGCACCTCGTAGCGCGGCAGGCTGCGCAGGCTGGCGACGTCGAGCGCGGCGCGCAGCTGGCCGGCATCGAGATTGGAGCAGCCGGGATAGCGGATCTTGCCCTTTTCGAGCAGGCGCTGATAGGCGCCGAGCGTTTCCTCGTAGGGCGTGGCCGGATCAGGCCAGTGCGACAGATAGAGGTCGATGACATCGACCTGCAGCCGCTTCAGCGAAGCGTCGACCGCCTTTTCGATATAGGCGGCGGAGAGGTCTTTCTTGCCTTGCCCCATGTCGGAGCCGACTTTGGTGATGACGATGACCTGATCGCGGTTGCCGCGGCTTTTCATCCAGTTGCCGATGATGGTTTCCGATTCGCCGCCCTTGTTGCCGGGGACCCAGCGCGAATAAGAATCGGCCGTATCGATGGCGTTCAGGCCCGCGCCGACAAACCGGTCGAGCAGGTCGAAGGAGGTCTTCTCGTCGGCGGTCCAGCCGAAGACGTTGCCGCCCAGGACCAGCGGCGCAATGGAAAGGTCGGTGCGACCGAGACGACGTTTCTGCAAGACTGATCTCCGTGATGCTGGAACGGGCCTGACGCCCAGGAAAGGGGTTGCCGCTAAGCTAGGTCGTGGCCGGCCGAGGTCAAAGGCATGGTTTTGCTTTTTGATCGGACCAGACCCTCACGAAGGCGCGATCCGGCGGCCCACCTCCTCCAGCCAGTGATCGCGGATGCCGAGCGCCTTGAGATGCTCGAGCGTGCTCAAGACATAGTCCTCGTTCCGGCCTGACTGGCCGACGGCGCCGCGAACGACCTCTGCGGCGTGATCGGCATCGAGCCCGCCGGCATATTGCTCATGCTGCCGGTCGACGGTGTAGGCGACCGCCTCTACCGAACCGCCGCCATCCAGCCGGACATCGAGCATGCGTTCGAGATAGACGCTGGTCACCAGCTCACGTTCGCGCAGGTACGAAAGCACCTCGTCGCGCAGATTGCCGGGAACACGGTAGGCAAGGCCGACGCAGGAGCCTCCCCGGTCGAGCCCGAGCACCAGACCCGGCCGTGTTCGCGTGCCGCGATGCACGAAGGAATAGACGCATAGCGAGCGGCGATAGCCGTAAAGCCGGGCACGACGCGTCTCGACATGGGCAAATCCGGGTCGCCAGATCAGCGACCCGTAGCCAAAAACCCAAAAATCGCCCATATCGCCAAGCCTGATCGCATTCGAGTGAACGACACCGCACCGCCAGGGTGCTTCTTCTGTCCCCGCTTGTTTGCGTATTGGTAAACGCCCGCTCGCCGGGGTTAACGAGAGCCGCAGCATGACGTCAAGTGACGAGCGATCGCCCAAACCCCGCCGCCGGCTGTTCTGGCTCGCCGCGTTCATCCTGGTGCTGTTCGCCATCTACAGCGGCGGCTGGTTCTATCTCGCCGGCAGACTCAAGACCGAAGCCGACCAGGCGGTGGCGCGGCTGGGCAGCAAGGGCATCGCCGCCGGCTGCGCCAATCTCGCCGTCAGCGGCTATCCGGTGAGCTTCACGGTCTCCTGCGACAACATCGCCTATGAGGACGACGCCCGGAAGGTCGCCGCCTCCACCGGAAGCTTCAACGCCGTCGCCGGGATCACCGGCCCCTTGTCGCCGGTCGCGGACCTGCGCGGGCCGCTGAGGACGATGGCGCCCGGCATACCACCGCTCTGGATCGACTGGGACCAGCTGCAAGCCAATATCAAAGTGTGGTGGCCGCTGCCGCGGAGCGTCTCGCTGCGGGCCGAAGGCCTGAACGGTCAGACTGATCCGCAGGACGACACCGATCCCATGCAGTTGTTCAGCGCCGGCAAGGCGGCGGGCCAGTTGCAGCCGGTCGGCCAGGACATCAATTATGTCGGCAGCTTCGGCGATCTGGAAATCAACGCGGATGCTATCGACGGACGCGTGCTGCCTGCGCTGGACGGCAGCGGTGACGTAACGCTGAAGAACGGAGTTGCGTTGATCGCCGCGCCCCCGAAAAGCCTGCGCGGCCAGTCGATCGAGATAGCCAAGCTCGACCTGTCGTCGGGCACGGCGCGCGTCACCGTGTCCGGTCCGGTTTCGGTCGATGCGGAAGGGTTGGTCAATGGGGACCTGATGATCAAGCTCAAGGATCCGAAAGCGGTGGCTTCTATCCTTGCCGGCGCCGTCCCCGAGCATAAAAGCGAAATCGAGCAGGGTTTTGCCGCCCTGGCGATGCTCGGAAAGGAACCGTCGATGCCGCTGAAGATCGTCAAGGGCAAGGCCTCGCTCGGCTTCATTCCGCTCGGCAAGATCAAGCCGCTGGAATAGAGCATGGTCCCGAACCGAAGGTCAGCGTAGCAAAAAGTGGGAACCGGTTTCGGGTAAGACCATGCGACTAAGAAGGATTACGCACGATGGCGAAGCCGGTCAGACTGCTCAGCGTCGGCGCCTTCACCCTCGACACCATCCTTCGCGTCGAGACGCTGCCGGCGCATCAGGGCAAGTTCATCGCCAGCGACGGCGTCCAGATCGCCTCCGGCATGGCGACGAGCGCCGCCTGCGCCGCGCATCACCTCGGCGCCGAGGTTTCGCTTTGGGCAAGCGCGGGTGACGATCCGGTCGGCGACCAACTGATCGCCGACATCGAGGCCGAAGGCGTCGACTGCAGCCTCATCCGCCGCGTCCTTGGCGCGCGATCGGCGCTGGCCGCGATCGTTGTGGATGCGCATGGCGAGCGCATCATCGTCCCCTTCTACGACAAAAAGGCGCAAGCCGATCCCGAGACGCTGCCGCTTGCCGACCTCTCCGGCTTCGACGCCGTGCTGGTGGATGTCCGTTGGCCGGGCGCCGCGGCGCTTGCTTTGAGCGCAGCCAGATCGATCGGCCGCCCGGCGATCCTGGATGCCGACACTGCACCCGTCGAAGTCCTGGAACGGCTATTGCCGTTGGCTTCGCATATCGTGGCCTCGGAGCCCGCGGCGCGCATCGTCTGCGGCCACGCGCTGGACCCCGAAAGCGCCTGCGCCGACCTTGCCTCGCGCACCGACGCCTTCGTCGCGGTGACCGGCGGCGCGGCCGGCACCTGGTGGCATGACCGGACGACTGGGCGCGTGCGCCATGTCGAGGCGCCGAAGGTCAAGGCGGTCGACACGCTCGCCGCCGGCGACGTCTTCCACGGCGCTTTTGCCGTCGGCCTCGCCGAGGCCATGCCGATGGAGGAAGCCCTGCGCTTTGCCAGCGCCGCCGCCGCGCTCAAATGCCTGCGCTTCGGCGGCCGCCTGGGCGCGCCGGACAGGGCCGAGACGCTGGCCATGATGGCGGCGCACTGGCCGCGAACCTAGAAACTGATGTGTTTCTTGGGTTACTTTGTGTAAGTAAATAGCGATTCGAGGCTCATTTTGCTTGAGCCTCTGGAGGCCACGGATGGGGTCTCGAATATTGGGATGCCACAAGGCGCAAGTGGATATTGTATCATAGCCAAGCGCAGCATCGCTTTGACTGCGAGCGATACCCCTTTGACGCCATTCCGCGACGCGTGTTTCTCGACACAAACGTCTTGAATCTTATGGTGAAGTATAGCGAGCATGTCTTCGAACAAGCTTGGCTTCCCGAAGGCCTTGACCAAACCCGGGCGCATGACATCGAAGCGCTGATGCATGTATTCCATATAGGTGGGCGAGCCCCTTGGAAGATCGTCGCGTCGCGTAAAACCGTAGATGAAATTGGCAAGACGCCAGACGCTAATGTACGAGAATTGCTCCTTGATTATGCCTCCGGACTCGTCAGTCTACCCGACGAGAATAGCGCCTACGCTGCGACCTTGGGACGGCGGCTTCTCGATGCGCCGTTCACGGCCGCTTTGCCGGATCCATCCGATCGCGAGCTAATCGGCAACGCGATCGGCTTAGGTTGCGACGCGTTCTGCACCTGCGATCGGCGCACAATCGTCCGTAAGCGTGAGTATCTGCACCAGCTTCCCATACGCGTTATTACGCCCGCCGAATGGTGGGCGCACATTAAGCCTTGGGCCGGGCTCTGGGGTTAAACACTGGCCGATGGAGATCGGTAGCCTGCGCTGCCGCCTCGCCCGAAGGCCCAATTCCTACCTGGGACAAGAGGGATTCAAGGCGAGCTTATCCCTTGGCCGGATGTTCCACCGCCTGCCGGCCGAAATCCGGCACATCGATATCCTGGCCGGCCTCGATGATCGAGCGGCGGATGGCGCGGGTGCGGGTGAAGAGGTCAAACAGCTTCTCGCCGTCGCCCCAGCGGATCGCCCGCTGCAGCGAGGCCAGATCCTCCGAGAACCGCGCCAGCATCTCCAGGATCGCATCCTTGTTGTGCAGGCAGACGTCCCGCCACATGGTCGGATCGGAGGCTGCAAGGCGGGTGAAGTCGCGAAAACCGGAGGCGGAGTATTTGATGACCTCGCTCTTGGTCACCGCTTCCAGGTCGTCCGCCGTGCCGACGATGTTGTAGGCGATGATATGCGGCAGATGCGACACGATCGCGAGCGTCATGTCGTGATGCTGCGGGTCCATCGTGTCGATGTTGGAGCCGCAGCGCCGCCAGAATTCCGAAAGCTTTTCGAGCGCGGCGGGATCAGTGCCCGGCAGCGGTGTGAAGATGCACCAGCGATTCTCGAAAAGATCGGCGAAGCCGGCATCGGGTCCGGACTTTTCCGTGCCGGCCAGCGGATGTCCGGGGATTAAGTGCACGCCTTGCGGCACATGCGGCTCAATCTGCGCGATGACGGAGGCCTTGGTCGAGCCGACATCGGTGAGGATGGCGCCCTTCTTCAGCGCCGGCGCGATCTCAGCCGCGACCTCGCCGGACGAGCCGACCGGCACCGAGACGATGACGAGATCGGCGTCGCGCACCGCTTCTTTTGCATCCGTCGAGTAGGAATCGCCGAGACCGAGCTCCTCGGCGCGCTTCAGCGTCGAGGCGCTGCGCGTCGCGATGGCGATGTGTCTGGCAAGCCCTTCGCGGCGGATGACGCGGGCGAGCGACGAGCCGATCAGGCCGATGCCGACCAGCGCTATTTTCTCGAACATCGGTGATGCCATGGGTGTTCTAGCTTTTCAGGAAGGTCTTGAGCGCATCGACGACGCCGCGATTGGCTTCCTCGGTGCCGACGCTCATGCGCAGCGCGTTGGGGAAGCCGTAGCCGGTGACGCGGCGCAGGATGTAACCGCGGGCGCTCAGATAATCGTCCGCGGCCGCCGCCGAATGCTTCTGGTCGTCGGGAAAATGGATCAGCACGAAATTGCCGACGCTGGGCGTGACGCGCAGGCCGAGTCCGGTCAGCTCGGCGCTGAGCCAGGCCAGCCATTTCTCGTTATGCGCCACGCTGCGTTCGATATGGGCGCGGTCGCGGATCGCGGCGATGCCGGCCTCGATCGCGGTGGCGTTGACGTTGAACGGGCCGCGGATGCGGTTGATCGCATCGACGATATGCGCCGGCCCGTACATCCAGCCGATACGGGCGCCGCCGAGGCCGAGCTTGGAGAAGGTGCGGGTCATCACCACGTTCTCGGAGCTGCCGGCGAGCTCGACGCCGGCTTCGTAGTCGTTGCGCCGCACATATTCGGCATAGGCGGCGTCGAGCACCAGGAGCACGTTCTTCGGCAACGCTGCGTGCAGCCGGCGCACTTCCTGGAACGGCACATAGGTGCCGGTCGGATTGTTGGGATTGGCGAGGAACACGATCCGCGTCTTGGGCGTCACCGCGGCAAGGATCGCGTCGACATCGGCGCGCTCGTCGGTTTCCTTCACCGCCACCGGCTTGGCGCCCGCCGCCTGGATGTAGATCTTGTAGACCATGAAGGCGTGTTCGGTGAACACGGCCTCGTCGCCCGGCGCGAGATAGGTCTGCGCCAGGAGCCCCAGGATCTCGTCGGAGCCGTTGGAGCAAATGATGTTCGCCGGATTGAGCCCATGCACATCGGCGATCGCCTCGCGCAACCGCCGTGCCGTGCCGTCGGGATAGACGTCGAGCTTCGCCGCAACCTCGCGCGCGGCCTCGATCGCCTTCGGCGAGGGTCCCAGCGGATTTTCGTTCGACGACAGCTTGTAGACCTTCGTCACGCCGGCCGGGGCGGTGCTTTTTCCCGGCACATAGGCCTCGATGTCCATGATGCCCGCGCGGGGCGTCGGACGGGGCTGATCCTGCTTCATGTCACAAATCCGTCGAGAAGGCCTTCAAGGCCGCAGCGGAAATACAGGCCACGGGCTGGAATGTCGAGTGCCGCCGCTTGGCGTAAGCAGGCCGCCCGCCAGCAGGCTACCCGTTGACGAAGCGCGGCGCTGGTCCTAGAAGGACTGCCAGACTTCCGTGGTGATTTGGCCGGTCGGCTTGCAGCCACGTTAAACAACTCGCTAAAGGGCCGTTTGCAACCTGTAACCGGCTTTGCGACGGCAAGCCGGTTTTTTGTTGTCCGCTCCCGGCCGGACACCGCATCGGGACAAGACCGATGCGGCACAGGATTGAGGACGGACATGGCCGCTCAGCGCGCTGCAAGAACCAAGGACGAGGTCGACCATCCGTCGAGCCCGGTGCTGCATTTTGGCCCCGACAAGCCGCTGAAGCTCGACGCCGGCACGCTGCTTTCTCCTTTCCAGATCGCTTACCAGACCTACGGCAGCTTGAACGACGCGCGCTCCAACGCCATCCTCGTCTGCCACGCGCTGACCGGCGACCAGCACGTTGCCAACACCAATCCGGTGACCGGCAAGCCGGGCTGGTGGGAGGTGCTGATCGGCCCAGGCAAGATCATCGACACCAACCGCTTCTTCGTCATCTGCTCCAACGTCGTCGGCGGTTGCCTCGGCTCGACCGGTCCGGCCTCGACCAATCCAGCGACCGGCAAGCCCTATGGGCTCGACCTGCCGATCATCACCATCCGCGACATGGTGCGCGCGCAGGCAATGCTCATCGATCATTTCGGCATCGAAAAGTTGTTTTGCGTGCTTGGCGGCTCGATGGGCGGCATGCAGGTGCTGGAATGGGCCGCAAGCTATCCGGAGCGGGTCTTCTCGGCGCTGCCGATCGCCACCGGCGCCCGCCATTCCTCGCAGAACATCGCCTTCCATGAGGTCGGCCGGCAGGCCGTCATGGCCGATCCCGACTGGCATGGCGGCAAATATCTCGATTTCGGCAAGCGGCCGGAAAAGGGGCTGGCCGTCGCGCGGATGGCCGCCCACATCACCTATCTTTCGGAAGCCGCGCTCCACCGCAAGTTCGGCCGCAATTTGCAGGACCGCGAGGCGCTGACCTTCGGCTTCGACGCCGATTTCCAGATCGAGAGCTATCTGCGCCATCAGGGCATGACTTTCGTCGACCGCTTCGACGCCAATTCGTATCTCTATCTGACCCGCGCGATGGATTACTTCGATCTTGCCGCCGATCACGGCGGGCGCCTCGCCGACGCCTTCGCCGGCACCAAGACGCGCTTTTGCCTGGTCTCCTTCACCAGCGACTGGCTGTTCCCGACCGAGGAGAGCCGCTCGATCGTGCATGCCTTGAACGCGGCGGGCGCTTCCGTCTCCTTCGTCGAGATCGAGACCGACCGCGGTCATGACGCCTTCCTGCTCGACGAGCCGGAGTTGTTCGCGGCCATCAACGGCTTCATCGCCTCGGCTGCTCGCGCCAGGGGGCTCAGCCTATGAGCGTCAATCGCGCCCAGCGTGTCGACCTCGAAGTCGTCACCGACCTCATCCCGGCCAATTCGCGTGTCCTCGATGTCGGCTCGGGCGACGGCGTGCTCCTGGAACTGTTACAGGAGACCAAGCAGGTCGACGGCCGCGGGCTGGAACTGTCGCAGCGCGGCGTCAACGAATGCGTGGCGCGCGGGCTATCGGTTATCCAGGGCGACGCCGACACGGATCTGAAATTCTACGCCGACAAGGGCTTTGACTTCGTTGTGCTCTCGCAGACGCTGCAGGCGACGCGCAACCCGAAGATCGTACTCGACGAGCTGCTTCGGATCGGCAACCGCGCCATCGTCTCCTTCCCCAATTTCGGTCACTGGCGTGTGCGCTTTTCGCTGCTGATCAAGGGCAGGATGCCGGTCACCAGGGACCTGCCCTATTCCTGGTACGACACGCCCAATATCCACTTCTGCACCATCCGCGACTTCGTTAATCTGTGCGAGGAGCTTGGCGCGACCGTCGAGAAGGCGACCGCGCTCGACGCGAACGGCCAGAAGATCGGCCTGTCGATGCCTTGGTGGTTCTGGAACTTCTTCGGCCAGCAGGCGGTGTTTTTGTTGAGACGTTGACGCCGTGGAGTGATGGTCACGCAAGCCGGAACGCCACTGTGTTGCCATCAAACCGCAATGTTGCGGAAAAGCCACCAGTTTCCGCGTTTCTCGGCTGGCCTTGCGTGACACAAAGGTGGCTTTTTTGTAGCGTCGGCCGCAAATCAAGGGTGGACACGAAGATAGCCATCGGACCCATCCTAAATGCTAGATCCGACCGGTGGTGGCAGCCCGATGTCGAGCCAGGATGTTCCGCTGATCTCAGTGATCACGCCGACCCACAATCGGCGCGGCCAGGTCGTGCGCGCGGTGGAAAGCGTTCTGGCGCAGACACTTACCCGCTTCGAGCATATTGTCGTCGACGACGGTTCGACCGACGGGACGGCCGCCGCGCTCGCCGAAATCCGCGACCCGCGGCTGATCTATGTCGGCGCCAAATGGCGCGGCGCCAACGCCGCGCGAAATGCGGGCATAGAGCGCGCGCGGGCGCCGGTCGTGACGTTCCTTGATTCGGACGATGTCTATCTGCCGGATCGGCTAGAGCGGACGCTGGCGCGCTTCGACGCGAATCCCTCGCTCGAAGTCCTCATCAGCTCCTTCCTGTCGCTGAAGGGCAACCGCAGCACCAAATGCATCAACCGCGAGGCCTTTCTCGACAAAGGCACGCTGCAACGCGCCCTGGTCTCGCAGACCATCTTCATCGCCGGCTCGGCGATCACCGCCAGGCACGAATCGCTGCTCGCGATCGGCGGCTATGACAGCGACATCACGCGCATGCAGGATCGCGAGCTTCTGCTGCGCTTTGCCCGCCGCGGCGGCGCCCTGCTGTCCGAGGACATCGACTGGAAGAAGTACAATTCGGAGAACTCGATCTCCGGCCGCCGCGACGGCTATGTCGCGGCCTATGCCAACCTGATCGATAAGCACCCCTATATCGCCGACCGCTATCCCGACGTCCCGCCCTATATGATCGCGCGCCAGATTATCGCCGACACGCTGAAGGGCCGGCTGCAGCAGGCCTTTTCCGGCTATCTCGCCAATCGCTCGTCCGAGGCGCTCGGCTATTCGCTGCCGCAGCTCCTGCGCGGCTATGTCGTCGGCCGCCGCTGGCGGCGCGACTGCTATGACGAGTTCCGCGCCAAATACGGCGCCCGGGCGGTCTGACCGCCCTCCTGACGCGGCTGCGGACGGACGATCTCTGCACACCTTCCGTTTCCGTGAAACGGTGAACCACTTTAAGCCTCGGCGGATTCCTTCTTGCGACGCGGCGCCGCCGGCGGCGGCTCGATCGCCCCTGCCCTGACGCGCGCGGGTTTCAGCGCCGGCGCGCCGGAATCCTTGACGATGTTCAGCGAGCGCGGAAAAAACTGGCTGTTGTGCTGACCGCGCCCGATATTGATGATGGCGGTTTCAGGCAGACGCTTCTGTAGCATCGCCAGTACCCGCCGTAGCGTCGGGCCGTCGAACGAGTCGAGCGCTTCGTCTATGATCACCCATTTCGGCTTGCGCAAGGCGAGCCGGGCGAAAGCCAGCGCCCGTTGTTCGTCATCACCGAGCTCACGTTCCCACCGCCCGGGATTGTCAAGGGCGGTCGCCAGCCGACCGAGGCCGACCTCGCCAAGCACCGCCGCGATCTGGGCATCGCTGGCCGGGGCTTCGCCATTCGGATGGACGAGTACCTCGCGCAACGTGCCGGCCGGGAAATACGGCACGCGGGGCACGAAGATGGGAGTCTCGCCGGCCGGCAGGCCGATCCTGCCGCTCCCCCACGGCCACAGGCCGGCAATGGCGCGGAAGAACAATGTCTTGCCGGCGCCCGGCTCGCCGGTGATCATGACGCGCTCGCCAGGGTGGATTTCGACATCGGTCTGGGCAAGCTTGGTGCAGCCTTCCGGCGAAGACACCTGAAGCTTGTCGAAGGTCAGGCTGCCATTGGCGTTTTCCACGAACTGGATGCGCTTTTCCGTGTCGTGCAGCGCGTCGGTCTCGGTGAGCGCGATCCGGAAATCGGCCACGCGCATCAGCGTCGCGCGCCAGTCGGCGATGCTGCCGATGTTGTTGATGAACCAGCGAAGCGACGAATGGACCTGGTTGAAGGCGCCGACCGCCATCATCAATCCGCCGAACGAGATGTCGCCCGAGAAATAGACCGGCGAAGCCACCAGTATGGGCGCCACGACCGTTATCCAGCCATAGGTGTCGGTCACCCAGGCCAGGTTGATCTGGGCGGTGAAGATGCGCCGCATGGCGCCGAGCACCGTGCCGAGGTCAAGCTCCAGCCGGCGTCGGGCGTCGGGCTCGCCATGGTAGAGCGCGATCGCGTCGACATTCTCGTTGACCCGCACCATGGAGGAGCGCAGCTCCGCTTCGCGGGTGTAGCGCTCGCTGTTGAGACCGATCAGCGGACGCCCGACCAGCCAGCTCAGCCAGGAGGCGATGCCGGCGTAGAGGAACGCCGCCCAGACCATGTAGCCCGGTATCGCCAGTGAATAGCCCCCGATGTGGAAGACGAAGCCCGAAGACAGCTCCCACAGCACGCCTATGAAGGACACGAGCAGGATGAAGGACTGCAGCAGTCCAACGCCGAGATCCGTCGACAAATCCGACAGGTGGGCGGCGTCCTGCTGCATGCGCTGGTCGGGATTGACGCCAATGGCACCGGCATTGGCCAGCCGGAAGGCCCGCGCCGGGCGCATCCATTGATCGATGAGATCGAGCGTCAGCGCCTCGCGTAACCGCAAACGGATCATCTGGTTGAGCCACGTCTGGCCGATGTTGAGCACCAGAAGCCCGCTGGCGATCATCGCAAAGACCAGAAGCTGGTGTAGGAAATCCGCCATGTCGCGCCGGGCCAGCGCGTCATAGAAAGGCTGGTTCCAGCGGTTGAGCAGGACCTGTCCGATCGAGGTGGCGACGATGACCGCGACGATGCCGATGGAGACCCAGGCAAGTTGCCTGCGCACTGGCGAGGTTTTCAGCCCCAGCTTGATCGTCGCCATCTGGTCGGCGAGGCTGCTTGCCTCGACCGAGACGGCGGGTTTTTGCGGGCCCGGCTTTTTATCGGTCTGGTCGTCCATGAAGGATATTCCTGGTTTCCGCCGCGGTCATGATTACCGCGCCGCGCGAGCATGCTTTGATCGGGCACGTCCCAGATAGGGTGATGATCGCTGCGCGATGCAAGGCGCGGCGGTGATCACGAACGTGTCACATGGCCAGGCGCGCCGTCGGTCGCGTGCCGGCCAAGCCGCGTTGCCCCCTGCGGCGAGAAGACGGGCACGAAGACGCGGCGAGAGGCGCGCTGCGCGACCGGCACGCCCTGATAGAGCCGTTTCTGCGCCTCGACGACGATCACGCCGGAAAAGATCGGCCAGAACCGCCGGCCGGCCCTCTCCAGCACATTGTGGAACCGCATCATGAAACGCCGCGGCGACGGCGGGAAGAACAGCGCATCGCTCCATGTCGCCGGGGTGAAATTCGCCTCCCGCAGCAATTCGGTCAGCTGGCCGCGCGAGAACGGCCGGCCGTTGCCGAAGGGCGTGTGCTCGAAGCGCGCCCACACGCCGCGCCGGTTGGGCACGACGATGACCACCCTGCCCGCCGGCGACAGCACGCGCCAGATCTCGTTCAGCGTCTCGCGCGGATTTTCGGCATGTTCAAGCGAATGCACCAGGAGCACGCGGTCGATGCAGGAATCGACCAGCGGCAGTTCCTCGTCGAAGACCAGTGCTGTCGCCGCCGGCCCGGTCGCCGGCCACACCACCGCGCCCTGCGTCCCCGGCATGAAGGCGAAGACGCGCTCGGCATCGGTGCCGAAGCGTTCCAGCCAGGGCAGCGTGTAGCCGAGACCGACCAGGCGCTCATTGGGCACGGTTGCCCAAATGGACGACAGCGCCATGGTGATCGAGTGCTCGGCCAGTTGGCCGAGCGTGGACGCGTAGAAGGAGCGCAGGTCGACGATATCCGAATGCATGCGCGGGACGGTAGCCGTGAAGCCTGCCAAGTTCAACAAAGGCGCCCGGTTCAACAAATGCGCCAAGCTCAACAAACCCGGATGACATCGGCGCCCGCCCGCCCTATGTCTGCGACGACAACGGGAGACATGCGATGCCGGTCGAAATCGAGCAGTTCATGTGCCGCACCGACAATTTCGGCGTGCTGGTCCACGATCCGAAGAGCGGTGAGACGGCGATCATCGATGCGCCGGAAGAGGCGCCGATCCTGGCGGCGGTCAAGCGCACAGGCTGGACGCCGACATTGATCCTCACCACGCACCATCATGCCGACCATGTCGAAGCCAATCTCGCGTTGAAGGAGCGCTTCAAATTGCGCATCGTCGGCCCGGAGGCCGAGAAGGCGAAGATCCCCGGCATCGACGAGACGGTTGGCGAGGGCTCGGTCGTGCGCCTTGGCGAGGAGCGGATCGAGGTGATCGAGACGCCGGGCCATACCGCCGGCCATGTCTCCTATTATTTGCCGGCCTCGAAGATGGCCTTCACCGCTGACACGCTGTTTGCGCTGGGTTGCGGCCGGCTGTTCGAATGCAAGCCGCCGGTCATGTATGAATCGCTGAAGAAGCTGGCAGCGCTGCCGGCGCAAACCGCCATCTATTGCGGTCACGAATACACCTTGGCCAATGCCCGTTTCGCGGTGACGGTCGATCCGAGCAATCCGGCGCTGAAGCAGCGCGCGGCAAGGATCGAGGCGCTGCGCGCCGACAACAAGCCGACATTGCCGACCACCATCGGCGAAGAGCTGTCGACCAATCCGTTCCTGCGCTGGCACGATCCGGGGATCCGCAAGCATCTCGGCATGGAGAAAGCCTCGGATGCCGAAGTGTTCGCCGAAATCCGCAAGCGCAAGGACAATTTTTAGTTCCACCGCAGTCGACCAAAAGGCTCGACGTTCTTCGCAGCAAAGACCGCCATGACCAGCGCCGCCGAGATCATCGCAACGCTAGGCCTCAAGCCGCATCCCGAGGGCGGCTGGTACGCCGAGACCTTTCGCGACGCCGCGGGCGGCCCGCGCGATCATTCGACCGCGATCTACTTCCTGCTCGAGCACGGCCAGCTTTCGGCCTGGCACCGGGTGAAGGACGCGGCCGAGGTCTGGCATTTTTATGCTGGAGCGCCGCTGGCGCTGTCGATGCATGAGGAAGGCGCAGGCGCCGTCATCGAGCAGGTGCTTGGCACGGCCCTTACCGCCGGCGAGCGGCCGCAGATCGTCGTGCCGGCCGGCTGGTGGCAGTCGGCGCGCAGCCTCGGCGAATGGACGCTGGTCGGCTGCACCGTGGCGCCGGGCTTCGATTTCGCCGCTTTCGAGCTGGCCCAGCCTGGCTGGCAACCGCAGACATGATACCGAAAGACAGCCCCATTAACTGTGGTGCAACCAATGCTTGCCAGCATGTTGGATGATCCGGATACGCATCGTTAAAAGTACGCCAGGGACGTGTCGAGATGAATGACCATCGGCTGCCCGGGCGAAACAAAGCACTCATTGCTGCCTTCGTCGCGATCGGCGTAGCAGGTCTTCTGTTGCGACCTATTTTTCCGAAGAGCATATTTGTCGCGCTGCTTGCAATGAGCACGCTCCTTGAAGCCTACCTGATCTTCTGGTTCTGGAGACTGTTTCAGGAATGGAAACAATCTCCAACGCTTCAAAAGCGCTTGTCCGCTGCGCTTTTTTTCATCGCCCTCGGTGCATCCTTATACATGACATACCTGACACTCCGTTCCATATTGCTGCGATGAGCATCAGTTTGCTGCCATCCATCGAACTCAGGACCAAAGATCAAGACGACCCAACAAGAACCCCAGCGTGATCGCCAACTGGGCCGCGTAATAAAGCACCCAGACCGCGTGGCGCATCCACACGCGATGCGGCGAGATCGCCACGAGCAGGAAGCGCTCGGTAGCCAGCAGCCCGTCCGAGGCGATGAACAGCACCGCGCCGGCGATTACCCAGGGAGCATTGGTCGTGAGCGCCGAAATGCCCATGGCGAGGATCGCCGCGACATAGACGGCGACCGGGATGCGCAGCTGCGGGCCGACGCGGCGCCAGAGCGCGGCAAGCATGATGATGCTGAATGCGGCCATGGCCAAGGCGATCGCGCCGCGCCAGGGTTCGGCGCTCAACAGGCCGAGCCCACCGCCTGCCTGCGAAAACAGCGCGACATACGCGATATGACCGGCGAGAAAGCTCGCCAACCCGCCGAGAAAGGCCTTTTCGCCGTCGCGTGACAGAAAGGCGTCGCCGACGGCGCTGAGTGCCAGCGCCGCGACCAGCAGCAGCGGACCGCCCTGCGTGGCGGCAAGCACGGCCAGCAAAGCCACGGCAAGCGTCTTTGCCGCCGTGCGCGTCCAGTTCGGCGGCATGTCGAGCGCAAAGGCGTAGATCACGGCCGCGACGAACGAGAACAGCAGCGTCGCGTTGGCGTTGGCCTCGATGCCGCCGGAAAACGGCATCATGCGTTGACCTCCTTGGCCGCCGGCTTGCGCATCAGCAGCGACTTCGCCGCGAGCGCGGCGCCTCCGGTGATGAGCACGCAGGCCGCGAGGATGCGCAGCGACGGCTCGGCGACGCCAGCTGCGATCAGCACCAGCGTCGACAGAAGCGGCGCGGCGTAGCTCGCAGCGCCCAGCACCTGGATGTTGCCGCGCTTGACGCCGATGTCCCAGGCATAGAAGGCCGCGCCCACCGGCATCAGGCCGAGCCCGATGACGGCCAGCCATTGTCCGAGGCTGTCCGGCAGCACCGTCTTCTCAAGCAGCAGATGGCAGGCAAGCGACAGTGCCGACGTCGCCGCGCAGAACCAGGTGACGATCGAGGTCGGCACCGACGGAAAGCGCCGCGACAAGAGCGAATAGGACGACCACAACAGCGCGCAGATAGCGGCCATCGCATAGCCGAAGGCATAGCGCGCGTCGAAGGCCAGCCCGCCGCCCTTGGTGACGATCAGGACGGTGCCGGCGAGGCCGAGCAGCGCGCCGACGACATGGTTCCAGGCAAGCCGCTCTCCCGGCATCAGCGCCGAGCCAAGCACGATCAGCAGCGGCCACAGGTAGGCGATCAGGCTCGCCTCGACCGCCAGCGCATTGCGCAACGCCGTGAAATAGAAGAAGTGGTAGCCGAACAGGCCGGCTATGCCGATCACCCAAACCTGCGGCGGGATCCTCTGGCTTTTGTCGGCGGCCGGCGTCACCAGCCGCGCCGCCAGCCCGACGCAGGTGCCGATGGCGAAGGTGATGGCCGAAAGCAGGAACGGCGGCACCTGCCCCGAGGCATTGGTGAGCAGCGCCAGCAACGCCCACATGGCGACCGCCGAAAACCCGATCAGTGTTGCGCGCCCCATATCTCCCCCCGCCGGCGCGCGGCGGCGCCTGATCTAGTTTACCGCTTCGAACCGTCCGGCGCTGATGGTCAGCGGACCGATCTGGGTCCCGACCGTGGCGCGGATCGGCGCATATACGCCGGATTGGCCGACCGGCGCAAACGTCACCAGCATGCGGCTCTTGTTCTTAAGGAAGTTCAGCGCCTTGCGACCCTTGCGGTAGCCCGCCACCGGCTCGAAGCCCATCTTGCAGGTCACCGTGTCGCCCTTGTAGCCGGGCACCGAGATCGAACCCTTGGAGGCATAGGTCAGGCTCAGGTCGGCGCGCATCTCGCCGTCATAGAACTTGACCGTGCGTCCGCAGACCTTGTCCAGGCTGTCGGCATGGATCACGGTCGCGGCCATCGGATCGAGCACCGATTTCAGGTCTCCGTCGCCGATGGGCACCCAGCTCTTCGGATCGCGCTTGCCTGGAGCGGGAACGACTTGCGTGGAGGTGACCGCCCCGTTGCTGAAGCGTATGTCGACCATCGAGGTTTTCTTGCCGGACGTATAATCGGCCCTGAACACCTGCGGCGTCATCCCCTTGTCGGAAATGGTGCCTTTCGACGAAATCGTGCCTTTCGTGTCGTCGAACAGCCTGCCAAGCCCGGCGGCGGAGACGGTGCCGTTGATAGTATAGGTATCGCCCACATAGCGGCTGGAAAAGGTCGCCCTGGCGATCGAGAGGCCGAGATAGGACACCGTATATTCGCCCTTGAAGGACTGCGGCGCCGCGGCGGCGAAGCTGGTCGCCGGCGCAGCAAGGGCAAGCAGGGCGGCGAATGTGTGAGATGGACGGAGCATGGCGGCTGGCGAATCCCTGCGGTTCGGCCGGAACACAGCGGCTCCAGCCTGGCATATCCCTTCGCGAAGGGCTTATAGTGTAAAATCCGGCCTTTATATGGAGCGCGACCGACAGCCGGCGACGTGTCGGAGCTTGACGCAATGGCGAAATGCCACTATGGAACGCCAACTTTTCCAAAGGCCGCCTGACCGAGACCGCGCGCCGCCTGGCGCGGGCAGAATGGTTTGGCAGGTTTAGAAACTGAAGGTTAGACAAATGTCCCGCACCTGCGAACTCACTGCCAAGGCAGTCCAGACCGGCAACAATGTTAGCCACGCCAACAACAAGACCAAGCGTCGCTTCCTGCCGAACCTGGTCAATGTAACGCTGATTTCCGAAGCGCTGAACCAGAACGTTCGCCTGCGCATTTCGGCCAACGCGCTGCGTTCGGTCGAGCATCGCGGCGGCCTCGACGCCTTCCTGGCCAAGGCCGACGTCAAGGAACTGTCGCAGCGCGCGCGCCTGCTGAAGAAGCAGATCGCCAAGAAGCTTGCCGAGCAGTCGGCCGCTTAAAGCAGCTATCAGGCGGGGGACGACCGCCTCGAGCACCGGCCCGGCCGGTGCTCGGACTATGAGCGAGCGTCGGCATGACGCTCCGCTGGTTCCATTACCCAGGATAAAAAAATGAGCTTCCTGACACGATATCTGCCCTTCGTGGCCGCCATGGCGCTCGTCGTCGTGGCCTCGAACATCCTCGTGCAGTTCCCGATGCAGGGCGAGATCGGCGGCCTGTCGCTCGCCGACCTGCTCACCTGGGGCGCCTTCACCTATCCCTTCTCCTTCCTTGTCACCGACCTCGCCAACCGCCGCTACGGCCCGGCCGTGGCGCGCAAGGTGGTGTTCGTCGGTTTCATGACCGCGGTGACCTGCTCGATCCTGATCCCGCCCTTCCTGTTCCGCCATGGCCTGATCGAGTTCGAAACCGCTGCCGACCGGCTGGTGCGGATCGCCGCCGCTTCGGGTGCAGCCTTCCTCACCGCGCAATTGCTCGACGTCACCGTGTTCAACCGTCTGCGCCGGCAGAGCTGGTGGCGCGCGCCGATCGTCGGCACATTGGTCGGCTCGGTGTTCGACACCGTCGTGTTCTTCGGCGTTGCCTTCTCCGCCGTCTTCGCCTTTGCCGGCCCCAATGACAGCTTCGCGCTGGAGACGGCGCCGCTGATGGGCGTGCTGCCGGCCGAGACGATGCGCTGGGTGTCCTGGGCGCTTGGCGACCTTTCGATGAAGCTCATCATCGCCGTGGTGGCGCTGATCCCCTATAGGCTGCTCGCCGCCCGCTGGAGCCAGCCGGCGGTCGCGGCCGGAGCATGATTCCAAAAGGTGGGGGCCGGTTTTTTGGAAAAAATGATGCTCCAAACAAAACGAGAGAGCATGATTCCAGCAAGTGTAATCAGGTCATGATCCCCTGGGTTCAGCTTGATTCTGCCCGCACGCCCGATGGTGGCCAGGAGTTGCGTCTGAAGCAGCGCGGCACTGAATTCTCGATCATGCTCGGCGCCAACGAGCTGATGAACAGCCGCCTCAGCGGCTCCGAGGAGGCCCTCGCCAGGCTTTCCTGCGAGCGGATCGCCGGGCGCAAGCGGCCGAGGCTCCTGATCGGCGGGCTCGGCATGGGCTTCACCTTGCGCGCCGCTCTCGCAGCGCTCGATGGCGACGCCGCCGTGACCGTCGCCGAACTCGTCCCCGCGGTCATCGCCTGGGCGCACGGCCCGATGGCGGACATCTTCGACGGCTGCCTCGACGACCCTCGCGTAAGCATTCGAGAAGCCGATGTCGGCCAGCTGATAAGAGCGCAGAAGGCCGCTTGGGATGCCATCCTGCTCGACGTCGACAATGGTCCCGAAGGCATCGTCTACACGGGCAATGACACGCTCTATGGCGCGGCCGGCCTGGCGGCGGCGCGCGCCGCCTTGACGCCCGGCGGCGTTCTGGCGATCTGGTCGCAGGGGCCGGACAGCGGCTTCACCCGGCGGCTGAAGCAGGCCGGCTTCGTGGTCGAGGAGATCAACACGCGGGCCAACGGCAAGCGCGGCGCCCGCCACGTCATCTGGGTTGCTACCAACCAGGCCTGACGCTTTCAGCCACAGCGGCTTTACGCTTTGTTACGCCCGATGATGCAGGATCGCGGAAATTCTCTAGGGCATTGCAACCAGCATGACCGTGCAAGGCACCGGTTGGAAAAACGATCTCCTGCTTGCGTTGTGCGCCATGCTGGTGGTGCTGACGATCAACGCCGTTTCCGGTTTTCCGACCCTTGGCGACTATGGCGCCGATAATGACAGCATGCTGCGGCTGGTCGAGGTTCGCGACCTGCTAGGCGGCCAAAGCTGGTTCGATCTCCACCAATACAGGATGGGCATCTCGGGCGGCTTCGTCATGCATTGGTCGCGGCTTGTCGATACGCCGCTCGCGCTGATCATCATGGCCTTCGATGCGCTGAGCGCCAGCACGGCCACCGCCGAGCGCGCCGCGCAGATCATCTGGCCGACCCTCCTCTACGGGCTGACCATATTCGTGCTCATGCGCGCCTCGCAGCGTTTCGCCGCCGCGAATGTCGCGATGCCGGCAGTCATTCTGTCGACGGCGGCGCTGTTCTATCTGGTGATCTACAGCCCGGGCGTGATCGATCACCACAATGTCCAGCTGCTGCTGACGGCGGCCGGCCTCTGGCTTCTGATGGAAGCGCCCTCCTGGCGGCCCGGGGCTCTTCTGTCGGGCATTTGCGCCGGCCTGACGCTGGCTGTCGGCATGGAGACCGCTCCCTATGTGGCGGTGCTCGGCATCTGTGCCGCGGTCCTGTTCATCCTCGATGACGAGGAGCGCGTCACCGCACGAGGCTTCGGCCTCGGATTTGCCGGCATCGCCTGCCTGGTCTTCGTAGCGACCATCCGGCCGGCCGATTGGGGCACAGCCCAATGCGACGCCTTCTCCTCCTTCCAGTTCGCCGTGGCCGCATTGTCCGGCTTCGGCCTCGTGATCGCCAGTACCTTTGCCGCATCGAGCCGCCGGGCGCGGCTGGTTTCGATGCTGGCGCTGATGGCGGCGGTCGCGGTCGTTGTGATCGTGTTCTTCCCGCAATGCCTGGCATCGCCCTATGCGGGCATGGACGAACGTATCCGCACCTATTGGCTGGCCGACGTGGTCGAAGCGCAGCCCTTCTGGAGCGTCGCCGTCCACCAGCCGAAGCTGATGGCGGCGCGCTATGTGACGCCTTTCATTGCGATCCTGCTGGTCGGCTTTCAGCTCCGAACCCGTCGGCTGCGCCGCGCCGAGATGCTCGCCGCCGTCCTGCTCCTCGCCGCCTTCGTCGTCAGCCTCTGGCAGGTGCGCGGCTCGACCTTCTCCGTCGCCTTCGCCGTATTGCCGCTCTCGGCCTGGATCGCGAAGATTCGCCTGCGGGCGGACACCGCGCCCTCATGGCGCCTCTCCACCGGCATCGTGATGGCGTGGCTGGTCTCCCTCAACGCGACCTGGGCCGGCGTCGCGGTGGCGGCGCAATCCATGGTCCAGAAGGCGCCGCAGCGGATCAATTCCGATCCCGACCACGCCGTGACGTGCGGCAAGCCGGGCGACTTCCGCGATCTGGCCGCCATGCCGGCGACGACGGTGCTTGCCTCGTCCAATCTCGGCTCGGGGATATTGATGTTCACCGGCCACCGGGCGCTGGCCGGCCCTTACCACCGCAATATCGGCGGCAACCTCGCCATGCTCGACGCGTTGCTGGGCACGCCGGATGCCGCCCGCGCCATGATCGAGCGCGAGCATGTGGGACTGGTCGCGATCTGTCGCGGCAACACGGAAGAGATATCGCTGGGCCTGGACGCGCCTAATGGCCTTGCCGCAGCATTGCTGCGGGGAGATCCGCCAGCGTGGCTCGAAATGGACCAGTCTACCTCGGGAAAGCCGATCGAGATCTACAAGGTCCGTTGAATATCGGCCCGCGGCCACATCAGCATCGTCAACCGCACCCTCTTTAACGCGCACGGTTCGCGCCGATGCGACATCATCCCGTAATTTAGAAAACCGCGATTGAAGTCCGCCGCATGGATCATTGCAATCCAGCCTGTACTTTGGTTAGCATTTCGCCCTCGCGGCGATATATGTACGCAAGGAATTTGGATTCGGGGTTTTCAGCTTGGGGAGAGGACATCCATGTCGGCCATAGACGGCGCGGCGGCGCCAGCATCAGCCACAGAAACGCTGCAGCACATTGTCTCCCACATGGTGGATGCCGTGAACCGCGCCGCCTTTGTGGAAAAGCCGTTCTGGCATCTTGAGATGACGGATGTCTTTCCGGCGGACCTCTATCAGCGCATGCGCGCCGCCATGCCGGAGGCACGCGAATATCGTGCGCTCAAGGGGCGCAACAATGTGAATATCAAGGCTGACGGAACCGCGACGCGGATCAAGATCGACCTCTACCCCGAATATATCCGCCATCTGCCCAACGAGAAGCGGGCCGTCTGGGCCCTGGTCGGCAAGGCATTGCATGCGCCGGAACTGAAGGAAGCCTTCATGCGCCGCCTTGCCCCGGGCCTGGAGCGCCGATTCGGCTCGGATTTCATGAAGGTCGGCATGTATCCCGTGCCGATGCTGACCCGCGACGTGGCGGGCTACAAGATCGGCTTCCACACCGACACGAAATGGAAGGGCATCACGGTGCAGTTCTATTTACCCGAGGACGACTCGATCAACCATATCGGCACCCGCTTCGCCAAGCGCATGCCGGACGGACGTTTCGAGAATTCGCACCGGATGTCGTTTTCGCCGAATACAGGCTACGCTTTCGCGGTCGGCACCGACACTTGGCATGCGGTCGACACCGTCGGACCGGAGGTCCGCACCCGCGACAGCATCCTTCACACCTATTTCGTCGACAACACCGCGACGCTCAAGATCCGCAACCGGAGCAAGCGCGCGGCCAATTTCGTGATGAACGAAGTCCGCCATGTCGGCCGGTAATCTCGGCGCTCGCCGGCCGGCCTTGCTCAGTCCTGATGCAGGATGAATTCCAGGTAGAGGTTGCGCTGCAGGATCGAATGGTTGTCGTCGGATATCAGCGACACCATCAGCGCACCGTCGTTGCGGGTCCAGACGTCCAGCCCTTCCATATTGTCGATCTGGTAGCCCATGTCGGCCTCCATCAGCACCGGTCCGTCGGCGACCGCTCCCTTCTCGACGCTTTCGCCATAGATGCGCCGCAACCGCATCTTTACCCCGCGCGCGATCGAGAAGCTGCGCTCTAGGAGCAGCAGATCGCCGTCCGGCAGGAAGGCGCCGTCGGTGATGTCGAAATCGCCGTCGCGCTTGACGGTGAAGACGCCCTTATGCGCCCCCTCGATGACGGCGGCGTAGACATTGCCCGCCTTGTCGAGGCTCCTCTCTGAAACCACGACCAAGCCGCCCTCGTGCTGTCCATAACGATCGGCGTGGGTGACGGTCTCGAAGCCGCGATTCTGGCGCAGTTCCTTGAGCGGGACCAGGTAGTCGAGCTGTCTCAGCGGCGCCTTCATATTATCGGGATCGATTTTGAACTGAGCGACGCGCTGGTCGCGCTCGAAGCCGACGGTGGCAACCCCGTCCTTGACCGCGAGCCCTTCCGCATCGACCTTCCATTTCCGGTCGATCGGCCGGCCCGAGGCATCGACCATCCGCTGCATGCGGAAATTCTTGACGCCCGACGGCCGCTTGCCGGCGTCATGCGTGATCGTGCCGAAGAACCAGAAGCCGGTGTCGGCGACACCGATGAAATCGCCGCCCGGCTCCAGGAAGCGAAAGGCCGACAGCGCGCCGAAATCGCGCGCCGGCGAGGTCATTTCCAGCCCGCCGACGAATTCGAGCGGCCCGAACCGCGTCTCGTCATGGCCGACATGGAACTGGCTGATCGGCCGCGCCGAAATCTCGACCGTCTCGACGGGAGGGCCCGGGGCGGGGATGGTCGGCGAGGCATAGGCCAGCATGCAGGCGAAAAGCGTCCGCCGCGCACGCCGCCCCGAAAAGATCATCCGGCGCGCCGCAAGCCGCCGCGCCGCGTATCGCGCGCGCTTTCCTCGCCGAACAGCGAGGCGAGCTGCTCGGTCATGGCGCCCGCCAGTTCCTCGGCGTCGACGATGGTGACGGCGCGGCGATAATAGCGCGTGACGTCGTGGCCGATGCCGATCGCCAAAAGCTCGACCGGCGAGCGTGTTTCGATCAGCTCGATGACCGCCCTAAGATGCCGCTCCAGATAGTTGCCCGGATTAACCGAGAGCGTGGAATCGTCGACCGGCGCGCCGTCCGAGATCATCATCAGGATCTTGCGCTGCTCCGGCCGGCCGATCAGCCGGTTATGCGCCCAAAGCAGCGCCTCCCCGTCGATGTTTTCCTTGAGCAGGCCCTCGCGCATCATCAGACCGAGATTGCGCCGCGCACGCCGCCACGGATGATCGGCGGATTTGTAGATGATGTGGCGCAGGTCATTGAGCCGGCCGGGATTTGGCGGCTTGCCGTCCTTCAGCCATTTCTCGCGCGCCTGTCCGCCTTTCCAAGCCCGCGTGGTGAAGCCGAGGATTTCCACCGAAACGCCGCAGCGCTCCAGCGTGCGCGCCAAGATGTCGGCGCAGGTGGCGGCGACCGTGATCGGACGCCCGCGCATCGAGCCCGAATTGTCGAGCACCAGCGACACCACCGTGTCGCGGAATTTGGTGTCGCGCTCCTGCTTGAAGGACAGCGGCTGCATTGGGTCGATGACCACGCGCACCAGGCGCGCCGGATCGAGATAGCCTTCCTCCAGGTCGAAATCCCAGGAGCGGTTCTGCTGCGCCATCAGCCGGCGCTGCAGCCGGTTGGCGAGCCGCCCGACGACGCCGGAAAGGTTGGCCAACTGCTTGTCGAGGAAGGCGCGCAGCCGTTCGAGCTCCTCTTCCTCGCACAGGTCCTCGGCGCCGACCGTCTCGTCGAAGGCGATGGTGAAGACCTTGTAGTCGATCTCTTTCGGCAGGTTGAGGAACGGATTGTCGTTGCGCTTGGCCTCGCCAGGCGTCTCGGCGTCGGAATCATCCTCGTCGGATAGGTCGTCCGAGGTGGCGTCGGTCGCTTCGGTTTCGGCCGACTCTTCCTCGTCGGCGGAGGCCTCGGCATCCTCCGACTGCGACTGCTCGGAGCCTGAATCCTCCTCGCCGCCTTCCTCGCTCTGTTCCTCGCCCTGCTGTTCGTTCTCTTCGTTTTCCTCCGAGTCGTCCGTTTCCTGGTCGTCGCCGAGCTCCTCGGCCATTTCCATGGAAACCAGCATCTCGCGCACGACGCGGGCAAAGGCCTGCTGGTCATCGAGCTTGGCCGACAGGCCGTCGAGATCGGCGCTCGCCTTCTCCTCGATCCAGGGACGCCAGAGGTCGACCAGCCGCTCACCGCTCTTCGGCACGGGACGTCCGGTGAGTTTCTCGCGCACCATCAGCGCGACCGCCTCTTCGAGAGGCGCGTCCGCCTTGTCCCTGACGTCGTCAAGGTTTGCCTTGGCGTATTTGTCCTCGAGCATCGAGCCGATATTGTCGGCGACACCCTGCATGGCGCGGCTGCCGATCGCCTCAACCCGCGCCTGTTCGACGGCATCGAAGATGGAGCGCGCAAGCTTGCCTTCCGGCGCCAGCTTGTTGTGGATGCGCTGATCGTGGCAGGCGCGCTTCAGCGCCATGGAATCGCCCAGGCCACGCGTGATCGCGATGTCGTTGCGGGACGCCTTCTTCGGCAGTTCCGGCAAACGGGCACGGTTGCCGGCCAGCGCCGGCCGGTCCTTGGCGAAACCGACCTCGAGGTCCTTGTCGCCGGCGACGGCGCGCATGCAGACAGTGACGGCGCGCTTGAAGCCGTCCGCTTCAGACCCGTTCTTCGGCTTGTTGCGCGTGTTGTCGCCTGGACCCGCCATTGTCATTCCCTGCGCGTTTTCATGCCGAAAGGCTGGACACCTTCAGCTGCGCGCCTATCCCAGCACCACGTTGGCGGCGCTCTCCGGCAGATCCTCGCCGAAAGCGCGCTGGTAGAACTCGGCCACCACCGAACGCTCCAGTTCGTCGCACTTGTTGAGGAAGGTCAGCCGGAACGCCATGCCGATGTCGCCGAAGATCTCGGCGTTTTCGGCCCAGGTGATGACGGTGCGCGGGCTCATCACGGTCGACAGGTCGCCATTGATGAAGGCCGAGCGTGTCATGTCGGCGACGCGCACCATCTTGTTGACGATGTCCTTGCCCTTGTTGTCGCGATAATGCTTGGCCTTGGCCAGCACGATGTTCACTTCGTTGTCGTGCGGCAGGTAGTTCAACGTGGTGACGATCGACCAGCGGTCCATCTGCGCTTGGTTGATCTGCTGCGTGCCGTGATAGAGGCCGGTGGTGTCGCCGAGGCCGACCGTGTTGGCGGTGGCGAACAGCCGGAAGGCCGGGTGCGGACGAATGACGCGGCTCTGGTCGAGCAGCGTGAGCCGGCCCGACGATTCCAGCACGCGCTGGATGACGAACATCACGTCCGGACGGCCGGCATCATATTCGTCGAAGCAGAGCGCGACATTGTGCTGATAGGCCCAGGGCAGGATGCCGTCGCGGAATTCGGTGACCTGCAGCCCTTCTTTGACGACGATGGCGTCCTTGCCGACGAGATCGATACGGCTGACATGGCTGTCGAGGTTGACGCGCACGCAGGGCCAGTTGAGACGCGCCGCCACCTGCTCGATATGCGTCGACTTGCCGGTGCCGTGATAGCCCGACACCATGACGCGGCGGTTGTAGGCAAAGCCGGCGAGGATCGCCAGCGTCGTCGCCTTGTCGAACAGATAATCCGGGTCGATGTCCGGCACGTGCTCGGTCGCCGCCGAATAGGCGGGAACGACCATCTTGGACTCGAAGCCGAATTTCTCCTTCACCGACACCGTCGTGTCGGGCAGGTTGGCGATGTCGCGATCGACCTTGTTCATCACTATCAACGTCTCCACGGGCGAAACGCCGCGTTTCGCCGGCAATCGATTTTGTCCGGGGGCGGTCTTAGAGCCTTTTCCAACCTTGTGAAAGTTGGAAAACGACACGGACCGTAGAGCCGCTCAGCACAATCCTGCCTGCTTGAGCACGCGATAGGCCTGCAGCACATCGCGGAACCGGTCTTCCGAACCTCTGTCGCCGCCATTCGCATCCGGATGATGGCGCTTAACGAGTTCCTTATAACGCGCCTTGATGTCCTGACCAGTCGCCTTTGTGTCAAGGCCAAGCGTTTCCAGCGCCTTGGCCTCAAGCGGCTTTGCCTTGCGCTCGCGCGGCTCGCGCGCGCCGGCGCCGAACAGATTGAACGGATCGCGCATGCGGTTGTAGTAGCTGGCGCGACCCGAACGCTGCTGCGCGAAATCGGGCGCCGAGCGCGTCCCGCCGCCGTTGGCGCCCATGCGCCATGTCGGCCGGTGGCCGGTGAGCGCCTCTTTCTGGAAGCGTGCGATCTCGCTGTCCGACACGCCGGAGAAATAGTTGAAGCCCTTGTTGTATTCGCGCACATGCTCGAAGCAGAAGCGGAAATACTCGCCCTCCTTGAGGCGTCCGACCGGTGCGCGATGCGTCCCGGCCTCGTTGCAGCCATCCCACTGGCAGACCGGGGCGCGCGACTTCAGCTCCGCGTCCTTCTCCGGCCGGATTCGAATTTTCTCGAAATATTTGGGATACGCTTTCATCTCCCCCATTTATGGGCTGTTCGCATATGCGAAACAAGAATTGACATTTCGCCGATGATCGCCCTAACCGCTGAATCGCGGCTTAAAAGCGGTCGAAAACGTAGATTTTGCGGCTGTGCCGTAAATGTGGTGAAGGGAAGCCCGAATGTCCATACAGGCAACCATGGAAGATAAGCTGAAGGCGGCGTTCTCGCCCGAACGGCTCGCCGTCATCAATGAAAGCCACCTTCACGCCGGCCATCACCATGTCGAGCACGGCCACGAAACGCACTTCGACGGCACCGGCGAGACGCATTTTCGCGTCCGCGTCGTCTCGGCCGCCTTTGCCGGCATGAGCCGCGTCGAGCGCCACCGCGCCGTCAACGAATTGCTTGCCGACGAATTGAAGGCCGGCGTGCATGCGCTGGCGATCGAGCCGGCCGCGCCGGGCGAGAAGACGCGCTGGTAATTAGCCCACGGTCGCCTTGAGGAACGCCAGGGCCGCGCTTGTCAAGGCGTCGCCCTCCTTGCCGAAATCGCGATTGATCGACATATGCGTGTAGGCGCTGCCGTCGAACAGCGTGACGTTGGTTCCGGTGGCGCGCAGGCCTTTCGAGAAAGCTTGCGACGCTTCGCCCCGCCCGGGCGCGCGAATGGGCGATAAAGGGCGGCGGATGCTTCCTGTCGTCGACATGGCTCGCCGGCGACAGCGCCGCCCACTGTGTCGGGTCGGAGAAAGCGCGTGCATAGGCACCCACCATGCCGCCACTCCTGAAAAGCGCCACAAAATCGTAGGCCCTGGTATCGTCCAGGATCAGCGCGACGACACCGGGCAGTCCGCCGCGCATGCCGGTCAAGGCAACCAGATGGCAGCCGGCCGAATGGCCCATACCCACGATGCGACTGGGGTCGCCGCCGTATCGGGCGATATTGGCGCGCACATAGGCGTAGGCTCGTTCGACATCGTCGGCCTGCATGGCGACATCGGCTTGCGGCAACAGACGGTAATCGATCGAGACGAAGACGAAGCCGTTGGCAAGCAGGAAGCCCGGCTTGGCGCCGACCTGGCTGCGTTTGCCGAACCGCCAGGCGCCGCCATGGACGAAGAAGACCACCGGTGCGTTATTCGCGTCCGATGCGTAGATGTCGAGCTTGGCCGGACCGTAGTCAACGGTTTGCGGTGCTGGCTGGCCCGGACGCCCGGCGGCTGATGCACCTTTCGGCAGCAGCACCCCCAGCGATGCCGCGATGAAGCTGCGTCGACTGATCATTGTCATCTCCGGCCGGCGCCGGCGGAAGCGCGCCGCGCACCTCGATTGGATCAATAACAACAACTTGTGGGTGCCAAACCAGATCCCGCCCTTGAAGCTCCGGCGGCAATCACCACGTATTTTGCAGGGCGAGCATTTCGGCCGCGTCGGGTATCAACCGAGGTCAATGCCAGATTGCATGCGCTATCCTTCACGTGAGGGAACCAACAGTGCTTTCCGGCAGTTGATGCAGCGATGAGCCGATTGGCAGCCCATCGGCTCCGAGGCAAAGCACCATGCGCGAGAATCAATCCGACGTCTTCGATCTGTTTTCGGAGATTTATTCCAACGCCGCCCAGGAAGAGATCAGTCTCCAGCAATACCTGCTGGCCTGCCGTGAAGATAAATCCATGTATGCGTCGGCGCCCGAACGCATGGTCGAGGCGATCGGCGAGCCGAATCTGATCGACACCAGCAAGGACGAACGGCTCGGCCGCATTTTCTCCAACCGGACCATCAAGATCTATCCCTCTTTCTCCGATTTCTACGGGATGGAGGACACGATCGAGCGCATCGCTGGATATTTCCGCTACGCCTCGCAAGGACTGGAGGAGCGCAAGCAGATCCTCTACCTTCTCGGCCCGGTCGGCGGCGGCAAGTCCTCGCTCGCCGAACGGCTGAAGAAGCTGATGGAAGAGCGGCCGATCTACACGCTCAAAGTCGGCAACCAGATCAGCCCGATCTTCGAGTCGCCGCTTGGCCTTTTCCATCCCGACCGCATGGGCGATCTGCTGGAGGATAAATACGGTATCGCCCGCCGCCGCCTGAACGGACTGATTTCGCCTTGGGCAGCCAAGCGCCTCGATGAGCTATCGGGCGACATCTCCAAATTCAGCGTCGTCAAGCTGATGCCGTCGCGGCTGCGTCAGATCGCCATCGCCAAGACCGAACCCGGCGACGAGAACAACCAGGACGTCTCGGCCTTGGTCGGCAAGGTCGACATCAGGCAATTGGAGAATTTCAGCCAGTCGGACCCGGATGCCTATTCCTACAGCGGCGGCCTCAACCGGACGACGCAAGGCCTGCTCGAATTCGTCGAGATGTTCAAGGCGCCCATCAAGGTCTTGCATCCGCTGCTGACGGCAACCCAGGAAGGCAGCTACAACGGCACCGAGAATTTCGGCTCCTTCCCCTATCAGGGCATCGTCGTCGCCCATTCCAACGAGTCGGAATGGCAGCAGTTCAAGAACAACAAGAACAATGAGGCCTTCCTCGACCGCATCCTGGTGGTCAAGGTTCCCTATTGCCTGCGCATCACCGAGGAGCGGCACATCTACGAGAAGCTGCTGCGCGAGAGCGAGCTGGCGAACAGCCCCTGCGCGCCCGAGGTGCTCGACATCCTCAGCCGCTTCACCGTCTCGACCCGTCTCGCCGAGCATGAGAACTCGCCGCTCTACACCAAGATGCGCGCCTATGACGGCGAGAACCTCAAGGAGGTCGATCCGAAGGCGAAGTCGGTCCAGGAATATCGCGATGCCGCCGGCGTCGACGAAGGCATGACCGGGGTCAGCACCCGCTTCGCCTTCAAGATCCTGTCGCAGACCTTCAACTACGACACCAAGGAGGTTGCCGCCGACCCGGTGCACCTGATGTACATCCTCGAGGAGGCGATCAAACGCGAGCAGTTCCCGAAGGAAACGGAAGCCGCCTATCTCGAGTTCATCAAGTCGGAACTCGCGACGCGCTATGCCGAGTTCATCGGCCACGAGATCCAGAAGGCCTATCTGGAGTCCTACAGCGAGTACGGCCAGAATCTCTTCGACCGCTACATCGCCTACGCCGATGCCTGGATCGAGGATCAGGACTACAAGGATCCCGACACCGGCCAGATCCTCAACCGCGAGGTGCTAGACAAGGAACTGTCGCAGGTCGAGAAACCCGCCGGCATCGCCAATCCCAAGGACTTCCGCAACGAAGTGGTCAAATTCACCTTGCGCGCGCGGGCGCGCAACCATGGCCGCAATCCCTCCTGGACGAGCTATGAAAAGCTTCGCGAGGTTATCGAGAAGCGCATGTTCGGCCAGGTCGAGGACCTGCTGCCGGTGATCAGCTTCGGCTCCAAGCAGGACAGCGTCACGGAGAAGCGGCACAATGAATTTGTGCAGCGCATGATGGAGCGCGGCTACACTCAGCGGCAGGTGCGACGGCTGGTCGATTGGTACATGCGCGTGAACAAGGCGGGCTAAACAACGCCGGAACGGTTCCATGCCGATCTTCATCGACCGCCGCCTGAACCCGAAGGACAAGAGCCTGGGCAATCGCCAGCGCTTCGTCAGGCGTGCCCGGGAGGAGCTCAAGCGCAGCATCCGCGACCACGTCCGCACCGGTGGTATCGCCGACATCGACCGCGAGCACACCGTGCCGATGCCCCGCAAAGGCACCAGCGAACCGACCTTCAGCAACGACAAGGCAAGCGGCCGGCGCCAACACATCCTGCCCGGCAACAAGACGTTCAGCCCCGGCGACCTTATCGCCAAGCCGGGCGGCGGTGAAGGCTTTGGGTCCGCCCCGGGGACCACGGAGTCCGAAGACGACTTCCGTTTCGTGCTGTCGCGCGAGGAAGTGCTCGACCTCTTCTTCGAGGACCTCGAACTGCCCGATCTGGTCAAGCTCAACCTCAAGCAGATATTGAGCTACAAGCCGAGGCGGGCAGGTTTCGCGGCAAGCGGGGCGCCGACCAACATCAATGTCGGCCGCACGATGCGCAACAGCCATGGGCGGCGCATCGCGCTGAGACGGCCCAAACAGGCAGAGCTCGACGCGATCGCCATGCAGATTGCCGAGCTGGAAGCGAAGCCGGCAAGTGCCGCGTTGCGCGAACGCATCGCCAACCTGCGCGAACAGTTGGACCGACTTGAGCGCCGGCGCAGGCGCATTGCATATGTCGATCCGGTCGACATCCGCTTCAATCGCTTCGATCCCCAGCCCGTGCCCAATGCGAACGCGGTCATGTTCTGCTTGATGGACGTCTCGGGCTCGATGGGAGAGCGCGAGAAGGACCTGGCCAAACGCTTCTTCGTGCTGTTGCATCTTTTCCTGACGCGCCGCTACGAGCGCATCGAGGTCGTCTTCATCCGCCATACCCACGAAGCCAAGGAGGTGGACGAGCATACATTCTTCTATCACACCGAAAGCGGCGGCACGGTCGTCTCCACCGCGCTCGAGGAAATGCACCGCATCATCGAGGAACGCTATCCCGTCGCCGAATGGAACATCTACGCCGCCCAAGCCTCCGACGGCGACAATTTCGCCACCGACTCCGAGCGCTGCATAGAACTGCTCGACCGCAAGCTCATGCGGCTTTGCCAGTATTTCGCCTATGTGGAGATCATCGACGAGCGGGAAAGCCATATTTTCGGCTCGACCGAGAACGGGACGTCGCTGTGGCGCGCCTACAACGCCGTCGACGGGAAATGGCCGAACTTCCAGATGAGGCGCATCGCCGCGCCGGCCGACATATATCCGGTCTTCCGACAGCTCTTCGCCAGGCAGCCCGATCTGCGCAAGAGCGCCTGAGGGCTACGGCAATGGTCAGTCAGGCGCGCAAATCCGAGCTGCTGTTTTCCGGGTCGGACTGGGATTTCAAGAAACTGTCCCAGGTCTATGACGAGATCGAAGCGGTCGGCCGCGAAGAGCTTGGTCTCGATATCTATCCGGTGCAGATGGAGGTCATCTCTTCCGAGCAGATGCTCGACGCATATTCCTCGGTCGGCATGCCGCTGATGTACCGGCATTGGTCGTTCGGCAAGCGTTTCCTCCACGACGAGCTACTCTACCGCAAGGGCGCGCGCGGCCTGGCCTATGAAATCGTCATCAATTCCAATCCCTGCATCGTCTACCTGATGGAAGAGAATACCATGGCTCTGCAGGCCCTGGTGACCGCCCATGCCGCGCTTGGACACAACCATTTCTTCAAGAACAATCATCTCTTCCAGCAATGGACCGACGCCGGCGGCATTTTGAGCTATCTGGATTTTGCCAAGAGCTACATCGCCCGATGCGAGGAAAGGCATGGCCTGGCCGCCGTCGAGGCGATCCTGGATTCGGCCCACGCGCTGATGGAGCAAGGCGTATTCCGCTACCGTCGGCCGCCGAAACTGTCATCCGAGCAACAGCGCGAAGGGCTGCGCGAGCGCCTCGAATACGAGGAGCGTTCCTTCAACGATCTCTGGCGAACGCTGCCGCCGCCGCAAGAAACCGGCGAGACCAAAACTGGCGGTAACGACAATGCGGCCGAGCGGAAGAAATCGCTCAATCTGCCGGAAGAGAACCTGCTGTATTTCCTGGAGAAAAACAGCCTCGTCCTTGAACCCTGGCAGCGCGAGATCGTCAGGATCGTGCGCGTCATCGCGCAATATTTCTATCCGCAGCGGCAAACCCAGGTGATGAACGAAGGCTGCGCCACCTTCGTTCACTATACGCTGATGAACACGCTGTTCGATCGTGGCCGCATCAGCGAAGGCGCCATGCTCGAGATCCTGCGCAACCACTCGAACGTCATCTTCCAGCCGGCATATGACGACCCGCGCTTTTCCGGCATCAATCCCTATGCGCTCGGTCTCGACATGATGCAGGATATCCAGCGCATCTCGACCGCGCCGACGACCGAGGACCGCGACTGGTTTCCCGACATCGCCGGCCGCGGCGACTGGCGCGACACACTGCTCGACGCCTGGGCCAACCACCGCGACGAATCCTTCATCCGCCAGTATCTGAGCCCGGCGCTGATCCGCAAATGGCGGCTCTTCGTGCTGGCCGACGGCGCCGACGAGCCGCATTACGAAGTCGCCTCCATCCACAACGAGCGCGGCTATGCAAAGATACGGTCGGCGTTGGCGCAAAGCTACGATATCGGCGCCAGTCGCCCCGACATCCAGGTGGTCGACGTCGACCTTCTGGGCGACCGGCACCTGCGGCTCCAGCACACGGTGAAGGACGGCGTGATGCTCGAAGCTGAAAGCCGCGACGCGACGCTGCGCCATATCCGCAACCTCTGGGGCTACGACGTCAGCCTGGCCGCAATCGACGGCGGAACCGGCGCAACGCTCAGCGAGCGCTGGACCAAGGAACTTTGAGCGACATTGTTCGTACCTCAGGCCGCCTCAGCCCTCACCCGCCGGCCTGATCCTCAACCTCGCAATACGGTTCTTGTCGCGCTTCATCACCACGAAACGCTTGCCGTGGAAGGTGAAAGCCTGCTTCTCCTCCGGGATCGACTGCGTCTCATGAATGACGAGACCGGCGATCGTCGTCGCCTCCTCGTCGGGCAGGTCCCAGTCGAGCGCGCGGTTCAGGTCGCGGATCGGCACCGTGCCGTCGACGACGACGGAACCATCCGCCTCCTTCTTCACGCCCTGCATGTCGATATCGTGCTCGTCGGCGATCTCGCCGACGATCTCCTCGATGATGTCCTCCAGCGTCACCAGTCCTTCGACCTCGCCATACTCGTCGACGACGATGGCGAAATGCGCTTTGCGCCGCAGGAAGGCGTTGAGCTGGTCCTGCAAGGTGGTGGTGTCCGGCACGAACCACGGCTTCGCCGCGATCTTCATGACGTCGATCCGCGAAAAGTCGTTGCCGACCTCGTTGAGGGCCCTCAGCAGATCCTTCGCGTGCAGGACGCCGACGATGTTGTCGAGCGAGCCCTTCCACAGCGGCATCCGGGTGTGCGGACTCGTGAGGATCTCGCGCACCACCGCTTCGGGCGCATTGTCGGCATTGACGGAGCGCATATTGGTGCGGTGGACCATGACGTCCGACACTTCGAGCTCATCGAGGTCGAAGAGACCCTCGAGCCGGTTGCGCTGCTCACCGGCAGCCGCGCCCTCGCGGCGGGCATCGTGGTCTTCATCGTTGCCGTTGCGCTCGGACCGCTGCGGCGGCTCGATCGGCCGCAGCTGATAGCCGCAAGCGGCAAGCAACCGGGCGCGGAACAGAAGCGCCAAAAGCACGATGGCGGCAAGGGCTGCGGCGACGATCCAGCCGGCGCCGTTCATCCGGGATGGCTCACCTTGAGGAAAGCCAGAACTTCCGAGGACGGCACGTCCTTGGCGATGAACGATTGGCCGATGCCGCGCGTCAGGATGAAGGTTAGCGCGCCGCGCGAGACCTTTTTGTCCTGGGTGATGAAGCCGAGCAACGCCTCGGCGTCCGGCAGCCCGCCTGGAATGTCGGCCATCCGCCACGGCAGGCCGACGGCGCGCAGATGCGCCTCGACGCGTTCCGCATCGTCCGGGCTTGCCAGGTTGAGCCGCGCCGAAAAACGATGCGCCAGCGCCATGCCGATGGCGACGCCCTCGCCATGGACGAGGCGCGCGCCGTCATATTGCGTGGCGGCTTCCAGCGCATGGCCGAATGTGTGGCCCAGATTGAGCAGCGCGCGGTCGCCGGTCTCGAACTCGTCGCGGGCGACGACGTCGGCCTTGGCGCGGCAGGCCTCGGCGATCGCCTCGATCCGCGCCGGGCCGCCCGCAAAAACGTCCCGCCAGTTCTGTTCCAGCCAGGCGAAGAAGGCCGGACGATCGATTAGCCCGTATTTGGCGAGCTCGGCATAGCCGGCGCGGAACTCGCGGATCGGCAGCGTGTCGAGCACGCCCGTGTCGGCGAGCACCAGCCTTGGCTGGTGGAACACGCCGACAAGGTTCTTGCCGCGCGCGCTGTTGATGCCGGTCTTGCCGCCGACGGAGGAATCGACCTGCGCCAGCAGCGAGGTCGGGACCTGCACGAAATTCATGCCGCGCCGCACGATGCCGGAGGCGAAGCCGGCAAGGTCGCCGATGACGCCACCGCCGAGCGCGATCACCACGTCGCGGCGTTCGAGCTTTGCGGCGAGCACGCCGTCAACCACCTCCTCGAGATGGGCGAAGCTCTTGGTCCTTTCGCCGGCGGGCAGCGTGATGACGGCGGACTGGATGCCGCCTTTCTCCAACCCCGCCTTGAGCGTGTCGAGATGCGCGGCGGCGACGTTCTGGTCGGTGACGACGGCCGCGCGGGTGCCGGGAAGGCGGCGCGCGACCTCTTCGCCGGAGCGCGCCAGGAGCCCCGAGCCGATGAGAATGTCATAGGCGCGGTCGCCGAGCCCGACTTCGACCTTCACCGCCTCGCTCACGACTCCGCCTCGTCGGTTGTGGCGCTTGTAGCGCCTGTCGCGATCGCGACGACCCCCAGATGACCGCAAAGCGCGCAGATTACTTCGCCCGCAATGATCTCCTTGCGATCGTCGCGTGTGGGCACAGTCAGGTCGGCCGTGGCATAGACCGGATAGCGCTCGCCCATCAGGCGCTCCAGCACACCGCGCGGATCGGGATTCTTGAGCAGCGGCCGGTTCTGCTTCTTGGAGACGCGCTCCATCAACAGGTCCAGATCGGCCTTCAGCCAGACCGATACGCCATGCGCGGAAATCGCCTCGCGCGTCTGCGCGTTCATGAAGGCGCCGCCGCCGGTCGACAGCACCTGCGGGCCGTTATCCAGCAGGCGCAGGATCACGCGCTGCTCCAGCGCCCGGAATTCCGGCTCGCCATAGCGCTCGAACAGCTCCGGCACCGTCATGCGCGAGACGCTTTCGATCTCCTGGTCGCTATCCATGAAGGGCAGCGAAAGCATCGTCGCCACCTTGCGGCCGATCGCCGTCTTGCCGGCCCCCATCAGCCCGACGAAGACGATCGAACGGCTGCCGAGCGCCTGGATCAGCGCGGCGCGGCCTTCGTCCATCGGAGTTGCTGGCAGAGCGTTCATCGGGCCTCTTTGCGCCGTTTCGACATCAAAAGCCTGTTTGCGTCAAGCGCGCGCGGATAAACGTCTAGGAAGCTTTTCCGGCAAAACCTCTGTCGACCGGAATCCTTCGTCCTTGAATTGCCTGGATTGGCGTCCCATAAGGGCACAGGGCTCTGGAATCGCAGAACAACAAGACGGGCGAAAATTGAATGCCGACTTTGTTTCGCTTCGTCGTGACGCTGGCGGTCCTTGCCGGCATTGCCTATGGCGCGATGTTCGCGCTGGCGATGTTCGTGGAGCCCAAAAAGGCGGAAATGAGCATCCGCATTCCAGCCGAAAAGCTAAACCCCAAGAAAACTGACGAAGCGCTGATCCCGGCCCGATGAACAGTGCCGCCCGCATCGAAGCCTTCCTCGAAATGATGAGTGCCGAGCGGGGCGCGGCCGAAAACACGCTTTCATCCTACCGCCGCGACCTGGAGGACGCTTCGGAAGCGATCAAAGGCGGGCTTGCCGGCGCGGGATCGGCCGACATCCGCGCCTATCTGGACGGTATCGCCGCACGGGGCTTCGCGCCGACCTCCCAGGCCCGAAAGCTGTCGGCGATCCGGCAATTCTTCAAATTCCTCTACGGCGAAGGCCTGCGCGGCGACGACCCGACCGGCACGCTGGACAGCCCGCGCAAGGGCCGGCCGTTGCCGAAGACGATGAGCGAGGCAGAGACCGGCCGTCTGCTCGACCGGGCAGCGCAGGAGGCGGCCGAAACCGCACCGGGTGGCGACCGGTTGGCGGCATTGCGCCTGCACGCGCTGGTCGAGGTACTCTACGCTACCGGCCTGCGGGTGTCGGAACTGGTCGGACTGCCGGTGACGGTGGCGCTGCGCGACGACCGTTTCTTCATGGTGCGCGGCAAGGGCAACAAGGAACGCATGGTGCCGCTGTCGGCCAAGGCGCGCGCCGCCATGCGGGCCTGGCTTGCCGCAAGGGCCGAGCGGCCGGTCTTTGCCGAGAGCCCGTTCCTGTTTCCGGCCTCCTCCGACAGCGGCCATCTCTCCCGGCAGGTTTTCGCCCGCGATCTCAAGGGCTTGGCCGCCCGGTCGGGGATAGAAGCGGCCAAGATCTCGCCGCATGTGCTTCGCCATGCTTTTGCCAGCCATCTCCTGCAGAACGGCGCCGATCTCAGAGCCGTTCAGCAACTCCTAGGCCATGCCGATATCTCGACCACGCAGATC
>NZ_VFTG01000033.1 GCF_006439355.1 Mesorhizobium sp. B4-1-3
GAGCCGTCCACTTCCTCGGCTTCCTACAACTCGCCGCAGCTTTGCTCTGGATGCGTTGAATGTCGATTCAGCCTAGACCTCGAGCATGACCTTGATGGCGCGACGTTCGTCCATGGCGCGATAGCCTTCGGCGACCTCGGCCAGTGGCAGCTTGAGGTCGAAGACCTTACCGGGCTTGATGCGGCCTTGCAGCACGCGCTCCATCAGGTCGGGCAGGAAGCGGCGCACCGGCGCCGGGCCGCCCAGCATGCGCTTCTGGCCGAAGAACAGTCTTTGGCCGTCGAAGCTTACGCCATGCGGCACGCCGACATAGCCGATGGTGCCGCCGGGCCGCGAGCAGGCCAGCGCCTGGTCGAAGGATTCTCCCGTGCCGACGCATTCCAGCACCGAATCCGCGCCGACGCCCCTGGTCAGTTCCTTGATGCGCGCAATGCCTTCGTCGCCGCGTTCGGCCACGATCTCGGTGGCGCCGAATTCGCGGGCGAGCTCCTGGCGGCTGCCGTGCCGGCTCATGACGATGATGCGTTCAGCGCCCATCTCCTTGGCCGCGAGTACACCCATCAGGCCGACGGCACCATCGCCGACGACCACGACGGTCGATCCTTCGCGGACTTCTGCCGCATCGGCCGCGTACCAGCCGGTGCCGAGCACATCCGACACGGCCAACAGGTCAGGAATCAGCTCGGCCGGCGGAACCTCGGACGTCGCAACCAGCGTCCCGTCGGCCAGCGGCACGCGGGCATAAGGCGCCTGGGCGCCGCTCATGAACTCGCGCTGCTCGCAGGACGACTGGAAGCCGAAGCGGCAATGCGGGCAGGTGTTGTCGGAGAGGCAGAAGGAGCCGACGACGAACTCGCCGGGGCGGACATTGCGCACCTCTGCGCCCACCTCGACGACGATGCCGCAATATTCATGGCCCATATGCATCGGCCCGTCGACCGGCTGCAGCCCGCGATAGGGCCACAGGTCCGAGCCGCAGATGCAGCTTGCCGAGAGCTTGATGATGGCGTCCGTCGGGCGCAGGATTTTCGGGTCGGCGACTTCCTCGCAACGGATGTCGGCCGGCTTGTGAAGAATGGTTGCGAGCATTTCTTGCTTTCCCTTCGTCGATCGGGTCAGGCGCCGTAGTCGGCGTCGCTGACATGTTCCAGCCAATCCACGACCTTGCCGTCCTTGACCTCCTGAAGGGCGATGTGGGTCATGGCGGTTTCGGGAGACGCGCCGTGCCAGTGTTTTTCGCCGGGCGCGAACCAGACGACGTCGCCGGGCCGGATCTCCTCGACCGGGCCGCCCTCGCGCTGCACGCGGCCGAGGCCGGAGACGACGATCAATGTCTGTCCCAGCGGATGCGTGTGCCAGGCGGTGCGGGCGCCGGGCTCGAAGGTGACCTGCGCGCCCTGCACGCGCTCGGCGTCGAAGGGATTGAAGAGCGGATCGATCCGCACCGTCCCGGTAAACCAACTTGCCGGACCTTTGCCGGAAGGCCTCGAGCCTGCGCGAAGAATGTCCATGATGATCTCCTTTGCGTCCTCAGACGCGTTCTATGTGAAGCGGGAACTCGCCGCGCCTATGCAGCGCCTGTTCGCCCTCGTCGAAGCGGCCGAGCCTGATCAGCCCGGGATGGCGATAGTCGGCGTAGAACATCGCTAGGTTGCCCCAGGGGGCATAAGTAGCAGAGATCCGCAGGGGCTGCTCGTTGCCGAACGGACCGCTGCCCTCCTCGGTCAGCTTTACGCGGCAGGTAGACGGTCTTTTCATTGTGGGCATAGTCGCTGATGGTGAGATGGAGCGGCAGCATGGAAAAGAAATCCCGCGCCGAAGGATAGGTCGTGTCCATGTGCCGCGGCCCGCCGGTCGAGCCCTCCAGTCGTTTCGCTGGCGGCTATATAAATCACCGGCACTATCTGGATTAGCCGTTGCAATCTGCATGGACTTATCCATTCTTGATATGAATTGGCGAGTGGAGGCCAAGAGCTGACACGGCTTGAGGGAGCGGCGGAGCTAGATCTGTCCCATGCAGCGCGAGGATCTGAAGGATTTGCTGTGGTTCCTGACGGTGGCCAGGGAGCGCAGCTTCACCAGGGCGGCGGCCGAGCTAGGCACGTCGCAATCGACGCTCAGCCATACGATCAAGCAATTGGAGGCGCGGCTCGGCGTACGGTTGCTCACCCGCACGACGCGCAGCGTAGCGCCGACGGAAGCGGGCGAGCGGCTCTACCGATCGCTCGTCCCGCGGTTCGAAGGCATAGAGTCCGACCTTTCGAGCCTGGTGGCCTTCCGCGACAGGCCCGCGGGCACGGTTCGCATCACGCTGTCGGACCATGCGCTGCGCATGATCGTCTGGCCGAAGCTCGAGCCGGTGTTGCGCGACTATCCCGACCTGCGTGTCGAGCTCTATAGCGACAACGGCATGCGCAACATCGTCGAGGAGCGTTTCGACGCCGGCGTGCGCCTCGGCGAGAGCGTCGACCGCGACATGATCGCGGTGCGGATCGGCCCGGACTGGCGGCTGGTGGCCGTCGCTTCGCCGGACTATTTTTCGCGCCGCCCGGTTCCGAAAATTCCGCAGGACCTCGTCGGGCACGATTGCATCAGCCTGCGGCAGGCCACTTTCGGCGGACTCTATGCCTGGGAGTTCGAGAAGAAGGGCCGCGAGATCAGGGTCCGGGTGGACGGCCAGCTGACCTTCAACACCACTATTCCCATGGTCGACGCAGCACTGCATGGCCACGGCATCGCTTACATCCCGGAAGACCTCGTCAGGCAGCACGTTGCCGAAGGCCGACTCAGGCTCGTGCTCGACGACTGGAGCCTGCCCTTCCCGGGCTACCATCTCTACTACCCAAGCCGGCGCCAGCTCTCGCCGGCCATGACGGTGATCGTCGACACGTTGCGGCATCGCAGTTGAGGCCGCGCGGTGGAGAGGCCGATCCGGCCGACGCCGGGACCTGTATCGCAGGCCAAAACTCGACGATGCACCGATAAAGACACTTGACTCGCCCTCTCCCTTGCAGACAAGCTGCGTTGTCAGACATCTTACATACGAGAGGGAGGTTTCGTGAGGAGATTTATCACTTGTTTCGCGCTGGCTGCCGGCGCGCTCGCATTTGCGTCGGCAGCTTGGGCGGGAGAGACGCTCGATCGCGTCACATCCAAGAAGGCCATGGTGGTCGCGACCAACAGCGGCTGGCCGCCGCAGAGCTTTCTCGACGAGAGCAACCAGCTGGTCGGCTTCGATATCGACGTCTCGAAAGAGATCGCCAAACGCCTGGGCGTCGAAGTCAGCTTCGAGACGCCCGATTGGGCGACCATGACCGGCGGCCACTGGCAGGGCCGCTATGATCTTGGCGTCGGCTCGGTGACGCCGACCAAGGCCCGGGCCAGGGTGATCGATTTCGCCGGCATCTATTATTACAGCCCTTACGTCTATGTGGTCCACAAGGACAGCAAGGCAAAATCGGTGAGCGATCTGAACGGCAAGGTGATCGGCGTCGAGACCGCCACCACGTCGGAAGATTTCATCCGCCGCCAGTTGGAGATTGACGCTCCCGGCCTTCCGCCAATCGAATACAAGCTCCAGCCTGGCGAAATCCGGACTTTCGCTGATTCCATGCTGCCCTTCGACGATTTGAGACTTGGGGACGGCGTGCGGCTCGACGCGGTCATCGCGCCCGAGCAGACCGCGCAAAACGCCATTAGGAACGGTTATCCGCTCCGCATCCTCGAGGGCGACTACGCCTTCCGCGAGCCGCTGGTGGTGATCGCGGACAAGGGCGATGCCGAGTGGACCACCAAGATCGGCGGCATCATCGACCAGATGAAGAAAGACGGCACGCTCGCCACGCTGACCACCAAGTGGTACGGCAAGAACTACAGCGCCGATTGACGCTCATCGCGGGCGGCCCCTCAGGGCCGCCTGCTTTCATCAGAACCCATTATGACCTATCCCGATACCTATTATCGCCGCACACTTGCCGACGAGAAGGTCAGACTACCCCTCGTGGGTCCGGCCGAATGCGACACGGTTATTGTCGGCGGCGGACTGGCCGGTCTGACGACGGCGCTGCAGCTGGCGCGCGCCGGGCAGCAGATCGTGCTGCTCGAAGCCGAGAGCATCGGCTTCGGCGCCTCGGGCCGCAACGGTGGCTTCGTCAGCCCGGGCTTCGCGACCGGCAGCGACAAGATCGCCGCGATGGCGGGCGCGGCGGCGGCACGAGAGCTGCACCGGCTGTCGATCGAAGGCGTCGATTTCGTGCGGCAGACGATCAAGGACCTCGACATCACGGCAGCAAAGCCTCGCCCCGGCATCATGGGCGTGCTGCGCCATGACGGCGGCGCCGAACTGAAGGCTCATGCAGAGAGGCTGGCGCGGGATTTCGACTATCGGCTCGAATATCTCGAGCGCGACCAAGTCCGCGCTGTGCTGCATTCCGAGCGCTATTACCAGGGCCTGCGCGATGCCAACGCCTTCCACATGCATCCGCTGAACTATCTGCGCGCCATCGCGGTGGAGATCGAGCGGCTGGGCGGCAGGATTCACGAGTTCTCCAGCGCGATCGAGGCCAGACTCGATGGCCCGCACAAGACCATACGCACCGCAAACGGCGAAGTACGCGCGCGGCAAGCGGTGTTTGCCACCGGCGGCTATACAGGACCGCTGGTCGGCCGGCTGAAGCGGGCCATCTTGCCGATCGCAACCTATGTGATGCTGAGCGAGGAGGCCCCCGATCTCATCGCCGGCGCCATCGCGACGACGGATGCCGTCGGCGACAACCGCCGGGCCGGCGACTACTACCGCGTCGTGGAGGATGGAAAGCGGCTGCTCTGGGGCGGGCGCATCACCACGCGGGCCGCTTCGCCGGCGGCGCTGGCCAGGGAATTGCGCCGGGAGATGGTTGGAACCTACCCTCAGCTCGCTGCGCTCAAGACCGAACTCGCCTGGTCGGGGCTGATGGCCTACGCCCGCCACCTGATGCCTCAGATCGGACAACTGCAGCCGGGCGCCTGGTATCTCACCGCGTTTGGCGGGCACGGCATCAACACGACAGCCATAGCCGGCAAGGTGGTCGCCGAGGCAGTACTCGGCCAGTCGGACCGCCACCTTCTGTTCGCGCCGTTCGGACTTGCCTGGGCGGGCGGACCGGTGGGGCTCGCCGCGGCGCAACTCACCTATTGGAAGCTGCAGGCGCAAGATTGGTGGCGCGAACGCCCCCGCTAACCAGAAGGGATATCGACAGGTGATCGGCAGACTGCTGCTCAACTATCCGGACGTCGCGCGCCGCATCGGCGTGTGCCTGGCGCTCGCCGCTTTCGCTGCGGGCCTCTACGGTCTCGGCATCAAGGCAGACTGGATCGGCAAGCTGATCCCGAGCTCGATCGAATGGCTCGCTGCCAATCCCGCGGTGGCGCGAGCCGTCTCGGCGATGCTGATCGCGCTGATCGTGGCCGCCAACTGGAAGGCGCTGCAGCAACTCGGGCGCAAGCAGCAGATCGTGGCCGTTTGGATCGAGCTGTTCGTGCTGCTGATGCTGTTCTTCTATTCCTTCGACCTGTCGTTCTCTTTCATCGCCAGGAAGATCGGCTTCCTCATTTCGCAGGGCGTGGTGACCACGCTGTACATTTCCGCCATTTCGATCGCCATCGCGACAGTCATCGCCTTCATCGGCGCCATAGCCAAGCTTTCCAAGAACGGCATCGTCTATGGCCTGGCAACGTTCTACACTTCGCTGTTTCGCGGGCTGCCATTGCTGATGCAGATCTACATCATCTATCTCGGCCTGCCGCAGGTCGGTTATGTGATCGGGGCCGTGCCTGCCGGGATCATGGCACTGTCGCTTTGCTACGGCGCCTACATGACAGAGATTTTCCGAGCCGGCATCGAAAGCATCCCTCGCGGCCAGACGGAAGGCGCCACCGCACTTGGGCTCAGCCCCAACCAGACGATGTTCCTGGTAATCCTGCCACAGGCGATGCGCGTCATCGTGCCGCCGACGGGCAATCAGTTCATCGCGATGCTGAAGGATTCCTCTCTGGTCTCGGTGGTCGGGGTCTGGGAGATCATGTATCTGGCTCGCACGCAAGGCCAGACCGAGTTCCGGCATATCGAGATGCTGATCACCGCCTCGATGATCTATTGGATTTTGTCCATCGGGCTCGAATTCCTGCAGTCCCGCATCGAGGAACGGTTCGGCCGCTCACTCAAACGCTGAGCTTCAATGCGGCATCCCCTCCTGGGGAAAGCCGCCGAGATGGCAGCAGGCCAGAGCGGCATGATCGCGGCCGCTTTCGAGGCACAGCAAGAGCGGCTTCCTCGCCAGCCAGGCATGCAGGAAACCGGCGATGAAACTGTCGCCGGCGCCGGTCGTGTCGACGACCTCGACCGAGCGGATGCCGGTCTCGGCGCGCTCGCGGGCCGTCAGCGCCATCGACCCCTCGGCACCGCGCATGACGACGGCGCAGCCTGCGCCGCGCGACAGGAGATCCGCGGCCATTGCTCCCGCCGCGTCGCGAGGTTGGTCAGTCGAGCAGAAAACTATGCCCAAACCCTTCACACCGAGATCGGCGGGATCGGCGTTGACCGAAATGTCCTGCGAGACGCTGACGCCTGCCCGCGACAAGCGCCTGCGTAAGGCGCCACCATCATCGAGCCAACCGATATGGACGTGATCCATCGTCCCCAGGGTCGCCAGTTCGGCCTCGTCCGGCCCATAGCCGGCGCAGGCGCCGAAATCCTCGACAGCAATCAAACGCTCGCCGGACGGCAACACTTTGATGTCGGTCCGTGCGGTGTTGCACTGGCCTACGCGCAGGTGCTTGACCGCCACCCGATTGGCTTCGAGCTCGGCGCGGGTGCGCTCGCCCTCCGCGTCGTGACCGACGGCGCCAAAATAGAAGCTGTTGTGGCCAAGTCGGGCGAGCTGGACGGCAACGTTGAGCGCGTTGCCGCCGACCAGCGACCGGCCAATCGGCGCTCCGAGGCAGTCGATGCAGTTGTCGCCGACGGCGGCAAATCGAAAGCTGGTCATATCCCGTTACGCCATCAAGCGCGGGCGCCGAACGATCGACTCAATAGGCGACGCGCTTGTAGTAGCGGCGCGTCGTCAGCGGATGGTTGCGGATCACCTCGAGATGCGCGCTGACCCGTTCGAGCGCGGTCGCAAGCACGATCGGCGAAACGAGCGCGCGCACATCCGGCGAAATGCCAGGCAGTTCAAAATCGGCCGTATCGAGCACCGTCAACTTGTCCGTATAGGCGGGTGCGAAGTTCTCGACGCGATCAGCCAGCGGCCGGGCACTGTCCTCGCCCTTGAAGAGCACTACGCTGACGCCTTTGTCCACCAGCTCCAGCGTGCCGTGGAAAAAGTCGGAAGCATGCACGGGGCGGGTCCGGATCCACTGCATCTCCTCCAGGATGCACATCCCGTAATACCACGCTTGCGGCCAGACATTCCCGGCGCCTGTTATGATATGATAGTCGGAGGCGGCCAGTTTTTGCGCGAAACCGGCGGCTTCCTCTTCATAGTTCCGCTTCACCTCCAGCAGCAGTGGCGGCAACTGCTCCAGTTCAGCGAGAATCCGTTCGGATTCGGCAAGCTCACCACGATGCTTCAGCATCGCAAGAGCGATGAAGAGCGACTGGAGATAGAAGGACTCGCAGGACGTGTCGTCCTCGGCGAAGTTGACGAAGACATGGTCTCCGCCCTTGCCGAGCGGCGTCTCCTCATGTCCGACCAGCGTGATCACCGTCGCCCCGACGTCCTTGATCCGGGACAGCAGCGCCACGCTTTCCTTGGTGGTGCCGGAAAGCGAGGGCACCACGACGATCGATTTGTTGGTCAGGTGCACGGATTGGGCAAGCTGGAGTTCGGCGGTGATGTCGATCAGGGCCGGGAAGCGGGATCGTCGCTGCAGCAGTTGCGCGGCCGGATGCATCAGGATCGCTGCACCGCCGGTGCCCAGGAAGAATATGTTTTGCGCTCCGGCAGCGAGGCACTGCGCCACGACGGCTTCAATGCGCTCGCGCAAGGCCACCGCCCCCGATTGGATGCGCACAAACCGGGCTTCATCGAAATTGAGCATTTTTCCCTCGGTGGGTTCTGTTGTAAGACAACTGACATCCATAGGAGCGCATTTCAAGAGAAATTTTGCGGATCGGCTCTCAGGCCCTTTCCTATTTGCCACGAGATCGCCACGGCATGCCTCCGCTTGACCTGAGCACGATTGTCCGACAACAAGGGGAGAGTTGGCACAATGGGGAAGAGGGACTTGGACGAGCCGCTTCGGGATGCGCGCACATTGGCAGTTCGGCTCCGCGACCGCTTGGCCGACCTCATCAGGACCGAAGGGTTCAAGCCCGGCGACCGGCTGCCAACGGAATCTCAGCTGACGCAGCGCTTCCGTATCTCGCGCCCTGCCCTGCGCGAAGCGCTGAAGCTTCTCGAACAGGACGGCATCATCTCCGTCACCCATGGTCTCGGCCGCTTCGTGACCGCGAATTCCGCCGTCCAGGTCGACCGTCCCATCACGGTGTTCGAAAGCGTGACCGACATGTCGCGCCACTATGGCTACAACACCATCAACAAGGTTCTTTCCATCGCCGAGGAAACGCCCGATCCATTGATCCAGCAGCAATTACGCCTGGCGGATGGGGAGCGCGTCATTCGGCTTGAACGGTTGCGGCTGCACAACGATCTGCCCCTCATCTACTCGCTGGACTACGTACCGCGCAGCCTTTTGCCGGGCCGCCTTTTCGACATCGAATGGAGCGGTTCGCTGCTCGCGCTGCTGGAAAAAAACCGCCGTCAACCGCGTATGTCGGCCGCCTCTGTTGCAGCCGTGATGCTGCCGGACGAAATCGTGGAGCGCAACGACCTGCGCGACTTCGGGCCGGCCCTGCTCATTACGGAAACCTGTTTCGACGGAACCGGCACCCCGGTCGTCTATGCCGCCGTCTATCATCGCGGCAGCCATTTCGCCTTCAGCTTCGCACGAAAGTGAACGCTTGACCGATGGCGTTGACGCTATCAGGGGCGATGCGGATATCGAGGAGCTCGTAGTTAGCGCGGGAGCAGCCGCGAGACTTCGGTCCTTGTGGACGGCGAGGGTGAGGCCGGATCCCAGCCAGAGTCCAACCCTGCCCGCTCACACCAGCCGCTGCCCACCGTCGATATGGACGGTCTCGCCGGTCATGAACTCGTTCTGCATGAGATAGAGATAGGCCGGCGCGATGTCGGCGGGCCTGGCGATCCTGCCGGCCGGGACGCGCTCGCCCATCTCATTGAAATAGCCTGTCTTTGCCTCGCCGACGATCTCGTCCCACATCTCGGTGTCGACCCAGCCGGGGGAGACGATGTTGACGCGGGTCGGCGCGAGCTCCAGCGCGAGCGCGCGGGCGAAATAGGTGAAGGAACCGGCGACCGCCGAAACCACCGAGCCGCCAGGCACCGGCGGGCGGTCCTTGTTGATGCCGGAGGTGAAGATCATCGAGCCGCCCTTGTTCAGCGTGCGCACGGCGTGCTTGGCCAGCATCACCGCGCCGATAAGCTTGCCGTCGACGAAGCCGCGCACGAAATCCATGTCGGTTTCGCCGATCGGATAATTGGGCGGCGGCGTGCCGGCCGTCGCCACCAGATGATCGAAGGAGCCGGCTTGCTCGAATAGGCGGGAGACATCGGCCTCGTTCGCCATATCGGCGGCGATGGCCGTCACGCGCCCTGCCCCGCCGAGCCTCTTCGCTGCGACCCTCAGCTTGTCCGCCGACCGGCCGGCGATCACCAGCTCCGCGCCGCTTTCGAGCGCGGCGGCCGCGATGCCGTAGCCGATGCCGGAGCTGCCGCCGACGACAACGATCTTCTTTCCTGCGAGAGTAGTCATGGGTCTTCTCCGTTCTTCAATCGGGGGATGTTGTGCTCAGGCGCGGCCGGCGTGGGCGGCTTCGATGTCCGCAAGGGCGATCTTCTTCATCGAGTACATGGCCTGGCGTGCCCGGTGGGCTCTTTCGCGGTCCGGGTCGTTCATCAGGCGCAAGGCCTCGCTCGGGATGACCTGCCAGTAGACGCCGAACTTGTCCTTCAGCCAGCCGCAGGGCTGTTCCGAGCCGCCGCCCGCGGTGAGCGCATTCCAGAAATAGTCGGTCTCTGCTTGGTCCTTCGTCTCGATGTAAAGCGAGATGCGCTCGTTGAAGGGCGGCACACCGCCGGCGTTGAGTGCCGTGAAACGCTGGCCTTCGAGCTCGAAGTCGAAGATCGCGTGCGGCTTGTCGGTGAACTCGATGGTCTGCAGTGCGCGGCTATTCCTGAAGACGGAGAGATAGAAGTCGCGCGCAGCTTCTGCGTCCAAGTTGAACCAGAGGAAGGGATGAACGGTGGCCATGATGTCCTCGCAGTTTTGAAGTGAGTGTTGATCACAAATTCTGTGAGGATTTTTGGCTGGAAAAAGCTCGACGGACAAACCAAACTTTGGCAAGTATTTGTTACCATAACTCACAAATGGCTTCGCCATGACCCGCAGACTGCCGCCGCTCAACGCCCTGCCGGCCTTCGAGGCGGCCGCACGGCATTTGAATTTTTCCAGGGCCGCCGACGAGCTCAACCTCACACATGGCGCGATCAGCCGGGCGATAAAACATCTGGAGGATCAGCTCGGCGTGCAGCTCTTCGAGCGAGCGACGCGTTCGGTGCGACTCACCCCGGTCGGCGAGCCTTATGCGGTTGCCGTGCGCGAGGCGCTCGACCAGCTCGCACTGGCGACGCAAACCGCGACCTCGCGCCACTCGGGCTCGACGCTCAACGTCAGCACGTCGGACGGCTTCGCCGGAAAATGGCTGGTGCCAAGGCTCTATCGCTTCCATCGCGCGCACGGCGACATCGACGTGCGCGTCTCGACCACCGGCAGGTTGACCAATTTCCGCGGCGACGGCATCGATGTCGCCATCCGCTACGGCGCCGGCCACTATCACGGGCTGACCTCGGAGTTCCTCACCGGCGAGGAGGTGTTTCCGGTCTGCAGCCCGAAGCTGTTGGAAGGGCCGCATCCGCTCAAGCACCCGCAGGATCTGAAGCACCACACGCTGATCCGCGACGGCTACCGCATCGATTGGGCGGCGTGGCTCGCCAGCGCCGGCGTCGAAGGCGTCGATCCCAACAGCGGGCTGACCTTCGATTCCGCCACTTTCGCGGTGGAATCGGCGGTGCAGGGCGAAGGCGTGGTGCTCGGCCGCACCATGCTGGTTTCAGCCGACCTCGCCACCGGCAGGCTGGTGCGACCGTTCGACCACGCTCTGAAGGCGGTCTCCAGCTTCTATCTTGTCCATCCGCCGGAGGCGATCCGCCAGCGCAAGGTGAAGGTCTTTCGCGACTGGCTGTTTTCGGAGATCCAGCCGGGCTGACGAGCGGTTCAGGAAACCTTCCTTCGGCTCGGCGGTTGATACCGATCCGAGCGAGGTCATTCATGGCGAGACGAGATGCGGCGACAGCCAAACAATCCAGGCGCCCGCGCTCGCGTCCGCTGAAGGGCGAAGAGACGGAAGTGAAGCATATCGTCGAGACGCAGAATCTATCGCCCGCGCAGGCACGAGAGCTAGTGCGGCGCTATGGCAACGATTGGCGCAAGATCGAGGAAGCCGCCAAAACCTACAAAAGCGACGACTAAGCCCGCACGGGGGCTGAAGCAAATCGCATGGCCCGGACATCGATACGAGCCTCTCGTCGGCGCTGCATCAGATCTCAACCTCATTACGCAAGGCTCGCCGGCCTCGTCCGCTTGACCGAGATGCTGTTGGCCGGACGCCGGATTCTGCAACTCGATGGTCGCCACCAGCTAGCCGGCCTCGTCATATATCTTGGTCGTCCAGGAGGTCGGGCCCGAGCCTCCGGCAATGCTGTCGAGCATGGGTTCCTTGGCAACCCGTTTGGCCTCGGCTTTCGCGGTTTCGAGGTTTTCCATTTCCGAGGTAGATCGGTGGCAGCGCCGTGGATTCGAGGAACTCAATGCGGAATTCCGGCATTCGGCTCCCCGTTTCCAGCAGCAGATGGCGCAGGTGAGATCGATCCATGAACATCGCCGCCATCATCGCTTTGCTTCTCCAACACGGTCTCGGCGATATATTCCTTGAGGTCGCCAACTTCTTCGCTGATCTCGTCAGGCCCTATGCCCTCGTTTTCAGCGTCAGCGATACATTGATCCGCCAATTCCGCGGCGACGATTTCTGCTGGGAGCGCTGCCGGAGCGTCAGCCTTGTGTTCATCGATCCATTCGCCCACGAAATGGGCCGTTTTGTTCACGAGGATATCGGCCTCCTGAGAGGCTTCGGCTACCGGCACTTTCATCTTTGCATCCATGCAAACCATCCTGAACGATCCTCTTCAACGCCGGTTGCTCGCAAAGGATGCAGCGTTCTGTGGATAGTGCAGCCGATCCAGAGATCGACTGGACGAAGGCGCAGGTCCGGCGCTTGCTGCATGCCTGGCCGGGAACCTGAACCAGGGTCGAACATTCTTGCAGCTGAAATTCACCAGAACTGACAGGGGGACGAATTAGGTGAGGTCTCTAGGCTTTAGAGCGTCACTGGCTCGCAAAAAGGCGATCGTGGCCGGACGCAAGCCCGGCTATTGGCTCGACGTCCTCAAATATGTCGCCGTTGCGATCGTGGCCGGCGTGTTCACTCTGGCCGCGGTAAACCTGACCCCGGAGCCTCATGTCATCCGCACGATCGTTCCGCATCGTTTCGATGCGGAGGACCCGCAATTCGTGCGAAGCATGAGTAGCTATTCGCAAGGGCAGATGTTCGAACGGAATGCCGTGCAAACCCTGGTCAATGGCGATGAGATTTTTCCGGCGATGCTGCAAGCGATCGGCGCGGCCCAAGCCAGCGTGGACATGGAAACCTACATTTATTGGTCGGGCTCGGTCGGTTATCAGTTCGCCACGGCCCTGGCCGCGAAAGCCCGGCAAGGCGTCGAGGTTCGGGTGCTCGTCGACTGGCTCGGCAGCCTGCCTTTCGACGAGAACCTGATCCACGTCATGACGGGCGCCGGGGTGCGCTTCCAGCGCTACCGGCCCATCCACTGGTACACGCTTGACCGCGTGAACAACCGGACACATCGGAAGCTGCTCATTGTGGACGGGCGGATCGCCTTCACCGGCGGGGTCGGTATCGCGGACAACTGGCTGGGCGATGCACGCAATCCGAACGAGTGGCGTGACTCCCATTACCAAATTCAGGGACCTTCGGTCGCCGCTTTCCAGGCGGCCTTCGCCGAGAACTGGCTGGAGACCGTGGGCGAAACGTTGCAAGGAGAAAAGTTCTATCCGCCACCCGAACCCGCAGGTGCGCTAAGCGCCCAATTGATCCTTTCATCGCAACCGAACGGCTCCGAGGACATGGAGCTGATGATGCTGGCTGCCGTCGCCGCGGCCAAGGATCACCTGCGCATCGGCATGGCTTATTTTGTGCCGGACGAAATCGCGCTGCAGCAGATACTTGACGCCAGGAAGAGAGGCGTAGCCGTCGACGTCATCGTGCCCAATTCGCTGACCGATGTACCCATCGTCCGAAAAGGCTCGCGCCACTTCTGGGGCCAACTGCTCGAAGGGGGCGTGCGCATCTATGAGTTTCAGCCGACGATGTATCACCCCAAGCTCCTGATCGTCGACGACGTCTGGGCAAGCTTCGGTTCCACCAATCTGGACGAGCGCTCGTTGCGGCTGAATGACGAAGCCACCCTCAATGTCTACGGCAAGGGTTTTGCGCAGACGCAAATCGACTTGTTCAACGAGGACTTGAAGCGGTCGAGGCAGATCAGCCTGGCGGAGTGGCAGGCGCGCCCGATGAGCGAGAAGGTTACCGACTGGCTGGCCAGCAGGCTTCACATGCAGTTATAGCGTATTGGTGCGAAAGGTGGGACGGCGAGCGTCTGGCAGCTATCTTCCGTCAGCTCGATTCACAAAGGTTAGTGCGGATCATCTACAAACATGCAGGATGGGCGCGCCAGAACATTGAGATTGGCCAAGCCCGGCCTTCGGTCGCTGTGTCACGACCATGTCCGCCGGGTTTCTCTTGGGTTTAGGGCGACGGAGGCGGCAATGCCAATCACAAGACTGGCGAAAGATGCGTTCACGCCCGATGAGGTGAGCTTTCTCGGCCGCGTCCTCGAGTTCAGCGCGGGCGCCAATGAAACCGAAGAGCAGCGCGAACGACGGGCCTCGCGCATCATCGCCAACTACATGGCGGGAATTGTCGACGAGCGGGAGCTGGCGGAGCTTTCGCGAAGACCGCTGGGCAGATAGTGCCACCGCGGAGCGGCTAGCCAAGCAAAGCCGCATTGAAACTTTCGACGGTCTTCCCAGTTCGGTTGGAAGGAGGATCTTTGATATGACTGAACCCGGTGAAGGCAGTTCCCACGGCCGAATTGACGACAAGCAGCTCGTCATTCTGCTGAAAGAGAAAACCGGCATCTCGGAGGCTCAAGCCAGGCGACTGATAAAGGCCGTCGGGCGCGACCGACCGTCGCTTCTGCGAGAAGCACGGATCATCAGGGCGCGTGTCCAGACGTCCACTTCAAGCCGCGTGTGACCGGCTGAATGCCGCGCATGCCCGCCGGATGTGGCGGCGGCGTTTCGCGACCGGCTGCTTCCAAGCCGGCTGAAGCAAAGCTCGTCGGAAATTCCCTGCTTGCGAAGACGTGCTTGTTGCGCGATGCTCCCCAAAATGGCTGGCGAGTATCTTGACCACAAACTGGAATGCCCTTTTTGCGGCACCATCCGTCTGCAGATCCCGGCCGATGCTCAACCCGCAACAGCGATTCATTGCGCCGAGTGCGGTGCATATCTCGGCACGTGGGACGAGCTTCAAACCGACTTCGAGCAGCAAGGCGGTATGGACGGCGTGTTCCGGCTGGATAAGGGGCGTATCCAGAAGCTCAATTCCAGTCGCTGACAAGGCCGCTGCCGGCGGCTTGGGTGCCAGCTGATCGACCGAACAGCGCGCGACACATCGCCCCTGCGAAATAGGACATGACGGCATGCGCCAAGTCCTTGACGGCTCAAACCCGTAAACCCATATCGCATCCCAGGCGCGGACCGCTGATCCCCGCCCGTCCCAAATTCACATTGTTCGTTCGATTTGGAGGATCTTATGAACGATCGGATGTTCGACAGCCCTGTTTTCGTCAAGAGCGGAAACAGTTTCATCCAGGAAATCGCCTGCCTCGAAGACGCCTTGGAATTTCTCTATGAATGGCCCAAGAACCGGCGTGGGCCGATCTATGAAACGGCGCTGCGCGCGTGCCAGCGGGCATTCGACAGCGGCTTTCCGCTGACGGCCGCCAGAGAGGCGTTTTGCGGTTTCGCGAAGTCCGCCAGAATCCAGGAAGACGTGAGCACCACCTTGCCCTGGATGGTGGGCAAGGGCGGCAAAGGCGGCGGGCTGACCGTCTAATTGCGGATCGAGGAGGAATTCGCGATGCTCGCCAAACCGTTCGAAAAGCCAATCCATGTCTGGGTAGGACTGGGATTTCCGCGTCAGCTGAATACCGTCGCGGACGCCTACCAATTTGTCATCGACTGGTGTGGCAACAGCCCCGAGCAGAAGGCCGCGATCCGCGCCTTGAGGGCCGCCCTGGCTGGGGATGTGGATGCGGAAACAGCGAGGGGTGTTTTCGTCGCCTTTGCTCGCAAGAAGGATATCCTCATCGAGGATGCCGCCATTCCGCCAATCCCGGGAATTGCTCAACCGAAACATGTCTGATGTGAATGAGGCGGCGGCCAGCGCCGCCTCATCAGCTGCGATCGCTGTTAGCGAAGCACTTGCGACGGTCTTCACTTCGACCACCCCCGACAGGAACCAGATCGGGACTGCCGCGTCATAGAGACAGGTCCTTGTCGCGGTCGCGGAGTGACGTCGATGATCAGGCTTCTTGTTGCGCTCGCGGTGACGCTGGCACTGGCATGCAGCGTCGCGCAGGCAGCGAGGCTTGAGCCGGACGCCGTCAATCAAGCGCAATTCAGCGAGGGCGAACCAACGGGCGTCAGTCCCATGGTCCTCAAGGCGCAGGTGCTTCTGGATCGCGCCCGCTTCTCGCCGGGCCTGATCGACGGCCGCGTTTTGCAAAGCTTCACCAAGGCTGTCGCGGCCTTCCAGGCAGCGAACGGACTGCCTTCCGACGGCAAGCTTACGCGGGAGACCTGGGATAAGCTCGCAGCAACTTTCGCCGGCCCTGTGCTGACGACATACGAAGTCACGGCCAAGGATGTGCGCGGCCCCTTCACCAGGCGCATTCCGGTTCGCATGGAGAGTATGGCCCGCTTGAAATACCTCGGCTACCGCAACGCACGGGAGAAGCTGGCGGAGCGGTTCCATGTCAGCGAACAATTGCTGAGGATGCTCAACCTCCGCTCGCGATTCAGCAAGGCTGGCACGACCCTGGTGGTGCCCGATGTCAGCCGCGGCGACCCGCCTTTACAGATTGCCAGCGTCGAGATCGACAAGGCATTGCGCCAAGTGCGCGCCCTCGATGCGTCGGGCAAGGCGATTGCGATTTATCCGGCCTCGATCGGCAGCGAGGAAAAGCCGGCGCCGAGCGGCACCGCCGAGGTCAAGCGCGTGGTGCACAATCCGACCTATCACTACAATCCGAAATTCGCCTTCAAGGGAGTGAAGACCAAGCGCCCCTTCACCATCGCCAAGGGGCCCAACAATCCCGTCGGATCGGTGTGGATCGACCTCTCGATCGAGAGCTACGGCATCCACGGCACGCCCGACCCGGGCAAGATCGGCACCACCTTCTCGCATGGCTGCATCCGGATGACCAACTGGGACGCCGAGGACCTGGCGGCCATGGTCAAGCCGGGCACGAAGGTCGACTTCAAGGACGAGGCCGCGCAGGAGGGGCAAGCCAGATGAGTTCCGCGGGGTCCGAGCCGGGGCGCGGGCAGCGCTGCATAAGCACAATTTATCATGACCCCTAATTTTTGAAGACGTTACAGCGCCAATCACCGCTTGTAGCTTTCCGGGGCACTTTTGCTCTGAACAGTCGGACCGGTGGTGATGCAGACACATGCGCGAGTTGTGATCGTTGGCGGCGGATGCGTCGGCGCGGGTGTCCTTTACGGTCTGGCCAAGCGCGGCTGGACCGAAGTGGCGCTGCTGGAGCGCACGCAGCTCACCGCCGGCTCGACCTGGCACGCGGCCGGTCTGATCCCATCCTATGCCCGCAACATCAATGTCGGGCGGATGATCAACAAGACGATCGAGATCTATGAGGGTCTCGAGGCCGAGACCGGGCAGCCGGTCGGCTGGCATAAATGCGGGCAGCTGCGCATCGCCAATTCGCGGGACCGGCTCGACGAGTTCAAGAGCTATATGAGCGTCGCCGAGGTGCAGGGCATGCGGGCGCAGCTGCTCACGCCCGACGAGGCGCGAAAGCTCTGGCCGCTGCTGGACAACAAGCAAATGCTCGGCGCGCTCTACAATCCCGATGACGGCCATATCGCGCCGGCCGACGTCACGCACGCCATGGCCAAGGGCGCGCGCGATCTCGGCGCGAAAATCTATCTCAACACCGAAGTCACCGGCTTCAGGCGGACCGCCTCCGGCGAGTGGCTGGTCGAGACCAGCCAGGGCGACATCACCTGCGAGCATGTGATTTGCGCCACCGGCAATTACGCGCGTCAGACCGGCGCGCTGCTCGGCCTCGATATCCCGGCGATCCCGATCCTGCACCAGTACTGGATCACCGAAGCGGTGCCGGAAGTGGTGGAGCGCAAGCGAGCCGGTCGGCCCGAAATGCCGATCCTGCGCGACGAAGGGTTCGAGGGCTATCTGCGCGAGGAAGGCGACGGGCTGATGTTCGGGCCTTACGAACGCACCGCGAACCTGAAGCTGTTCGCCGAGGATGGCGTTCCTGCCTGGTTCGGCGCCGACCTGCTGGAAGAGGATTTCGAAGCGGTGTCGTGGAATTGGGAGCAGGCGCTGCAGCTTGTTCCAGCGCTCGGGCGCGTCGGCATCAAGGCCAATGTGCGCGGCCCCTTCCAGATGACGGCGGACGAGCTGCCTTTGATGGGGCCGGCCTGGGGCCTGCCCAATGTCTGGCTCGCCGAAGGCGTGCCGGGCGGCATCCTGTGGGGCGGCACCATCGGTTATTATCTGTCGGAGCGAATCGTCGAGGGCGGCAATAGCCTCGACACGTCCGACCTCGATCCGCGCCGCTTCGGCGACTACGCCAACAAGGAATGGACGCGCGAGAAAGTGCGCGAGGCCTGGGGCACTCATGCGGAGCAGAAATATCCCGGACAGGACATGCCCGCCGCGCGGCCGCAGAAGACCGCGCCCTCCTATGACAGGCTGACCGAGCTGGGCGCCGTCTGGGGCGTGCTCAACGGCTGGGAGATGCCCAACTGGTTCGCGCGCGACGGCGTCGAGGCGAAGGACCAGTATAGCTGGCGCTGGACGCCCAAGGGCAACCTCGTCGGCGAGGAAGTGCTGGCGGTGCGCAACGCCGTCGGCCTGGTCGAGATGACGCCGATGACCAAGTTCGAGGTGGCAGGCCCGGGCGCGGCGGCCTGGCTGGACAGGATCATCGCCAACCGCTTGCCTTCGGTCGGCAAGGTCACGCTGGCGCATCACCTAACCGCGGGCGGTGGCGTGCAGGCGGAATATATGGTGGCGCGGTTGGCGGCCGACTCGTTCTACCTGATCTCGACGCCGCGCGCCGAGCGCTGGAATTTCGACGATTTGTCCAGACTGCTTCCCGCCGACGGCAGCGTGAGCCTGAAGAATGTCACCAACGATCGCGGCTGTTTCACGGTCGTCGGACCGAACGCGCGGGCCGTATTGCAGCCGCTGACCGAGATCGATCTCTCCAACGAAAGCTTCCCGTGGTTCGGCGTTAAGATCGGCAACGTGGCTCTCGCCAGCGACGTTAGGCTGCTGCGCGTCAACTATGAGGGCGAGCTTGGCTGGGAGCTCTACCATCCCTTGCCCTACCAGCGGCAATTGCTCGAGGCGCTCCTGAAGCAAGGCGAGAAGTACGGCATGCGGCTGGTCGGGCTGCATGCGCTGGAGTCGCTCAGGCTCGAGAAATCCTATCGCGCCATGTACCGCGACATGAACGCCGAGCTCAACGCGCTGGAGAGCGGGCTAGAGCGCTTCATCCGCCTCGACAAGGGCGATTTCGTCGGGCGCGACGCGGTGCTGAGATACAAGGAGCGCAACGATCAGCGCCGCTCGGTGACGCTCCGGATCGACACTGACGGCGCCAGCACCTTAGCCAATGAAGGGCTCTACAGCGACGGCAAGCTGGTCGGGCGCATCACGTCGGGCGGCTATGGCTATGCCCTGGGCCACGATGTGGCGCTGGGGCTGCTGCCCGAATGCTTTTCCAGGCCCGGCACCAAGCTCGATGTGGCGATCCTCGGCGAATGGAAGACGGCGCAAGTGATCGCGGATTCGCCTTACGATCCGACCTCGGCCAGGGCGAGGATGTAACAGGCGAGGCTTGCAAAGGTCCTGTTGCCAACGTGTCCTTCGGAGGGAAGCCCGTATGCGGATCGACCGGATCAACGTCTATTCGGCGCAGCTGCCGGTCAAGGACGGCGTCTACCGTATGGCCAGCGCCGATGTGGAGGCGCTGGATTCGACGCTGGTCGAGATCGTCACCGATGAAGGTCTCACCGGCTGGGGCGAGACTTGCCCGATCGGGCCGGTCTACCAGCCGCATCATGCGCTCGGCGCCCGCGCCGCGATCGCCGAAATCGCGCCGGGGCTGATCGGCGCGGAAATCGCCTCGATCAGGCTGCTCGCCAAACAGATGGACGAGCGGCTCAACGGGCACGGCTATGCGAAGGCCGCCTTCGACATGGCCTTTCTCGACCTGCTTGGACAGAAGCTCGGCGTGCCGGTCTCGACGCTGCTGGGCGGCGCGCTGACTGACCGCGTGCCGGCCTATTATTCGCTGATAGTCGGACCGCCGGAGGAGACGGCACGGATCGCCGCCGACAAGGTGAAGGCCGGCTATCCGCGCCTGCAGATCAAGATCAGCGGACGCAACCTGGAACAAGACGTGGCCGTCGTCCACAAGGTCTGGGAAGCGGTCGGCTACAAGGCTCGGCTGGCGGTCGATGGCAACCGGGGCCTGACGGCCGCCGCGGCGATCCATCTCGACCGGCTCTGCCAACAAATCCCCTTCGTCTTCGAGCAGCCTTGCAACACGATGGACGAGATCGCGACGCTCAAAAGCCGCCTGACACATCCGATCTATCTCGACGAGAGCACCGAGGACCAGAACGCGGTGCTGAGGGCAATCTCTATGGGCATCGCCGACGGCTTCGGCTTCAAGGTGACGCGTCTCGGCGGTCTCACCAAGATGACCACGGTGCGCGACCTTTGCGCCATTCGCTCACTGCCGCACAGCTGCGACGACGCCTGGGGCGGCGACATCATCGCCGCGGCCTGCGTGCATCTGGCCGCCACCGTCGAGCCCCGCCGCATGGAAGGCGCCTGGATCGCCCAGGAATACATCAAGGGCCATTTCGACCAGAAGCATCCGATCGCCATCAAGCAGGGCCACATCGCGGTGCCGCAGCGGCCGGGGCTCGGCGTGAAGCCGGAGCCCGGCATGTTCGGCAAGGCAGTGGCGATATACGGGCCGTAGCGCGACGTGTCAGCCAGCGCAGTCGAGAGCCGGAATTGCGCCGGCGATCACTTCGCGAACGACGCGGATCGTTCCGCCTCATCTTGCGTTCTTGGGACACGCAAGGAGGAACGGCGATGGACGATGATCGGACCGAGAAGATCAGGCAACGCGCCTATGAGATCTTTCAACGCGAGGGCGGCATCCTCGGCAATCACGAACGGCACTGGCATCAGGCCGAGCTGGAGATCGACCGCGAGGCGGCGCTGCCGCTGACGGCGGGCGATGCGCTGCCCGAAACGCGCGAGATCGACAGCGCGGATGTGCTGACAGTCGAGGCGCTTGCCGCGCGCACCGGCATTTCGGGGGACGAGGCGCAGGAGCTGCTCGACCGGCTGGGCAACGACCGAGCGGCGATCGAGCAAGCGGCGCGGAGCCTGAAGGCAAAGCGGCGCAGCTGACGAGCCGACAACCAAGCTATCTGCGCTTCACGGCCCAGGGCACGCCTCCCGCGCCGGCGCTTGGCGTGCGCTCTCCGTCCGGGTTGACAGGGCCGACATCTCGCCTTAGGTTTCACGTTAGTGACCACTAACGCGAAATACTGGATAGCGCTCGGCGACCCGACGCGACGTACGATCTTCGAACTGCTGGTCGACCGGCCCAGCTCGGTCAGCGGGCTGGCCGACCTATTGCCGGTAACAAGGCCGGCGGTCTCGCAGCACTTGAAGGTGCTCAAGGACGCCGGGCTGGTGGCTGACACGCGTTCGGGCAAGGAACGCATCTACCGCATCGACCCGGATGGCCTCGCGGCGTTTCGGGCGGAGATCGACCAGTTCTGGGTGAAGGCGCTTGCCGCCTACGCGCAAATTGTCGAGCAACCGACAGAGGACGAAACATGATCAAGCAACCGGCACCTGCTCCCGTAAAACACTCCGTGGTGGTCGCGGCGCCGATCGCGCGCGCCTTCAAGGTGTTCACCGAGGATTTCGGCAGCTTCAAGCCGCGCGAGCATAACCTGCTCACTGTCCCGATCGCGGAAACGATCTTCGAGCCGCGGGTCGGCGGCCATGTCTATGACCGCGGCGTCGATGGCTCGGAATGCCGCTTCGCCCGTGTGCTCGCCTACGAGCCACCGAACCGGCTGCTCTTAAGCTGGGACATCAGCCCGCGCTGGCAGATCGAAACCGACCTTGCCAAGACCAGCGAGTGGGAGGTCCGCTTCTCGGCCGAGGCGGAAAACCGCACCCGTGTCAACATCGAGCACCGCCATATCGAGCGGCATGGCCAAGGTTGGGAGAGCGTGCGCGGCGGCGTCGACAGCGATCAGGGCTGGCCGCTCTACCTGCAGCGGTACCAGGCGCTTTTTTCCCAGGCTGCCTGACGGCGCGCCCCGGCGGACGACCGCGACCGACATGGCCGCAGCGATGAGGAGGAAGAGCGGAACATGGAAACCTATTGGCTGAGCATCCTCGGCGTGCTGGCGCTCTGCCTCCAGTCGGTGGCGCTGGCGGTCTATTCCGGCTCGTCCAAGGGATTTGCGGGTAAGCTGTCGGGTCCGGTCGTTCCGGCGGACGACGACAACCCGCTCTACCGGATCGACCGTGTCCATATGAACTCGGTCGAGGCACTCGCTCCCTTCGTCGTGCCCGTATTGCTGGCGATGATAGCCGGCGTCGGGCCGGTGACGCTTGCCGTGCTTGTCTGGGTTCACCTGGCGATACGCCTTGTCCACATGGTCATCTACCTGCGCGGCGGAAAGGCCGCCAAGGGCGGCAACGTCAGGACGATCCTCTATGTCTCGGGCGCTCTGGTCACGCTTATCCTCATCCTCGTGACGGGATGGGCGGCGCTTCGCTAAGAGGCGCTCGCTTTTCGCTTTGTCGGTGGAACCCTTGGCCTAATCGGAGGTTCATCCCCTGTACAGCCACAGGAGATGCGCGATGGACCATTCCAGCCACGTAAGACTGACCAATGCCGAGCTCACTCCCGACGTCCTCGAAGGCGCGACCATCTATGGCCCCGATGACGAAAAGATCGGCTCGGTCGACCACCTGCATGGCAGCCAGGTGGTCATCGATGTCGGCGGCTTCCTCGGCATCGGCGCGAAGCCGGTGGCCGTCACCGCCAGCCAGCTCGATTTCATGCGCGACGAGGACGGCGACGTGCATGCCGTCACCAGTTGGACGAAAGACCAGTTGAAGGCGATGCCGGAGCATCGCGACTGAGGCGCTTCGCCATTGTGAATGAAAGAAGAGCCCGGGCTGGACAATCCGCTGGCCTGGGTTTTCTTGCGCCGGCGCGGCAAAGCTATTCGCCCGCCTGACGAACATACGCAGATCGCCTGCCCTATCAGCCAATCTCGCGTTCGTGAGATTGTTCATGTCCTTGTCACAAGCCTCCATTGTAGTTTCCGGATTGAAAACCCGAAGGAGGCAAGGCGATGACGTGGAAAGCCGCGGCGGCATTTTGCTTGGCGACAACGGTAATGGGTGGGGCAATGTGCGGCCAGGCGCGGGCCTGGGGCCAGGAGGGGCACGCGGTGATCGCCGAGATCGCCCAGCATAGGCTCAGCCAGAACGCCTATGACATCATTGAGCAGCTTTTGCGCTCGCATCTGAAGCTCAAGCCGGCAGCCACCGTGTCGCTGGCCTCGGTCGCGAGTTGGGCCGACGACTACCGGGCCGACCACAAGGAAACGTCGAACTGGCATTTCATTGACATTCCGCTGGCCTCGACGCCCGGCGATGCGACTGCCAGAACCACCGCCTATGATCCGGCGCGCGACTGCAAGGACAATGCAAGCTTCGGCGTCTGCCTGATGCGGGCGCTGCCGGCGCAGGAGAAGATCCTGGCCGATCCGGCGAAGGGCGACGAGGAACGCTGGCAGGCGCTGGCCTTCGTCATCCATCTGGTCGGCGACCTGTCGCAGCCGTTGCATTGTGTCGAGCGCCTGGATGGCAGCCAGGGCGACCAGGGCGGCAACACGCTGACGGTCAGCTTCAACGTCTACCGGCCGAAGCCGGACGGCTCGACCTACCGCGACCTCACGACGTTCCATGCGGTGTGGGATTCAAGCCTGATCCTGTTCAAATACTATGACTGGGGCAAGGTGGCGCTCGATCTCGAGACCGACGTCATCCCGCATCTGCCCGCCATGCCGGCCGCCGACCAAACGCCGGAAAAATGGCTCGCCGAGTGCCACGACAAGGCGGAAGACGCTTATCGCGCGCTGCCGAAAGGCACGGTAATCAAGTCCGACAACCCGCACGCGGTGATCCTCGACCAAGCCTATTTCGACCAGTTCTCCCCGGTCGCCATTCAGCAGCTGGCGCTGGGCGGCCTGCGCGTGGCCGCCGTCCTCAACGAGACGCTGGCGGCGGACAAGTAGGCGACTGCGCGCAGGGATCAGGCCGCAAGGAAACACACCGATGCGCGGCACCGGACGAAGATGCCGGCACGACCGCCATGCACTTCAACCATTGCCGGCCTTCTCGGTCAAGGCACGCGCTTCCGTCGGCGTCAGCCGTAGCGCAGCCGGAACTGCCGATAGCTCGTTGAAGCCGACTCAAAGGCGATGTCGGCGATGCGCCGTAGCAACTGTCGGCGATCGGTGAGGCAGCTATGGACATAGGCGAGCCGCTCCCCGTTGACGTGCAGCGGTAGGCAGTCCCGGCGAAGAAAAAAGCCCGCTCCGGCATGCCGAAGCGGGCGCAAATTTCAGAACAGCAAGCTTACTTGCAGTCCTTGAGCATCTTCAGCGCCTTTTCGGCATTGGCCTGGGACGTGTATGCCTTCGTCCCGGCATCGGTCAGTTTCTTGCCGTCGGGCTTCGTGGAAACCACCGAGCATTTCTTGGTGGTGGCGTCCTTTGCCACCCAATACTGCGTGGCCGCAAATGCCGGCACGCTGAAAAGCCCAACAACCGAAGCTGCAACCAAAACCTTGCGAATCATAGCGTTCTCCCAAGTTGAATTCGGCGCGGCCCGTTCATCCGGAAGTGCCATCACGCGGATAGCCGAGCCGAACCGCTGGCGAGCCGTATCGCGAATTAACCGCCAAGGGCAATTTACAAAAATGTAAAGTTCGGCGGGCCCGCCAGGCCGTGAGACGAAGCTATCGGCGCACTGCCGCGATGAGACAGGCGCAGAGCCCCACATTGACCGTGGCGGCGACCGCGAGCGTGGCTAGGACGAGATTGTCGCCACCCATGCCCAAGAGCAGCGCTCCGATCGAAGGAGCTGTCGCCTGGACGATGAGGCTGGGCGTCGCGAGCTTGCCCATCAGCGCTGCATATTGCTGTGGGTCGAACAGCACCAGCGGCAGGGCGCCGCGCGCGATCGTGTGGATGCCGTTGCCGGCGCCGTAAAGGATCAAAGCGAGGGCGATGAAGGTCTGGCTCGCCAGGAGCAGCCAGATCCCGGCCGCCAGCAGCGATACGGATGTCAGCATCGTCCAGATCGGATGGTGACGGTTGCGGCCGATCAGCAGTTCCGCCACCCTCGCCCCGACCTGTGAAGGGCCGACCAATGCGCCAAGGCCGACGGCGGCCGCCAGGCCCAGGCCGCGCAATTGCAGCAGCGTCAGCAGGTGGACGGAGAGCATGGACGCGATCATCGCGGCCGATGTCAGGATCGAGGCCAGCAGAATGAAGCGTGCCCGCGCCCTGCCCGTGGCCAACGCCTCCTTCGACCTGTCCTTCACCGGCGCGGGCGTCACGGGCGGAGGCGGCGGGACCATCCAAAGATGGAGCGGCAGACAGATCACCAGATGGATGGCCGCGTAGCAAAGACAGGCGACGCGCCATCCGCCATGCTCGACAAGGAAAGCGCTGAGCGGCCAGCAGACCGTGCTGGCGAAGCCGCCGAAGAGCGTCAGGTTGGTAATGGCGCCGCGCGCGCCCTGACCATAAAGCCGCCCGAGCGTGGCGAAGCCGGCATCGTAGAGGCCGCTCGACATGCCCAGGCCCATGAGCAGCCAGGCCATCAAGTAAAGGGGATAGGCCGTTGCCGTCGCCAGCAGCGAATGCGCGGCAGCCAGCAGAAGCGAACTCGCGGCAAGAACGGGCCGGCCGCCGTGGCGTTGGATCAGCCGTCCGGTGACTGGTGAGGCCAGCCCGGCAAGCAGCAGCCCGCAAGACAGCCCGGCAACGACCGACGCGAGCGACCAGCCGGTATCCTCGGCAATCGGCGCGGCAAGCACGGCGGGCAGATAATAGGACGATCCCCAGGCAAGGATTTGCGTGACGCCGAGAGCCGCTACGAGAACATTACGATCGCGCTGGACGGGCGCAGACGCTTCGGCCTTCACGGATTGCTCAAAGCCCATTATCAATCGAGCCTCGAAGGGGGAGCAAATGCGTATCGCGGTAATCGACGAGGGCGAAGCAACGGCGCAACTCGACGTCCTCGCCGAGCTGTTGATACAGAGCATAGAGGACGGGGCGCTCGTCGGCTTCGTCCTGCCGTTGGACGCCGAACAAGCCCGGTCCTATTGGCAAGGCATCTTCCCCTCGCTGGCGGCCGGGGAACGCCTTCTGATCTGCGCCTATCTCGAGGATAATCTCGTCGGCACCGTCCAGCTCTATCTGTCGCCGGAGCCGAATGCGCTGCACCGGGCGGAGGTTTACAAGCTGCTCGTTCATCGAGACTTCCAGCGGCAAGGTATCGGCTCCGCGCTCATGGCATCAGTCGAAGACGAAGCAAGGAAGAGCAAGCGCTCCTTGCTGCTTCTCGACACAGCCGAGGGCGGAGCGAGCGAGCGGCTCTATCGGCGGATGAACTGGCGGGAGGTCGGCGTCGTGCCGCATCATTTTGTCGACCCGTTCGGCAAACCGAGGGCGTCCATCTACTTCATGAAGCATCTGGCTCCCCAAGGCTAACTAGTAAGCAACTTTCTCGCCGTCTTCCTTGACGAATTCGCGCACCGGATTGTCGAGCAGCGGCAGCACCGCCTCCGATGGCCGGCATAGCCTCGTGCCTTTCGGCGTCTCGACGATCGGCCGGTTGATCAGGATCGGATGGGCGAGCATGAAATCGATCAGTTCCTCATCGCTCCATTTCGGATCGGCGAGACCGAGCTCGGCGTAAGGGGTCCCTTTCTCCCGCAACAAATCGCGCGCAGAGATCCCCATCGCCGCGATCAGTTCGAGCAGCCGCTCACGGCTCGGCGGCGTCTTCAGATATTCGATCACCACCGGTTCCTCGCGGCTGGCGCGGATCATGGCGAGCGTGTTACGCGAGGTGCCGCAAGCGGGATTGTGGTAGATCGTGACCGTCATGGCTCTGCTTTCAGTGGGTGGGACTGCTGAACGGTTTCGGGCTTGAGCAGCCAGCCCATCAGCGCCAGCGCGACCAGCGCGCCGAGCAGCTCGGCGGCGATGAAGCCCGGCAGATCGACCGGCCTGATGCCGGAGAAGCTGTTGGTGAGCGAGCGCGCCACGGCGACGGCGGGATTGGCGAAGGACGTGGATGCGGTGAACCAATAGGCCGCCGTGATATAGAGCCCGACCAGCCACGGCACGGCCCGCCGCTCGAAGCGCAGGCCGGCGAGAATGACGGCGATAAGGCCGAATGCCGCGACGCCTTCGGAGAACCACTGTGCCGGCCCGGTCCGCGGTTTCGTCGCAATCTCCAGAACCGGCCGGGCGAACATGAGATGCGCGCCGATGGTGCCTGCAATGCCGCCGGCGAACTGCGCGACCAGATAGGCAGGGAGATCGCGGGCCGGCAGCGACCGGCTGAGGCAGAACACCAGCGAGACCGCGGGATTGAAATGCGCGCCCGAGATCGGCCCGAGGACGGTGATCAACACCACCAGCATGGCGCCGGTCGCGAGCGTGTTGGCAAGCAGCTGCAGCGCGGTGTCATGCGTCAGCGTCTCGGCCATGATGCCGGAGCCGACGACCGTCGCCACCAACAGGGCGGTGCCCAGGGCTTCGGCGGCGAAGCGGCGCGATGAATCGAAGCCGTTCATCGGTTGGCCCACGGCCGGGCAAGGAGCACCACAGTCATTGCCTGGTCCCCTCGCCCGGCCGGCAGCAAGGTGCGGCAAGCGCCGGCGTGCAGATTTCCGGGCGGCCAGAGCAGCAGTCCTCCATCAGGAAGCGGATCAGGCCGGACAGCACGTCGTATTCGGCGCTGTAGACGATCGAGCGGGCGTCGCGCCGCGCGGTGACGAGGCCGGACCGTTCCAGTTCCTTGAGATGGAAGCTGACATTGGAGGGCGAAACCTCGACCTGTTCGGCAAGCGAGCCGGCGGCTATGCCTTCCGGTCCGGCAACGACCAGCAGGCGCAACAGGCGCAGGCGTGTCTCCTGCGACAGCGCGCCAAAGGCGATCAGGGCTTGACGTTCATCCACGTTTCAATAATCCTTGAAATATTGAAATGAGGAATAGCCGACATGCTGTCTTCTGACAATCACAAAAACGCTGTCCCGATTGACCCCGCCGACCTGACCATCGGCGACCTGCTGGGCGCGCTGGCCGATCATGAGGACCGGCCGCTGGTGTTCCGCCATGACGGACGGCCGGTTAAACCAGGCTATCATGTCACCGAGGTGAAGGCGGGGCAGTTCTCGGCGCTCGATTGCGAGGCCAATCCGGAATCCTGGTCGGAGATCTTCGTCCAGCTATGGGACGTGGACGAAGGCGGCCCGATCCATATGCCGGCCGGCAAGTTCGCGGCGATCATCCGCAAGGTCTCGGATCACGTAGCCCTCGACCAGTCGGCGAAACTGACCTTCGAAGTCAGCGACGGCGTCCGCCCGATGGAACTGCACCGCGCGGCCCAGCCAAGCGTCGTTGGCGGCGCCATCGAGGTCGAGCTGTCGCCACGACCGGCAAGCTGCAAGCCGCGCGACCGCTGGCTGAAGGAACAGAAAGCGGCAAGCCGGCCATGCTGCGGAGCGAGCCGCTGCTGCTGACCTTGCGAATGGCGACGAGCGGCGCCGCTGCTTCTAGAACCGGATCATGCCGTTGGCCTCCAACAAATAGAGGCCTAAGAGAACGATGGCGATCAGCGCCACCCAAACGGCTGTCCTGGTCATACGCGAATCCCAGTTGATCGGCAGCAATGAACGGGCTCGCGGCGGTTGCGTTCCATGCATGCCGGTTGCACGTGCGGGCTAGGATGGAGAGTGACGAATTGGTGAGACGTCCGGGCAGTCAGTTCCTCGGCGCGTTGCTGTAGAGCGCCACGCCGACGCGATCGTTCCGACGCCACCGCACCAAGGCTCGATAGGTCGTATCGTCGGCTGGAACCTCGAGCAGGAAGCGTTCCGGGATCTCCGTATCGGCGGCGACGCGCAACTCCGCGCCCTGCTCGTGCTGATTCCTGACCGAGCAGCCGATCCTGACGCCACCGGCAATGATCGTGGCTTCCTTGAGCACGAATTCGCGCGCATGAAGACGACGCTCGGTCTCGGGATAATTGGCCATGTCCGGCGGCTCCTAAGGCAGGGCTCTCCTCGCCACGCGGCAGCACCATATCAGCGAGGCGTTTCCGTTCCGTTAGCGATTGCTGAAACGGCAGGGCCCGCGGCCGCTCGTCGGCAGACGGGCGCTTTTCCAGCGCTATTTCGCGCGGGCGGCGACCCCGCTCGCATGCAGCACCCAGCGGCGGCCGTCGCTGCGGAATTCGGTGAGCGACAGCGGTTCGATGTCGATCTTCCAGACCGCGGAGAGAGGCGCGCCCAGCACATGCACGATCGCGACGCGGATCGGCACGGCATGGGTGAGCGCGATGGTATGGCCGCTCTCGGCGGCCAAGCGCTCCATCAGCGCGGTGCCGCGCCGGGCCACCGCGGCAAGCGACTCGCCGCCGTGGGGTGCGGCGTCCGGATCGGAAAGCCAGGCCGCCATGCCTTCCGGGTCCTCAGCCTGCACCTCCTCGAAGCCTTTCCCGGCCCAGCGCGCGAAATCCTGCTCGGCGAGCAGCGGCTGGACCGCCGCATCAAGGCCGAGCGCCTCGGCCGTCCTGCGCGCGGCAAGCGCCGGACTTGTCCAGACGCGGTCGGCCCGGCGCAGCGAGGACGCGATCGCGCCAGCGCGATCGAAGGCGCTCGGCTCCGGCGCCTCGTCCTTCGGAAAGCGGCCCTTGCGCATACCGGGCGTTGCGCCGCTCGCGATCATCGTCAGGCGGGCGAACATCCCAAATCTCCGTGGTCCAGTGAAATTTCGGCCGCGCGAAGCCGCGTTGGCCATTACATGTCGTTGACAGGCGAACCAAGTGCTGACAAGTGTTTTAGCGCTATACGGGATTGGAAGCCGGTGCGAGTCCGGCACGGTCGCGCCACTGTGATCGGCACCAGCCGAAAGTCAGGCCTTATCTCGCAGCATAGTTGGATCAACGGGACGCAGCATCCCACAGGAGGTCAAAATGTCCGACACCACCTTCGCCCCGACCTACGGCCCGGTTGCGATTCCCGTCCGCGAGCTTCTGCCCTGGGCAATCTTTGCCGGCCTGATGCTGCTGATGATGATCTATTTCGTCGGCGCGGAAGAAGGCGCGACGTCGCTGATCCGCGGCACGATGGTGCACGAGTTCGTGCATGACGGCCGCCACCTGCTCGGCTTCCCCTGCCACTAAGGCGGCTTCGGCATCGCTGAGCCGTTCTGAGTTTTGGTCTAACGCGATTCCGGACGGAAAAGCGCTCGAATTTTTCCGGGAATTGCTTGAAGGGACTCTGACATGGTCGGAAAACTTTTGCTGCGCGGCATGCTTGTCGGGCTGGTCGCAGGGATTCTGGCGTTCGCCTTCGCCCGCGTCTATGGCGAGCCGCAGGTCGACAGGGCGATCGCCTTCGAGGAACAGCAGGCCCAGGCGGCCGGCGAGGCGCCGGAGCCCGAGATGGTCAGCCGCGCCACGCAGGCCGGCATTGGCCTGGCGACCGGCGTGCTGGTCTATGGGGCGGCGCTCGGCGGGCTGTTCTCGCTGGTCTTTGCCTATGCCTATGGTCGGCTGGGCTCGCTCGGCCCGCGCGGCACCTCGGCGCTTATCGCGCTGCTCGGCTTCCTGGCCGTAATCGTGGTTCCGAGCCTCAAATATCCGGCTAACCCGCCGGCGGTCGGCAATGCCGAAACGATCGCCTACCGCACCGAATTGTTCTTCATCATGATCGTCGTCTCGACCGCGGCGATGGTGGCGGCGGTCGGCCTGGCGCAGCGGCTGTGGAGCAGGCTCGGCGCCTGGAATGCCTCGATCGTCGCGGGCCTCGCTTTCCTCGTCGTCTTCGCGCTGGTGAAGGCGGCCCTGCCCGACATCAACGAAGTGCCGGAGAACTTCTCGGCGACGGTGCTTTGGCAGTTCCGTGTCGCCTCGCTCGGCATTCAGCTGGTGCTGTGGGCCGTCGTCGGGCTCGGCTTCGGCGCGGTTGCCGAGCGCGTGGTCGCGGTGCGCGACCAGCGCGGCCCGGCACGCCGCTACGCCTGAAATCGCATGCGTTGGCCGCCAAGGTTCGTTACCCTGGCGGCCAATTTCTTTTTGGCGACCGTCCTGTCGGTCATGCTTGCAGCCTCGGCGCAGGCACATAGCGGCTCCTCGGCCCCGCCTCCTCCGGGCATTCAGATTCCCAGCCTGACCCACGGCCAGATGGCGGTGATCGCGCGCTACCGCGGCGACATCCTCGACCTTGCCCGGCGCCAGACCGTGACCGACCCGACCTTCTGGCGGCTCTACAATCACGGCAATTTGCAATTCACCTACTGCCTATGGGGCCTGATGCCGGGCAGCCTCGGCGACGAGGATAGCCCGTTCAATGAATGCAGCCATGCCTATCTCGCCACCGCCAAGGCGCTGCTCGCCCATATGGCAACGATGTCCTCGGCCGAACGCGACGCGAAGGCGCTGATCTCCGACATCGATGCCGACATGGTGCGCAGCGGCGCGTCCTGGATCCTTTGCCAGTACAGCGGCGAGCCCTTCAGCACCGGCGCGGTCATCGAACCGCGCTGGCGGAACGTGTTCTTGCACCTGCCGAGCCTGGCAGTGCTTCTCGCGACCATCGCAGCGCTGATCGGGGCCAGTTGGGTGATCTTCGGCGGGCCGCGACCCCGCACAGCCTAGTCGAGGGCCTCGTGCTGGCGTAAGCATCGGCAATTGTCCGGCTCTCGGATTCGCGGTCGCCAGCCATGTTCGTCTCCGAAACCCTCGCCGTAACCGCCGCCTTGTGCAGCGCGTTGAGCTCCATGTTCCTCAGCGAGCTCAAGGGCCGCGTTCCCCTGCTCCAGCTTGCCCGCTGGCAGATGCTCGCGACCTTCGTGATGACCGGCTCGGTGTCGCTGGCGATCGGCGGCTGGCACACGATCGGACCAAGGGAGTTCTGGCTGCTCGCCGGGTCGAGCTTCGCTGGCATCAGCATCGCCAGCACAACCTATTTCGCCACAATCTATTCGGTCGGCCTGCGCATCACCGCGCTACTCTTCTCGCTCACCTCGCCTTTCGCGCTGGCGCTCGGCTATCTCGTGCTCGGCGAAACCATCAGCCGCTGGCAGGCGCTGGGCGTTGCGCTGGTGCTTGCCGGCATCGTGCTTGCCATCGGCATGCCGAGGCGCTTTCTCAAGCGCGGCGACCTGGCGCCGGCGATGCCGGTCGTCACCCCTTCCACCGTGCCGGTGAGCACCGCGCCCGGCCCGCCGCTCACCGGGCGCCTCGGACCAGGCATCGTGCTCGGCGTGACGACGGCACTCGGCCAGGCGATCGGCACCCTTCTGGCACGACCGGCGATGGCCGCTGGCGTCGAGCCGTTCACGGCCATGGCGCTGCGCTCGGGCCTCGCCGTGATCCTGTTCATCGCGCTCACGGCGACGCCGTTCGGCAAGGGCAAAAGGGAGGCCGTCCAGTTCGGCACGGTCGGGCTCGCCGTGCTTTCCGCCTTCGTCGGCACCTCGCTCGGCATGTCCTGCCTGATGGCCGCGCTGCGCACCGGCAATGTCGGCATCATCTCGACGCTGTCCTCGATGACGCCGGTCATTATCCTGCCGATGGTGTGGCTGCGCAGCGGACAAAGGCCGACCGCAGCCGCCTGGGCCGGAGCGCTGCTGGCGATCTTTGGCACCGCGCTGATCAGCCTGCGGTGACGCGTTGCGCGTGAGCGCTCGCGCCGAAAGAGCAACAACACGCAAACCGGCGATCTGATCGACCGAGCGCATCACAATTGCGCGAGCGTGATGGCATCTCGGAACGGCAGACGTTTTCTATTTGGGCGCCTGGGCTGAACACAGGAGCAAATCATGCGTGGAAAAATCATAACTGGCCTCGCGTTAGCAGCCTCGCTTGGAATTGCCCAACCCTCGCTTGCCGCACCCGACTGGAAGGCAGTAGCGCAGGCACTCGGGAAATCCGGCCAAGAGGTGTCAGGAGGCATCTATCGCGTCGGGCTGCCTCGTTCGGACCTTAAAGTCACTCTCGACGGCGTGGAGATCAAACCAGCCTTAGCACTCGGTTCGTGGCTCGCATTCAAATCCATGGGCGATCACGACGCCATGGTGATGGGCGATCTCGTCTTGACCTTGCCAGAGATCGACCCGGTGATGATGAAACTGATCGAAAGCGGCATCGAGGTCACGGCTCTCCATAACCACCTGCAGAGGGCCCAGCCGGAGACGATGTACATGCACGTGCTGGGGCACGGCGATCCGGAAAGGTTGGCTGCGGCGCTGCATTCGGCGTTGCAGCAAAGTGGAACGCCGCTTTCGGACGCACCGGCGAGCGCCGCCGCTGTCTCGAAAGCGATCGATCTCGACACGCAAATCATCGACAAGGCGCTTGGCCACAGAGGCAAGGTCAACGGCGGCGTCTATCAGATCAGCATCCCGCGCGCAGAGACCATCAAAGACGATGGCATGGACGTGCCTGATGCAATGGGCTCCGCGATTGCCATCAACTTCCAGCCCACCGGCGGTGGCAAGGCCGCGATCACCGGCGATTTCGTTCTGATCGCATCTGAAGTGAATCCGGTGCTACGAGCTTTGCGGGAAAGCGGGATAGAAGTGACCGCCGTGCACAACCACATGCTGGACGATCAACCCCGCCTGTTCTTCATGCATTTCTGGGCAAATGACGATGTCGGAAAGTTGGCCAAAGGGCTGAAGCTGGCGCTCGATCAAGTACACGTTAGGACGGGTAGCTGACTTCAAGGCCGTCCCAGCGGGATTCCGAAGGGCAGTTACGCTATATTGGTCCGTTTGGCGTCAAACAGCCGAGCTACGAGGCGGAAGGCGGACATCACGCCGCGCGCCCTTAGTGTTGCGTTATCGTCAGGTAGATTTCGCGCTGGTACTCAAAGAGTGCCCGTATCATCCATTCGCGTGCTCATGGTGATGGCCTTCCGGCTCGGCCATGGCGAAGGGCAGATCCTCGCTGTCGGGACCCGCAGCCAGTTGCAGCCTGGCGCTGAACTCGTGCGGTTCGGCCGGGGCGACCAGACTCTGCAGGTGGTGATGGTCGCCGCCGACCGGCGACAGCGGCAGGCTTTCGACGGCCCCGCCGGCGCGTTCGATGGCGACGTTCGCCCGCAAGCCCTCGGCGTGACGCGACAGGCGCAGCCGCATGCGCTCGCCCTGCGGCGTCTCGACGATCTCGAGCAGCCCGCTGGCAAGCTTGCCAGAGACCAGGAACGGATCGGGCGCATGATGGTGGCCGCCTTCCCTCCGTGGCTCGGCAAAGCGCACCGTGGCAACGTCGAGCGCGGGAATATGCGCGAAGAGCTCGGCCTTGAGCGACGCGGCGATTTTGTTTGCGGCGGCGAGCAGCAGCCCATCATTGACCGCGATTTCCACGTCGACATGCAGCTTGTGACCGAGCCAGCGGGCCTTCGCGTCGACCACCCTCTCGATCCCGGCGACATGGTCGGCGGCGTGGTGAATCTCGCCAACGAGGCCGGGTTCGACGCCGTCCAGCATGCGCCTCAAGACTGAGCGCGCCGATTGCCAGACGATGCCGAAGATAGCGACGGTGATGATGAGGCCGATGATCGGGTCCGCCAGCGGCAAGCCGCGCCAGACGCCGAGTGCGCCGGCAACGACGGCAAGGCTGGTGAGCCCGTCTGTGCGGGCGTGATAGCCGTCGGCGATCAACGCGGCGCTGTTGATCTGACGGCCGACGCGGATGCGGAAGACGGCCACCGCCTCATTGCCGAGGAAGCCGATCACGCCGGCCGCTGCGAGCCAGCCCAGAAACCGCACCGGCTGCGGGTTGAACAGGCGGCTGATCGCCTCATATCCGGCGACGAGCGCGCTCGACAGGATGATGAGCACGATAATGATGCCTGCCAGGTCCTCGACCCGGCCAAGACCGTAGGTGAAAGTGCGGGTCGGCTTGCGCCGGGCCAGCGCGAAAGCGATCCAGAGCGGAATGGCCGTGGTCGCGTCGGCGATATTGTGGATGGTGTCGGCAAGCAGCGCCACGCTGCCCGAAGCCATGACGACGACAATCTGCAAGGCGGCGGTGATCGCCAGGATCACGAACGACCACTTGATGGCCCAAATGCCGCGATCGGTGGTGGTGATGGTTGCATCGATCACGCCATGCGTGTGGCCGTGCTGTCCGTGACGGCCGTGGCCATGCCCCCCATGGTCATGTCCGCTATGGTCATGTCCGTGCGGGCCGAAGCCGAACCAGTCGAGAATCTTCGTCCACATAGACGCCCTCACAGATATTTAGTGAGCAGTTTCAGCTCTTTGAGCGTGTCCCGGGTCGGCTCACCGCCTTCGACGAGACAATGCTCCATATGGTCGTGGATCAATTCGCGCTTGGCGTTGCCGACGGCACTTTCGACGGCGTGGAGCTGCTGTGCGAGGTCGAGGCAGGAGCGGCCTTGCTCGAACATGGCGAGCACGGCGGCGAGATGGCCATGCGCGCGCTTGAGCCTGGCGATGATATCGGGGTGGGAGCTGTGTATCGTCATGCTATTATCCTATCCTCCAGGGTAGGATGCTGCAAGCAAGCGGTGCGGCGTAGCCCCGAGTGACTACCGCGATCCCGGTTCGGATGATTGCATCAGTCTTAATCAAGCAGACTTGCGGGTGGGCTTCGCCTTCGCCGGCGCCTTGATGCCTTCCTTGGCGAGGCTCTTCCTCAGCACCGCAGCCAAATCGACGACGTTTTCCCTCGGCGCGGGCGCGGCCTTCGGCAGCTTCTTGCCCTTGCGCTTGGCGTCGATCATGGCGATCAGCGCATCCTCATAAGTGTCCTCGAACTTCGATGGGTCGAACTTGGTCACCTTCTTGTCGATCAGGAGTTCGGCGATCTCCAGCAGATCCTTGTCGTATTTAGGCGACTTCAGACCGCCGAAGACGCTTTCTTCCGATATCATCTCGTTGTGGGTGCGCAACTCGGTGAGCAGCATGCCCTTGCCGAAGGGCTGGATCACGACTTCGCGGCCACGCTGGTAGAGCACCACGCAGGACCTTGCGGCGACACGTTTCTTCTTCATCGCTTCGCGCAATATGCTGAAAGCCTCAAGCGCAGCACCATCGGCGGGGACGAGGTAATAAGGCTTTTCCAAATAGCGCGTGTCGATATCGTCCAGGGCAACGAACTCGTCGACCTCCAGCGTGTGCGCCGACGTGAGTTTCAACTTCTTGATCTCGTCCGGCTCGATCTCGATGTAATCGTCCTTCTCCAGTTCGAAGCCCTTGGTCTGGTCCTCGGTCTCGACGACATCGCCGGTCTGCTCGTCGACATAGGCGCTTTTCACCGGCAAGCCGTCCTTACGGTTCAGGATCTTGAAGTGCACCTTGCCGGCCTCGCTCGTGGCGCCGACCAGCTTAACGCCGCAAGACACAGAGCCGACCTTCAGAAAACCCTTCCAAATCGCCCGTGGTGCAACCATATGCGTCCCTTGCAGTCGTTGCGATCAACAGGAACATCCGGCAATGCGTGTGGTTCCGCGTGAGCGGCGCACCCCCTAATGCGCGGTCTCCCTGGCGCATCGTCCGCGCTATCGACCGAAACGTAGCCGACGCGCTGGGCGGCCTCTACCTCCCACCGGCGATGAGGTTCTTCGCCAGCGCCGTGCCGGCGGGCACGGTCGAGCTGGCGCAGGCGGCGTGACGAGCAGCAACCAACGGCGAATATCCAATACCCCGCGGCAGCAGACAGCCGGCGGCAACCAAATGCTAATTTTCCCGTTTGTCCAAAAGGCTGCCCGGATTCATGTCGTGAGACGCGCCAAGCGACCGCTCGGAACGGAAGGAGGCAGCAATGAAACGGCCGGCAGTGGAAATTGGTGACAGGGTGGCTGTGATTGCCACGGTTATGGAGCGCATTGGGGACCGCGTGGCGATAAAGCTCGACGGCGATAGCCATAATTATTCGACGGTCGAGCCCGATGCCAAGGTCGGTGATAAGCTGAGGTTCGAGGGCGAAGTCGTCCATGTCGACGAGGATCTCGGACGTACGACGGTGCAGGTACTGGGGCGCGTGACCGTCGACACCAAGTCGGTCCAGATGATCACAAGGCGTTGCGACATCGACCATATCGGCTCCAACGTGCCTGGCCATCCCCGCCCGCGCACCCCGCCGACACCGCATGGGTGACAAGCGGGCCGCGACCCTTCCTTGATCGCCTTGATCTCCATGAGAACCGTCAAGCCGCCTAATGGCGCTGGAAATACTGCACTTCGCGTTCGTGCTTTTCCGCGGCCTCGCGCGACTTGAAGGTGCCCAGATTGCGGCGCTTGCCGGTCCTGGGGTCGATCTTGCGTGAATAGAGCCGATATTCGCCGGATTTCAGCTTGCGGATCATGGCGGTCTCCTTGTGAACCGAGACTCTAACCCGGCCGAGGCGGTCGCGGTTCCAGGCTGCCGGCCCCGGTCCGGCGGCAAGAAAGCGATGCTGTCGGTGAACCATTTCACGGACGCAAACGACCCAATGTCGGAATCGACACCGCAACGACACGATTGGGTCGGATTATTTGCGTTCAAATGACTTTCGCGACGTTATGCGGATGTCGCTGAAGTGCCGGATCTGAGGAGGGTGAGATGGTTACGGCGAAACTTCATGGCGTTGAACTCGTCAGGGGCCAGAAGTGGACGGTGCGCGTCACCGCCTATGGCACGACGCTCATCTTTCCCTTCGAAGCCGAGCAGCACGCGCGCTCCTATGCCGACGGACAGGCCTTCCGCCTCGGCGTCGAGGTTGTGGAATTGAAGGATTGCGCCTGAGCGGCTCTCAGATGGCCTGAAGCCCGGCGCACCCGTATATAAGCGGCATGCCTATGCTCGATGCCGCAAAGCAGTGGGCGCGCAAGATCAAGCGCGACGTGGTGGCGCTCTGGATTGCCGCCCGCGACCCGCGTGTGCCCTGGTATGCAAAAGCCACCGCGGGCGCTGTCGCGGCCTATGCGCTGAGCCCTGTCGACCTCATCCCGGACTTCATCCCGGTCATCGGTTACCTGGACGACCTGCTAATTGTCCCTGTCGGCATCATGCTCGCGGTCAAGCTGGTCCCGACCGATCTGATGCGGGAATTCCGCGAAGAAGCCATGCGATGCGAGAAGCCGGTGAGCAAGGCCGGGCTCGCCTTCATGATCGCGATCTGGGCGCTGGCGGCGGTAGCGCTCACTTGGCTGTTCTGGCCGAAACCGGCCTAGCTGCTTCAGCCGCCATGACGCGGTGTCAGCAATTCCTCGCTTGAAAACTAAATTAGCCATATGTTGTAATTGATGCAAATCAGGGCCATGCTAGCGGAGCGTGTGAAGCGGCATGCGCAACGGGTGGGTAAAAAGGGATCAGGCGCGATGGAGTTCGCAGTCTGCTACGGCCACAGCGGGTTCGATCTGGCGTGGTCGATCTTCCTCGATGTCACGGCTTTCTTCGCGCTCATGACGCCGTGGGCGATCGCGCGGCTGGTCGAGATATCGCGCGAGGATGGCGCGGCCCGATTACAGGCGGCCTGAGGCTGAAAGCCGCATGGACCTAGCCTTCGCGGACGGCCTTTCGGATCGGCAAGTCGCCGAGCAACGCTGAACAATCGATCTCCTCCTGGAAGTACGCCTGCGGATCGAGCACCAACCACGAAGCGTGGGTGCGAAGGTCCTTCAGCTGGCGTTCTTTTGTGCGCGCGCCAGGCGCTCGGCCTCGGCAACCGAGGCCTGAAAAGGCTTTTCGGCCTTGTGATGATGAGGGATCCTCGACATCGCGGCGAAACGCACTTGTCCGCTTTTCGAATCGGCGGTTGGGGTAGCCCGGCCTGCCTTGGCGGTAAAAGAGTACGGCTCTTTGACAGGCAAGCCGGGCTAAAGCGCCGACATTGGGTTTCCTTGGGGGAGCCGGCGCAGGGATAGAGTGTCCATTTCCCGTTGCGCCCGCAATTGTTGCTGAGGTCCTATGCACCAACGCAATGGTCCGACCGGCCGAAGCGCCAATGAAAGCCGCCCGGCGCCGGAGCGCCCGACCGTCAAGCCCGCGTAAGACGGCTGCCTTTTTGCACTGTTTTCTTGACGAAAAGCTCGGCGTGCTGCGCCCATTCCGCTTCCACGACATCGTTCTCACGAACAGACTGCTTGAAAGCTTCCCGCAGCGCCTCGAGTTCAAAGATCGACAACCGCTGATTTCTTTTTTTCTTGTCCGTACCGGCGTCCATGATGCGTTGCCAAGACCCGCAAGCTTTTGGCCCGTTATATATGCGGCGGTTGTTCAGCCCATCAACAGCTTGGCCTGACTTCTTTTGGGTGCAAATCTTACTGCGACTCCAGCGGCTTACGGCGGGATGGAGCGGCCGACGGAGCGCGGAGTTCCGAGCGGTCAGTCGCTATATATCTGGAACCACAACGACGGAACAGACGACGGTGGAATGGCCGACATCAGTCGTCATCGGCCTGCGTGGAGCGCTGTATCCGCCGAAGCATATGTTCTTTTGATGTGGACCTCGAGCGTAATTGGTGATTGTCTCTGCATCGCAGAGCCGCAAGAGATGACCCAAATCGAGGTGGCAACCGGCCCGCGTCTTCCCCGTCAACAGGAGTGGCGCGGGCTTTGCCGTTGGGACGCATGAGCCTCCCGGCTGCGAATCGGAGCGCACGCCGCTGCGTGCCGGCAAATCGCCCGCCATTAACCTTCCCTACGGGCACGGACCAAGGTCTGTGTCGCAATTGCCTGCCCTCGCCTATACTCTCCTGGACGGGTGGGTGAGCGGTGCCGATGTCCGGGAGGTATTTAAAACGTCTTGCACGAATCTGGAGCGGGCTCTCCCTGGCCTGGCAATTCGTGATCGCGGGTGGCATCGGCCTTCTGGCCGTGATGCTCGTGGTCGGGCTGTGGGTGACATCGCAGATCCGTGACGGCGTGCTGCACAACTCAGCCGCGACCACCGCGCTCTATGTCGACAGCGTGATCGCGCCGCTGTTGCCGGACATGCGCAAGAGCCAGGAACTCGACGACACGGTCAAGCGGGCGCTGGACGAGACGCTCGGCCAGGGCGCGCTTGGGAAGAGGCTGGTGTCGTTCAAGCTGTGGCGGCGCGACGGCACAGTCCTCTATTCAAAGGACGCCAGCCTCATCGGCAGGCAGATCAAGCCCAACGCCAATCTGATCGCCGCATTCGCCGGCAACGTCATGGTCAAATATAACAGGCTCGAAGACGAGGAAGACGACAAGGAGCGGTCGATGGGCGTTCCGCTGCTGGAAATCTACAACCCGGTGCGCGAGCCCTGGTCGGGAGAGGTCGTGGCCGTAACCGAATTCTACGAATTGTCCGGCGACTTCGAGGAATCGCTGCACTCGGCCCTGCTATGGACCTGGCTGGTGGTGGCGGGCGCCACGGCGGCGGCGCTGGCGCTGCTCTCCGGCATTGTTTTCCGCGGCAGCCGCACCATCGTCACCCAACAGGCCGCGCTCGAGGCCAAGGTTTCCGAACTCCAAGCGGCGCTGGCGCAGAATTCGTCGCTGCGCCAGCGCGTGCAACGCGCCTCGCGCCGCGCCACCGCTATCAACGAGCGGTATCTGAGGCGCATCGGCGCCGACCTGCATGACGGACCGGCGCAACTGGTGGCGCTCGCCGCGCTCAGGATGGACAGCCCGGTGCTGGTCGATCCGACCACATCGAGCACGCTGCGCGAGGCCGAGATTGCCGGCATCCACAAGACGCTCGGCGAAGCGATGCGCGAGATACGCGGGATCTGCAACGGGCTGGTGCTGCCGCAGATCGAGACGCAGGCCATCGCCGACATTTTGCGGCTCGCCGTGGCCGAGCACGAACGGCGGACCGACACCAAAGTGTTACTAACCCTGCCCGAGCGCTTGCCGGAACTCGGCACCTCGGAAAAGATCAGCATCTATCGCTTCGTGCAGGAAGGCTTGAACAACGCCTTCCGGCACGGCAAGGGCAAGGGCCAGCAGGTCAGGGCCACGACGAAAGGCGGCAAGCTCCTCGTCGAGGTCGTGGATACCGGCCCCGGCTTCAACCCGGCCCGAAGCGAGGGCCTTGGGCTTGCGGGCCTGAGAGAACGTATCGAAAGCATAGGCGGTCAGTTCGAAACACTGTCCGGCCCGGGAGGAACAAGACTGGTGATCACCTTGTCTGTCGAGGAGCAACCGTGAGCACGTCCATCCGCATCGCAATAGTCGACGACCATCCCCTGTTTCGCGAGGGCGTGGCGCGCAGCCTCGGCGAAATAGGCGGCTTCGAGCTCGTGGGTGAAGGCGCCAGCGCCGAAGACGCCGAAAGGCTGGCGCGCGCCAGCACGCCCGATATCCTCCTGCTCGATATCAGCATGCCGGGCGGCGGCCTCAACGCGCTGGCCGGCATCCTTGCAGCGACGCCCGAGCAGAAGGTCGTCATGCTCACCGTCTCTGAGACCAATGCCGACGTTGCCCAGGCATTGAAGGCGGGCGCGCGCGGCTATGTGCTGAAAGGCGTCGGCTCCAAGGCGCTGGCCGAGATCCTGCGCGATGTCGCCAACGGCCAGAGCTATGTATCGCCGAGCCTCTCGGCCAGGCTGCTTTCCGACCTTCTGCAGCCCACCGGCAGCAAGCCCGATCCGCTGAGCCAGCTCACCGGCCGCGAGGCCGAAATCCTGAAACTGGTCGCGGAGGGGCTGAGCAACAAGGAGGTCGCCGCCCGGCTGTCGCTGCAGGAGAAGACGGTCAAGCATCACATGACCAGGGTGCTCGCCAAGCTCAATGTGCGCAACCGTACCGAAGCGGCGCTGCTGATGCATGAGGCGAGGGAAAGGAACTGAGGGAACGGGGAACTGGGGAGGAGCCCCGCCTCCCCAGCTTCGTGAGTGCCTGCTCAATTCCTCAGTTCCCGTCCCCTCACAAATTCAGTAGGCGCGACACGTCGTCCTTCGTCGCCTGCCGGTTGATGATGGTGCGGCCTTGCGCGTCCTTCATCTCGAAACGACCGTTCTGGACTTGCTCCTTCATGCCGTTGCGATGAACGACGGTAACCTTATCGCCGTCGATCGAGAGCGTGTCGCCTGTTGCGGCGTTGGTGTAGCTGTTCTTGCTGCCGGGATTGGTATTGCCCTTACCGCTGTTGTTTCCCGGCCCGGCATTGGGGTTGCCGCCGCCGGCGTTGCTGTTGCCGTTGTCGCCCTGGCCATTGCTGTTGCCGTTGTCACCGCCATTGCCGGAATTCGAGCCGCCGGCGGAACCGGAATTCGAGCCGCCGGCGGAACCCGAATTGCCGCCGTTGCCATTGCCGCCGTTCCCGCCCCCATTGCTATTGCCGTTGCCGGCAAAGGCCTTGGTGGCGGCGATCCCCGGCATCCCATCAAAAGTGACGTGGCATGGCGCGAGCGCCAACGCCAACGCGCTCGAGGCGCGCAGGAAAATCCAGACCATCCTGAATGACCTGGTGGCCTTCATGGCCTAGTTGGGGGCGGTCGAAGGCGCAGCGGCGCCCTCATCGTTTTCGCCCTGATCATCATTGTCATCACCCTGATCGTCGGGGGTTTCGCCATGATCATGTTCAGCGCCGTCGTCGACACCGCCATCATGGTCGCCCCCCTGTCCGTCATGGTCAGCGCCATCATGGTCGCCGCCGTCATGATCGCCACCATCGTGGTCGCCGCCGTCGCCACCACCGTCGTGGCCGCCCTCACCGCCTCCGTCATGGCCGCCATCGCCGCCGCCACCATGGCCACCCTCGCCGCCCCCACCTTCGCCCTCCGCGTAGGCAGCGGATGGGGCCAGCTTGGCGCCGTCGAGCGTCAGATGATAGGGCGCGATGGTGAGAGCCAGCGCGGTCGAAGCGCGCAAGGCGAGCCAGACGAGCTTGCTGGGAGGAACGTTTTGCATCTTTTCTCCTCGTTCGGTTCCACTTCGGCACGCCGAAGCTCCGCTCGCGCGCAAGGTCGAGGCGCAACCGGTGTCTTGACACTGGCGAGGATTCACATTCCGGCAGACGACGAAAGCGGCCCACGACCCATGCCCCGACCGGTCGGACCATTTCCGCCGGCATGACTGACCAATGTCGCAGGCGGCGGGACATCGCCGAGTTTTAAAAAATTACCCCCGCACGAAGGCGGGGGTAAGGTGAGTAGCCAAGTACTACCGCAAGACGATCAGGACCGCAGAAACGAAGCAAAAGGTGGCAACCTGATTTTGCAGCGCTGACCTTCGGTCCCTTAAGATCTAATCCCGATAAAACCTCGCTCTCACAAACTCTGTCTCACAAACTCTTCAGGCGATTGAGATCGGCCATGGTGGCCTTGCGGTCGACGATGGTGCGTCCGTATTTGTCTTCCATCCTGAACCGGCCGTTCTCAACCTTCTCCTTCATTCCATTGCGGTGCGTGACCTCGATTTTGGTGCGGGTGGCCTCAACCTTGTCGCCGGTCAGGGCGTTCACATGATCATCGACATCGGCGGTGCTTGTCGCGCTGGCGTTGCTGTTCTTGCCTTTGTTCCCGTTTCCGTTGTCGCTGCCGCTGTTCCCGTTCCCGTTGTCGCTGCCGTTGTTCCCGTTCCCGTTGTTGCCGCCGCTGTTTCCGTTGTTGCCGCCGCTATTACCGTTTCCGTTGTCACCGCCATTGCCGGAATTCGAGCCACCGGCCGAACCGGAATTGGAGCCGCCGGCCGAGCCGGATTTGCAGCCATTCCCGTTGCCGTTGTTC
>NZ_VFTG01000034.1 GCF_006439355.1 Mesorhizobium sp. B4-1-3
TCCCCGTCCCCAACGACCGGGTTTTAGGAGCCGGCCCCTGTCCCCAGGGCCGGCTCCGCCATTTTCGGCCGCGCCGTCGAGGTAGACGATCGGGGGCCTGGACTGCCCTTTCCGAGCGAGGTGGCGGGCGCGGACCCGTCACTGAGAACCCGCATCGACGACTATGAGACGGCACTGGAAGGCGCCGAGCAGGCCGGCTTCGAAGCCGGCGTCCTTCTACTGCGTGAAGCGCTGAACAACCGCCGCCTATGATGAAGGGCGAAACGGGCCGCCGCCGTCACACAGCCTTCAGCTTGGCCTTGAAGCGTTTGGCATTGGCCACATAGTGGGCGGCCGAGACACGCAGCCGCTCGATCGCCGCTTCGTCCAGCGTCCTGATCACTTTCGCCGGTGAGCCGACGATCAGCGAATTGTCCGGAAAAACCTTGTTTTCCGTCACCAGCGCTCCGGCGCCGACCAGCGAGTTGTTGCCGATCCTGGCGCCGTTCAGCACGATGGCGCCCATGCCGATCAGGCTGTTGTCGCCGATCGTGCAGCCATGCAGCAGCGCCCTGTGGCCGATCGTGCAGCCTTTGCCGATGGTCAGCGGAAAGCCCGGATCGGTGTGCATGATCGTATGCTCCTGCACATTGGTGTCGGCGCCGATCGTGATGGGCTCGCCGTCGCCGCGGATGGCGACGCCGAACCAGAAGCCGACATTGCGGCCGATCCGGATATTGCCGATCAGCGTGGCGTCCGGCGCAATCCAGTTCGTATCGGCATCCTCGAACTCAGGCGCTTTCCCATCGATCGCATAGACCGGCATTGTTCGTCTCCGAATCGTCTCAACCAGCGAATTCGAAGGACCCTAAGTTCTCGGTTGCCCAGGATGCAATGGCGATGAGCACGATGCCGAGCGCCAGTGCCCAGGCAATGGCCGTGCAGCCGCAGGACAACAGCGCCATCGTGCCGATGCGGCCTTCGCGGCGGGCGGCCAAGGCCTCGTTGGTGAGCATGAACGGACCGGCGCAGGCGGTTGCCGCGAGCGAGCGCAGGATATGGACCGGCGAAACATAGGGTTCTGCAAAGGCCAGGCGCTGGCCGGACAACAGTTCCATGGCCGATCCGGCCAGTCCGCAAGCCGCGACACCAACCGCAAACGCGTAAAGAACAAGCACAACGGGATCCATATTTACCAACCGTTTACCATGAAAACGCACAGTCGTGCCAACGCGCTGCAAGAGCCATGCCGCGCGGGCTGTGCCGGCGAAAGACAGGCGGGCGGATCGGGGAAGAGCGAATGAGAGACGCAACGGCTGCCGAGAGCCCGAAATTCGAGGTCGTCGATTCGACCTTGATGAAGCGGGTCTTCTACATTTTCGCGGCGCTTGCGCTGCTTTCGGTGGCGATCAGCGTCGGCGGCAAATGGCTCGGACGGTCGATCGCCATGGCCGGCTATACGGACGATACCACGGTGCACCAGATCGTCATGGGCAACAATCTGATCAGCGTCCCGGCAAACTTCATCCGCTTCGACCAAGCTAGGCGCGACGGCGTCGCCTCGCGGCTCGATCTCTATCTGCGCTATCCCGAGATGGACGGCTACAGCACGGCTGCGCGCGACGACTTCAACCACACGACGACCAGGAAGATCATCTTCCTGTCGTTCGAGCCTCGCATGATGTCGCGCGACATGAGCGGCCGTTTCGCGCCGATCTACAGCGCCCTGATCGAAAAGCCCGGCACGCCCGCCCCTGGCGGCACGACGGTTTACGCCTTCACGGAAAAATCAGGCTATCTCAACGAGGTGCTGGCCGTCGCGGAACGTCCCGGCAAGGATCCGTTCGTCGCCCGCTGCCTCAGCGGTCCGAGTGCCGAGGAATCGCTGGCGCCCTGCGAGCGCGACATCCAGGTCGGCGACGATCTCAGCCTGACCTATCGGTTTCCGCGCGAGCTGCTGGCGAACTGGCCCGCGCTCGACGCGGCGATTGCAGCCAAGGTCACGAGTATTCTGAAGACTGGGCACTGACGCTGGCGGCTAGCCGAATATCCAACTAGATCATTTCGGCGCGCAGCCAGCGCTTCAGGCCGGCAATCTGGCTCAACGCTTCGATTTCACGGGCGCCAAGAATACGGTCTGGCATCGGGCTGACATGGCGCGCTAATGGTCAGGCATGACCGATTTGAAGCCTTCCTATCTTGAGTTTGATCTCGCCAGCCGCCGCCTGCGTCTCGACCCGCACGAGATAGCTTTCGTGCAGAACCCTTACGAGGCCTACGCCTTCCTGCACGGCGCTGCCAATGCCTTCTTCTGGGAAGACTATGGTTTCTGGTGTTTTGGCGGCTTTGACGACGTCAACCGGTTGCTGCGCGACCGCCGTTTCGGCCGGCAGAACCCGGCAGGCATTCCAGACAGCCGGGGCGTCGGCCACGACCGCTCGCATCTCGTCGCCTTCGACGCAATCGAGGCCAATTCCATGCTGGAGCTCGAGCCGCCAGTGCATACGCGGCTCAGGACGCTGGTCAACCGCGCCTTCGTCTCGCGTCAGGTCGAGCGGCTCAGGCCGCGCATCGAGGCTTTGGCTATCGAGCTGATCGACCGCTTCGAGCCGGGCAATGTCGATCTTCTACCGGCCTACGCCTCGCCCTTGCCGATCACCATCATCGCGGAGATGCTCGGCGTTCCGGTCGAGATGGGGCCGCAACTGCTCGACTGGTCGCACCAGATGGTCGCCATGTACATGCATGGCCGCACGCGCGAAACCGAGGACACGGCCAACCGCGCCGCGCGCGACTTTTCCGACTTCCTGCGCAGTTACCTCGGCGAGCGGCGCAAGAAGCCGGGCGACGACCTGCTGTCGCTCTTGATCGAAGCCCAGGACAACGGCCAAAAGCTTTCCGAGGACGAACTGGTGTCCTCGGCGATCCTGCTTCTCAATGCCGGCCATGAAGCGACCGTGCATCAGACCGGCAATGCGGTGCGCTCGATCCTCGTGCAAGGCGGCGATCCGCGCCGGTTCTTCGAGACGCCGGAGAAAAATGTCGCGGCGGTCGAGGAATGCCTGCGTTTCGACGCGCCGCTGCATATGTTCTTGCGCTACGCCTATGAGGAGATCGAGGTTTCGCCAGGCATATTGGTCAAGCCCGGCGAGATGGTCGCCTTGCTGCTCGGCATGGCCAATCACGATCCTCTGGCTTTTGCCGAGCCCGATACCTTCAATCCGGGCCGCGCGGACCAGAAGAATGTCTCCTTCGGCGCCGGTATCCATTTCTGCATCGGCGCGCCACTGGCCAGGCTTGAGTTGCAGGTGTCGCTGAAGACGTTGTTCGACCGGTTACCGAATTTACGCCTGGCGGAGAGGCCACGCTTCCGCGACACCTATCACTTTCATGGGCTGGAGCGGGTGGCCGTCAGTTTCTGAGCGAGGCGTAGCCGGCTTCGTCATCCCCGGGCGTAGCGACACGAAGCGGAGCGCAGACCATGGAGTGACGAGGCGATATGCCTTCGCCAACCGGATACCCACTCAGAGCTTGATCACATATTCCTTGCGCGTCGTCTCGAGCACTTCCCATGTGCCCTTGAATCCTGGCCTCAGCACGAAACTGTCGCCGGCCCGCACGGTGCGCGCATCGCCGCCGTCCTCGGCGATCACCGACACGCCCGCCAAGATGTGGCAGAATTCCCATTCGTCGTAAACGATGCGCCACTTGCCCGGCGTCGCTTCCCAGATGCCGGCATAGAGGCCGCCGTCGCGCTCCTCGACATTCCAGGTGCGGAATTTCGGGTCGCCGGAGATCACCCGGTCGGAGGCCGGCGCGCCGGCCTCCGGTTCCACGGTATCGGTGTTGACGGCAAGAAAGGCCGACATATCAAACCTTGCTCAGCGCCTGCTCGAGATCGGCGACGATGTCGTTGACGTCCTCGATGCCGATCGACAGCCGCACCGTATCCGGCCCGGCGCCGGCCTTGACCTTCTGCTCGTCGGAAAGCTGGCGGTGCGTGGTCGAGGCCGGATGGATGACCAGCGACTTGGTGTCGCCGACATTGGCGAGATGCGAGAACAGCTCCAGCGCCTCGACGAATTTGACGCCGGCCTCGTAGCCGCCCTTGAGGCCGAAGGTGAAGACGGCGCCGGCGCCCTGCGGCGAATATTTCTTTTGCAGCGCATTGTTCTTGTCGCCGGGAAGGCCGGGATAATTCACCCAAGCAACCTTGGGATGGTTGGAGAGCCAGCCGGCGACGCTCGCCGCATTGTCGCAATGGCGCTGCATGCGCAGCGGCAAGGTTTCCAGGCCGGTCAGGATCAGAAAGGCGTTGAAGGGCGAGATCGCCGGGCCGATGTCGCGCAGGCCGAGCACGCGCGCGGCAATCGCGAAGGCAAAATTGCCGAAGGTTTCATGCAGGACCAGACCGCCATATTCCGGGCGCGGCTCCGACAGCATCGGATATTTGCCCGACTTCGACCAGTCGAAAGTGCCGCCGTCGACAATGACGCCGCCGATCGAATTGCCGTGGCCGCCGATGAACTTGGTCAGCGAATGGACCACGATATCGGCGCCGTGCTCGATCGGCCGCACCAGATAGGGCGAAGCCAGCGTGTTGTCGACGATCAGCGGCAGGCCGTGCTTGCGGGCGATGTCGCCGATCTTCTCGATGTCGACGAAGACGCCGCCGGGATTGGCAAGGCTCTCGATGAAGATCGCCTTGGTCCTGTCGTCGATCTGGCTCTCGAAGGTCGAGGGATCGATCGGATCGGCCCAGCGCACCTCCCAACCGAAATTCTTGAAGGCATGGCCGAACTGGTTGATTGATCCGCCATAGAGCTTGTTGGCGGCGATGAAATTGTCGCCGGGCTGCATCAGATTGTGGAAGACCAGAACCTGGGCGGCATGGCCGGAGGCGACGGCAAGCGCGGCGGTGCCGCCTTCCAGCGCGGCAAGGCGCTCCTCGAGCACCGCCTGCGTCGGGTTCATGATACGGGTGTAGATGTTGCCGAAGGCCTTCAGCCCGAACAGCGAGGCAGCATGGTCGGCATCGTCGAAGACATAGGACGTGGTCTGGTAGATCGGCGTGGCGCGGGCGCCGGTCGCCGGATCGGGCTTGGCGCCGGCGTGAACGGCTAAAGTGTTGAAACCGGGCGTACGGGTCATCGAAGCCTACCTCTCCTGATCTTTCGAAAATCGCCGGGCATTCTTGGCGAAGCGCGGCTGGGAATGCAAAGAAGAAAATACCTTTCAGGGCGCGATCCGCGATGAACGCCCGAGAAAAAGCATTTCTTCCCGGAATAATTTTGCGCGAACCGCGGCGCGCTTATTTCTGCCGCACGCCGAAGCTCTGGAACCCCTGGCGCATCAAGGGTTTCTTCGACGACAGCACGCCGGAGTTGACGCCGGTCCAGCCGATCTCGCCGGACAGCTTGCCGTATTCGATCTTCGGGCAGCGGTTCATCACCACCTTGATGCCGGCCGCCTCGGCGCGGGCTGCCGCCTCGTCGTGGCGGACCCCAAGCTGCATCCAGACGACTTTGGGCAGCGGATCGAGCTTCAGCACCTGATCGATGATGCCGGGCACCGCCGCGGATCCGCGAAAAACGTCGACCATATCGACTGGATGCGGCAGATCGGCGAGGCTCGCATAGACCGTCTGTCCGAGGATCTGCTTGCCGGCATGACCGGGATTGATCGGCAACACCGAAAAGCCTTTGGCCAAAAGGTATTTCAGCACGAAATAGCTCGGCCGTACGTCGTTGGGCGAAGCGCCGACCATGGCGATCGACCTCACCGAGTTCAAGATGCCGGCGATGTAGGCGTTGTCGTAGCTATCGTGATTCATGCTGCGGTGGTCTTCCTGCGGTAATGATAGCGATAGAGCTCGCGGTTGAAGCCGAGCGATGCGTAGAGCGCGCGTGCGGGCGTGTTGTCTGCGACCACCTGCAGGCAGCCGGCTTGGGCACCTACCCGCCTGGCCCAGCCGATCAGCGCGCCGACCGTCCTGCGGCCGAGCCCCTGTTGCCGGAATCCGGCGTCGGTTTCAACCGCCTCTATGACGAGCAGCCCGTTGCGGATGACGCCAAAGGCAAAGGCTGCGATTTGGCCATCACGCTCGCACGACACGAATGCCCTGTCGCCCACGATCAAACCCGTCATCTCACGAAAGATGCGACGTTCCGTGCCGTCATAACCACCTGTACGGAAGCGTGCCTCGAACCAGCGTTCGCTTGGCGCCTGAGAAACCGTGACGTCGTCGAATTGGCCTCCCACCAGCGCGTCGATGTCGGCATGGAGATGGATCGTGCCGCCTTCCCAGCCGTAGCCGCGACGCTCAAGCTCAGGCTCCACTTCGGCGGCGATCTCGGGAACGCGAAACAGCGGGGCCTGGCCATGGCTGGCGTAGAACGCCTCGGCGACGTCGATCACTCTCTCAGGCGCGCCGCGCTGGCCACGCAAGGGGTTGGCGGAATTCGGCCGTCTTATCTGGCCGCCTGAGCGGCGAAACGTCCATCCGAGAGCAACGGTCTCAAGCGCGGCAGGCCACGCCTCGCGACAGGCTTCTTCCACTTCCCAATTGAGATCTTCCCGGCTCACGCGCCCACCGCTACTCATCGTCGTCCCGCAACGCCTCCTCCATAAACATCCGTGGGTCGCTCCAGAAGTCGCGCATCGTGCGAAATGATCGGTGTCCTGAAAATCGATCGGTCGAGGCCGAAACGGCTGATCCGGGCAGCCACGTCGAACCTTCAGCGATGGAACCGCGCGGCTCCATTCAAGTCGGCTATTCGTCGGTCCATTCCGGCTTGCGCTTGCCGATGAAGGCGCCGATGCCTTCCTCGGCGTCGCGGGCCAGCATGTTTTCCACCATCACGCGGCCGGTATAGGCATAGGCGTCGGCCAGCCCCATTTCGGCCTGGGCGTAGAACGCCTCTTTGCCAGTCTTGACCACCAAAGACGATTTTAAAGCAATGGTTTGCGCGTATTTGTCGACAACCTGATTGAGATATTCGCGCGGCACGATGCGATTGATCAGGCCGAATTCCTTGGCGGTCGCGGCATCGATCGTCTCGCCGGTGAGCAGCATTTCCATCGCCTGCTTGCGCGAGACGCTGCGCGACAGCGCCACCATCGGCGTCGAGCAGAACAGGCCGATGTTAACTCCAGGGGTGCAGAAGGTGGCCTCGTGCGAGGCGATGGCGAGGTCGCAGCTTGCGACCAACTGCAGACCGGCGGCGGTCGCAAGACCGTCGACCTCGGCGATCACGGGCTTCGGGTGGCGCACGATGGTCTGCATGAGAGTCGCGCAAGCCGCGAAGGTCTTTTCGAAGAAAGCCTTGCCGCGGTCCGCTTCGGCGCGGTGCGCCGTCATTTCCTTGAGGTCGTGACCGGCGCAGAACACCTTGCCCGACGCCGCCAGGATGATGACGCGCACGGATTTGTCGGTCTTGACGCGGTCGAACTCCGCCTGCAGCGCCGCCATCGTCGCCAGGGACAGCGCATTGGCTGGCGGGCTGGCAAGCGTAAGGCGCAGGATACCGTTGTCCTGGCTGACAAGAACGGGGCCGTCGGCGACGGCGGGCTTGATGGCAACGACTTCAGCCATTTCCAACCTTTCGGGTCAGCGCGCGCGGCGCATGGAGCAACAGAACTAGCACGCTGCCGGTTGAAGAACAGCCGCGAGGCGTGTTTTCTCCGTCGCACCGTTTGGTCCAGGGCTATCGCCCGGAACTTGCCATCTCATATAGGACGTTGCCATGCCCGCCCAAAGCGATCTGAAGCCAATGCTCAATGCGGCGGAAGTCAACGCGCTGATGGCCAGCGTCTATCCGCAGCTCAACGACAATTTCATCTCCTATGAGGCGATCGACGTGTTTCCCGGCGGCTGTACCGTGCGACTCAACGCCGATGAGAGGCATCTGCGCCCCGGCGGGACGGTGTCGGGGCCGTCGCTGTTCACGCTGGCCGACATCGGCGGTTATGTGTGCGTGCTCAGCCACGCCGGACCGGACGCGCTCTCGGTGACCGTCAACCTCGACATTAACTTCATGCGCAAGGCCGAAGCCGGCCCGATCGATGGCCATTGCCGGATCCTGAAGCTCGGCAAGAGCCTGATGGTGTTCGATATCGACATCGTGGCAGGCCCCGACGGACACACTGTGGCGCATGCTACCGGGACTTATTCAATTCCGAGGAAGCGAATAGGCGATAGGCCGGGCTGACCTCTTGCCGGAACCCCCCAGTCAATACGTTCGTTCTGCGGCATGCCCGATGTTACAACCTACCTTGCCTTTGTCGGCGCCGTGCTCGCCTATCAGCTTTCTGGTGTCGGTCCCGACATGATGCTGGTGATCAGCCGCGGGGTCGGGCAAGGCTAGCGCCACGCCTTGGCGACCGCAGCGGGCTGCGTGTCGGCCGGCGTCGTTCAGATTCCATTACTGGCAATGGGGCTTGCCTCGCTGATCACATCCTCTCCATCTCTTTACAGCTTCCTTCAAATTGTCGGCGCCATGTATCTGATCGCCATCGGGATCAAATTCCTGTTGGTCCGTCGGCCGGGCAAAGATGGCGATGTGTCTACCTTTGTCGAAACGAGCAGTATCCCAGCCGCTTTCCGGCAAGGCATGATCTGCAATCTCACTAATCCCACGACGCTTGCTTTCATGCTAGCGGTGCTGCCGCAATTCGTTCATTCCTGGGTCGGTTCGCCTGCACTGCAGTTCATCATTCTCGGTACGACCATGAAGATGATGGGACTGGTTGTCCTCAGCGCTGTCGCGTTGACCTCCGGCGCGATTGGCGGCTGGCTGGCGCGCCGAGGCACGTTCCTCGTTTGGCAGGAAAGGCTGGCAGGAGCCTTGATGGTCGCCATCGGCGTCAGGCTTCTTCTTGCCGCCACGACCGGGCGGCGGTGAACGAAAGAAGCTGTTTTGATAACCGGGGCATGAGGTAAAATAATACCGTTCCAGTTAGTCGTTGACTTTAAACGTCTTTTCACGGCCTTAAACCGCAATCGATGCTTGACGTGCCAAGCGCCCTCGCCTATAAGCCCTCCCGAAGCAGCGGCCCGCAACGGCCGCCGTTTTGTTATTGGCGGATGGCCCCGGCTCTCCCGCCAATCCAAGCAACAAGAAACGCCTTTCTGTCCTTCGGGTCTGGAAGGTTCAACCTGAGAGAAAACTATGGCTACCTTTTCGCAGAAGCCTGCGGATGTGGTGAAGAAGTGGGTGCTGATCGACGCCGAAGGTCTCGTCGTCGGTCGTCTGGCCACCGTCATCGCCAATCATCTGCGCGGCAAGCACAAGCCCACCTTCACCCCGCATGTCGATGATGGCGACAACGTCATCGTCATCAATGCCGACAAGGTGGTGTTCACCGGCAAGAAGTACACCGATAAGGTCTACTATTGGCACACCGGCCATCCCGGCGGCATCAAGGAGCGCACCGCGCGCCAGTTGCTCGAGGGCCGTTTCCCCGAGCGCGTCGTCGAGAAGGCCGTCGAGCGCATGATCCCGCGCGGCCCGCTTGGCCGTCGCCAGATGAAGAATCTCCGCGTCTATGCCGGCGCCGAGCATCCGCACACCGCCCAGCAGCCCGTCACGCTCGACGTGGCCAAGCTGAACTCCAAGAACAAGAGGGCCTCGTAATGGCTGAGCTTTCCTCGCTCGCAGAACTCGGCACCGTCGCCGCGCAGCCGGCCGCGCCCGTGCATGTCCAGAAGCTCGACAAGTCGGGCCGCGCCTATGCCACCGGCAAGCGCAAGAACGCCATCGCGCGCGTCTGGGTGAAGCCGGGCTCCGGCAAGATCACCGTCAACGACAAGGAATTCGCGACCTATTTCGCGCGCCCGGTGCTGCAGATGATCCTCAACCAGCCGATCGTCGCGGCCAACCGCGCCGGCCAGTACGACATCGTCGCCACCGTCATCGGCGGCGGCCTCTCCGGCCAGGCCGGCGCCGTGCGCCACGGCATTTCCAAGGCGCTGACCTACTACGAGCCGGGCCTGCGTTCGGTGCTCAAGAAGGGCGGCTTCCTGACCCGCGACAGCCGCGTGGTCGAGCGCAAGAAGTACGGCAAGGCCAAGGCCCGCCGCAGCTTCCAGTTCTCGAAGCGCTAAGCGACACGATGTTCCAACTTACGAAGGCCGCCTCCGGGCGGCCTTTTTGTTTCCTTACCAGTGCCCGGCCGGCGTCCTGATGTAGTCGATGAAGGCGCGCAGCGGCGCCGGCACCAAGCGGCGCCCGGGATAGTAGAGGAACGGCCCGGAGAATTCCTGCCACCACGGTTCCAGCACAGGTTCCAGCGCGCCGCTCTCGAAATGCGGGCGCACCCAGTCCTCGAAGAGCCAGAGAATGCCGACGCCGGCGATCGCCGCATCGATAGCGAGATCGACGCCTCCACCGATGCTGACGAGCAATGGTCCCGTGGGATCGACCCGTACCACCTCACCATCCCGTTCGAACTCCCAGGGCGTCATGACCCCGCTCGGGAAGCGGCCGCGCACGCAGGCATGGCCAAGCAGGTCACGCGGATGCTGCGGCCGACCGTGCCGGTCAAGGTAAGCCGGCGCGGCGGATGTGGTGAAGCGCTGCGTGCGCGGCCCGATCGGCACGGCGATCATGTCCTGCTCCAGCCGCTCGTCATAGCGGATGCCGGCATCGCAGCCGGCGACCAGCAGATCGATAAAGTTCTCCTCGGCGATCACCTCCAGGCGAATGGCCGGATAGGCCGCCAAAAATCCCGGGACGATTCTTGGCAGGACCAGCCGCGAGGCGCTTATCGGTACGTTGAGCCGCAGGGTTCCGGCGGGCCGATCGCGAAAGCCGTTCACCACATCGAGCGCGGCTTCCACCTCTCCCAGAGCGGGGCCGAGCCGCGCCAGCAGGCCGGCACCAGCCTCGGTCAAAGCGACGCTGCGCGTGGTGCGGTTGAAGAGCCTGACACCGAGCTGCGTCTCCAGACGGCGGATGGCTTCGCTGAGCGCGGAGGCGCTGCCCGCCGTCGCGCGGGCGCCTTCGCGAAAACCGCCGGCGCGCGCCACGGCCATGAACGCCTGAAGATCGTTGAGATCGGTCATTGTTCTCAATTCCGCACAAGCCGTGCCGGTTATACGCGGTTATCGGGACAGCGGCCATGCTCTATCTCCGTCGCCGACAGCGAAGGAGAACCTTGATGTCCAGCGTAAACCAATCCGGCACCTATAAGCTCGGCGACCGCTCGGTCCACCGCCTCGGCTATGGCGCCATGCAGCTTGCGGGCAAAGGCGTGTTCGGCCCGCCGAAAGACCATGACGCCGCGATTGCCGTGCTGCGTGAAGCCGTGGCGCAAGGCGTGAACCATATCGACACCAGCGATTATTACGGGCCTTACGTCACCAACAAGCTGATCCGCGAGGCGCTGGCGCCGTACCCCGACGACCTCACCATCGTCACCAAGATCGGCGCCCGTCGCGGCGAGGACGCTTCCTGGCTGCCCGCCTTCACAGCCGATGAGCTCGAACAGGCGGTGCACGACAATCTCCGCAATCTCGGTCTCGAGGTGATGGACGTCGTCAATCTGCGCATCATGTTCGGGGTGCATGGTCCCGCGGAAGGCTCCATCGCGGCACAGGTCACCAAGCTTGCCGAGCTTCAGCGCAAGGGCCTGGTGCGCCATATCGGCTTGAGCAACGTCACCCGCGCGCAGATCGCAGAAGGCCGCAAGATCTGCGACATCGTCTGCGTGCAGAACCAGTATAATCTCGCGCACCGGGACGACGACGCGCTGATCAACGAGCTGGCGCGCGACGGCATCGCCTATGTGCCCTTCTTCCCGCTCGGTGGATTCAGCCCGCTGCAATCCTCGACGCTGTCCGGCGTGGCGGAACGGCTCGGCGCCTCGCCGATGCAGGTGGCGCTGGCTTGGCTGCTGCAGCGTTCGCCGAACATCCTCTTGATCCCGGGCACATCGTCGGTCGGGCATCTGCGGGAGAATCTGGCGGCTGCGGAGCTGAAGCTGTCGGCGGATGTGCTGCGGGAGCTGGACGGCGTGGCGAACGCCGCGTAGGTCGGCGCAGTATCCCACCCGCGCCTGCGGCGCTACCTCCCCATCAAGGGGAGGTAGGGCGCCGCGCTTTACACTCAAAAGCCGGTTTAGCATTCATGGACTTCGCAGGCATGCCGCGTCGGCAGGTTGGCACGACGCTCTACCTCCCCTCAATGGGGAGGTCGGCGCGAAGCGCCGGGCGGGGTGAAGCGCCGACGTCAGCTAATTAATACTCGCCGTATGCGCCGGCTCGGCCTGCTTGATTTCGGTCGTATAAGGCACGCGATAACCGTTCGCCGCCAGCCACTCGATCGCGGCCTTCGGCTCGTCGGTCTGGATGATGGTGGCGCCGCGGTCGACCCAGAAACCCCAGGCTTCGCGCGGCAGGCCGGCGGCGACGGCGAGTTCGTCGCCGCGGCCGCCTGCAAGGAAGCCGCCCGGCTTGTGGACGATGGCGTAAGTGTCGGCCCAGAGGTGCCAGTCGCCGCGAGCCGCTTCCGCCCGCATACGTGTGCTGAACAGCGGGCCGCCGGTCGACGTCAGCGTCTCGGCACCGTTGCGCCAGTTGATCAATTCGATGGCGCGCGGCGCAAACGCCTTGTCGACATCATCGGCGAAGGCGGCATCATGCACGGCATCGTCGGCGAGGATCGGCATGAACTGGAAGCCACCGCCGGCCTTGGCAAGCGCTGCGCTCGCGGCATCGATGCGCTGCCGGTTCCAGAGGTTCTCCTTGACGATCACCTGATCGGCCATGCCGAGATCGCGCGCCTCCGCGATCATGCCGGGCAGGTCGGTCACCTCCAGCTTGTTGTCGAGGTTGATCAGGATCCTGTCCCTGGTCGTAAGCAGCATCTCGCGCAGCGTCGATATCGTTTCGTCGGTGACGGCGCCCGTGCCCTCGACGATCAGCCGGCATTTCTTCAGCTCGGCCAGCGTATAGTTCACCACCTCGCCCTTGCAGGTGGTGGTGCGATCGAGCCAGCTGTCATGCATGATGACAAACGCGCCGTCCTTCGCGCGCCGGACGTCGACCTCGACGATCTCGGCGCCGATCGCGATCGAGCCTTCGACGGCGGCCAGCGAATTCTCTGCGTAAAGCGTTTTGCCCGCCTGCATGCTGCCGGCGCGGTGCGCGGCGATCATCACATGGTCGCGCCACTGATTGGCATGTTCAAAGCGGTCGAGGATTTGGGCAGCGCGCGTCTCGCCGGCTAAACTTTGGTTAGGAATTATGCCAAGCGCGGTGGACAGAAAAAGGCTCAGCCAGAGTGTTCGCATCGGGGAATCGCTCCGTTCCGGGTCGCCACCCGGTTAGGCGATGCCCATGACAGGGCGGTGAACGAAGCCGGCTAGCTGTTTCGTATCGAAGCCCGTCAAATCCGTTTGGAAAGGCGCCGGAACCAGGCCAGCGCCGGCATTTCAACGAAGCGCCAGGTGAACCAGGACGCGACGATGACAGCGATCAACATCGCGATCAAAGCCGCGAAGCCGATCCAGGGCGAGCCGGCGCCGAAGCCGGTCGCATGGTCGCCGCGCAGCATCAGATCGCCGACGATGCCGAGCCCGAGCTTGCGCTCGAGCAGGCCGCCGACATTGATCATGCGGGCCTGAACGAAGATGTGCACCATGTAAATCGAATAGGAGAGCGAGCCGAGCAGCAGCATCGGCCGGCTGCGCAAAGCCGCGCTGACCCATCCGCCTTCGTGGGCAAAGAGATAAAGCGCCAAGGCGAAGACGACCGGCGCCGCAATGCCGATGTCGTTGGTGCCGGCAATGGAGACGAACAGGGCGATTGCCGCGATCATCGCTAGCTCGGCCAAGGTCCAGGCGAGCCGCCCTGCCCCGCCGCTCAACGCCTGTCGCGCCTCTGCAATGGAATCGTGCTGAAACCAGGCAAGCAACGCGCCGAGCGAGAAGCCGTAAAGACAGCGGATGAAGCCGAAATCGAAGGACACGTCCATATGACGGGTCGAGACCGCGAGCAGGAAAAGCGGCGTCGTCACAGCAGCGGCGACGAACCATATCCAGGCGCGCTGGCCGGCGGCAAAGACGACGGCGGCAAACAGCAGATAGGTGAAGAACTCGGCCGAAATGCTCCAACTCGGCGCGTTCCAGCTCAGGTGGTCCTCGACGCCCATGCCCTGCAGGAGAAAGAGATTGGCCAGGAGGCTTTTGAGGTCGAAGCCGCCCGTGAAGGGCGCGGGGCCGGTTCCGTGCAGCGCCGGCAGGACGAGCCGCAGCGCCTCGAAGCCGGCGAAAGCGGCAAGCATCAGGAGATGCAGTGGATAGATGCGGCCGAAGCGCACCAGCGCGAAACGCGCAAGGTCGACCTGCTCGCTCAGGCGGCTGCCATAGGCGCTGGCGATGACGAAGCCGGAGAGCACGAAGAAGAAATCGACGAACAGGTAGGAGCTGCCGACAAAGGCGCTTTGCGAAATCATCGACGTGGTCGGGAAGTGGAACAGGGCCAACAGCAGGGCGCAGATGCCGCGCCAGGAATCCAGCACCAGGAAGCGCTCGCCGGCCATCGTGCCGACACGGGTCGCCGCGGGTGCGGGCGCAAGGTTGAGCAGAGCCGTCTCAGCCATAATGATACAGATCCTGTGTTGCCTTGGCACTCGCCGAGCGCCGCTTCCTTTCCACAAGCTGTAGCTGGCATGTTGCGTGCCGGTTCTGTAGTTGTGGCTGCCCGATAAAAACGAGGACCCGTAATGGCGAACAAAGAGATCGACCACGCCTTCACCGCTCGCTCCAAGACGGGCGCGTCGTTCGAGCCGACCTACGCCGGCGCTCTGTCGTTCATGCGGCGCAAATACACAAAGGAGGTGAAGGGTGCGGACGCCGTCGTGTGGGGCATTCCTTTCGACGCCGCCGTCACCAACCGGCCGGGCGCCCGCTTCGGGCCGCAGGCGATCCGCCGCGCCTCGGCGATCCTCGACAACGACCCGCAATATCCGTTCTCGCGCGATCTGTTCGAGCACCTGTCGGTGGTCGACTACGGCGATTGCCTGCTTGACAGCGGCAACCACCAGAAGACGCCAGGCACGATCGAGCGCGAGGCGGCCAAAATCCTGAAATCAGGCGCTTTCCTCCTGACGCTCGGCGGCGACCATTTCGTCACCTGGCCGCTGCTCAAGGCGCATGCCGCGATCCACGGACCGCTGGCGCTCGTGCAGTTCGACGCGCATCAGGACACCTGGCCGGACGACGGCAAGCGCATCGATCACGGCTCCTTCGTCGCGCGTGCGGTGAAGGAAGGGATCATCGACCCCGACCGCTCGATCCAGATCGGTATCCGCACCCATGCGCCGGACACGTTCGGCATAAAAATCCTCTACGGCCACGAGGTCGAGGAAATGCGCGCCTCCGACATCGCTTACGCCATTGTCGAGCGCACCGGCGGCAAGAAGACCTATCTCACCTTCGACATCGACTGCCTCGACCCGGCTTTCGCGCCCGGCACCGGAACGCCGGTCGCCGGCGGCCCTTCCTCGGCAAAGATGCTGTCGACGCTGCGCCAGCTCGGCCAGATAGACATCGTCGGCGCCGACATCGTCGAGGTTGCGCCGGCCTATGATCATGCCGATATAACGGCGATCGCTGGATCGATCATCGCCATGCATTATCTCGGCTTGCTGGCGGAGCGAAAGGCACGGGCGGAAGAGTTGAACAACGGCAATCATGCCGCGATAAGTTATGCTCACGGCATATGACACTGGAATCGCGGGGAATTTGGTAGCGATGAAACCGAAAATCTTCATTGACGGCGAACACGGCACGACAGGACTGCAGATCAGGGCGCTGCTTGCCGACCGCGGCGACCTGGAGATCATCTCCATCCCGACCGAGCGCCGCAAGGAGACCGCCGCCCGCGCCGAATTCCTCAACGCGGCCGATGTCGCGATCCTTTGCCTGCCGGATGCGGCGGCGAAGGAAAGCGTGTCGCTGATCACGAACGACACGACCAAGGTGATCGACGCCTCGACGGCGCATCGCGTCGCCGAGGGGTGGGAATATGGCTTTGCCGAAATGGACAAGGGCCAGGCGAAGAAGATCGCCGGCGCGAAGCGCATCGCCAATCCGGGATGCTGGCCGCAAGGGCCGATCGCGACGCTGCGGCCGCTGGTCTCCGCAGGCCTGTTGCCGGCCGATTTTCCAGTCACCGTCAACGGCATCTCCGGCTATTCCGGCGGCGGCCGGCCGATGATCGAGGAGTATGTCGGCAAGGGCGAGGACGCGCCCGAGTTCCTGCCCTACGGACTGACGCTGCAGCACAAGCACGTGCCGGAGCTCCGCACCTACGCGAAGCTGTCGCACGACCCGATCATGCAGCCGGCAGTGGGTAATTTCGCGCAGGGCATGATCACCGTGGTGCCACTGCAGCTCGGCGCTCTCGACCGCGTGCCGACCGGCGCCGAGCTTCACGCGGCGATCGCCGATCATTATGCATCGATCGACGGCGGCGTGGTCGAGGTCGCGCCCTACACCCACATGGAACGCATCCCGGAGATCGGCCCGGAAATCTACAACGGCACCAACCGGATGAAGGTCTACGTCTTCGCCAATGACGAAAGGGCGCAGGCGCTGCTGATGGCCGTCTACGACAATCTCGGCAAGGGCGCTTCCGGGGCCGCGGTGCAGAACCTCGACCTGATGCTCGGCATCAAGCACTGAGTGGTCATGCAGGCATTCCCTGAGCGCTGGAAGGTCAGCGCTCCCGAACTCATTGCCGAGACCTTTTCCAGCCGGATCTGGAAGGTCGCGCGGGACGGCGGCGCGGTTGCCATCGTCAAGGACCTGAAACCCTTCGACGACGTCGCGGACGAGTTGCGCGGCGAACATTACCTCGCCTGGCGGCGCGGCCAAGGCGCGGTGCAGCTGCTTGATCGCGATGGCAATCGCATGCTGCTTGAATATGCCGGCGACAGGCTACTTTCCGAACACCTTGCGGAGCAAGGCGACGATGCCGCGACTGCGATTGCAGCCGACGTGATGGCGAAGCTGCTGTCACCGTCCGAGCACACGCCTCCAGCCGACCTACAGCCGCTGCGGGAACGGTATGTCAGCTTGTTTCGGGCGGCCAAGGCCGATCGGGATGCCGGGCGAACCAGCCTTTATATCCACGCCGCGGACGTCGCCGAGCGGCTGCTCGCCGACCCGCACGAGATCAAGCCGCTGCATGGCGACCTGCATCACGACAACATCCTCTTCGGCCCGCGCGGCTGGCTGGCGATAGATCCGAAGGGGGTGCTCGGCGATCCCGGCTTCGATGCGGCCAACATGTTCTACAATCCGCTCGACCGCGACGATCTCTGCCTCGATCCGCGCCGGATCGCGCATATGGCCGACATATTCGGAAAGACGCTCGATCAGTCGCCGCGCGCCATTCTCGACCACGCGATCGCATATGGCTGCTTGTCGGCCGCATGGCATCGCGAGGACAAGAACGCGGTCGGCGAGGACCGCGAACTGGCCATCGCCAAGGCCGTTCGAGAGGTTCGCTCGCGATACTGATCGCCGGCCGTCAGCTTCTGACGTTTTTCTCGGTCGGCAGCGGATAAGCGCCCTTGGTGCCGCGCCAATGCGCGGCGGCGAAGCCAAGCAACAGAAGCGCGATGGCCTGATGCGTCAACGCCATGTGCAGCGGCACCTGCATCAAGAGCGTGCCGATGCCGATCGAGACCTGGACGACCACCAGCGCGAACAGAAGCGTGGCCCGGCGGGCGTGGGTGGTGCCAGGCTGGCGCCGCCAGGTGGCGATCATATGCCAGAGCGCCACGACAAAGACCGTATAGGCGCCCACCCGGTGGACGAACTGCACCGTCTTCGGGTTTTCGAAGAAGTTCAGCCAGGCGGGCTTCAAGAGAAGCAGATCGGACGGGATCACGCTTCCATCCATCAGCGGCCATGTGTTGTAGGAAAGGCCGGCATGCAGCCCAGCGACGAGCCCGCCGAGATAGATCTGGATCAGCGCCAGCAGCACGATGAAGCCGGCGAGCCGCTGCGTCGGCCGGTTGGCCGCTGGCTGCGAATGCGGCGCCAGCCCGCGCGCGACCACCATGGTGGCGGTGAAGATCAGCGCGGCGAGCGTCAGATGCGTCGCCAGCCTGTATTGGCTGACCGAGACACGGTCGGCCAGGCCCGAAGCCACCATCCACCAGCCGATGGCGCCTTGCAGTCCGCCGAGCGCCAATATACCGACGAGCTTCAGTCCAAGGCCGCGTTCGATGCGGCGCGTCGCCCAGAAGAACAGCAGCGGCAGGGCAAAGACGACGCCGACGCTACGCGCCAGGATGCGGTGCGCCCACTCCCACCAGAAGATCGACTTGAAGTCCTCGACGCTCATGCCCTTGTTGATCTCGGTATATTGCGGGATCTGCTGATAGCGCTGGAACTCCTCCCGCCATTCGGCGTCGTTGAGCGGGGGGATGACGCCGTGAATCGGCTGCCATTCCGTAATCGACAGCCCCGAGCCGGTGAGACGCGTGGAGCCGCCGACCAGCACCAGCGCGAACAGCACCAGCAGCACGACGTAGAGCCAGCCGCGCACCAAAGCGCGATTGTGGAGATCGCGGTCGCGTGCGGCATAGGAGGCTGTGGCGGTGATGGCAGCCATTTCGGTCTTCCGGCGGTTGAAACGCGCGATTGGTGGACCAAGGCCGCTCAACTGGCAAGACTGGACAGCGCGGCACGCCGTCGCGCCGGACCGCGACGGTTGCGCGCGCCCGTCATTCGGCCTAAGCGGGACCGATCAACGAGATCGAGACATGCCCATTCGCCTGAAAAAGCTGATCGGAACCATATTGCTGGTGGCGCTGGTCGTCATCTACGCGCTGATCGCCTCGGCGGTCGCGGTCACCAGGCTCGCCGAATACGGGCCCACGGCGCATTTCCTGTTCTTCCTGCTCAGCGGCTTTCTGTGGGTTCTGCCGGCCATGGCCATTATCAAATGGCTGATCATCGAGCCGCGGCCAAAGGGCTGAGCTTCGCCAGCGGATGGCGGGTTTGAAACGCAACTCAAATGGATGAGCGCGCCGAATACCTGCCGTTATTTCCACGAGTGCTCACGCCAGCAGCGTCAACTGGCTAGATGGTCACGACCATCTTGCCGGCATTGGCGAGCGGCGTGGTGATGCCGGACAGCATCGTGCGAATATGCGCCACGCTCTGGTAGCGCCCGTTGACGGAGATGCGCGGCAGCGCGTGCAGGAAGCCGGCATGCTCGGCGCGCAGCACGCCATGCCGCGTGGTCACCGCCGAGGCATAGCCCGCATCGCGGGCGAAGCCCACCTCACGGCAGCCGACGGCGCTGGCATAGCCATAGGGATAAGCCAGATGACACGGCTCCTCACCGAGCTTTTCCTTGAGGATACGACGGACGTCGCCGATTTCATGGCGCGCATCGGCTTCGGACAGCCGCTTCAAGTTCCGATGGTTGACCGTGTGCGCGCCGATGGTCACCAGCGGATGGGCGGCCATGACGCGGAGCTCATCCCAGTTCATCAAGGTGCACCGGCGACCCGCGTCGAATTCATAGCCGTTCGAACGGGCCAGTTCGCGCAATGCCGCGCCCTGCTCCTCCTCGGAGACTTCCAACGTCAGCCAGGCGTTCAGCCGCGCGACGGCCTGGATCTTCCTGCCTGGTGTCGAGCAATCGATCACCGTCGGCTTGCCCGCCATCGTCAGCGTCAGGCGCGAACTGGTGTCGACGATGTCCTCGATCACGTCCCACCAGAGATCGACGGCGCCGTCGATCAGGCCGGGCGCGACGTAGATGGTGATCGGCGCGCCGTGCTTTTCCAACACCGGAAGCGCCTCGGTCATGTTGTCGCGATAGGCGTCGTCAGCCGTGATCGTCGCGAACTGGCCGCCTTTGCCGCCCGTCTTGATGCGTTCGATCGCTTCATCAAGGGAAACAAAGGCATAGCCTCGCCCCTTCATGTCCGTGACCAGCCTGTCGAGGAAGGCGGGAGCGATGTTCAGATGCCGGTTGACGCTGCTCGGCTTCTCCGGTGTCGCCGTGACGCGGTGCAGCATCAGGATCGCGCCGATGCCGCCGACAAACGGCCGCGCCAAGGGCGCGAGGCCGGAGTAGCGGGCAAGGTTCAACGCCAGTTTGCGGATTGCCTCGCCCCCGTCGATCATTCCTTCACCTTTTGCGCCTAGGCTCAACCAAGCACGACATTCGCCTATGCGAACCCCCAAGTCGGAACCAATACGTCTTAAGGATTGAGGGATGGTTGACGCCGCCGCGTCATTTGACGGCAACCGGGTCGCGGCCAACGAGATTTCCGCGCGCTCCATGCGAACCGATCAGGGTCGGTGGACTGCGGCAGCAAGCGATGGTGCCGGCCTTGCCGATTACGCTCAATTCTGCGCCTCGGCGCTGTTCGCGCCGGCGCAGAGCGCATCCTGGGTGAGCAACTGGGCGACCGCGACCGGCGCCGACATGGTTGTCGCGACGCTGGCCTGCGATGCTCGCCCGGCGCTGTCGCTGGCATTGGAAGTGGTGCGACGCGGCCCGTTCAAGGTTGCCCGTTTCTGCGGTGGTCGGCATGCCAACGGCAATTTCGCCGCCGCCGACCCGCGGCTCCTACCCGCCATCGACGGCACGGCGATCCGCTCGATCTTCAAGGCAATCGCCAAAGAACGGCCCGACATCGACCTGATCTCGCTGGAAAGGCTGCTGCCCGACCTCGATGGCGTGGCCAATCCACTAGCCATGCTGCCCGGCTTTCCGAGTCCGAACCTCGCTCTCGCGGTCGATCTCGACGGCGGGTTTGACGCGCTGCTGGCGCGTGCGAGCGGCAAGCGCAAGCGCAAGAAGCATCGCTCGCAGACGCGCAAATTCGAAGCTGTCGGCGCCTTCCGCCGCGTCGAGGCCCGGACCCGCGAGGAGGTCGACAGGTTGCTTGATGCCTTCCTCGAGATGAAGGAAGTGCGTTTCGCCAAGATGGGCATCGCCAATGTCTTCGGCGACGGGCAGGTACGCATCTTCTTCCGTGCGCTGTTTACCGATGCGCTGGCCGAGGAAAAGCCCCCCTTCCTGCTGCACGGCCTGGATGTGGCGGGCAAGCTGCGCGCGGTGACCGGCTCCAGCCGGTCCGGCAAGCGGTTGATCTGCGAGTTCGGCGCCATCGCCGAGGACGATCTCGCCTTCACCAGCCCCGGCGATTTCCTGTTCTTCGACAATATCCAGGAAGCCTGCGAGCTCGGCTTCGACGTCTACGACTTCTCGGTCGGCGACGAGCCTTACAAGCGGCTCTGGTGCGATATCGAGGTCCAGCATTTCGAGGTGCTTGCGCCGCTGACGCTAAAGGGCGGGGTGCTGGCGACAGGGCTGCGGCAAGGCGCGCGGGCGAAGGCTTTCATCAAGAACAATCCGACCGTCTGGAAGCTGACCAAGATGCTGCGTCGCAAGGCTGCCGGACAGCCAGTACCTGCCGCGGCCGAAGGCGACAGCTAGGCCTGGTAAGAGGCGCACAATCGCCGTCGCGTTCCCGGGCGATGCTTGGCAAGCGGGCCGAGACCCTGAGGGACCCGACGGGAGCGCTCTATTCTTACGCCGCCTGGACGATCTCGACCAATTCAACGTCGAATACCAGGTCCTTTCCGGCCAACGGATGATTGCCGTCGAGCTTGACGCTGGCGTCGTCCACACCGATGACCGTTACTTGCATGGCTCGTCCCTCGCGGGTGCGGGCCTGCAATCGGGTGCCAATATCGACGTTGATGTTTTCCGGCACGCTGGCGCGGTCGATGGTTACGACCGCTTCGGGGCGATGGGGGCCATAAGCGGCATCAGCGGGGACGGTGACCGTGGTTTTCGCGCCGACTTCCATGCCTTCGACATGGTTTTCGAGGCCAGGGATTACCTGTCCTTCACCCAGTGTAAATTGCAACGGTTCACTGCCGGAAGCGTCGAATTGGGTGCCGTCGACCAGACGCCCAGTGTAGTTGATGCGTACAGTGTCGCCATTCTTGGCCTGTGTCATAACAGCCATCCTTTGGGAGTTTTGAGGGACCGGCCTAGGGTTCACGGTCCCGCTCACGATCATCCACGCATGAAAATGCGCGGCGCGAAACATCAAAACTAGGTGCCTCGCCGCCGATGTAAAGTGCAGGAGCCGCCGAGAAATGCCCGGTTCGGTCTTGTCCCTAAGAACTGCCTCGGGCTGAGTTGGGCCCCATTCGTCGCGGTCCCGGTCTTCGGTCTTATGCGGCCGACCGGCGTCCGGGCAATGGATCTACCGGTTCATGGCCGACCGGTGTGACCAGCGTGACGTCCGGATAGCCGTTCTCGATCAGCTTCACCGCGGCCTGCGTCACCTGGTCGTCGGCTTCCAGCATCGACAGGAAGACTTCGGTGCCGTCGCCGACCAAACGACTGATGCCCTGCGCATCGGCCGGGCCGCATTCGACAACGACGAGGTCGTAGGCCGTAGTCAGCGACTGCATGATGATGGGCAACCGGTCGGCGGCGCGCATGGCGCGGACCGGGTCGGCGGTGCCGACCGGAATGACATGCGCGTCCGAATAGAGATCGGGATGGATGACGTCGCTGAACTGCGCCTCGGAAGCGAGCAGATTGGTGATGCCCGGAAAGAGGCTCGAGTCCAGCATCGGCCGCGTCGCCGCACCCGATGCAGTGAGATCGAGCAGCAGCACGCGCAGGCCGGCGTCGGATACTTCCCGCGCCACGAGCACGGCGGACGCGGCCGCCTCGTCGCCTTCCGGCGACACGAAGATCGCCCGAGCGGCGCCTGAGGCGATCAGCTTCTCAGCAGCCTTCTCGACATCGATCTCGCCGAGCCTGGACTGCCTTCGTTCAGGTGTCGATTCGCTCGGCTCGGAGGCCTCCACTGCGCTTGCACGATCCTTGGCCGGCTCGCTTTCGGCCGGTCTCGGGAGCTCCGCTTCGGCGATCGAATGTCCTGCAGCGGCTTCCTCGTAAGGCGCAAACGCCCGCCCCTCGTCACGGGTCCCGGCGACCATGGGTTCCACCCTGACCGCAGGCATCGCCACCTGCTCGATATCGGTGAAGCGGGCGCCGGCAGCCGGACGCATGGCGCGGCCGGAGAACAGCTCCGCCAGCAGCGTGCCGATCGCCATCAGCAGCAGCGAAGCGGCTGCGGCGGCGCCGGTGATGGGTCCGATCTTCGGGAAGTAGGGCTGGGACGGGATCTGGGCGCTTGCAATCAGGCTCACCGCGACGGGCGAGTATTTGCGGTCCTTGCGCGAGGCCACCGCATTGTAACTTGCCATATAGGATTCAAGCTGTTGGCGCTGAACGTTCGCGTCGCGCTGCAAGGCGTCCAGCTGCACCTGCTGCTCGCCGGCGCGCGCCGAAGCGGCTTTCAGCGTGTTGACGTCCGCGACCAGCTGATCCTCGCGAGCCTTGGCCGTCTGAGCCTGGGCCGACAGGCCTCGGATGATCTTTTGCGCCTCATTGCGAATCTGGCCGTCGAGGTCGGCAAGCTGGGACTTCAGGGCGCGAATGCGCGGATGATTGTCCAGCAGCGTCGTGGAAAGGTCGGCAATATTGGCCCGGAGCTCCACCTGGCGCTCACGCAGGCGCTGGATCAGCTCGGAGGACAGGACTTCCGGGACGCTGTCCAGCGAACCCCCATTCTGCAGCGCCCGGCGCACGCTCTCGGCACTCGCCTCGGCGGCGGCGCGGCTGGCGCGCACGCGCGACAACTCGCTCGATAGCTCGGCGAGCTGCTGAGTCGGCAGCACCGCATTGTTCCCGCCCATCAGAAGGTCGGACTGCGCACGGAAGGCCGCGACCTTGGCCTCGGCGTCCTTCACGCGATTCTGCAGGTCGGCGATTTCCGGCGCCAGGAAGTCGGTAGCGGCGGCGTTCGATTCGAGCTTGGCGTCGCTCTTCGAGGCGATATAGGCGTTGGCGATGCCGTTCGCGATGTCAGCGGCAAGCTTGGGATCCTTCGAGGCGAACTCGATGGCGATCGCACGAGTCTTTTCAACGGCGTACACGTTGAGCTTGTCGTGCATGGCATTCAGCACGCGCTCTTCCGGCGGAATATCGAAGGGATCGCTTTTCAGGCCGACAAGAACGAGCATGCGCCCGAGCGCCGACATCTTCAGCGTTTCGTCAAACTCCGGCAGCTTGTCCAGGTTGAGCTTGGTCGCCACCTGCTTGAGGATGTCGGGCGAGGAAATGATCTGGACCTGGGTAGCCACGCCCTGTTCGTCGAGAATTGGCTTGTCATCGTCGTTGGTGCCCGGCGGCCGGGTATATTCCGATTCGCGCGAGCCGATCTCCAGCTTGGCCGTCGCCTTATAGTAAGGCGTCGCGAGCCAGGCCAAAGCGAAGGCAAATCCAGTGACCGCGAGGGTCACGAGAACAATGCGCAGCCAGTTTCGCGCCAGGCTGGCGAAAAGCTGCCTCAGGTCGACGTCGACATCAGCGGCCGCGGACTGAACGGACATGCATCCTGCTCCGAACTTTGAGTCGAGCTGGACCGTAAACAACTATGGTAACTCACCCGTTAAGATCAGAATGCATGCCTATTAGAGGGCGCTCAAAGAAGACTGCTGGAAATCAATAGAACAATTGGGCTTTTTGCAGATCGACGCGGTCCCGGACCGCACTCCTTTACCGCCCATTAACCCTAACAGGATGATAACGGTCGCACTTTCCTGGGGTTGTGCCGCGGCTTGCGGCAAGAGCGATGAAGGTTCCTGGCCGGTCATGAAAAGCACTGCTTCCCTCTTTCGCGCTTTGCTTGCCCTGTCGCTGCTCACCGGTTGCTCGAGCTACCGCCCGGCGCCTGCCGCCTTTCATGAGGTGCTCGACCAGCCCTACCGGCTCGGCGCCGGCGATCGCGTCCGTGTCACGGTGTTCGAGCAGGACGGATTGACCAACACCTACAGCGTCGACCAGTCCGGCTATCTTTCCTTCCCGCTGGTCGGCGCAGTGCCGGCGCGCGGCCACACCGCGCAGCAACTGGAAAAGGAGATCGCCGACAAGCTGCGCCAAGGCTATCTGCGCGATCCCGACGTTTCGGTCGAAATCGACCGCTACCGGCCGATCTTCGTCATGGGCGAAGTGGGCGCTGCCGGCCAGTATTCCTATGTGCCGGGACTCACGGTGCAAAAGGCGGTCGCCATCGCCGGCGGCTTCACGCCGCGCGCCAATCAGGAGAGCGTCGACATCACCCGCGACATCAACGGCAAGGTGATGACCGGACGGGTGCTGACGTCCGATCCGCTCCTGCCCGGCGACACCGTCTACGTCCGCGAACGCCTGTTCTGAATCCGACGTGACGGTGAATCTCAGGATCGTCCACTGCTTCCGCTCACCTGTCGGAGGGATCTTCCGGCATGTGCGCGACCTGACCGAGGCGCAGGTCGCCGCCGGCCATGCGGTGGGCATCGTCTGCGACTCGACGACCGGCGGCGACTACGAGGAGCGGCTCTTCGAGGCGATGAAGGACAGCCTCGCGCTCGGCATCCATCGCACGCCGATGCAGCGTCATGTCGGGCCCGGCGACATCGCCTCGGCTTGGCGCACCTATCGAATCATCAAGGAATTGCGGCCGGACGTGCTGCATGGGCATGGCGCCAAGGGTGGCGCCTATGCCCGGCTGTTCGGCTCACTGTTGCGGGTTTCAAGGTCTCGCGTGGCCCGCCTTTATTCGCCGCATGGCGGCTCCCTCCACTATGACGAAACGACGGCGACCGGAAAGCTGTTCTTCGGCCTGGAGCGTTTCATGGCGCGCTTCACCGACTGCCTGCTGTTCGTTTCCGACTATGAGCGCAGCACTTACCGGCGCAAGGTCGGCGAGCCGCCTATACCCAACACGCTTGTCTATAACGGCCTGCGCGCCGCCGAATTCGAACCGGTGGCGACGGCGGCGAATGCCGCCGACTTTCTATACATCGGCATGATGCGCGATCTGAAAGGCCCGGATATCTTCATCGATGCCCTGGCCTTGGCCGGCAGCGAGCTGGGCCGTCCGCTGAGCGCCGTCATGGTCGGAGACGGCGACGACCTGCCGCGCTACCATGCGCAGGCGGAGCGACTCGGCCTGAAGAGCCATGTCCGTTTCCTGCCGCCCATGCCGGCAAGAGACGCGTTCGCGCTGGCCGGGCTGGTCGTGGTGCCGTCCCGGGCGGAAGCGATGCCTTATATCGTGCTCGAGGCTTTGGCCGCCGGCATGCCGATGATCGCGACCGCGGTCGGCGGCATTCCGGAAATCTTCGGCGACGGCTCCCCTGCCCTGATCCGGCCGGATCCCGCGCAGCTCGCAGGCAAAATGGAAACAGTGTTCGGCGACCGCGACACGTACCGGAAGGCGATGCCGCAGATAGACGAGCTCAAGACCCGATTCGGAGCCGATGTGATGGCCGCCGAGATTGAGAAGGCCTATTTTGCCGCGTTGAACAAATAGCTGCGGCCGGCCCGACAGCTTCAAAACCACCGGTTGTTTCAAGTCTTTCTTAGCTCTCTTTTGCTATGCAGCTTCGCGAAGCTCGCGGACAGTTCCCATGAATGAGATCGACCCCGCGCACCGCTTTTCCATAGATGCGGTGCGCAACTACGATGCTCCCGCCGATGGCGGAAAGCCCGGCGGCATCAACGATGTGGCGCGCCAGGTCGCCTCGCAATACCGGCGCGATACGATGTCGCCGATCATGGTCAGCGGCGTGTTGCGGATGGTCGAGTTCGCGGTGCTGTTCCTCTCGGGGCTCGGCGTCTATTTCTACTATGTCGGATTCTTCAGCTATCTGGCCTGGCAATATCCGCTGGCGATCGCGGCGACGTCGTTCCTGGCCGTGGTGCTGCTCGACGTGACCGACAGCTACCAGATCGCGGCGCTGATGCGCCCGCTTGCCAATTTCGGCCGCGTGCTGCTTGTCTGGGCCGGCAGCTTCGCGCTGATGGCGCTCACCGCCTTCGCCATCAAGGCCTCGGAAGACTATTCGCGGCTGCTGTTCGGCACCTGGTTCGTGGTCGGCTTCGTGCTGGTCTTCGGCCTGAGACTGGTGATGTCGAGGCTGATCCGCCGCTGGGCGCGCGACGGCCGCATGGAGCGCCGCGCCCTCATCGTCGGCGGCGGCAAGGCGGCCGAACAGCTGATCCGCTCGGTCGAGAAGCAACCTTACAACGACATCCGCATCTGCGGCATCTTCGACGACCGCAACGATAAGCGCTCGCCACCGATCGTCGCCGGCTATCCGAAGCTCGGCACGATCTCGGAGCTCATCGAATTCGCCCGCATCGCGCGCATCGACATGCTGATCGTGTCGCTGCCGCTGACCGCCGAATCGCGCGTCTTGCAGTTGCTCAAGAAACTCTGGGTGCTGCCGGTCGACATCCGGCTCTCGGCGCATTCGAACGCGCTGCAGTTCCGGCCGCGCGCCTACTCCTATATCGGCTCGGTGCCGATGCTCGACATCTTCGACAAGCCGATCAACGACTGGGATTCGGTCGCCAAGCGCGCCTTCGACATCGTCTTCTCGCTTGTCGGCATCATCCTCTTCTCGCCGGTGATGCTCGCCACCGCGATCGCCATCAAGCTCGACAGCAAGGGCCCGGTGCTGTTCAAGCAGAAGCGGCACGGCTTCAACAACGAGATCATCGAGGTCTACAAGTTCCGCTCGATGTATGCCGACCGGTCGGACCCGACCGCCAAGCAGACGGTGACCAAGAACGACCCGCGCGTCACCCGCGTCGGCCGCTTCATCCGCAAGACCTCGATCGACGAGCTGCCGCAATTCTTCAACTCGCTGCTCGGCTCGCTGTCGCTGGTCGGGCCGCGCCCGCATGCCATCGCCGCGCAATCGCACAATCTGCTCTACAACGAAGTGGTCGACGGCTATTTTGCGCGCCACAAGGTCAAGCCCGGCGTCACCGGCTGGGCGCAGATCAATGGCTGGCGCGGCGAGATGGACACCAATGAAAAGATCCGCATGCGCACCGAATACGACCTCTATTACATCGAGAACTGGTCGATGCTGTTCGACCTGCGCATTCTGTTCCTGACGCCGATCCGCCTCCTCAACACGGAAAACGCCTATTGAGCGCCGTCGCCCATGAGTTGACAGTCGGCGGGTTGCCGGCTTCGGCGGTCAACAAGTTGCCGGCTTCGGCGGTCAACAAGTTGCCGGCTTCGGCGGTCAACAAGTTGCCGCCGCAGGCGGTCAACGCCAAGCTGATCTCTCTGATCGCCTCGGTGGCGATCGGCATCGGAATCCTGCTTTCCGGCTTCGTCATCAGCGAGCCCGCGCCTTACGAAATCTACATGGCCGGGCTGATCGCGGTCTGGGCGCTGTTCGGGCTTCGGATCTCGCGTGCGATCGTGCCGCTGCTGGTACTTCTGGTGGCGATGAATATCGGCGGCATGATCGCCATGACGCAAATGGCGGATCTCGCCAATACGCCACTCTATCTCGCCGTCTCGCTGTTTCTCGCGTTCAGCGCGGTGTTTTTCGCCTCGGTGACATCGGTCCAACCCAGCCTCTACCGGCTGATCTTCGTCGCCTATGCCGTTTCGGCAGTGGCGACGTCGCTGCTCGGCATCGCCGGCTATTTTCATGCCTTTCCCGGCGCGGAAATGTTCACCAAATACGACCGCGCGGCCGGCGCCTTCCAGGACCCGAACGTGTTCGGGCCGTTCCTTGTGCTGCCCGGCACCTATCTGCTCTATCTGCTGCTCACCGACCCGGTGTCGCGCATGCCGCTTCTGGCGGCGCCGCTGCTCATCATCACCGCCGGCATCTTCTTCTCCTTCTCGCGCGGCGCCTGGGGCATGTTCGCGGTGTCGGCGGTGCTGCTCACCGCATGCCTCTTCCTGCAGAGCGCCAGCGGCAAGTTCCGGCTGCGGGTCGTGGTGATGACGGTCGCGGCCGTGGCGCTGTTGATCATCGCTTTCCTGATCATCCTGCAACTGCCCGGCGTGTCGGACATGTTCACGCAGCGCGCGCAACTCGAGCAGAGCTACGATTCGGCGCGGCTCGGCCGATTCGCCCGCTACACGATCGGCTTTCAGCTGGCGATGGAGCACCCGTTCGGCATCGGCCCGCTGGTGTTCGGCACGATCTATGGCGAGGACACCCACGACATCTGGCTGAAGGCGCTGATGGATTACGGCTGGCTCGGCTTCGTCTCGTTCCTCACGCTGACGCTCTGGACGATCGGCGCCGGTTTCCGCATCCTGTTGCGCGACCGGCCGTGGCAGCCTTACCTGCTTTGCGCCTATGTCGCCTATCTCGGCAATATCGGCCTCGGCACGTTCATCGACATCGACCACTGGCGCCATCTCTATCTGCTTATGGGACTGGTTTGGGGCGCGATCGCGCTGGAGTACCGGCACCAGCGGGAATTGCGACTGGCAGCGGTCGCGCAAACGACCCCAAATCGCTGATCAACATAGAAGGCGCAGTCGCCGCCAGAGACGCCGCGGACCAGAAATGTCCGTGCCTGGTGCGCACACGTTCTCAGCCAATCGTCGTGGGTTCCTCTTCGGAACAACGGGAACCGCTGCAGGGTTATCCGTCATGACACTCCAAAAGAAGGATGAGCATCATGAAACGACTAGTGTTGATTTTGGCAGCAACGTGCACAGTGCTCGCCGGGCCAGTATTTGCGGCCTGCCCTAGCAATTCAGCTGGCACTGACCAGACCCGAACTGCCGGAATCTCGAAGGACGGCACTCGCGCACCGCTTCAGCCTCCGGCTCCGCAGGTCGACAAGAAGGCAGCTCAGAAGGACGGAAGCACCATGCCTCTGGCTTCCCAGGAAGGAGCTGGCAACAAGAACCTTGCAACCTCACAGCAAGACGTCGAAGCACAACAGCAAGGCGGCAAGACAGCAGCAGCCCAAGCTGATGAAAACTGCAAGACGAAATAGTTCGCATGGTATGCTCTCTGGGCGCCTAACCGGCCGAAAGAATTTGGTTACATTGGCGATTGGGGGCGCTTTGCCGGCGCCCGGAGAGCGACCGATCACCTGGCTCGCTATACGATCGGGTCGGGGTGGCGCTTTGACACTCGCCGGCGTTGGCCAAGTGCCTGGAACTCGCTATTTTTTGGAGGCTTTCGATGCATCCGCCACCTGCGGATTGATCAACTTGGCCTTAATGTTTCCGGCCATCCGCAAATGTTCCAAGACAACCGGCAGCGTGTCCGCGGCGAAGCGCTGTATATCGGCGTCCTGACCGGAATCGATTTCCCATTCCAGCAGTTGGACCGTTTTCTGGTGATCGACGATTTGGCCGCTGATATAAGCCAAATCGAACGCCTCATCCGTAAGTTTCTCCAGCTCGACGCGCATCTGCTCCTGCTCGTCATCCAGTCCCTCCGGCAGCGGGATCTTGCTTGCCGTAGCCAACTGCTTCAGGCGGTCATTGGCCATGCGATGGTCATCGATCATCCTGCGGGCAAAATCTTTCACGTCGGCATTTTTCGATTTTCCGGCAAGCTCACCAAAGCGGACCTCAGCCAAACCGCCGGCAGCAACGAGTTGCGCAAACAACCGGTCCTGATAATTAGTTTGGTGAGCCATGGGTTGGCCGGGCGACTTCTTCAGCGTGTCCGGCGCCATTCCAGCCGGGTTGCCAAATTGAGCACCGGCTGGAACAGCCGGGGCGAGTACCAAGGCCAGGACAACTGCAAACAGGCGCATATGAATCTCCCTTCGCGAAGCCGGCGCGGTCTTCACGGCGTGCCTTCTCACAGCACGAGCAGATAGGCGACCAGCGCGTCCTTTTCCGACTGATCGAGCTTGGTGCCGAGTACCAGGTTGAAGAACTCGACTGTGTCGGCGAGCGTCATCAAGCGTCCATCGTGCATGTAAGGCGGCGTATCCTTGATGCCGCGCAGGGTAAAAGTCTTGATCGGACCGTCGGGAAGCTCGACCATGTCGTTGACGGTCTGCCCCGGCTTGTAGAAACGCTCGAGCTTCAAGTCGTGCATGTTGTTGTCCATGAAGGACGTCTGCGGATTGTGACACTGCGAACAGCGTCCTTTGCCCATGAAGACCGCCTCGCCCTTCAATTCCTCGGCCGTCGCCAGGGACGGGTCGAGACGCCCGAACGGATCGAGCTTGGGTGCAGGCGGAAAATCGATGATGTTCTGCATCTGCGCCATCATGGCCACCTGATTGGTGCGGTCGGGCAGATTGACGCCCTTGCGAGTGGCGCTGACATGATCTCCGTTGAAATAGGCGGTGCGCTGCTCGAATTCGGTGAAGTCCTCGACCGACCGAAGCGATCGCTTCGACCCGTGGATTTGCTGGTTGAACAGGCCGCGCAGGCTGGTGGTGTCGAGGCGGAAGCGAGCCGCCTGCGGCCTGATGTCCGGCGTCTGGTGGAAGGCGGCATTGGTGTTGAAGTTCGCATGGCAATCGAGGCACGCGACGCCCATGCTCTGGCCGGCAACCTTGCGGTCTTCGGTCTGGTTGAACTCCTCTTGCGGAAACGGCGTCAGCAACAGCCGCAATCCTTCCATCTGCACCGGCGTGATGATGCCGTTCATGATTTCGTAGTAGTTGCGAATTGTCAGCAGTTGGCCGCGTGAGACATCGCCAAGTTCCGGATGGGTGGTGAGGAAGATTGGCGGCGGAAATTCCGGCGTCATCCGGTCCGGCAGATCGAAATCGACGTCGAAGCGCCGAAGATCCCGTCCCTCCTGCCTGCTGATCTCGCTAATCTCTTCTTCCGGGAAAACCTGGCCGCCGGTCGCCTGCTTGACGTGGGGCAACGGCAAGAAACCCGCCGGCAACAGGGCACGGTCACGAATCTCGGCCGGACTTATCGAGGCAAGCTTGTCCCAGCTCTGCCCCTCCGCAAGCTTGACCCTGACGCCGCCCTGCACGGCTTTTTTGCCGCCCGTCATCATCACGCCGGGAATCGGATGATCGGTCAGGTCGTAACGCTGATCGAGCAGCTTTTTCTGCCGGTCCATAACACCGGCCTTCTGAGCCTCGTCATCCGCTTTTACCACGGAAAAAGGTTGGCTCGGCAGCGGCCGATAGGTGACGTCGGGCGGCAGCGGATCCGAAAACGCGCTGAGACTGGCCGCAGCAACGACGAACGCGCACGGGACTGCGATGCTGAGCTTGCTGATCATTCATCCCTCCAGAGACTCGCACGCCGAACCATGGTGGCTGGCGTTTGTTCCACCGCGCGAGCGGGAGAATGCGGAATCTGGGAAGGCAGGCCGAGAGTCCGGCCACAACGCCAGATTCGTCGCCAAAAACGGGATTCCCGTCAGGGGCAAGTCTTGGAAAAATGGTCGGAGTGGCCGGATTCGAACCGACGACCCCTTGACCCCCAGTCAAGTGCGCTACCGGGCTGCGCTACACTCCGGACCGAGTGGCGATGTATCGTGATAAGGCAGTGCGGGTCAACCGAATTCCGCGGCTATTTCAGGATGATACTTCTAGGCCGGTCCCATGCGCCGAAAGCATGCGGCGCGCGCTTTCCTCGTCGGTGATCAAGATGGTCGGCGCGATCAGGTTCATGGCGCCGAGCAGCGCATCGGTCTTCTCCTCGCCGCCGGAGGTGAGGATGCGGATCGGCGCCTTGCGCAGGCGGTCGACGTCCACCGACATCACGTGGCTGTTGACGGGATGGTCGACCAGGTCGCCGTTGCGGTCGTAGAAATGGAACAGAAGGTCACCGACGGCGCCGCGCGCCAGCAGGGCCTCGCGGTCCGCTTCCTTGAGGAAGCCGCCGCGCGAGAAGGTTGTGGCCGACGCAATGCCGCCGACGCTGAGCAGCACGGCATCGAGCGCATCGGCCATCTCGAAGATCTCCTGCAGGCCGCAGCGCTCGACCAGCGCGATCTTGGTCTCGACGCTGTCGACGACGGCCGGCGTCGGCATCAGATAGCCGTCGCCCTGGAATATCTGGGCAAAGCGCCAGGCGAATTCCGCCGGGTTGACCCGCCGCGCGACGCCGACGCCGCCAAGCAACGAGATAACACTGAAATCGGTCAGCGATTTGGCGCTGATGAAGGGCAAGGTGTTGAACAGCGTCACGCCCCAGCCGACGCCGACCCGCATGCCGGATTTCATCGCATCGGATAGGAACATGCCGGTCTTGGCGGCGATCGCCGGGATCGGATCGGCCTTGGGATCGGTGAGTGGCGCGACCAGCGCCTGCTGCAGGCCGAAGGTCCTTTCCAGCGCGCGCTCCAGCCGCACGATCTCCAGGAGCTCGCTCTCGATGGTGATCTTCACCTCGTTGCGCGCCCTCGCCTCGGCCAGCATGCGCACGATGGTGACGCGGCCAACGCCGAGCACGTCGGCGATCTCGTTTTGCGTCATCTGCTCGACGAAATACATCCAGGCGGCGCGGATCCTGAGCCGGTCGGTCCGGCTTTCGCTGACGACCTGCTCGGATGCCTCGGCAGCCGCACTGCCGTTTTCTGGTTCGCCCTGCCGTCGCCTGCCCAAGTTCCCCTCCAACTCCGGCGATGACACCGCCTCGCCGATTCTGCATGCTGGTTAAATATCGTCTATTGATCTACCAAGCGAGACGAACAATCTAGATAGGGCGACTGGCGCCCCAAGCCGTGAACGGCTTCAGCATTTCGAGGCGATTGGCGATGCTGCGACAAATCTCCGAGGATGTCCGCGCCAACCTGAAGGACCGGCTTCGGGAACTGCGCGACGCGATCCGACAAAGCCGCCACGACAGCGCCGGCGAAAGCTCGCACGACATCGCGAGCAACCTGCCGCCCTTTCCGGGCCGCAGCCTGCTCGGTCATGCCGCGAGCGCGGTGGATGAGGCGCTGACGATCGCCGAATCCTTTGTTCCGCATTCCCGACCGCTCAAGGTCGACGGCACGACCGTAAAAAGCTTGCGGGCCTATTTCCCGCAAGGCGGTGAAGACCGGCAGATCGGCGGCGAACGTCAGTTCAGGCGTGACATGTATTATCTGACACGCGCGGTTCTCGCCGGCTACGGCATCGACAATCCCCGCGTTCACGAAGCGAGCTTTTCCGCCGTGCATGTCGCGATGCGCAAGCGCCACCCGGATCTTCTGGCTGGCGCGACGGCGGAAACGGCCTCCACGGACCAGGTCGCTGCGGTCTGCGCGGCTCTCCTCGTCGAATGCCTCAACCACCGTCCGGTCCAGCCTGGCGAAATCGGGACGGGTCCGGCGATCGCCGGCGACCGGTCTCTCGACATCAGGTGCCTTGCGCCCGTAGTGCTTGCCTGCGGACTGGCGACCAAGGCGGACGGAGGCACGCCCGAGCCCGATATTCTCGAGATCGCCGTGCTGGCGGCCGAAGTGCGGGAGGACCGCATCCGACTGGCCTGCGCCCAGGCCAATGCCGTCCAGGAACTGACACCGGTTCTCGCCACCCTGCTCGCGCATCTGACGTAACCGCCGCGAATTATCCGCTACCGCTCGGCCGCCATGGCCGCGATCGTCTTCTTGGCGCGCTGAATCGAGGCAGGGCTCATGCTGAGCTCGGTCAGGCCCATCCCGACGAAAGTCGGGATCAGGTCCGGGCGGCCGGCGGCCTCGCCGCACATGCCCACCATGATGCCGGCGGCGACGCCCGCCTTGGCCGTCAGCTCGATCGCCGACATCACCGCCGGATTGGTGACGTCATTGAGCTTGGCGACAGTCGGATTGAGGCGGTCGGCAGCCATGATGTACTGGGTCAGATCGTTGGTGCCGATCGAGAAGAACGCCACTTCCTTCGCCAGCGCGGGCGCGATCAGCACGGCGGCCGGCGTCTCGATCATCACGCCAAGGTCGAAGCTCGCGTGCGGCACGCCTTCGGCCTTGAGTTCAGCCGCGCATTCCGCGACCAGCGCGCGGGTGCGCGTCACCTCCGCGATCTCCGAAACCATCGGCAGCATCACCTTGATGTTGCCATGAACGGCTGCCCGGAGCAGCGCCCGCAACTGACGCTTGAAGATGTCGGGCCGGTCCAGGCACATGCGGATGCCGCGCCAGCCGAGGAAGGGGTTTTCCTCATCGGGGAATTCGATGCCGGCGATCGGCTTGTCGCCGCCGATATCGAGCGTGCGCACGATGACCGAATGCGGCGCAAACGCCTTGGCCAGCGCGCTGTAGGTCTCGGCCTGCATGTCTTCCGACGGCAGATGCATATGGCGCATGAAGAGCAGCTCGGTGCGAAACAGGCCGACGCCCATGGCGCCGGCTTCCTGCGCCGCCTCGATCTCTTCCAGCGAGCCGATATTGGCCGCGACCTCGATCACCGTGCCGTCCGCGCGGGTAGGCGTCAAGCCCTTGAACACCTTCAGCCCGGCGCGTTCCTGCGCCGCGGCTTCGACACGCCGGGTGAAGTTGGCGCGCACCGTCTCGTCCGGATCGACGATCACATGCCCGGCATTGCCGTCGATCGCCACCTCCCGGGCGGTGCGCAACCCGTTGACCTTGTCGCCTAGACCCAGCACGGCCGGGATGCCGTGCGAACGGGCGATGATGGCGATATGCGAGGTGGCGCCGCCATGGCCGCAGACTACGCCGCCAATGCGCTTCAGCGGCGCGCGCGCCAGGTCCCAGGCGCCGATATCCTCGGCAATGAGGACCGCGCCCTGCGGAATGGTTTCAAGGCTGACCTCGTCCTGGCCGAGCAGCACCAGGCAGATCTGCCGGCCGACGGCGTGGACGTCGTCGGCACGGGCGTTGAGATAATGATCGTCGACGGCGCTGAAATCGGCGGCGATGGTGGCCGCGGCCGCAATGACCGCGGAGACCGCGTCGTCACCGCCTTTGATCAGCCTTTCGACCTCGCCGGTCAGGCTGTCGTCGGCGGCGATGTCGCGCAGTGCCACGACGATGCCACGGTCGCCGGCGGAGAGATTGTTCTCGGCAAGCGTGCGATCCATGCGCGCCTGGACGCTGGCGACGGCGTCGCGGAAGCGCTCGAGCTCAGCTTCGATCTCATCGGCCTGCAGGCGCCTGCCCGGTCCCTCGATCTCCGGTGGGAAATGGGCGAAGGCCGGCCCGATCGCCACGCCCTCGCTGGCGGCGACGCCTTGAAGTTTCGGGGTTCCATCCGCCACCGCGGCGACAGTCGGCACGGCCTCGGGAGCGGGCGCCGCGGCCGCGGTTTCCGAACCAGCTTCACCGGCCTCACCCTCGTCGTCGAGGCCGGCGCGCGGGTTCTCTAGATAGCCGATCAGCGCCTCGATCGCCTCGATCGCGTCGGCGCCGTTGGCGCGCACGGTGACTTCCTGGTTTTCCTTGACCGCCAGGAGCATCAGCTTGACCGAGCTCTTGGCACTGACCGCCTTGCCGTCCTTGACTAGCTCGACATCGGACTCGAAACCCTTGGCGAGTTTCACGAACCGCGTGGCAGGACGGGCATGCAAACCTTCGTGCACTCTGACGATGGTCGAGCGTTCCATAGCAATACTCTAGGTTTGGGCGCCGTCGACAGACAGCGCGGATATTATCAGGCGGCGATGGTGATGACAGCGCCCGGTGTCAGGGCTGCCACGAGCGCTCCGGTATCGACCTCGGACGCGCAAACCTCGCCCGGCCTTTCGGCCTCTGACGCCCCATTGAAGGAGATCACGACATGGCCCATTTCGCGGACCTTGCTCCAGGCCGTGTCGCCAACGGCCGTTATAACAGCCGAAACCGGTCCGAGCGTGATCGACGCGCCTTTCGCTGGCCCGTTGTCGCTCGGGCCTTCCTCCGTCTTGTGCAGCACGGAGACTTCGGCCAGTTCGGGAGGCGAGCCGTCCGCGAACAGGATGACCACGCCGCCCTCGGCGAGGTCCGCCACTTCGGGTCCTATTGCCGTGACCCGTGTCTTGAGAAGAACCGACATATGGCGAACCTCGTTTTACTACTGGTTTAGAACACGATCAGGGAGACGACCCATGCGATCAGCACGGAGACCGGGCCCATGATCTGGCGGCTGATGAGCACCGCCGGCACACCGATTTCGATCGTCTTCGGCTTGGCCTCACCGAGCGCCAGACCGACGGGAACGAAATCGCAACCCACCTGGGTGTTGTAGGCAAACAGCGCCGGCAGCGCCATTGCGGGCGAGATGGTGCCGTTGGCGATCTGCGGGCCGATGATGGCGACACCGATGACCTGGGCGATGACCGCGCCTGGCCCCAGGATGGGCGACAGGAACGGCAGGCCGCAGATGGCCGAGATGACCAGCAGGCCGACGATGTTGTTGGCGAGCGGACCCATCGGCTGCGCCAGCACGTCGCCGATGCCGGTATAGAGGATCAGGCCGATCAGCATGGTTACGAAGGCCATGAAGGGCAGCACGTTGCGGACGACCTGATCGATGGTGCGGCGGCCGGAATTGAAGAAGATACCGACCACGCGACCCATGACGCGGCCGATGGAGCTGATCAGGCCGATAAGCCCGCCTTCGCTCGGCAGCGGCTCGGCCGCCCTGGCAGTGGTGTTGTTGCTTGAACCCATCGTTGCTGCTCCCCCTGCAGTGGTGACCGCTTCGGATCCGTCCGCCATTGTGACGTTGGCCGGCTTCACGCCCGAAACGTAGATGTCTTCCGTGATGAACTGGGCGAGCGGGCCCGCCTGGCCGACCGGCGTCAGGTTGACGGTCGGGATACGCTTGCGCGGATAGACACCGCAGCGCGCCGTGCCGCCGCAGTCGACGACGACGACCGCCATCTCGCTTTCGATCGGCGGCGACTTGAAGCCGTCGACGGCCTGGGCCCCGGTCATGTCGGCGATGAGCTGTGCCACCGGATGGATGCCGCCGCCGGTTACCGAGACGACCTTGTTGCGCTGTTCGGTCGGCTCGATGACCAGAGGGCCGCCCCAACCGGTGGAGCCCTTCGAGATCTTTACTGCCTTGTATGTCTTGGCCATGGTGTCCTCCCGCCCTTAGAGCTCGACGCCCTGGCGGCGTGCCATGATGGCGGTGATTCGCTCGGTCAGGATGCCCTTCAGCAGGATGACAACGAGGCCGACGATGGCGTACCAGATGGCCACCTTGACGTGATAGCCGTTGGCGATGACGCCCCGCTTCTCGAGGTCGAGCAGCGCGACCAGCATGCCGCCCCAGACGAAATATTCGCCGGGGTTGATGTGCGGGAAGAGGCCGAGCGGCGGATGCACATAGGATACTGCAGCGTCATAGAAGGCAGGCTTGTGCTTTTCTTCCAGGAAAGAGCCGAAGGTGTAGGCCATCGGGTTGGTGAGGAAGAACACCGACAGGACCGGCAGCACCGTATAGCGGGTCAGCGCGATGCGGCCGGCGCCACGCGCCAGGCCGTGGACGCGCTCCTCGCCGACCAGTTCGGTCACGGCGTAAAAGGCCGTCATCAGCACGACCAGGGTCGGGATGATGCCGGTGACGAAGCCTGCGAACACTTCGCCGCCCTTTTGGAAGATGCCGATGAAATACTTGCCGATGGCGGTCAGCCAGCCGAGCTGCTCTTCCTGCTGCACGTTCTTCAGCTGTTCCTTGAGCTGATCGGCGGTGACCGGCGCGTTGTCGGTCGTCGCCTGCGCCAGGACTACGAGATGATCGGTGGCATGCTCGACGCCGAGCTTGCCGTGCCAGGCAGCATCCGAGACCATGGTGCCTGCGACATGCAGGTTGTGCACCGCCAGGTCGGCATGCTGCGCCAATAATGTAATTACAGACATTTCTCCTCCTTATGACCCCTGCCGGTCATTCCCAGCCGGCTGCCGGCGTCCGTTTTATGCCCTTGCTACGTTCAAGCCGGACAGGCCCGGCTTCTTCCCCGGCTCCGACCGCGCGCGGTCGATCTGCTCGATCGCCCGTTTCACGGCCTCGGCCATACCGGGTTCCCCCTCCCCCATGATCGCAGGGTTGGACCGGAGTCGATCGAGGGGGATGCCCTCGAATTCTTCATGTCGCTTGAACTTGGTCAGCACCGAACGGCCGCTCATGACCATCATGCGGCGCACGATGAGATCCGGTGTCACGACAATCAGCGCAATCGTGCCCTTGGCGAGCCGTCCGCGGAAATTGCCCGCGCCGACGAACCCGTCCTTGTACTGGGCCGTGACACCTTTGAAGACGTCCGAATAATGCCGCATCTGCAGCCAGACACCGAGCGATTGCAGCGCCCAGACAACAAACAGCAGAAGCAGCGCCCACTGCCAGATGGCCATTTCGGTTTCCTCCCGAGTCGCTTTCCCCCGGCACATATTGAACGGAGCCGAGACGACCCGAAAGTGAGAACATTTGTTTCCTCGAATGTCAACATGTATTATATTAGCCGCCATAACGCTCCACAGCCGGCTGGCCGATTTCGGCATCGGCAGCGCCTGTGCTAGCCTGTCGTCAAACGGGATAATAAGACATGGATCTGCCTTTCAGGCACGAACTCGCGCTTATGCCGGACCTTCGCCATCGGCTGCGGCAGTTGCGCTGGTTTCGCGCCACGTTCCGCAGCAGCGCGAAGGTGGTGTCCGAGACCTTCGGCGTTCGCTTCGAGATCGACGAGGCCAAGCTGACGCGTGCCTTTCTCGACTGGATCGAAGTCATGGAAGCGCAGAAGCGATTCGCTGCGGTCGACCGCGCGGACTTCATCGTCTTTGCCGCGGGGCTGGTGCTGCGCGAGCTGATTCGGCAGGCGCCGGCGCGGGAGGTCTCAGGTCTGACGGAAATGATCGAGACCGAAGCCAATGCCGGCACGGTGGAAATCGTGCGCTTCTGGCCGGAAGGTTTTCTCTATACCAACTACTGCGTGTCCGCGATCCTGGCTGTGCACGAGCAGGAGTTCGGCACGGCGCCCAGCATCGACAAATGCGCCGACGACCTGCGCACCTGGTGGTCCTACCGCGAGAACGCGACGGAAATGCCCGCCTATGCAGTGGCCTTCCTCGACCGCTTCCTCGGCGCGGAGCCCAACTGGATCACGCCGGACCGCGCCCAGTCGCGCCAGGCCATGCAGCGCGCGCTCGGAGCCTCGCCGGTCAGCGAGGCGCTGCGCCAGCTTTGAAGCGTTGGAGTCGCAGCCGCCTTACTATTGAACATCTGACTTTTTATCGATAGCGATGTGCGGGTTCGAACCGAGGCCGGGAGTGGCGCGTGGCGCAAGCTAGACTGATGATTTTCGACTGCGACGGCGTTCTCGTCGACAGCGAGCCGCTGGCCGCCAAGGCCTATGAGCGCGTCTACGAGAAACACGGCATGCCCGGCGTCCATGGCGGCATCATCGCACAGTGCATCGGCATGAAGCAGGCTGACATTATCGTGAAGATCAAGGAACTGACCGGCCACCAGTTCCCCCCGGCGGCCGACGGCGACATCTGGGCCGAGACCAAGCTGCTCTTCTCCGAGGAGTTGAAGCCGACGTCAGGGATAGCGCCGTTCCTGAGCGCGCTTGCCGGAGACCGCTGCGTCGCCTCATCGTCGTCGGTCGAACGCATCAACCACAGCCTGTCGGTGACCGGACTGTCGCGCTTCTTCGGCGAGGCGATCTTCTCCTCCTCGATGGTGAAAAACGGCAAGCCGGCGCCCGACATCTTCCTCTACGCCGCCGAGAAGATGGGCGCGAAACCGGCCGACTGCATCGTGGTCGAAGACTCGCCTTTTGGCGTCCAGGGGGCGGTGGCGGCCGGCATGATCGCGATCGGCTATACCGGTGGCGGACATACCTATTCCGAGCATGGCGCGCGGCTGAAGGCCGCCGGGGCGGATTTCGTTTGCGCCGACTGGCACGAAGTCAGCCGGGAGTTGGGCAGGCTGGGTGTCCCGGCCTGACTAGCGGAGACTGGGGAAGCGACGCCGGGTCCACTCACCGGGCGGGACCGGTCCCCCCACACGGAAATTGAAGGACAGGACCCTCGTCGCATCGGCGTCGACCTCGCAGCGGAAGCTCAGATCGTACCATTGGGTTGTGGTGCTGAAGGCGGTCTGCGTAGGATTGAGAACATTGCCCTGCTTCAGGGGAATGGTCGGCAGCCATTTCGGCGCGTAATCGGCACTTTGCAATTCCTGGTTCAGGACGTTGGCACAAAGGTTGGCAACGCGCTGATCGCGCGGCACGTTCTCCATCGAGCTTGTGGCTAGTGCGTTGCCGGTCGCACCCGGCGAGTAAAGTTTTCTGACGCCCGGCAGGCCGGAATAGATCGGCGATCCCGCGACCTCGCTGTCGGCGGGGTTTGACCTACCCGGATTCGCGCTTGGCGCTCTCAAGGCTCTTGCGGATTTGAACTTCGTCGTCTTGGAAGGCTTAGGCCTTGCCTTTTCGGCTGGCGCAGGCTTGTCGCCGGTTTCGGCCGCCAACGGCTTTGGCGCTTCGGCAGCTTGCTTTTCGGCGGTCTGCGGAGCTGCCTCCTGCTTTTCCGGCTGCTGTTTATCGGTGCCCTCGGTCGCCTGCTTCTCCTCGCTTTGCGCGGGTTTCTCGTCCGGCGCGGTGGTTACCGGCTTCTCTTGAGCCTTGTTGGTGTCCGCCTGCTGCTCAGGCGCTGCGGGCGGAGCGGATTGGTTCGGCACGGGCTGCGATGCGACAGGGGGCTTCGCGGGTTCATCCTTGGCCGGCGACGGCGCGTTGGCTGGCACGCCGCCGCCGTCGGGAGCTTTCTGCGGGCCGGTATCCTTCTCGCCATATTGGAAAACGCGCTTCAAAACCGGGATGTCCTGCGGTTTCGGCGGCTGCGGAGGCGGTGGCTTTTGCACAGGCTGCTCAGGCGGCTTTTCAACCTTCTTTTCAGGCGTCGGCTGCGGCGGCTTTGGGGCGGGCTTCGGCTTGGGCTGATCGGGCGGCGGCACGATCGCGACGTTGACCGGCTGTTCCTGCTGTTCGGGCAGTTGCGGCGGTCTCGGCAGGCCAAAGAAGAGGAACGCTGCGATCAGGGCATGCAGGAATAGCGATGCGACCACGGCCCATCGCCAATTCCGAAACCATTCCCGTATCTTGCCGTTCATTGCGCCCGATGTGGAACGAAATGACGGCGGCTTCAAGCACCGGGTCGGGATTTGCGCGAGCTGCCGGCCTGACAAGTCGGTGATCGCAGGGCCACGCGGCGTAAGAGCAAGCCGGATCAAGGCCCTGCGGGGACTGGCTTACACCAGCATGCCCATCGGGTTTTCGATCATGCGCTTGAAAGCGCCGAGCAGTTCCGCGCCGAGCGCGCCGTCGACGGC
>NZ_VFTG01000035.1 GCF_006439355.1 Mesorhizobium sp. B4-1-3
CTGCTTCGAGAAAGCCTCTCAAGAATCCTTCTTTTGCTGCCTGGCAATAGACATTCGACTTATCTGCGATTCCCCTAGGCCCGATCGAAGCCGACATTTTCGCGCTCACTTGTTGGAGATTGGCCTACCACCAACGCCGGCGGCAAAGGCGTGTTGAGATTCGGGTCAAGCCGAGCCGAAAATAGCGGTCTCCGAGAACCGGAGCGGAGCGTACTTAAAAGTACGTGAGCACCGGAAGCGCAGGAGACTGCCATTTGCAGGCCGGCCTCACCCGAATCTCAACATGCCGTGGATGGTCTTCCGCCGCGTCCGCGCTATAGTCACAAGGAGCGCCGGCGCCTGCCGGCGCAAACCCCGACAAGGCAGGAGGACTCCATGGACCGCACCGCAAACGCCGTCTGGAAAGGCAATCTGAAGGAGGGCAACGGCACGCTGGACACCCAGAGCGGCACCTTGAACGGCACGCCCTATTCCTTCAAGGCGCGTTTCGAGGACGAGAGCGGCAAATCCGGCACCAACCCGGAGGAGTTGATCGCCGCAGCGCATGCCGGCTGCTACGCGATGCAGCTTTCGCACTTCCTCGCCGAAAACGGCACGCCGGCCGCCGAGCTCAACGCCAAGGCGGTGGTGACGCTGGTGCCCGGCACCGGCATCACCGGCAGCGCCATCACCTTGGTTGGCAAAGTGCCGGGCATCGACGCCGCGAAGTTCAAGGAACTGGCCGAGAAGGCCAAGGCCGAATGCCCCGTCTCGAAGGCGCTGGGGGCGATCAAGGTATCGCTGGATGCGAAGCTGGGGTGAGCGGCGTTTCTATCTGCAGGGGTTGCGATCCTTCGCGCCCCCTCTGGCCTGCCGGCCATCTCCCCCACTTTGGGGGGAGATCGGATGTCGCGCCGGCTTTCGCTAATCACCGCCGTTGAAAGAAGAGCGCCGACGCTGGAGCGCTAATCTCCCCCTTGTGGGTCCCTTGTGGGGGAGATGTCCGGCAGGACAGAGGGGGGCGCTGTCCCGCCAACATTTCGGTCAATGGACCTACAAACCCAGCGCCTCGATCTTCGCCCGTAGCGCCGCGACCTCTTCTTCCAACGCCTTCACCCGCGCCTCAAGGTCAGTATCCGTAACTGACGCCGCCGGCTGCCAAGGTCCCGCCGTCGCCGCCGCTTCCACCGGGCCGCTCAAGAGATGCACATAGCGCTCCTCGCGCTGCCCGGGCGCGCGTTCGAGCAGCTGGATCAGCGGCGGCCGGCGGCCGATCATCAAATCGAGATTGTCCCGCAGCTCCTCGATCGAAGCAAAGCGCGCCATGCGCTCTGAACGGGCAAGCAGCTCATGCGCCGTCTGCGCGCCGCGCAGCAGCAAAAGCCCGATCACCGCGATCTGCGGCGTGGTCAGCGAAAAGCGCTGCGCCATCAGGTGCTCGTAACGCTCGACGCGCGAAGCGAAGGCCTGCCGTACCAGACCCTTCTGCTCCAGCGTGCTCAGCGCCCGCCGGACCTCGGTCAATTCCAGCGCCATGACAGGCTCGCGCGCCGTCTTCTGGTTGGCGGCCTGATGCGCGCCGTTGAGCGTCAGCGGATAGACGTCCGGCGTCAGCTCCTTCTTCTCGATCAGCGAGCCGAGGACACGGGCTTCGACGGGTGAGAGGATGGGAAGATCTTCGCTCATTGAGTTGCCTATCCTTCGAGGTTGGAGGGACAGCACCCCTCTGTCCTGCCGGACATCTTCCCACAAGACAAGGGAGAGATCAGCTGTTGCAGCGCCGCTCGTCCATTGTTGCAACGCTGAAGATTGGCGAAAGCCGGAATGACGGCCAATCTGCCCCTTGCGGGCCCACAAGGGGGGAGATGTACGGCAGGACAGAGGGGGGTGTGACGGAACGCTACTTTTGCGATTTGGAAGCGACCACCTCTGGTAACTACACCCTTCTCTCCACCATCATCTTCTTGATCTCCGCGATCGCCTTGGCCGGATTGAGCCCCTTCGGGCAGGTCTGCGCGCAGTTCATGATGGTGTGGCAGCGATAGAGCCGGAAAGGGTCTTCGAGATTGTCGAGCCGTTCGCCCGTCGCCTCGTCGCGGCTGTCGATCAGCCAGCGATAGGCCTGCAGAAGGGTGGCCGGGCCGAGATAGCGGTCGCCGTTCCACCAGTAGCTCGGGCAGGAGGTTGAGCAGCAGGCGCACAGGATGCATTCATAAAGCCCATCGAGCTTCTCGCGATCTGCATGGCTCTGCAGCCATTCCTTGGCGGGTGTCGGTGACACGGTCTGCAGCCAGGGCTGGATCGAAGCGTGCTGGGCGTAGAAATTGGTGAGGTCGGGCACCAGGTCCTTGATCACCGGCATATGCGGCAGCGGATAGATCTTCACCGCGCCGGAAATATCGTCAGCGCCCTTGGTGCAGGCGAGCGTGTTCGAGCCGTCGATGTTCATGGCGCAGGAGCCGCAAATGCCCTCACGGCAGGAACGGCGCAGCGTCAGCGTCGGGTCGATCTTGTTCTTGATCCACAGAAGCGCGTCCAGCACCATCGGCCCGCAATCGTCCATGTCGACGAAATAAGTGTCCATGCGCGGGTTTTCGTCGTCGTCCGGGGACCAGCGGTAAATGCGATATTCGCGCAGATTGGTGGCGCCTTCCGGCTTCGGCCAGGTCTTGCCCTGCTTGATCTGCGAATTCTTGGGAAGCGTGAGTTCGACCATTACCTGCGGTCCTTTCGGATGACGAGCTTCAGCCCGGACCAGATTTCGTTGACGGCGGCGACCTTGACGTCGACCAGGTCGCGCTTCAGCGCCTCCGACCGGATGACGTCCTCGGTGATGTCTGTGGCGACCTTCGAGGCCTTCTTCGGCCAGGAGACCCAGACCATGCCGTCGCGCTTGATCGCCGTCTCGATGCCGGCCAGGCCGTCCTCGATTTCGGCGCGCTGCCGGGTGAAGGCGTGCACGGCATCGTATGTGCGGCTGCCCGAGATCACCGACCACTTCGGCAGCCGATCGACCTTGGCGAAGGACACCGCTTCAGCCAGATCGCCCAGTTCCGGCGGCAGCGCAATAAAAGCGGCGACCATGCCGTCCTTCAAGCCGAGCTTGGCCGGGAGGGGCGTGCCGGAATATCCGGTGGCCGCGAGCGCCATGATCAGTACACCCTGGCCTTCGGCGCGATCTTGGCCAGGCTGATGCCGCCGTCCTTTTCCGCCAGCAACGGCTCGGTGTGCACCGGCCGGTAGGTGAGCGTCACCTTGCCGTCCTCGCTCAGATGGGCAAGCGTATGCTTACGCCAGTTCGCGTCGTCGCGCTTGTCGAAATCCTCACGCGCATGCGCGCCCCGGCTCTCCTTGCGCGCCTCGGCGCCGTAGACCGTGGTGATGGCGTTGGCCATCAGGTTTTCCAGTTCCAGCGTTTCGACCAAGTCGGAATTCCAGATCATCGAGCGGTCGGTGACCTTGAGGTCCTTGAGCTCGCCCCAGAGCTCCGAGATGCGCTTGCAGCCGTTCTCGAGCGATTCCTGCGTGCGGAACACGGCGGCGTCTTCCTGCATGGCGCGCTGCATTCTCTCGCGCAGCACCGCGGTCGGGATCGAGCCGTTGGCGTGGCGCAGCCTGTCGAAGCGCTCCATGATCTTTTCGACCGAAGCTTCGTTGGGCGACGGGATCGCCGACTTGCGGTCGATCACCTGGCCGGCCCGGATAGCTGCCGCCCGGCCGAACACGACGAGATCGATCAGCGAGTTCGAGCCAAGCCGGTTGGCGCCGTGTACCGAAGCGCAGCCTGCCTCGCCGACCGCCATCAGGCCGGGCGACACGCGGTCCGGATTGTCGAAGGTCGGATTGAGCACCTCGCCCCAGTAATTGGTCGGCACGCCGCCCATATTGTAATGCACCGTCGGCAGCACCGGGATCGGCTCCTTGGTAAGGTCGACGCCGGCAAAGATCTTGGCCGATTCCGAGATGCCCGGCAGCCGTTCATGCAGCACGGCCGGATCGAGATGGTCGAGATGCAGGAAGATGTGGTCCTTCTTCTTGCCGACGCCGCGGCCTTCGCGGATCTCCAGCGTCATGCAGCGGGAAACCACGTCGCGAGAGGCAAGGTCCTTGGCAGACGGCGCATAGCGCTCCATGAAGCGCTCGCCCTCGGAATTGACGAGATAGCCGCCCTCGCCGCGCGCGCCTTCGGTGATCAGGCAGCCGGCTCCGTAGATGCCGGTCGGGTGGAACTGCACGAACTCCATGTCCTGGAGAGGAAGCCCAGCCCGCGCGGCCATGCCGCCGCCGTCGCCGGTGCAGGTATGCGCCGAGGTGGCGGAGAAATAGGCGCGGCCATACCCGCCGGTCGCCAGCACCACCATCTTGGCCGAGAAGCGGTGGATGGTGCCGTCATCGAGGTTCCAGGCCACCACGCCGGTGCAGGTGCCGTCCGGCTCCATGATCAGGTCGAGCGCGAAATACTCGATGAAGAACTGCGCGTTGTTCTTCAGCGACTGGCCGTAGAGCGTGTGCAGGATGGCGTGACCGGTGCGGTCGGCGGCAGCGCAGGTGCGCTGCACCGGCGGACCGTCGCCATAGTTCATCATGTGACCGCCGAACGGCCGCTGATAGATCTTGCCTTCCTCGGTGCGCGAGAACGGCACGCCGTAATGCTCGAGCTCGTAGACGGCGGCCGGCGCCTCGCGCACCATGTATTCCATGGCGTCGACATCGCCCAGCCAGTCCGACCCCTTGACGGTGTCGTACATGTGCCACTGCCACGAATCCGGACCCATGTTGGACAGCGAGGCGGCGATGCCGCCTTGCGCGGCCACCGTGTGCGAGCGGGTCGGGAACACCTTGGTGATGCAGGCGGTGCGCAGCCCCTGTTCGGCCATGCCGAGCGTGGCGCGCAGGCCGGCGCCGCCGGCACCGACGATCACGACGTCGAATTTGTGATCGACAAAGGTGTAGGCGGAAGCCGTGCCGGCTGTATTTGCGTTGGCCAAGACGTCAGCCTCCGAATGCGAGTTTGAGCAGGGCAAACAGCGAGGCAACGCCGACCGCGACTGCGAAGAATGTGTTGAGGGCGATCAGCGCCAGCTTCAGGCCTTCGCCATGCACATAATCCTCAATGATCACCTGCATGCCGATGCGCATATGATAGAGCGGCGAGATCAGCACCAGCCCGAGCATGACCACCACGAACGGGTTCGCAAGCGCCGCTCGCACCTCCGCGTAGCCATGGCCGTTGATCGCGATCAAGAAGCCGACGAAGAACAGGATCAAAGGAATATTGGCGATGGCGGTCAGCCGCTGCCGCCAGAAATGCCCGGTGCCTTCCCGGGCCGAACCGAGGCCGCGGACCCTCGCCAGCGGCGTGCGCATGTCCGAATTGTTGGTGGCCATCAGAATGCTCCCCGCGCCATATAGCCGGCGATCCAGATTAGCAGCGTGAGCACGATCGAACCGGCAAGCGTCGCCCAGGCGATCCTGGACGCGGTGTGTTTTTCAAGCCCCGCGCCGGTGTCCCAGATGAGGTGGCGCAGCCCGCCCAGCATGTGGTGCATCAGCGCCCAGGTGTAGCCGAAGAGAACCAGTCGGCCGAGCCACGAGCCGAAGGCCCAGTTGACCCAGTCGAAGGCGGCCTGCGAGCTCGCAGCAGCAATCAGCCAGGCCGCCACCAGCAGCGTCCCGAAATAGAGCGCGCCGCCGGTGATGCGATGGATAATCGACATCGTCATGGTGATCGGCGGCCGGTAGACCGTCAGATGCGGCGAGAGCGGCCTTTCACGTCTGGCAACTGCGCGGGTGGCTGGTGATTTGCTCATGGCTCCCCCAGATCGGCATCCTGGAAGCCGCGATGGGAATGCGGCGTTCGCCGCCTTCATATATGGCCCCGGACAGCCGGTTTCTAATGCTCTTTTTGCACCGCGTCAAAGCCGGAAAATCGTTTTGAAAACATCATTTAGTCTGACAAATTGACCGCCGCGCGCTTCAATCGATTAGCGGCTGTTTCGAAGCCGGCGCAATGTTTCGTTGCAGTGCAACAACATCGCGCGCCGGGTGGGTTGAGATTCAGGTCAGGCCGAGCCGGAGTCGAAGACGGGCGCGAAGCGACCAAACTGGGTGGCTTCCGAGAACCGGAGCGGAGCGTACTTAAAGTACGTGAGCACCGGAAGCGCAGGAAGCTGCCGTTTGCAGGCCGGCCTGACCTGAAGATCTGCCCACCCGCTATCTCCGACAGGTCTGCGGGGTCGATCCCCTCTTCATCACCAGCGCTTCGCGTCCGTCGATCACGATTGCGTCATGGGTGGCCGCTTCCTGGTAGCGGCTGCTCTGGTTGGCGGGCGAGGCCGCGAATTCCTCGGCCGTGCCGTCCGGGCGGACCACGCGCAGCGACGAGCCGAGATTCTGGATGGTGATCATGCCGCCATTGCCGCATCTGTAGGCCGCCGTGCCGATGCCGGACCGTGGCACGGTAAGGTCGGTGATGATCTTCGTCTCGGGCGCAAGCGTCTTGCCTGTTGCAGGTGGGGGGGCCGTTGTAGATACCGGGGCCGTCGCAGGGAGCGGAGGCGTGGCAGCCGCCGTCGGCACCACGGGTGCGGCGGACTGCGAGGCCGGGGCAGGCGAGGCGGCGGGCGCGGCATTCGCCGCCTTCGGCGCGTCGCCCTGCGGCACGCAGGCCGCGGCCGCGAGAAGCAGCGGGATGGTGATCGACACCCGAACCGTGTGGCCAAAGCTCATGCGCTGCCCTTTCGTGCGCGGCACGCTAGCCACGCGACGCATCAAGATCAAGCTCACCCAGAGTCAGCCGGCTGCATGCCCGCCCTGCGGCGGCAAGAGCCGGGCCCTCCAGAATTAACCATGTTCCTTAAGAACCGGCACCGAAGGCCCCCCGGCTCTTAACAAAGGTAAAGAAAGGGTTAATTTCCGATTCGAAGCGGAATCCGGGCGCGATCCATCGCGTCATCAAGGGAGAGCGACATGCGTTCGAATTCAGTGCGGGCAAGCGTTGCCGCCGCGGCGCTGGCGGGACTGGCGACGACAATCGCCGCGCCGGCAGAAGCCGGACTGCGCCATCACGACCGCGTCTATGCCGATTCCTTCAGCAATCTCGTCATCGACAGCGCCGCCGGCTACAAGCGCATCATCGTCGGCGAGGGCAAGCTTGCCAAGAAACTTTCCGAATACACCGGCGCCGGCCAGCCGGATGTCGTCTATGACGATGCGGACGAAGCCGGCGCGCCCGGCTGTTACCAGCCGCCGGTGCTGGTCAAGGGCCGCTCCTACATGTACGGGCTTTCCGACGGCGAGATGCCCAATCTCAGCCCTTGCCGTTGAGGATAGCCGGCGTCTGGCGCCGCCTGACACGCGCCTGGTGTCATGGACGGCAACCGCGGCGCCCCCAACAGCCTCGCGACAAGCAGGTTGATCATCAACTGAAGTCGGCGCTGCGCACATCCTCCTTCGTCGGACGTTCCGCGTCAGACTGCCTCAGCCGACGGCAGGCCGCTCGGCAGCGAAGGCGGTTTCAGGTCTCTCATAAGAAAGCCGCACGCTGTCGCGGCCGTTCTTCTTGGCCTTGTAGAGCGCCTCGTCGGCGCGCCGCATCAACGGCATCAGCCCTTCCTTGCCGGAGCGGGCAGCGACGCCGAAGCTCGCGGTGACCCTGGTGCCGGGCGGCAGGCCATCCACCGCGCCAGCTGAATAAAGGTTGCGGATCGCTTCGGCGAAAAGCCTTGCCGCCCCCAGGTCGCTCAGCGGCAGAAGCACGGCGAACTCCTCGCCGCCGATGCGGCCCGCGGCCCCGCGCGCGCCGGTGGCGGAGCGCAGCTTGGAAGCGAAGTCGGCGATCACGCGGTCGCCGGCCTCATGCCCATGCTGGTCGTTCAGCGCCTTGAAGTGATCGAGGTCGGCCAGCACCAGGGCGACGGGAAACCCGGCCTTGCCGCACTGGTCGAGCAAGAGGGCCGCTCGCTCCTCGAAACCGCGGCGGTTGAGGATGCCGGAGAGCGGATCGGTATGGTTCTCGGTCTTCAATGTCCTCATCACGTCGAGCGCCGCGGCCGTGAACAGGCTAAGCGCGATCAGCAGCGACAACAACGCGTGCGAGAGCAGCGCCGTCGTCCAGTAGGACGAGCCGTAGAAGCCGTCATAGCCGGGGAACGGCCCGTGCGCGATCACGACGATCAGTGTGCGGGCGATGAAGTTCAGCCCCGAAAGCAGCGACAGCGCGAACAGGATCTTTTCGGTCGGCCCGTAGCTGCGCACGGTCCTCAGTTCCGCCGCGACCAGCAGGCTGAGCGCGCCGAAGCCGAAATTCATGACCAGCACGCGCCAGGTGAGGTCCGGCTGGACGAACATGAACCAGATGAAGGCGGCGAGCCCGCCGCCGGTCGTGACGGCGATGCCGACATAGGGCACGCGCCGCCCGTAGCGCGCGATTATCGCGCTGGAAAGGCAGCAGGCCGCGATCGTGAAGCAGACGTTGGAGACCAGCTTGGTCAGCGCTACGCCGACCGGAAGCGTGAAATATTGCAGCAGGAAACCCGCTGCCGACAGGCAGTAGCTCGCGCCAAGCGCGGCCAGATACGGCCGATGGCGCTGATAGGACCACAGCACGAGGAACGCAGCGCCGAGCGCCAGCGCTATCGTCGGATTGAGCAGCGCTATGAGCAGACCGGTGTCCAAAGGACTGCGACTTTCCCCAACTTACCCAGGGGCAGATGCTAGGGCTTAAGCCCAAACAAGCGGTTAAGCCTCCGATAGATACGCCGTGAAGCCGTGCGGAACCGGCCTGCCGGAGCGGCGTTGTCCGGCCAGGATAGGAGACGCCAGACGGGAGACGATCGAGATGGCCGGCACAATCACTTTGACGAACCACGATGAAATCCGCTCCTGGGCAGCGGCGCGCGCCGGCTTCCCGGCCATCGTCGACGTCTCGCCCGAGGCCGGAACGCAGCCCATGCTGCGGCTGGTGTTCGGCCAGCAGGCCTATGAAGATACCGACCGCCCGGAACGTCCGATCAACAGCGGCGGCTACGAGCTTGTGGAGTGGGACGAGTGGTTCAGGATTTTCGACGAGCGGCAGCTGGCCTTGGTCGTCGCCGCCGACGAGCCCGGCCGGCGCGAGGAGTTTCACGAGATTATTCGCAGATAGAGCGCTGAAAGCAAAGGGCCCGGACGTCCAGTCCGGGCCTTTGTTGAGAGACGCAGCAGGCTGTTACTTCCAGTCCCGGATGTCGACGAAATGGCCGGCAATCGCGGCGGCCGCCGCCATGGCCGGCGACACCAGATGGGTGCGGCCCTTGAAGCCCTGCCGGCCCTCGAAATTGCGGTTCGAGGTCGAGGCGCAGCGTTCATGCGGCTTCAGCCGGTCGTCGTTCATGGCCAGGCACATCGAGCAGCCCGGTTCGCGCCAGTCGAAGCCGGCGGCGACGAAGATCTTGTCGAGGCCCTCGGCCTCGGCCTGTTCCTTGACCAGACCCGAACCCGGCACGATCATGGCGTTGACTCGCGGATTGACCTTCTTGCCCTCGACCACCTTGGCGGCGGCGCGCAGGTCCTCGATGCGGCCGTTGGTGCAGGAGCCGATGAAGACGCGGTCAAGCGCGATGTCGGTGATCTTGGTTCCCGGCGTCAGCCCCATATAGTCGAGCGCGCGGATCTTCGAGGTGCGCTTATTTTCGTCCGCAATCTCTTGCGGATCGGGCACGATGCCCTGCACCGAGACGACGTCTTCGGGCGAGGATCCCCAGGAGACAATCGGCGGCAGTTTTTGCGCGTCGAGCACCACGACCTTGTCGAAATGCGCGCCTTCGTCCGAATGCAGCGTCTTCCAATAGGCGAGCGCGGCATCCCAGGCGGCGCCCTTCGGGGCGCGCGGCTTGTCCTTCACATAGGCGAAGGTCGTCTCGTCCGGCGCGATCAGGCCGGCCCGCGCTCCGCCTTCGATCGACATGTTGCAGATCGTCATGCGGCCTTCCATCGACAGCGAGCGGATCGCTTCGCCGGCATATTCGATGACATAGCCGGTGCCGCCGGCGGTACCGATCTCGCCGATGATGGCCAGGATGATGTCCTTGGCGGTGACGCCTTCCGGCAGCTGGCCGTCGACGCGCACCAGCATATTCTTGGCCTTGCGCTGGATCAGCGTCTGCGTTGCCAGCACGTGCTCGACCTCGGACGTGCCGATGCCGTGCGCCAATGCCCCGAAAGCACCATGCGTGGAGGTGTGGCTGTCGCCGCACACGATGGTCATGCCCGGCAGCGTAAAACCCTGCTCCGGCCCGATGATGTGGACGATGCCCTGGCGGACGTCGTTCTCGGAATAGTATTCGATGCCGAAGTCCTTGGCGTTCTTGGCCAGCGCCTCGACCTGGATGCGGCTTTCCTCGTTCTTGATGCCGAACTTGCGCTCGGGCGAGGTCGGCACGTTGTGGTCGACCACGGCCAGCGTCTTTTCCGGATGCCGGACCTTGCGGTTCGACATGCGCAGGCCTTCGAAGGCCTGCGGGCTGGTGACCTCGTGCACCAGGTGGCGGTCGATATAGAGCAGGCAGGTTCCGTCGTCCTGGCGGTCGACCGTGTGGTCGTCGAAGATCTTGTCGTAGAGGGTGCGCGGTGCGCTCATGTGCGTAAATCCGTCGATACGAGAAATGGGAAAAGGACGCCGGCAACCGGCGCGACAACTGCGATCAGTCGGCCAGGCTAAGTCGGCTGGTGAGCGCGCCGCAGACCCGCGCGGAGAAACGCGACGGCAGGCGCTTCCTGTCCTGCAGCACGAAACCCTTATAGGCCGGATCGCTGAAAAGCTTTTCCATGGCGGGGTAGATAGCAATGTTTTGGCTTTTCGGCAATTAGCGGCCGGAACCTGGTTCCTCACTCCACGAAGTGGGCGAGGAACCGGTGCCAAGCTTATTCAAACCACCTCGAACACGAACGTCTTCACCAGCGCGTCCGGGTCGCCGATCGCATAGCAGCGGAACCACGGGCTCTGCTCGACCAGACGCCATTTCTTCGCCTGCGTCAGCTCGTCGAACACCGCCTGAAAGCCGCCGCTCTCGAACACCTGGTCGCGGACGGTGAAGATGGCGTGGCCGCCGCTCTTGGTGATTCGCACCAGTTCGTGCAGGCCGGAAGCAGGCGCGTGGCCGATGGTGAAGACGCCGGTCGAGAAGAAGGCGCGGAAATGCCGGTCGGGCCAGGGCAGCGGGCCGCCGAGCATCGCCTTCTTCAACGCGCTATAGGCCGGCTTGCCACTGGCCTGGCGGCTGCCGGCGATCTTCAGCATGTCGTCGGAGAGGTCGAGCCCGGCGATGTCGCCATAGCCAAGCGCCTTCAGCGACGGTCCCGACAGGCCCGTGCCGCAGCCGGCGTCGAGCAGCGGGCCTTCGCCGGCCGGCACGTGCCGCGCCACCCAAGCGGTGATCAGGAAGGGCAGGAGATAGCCGAGCGAGGCGGTCTCGCTGTCATAGGTCGCGGCCCAGTCGGCATAGGCCTTGGCGAGCCCTTCCGGCGAGTCGGCCGAGTAGACGGAATCCAGCGCCGCATTGGCCTTGTCGAAATTCATGGGGCGTGTCCTCCGCGATGATGAGCCGAAGGATCGTAGCGTGCTCCGAAGCCGCCGGCTATTCCTGATGCTGTCGGCGCAGCCGCTGTTCCAGCACACGCAGCGCCAGCGACAGGCCGACGGTCAGGATAAGGTAGATATAGGCGACGATCGAATAGGTCTCGAAGAAGCGGAACGAGCCCGCGGCATAAACCTTGCCCATCTGGGTGATGTCGGCGACGCCGAGCACGGAGACCAGCGAGGAATCCTTGACCATGGCGACGAAGTCGTTGCCGAGCGGCGGCAAGATGGTGCGGATCGCCTGCGGGAAGACGATCAGCCGAAAGCGCTGCGCCCGGCTGAGCCCGAGCGCCTTGGCCGCCTCGATCTGGCCCTTCTCGACCGACTGGATGCCGGCGCGGAACACCTCCGAGATGAAGGCCGAGTAGCCGATGGTCAAAGCCATGATGGCGCGCCAGAGCAGCGAGACGTCGCGCACCAGGAGTTCGCCGATCAGTCCGGCGCTCTGCAGCGGCGCGGTCAGCGCATTCCAGGCGGCGACGAAGGCCGGCGCGCCGGCAAAGGCGATCCAGAACAACAGCACCAGGATCGGCACGCCGCGGATGATCTCGACATAGAAACGCGCGATCTGGCGCAGCCACTGTGATCCCGACAGCGCCATAAGCGCGATGCCGAGCCCAAGCGCGGAGGCAAGCGCGAACGCGACTGCCGTGACGAAGATGGTGATGCCGATGCCCTTGGTGACGGTGGCGAAGACTTGCGCGTAGAGGTCGCTGGACGCGATGACGAGGGCGGCGGCAAGCGCCAGCACGGCGGACGCGGCCAGCCACCAGGGGAATTCGGGTTTGGAGGCAGACGCGGGCGCTGTCATCAGGAGATGCCATCGCGGCTATTTTTGCGATGGCAGCGCTCTACGAGACCCCCCTCTGTCCTGCCGGACATCTCCCCCTCAAGGGGGGAGATTGGCAGCTTCGGCCTCGCCCCCCATCCTGCAGCGTTGGAGATTGGCGAAAGCCGGCGCGATGTCCGATCTCGCCCCTTGAGGGGGAGACGGCCGGCAGGCCAGAGAGGGGGGCCTTGGCGCAACGTCAGCGCAATTTCCTGCAAACCCACTGCGCGCAACAAGACGAGCTCACTGCCCCATCTTGTAGTCGAGAAACCACTTCTTGTTGAGCTTGTCGAAGGTGCCGTCGGCCTTCAGCGCGGCTATGGCGGCGTTAACCGGCTTCACCAGGTCGGAGCCCTTCGGGAAGATGAAGCCGAAATCCTCGGTGCCGAGCGGTCCGCCGATCAGCTTCAGCTTGCCTTCGGAAGCGTCGACATAGCCCTGGCCGGCGGTGCCGTCGGTCAAGACGACATCGACGTCGCCCGTTTTCAGCGCCTGGACGGTCGCGCCGAAGGTCTCGAACAGTTTGATGCGCGGATTCTGCTCATTGCCGTCGAGCACGCTGTAAACGGCGGTGTAAAAGGGCGTGGTGCCGGGCTGGGCGCCGATCAGCCCATCCTTGAAGGCGGCGAAGCTCTTGGCGTCGGTGAAGCGGCTTTCGTCGCCGCGCACCAGCATGAACTGCTCCGAACGCATATAGGGATCGGAGAAGTCGACCTTCTCCTTGCGGTCGTCCTTGATGGTGATGCCGGTCATGCCGATATTGTACTGATTGTCGGAAACCGCCTGGATCATCGCGTCCCAGGAGCTGTTCTGGTACTCGACCTTGAAGTTCAGCCGCTTGGCGATCTCGTCCATGGCATCATATTCCCAGCCGATCTGCTTGCCGGTCTTCTTGTCGATGAACTGCAGCGGCGGATAGGCGTTTTCTGTCACCACCACGACCTTCTTGCCGCCGAGGTTGGGCAGGTTGTCGGCGAGCGCGGCGACAGGCGCGAGAAGCCAGGCCACCATGGCGACCAGCAGCAGTTTCGACTTGGTCATGACAATCTCCGAAGGTGATCGGCACACGGTTTCGGCGCGGCCGGGAAAATCCGGCGCCGACTTTAGAGCAATTCCAGGAAAAGTGTGAAGCGGTTTTCCGTCCGGAATTGCGTAAAAACAAGGAGATAGAGCGGCCGCCGTTTCGGTGAAACGGCGAACCGCTTTAGCTTGCCGCAAGCGCCTTGCAAGCCGGTCCGCTGCGACGTTGCGCCGTCTAGGCAAATGCAACGCTCTACCGGAATGGCTTGGAGGATGTCCGTTGCCGTGATCAGTCCCGATCGGCCGTGGCCTCGCGCAACCCGGCGACCAACCGCGTCAGCGTGCCGTGCAGGGCTTTGAGCTCAGTCCGCTCCAGCGGCATGCCGCAGCTCAGTCCTTCCTGCACGTCCTTCATCTTTGTCCGCAGCGCCTCGCCCTTGGCGGTCGGCTCGACCAGCACGCGGCGCTCGTCGGCGGCATCGCGCCGGCGCGTCACCAGGCCGCCTGCTTCCATCCGCTTGATGAGCGGCGTCAGCGTCGCCGAATCCAGACCGAGTGCCGCGCCGAGCTCACCGATCGTGCTCGGCGAATGCTGCCACAGCGCCAGCATCGCCAGATATTGCGGATAGGTAAGGCCGAGCGGATCGAGCAGCGGCCGGTAGAGCTTGGTCATCAGCCCGCTTGCCGAATAGAGCGCGAAGCAAAGCTGCTGGTCGAGGCGCGGCACGTCGGGCGCCCCGGCATCCTGCGCCGGGGCTTGCTTGGTCATTGGTTCGGTTGTCGTCGTCATGCAGCCTTTGCCGAGAGCGCCACGTCGATATTGCCCCGGATGGCGTTGGAATAAGGGCATATCTTGTGCGCTTCCGATACAAGCGCCTCGGCGCCCGCCTGATCAAGCCCCTTGATCTCGGCCGCCAGTGCGACGCCGAGCCGGAAGCCGCCCTGGTCGTTCGGGTAGAGGCTGACCGTGGAGGTGACCGATGCGTCCTCGAGCGGCAGCTTCTGCTGGCGGGCGACGAAGCGGACCGCGCTTTCGAAGCAGGCGGCATAGCCGACCGCGAAGAGCTGCTCGGGATTGGTGGCGCCACCCTTGCCGCCGAGTTCCTTCGGCATGGCCAGATCGACCCTGAGCAGGCCGTCGCTGGTCTCGCCGTGACCGTTTCGGCCGCCGCTGACGTGAGCCTGGGCAGTGTAGAGTGCAGACATTTTCATCTCCGTTAATTTGTACACGATTATTTTGTGCACTAGATAATTGGCTGTCAACCCCGATTTCGTCATCCACGGGCGGAGCGACGCGAAAGCGGACCGCAGACCCGAGGGGCAAAGCGCTGCTGCGGCGTGGAAACTTGAAACGCTGGGGGGCGGAAGGGAGCGAAGGAACGCTGGCCTATCGCCTTCGTCGTTCTAGGGCGGAGCAAGGAGCGAAGCGACGCGCGCGGACCCTAGAATGACGAAACGCGAGGGCTTCGATCAATTCCGAACGCTTGCGACAGCTGCCCAAACGAAAAAAGGCGGCCGAAGCCGCCTTTCTGGAACCTATTTCGCAAAACCTTATTCGGCCGAAGCGGCCTCGGCGGCAGCCTTCTTCTCGGCAGCTTCCTTGGCGGCCGTCTCGGCGGCCAGCGCCTGGGCGGCGGCGACCTTCTCTGCCTCGATGCGGGCGCGCTCGGCGTTCAGCGCATCGCGCTCTTCATCGTTCAGCTTGCGGGCGCGAACGCCGGTGTTTTCCGAAATGCGGGCCGACTTGCCGCGACGGTCACGCAGGTAATAGAGCTTGGCGCGGCGAACCTTGCCGCGGCGCACGATCTCGACGCCCTCGACCATCGGCGAATAGACCGGGAAAACGCGCTCGACGCCTTCGCCGTAGGAAATCTTGCGTACGGTGAAATTCTCCTGGAAGCCCGAGCCGGCGCGGGCGATGACGACGCCCTCATAGGCCTGGACGCGGGTGCGGGTGCCTTCAGTGACGCGCACCTGGACGCGCACGGTGTCGCCCGGCTGGAATTCGGGCAGCTTGCGCTTGGCTTCGATCTTGGCGGCCTGTTCGGCCTCGAGCTGACGGATGAGATCCATCTCAAATATCCACTTCTTGTTCTTCCGACAGTCAGAGCGTCCTCGGCTCGCCTTGCAGTTCCAATGACCGCTCGGCTATGCCCTTTGTCGAAACATCGGGCAGGGACGGCTACACCGCACTTGTTGACGGGTCCAGAAGATCGTTCTTCCGGTTCGGGCGGCGACATACAGCCATTTTGCCGCTTTGTCACGCCCTAATGCATGTCGACCGGACGTGTGCGCGGTTCCGGGATGACGACATGCATCAAATTTTTGCGCTCGCTGCCCCCATGACATTGACGTCGTGCCGGGTTGCGCTCGCACGGGAAGCTTTCTAAGCGGGGAAAATGAGTTTCTTCGACGCCGTCCTGCTTTTCTTCGCGGGTTTTACCTCGGGCGCCGCCAATGCGGTCGCCGGCGGAGGCACTTTCCTCACCTTCGGCGCCATGACGCTGGTCGGCCTGCCGCCGATCGTCGCCAACGCCACCTCCTCGGTGACGCAGCTGCCGGGCTACATCACCTCGACGCTCGCCTATTGGACCGATATCCGGCATTTCTGGCGCGGCGCTCTCCTGCTTTGCCTGATTTCCGCGCTCGGCGCGCTGGCCGGCTCGCTCATCCTGCTCGCGCTCTCCAACCCGTCCTTCCGCGCCCTTGTGCCCTGGTTGCTCATCGCCGCCACCGCGCTGTTTGCAGCCGGGCCGTGGCTGAAGCCTGCGGCGGGGCCGGAGCACCAGGCTTCGGTGGGCTCGCTCACCGGTTCGCTTGTTCAATTCGCGACCGCCGTCTATGGCGGCTTCTTCGGCGCCGGCATGGGCGTGATGATGCTGGCCACCCTCGGCCTGACGCAAGCCGGCGATTATCACCGGCTCAACGCGCTGAAGAACATGCTGTCCATCGTGATCGCGGTCGTCGCCATCCTGGTCTTCGTTTCCGGCGGCGTCGTCGCCTGGCCGCAGGCGATCGTCATGATCCCGGGCGTAGCGCTCGGCGGCTATGCCGGGGTGTGGATCGCCAAGCGCGTGCCGCAGAGCGTCGTTCGCGGCTTCGTCGTCGCCGTCGGCCTGCTCCTAGCGTTCTACTACTTCACCAAGGGCTAGATCATGATCCCGAAAAGTGGGAACCGGTTTTCGGAGAAAGATCATGCTCCAACAAAGAGTTAGATCGTGAGGGCGATTCAACGAAACGCCATCACGATCTAAGGCGCGAGCAGATCCGGCCGCCGCTCCTGCGTGAGCTTCTCGGCCTCGGCGCGCCGCCACTCGGCAATCTTCTTGTGGTTGCCGGAAATCAGCACATCCGGGATTTGCCTGCCCTCGAACTCCTGCGGCCGCGTATAATGCGGGTGCTCGAGCAGGCCATTCTCGAAGCTCTCCTCCTCGCCCGACACCGCATTGCCCATGACGCCCGGCAAAAGCCGCACCACGGCGTCGAGCAGCACCAGCGCCGCCGGCTCGCCGCCCGACAGGATGAAGTCGCCGATCGAGACTTCCTCCAGCCCCCGCGCGTCGATCACCCGCTGGTCGACGCCTTCGAAGCGGCCGCACAGGATGACCGCGCCCGGACCGGCGGCGAGCTGCCGCACGCGGGTTTGGGTCAGCGGTTTTCCGCGCGGGCTCATCAGCAGCCTCGGCCGCTCGTCGCCCGGCGGCGAGGCGTGGTCGATGGCCTTGGCCAGCACGTCGGCGCGCATCACCATTCCGGCGCCGCCGCCGGCCGGCGTGTCGTCGACGGTGCGATGCTTGTCGGTGGCGAAGTCGCGGATCTGGATCGCTTCCAGCGACCACGTGCCTGCCTCCAGCGCCCGTCCCGCCAGCGACAGGCCGAGCGCGCCCGGGAACATCTCGGGATAGAGCGTCAGCACCGAAGCGGCAAAGCTCAACGGTTGCCCCCGGCGTCCTTCGGCCCGCGTGGCCTGCCCTTGGGGTCGAAGCCGGAACGGCCAGGCGCCGCCCCTTCTTCCTCATCCTCGACCAGGCCTGCCGCGAGCGGTTCGATCTCGACGAAGCCGTCGGCGATCGAGACATGCGGCACCGCCGCCTGCGTGAACGGGATCAGCACACCCTTGCGGCCGGCAAGCGTGACGTCGAGTATGTCGCCGCCGCCGAAATTATGCACGGCGACGACCTTGCCGATGACGCCCGTATCGTCCCGGACGTCGAGGCCGATGAGATCGGCATGGTAGAACTCGTCCTCCTCGCCGTCGTCGGGCAGCACCGAGCGGTCGACGAAAAGCTCCGTGCCGGCCAAGGCCTCGGCGGCATTGCGATCGCTGACGCCCTTGAAGCGCACCACGACAACGGTGCCCGCCGGCCGAATGTCGAGAATCTGGAAGGCGCGGCCGTCCTTGGCATAGAGCGGGCCGTAATCGGCCAGCGCCAGCGGATCGCCGGTGAAGGTCTTCACCCTGAGTTCGCCCTTGATGCCGTGCGCGGCACCGATCACGGCCATCTGTACGGGGTTTTCGAGCTTCGACATCGGCGGCGCTTCCTTTGCCCTGCTCTAGCGCCGTCCCGTAGCCTTTTCAATGACGGCCTCTTCACTGCTTCCTAACCGGCATGCCCGAAACTGCCGAAAACGGAACAAGCCCATGCAGGAATTCCTCATCCCGGCAAAACCCGACCTCCAGGCGGCGCGCGAGACCTGGCTGAAGACGCTGGCGCATGAGCGCCGGCTGTCGCCCGAAACGGTCGAGGCCTATGAGCGCGACACCCGCCAGTTCCTGCATTTCCTGACCGGCCATTGCGGCGGCGCGCCGGGCATTTCCGACATCGCCGACCTGCGGCCGGCCGATCTGCGCGGCTTCCTCGCCAAGCGCCGCAATGACGGCGCCGGCGCGCGCACGCTGGGACGCGGCCTTGCCGGCATCCGCTCGCTGCTGCGCTTTCTCGAAAAACGCGGGATGGTGAATGCGGCCGCTGCTGCGGCGCTGCGCGCGCCGCGCCAGCCGAAGTCGCTGCCCAAGCCGCTGACGGCAAGCGACGCGAGACAAGTCGTGGCCGTGGACGGCCAGCTCGCGGAAGAGCCCTGGATCGCCGCCCGCAACGCCGCCGTGCTGACGCTGCTCTATGGCTCCGGCCTGCGCATTTCGGAAGCGCTGGGGTTGACCGGCGCCGATCTGGCCACGGAAGCCGACACCGTGCTGCGCGTCACCGGCAAGGGTGGCAAGACGCGCCTGGTGCCGGTGCTGCCGGTGGCCCGCAGGGCGGTCGCCGAATACCGTCGGCTCTGCCCTTTCCATATCGGTCCCGAGGGCTTGCTCTTCCGCGGCGCCCGCGGCGGCCCGCTCAACCCGGCCATCGTCCAGCGCGAGATGGCGAAGTTGCGCTCGGCACTCAACCTGCCGGACACCGCGACGCCGCACGCGCTGCGGCATTCCTTCGCCACCCATCTGCTCGGCCGCGGCGGCGACCTGCGCACCATCCAGGAACTGCTCGGCCACGCCAGCCTGTCGACCACGCAGATCTACACTGGCGTCGACACAGCAAGGCTGCTCGATATTTACGAGAAGGCGCATCCAAGGGCGTGAGCCCGTATCGCCGCGAAAATTTCGACCGTCCAATTAACCGTTTTGCCGCTTTTCGGCGCTAAGACGCTTTCCATGAAACGCGTCATCGCCATCGCCGACCGCGCGGCCCTTGTCTCGTTGAAGCTGCTCGCAGCGCTCAACCTGCTGTTTTTCCTGTCTTTCCTCGTCGTTCTGCTGCTTGCCGGCCGGGCGCATGCTGAAACGGCCAATTGCGTCGGCACCGATCTCTTGGCCGCGCTGGAAAAGAACGATCCCGCCGCCTTCAAGAAGGTCGAGGCCGAAGCGGCCGCCGTTCCCAACGGCAAGGGCCTGCTGTGGAAGCTGGAGAAACCAGGCGAAAAACCGTCCTACCTCTTCGGCACCATGCACATGACCGATACGCGCGTCACCACGCTGCCGGCCGCCGCGCAAAAGGCCTATGACGACGCCGGCACCATCGTCATCGAAACCACCGATGCGATGGACAAGGCCAAGATGATGGCCGCGATGGCCAGCGAACCCGGCCTGATGATGTTCACCGATAACACCACGCTGTCGTCGCTGCTCTCGCCCGACGACGCGGCGGCGCTGAACAGGGGGCTCGACGCCCGCGGCATCCCGCCGGCGACGGTCGCCAAGATGAAGCCGTGGATCCTGTCGGCGATGATGGCGCTGCCGGCCTGCGAGGTCGCGCGCCAGAGCGCCGGCGCGCCCGTGCTGGACGTCAAGCTGGCTTCCGACGCCAAGGCCACGGGCAAGGACGTCGAAGGGCTGGAGACCGCAGTCGATCAGTTGCGCGCCATGGCCTCGCTGCCGCTCGAGTTCCACATGAAAAGCCTGGTCGAGACGATGAAGCTCGGCGACAAGGTGAACGACGTCAACGAGACGATGATTGTGCTCTACCAGCGCGGCGAGGTCGGCATGTTCTGGCCGCTGTTCCGCGCCGTGATGCCGGACACGGCGGACGACAAGGCCGGCTATACCGCCTTCGAGCAGACCATGATCACCAGCCGCAACAAGGTGATGGCGGCGCATGCCGGGCCGATTTTGGCCAAGGGCAACGTCTTCATGGCCGTCGGCGCCATGCATCTTCCCGGCCCGGAAGGACTGGTCGAGGATTTTCGTAAGGCAGGGTATAGTGTTACCGCCGTCAAGTGAGTCGTCTGGCGGCTGGCGGACCTGAAAACGCCGGTTTTTCAGCGCTTTCCGTCCGTTTGCGTGAAACCCGATGCGGGATCAGCGCGTTGATGGCTGTTATTTTGATGACTTTCATCCAAGGAGGACACGTTTCATGGCGAACCCTAACGACCCCTTCACCCCTTCGAGCACGCCTCCCACGTCGAGTGGCGGTGGTGGTGGCAGCGGGTGGCTGATCGCCCTAGTTGTCATTATCCTGGCCATTGTTGCGTATTATGTCTTTGGCAGAAGCGGCGGCGAACACGCTCCCGCCCCGGCTGAGCCGCCGGCCGCCAGCACGCCGGCCCCGGCGCCCGCAACGCCCGCTCCGGCGCCCACGCCAGCACCCACCCCGGCTCCCGCGCCAACTCCGGCTCCTGCACCCGCGCCGACACCTGCTCCGGCGCCGGCCCCTGCCCCGGCTCAGTAATCGGGCTACAGCTTGACGACAAACGGCTCGCCGGAAGGCGGGCCGTTTTGGCTTGGGCAACTACGCCTTCGTCATATCCGGACTTGACCGGGTATCCATGCCGCGACCGTTGCCGTAGAGCGCAACAGCGCAAATTCGGTGATCGTTGCAAAGCTTTAGCGTCACGGCATGGATCCTCGGGTCTACGCGCGCCGCTTCGCTCCTTGCTTGGCCCTAAAGCGCGTCGCAATCTATCAGATTCGCTCCATGCGCTTTAGGTTCTTGATTTTGCGCCTCTCTTTATCCTGAAACCGGTTCCCACTTTCGGGAGACATGCTTTAGGATGACGAAGCGATGGGTTCTGCGCCGGCGCGCAGCTAAATATGAATCGGCTTGAAGAACGTCGCCAGCGCCGCTTCCTTCACCGCTTCCGACATTGTCGGATGCGCGTGGCAGGTGCGGGCGAGGTCTTCCGAGGAACCGCCGAATTCCATCAGCACCGCCGCCTCGTGGATCATCTCGCCGGCGCCGAAGCCGACGATGTGGACGCCGAGCACGCGATCGCTCGCCTTGTCGGCCAGGATCTTTACGAAGCCGTCGGTGTGCAGCATGGCGCGCGCGCGGCCATTGGCGCTGAACGGGAATTTGCCGGACTTGTAGTCGATGCCGGCCTTCTTCAGCTCTTCCTCGGTCTTGCCGACCGAAGCGATTTCCGGGCTGGTGTAGACGACGCTCGGAATGACGTCATAATTCACATGGCCGGCCTGGCCGGCGATGGTCTCGGCCACCGCGACGCCCTCGTCCTCGGCCTTGTGCGCCAGCATCGGCCCGGCCACCACGTCGCCGATGGCATAGATGCCAGGCACATTGGTCCTGAGATGCCCGTCGGTCTTGACCCGGCCGCGCTCGTCGACCTCGACGCCCGCGTCCCTCAGCCCCAGGCTGTCGGCATAGGGGCGCCGGCCGGTGGCGACCAGTACTACGTCGGCCTCGATGGTTTCCGCAGCGCCGCCCTTGACCGGCTCGAAGGTCACGGTCGCGCCTTTCTTGGCCTTGGTCACGCCCGTGACCTTGGCGCCGAGCTTGAACTCGAAGCCCTGCTTGGAGAGCAGCCGCTGGAACTGCTTCGACACCTCGCCGTCCATGCCGCCGAGGATGGTGTCAAGGAACTCGACCACGGTGACCTTGGCGCCGAGCCGGGCCCACACCGAGCCGAGCTCCAACCCGATGACGCCGCCGCCGACCACCACGAGGCTGGCGGGCACCTTGGCCAGCGATAGCGCGCCGGTGGAGGAGACGATCACCTTCTCGTCGAAATCGACCTTGACGCCCGGAATGCCGGCGATGTCCGAGCCGGTGGCGATGACAATGTTCTTGGTCTCGATTTCCTCGACCTTGCCGTCCTCGCCGGTCACCGAAACCTTGCCGGCCCCAACCACCTTGCCGGTGCCGCGAAAGGAATCGATCTTGTTCTTCTTGAACAGGAACGCGACGCCGTTGACGTTGGAGGCGACCGTCGTGTCCTTGTGCGCCATCATTTTCTTCAGATTGAGCTTCGGCGCCGGTAACTCGATGCCCAGCGTATCGAAGGCATGGCCGGCTTCGGCGAACATCTCGGAGGCATAGAGCAGCGCCTTCGACGGAATGCAGCCGATGTTGAGGCAAGTGCCGCCGAAGGTGGCGTTCTTCTCGACCACCGCCGTCTTCAGACCGAGCTGCGCCGCCTTGATGGCGCAGACATAGCCGCCCGGTCCCGATCCGATGATTACGACGTCATAAGCCATGATGGTGTCCTTCTGGTCAGGCCTTCAACGGCCGCCGCTCACATTGAGGATCGCGCCCGTTATATAGGAGGCCGCGTCCGACAGAAGATAGAAGACCGCGCTCGCGACTTCGTCCGCCGTGCCAGCCCGTTTCATCGGCAGCATGTCCTGCATCCGCGCCACGCGGTCCGGCTGGCCGCCGGAGGCATGGATTTCAGTCTCGGTGATGCCGGGGCTGACCGCGTTGACGCGAATGCCCTCCAGCGCGACTTCACGCGCGAGCCCGATGGTCATGGTGTCGATCGCGCCCTTGGAGGCGGCGTAGTCGACATATTCGCCGGGCGAGCCGAGCCTGGCGGCAGCGGAGGAGATGTTGACGATGGCGCCTCCTTTGCCGCCATGCCTCGTCGACATGCGCTTCACCGCCTCGCGGGCGCACAGGAACGAACCGACGACATTGATGCGCATCATGCGCTCCAGCCGCGCCACGCTCATCTCGTCGACCCGCGCTTTGACGTCGACGATGCCGGCATTGTTGACGAAGGCGTCCAGCCGGCCGAAGGCGCGGTCGACGGCTTCGAACAGCGCCGTGACATCGGCCTCGCTGCCGACATCGCCCTTGACCGCGAAGGCATCGCCGCCGGCAGCCTTGAGCTCGGCGACCAGCGCGTCCGCTGCGCCCTGGTTGGAGACGTAATTGACCGCCACGCGGTAGCCGGCCCGGTTCGCCTGCCGGCAGATGGCGGCGCCGATCCCGCGGCTGCCGCCGGTGACCAGCAGCGTCTTTTTCTCGGCGTTCATTCCTGGCAGCCTTTCAGCACGAAGATGTCCCATGGCACTTTGGAGAAGCCGGCAGGACCATAGGCCGCCGACATTTCGAGCGACGGCCCGAGATCGGGGAAGATCAGGCTTCTCGGCGCGTCGACGCCTTCCGCCGGCAGCAGGCCGACGCCGCCCTTCTCGTCGGCGCTGTAGATGACGCCCTCCCAGACCGTGCAAGCGGCGAGCTCCTCGCCGGTGATGTCGCCTGTCGGGCATTTGTACATCAGCGAGCCATGCGGCCGCGCGGCGCTGCCTTCAGTCCACATTGCGATGCCGTCGAGCACGACATTGTTGTCGAGGATCATGCGGAAATTGTTGGTGATCGTCGCCGAGGTGCCGGCCGGGGTGAAGTCGATCTCGGCGCCACTCCGGGCCTCGCCATAGACGGCTAGCTGGATCGGGCAGGCGGCCTGGGCATTGGAACCGGCTGCTACCAGAGTAGCCATAAATCCGATCGTGGGCGACGCGATGTTAGTCATTACGTCGCCCGGTTGCTTTCTCGGCCGTCGGCGTTTTCGAGCACTTCGAAGTCGGTCATCAGGAGCTGTGGTTCGCCGGATGCGTCCAACCCCCAGAAAGACCGATACGCGCCGTCGCCATAGCCAGTGTCGAACATCGCTACATTGATCGGGTTGCCTTCAATCGGACTGTCGATACAAAACCTGTCGATAGTGCACGCGACGTCGGCGAGATAATCGTCAAGTTCCTCTTGGTCAGACACTATCGTCAGGAACGACTTGTCCATAGACGACGCAACCGCGTCATCAACGATAAATTCAAACTCATAGTGCGATGGGCGGTCCCGAGCAAAGGTGGCCAATTCCCAACGCACCGGCAAGCCAGAGTCGAAACGTAGTGCCGCTACGGCAATCTTGGCCCGCACCTGAAGCAGTATGACCGGGTAGCGCCCCGGCTTTACCTTGCGGCTAAATGGCGGCCGTCCCAGTCCGGTGATGAGCGGGTCGCAGGCAACGATTTCGCCGGTGGGCAATTCAAGCTCACCGATCGTGGTGACGGTGATCTTCCGTTCCGCCATCTCGGCAGAGCTGAGAGCGAAGACGCCGAGATTGCTGCTGATCTCGGAGGCCTCCCAATCGGCGGGCGAAGCGACCACGGGCAAGTCGGAGAAAAGCCAGACGCGTCCACGCCGAACGAATCGGCGTAAGGCATCTGACCAACCACTCATTGCGGATCGGCTCCGATCACAGATCGAGCACCAGCCGCTCGGGATCCTCCAGGCTTTCCTTGACGCGCACCAGGAAGGTCACGGCTTCCTTGCCGTCGACGATACGGTGGTCGTAGCTGAGCGCCAGATACATCATCGGGCGGATGACGATCTGGCCGCCGACCACCACCGGCCGCTCCTGGATCTTATGCATGCCGAGAATGCCCGACTGCGGCGCGTTCAGGATCGGCGTCGACATCAGCGACCCGTAAACGCCGCCGTTGGAAATCGTGAACGTCCCGCCTTGCATATCCGCCACTGACAGCTTGCCGTCGCGCGCGGCGAGGCCCAGCCGGCCGATCTCCTTCTCGATCTCGGCGATGGACATCTGGTCGGCATCGCGCACCACCGGCACCACCAGGCCCTTGTCGGTGCCGACGGCGACGCCGACATGGGCAAAATTCTTGTAGATGATGTCGGTGCCGTCGATCTCGGCATTGACCGCCGGGATCTCCTTCAGCGCATGCGTCACCGCCTTGGTGAAGAAGCCCATGAAGCCGAGCTTCACGCCATGCTTCTTCTCGAACACGTCCTTGTATTTGGCCCTGAGCGCCATCACGGCGCTCATATCCACCTCGTTGAAGGTGGTGAGCATGGCGGCGGTCGACTGCGCTTCCTTCAAGCGGCGCGCGATGGTCTGGCGCAGCTTGGTCATGCGCACCCGCTCCTCGCGCGGCGCATCCTCGGCCGAGGACGGCGCGCGGGCGACGACCGGCGCCGCAGCCGCCTTCGGCGTCTCGGCCGGTTGCGACGGCGCCCCCCTGGCGATGGCGTCGAGCACATCGCCCTTCAGCACCTGGCCGCGCTTGCCGGAACCGGACAACTGGTCAACGGAGAGGTTGTTTTCCGCGATCAGCTTGGCCGCCGCCGGGGCCGGCGGCATGGTGCGCGGCTCGATCGGGCCAGCGTCGCCGGCCACCTTGGCTGTCTCGGCCGCAGCCTGCTTGGTTGTGGACGCGGCGTCCGGGCTGGAAGCCTGCGCCACCGCCTGCGGCTTGGTGGCCGGAGCGGCGGCCGCACCGCCGCCGGCCGAAATCGAGCCGAGCAACGCGCCGACATTGACCGTCTCGCCTTCCTTGACGGTGATCTCGGAGAGCGTCCCGGCGCCCGCGGCGGGCACTTCCACCGTCACCTTGTCGGTTTCGAGCTCGACCAGCGGCTCGTCCGCGGCGATCGCGTCGCCGACCTTCTTGAACCACTTGCCGACGGTCGCCTCGGTGACGGATTCGCCGAGAGTGGGGACGCGGATTTCGGTAGCCATTGTGCCTGTCCGTTGTCTTCTTGAGGTCTGTTTCGTCCGGTCTGCTTGCCCGCCCAGCGCCGTTATTCGCCGAGAGCGTCGTCGAGCAGCGCGGCCAGCTGGCTGAGATGCTTCGACATCAACCCCGTCGCCGGCGAGGCCGAGGCCGGCCGTCCAGTGTAGCGCACGCGCTGATGCTTGGCGTCGATATGCGCCAGCACCCATTCGAGATAGGGATCGATGAACGACCAGGCGCCCATGTTCTTCGGCTCTTCCTGGCACCACACCATTTCGGCATTGCGGAAGCGCGACAGCTCGGTGATCAGCGCCTTGGCCGGGAACGGATAGAGCTGTTCGACGCGCAAAAGGTAAATGTCGTTGATGCCGCGCTTCTCGCGCTCCTCATAGAGGTCGTAATAAACCTTGCCCGAGCACAGCACGACGCGACGGATCTTGGAATCCTTCACCAGCTTGATCGGCTGGTCGGCCAAGAGCTGCGCATCGTCCCACAACAGCCGGTGGAACGAGCTTTCGCCCGCCATCTCCGACAACGTCGACACCGCGCGCTTGTGGCGCAGCAGCGACTTCGGCGTCATCAGGATGAGCGGCTTGCGGAAATCGCGCTTCAGCTGCCGGCGCAGAATATGGAAATAGTTGGCCGGCGTGGTGACGTTGGCGACCTGCATGTTGTCTTCGGCGCAGAGCTGCAGGAAGCGCTCCAGCCGCGCCGACGAGTGCTCCGGCCCCTGGCCCTCATAGCCATGCGGCAACAGGCAGACGAGGCCCGACATTCTGAGCCACTTGCGCTCTCCGGATGAGATGAACTGGTCGAACACCACCTGGGCGCCGTTGGCAAAGTCGCCGAACTGCGCTTCCCAGAGCGTCAGCGCCTTGGGCTCGGCCAGGCTGTAGCCGTATTCGAAGCCGAGCACCGCCTCTTCCGACAGCATCGAGTTGATGACCTCGTAGCCGGCCTGCGCCGCCGAGAGGTTGTTGAGCGGGATGTAGCGGGTCTCGTCGCGCTGGTCGTAAAGCACCGAATGGCGCTGTGAGAAGGTGCCGCGCTCCGAGTCCTGGCCGGAAAGCCGGATCGGGTTGCCGTCGAGCAGTATGGCTCCGAAGGCCAGCGCCTCGGCCGTCGACCAGTCGATGCCTTCGCCCGATTCGATCGCCTGGCGGCGGTTCTCGAGGAAGCGCAGGATGGTCTTGTGCGCCTCGAAATCCTTCGGCACCTCGGTCAGCTTCTTGCCGATCTCCTTCAGCGTGCGCACCGGCACGGCGGTCTTGCCGCGCCGCTGTTCGTCCTGGTTGTCGGCGGTCCGCAGCCCGGACCAGGCGCCGTCCAGCCAGTCGGCCTTGTTCGGCTTGTAATGCTGACCGACTTCCCATTCGGCTTCCAGATGCGCGCGCCAGTCGGCCCGCATCTTGTCGACCTCGGCCTGGGTGACGTGACCTTCGGCGATCAGCCGGTCGGCATAGATCTGCACCGTCGTCTTATGGCTGCGGATGTTGCGGTACATGATCGGCTGGGTGAAGGACGGCTCGTCGCCCTCATTGTGGCCGAAGCGGCGGTAGCAGAACATGTCCACCACCACCGGCTTGTGGAATTTCATGCGGAACTCGGTCGCGACCTTGGCCGCATGCACCACCGCTTCCGGATCGTCGCCGTTGACGTGGAAGATCGGCGCCTCGATCATCTTGGCCACATCCGACGGATAGGGCGAGGAGCGCGAGAAGCGCGGATTGGTGGTGAAACCGATCTGGTTGTTGATGATGAAATGCAGCGTGCCGGCCACGCGATGGCCGCGCAGGCCCGACAGGCCGAGGATTTCGGCGATCACGCCTTGGCCGGCAAAGGCCGCGTCGCCGTGCAGCAGCAGCGGCATCACCTTGGCGCGCTCCGACAGCGGCACGATCTCGCCGCGCTCACGGCCAGACAACTGATCCTGCTTGGCGCGCGCCTTGCCCATCACGACCGGGTCGACGATTTCCAGATGCGAGGGATTGGCCGTCAGCGACAGGTGCACCTTGTTGCCGTCGAACTCACGGTCCGACGAGGCGCCGAGATGATACTTGACGTCGCCCGAGCCTTCGACCTCGTCGGGAGCCGCCGAGCCGCCCTTGAATTCGTGGAAGATGGCGCGGTGGGGCTTGGCCATCACTTGGGAAAGCACGTTGAGGCGGCCGCGGTGGGCCATGCCGAGCACGATTTCCTTGAGGCCGAGCTGACCGCCGCGCTTGACGATCTGCTCCAGCGCCGGGATCAGCGACTCGCCACCATCGAGGCCGAAGCGCTTTGTGCCCTTGTATTTGACGTCAATATATTGCTCGAACCCTTCGGCCTCGATCAGCTTCGACAGGATCGCCTTCTTGCCGGTGGCGGTGAAGGTGATTTCCTTGTCGGCGCCTTCGATGCGCGCCTGGATCCAGGCCTTCTCTTCCGGGTCGGAGATATGCATGAACTCGACGCCGAGCGTCGAGCAATAGGTGCGGGTGAGGATGTCCAGCATCTGCCGGATAGTGCCGAATTCCAGCCCCAACACATTGTCGAGGAAGATCGGCCGGTCGTAATCGGCTTCGGTGAAGCCGTAATTCTCGGGCGACAGCTCGTTATAGTCCTCGAGCGGCTTGGCAATGCCGAGCGGATCGAGATTGGCGTGCAGGTGGCCGCGCATGCGGTAGGCGCGGATCATCATGATGGCACGCACGGAATCGCGCGTCGCCTGGTGCACGTCGGCGTCGGAAAGCACGGCGCCGTTGACGACCGCCTTTTCCTTGACCTTTTTTTCGATCGTCTTTTCGACCAAGCCCCAATTGCCGTCGAGCGCCGAGACCAGCTCGCCATTGGCCGTGAGCGGCCAGGAAGGCTTCGCCCAGGAGGCGCCCTTGGCGTTCTTGCGGACGTCGCCCGCGTCGTCCTTCAGCGCCGCGAAGAAATCCTGCCACTCCGGGTCGACCGAAGCCGGATTGTCCTCATAGGCGGCATAGAGCGCGTCGATATAGTCGGCATTGCCGCCATAGAGGAACGAGGTGAGCGAGAATTGGTCGTTGGCCTGATCTTGTCTTGCCATTTTCGTCTGCGGAGCCTGGCTCCGTCTCCTTTTAGGGAATAGTGAGTAGGCAGTAGTGAGTAGAAAGATGAAAATCCCCGCTCAGCTGCTGCTCGCCCGTTCATCCCTTTTTCACTACTGACTACTGCCTACTCACTACTGCCTTAACCCTTGATCGCCTCGACCAGCGTCGTGCCGAGCCGTGCAGGCGAGGGCGAGACCTTGATGCCGGCCGATTCCATCGCCGCGATCTTGTCTTCCGCGCCGCCCTTGCCGCCCGAGATCACCGCGCCCGCATGGCCCATGGTGCGGCCGGCCGGCGCGGTGCGCCCGGCGATGAAGCCCGCCATCGGTTTCTTGCGGCCGCGCTTGGCTTCGTCCTTGAGGAACTGCGCGGCGTCTTCCTCGGCCGAGCCGCCGATCTCGCCGATCATGATGATCGACTTGGTCTCGTCGTCGGCGAGAAACATCTCCAGCACATCGATGAATTCGGTGCCCTTGACCGGGTCGCCGCCGATGCCGACCGCCGTGGTCTGGCCGAGGCCGACATTGGTGGTCTGGAAGACTGCCTCATAGGTAAGCGTTCCCGAGCGCGAAACAACGCCCACCGAGCCCTTGCGGAAGATGTTGCCGGGCATGATGCCGATCTTGCACTCGTCGGGCGTCAGCACGCCCGGGCAGTTGGGGCCGATCAGCCGCGAGGTCGAGCGGTCGAGCCGCGCCTTGACCTTGACCATGTCCATCACCGGGATGCCTTCGGTGATGCAGACGATCAGCGGGATCTCGGCCTCGATCGCCTCGATGATGGCCTCGCCCGCGCCTGCCGGCGGCACATAGATGACCGAGGCGTTGGCGCCGGTCCTTGCCTTGCCCTCGGCCACGGTGGCGAAGATCGGCAGGGTCTCGCCCTTGGCGCTGGCCCAGGTCTCGCCGCCCTTCTTCGGGTGGATGCCGCCCACCATCTTGGTGCCGTGATAGGCCAGCGCCTGCTCGGTGTGGAATGTGCCGGTCTTGCCGGTCAGACCCTGCACCAGCACCTTGGTATTCTTGTCGACGAGAATGGACATCGCGGCCCTTTTCTAAAAACCGTTGATCGAGGAAGGCGAAACGCGCCGGTAGAGCCCGCTCACCATGTCTTGCCAAGCATTGCTGCTCGTGGGCTTGAACTGAAGTTTCATGCGATAGGTATCGATGTCGTCAAAATTGTAGGTCACGCGAGCCGAGCCGCGCGGCGACGACCGTTCCAGCGCCAGTTCGCCGCCGTTCCACGTGCCCATGGCCGGTGACATCGGCACGAACCCCATCGAGTCGAACTGATGCATGGTGACGAGGCCGTTCTGCTGGTCGAAGCCGAACACATTGTGCGCGCCGAATGAAACCGTGCCGTCGCGACGCTGGCGATAGCGCTGCACCACGAACAAGCCGCCGAACTGCGCCTCCGCCAGCACTTCCGCAGTCGCCGTGCCGGCATCGGTCCATTGCGTCGCCGCGACCTCTTCCTCGCCGCGCCATGCGCCTGCCAGCGCCTGCAGGCGTTGGTGAGCATCCGAGAGGGAAGAGAAGGGCGACGCGTTCATGGCTCAGAGCCGCTTCAGGTCGGTAACGGTGAGGTCGCTCCGGGCATTGCCGGTATTGAGCGTCGTCGCCGGCTCGAACATCAGCACCACCGGTTCCGGGCTCAGCGAGCGCGGCCGGTGCTCGACGCCGCGCGGCACGACGATGAAGTCGCCCTCGCCGAGCTCGACCGGCCCGTCGCGGAAATCGATGGCGATCCGGCCGAGCAACACCAGGAAGGCCTCGTCCTCATTGTCATGCGCATGCCAGTCAAAGATCTCGCCGAACTTGGCGACCTTGGCCTGGGCATCGTTGACGTCGCCGGCGACATGCGGATCGAAGACCTTGGTGATCGTCCGATCCGCCGCCTCAAGCAGGTTTATCTTGCGCGGAGGCATCCGCTCATTCCTTTTCATCTGGCGTCCGCGAGGCGCTGGTCGCCAATCTCATCTCTCAGATAATGGTGAGGCATAAGGCCAAGAACGTTCTCTTTGCCGTACATCCAACCTCTCATTTTCATCGAAGGTTTGAACGGACTCTTCCCGCTTCCAACGACAACGTACCACTCGCGCCCAACCTCGTCTGATGCCCGGTACAGCCAGAAATGCCGCCCATCTTCCGTTTGCTCAGAGACCGCGCCGTGCACTTTGTAGTGCATCGGCTTCTCGTCCAACTTCCAACGATCGTGGCACCAACAAAGATACTGCTCGATTTCATCGATCGAATACGGACACGCGGCCGACTGATCAAGGCTTTGAACTTCTTCCTCCCAATGGACTGGGAAGCTACTCACGCAGCGCTCTCCTCGGTTAGCCCTTCACCGCCGCCACGATCTTCTTGGCCGCATCGTCGAGATCGTCGGCCGAGACGACGTTCAAGCCGCTGTCGTTGATGATCTTCTTGCCGAGCTCGGCATTGGTGCCTTCCAGCCGCACAACCAGCGGCACTTTCAGGCCTACTTCCTTGACCGCGGCGATCACGCCTTCGGCGATGACGTCGCATTTCATGATGCCGCCGAAGATGTTGATCAGGATGCCTTCGACCGCCGGATCCTTGGTGATGATCTTGAACGCCGCCGTGACCTTTTCCTTGGAGGCGCCGCCGCCGACGTCGAGGAAATTAGCCGGCTCGGCACCATAGAGCTTGATGATGTCCATCGTCGCCATGGCAAGGCCGGCGCCGTTGACCATGCAGCCGATATTGCCGTCGAGCGCGACATAGGCGAGGTCGTATTTCGACGCCTCGATCTCCTTCTCGTCCTCTTCGGTGGTGTCGCGCAATTCCATCACGTCCGGATGGCGGAAGAGCGCATTGTTGTCGAACGACACCTTTGCATCGAGCACGCGCAGATGCCCGTCCTTCATGACGATCAGCGGGTTGACCTCGAGCAGGCTCATGTCCTTCTCGACAAAGGCCTTGTAGAGCGTCGGGAAGAGCGAGGCGCCGTCCTTCGCCGCATCGCCGTCGAGCTTCAGCGCGGCGTTGAGCGTCTTCACGTCGTCCGCCGTCACGCCCTTTTCCGGGTCGATGGCGACCGTGACGATCTTTTCGGGCGTGTCATGCGCGACCGTCTCGATGTCCATGCCGCCCTCGGTGGAGACGACGAAGGCGATGCGGCCAACCGAACGGTCGACCAGGATCGACAGATAGAGCTCGCGGGCGATGTCGGCGCCGTCCTCGATATAGAGGCGGTTGACCTGCTTGCCGGCAGGCCCCGTCTGCTTGGTGACCAGCGTGTGGCCGAGCATCTCGTTGGCGTTGGCGACAACTTCCGCCGCCGATTTCGCCAGCCGCACGCCGCCCTTGGCGTCGGGACCGAGCTCCTTGAACTTGCCCTTGCCGCGGCCGCCGGCATGGATCTGGCTCTTCACGACATAGAGCGGACCGGGCAGCGCCTTGGCGGCGGCCTCGGCCTCGCTCGCCTTGAACACCGGAACGCCGCTTGCGACCGGCGCGCCGAACGTCTTCAGCAGCGCCTTGGCCTGATACTCATGGATGTTCATGCGCTTGGTCTCCGGGGAGGGTTACTTACCGGCGAGATTATTTGCCGGCGAGATGTGGGGCGATCTTGGTGCAGGCCTCGGTCAGGCCCTGGACGGCCGCGACTGAGCTATCGAACATCTTCTGCTCGGCCTTGGAGAGGTCGATCTCGATGACGCGCTCGACGCCGCCGGCGCCGATTACCACCGGCACGCCGACATAGGTGTTCTTCACGCCATACTGGCCGGAGAGATACGCCGCGCAGGGCAGCACGCGCTTCTTGTCCTTGAGGTAGGACTCGGCCATGGCGATCGCGGACGCCGCCGGTGCGTAATAGGCCGAGCCGGTCTTGAGCAGGCCGACGATCTCGGCACCGCCGTCGCGGGTGCGCTGCACGATCTGGTCGAGCTTCTCCTTGGAGGTCCAGCCCATCTTGACGAGGTCGGGCAGCGGGATGCCGGAGACGGTCGAATAGCGGATCATCGGCACCATCGAATCGCCGTGGCCGCCGAGCACGAAGGCGGTGACGTCCTCGACCGAGACCTTGAACTCCTCGGCCAGGAAATAGCGGAAGCGGGCGCTGTCGAGCACGCCGGCCATGCCCACGACATGGCTGGTCGGCAACCCGGAGAACTTCTGCAGGGCCCAGACCATGGCGTCGAGCGGGTTGGTGATGCAGATGACGAAGGCCTTCGGCGCGTACTTCTTCAGGCCGGCGCCGACCTGTTCCATGACCTTGAGGTTGATGCCGAGAAGATCGTCGCGGCTCATGCCCGGCTTGCGCGGCACGCCGGCGGTGACGATGCACACATCCGCCCCCTCGATGCCGGCATAGTCGTTGACGCCGGTCAGCCGGGAGTCGAAGCCGTCGACGGGGGAAGACTGCGCGATGTCGAGGCCCTTGCCCTGCGGAATTCCCTCGGCGATATCGAACAGCACCACGTCGCCGAGATCCTTGAGGCCGATCATATGGGCGAGCGTGCCGCCGATCATGCCCGAGCCGATGAGCGCTATCTTGTTGCGTGCCATGTGAGGATGTTTTCCTTTGTCTGTGACGAGGTCGTGACGGGCCGGGGAGGCCGAAAGGATGCGGGAAACCGCGAGCTTTGGTCGCACCGAATAGCGCCGGCCAAAGAAAAATTCAAACGGTTATTTCGACCTCAGTGTTTTCAATCGGTTAGATGCGTCGGGGATTACGTAAACGTCAAAATTTGCGAGCCGACCGAGGAGAATTTACACAATGAACGTCGAAACCCGAAGGCTTCATCCCGGCGATGACGCGGTTGTGATGCGGGCGGCCGACGAAGTGTTCGACGAGCCGGTGCGACCGGACCGCCTCGCTGCCTGTCTCGCTTCGCCAGGCCATTTCATGATCGTGGCCATGGTCGACGGCACTGTCGTCGGCCAATGCGCCGCTGTCATTCATCGCCATCCCGACAAGGTGAGCGAGCTCTACATCGACGAGGTCGGCGTGGCGCTGCTTTCCATCGGCACCGAGCCGGACAATCTTCCGGCGTGCGCGCTTTTATGAGACGCGAAAGGAGCCGCACGGGAAGGCGGAGGACTTCGTGATGTATGTGTATCGGCCTTCGAAGTTGGCCGAAACGCCCCCGCCCTCGTCATCCTAGGGCGGAGCAAGGAGCGAAGCGACGCGCACAGACCCTAGGATCCATCCGGTGACCCTAAAGCTTTGGAACGGTTCAGAATTCTGCTCCGCCGTGTTCCATGTTCGGACATCACGGGATGATCTCGGGCAAGCCCGAGGATGACGAAGGTGAGGAGGCTACCCCTTAGCCTGCCTTGCCTCGGCGGCCGGCGCGTCCGCATCCCGCCGTTCCGCCCAGCCATCCAGCCAGTCGCGGCTCTGCATTTCGACCAGACGCGAGGCGGTGCGCTCGAATTCGAACACTTCCGTGCCGCGCTTGGCCGTGTAGAGGCCCTCGGGTGGCGCCGCGGCGCTCATCACCAGCCGCTTATGGTGGTCGTATAGAGTGTCGATCAAAAGGATGAAGCGCTTGGCCTCGTTGCGCTTGCCTTGGCCCAGCACCGGCACATGATCGATGAAGACGGTCGAGAAACGGCCGGCGAGCGCCAGATAGTCGCGCGCGCCGAGCGGCTTTTCGCAAAGGTCGGCAAAGGAAAAGCGCGCCGCGTCGCCGGCGGCGCGCGGCACGACGAGCTGGCGGCCTTTCAGCGTCAGCGTCACCTCGCCGGTCGGCTGGCCGTGCGTCATCGCCTTCCAGGCCTCGTCCAATGCGCGCTCGGCCGCGGCGTCGTCCGGCGTTAAATAGACCGGCTGGCGGTTGAGCTTTTCCTGCCGGTAGTCCTTGTCGGCATCCAGCATCATCACATGGGCATTGCGCTCGAGCAGCGAGATGAACGGCAGGAAGAGCTGGCGGTTCAGCCCGTCGCGGTAGAGGTTCTCCGGCGCCACGTTGGAGGTGGCGACCAGCACCACGCCATTGGCAAACAGCGCCGAGAACAGGCGTGACAGGATCATCGCGTCGGCGATGTCAGTGACGGAGAACTCGTCGAAGCACAGCACCCAGGCCTGGTCGGCCAGCGCCCGCGCCACCGGCGGGATCGGATCGTCTTCCTTGACCGCGCCTTCCTTGCGCGCTTGTCGGTGCTTCTGGATACGGTCCTGCACATCGGCCATGAAGTCGTTGAAATGCACGCGGCGCTTGCGCCGGACCGGCAACAGCTCGAAGAACATGTCCATCAGCATGGTCTTGCCGCGACCGACGGCGCCATGGATGTAAAGGCCCTTGACCGGCTCGCGCGGCTGCCGCTTGGCCGCGAACAGCCAACCCAGCGCGCTCGATTTGTGCGCCAGCCTTTTGGCCGAGATCTCGTCGATCAGCCGGTCGAGCGCGGCGACGATGCGCTCCTGCGCCGGATCGCGCTCGACCGCGCCGCTCTCGACGAGATGATCGTAGCGCTGCCTGACGGTCGCATGGGTCTGGATACCGTCGCGCAGATGCATGGGTCACGTCATTTGCTTTGAGCAGGATGCTCTAAGGAGGCGCCAGGCTATGTTGGGATTCAGGTCAGGCCGAGCCGAGAAGGGCGGGTTCCGAGCACCGGAGCGGAGCGTACTTGAAGCACATGAGCACCGGAAGCGCAGGAAGCCGCCGTTCGCAGGCCGGCATCACCTGAATATCAGCATAGCCTACCTTGTAAGCGAGATCGGCTGCCCATTGGAAGTCTGGCCGTCGAACTTTTCGCCGCCGGACGAATAGAGCCTGGCCAGCGTGCCGCCATTTTCGCCGTAAAGCGTCAGCTGCTTGCCGGCGACATTCCATGACTTGATGCCGTCGATCGGCGCCGGGCAATGCAGCGGGCCGGCGCGGTAACCAGCGCCGAACTTGGTCTGCGGCGTCGCCACCTTGCAGCTCTGCCCGGAGACATTGACGTTCCACACGCCGGCGACGCTGGCCGCGGTGAGATCGGTGGCGCCGGCCGGCGCCGTGCCGTCCGGCGGCAGCGAGGCGACTTGAGTGTTCTTCGGCGCGGTCGGGAATTGCGACGGATCTGTGGTGCCGGGGGAAGCCGGCGGCGGCAGCTGATTCTGCGTCACCGTGCCGGACGGCGCCGGCGTCAGCGGCGCCGGCTGCTGGTCGTCCATCGACGAGAAGCGCGAGGTCGAGCATCCGCTCGCAGCCAGCGCGGCCAGCGATACGGCCACAAGGCCGCTCTTCGAAAAGAGGTGGCGCCGCGAAAAGGGGCGGGTCATCGAAAAATTCATCAAAACCTCCGTCGGATCCGGCCGGGGGGAGCCATCCGCGTAATCTTCGCTCCACCAAGATGGCGAAGGTGGCAGAATTTCAACCCGATATGGTTAAAATAGGGTTTTCGAGCCGGATGTTGCAAATTTATCGCAGTAAGCGAACGGTGCCGGAGGCGCGCTCGATTCGATCTTCCAAGCCATTGAAATCCCGGTGTTAAATTCGGGCGCTCGGCACGAACACATAGCCGTCCGGGCCGACGATGTAGCATTCGCGCAGCCCATGCGGCTTATCGATGGAGCCGGCCAGCACGACGTGGCCGAGCGCCGCCGCCTTTTTCTCGACCGCATCCGGATCGGCGCCGTAAAGGCGCAGTTCTATGCCGGCGCCGCGTGTTTCGGCACCCGCGGTGACACCGGTCATCGGATTGTCGAGAAAGCTATGGTCGGCATGGAGCATGAAGATCGAGCCCAGAAGCTCGATCGCCGCGAAATCCTCGTCGGCATAGATGATCCTGGCGCCGAGCACGTCCTGGCAGAAAGCCTCCATCGCCGCCATGTCGGTGACCAACAGGTTGACGCCGACCCCAAGCGGCAGCGAGCGGCCGAAATCCTCAGCCTTCATCCACGGTGTCTTGGTCCGCTTCATCGCCATGACGGTTCAACCCTCTCTCCCGATCCTAATTGAACCGGGCTTCGCCCGTTGGCATTCGCCAGCAAAATGCTTGCGCCAGACGGGCGCGTCCTTATCTCAGGAAAGACCGAGTCGACGGGAGAGTGAATGGCCGCGAGAACAAGAACCGCCAACCGCTATTACAACGGCCCGCCTAGCGATCATTTCGACGGCGCCTTGTTCTTCAATCCCGGCGGCAAGCCGCCCGGGCGCTTCAGCGATCTTCTCAGATGGCAGTTCGGCGGCAATCGGGCGAAATGGCCGGCCGCCTGGCCAAGCCCGCATCCGTCGGCAAAGCCGGACGAACGGTTGGATGGCGGCACGCTCAGGCTCACCATGGTCGGTCATGCCTCGCTTCTCATCCAGACCGCCGGGCTGAACATCCTGACCGATCCGGTGTGGTCGGAGCGCGCCTCGCCCTTCACCTTTGCCGGCCCGAGAAGGGTCAACGCGCCGGGAATCGTCTTTGCCGACCTGCCGCCGATCGATCTGGTCCTGGTCAGCCACAATCACTACGACCATCTCGACCTCGCCACGCTGAAGCGGCTGAAGGAGAGACACGACCCGCTGGTGATCACGCCGCTCGGCAACGACGCCATCATCGGCCGCGCGGTGCCCGGCATGCGGCTCGGCGTGTACGATTGGGGCGGCCAGGTCGATATCGGCGCGGCCGCCATTCATGTCGAGCCGGCGCATCACTGGTCGGCGCGCGGCGGACGCGACCGCCGCATGGCGCTGTGGGCCGGCTTCGTGATCGAGACCGCGAGCGGCAAGATCTATTTTGCCGGCGACACCGGCTTCCATGACGGCATCAACTACCGGCTGATGGGAAAAAAGCATGGTGGCTTCCGCCTCGCCATCCTGCCGATCGGCGCCTATGAGCCGCGCTGGTTCATGGCGCCGCAGCATCAGAATCCCGAGGAGGCCGTGCAGGGCATGAAGCTCTGCAACGCGGCCTTCGCGGCCGGCTGCCACTGGGGCACCTTCCATCTCACCGACGAGCCGATCGACGAGCCGGCGCAGAAGCTGGCCGAGGCGTTGGCCGCCGAAGACCTGCCACCGGAGCGTTTCCGTGCCATGCTGCCGGGAGAGCTGTGGGACGTGCCGGCCATCTACAAAGGAACCCAAACCGGCCAAACGCGTTGATCCGGCGACGCAATTTCGCCGGAGCTTCCCATGATCAGGTGGATCATCATTCTTCTCATCATTGCCGCCGCCGCAAGCTTGCTCGGCATGCCGGCTTTGGCTGGCGCGGCCGCTACCGGCGCGCGCATCCTGATCGGCATCGTGCTGATCATCTTTCTGCTGATCGTGCTCGGCGTCTTCGCCGTCACATAAGGCGCGGGCTGGACTGGTAATTCCGGGCCGTTTCAGCCATATAGCGGCCAAACGGAACTGGAATGACCGGCTGGATGGCAGGCACCGCCCCCTTCGCCAAGATGAACGGCATCGGCAACGAGATCATCGTTGCCGACATGCGCGGCCGTGCCGACAAGGTGTCGGCGGAAGCGGCAATCGCCCTCAACGCCGACACGGCGACCAAGTTCGACCAGATCATGGCGATCCATGACGCGCGCACGCCGGGCACCGCCTACTATATCGACATCCTGAATTCCGACGGCACCAGCGCGCAGGCCTGCGGCAACGGCACACGCTGCGTCGTCCAGGCTCTGGCCGCCGAAACCGGCCAGAAGAGCTTCACCTTCGAAACCCGCGCCGGCATCCTCAATGCTCAAGAGCATGCCGACGGCACGATCTCGGTCGACATGGGCAAGCCGCGCTTCGGCTGGCAGGAGATCCCGTTGGCGGAAGAGTTCCGCGACACTCGCATGATCGAATTGCAGATCGGCCCGATCGACGCGCCGGTTCTGCATTCGCCGTCAGCGGTATCGATGGGCAATCCGCACGCCATCTTCTGGGTCGACAATGACGTCTGGTCCTACGAGCTCGACCGTTTCGGCCCGTTGCTCGAGAACCATCCGATCTTCCCGGAGCGCGCCAACATCACCATCGCGCAGGTGACCTCGCCCGAGACGATGATCATCCGCACTTGGGAGCGAGGCGCCGGCCTCACCCAGGCCTGCGGCTCCGCCGCATGTGCCGCCGTGGTGGCGGCCGCCCGCACCAAGCGCACCGGCCGCAGCGTCTCGCTGCTGACGCCCGGCGGCGGCGAATTGCATGTCGAATGGCGCGACGACGACCACGTCATCCTGACCGGCGCTGCCGAGTGGGAGTTTTCCGGCAGCTTGGATCCCACGACCGGCGCCTGGGTCCGCGACACCGAAAGCGCCGCCTGATGTCCGCCCTTGAAAAAGGCGCGCCCCAGGCCCCCGCCGGCAAGGGCATCAACGTCGTCACCTTCGGCTGCCGCCTCAACACCTATGAATCGGAAGTGATGCGCCGCGAGGCCGAAAGCGCCGGCCTCGGCGCGCTCCAGGGCGGCGCCGTCATCTTCAACACCTGCGCCGTCACGGCCGAAGCGGTGCGCCAAGCCAAGCAGGCGATCCGCAAGGCGCGCCGCGAGAACCCTTCAGCCCGCATCATCGTCACCGGTTGCGCGGCGCAGACCGAGCCGCAGAATTTCGCCGCGATGGACGAGGTTGACCTCGTGCTCGGCAATGAGGAGAAGCTCAAGGCCAATTCCTATCGCGCGCTGCCCGATTTCGGCGTCAACGACACCGAGAAGGCGCGCGTCAACGACATCTTTTCGGTGCGCGAGACGGCAAGCCACATGGTCGACGCCATCGAGGGCCGGGCGCGCGCCTTCGTTCAGGTGCAGAATGGCTGCGACCATCGCTGCACCTTCTGCATTATCCCCTATGGCCGCGGCAACTCGCGCTCGGTGCCGATGGGCGCCGTGGTCGAGCAGGTCAAGCGTCTCGCCGGCAACGGCTATGCCGAGCTCGTTTTGACCGGCGTCGACATGACCAGCTTCGGCGCCGACCTGCCCGGCGCGCCAAAACTGGGAAAACTGGTGAAGACGATTCTTCGCCAAGTGCCGGATGTGAAGCGGCTCCGGCTGTCCTCGATCGATTCCATAGAGGCCGACGATGACCTGCTCGACGCGATCGCCACCGAACCAAGGCTGATGCCGCATCTGCATCTGTCGCTGCAATCGGGCGACGACATGATCCTGAAGCGCATGAAGCGCCGCCATCTGCGCGACCAGTCGATCCGCTTCTGCGAGGACGTGCGCAAGCTGCGCCCCGGCGTCGTCTTCGGCGCCGACATCATCGCCGGCTTTCCGACCGAGACCGAGGCGATGTTCGAGAATTCGGAGAAAATCGTCGAGGAATGCGGCTTGACGCATCTGCACGTCTTCCCGTTCTCGCCGCGTGAGGGCACGCCCGCCGCGCGCATGCCGCAGGTCCGCCGCGAGGTGGTGAAGGCGCGCGCCGCGAGGCTGCGCGCCGCCGGCGAGGCCGCCTATCGTCGTCATTTGTCGTCGCTCTCCGGCACGAGGCAGTCGATCCTCATCGAGCGCGACGGGCTCGGCCGCACCGAAGGCTTCACGCTGGCCGCGATCGCCGCCGGACAACCGGGCGAGATCGTCGAGGCCGTCATCACCGGCCATGACGGCGCCCGACTGATTGCGGCGCCCTTTGCCGCGCAAGCCGCCTGAGAACTGCGAGACGCATGGCTGGTTTCTTCAAGAAGATATTTTCGTTCGGCAGAAAAGAGGTCGTCGAGGAGCGTGCCGATGAGGCCGCCCCGCTGCCGCCGATCAAATGGGATCAGCTGGACGCGCTGAAGCCGGAGGCCGAGCAGGCGGCGCCGGCGGAAGTGCTGGCGCGCGAGCAGGAGCCTGCGGAGGCTGCGCCGGCGAGCGAACCCTCTCTCGAGCTTGCTCCCGCTCCGCTGCCTGAAGAGCCGAAGCCCGAGCCCTCTCCGACCGTTCCACCGGCGCCCGAGCCGATCGTTCCCGCGGAGCCGGAACCGCTGCCAGGGCCTGAACCGGAAGAAGAGCCCCAACCGGTGCCCGAGAAGCCCGGGCCGCCGGCGCCCGAAGAAGTGCCGCCGACACAACCCGAGCCTTTACCCGCGCCGGTACCGACACCCGAACCTGCGCCGCAGGAAGTGCCGGCACCCGCGCCGGCTCAGCCCGACATCGAGCCTTCGCGTCCGGAACCGCTGCCCGAGCCGGCGCCGGTCGAAGTGCCGACGCCGCCTGCCGAAGTCCCGGTCGAGCCGCCGGCGCCCATCGAGGTTCCACCAGCGGCGCCGCCCCCCATCGAGCCATCCTCGCAAGCCGGCGCCACCCCTCATCCGCCTGCCGGCACCTTCTCCCCGTATAGGGACGGGGAGAAGGAAGAAGCTCCAGCGCCCCACCCTCCCCTGGATGGGGAGGGTCGCCACGAAGTGGTG
>NZ_VFTG01000036.1 GCF_006439355.1 Mesorhizobium sp. B4-1-3
ACCACGCAGATCTACACCCATGTGCTGGAGGAGCGGCTGGTGCGGCTGGTCAACGATCATCATCCGCTTGCCGACTAGGCCTCATATCGCTATGTGAGGGCGACGTTCCACCGCCCGGAGCCAGCATTTCAGCGGTTCCGCCAGCCATTTGCCTTCCGACGGATCGGTCCGCTCAAGCATGTACAACTACCTCGACTTTGAAAAGCCGGTGCAGGATCTGGAGCTCAAGATCCTTGAGCTGAAGAAGCTTGCCGAGAACGGCGAGGCGGTCGATGTCGCCGAAGAGATAAGCCGGCTGGAAAAGCGCTCGCGCGACGCGTTGCGCGACCTCTACAAGGCGCTCACGCCCTGGCAGAAGGTGCAGGTCGCGCGCCATCCCGACCGCCCGCATTGCGTCGACTACATCAAAGGGCTGTTCACCGATTTCACGCCCTTGGCCGGCGACCGCAATTTCGGCGACGACCAGGCGATCGTCGGCGGCTTCGCGCGCTTCCGCGGCGAGCCGGTGGCGGTCATCGGCCAGGAGAAGGGTTCCGACACGGCAAGCCGCATCAAGCACAATTTCGGTTCGGTGCGCCCGGAGGGTTACCGCAAGGCGGTGCGCCTGATGGAACTGGCCGACCGCTTCAAGATCCCGCTTCTGACGCTGGTCGACACCGCCGGCGCCTATCCCGGCGTCGGCGCCGAAGAGCGCGGCCAGGCCGAAGCGATCGCGCGTTCGACCTCGGCCTGCCTTTCGCTGAAAGTGCCGTCGATCTCGGTGGTCATCGGCGAAGGCGGCTCCGGCGGCGCCATCGCGATCGCCACCGCCAATCGCGTCTACATGCTGGAGCACGCCATCTATTCGGTGATCTCGCCTGAGGGCGCGGCCTCGATCCTTTGGCGCGACACGACCCGCTCCAAGGACGCGGCGACCAACATGAAGATCACCGCGCAGGATCTTCTCGAGATGAAGATCATCGACGCCATCATTCCCGAGCCGATCGGCGGCGCCCAGCGTGCGCCGGAAACGGTGATCGCATCGACCGGCGACCTCATCGCGAGGACGATGAAGGATTTTGCCGGCGCCAACACCGATTTCCGCGAGCAGCGCCGCGAGAAGTACCTGGCGATGGGCCGCAGTCTCTGACCCGCCAATGGTTCGACCGTGGCCAAGATGAGCATTTTTGCCACAAAAATGCCGCCGGATCCGGCTCAATGGGATTTGCCGTGAGGGGTTTGCCAAGGCTTGCGGTAAGGAATTTTCAAGGTTAACGGGCTTACGGTCCACTGGTGTTCAGCCTGCGGGCCCGGCAATGCCGAGATCCGTTGGCCCGAGAGAAAAGACGTAGCCGTGTCGATGTTTGCCAAGCTTGCCCGCACCGGAGTCCTGATTGCCGCCATCGGCGTCGCCGGCTGCAATGATTCGTCGATGAAGGATTTTGCGCCCGAGGCCAACAAGCCGTTGCCGGACAAGATCCTCGCCGACATGAAGGCCAAGGGCATGGTGCGCACCTCCTCGGTAATGGCGCGCATCTTCAAGGAGGAAGGCAAGCTCGAGATCTGGAAGGCCAAGACCAACGGCCGCTACGATCTCGTCGCCACCTACGACATCTGTAAATGGTCGGGCAAACTCGGTCCCAAATACACCGAGGGCGACCGCCAGGCGCCGGAAGGCTTCTACACGGTGCGTCCCTCGCAGATGAACCCGCGCTCGCACTACCATTTGTCCTTCAACATCGGCTTTCCCAACGCCTATGACCGCGCCAATGGCCGCACCGGCCAGAACCTGATGGTGCACGGCGCCTGCTCGTCGTCCGGCTGCTATTCGATGACCGACGCGCAGATCGAGCAGATCTATGCCTTCGGCCGCGACGCCTTCGAGGGCGGCCAGACCGAGTTCCAGATCCAGGCTTTCCCGTTCCGCATGACCGCCGCCAACATGGCGCGCTACCGCAACGACCCGAACTACGAGTTCTGGAAGATGCTGAAGGTCGGCTACGATAATTTCGAGATCACCAAGGTACCGCCGAAGGTCGACGTCTGCGAGAAGCGTTACGTCTTCAACCAGGTGGCGCCCGAAGGCACCACTTTCGACCCGACCGGCCCCTGCCCCGCGACGACGCAGCCGGATTCGCTGAAAGTGGCCTACGCCAACTACGAGAAGAGCTACGATGCGGCCTTCAATTCGGCCGTGAGATCCAGCGCGCCGCCGCCGAAACCGACCATTGCCGGCATCAAGGAAGCCAGCATCGTTTCCGACTGGTCGAAGCGCCGCGCCCGCGGCGAGCGCGTGCCGATCGAGCCGCCGTCGCTGAATGCCGACGGCTCAGTGACGGAAACCACCCGCATGGGCCGCATCGATTCCCCGCTCGGGCGCAAGATGGCAGCAGCCGACGCGGAAAAGGAAGCCAAGCGCAAGGCAGAAGAGCAGCGCCTGGCCGCGATCGAGGCGGCCAAGGCCGCCAAGGAAGCGGCCAAGCAGCAGGCTTTGGCCGAGAAGGAAGCCGCCAAGCAGGCAGCGCAGCAGCCGGTCGTCACCGCAGGCGTGGAAGCCGCACCCGCGCAGGAAACGCAGCAGGCCGCCGATACCGACCCAGGCACCGTGTCGAAGCTGAAGAAGAAGCTGCTCGGCATGTTCGGCGGCTGAGACCTCATGCACAACGACATGCATGAACAAAAGCCGAAGCTGCCCGCCACCTACGATCTCAAGGGGCTGAACTGCCCGCTGCCGGTGCTGAAGGCGCGCAAGCGGCTGGCGGCCATGCAACCTGGCAGCCGGCTTTGGCTGGAAACCACCGATCCGCTCGCGGTCATCGATATCCCGGCCTTCTGCGCCGATGCCGGCCACCAATTGGTCGAGACGGCCGCGGTGACCGGCGGCCACCGCTTTCTGGTCGAGCGCGGCAACGCCGCCTGAGCCGGCGTCGTTTTCGGTTTATAGTCCTGCAATCGCCAGCGGATTGGCTTCGAGCGCCGCCCGGTCCGGCGTGTCGACCGAAGGCTTGTTGGTGAAGGCGGCGAACAGCCGCTGGATATAATCCTGCGGCATGTCGAGCGTGATCAGCACCAGCCTGGTGCCGCGCTGGCCGTCGGGCCAGGCCGGCAGCCTTGCCGGCGGATGCAGGATCTTCTGCACGCCGTGAATGACCAGCGGCCGCGACGGATCCTCGGCAAGCTCGATGACGCCCTTCATGCGCAGAAGTTTCTCGCCATGCGTCGAGCGCAGAAGATCGAGGAACATCTCGATCGCCGAGAACGACACCGGGCCGTCATGGACGAGCGAGTGCGTGCGCACGCGCGCATCGTGGCGATGCTCATGGTGGCGGTGATCATGGTCGCCGTCATGGTGGTCGTGACCATGGTGATTATCATGACCATGCGCCGCCTCTTCACCAAGCCAGCGCCGTACGTCGGCGGACTTGGTTTCGGGATCGTAGAGCCCGCAATTGAACAGCGCCGCGGCGCCCGTGCCGGCCTCGTTGACGTCGAGCACGACGGCACCCGGATTGATCTGCTTCAGCCTTGTCCGCAACGCCTCGACCTCGGCCGCGTCGGCAAGGTCGGTCTTGGCCAGCACCACGCGGTCGGCCACCGCCGCCTGCTTCACCGCCTCGACATGGGCATCGAGCGTCGCCTCGCCATTGACGGCGTCGACCAGCGTGACGACGCCGTCGAGCCGGAAGGCCTGCACCAGCGCCGGATGCGCCATGATCGACTGCAGCACCGGCGCCGGATCGGCCAGGCCCGTCGTCTCGACGACGACACGGGCCAGTTTGGCGATACGGCCGGTCTGCAGCCGGTCGACGAGATCGGCGAGCGTATCGACGAGGTCGCCGCGCACCGTGCAGCAGAGACAGCCGTCGGAAAGCTGGATGATGCCGTCGGACGCCTGCTCGACCAAAAGATGGTCGATCGCCACCTCGCCGAACTCGTTGATGATCACCGCCGTGTCGGCAAGCGCCGGATCCTTGAGCAGCCTGTTGAGCAGCGTCGTCTTGCCGGCGCCGAGAAAGCCGGTGAGCACCGATACGGGAATGGGAAAGCTGCCGCCCATGACGCAGCTCAGTTGGCCTTGGCGGATTGGTCGCCCTGCGCCCCTGCTGCGGCGGTCGCCAGCGGCTCGGCGCCGGCCGGCGCCGGCCTGTCGGGCCGCCAGTTCGGCAGCGGCACATCGGCATAGTTCTGATTGGTCTGGTCGACGAATGCCTTGGGCGCCGGTCCCGTGGCGCCGCCGAGCCCGACCGCGACGAGCGTCGGGTGCTCGAGCTTCACCTGGTACGGCGACTTGGGCTTGTCCTTGGCGGCAACCTCGGGAGCCGCCTCGGACTGCTCCTCCTTCGGCTTCTTCTTGCAGATCTCGTCATGCATGTCGTTGGGTGACAGCGTGTCGCCATAGGGCTTGAGCGCGGCCAGTGTGGTCGAACCCGCCGCTGGCATGTTGAAACCCTGGTCGAGCAGCCTTGCCGCCGCTTCGGCGCGGCTGATCGCCGATTTCTCGCCAAGCACCACGGCCACCAGCGTGCGCCCGTTGCGCGTCGCCGAACCGATCATGTTGAATCCGGAAGAGCAGACAAAACCCGTCTTCATGCCGTCGGCGCCCGGATAGCGGCCGATCAACAGATTGTAGTTCGGGAGCGCCTTCTTGCCGACGGCAAGGCCTTCGATCGAGAACCAAGGCGCATATTGCGGAAAATCATTGCGCAACGCCGTCACCAGGACGGCGAGGTCGCGCGCCGTCGTATACTGTTCCGGTGAATAGAGCCCATTCGGATTGACGAAATGCGTGCCCGTCATGCCGAGCCGGGCCGCCTCGGCGTTCATGCGGTCGGCAAACGCGGCCTGCGACCCGCCGATATTCTCGCCCACGGCCATGGCGATGTCGTTGGCCGACTTGACCAGCATCATCTTCAGCGCATTGTCGAGCCGCATCACCGAGCCGGGCCTGAAGCCCATCTTGCTCGGCGGCTCGCCGGCCGAATGCTTCGTCACCTTGATCGGCGAATCGAGCGCCACCTCGCCCGCCTGAATGGCGCGGAACGCGACATAGGCCGTCATCAGCTTGCTGAGCGAGGCCGGATACCAGCGCTTGAACGCATCCTGGTGCTCCAAGATGGAGCCGCTTTTGAGGTCGAAAAGCACGACCGGGTTGGCGCGCGCCACGCCGGCAAGCGCCGGGAGTGCCAGCGCGCCTGCCAGCAATAGGTTGAGGAAATGCCTCTGCCGCATGATCAAATCCGAAATCGCCTCTTGCCGTGATCGCCGCTGGCTCCGTAAGATTTCGTTACTCATCGCCAGCAAAATGCGGTCCGACCCTCACCCCAGACCGCATTGTTGCGGTGCTATTTACGCTATGTGTCGCCAAAATGGCAAAGTGCAAGACATCACAATTGAGTATCACAATTGCTGAGCAGCGGCTCTGAACCGACTGCAGCCAATCAACCAAGAGATGGACCGATCATGCCGATTCTGAACCGCGCCGCACAAATGCAGGAAGAAGTCGCCGGCTGGCGCCGGCATCTGCACCAGACACCGGAGCTGAATTTCGACGTCTTCCAGACCGCCGGCTTTGTCACTGAGAAGCTGAAGGCCTTCGGCTGCGACGAGGTGGTGACGGGGCTGGGCAAGACTGGCGTCGTGGGCATCATCCGCGGCCGCAGGGGCGATGGCCCGGCCATCGGGCTGCGCGCCGACATGGACGCGCTGCCGATCGACGAGATCACCGGCAAGCCGTGGGCCTCGACCGTGCGCGGCAAGATGCATGCCTGCGGCCATGACGGCCATACCGCGATGCTCTTGGGCGCGGCCAAATATCTTGCCGAGACGCGCAACTTCGCCGGCACCGTGGCGGTGATCTTCCAGCCGGCCGAGGAAGGCGGCGGCGGCGGCAACGAGATGGTCAAGGACGGCATGATGGAACGCTTCGGTATCGAGAAGGTGTTCGGCATGCACAATATGCCGGGCCTGCCGGTTGGCCAGTTCGCCATCAAGCCCGGCCCGATCATGGCCGCGACGGCCGAATTCACCATCACCGTCAAGGGCCGCGGCGGCCATGCCGCGATGCCGCACGGCACGATCGACCCGATCGTCATCACCAGCCAGTTGGTCGGCGCGCTGCAGACCATCGCCTCGCGCAGCACCGATCCGGTCGAGGCCGTGGTGGTGTCGGTGACGAAGTTCCACGCCGGCGACGCCTACAACGTCATTCCGGAAAGCGCCGAGATCGCCGGCACCGTGCGCACGCTGAAGAAGGAAGTGGCCAAGAAATCGGAAGAGCGCATCCGCGCGCTCTGCGCCGGCCTCGCGGCGGCCTTCGGCGCCACCATCGAGGTCGATTACGACGCCAATTACCCCGTCACCTTCAACCATGCCGAGGAAACCGCGTTTGCTGGCGATATCGCGGCCGACATCGCCGGCGACAGCCATGTCCACCGCGCCATCCAGCCGGTGATGGGCGGCGAGGATTTCTCCTATATGCTGGAAGCCCGCCCCGGCGCCTTCATCTTCATCGGCAACGGCGACTCGGCCGGCCTGCATCACCCGGCCTATGACTTCAACGACGAGGTCATCCCGCACGGCATGAGCTATTGGGTGAAGCTGGCCGAGACCGCGCTGGCAGCCTAGAGCAGTTCCAGGAAAAGGTGTGAGCGGTTTTCCGTTCCGGAATTGCGTAAAAACAGAAGGATAGAGTGGTTTGCCGTTTCCGTGAAAGGTGAACCGCTCTAAACGGCCGCGGGCGAAGGCGGCGAGCAGCCCGCCATCCGGCTTGGTCGGCTCGGCCTTGCCGAGATGAATTGCAGCCTGAGGGGAGATCAGCATGCCCCTTGGCGAACCGGCCCGAAGCGTTTATGTGTCGGGCCGCGTGGTCCCGTAGCTCAGTAGGATAGAGCGGCAGATTCCTAATCTGTAGGTCACAGGTTCGATTCCTGTCGGGATCACCATACTTTTCAAAGGCTTGCGAGCAGGTCACCGCACGCTGGGTCAAAGTGATCCCGAAGTGAACGGCCCCGAAAGATGGTGCCTGCGCATAAGCGTGGAGAGGCGGTTCGCCGCTTCGGCGAATGCTTCGCCTGCAGAAGCGATCAGCGCCGGTCGTTCCTGCTCGGACGCGGCCAGAACGCGTTCCCAGAAAGCGGCTATGAGTGCGCTCGACCGCGCGAGGTCGGCGGCAACGGCCCGATCGGCGGCCAGCGTCGCCAGATGCCGAAGATCGATGCCGCCGATGCCGGGCGGGACTTTCGCTCCCATGTCGAGAAAGCCCGGAGGCAGCGATCCTCTCAGATTGTGAACGCGATGCTCGACGATGGCGGCGTAGATCTGGTCGACGGCCTGCTTGGCGCCGGCGACACGGGAGGGGTGGTCGGTGTCGGCCGCGGCGTGAGGGAGGAGTTCCAGACGCTGGCCATAGGCCTCGACCAGTCTGAGATAAGGCAGCATTGGTCCCGAAAGCGTGCTGCCGTCCTTGAACAGGTCCGCATCGATCGCCGCATGAGAAACGCGTCCTGACGCCAGCGCGCGCTCCAATGCTGCCACATCGACCAGCTCGCCGCGATCGTAGTTGATGAGCACGGCGCCGTGGTTGAGGAGGGAGAGGACTTCATCTCCGATCAGTCCGGCATTGGCGTATCGCTGCTGGCCGGCATCGAAGGGACCGAGGCCTAGGTGGACCGAAAGCGCGTCGGCGCCGCGCGCCGCGTCTTCCATGGTCTCGGCATAGTCGAAGCCTTCCGCCTCGATCCATTTTTGGTGACGGGGCCGCGCATGGACGGCGACCTGCATGCCGAAGGCCTGGCCGAGCCTGGCGAATTCGCGACCGATATTGCCATAGCCGAGCACGGCAAGTCTTTTGCCTTCGAGCTTCTCGGTCGGGTAATGGCGCAGATCTTTTCCCGTATCGAACTGCCCGCCGGCGACCAGGGTGTTGAGCTTGTCCACCGGGAGATCCGGCCTGACTTTCAGCAGCGCCTTCATGGCCATTTGCGCGGTGGCGCGGCTGTTGATGCCGGGCGTGTTCATCAACGGCGCTTCGCCGCCTTCTCCGCTGCCTCCGCCCCAGGATGCCGAGCCCATATTGCCGGTGCCGGCGCCGATGCGCACGCCGCCGAGGCGGAACCTGGTCTCCGCCGGAATGAAGGTCGCGGCGGCGATGACGGCGTCGTAGCGGCCGTCACCGGCCTCTGCCAGCAATTCGTCACGCGTGCTCAATTGCGGCAGGTAGAAGAAATGCAGCCTGCCGGGATCAAGGGCGCCGGCCTCGGCGAGGCCTGTCTGGTGGAACACCCCACCCTTGGCTTCGATATAGGCCTTGACCTCGCTGTGGTCGGGATTGCCGTCCGCGCCAAAGCGCAGCCCGACAAAATCGCAGATCAGAATATTGGCTGATGTCATGGAGCGTCGTTTCCCTGCAGCTGTCTCCAGCTACTCCAATCCGGTATCCGATGGACCATCGCGAAACGGCATATCCGGGTCGCAAGCGAGAGATGTCCCAGGAAACTGGAACCTGTCGGCCCTGAATGGCGACAGCAGCCGCGACATGGCGCTTGCGCAGAAGAGCGAGCTCGCGCTCGACGCCGGCCTGGTCGGCGTCAACCATATGATGGTGTCTACGCCGGAAACCCCTGGCGGTGGCGTGAACGAGTCCGGTTATGGATCGGAATCCGGAATCGAGGGCCTGGACGCCCATCTGCGGACCAAATTCGTCACGGAGACGTAAGCATCTCCGAGCGGGTTGCCTCGGCTATTCCGCCGCGATCCGCTGGTCGGCGGCGCGGCGGGAGAGCGCATGGCCCGCCTCGTCGACGGCCTGCGCGACGCGCTTGCGGATCGCTTCGGAGACCAGGACGCCGTCGGCGAAATCCCTGTCCGTCGCATAGACCCCGGTGGGCAAGGCAAGCGCCTCGAAAAAGCCGAACAGCGGCCGCAATTGATGCTCGACGATCAGCGCATGCCGCTCGCCGCCGCCCGTTGCGAGCAGCAGCACCGGTTTGCCCCTCAGCGAGGCCGGATCGAGCAGGTCGAAGAAGTGTTTGAAAAGCCCGGTGTAGCTGCCCTTGTAGGTCGGCGATCCGACCACCAGCACGTCGGCGTTGACGACCCTGTCGAGAATATCGCGAGCCTGCGGATCGAGATCGCGCGCCCATTTGGCGCTGCCGAGCGAAGGTCCGACGTCGTCAATATCAAAGGTGCTCGCCGACAAAGTGTTGCGAGCCGCAACGTCCCTCACCACCTGCTCGACGAGACCGCGCGTCTTCGACGGCCGGGTGAAATTTCCGGAGAAACCGACAACGGTTGGATTGGGCATGTTCATTTCCTCGGGACGCCGGCGCCAAGTCTAATGTCTATGATTTTTATAGACTCTAGCCTACCTTAGAAGGAACGATCCGCCTTTCGAGGGCCCCGCCTCGAACATTTTTTTCATGAATTGCCCGGTTCATGGTTTCCTTGGTCGGCCAACACGGCACCGTCAGCGGCCATGGCACGATACTCGGCCGCGAGCGCCGCTGTCTTCTCATGACCGCCGGCGAACATGCCCTGGAAGAACGGATGTGGCATCGGAGTCAGCGGCGGGGACGCGACACCAGCGCTTGCGGCGCCGGATAGGGTGTGCCGACGCCCCCGGCGCTGGTCAGGATCTGGCCACGAGCTTGGCCATGCCGGCATGCTGCGGCTCGAACAGGAGATCACCAGATAAGGAAGGCAGACATCCGAGCTCTGGGAAAGAGGCGCGGACTGGCCGTCATTCGGCGGGGCCGAGATCGCGTGGCAGCGCGAGCTGGTCGGGCAATCGTCGATCGCGGCTCTGAAGCAGTTCGTTCCGATCACCTCGATCGTCCTGTCCTCCTACGCGCCCCAGGCGATCTGCCGAGAACTCGAGCAGGCCATGCCGGGCATTGCCGTCACGCCCAACCGGCCGGATCAGCCCGGGATAATTTCGTAGCGAAGGATCTGGGCGTCGCCGAGGGTCGATCTGCGTCCAGGTGAGATGACGCCGGAGCCGAAGAGGAGAATATCCTCTCGGCGCACGAATACTTCTTGGCCGGATCCCATCGACACAAATGTGCCCGATGAGCTTCGCTCGACAAGCCGCGCCTTGCCATTCGAAATGGTGAACGTCGCGTGGTGCCTCGAGACCCAGGGCCTCTGGACGACGATATCGCATTCCGGAGATCGGCCGATCGTCACCAGTTCGTTGTTTCGGCAGGATCGCAATTGATCTTCGTAGCGGATGACCAGATTGATCGGTGGCGGCGGCGCAGAGCGCCTGTCGACAAAGGTGCCCCGGCTGGCGACGTGCGTGCTGGGGGCGCCGTCGTCGGTCCGCAGCGTATAGACATCGAAGAGTTCTTGCTTTCCCTTGAAGGCCATTTTGTCGAGGAGCCGCAAGGTACCACGGCTGTCCGCCGAAAGGGCTTCGAAGAAGCTCTGGCTGATCAGGACCTCCCCGGGATTGGCCGTGGCGGACAACCTTGCGGTGACGTTGACAACGTCGCCGAATACCGCGCCCCGCGCGCGAATGACCGCTCCGAAATGCAATCCGATCCGGGCGATCAAGGGCTCTTTCGTCAGCTGGCCGCCGATCCGGCAGACCGCCCTCAGCGCCGCCTCCGGTGTCTCGAACAGGCTGAGCACGTCATCGCCCTTCGAGTAGATGAAGTCACCGCCATGCTCGGCGACGATCTGGCGTATCGCGTCGAGACAACCCGAGACCTGCCGCAGGGCGGCATCGTCGCCGATGCGCTCATAGAGCGGCACGCTGCCCACGACATCGGCCAAGAGGACCGCGGCCAGAAGTCTTTCCTGATCCATCGACTCGTATCCGCCCCGAGAACGCGGCGTGTATAACACACCGAAGTCGACCTTGACTTGTCACTTGTGCGCCAAGGCGCCGGCGCAACCGAGGCGCGATTATCGCCGACGGACAGGCATCTGCCTCCCGCCAAACGGTTAACCGACCTCGACAATAGCGGCGATAAGGACGTTTCGTCTCCCTAGCCCGGGCTGCCGGCCGCCGGATTGGCGATGATCGCCGCCCGGAAGCGGGCGACGAAATCGTCCAGCGCCGGGCGTTCGGCATCCGAGATCGCCCAATAGGAGAAGGCATCGTCGGTCCAGTGGACCAGAAGGAAGCCCCCCGCCGAGAGGTCGTCCGCCACCGGCACCGATTTGGCCTCGTTCTGCCGGGGCGCGGCCACCAGCGTGATCAGGTGCTCGTGGTGGCGGTAGACCAGCGCCGGCATCGGTCTGTCGCCGATCACCTCGACGCGTCCGCCGAGCAGCGCGTAGCCGTCCTTGGCCATGTCGGGCGCCGCCGGCGACACGCCGATGCGACCGTCTAGCCATGGCTTCACCGTGTGGCGGTCGGACGAGACGATGTCGACCGGGGTCGCCGCCAGCAGGCTGCGGCGATGGCCGTTGGCGACAGCGACCGCAAAACTCTCGGAGCCATTGTCCGCCGTGGCCAGCCACTGCGTCGCACCGCTGGCGAGGAACGCCGTCAGCACGATCGAGGCCGCCATCTGCCGCCAGTCGAAAGAATTGAACCAGCGTGGCGCGCGCGGCCGCATCTCGACGACATTGCTCTGCTGCTGTTGTGGCGGCGGCTCAGCCTTCGCGGTCGTGGGTTCGGCAGCGTCTTCGGTGTCTTTCACCTCGGCAATCGCCGCGATACGCGCCAGGAAATCGTCGCTCACGACGGGGCGCCGCACGTTGGCAAGAGCGCCGCGCAGCGCCACCAGGCGCGCATGCTCGGCGGCCAGCTCCGGATCTGCGGCCATGCGGCGCTCGACCGCCAAAGCGGCCGCGGCATCGAGCTCGCCATCGACAAGGGCGTGAATCATCAGTTTCATATCCTGCGGGTCTTGCGGCAATCCATCCTCACGCGAGCGATCTTCATGCGGGCTCATGGTGGCGCCCTCCAAGTTCCGTCATCAAGAGGCCGCGGGCTCGCGCCAGCCGCGACATCACCGTGCCTTGCGGCACGCCGAGCATCGCGGCGATCTCGCGGTAGCTGAGACCGTTTATGTCGCGCAGCACCAGCGTTTCGCGGAAGGCCTGCGGCAGCCTTACGATCGCCGCTTCCACCGCCACCGAATTCGCCTTGGCGATCAGCGCCGCCTCCGGGTTGTCGGCATCATTGTCGGGCGGCGGCGACACGTCGTCGAGATCGGCGAGGTCGCCGACGGCGACCACGCTGCGCGGACGGTTCTTCGCCATCCATGTATAGGAGGCGTTGCGCACGATGGTGAGCAGCCACGCGCGGGAGTTTCCCCCAGCGAACCCGGCAATGCCCGCATGCGCCTTGAGGCAGGCCTCCTGCACGACATCCTCGGCATCGGCCGTGTTGCCGGTCAGCCAGCGGGCGAGCGACAGCGCATCGCCAAGATGCGGCAGCACCACCTCGGCAAAACGCGCGGCCAGCATCTTTTCGCTCAACACCGTTCCGCCGTCGGGCGCTCCCGCCATGGGTCTGCCGCCGCCCTCAGCGGGAGGCAACGATCTGTCCCTGCTCGTGCGGGTGAAGATCGCGACCGCAGGCGATGGCGCCTGCTTCGAGGGAGGAGAAGGCATTGGTGTCACCGGAGTCAAGTGTCTCGGAAGCAAGGCGCGCCTCGGAAGGGGACGGCGCATCGCTGGCTGCAACGGGGTGCTCGCCGTCATGGTCGTGGATCTCGATGGTTGCGATCGGCACGGATCAGGGCCGCCGACGGGGCGGTATCGCCCAGAACAGGTGCGCCCAGCTCCAGCGCTCCAAGGGGCGACGGCGGCTTAGGCCGTCGCCCTCTTTTGCCCGCGCGTGTTTGTCTTCGTACCGCTTCATGATGATCTCCTGCTGTTGCGCGCAAAGGCGGCATGCCCAGGAGACCGGCGGACCGGGCCGTTTATTCCCGGCCGGTCAGCCTTTTCCTTCACGCTAACGTGATCGAGGGCGCGCGGGTCTACAGCGCCAGCAAGCCAAGCCCGGCCAGAGCCGACCCCGCCAGCGTCGGCAGCATGCCGAGCTTCAGCCTGAACATGGCGACCATCGCCCCAACCGACAGCAGCGCGGCGCGCCAGTCGAGCGAGGACAGGACCGGCACCTCCACGCCCCAGCCGACGCTTGCGACCTTGCCGAAGACGACATGCAGTGCGAACCACAATGCAAGGTTCATGATGACGCCGACCACCGCCGCGGTGATCGCGCCCAGCGCCGCCGCCAGCGCCTTGTTCTGCCGCAATTGCTCGATGTAGGGCGCGCCCAGAAATATCCAGAAGAAGCAGGGCACGAAGGTGACCCAGAGCGTCAGCGCCGACCCCAGCGACCCTGCAAGCAAGGGATTGATCGCGCCGGCATGACGATAGGCGGCGGCAAAGCCGACGAATTGCAGCACCAGGATCAGCGGTCCGGGCGTCGTTTCGGCGAGCCCCAGCCCGTCGACCATCTGTCCAGGCGAAAGCCAGCCGAACGAGGTGACCGCCGCTTGCGCCACATAGGCGAGCACCGCATAGGCGCCGCCGAAGGTGACGACGGCCATCAGGCTGAAGAAGCCGCCGATCTGCGCCCACACGCTGCCCGGCCCCGCCAGCAAGGCGATCAGCGCCACCGGCCCGAGCCAGAGCGGAAGCCAGATGCCGATGGTCCGGACCGCATGCCATCGTGACGGCACGGTGTGGCCGAGCTCGCCGCGCTCGAACATCAGGTCGACCACGCCTTTGTCGTCGGCGACGCTGCCCTTGCCATGTGCCGAGCCGGAAAACAGCCGTGGCGCAAATCGATTGCCGATCCAGCCGATGAGGCCTGCGGCAAGCACGATCAGCGGGAACGGCAGCTTCACGACATAGATGGCGAGGAAGGCCGCCACGGCGATCGCCACCATCGCACGGTTCTTCAGCGCCCGCTTGCCGATGCGGATCACCGCCTCGACGACGACGGCGAGCACCGCCGCCTTGACGCCGAAGAACAGCGCCTCGACCACCGGCGCGTCGTTGTAGAGCATGTAGAAGCTGCTCAGGCCAAGCATGACCAGGGCGCCGGGCAGCACGAACAGGATGCCCGCGACCAGTCCGCCCGCCGTTCGGTGCAGCAGCCAGCCGATATAGACGGCAAGCTGCTGCGCCTCGGGCCCGGGCAGGAGCATGCAGTAGTTGAGCGCGTGCAGGAAACGCTCCTCGCCGATCCAACGGTGCTCCTCGACCAGTTCCTTGTGCATCAGCGCGATCTGCCCGGCCGGCCCGCCGAAGGACAGCAGGCCGATCCTGGCCCAGAGCCGCGTCGCCTCGCGGAAGCTCGGCATGGCCGGGGCCTCGACCGTCCGTGCGGCCCCACCTTTGGCAAGGACAGTCATGGGGCCTTGCCTCCGATCGGCCAGTTATGCGTCTCGTCGGTCGCGTCGCGGCACCAGCGGAAGAAGGCGTCGTAGAAGAGCATGCCGGCTTCGAGCTGTTCGAGGTCGTCGCGGAACATGCGTGACAGGCCGAGCGAGGCGGCGAGGAACCCGGCCGCTTGCGGCACGATGTCTAGCCGCGCCGTGTCCGCACCGCGCACGATCAGCGCCAAGCGATCGAGCGCCTCGACGCGCAGGCCGAATTCCTCGATCATCGTGTCGAAAGTGCAGCGATCGCCGCGATGGCTCCAGAATACGCCTTCAATGTCGAAGGGAACCGCTGCGAAGCGGTCCGCGACCAGAGGCACCTCGGCCGGATCGACGAACAGGAACACCGCCTCGGGATCGACGAAGCGGCGGATCAGCCAGGGACAGGCGATGCGGTCGACCTTGGGCCGCGAACGGGTGACCCATACAGTGCGCCCCTTTTCGTCGCGCGGCAGGATCGCGCCGGCGCTGATCAGTGGCGCCTTGGCGGCGACCCAGGCCTCGAAGCCGCCTTCCAGCGACTCCGCCGGAGTGCCTTCGTGGCGCAGCCACGCGGCAACGCCTTGCGAGAATTTCTCCCCCCGCTGACAGATGACGACGGCCTTTGACCCGGCGAATTCGGGCGCCCAGGTCGACACGGTCCTGAAATCGCGCCGGCAGGACGCCGGCAGCAGCCGCGGATCGGCTTCATAGTCCTCGTCGATGCGCACGTCGATGAGAACCGGCGCATCCGGCAGGCCGACGAGACGGGTGAGTTGCGGAACGGTGATTTGGGTTGTTGACGGCATGGCGTCCACCTCCTGAAGAAAGAGAGCCTGGACGCGATCGTTGGGCTGACGCCTCACGGGGTCGTCGCGGGGAACCCCTTGCAATGATGCTGGAACGGTCCCCGCCGATTGTCAAGGAAGAGCTTCGACGCTCGTCCCGTCAGAGCGATGCCGTGATGCCGCCGTCGACATAGAGGATGTGGCCGTTGACAAAGCTAGATGCATCCGATGCCAGGAAAACCGCCGCTCCGATCAGTTCCCCGACTTCCGCCCAGCGGCCGGCGGGCGTGCGTTTCTCCAGCCAGGCGGTGAAGTCGGCGTCGGCGACCAACGCGGCATTGAGTTCGGTGTTGAAATAGCCTGGACCGATCGCATTGACCTGCAGGCCATATCGCGCCCAGTCGGTCGCCATGCCCTTGGTCAGCATCTTCACGGCACCCTTGGTCGCCGTATAGGGCGCGATGCTCGTGCGTGCCAGCTCGCTCTGCACGGAGGCGATGTTGACGATCTTGCCGTGTCCGCGCGGGATCATACGGCGTGCCACGGCCTGGCCGACATGGAATACGCTGTCGATGTTGGTCGCCTTGAGCCTTTCCCAGGCCTCCAGCGGAAATTCCTCGAGCGGCGCGCGAAATTGCGTGCCGGCGTTGTTGAAGAGGATCTCGATCGGACCGATTTCGCTCTCGATGGCGTCGACGGCTGCCGCCACGGCGGCCGCGTCGGTCACGTCGAAGGCGCGAACGTGAACCTTATGGCCTTCGGCGGCGAGCCTTGCCCGAGCCTCCTCCAGCACGCTTTCGTTGCGCGCGTTGAGCACCAGCTCCGCGCCTGCTTCGGCCAGGCCGCGGGCGATCGCGAAGCCTATCCCCTTCGAGGATCCGGTTACCAGGGCGATCCGGCCGGAAAGGTCGAAGCGCTTGATGGCAGTTTCCCTCATCGTCACGTGCGTCACCCCGGAAAAATCGTGAAGCCGCCGTCGACGCGGATCACCTGGCCGTTGATGAAGCGGGCGCGCGATCCGGCGAGGAAGGCGACAGCCTCGGCAACCTCTTCAGGCTCGGCATAGCGGTTGAGCGAGCGCTTCGACGAATCCATCCTGGCCGGATCGACGACGCGCGTCGCTTGGAACCGGGCGGTTTTCGTCGCCCCCGGGCTGACTGCATTGACCCGCACGCCCTCGTCGATCAGCTCCTTGGCAAGGCAACGGGTATAGTGGACGACAGCGGCCTTGAGCGTGGAATAGACGACCTCCGGCGAGCAGCCGAGGTGAGCGGCCGCCGAGGCGATATTGATCACCGAACCTGACCCTCGCTTCACCATCGGCGGCACGAAGGCCTGGCAAACCAGCATGGTCCCGACCAGGTTGTTTTCGGTGAGCACCTTTATGTCCTCGTAATCGATATCGAGGGCATTGTTGTGGTTGGGCTTGGTTCCCTTGGCGCCGATGTCCCCACCTGCGCAGTTGACGAGCACATGAACATCGCCGAGTTCCGCCTCGATCTTGCGCTTCATCTCGGCTACGGCGGCACGGTCGCCGATATTGCCGGTGACCGCGGTCACCCGGGTGCCGTGTCGTCCCAGGTGCCTTGCCGATTCACCGAGGTCTGCGAACTCGCCATACTTCGCCGGTTGGGTCCAGTCCAGGTCGTGGATTGCTACGTCCGCCCCGAGTTCCGCCAGCCGGTCGGCCATGACGTGGCCGAGGCCGCGTCCGGAACCGGTGACGAAGGCGGTGAGGCCGCTGAGTTCGCGAGTTGTCATGAGGGGTTCTCCAAGGTCATGAGGCCGAGCTCCTTCATGTTGGCAGCGCTGCGCCGGATCATGTCGAGCTCGTAGGAAACCAGGGCGCCGTCGTCGCCGCGCTCCCAGGGAGTGCGGAAATCGGCATCGCCGGCCAGGCGATTCTCTTGCGCGGCCGCAAGGCAGCCGGCGAATTCGCGGGCGGTTTTCGGCGGATAGCCGTTCCACCAGTCGTCGAGAAGAAAGCGAACATGGCGCGCCTCGAGCGCACCCGGCTCGAGCACCGCGGTGAGTTCGTCGTGGAAGTCGCCGAGCAGGGCCGCGAGAGCGCGGAAGGGCACGGCGCCGTCGCCGATGGCGCAGCGCACGAGCCGGTATCCTTCGCCCGTGAACTGGACGCGGTAGTCCTTCAGGTGGACATGCCGCACATAAGGCGCGACGCGGCGGGTGAAGTCGAGCGGCGCCTCGGCAACGGGAAACGTATTGCCGGTGTCGAACGTGATGCCGACCCCTCGCCCGCCGGTCTCGCAGAACGCCACCAGCTCGGCGCTGCCGAAATCCTGATGGTTCTCGATCGCGAGCACACGGCCTTCGGCTTCGGCCCGCGGCCCCCATTGCCGAAGTGCTGACCTGATCGAGGCGTTGAGCTCGTCCCATTTCTCGCCCCAGGCATTGCGGTCACCGCACAGAACCGGTGTCAGGCCGAGCCGGATGGTCTTCGCGCCGAGGAAGCGGGCGGAACGGAACGCGCTCTCCAGCGGCCCCATCATGTTGAGCCCGGCGCTGACGACGGGCGTCATCCCAAGCCCATCGAGCCGTTCCTTCAGCGCGGCTAGTCCGGAATCGGACATTTCCGCCAGCCACGGATCATAGATCTCCAGCGTGCGTGCGCCGAGCTCTTCGGCCAGGGCGATGAAACCTTCGAGCCCCACGCCCTTGGGGTTTGCGCGCTGCGTGCCACGGCCCTGCAGCCCAAGATAATAGGTAAGCCCATAGGGGTTCAAACCAACGCGCAGCATCAGGCCAGCCAATCGAACCAGGGAAGACGGAGAACCTGCATCAGCACAGGCCCGCATCGACGGTGATGGATTGCTTGGTGATCATGCGGCTGTCGTCGGCGGCGAGAAAAAGCGCCGTGCGGGCGATCTCGTCCGCCAGCAGAACCTGCCTGATCAACTGGCGCCCGACCATCTGGTCGACGGACTCCTGCGTTGTGTACCAAAGACGGCGCTGCCGCTCGGTGATCACGGCGCCCGGCTCGATGGCGTTGACGCGGATATTGTCGGGCCCGAAGGCGCGGGCCAACGACCGCGTCATGCCGATGATCGCGGCCTTGGCTGTGGCGTAGGCGGTCATCTGGTCGGCGCCGAAGCGCCAGGAGGTCGAGGAAAGGTTGATGATGGAGCCAAAGCCCAGCGACTTCATCTGCGGATGGACGGCCTGGGCGGCGAAGAACTGATGCTTCAGATTGACGTTCTGGGCATGATCCCAGTAGTCCGGCGTCACGTCGGCGACTGCGTGCCGGTCATCATTGGCGGCGTTGTTCACCAGGACAGCAACCGGCCCGGCCTTTTCCCGCACATTCTCGATCGCTGCGCGCAGGGCCGCGATGTCGGTCACATCGCAGGGCAGGAACAGAGGCGCGTGGCGCGTAGCGCCCGCAAGCTCCGCCTTCAGTTTTCGGCCGACCGCTTCCTGAATGTCGAGAAAGGCCACGCGCGCCGCGTTGGCAGAGAAGGCGCGAACCATTTCGGCGCCGATGCCGGAGGCTCCTCCGGTGATCAGCACGACACGATCCGCGAGGCTTGGATAGGTGGCGAATGTCAAAGGTTGAGCTTTCTAGGGGCTGAGCTTTCAAAGAAGGGATTGGGTCGTCGGGTCGAAGAGGCAAGCCCGCGCCATGTCGATGCCGAGGGTCATTGTCTCGCCCGTGCCTGGCGCACTGTCCGGGTCGAAACGGCCGGTGACTTCGAGATCGCCGAAGCGAAGCACCGCCAACGTCTCGGCACCCGTGGGCTCGACCAGTTCGACCGGTGCCTTCACCGTCGCAATGGCGCGCTTGCGGTGCTTCAAGTCGTCCGAAAAGCGGTAGATATGTTCCGGCCGCACGCCAAGCACGACGTTCCTCGGCGCGCCGGCCGGCACCGGCTGGGCAAGTTCCAACGCTGCCGTGCCGCCATCCACGGTCCGAATCGTAACGCAGGGCCGGCCCGCCCCGTCGCCGAGCTCGGCGGGAATGAAATTCATCGTCGGCGAGCCCATGAAGCCCGCGACGAACATATTGGCGGGGCGGCTGTAGATCATCTGGGCGGCGTCGAACTGCTGCACCGACCCCTGATGCATGACGGCAATGCGCGAAGCGAGCGTCATCGCCTCCACCTGGTCGTGGGTGACATAGACCGTGGTCTTGCCGACACGGTTGTGCAGCTTCTTGATCTCGGTGCGCATGTCGACGCGCAGCTTGGCATCGAGGTTGGAAAGCGGCTCGTCGAACAGGAAAAGCTTCGGGTCCCGCACCAGCGCCCGACCCATGGCGACCCGCTGGCGTTGGCCGCCGGAGAGTTGCCCGGGCTTGCGGCCAAGCAGCGCCTCGATCTGCAGCAGCGCCGCGACGTGCTTGACGGCTTCGGCCTGATGGGCCTTCGGCACGCCGCGGCTCTCCATGCCGAAGGTGATGTTCTGGCGCACGGTCATGGTCGGGTAGAGCGCATAGGACTGGAACACCATGGCGATGTCGCGGTCCTTTGGCGGCACGGAATTGACGAGCCGGTTGCCGATGCGGATTTCGCCCGACGTCACGCTTTCAAGTCCGGCGATCATGGCAAGCAGGGTGGACTTGCCGCAACCGGAAGGTCCGACGAGAGCGATGAACTCTCCCGGCTGCGCTTCGAGGTTGATGCCCTTCAAGACGTCCACGGCGCCGTAGCTCTTGTGGAGATTGCGAATGGTCAGGGCGGATAGGGATTGGCTCGTCATTTGATTGCGCCCTGCGTCAGGCCGCGAACGAAGTATTTGCCCCCAAAGAGATAGATCAGGAGTGGCGGCAGCGCCCCGATCAGCACGGCGGCGCTCATCACGTCGTAGCTGCGGGCGGTCGTGCCGCTCGCCGTCAGTGCGACGAGCGCGGCTGTGATCGGCTGCGCCTGGCCGGACGTGAAGACTACGCCGAACAGATACTCGTTCCAGATGCCGGTGAACTGCCAGATGACGGTCACGATCAGGATGGGCGGCGACAGCGGCATTATGATCTTCCAGAAGATCCGCCAGAAACCGGCGCCGTCGATGCGCGCCGCTTTGATCAGGTCGTCGGGGATGCCGACATAGTAGTTGCGGCAGAACAGGGTGGTGAAGGAAATTCCCTGGACGACATGCACCAGGATCAGGCCGTAGGTCGAGTTGGTCAGGCCGAGCTTTCCAAGAACGAATGCCCAGGGCATCAACGCGATCTGCCCCGGCATGAAGACACCGAGCAGCATCAGGGTGAACAGGACCTCCGAGCCCTTGAAGCGCCATTTGGACAGCACGTAGCCGTTCACGGCGCCGAGCAGCGTGGAAATGATCGTCGCCGGAATGGTCATCCACAGCGAGTTCAGGAAGTTCCGTTGCATCCCCTGGCAGGTGCCCGCGATGCAATAGGTGCTCCAGGCCTGCGCCCATGCCTCCAGCCGGAAGGTCTTTGGTAGCGAGATAAGTCCGTTACGCGCGATCTCCGCCTGCTCGCGGAAGGAATTGAAGACGACCACGAGCAGCGGGATCAGATAGATTGCGGCGAAGACCGTGAGCAGGCCATAGATCGCGAACCGGCTCCAGAAGTGCCTGCGGCTCGCAGCAGCCGCTTCCAGGTCGATGGCGAGGGCCAGTTCAGCCATTTCCCGCCTCCGCCCGGCGGCGCCACACCACCCACAACGAATAGGGCACCAGCACCACGGCAAGCGCGGCCAGCATCATGACCGCTGCGGCCGCGCCCTCCCCGATCTCACCACGCTGGAACATCAGATCGTAGACGTAGATGGCTGGGAACGTGGTCGAGATGCCCGGCCCACCGCGGGTCAGGGCGGCGACGAGGTCGAACGTCTTGATGGCGAACTGGATCTGGATGACGGCGACCGCAAGGAAAATCGGCGCGATGGTTGGCAGAATGACCTTCCTGTAGGTGCGCACGACCGATGCGCCGTCGATCTGCGCCGCCTTCACCAGATCCGGATCGACCGAGCGCAGGCCAGCCAGAAAGAGCGCCATGGCGAAACCGGAAGACTGCCAGACGCCGGTGATGATCACCGCGTAGATCGCGTGGTTGCGATCGCTGGTGAGCGCGAAGCTGAAGTCGCTCCAGCCTAGCCCGCGCACCAGCGCCTGGATGCCGTCGGCCGGATTGTAGAGCCAGCTCCAGACGGTGCCGGTGACGATGAAGGAAACCGCCAGCGGGTAGAGGAAGATCGTCCGCCATACCGCCTCGCCGCGCACGCGCTGGTCGATCAGGATGGCCAGCAGCAGCCCGACCGCCATCGAGCCCACGATATAGAAGCCGCTGAAGAGGAAAAGGTTGGTGTAGGCGATGTTCCAGCGCCGGTTGGACCAGAGCGATACGTAGTTGTCGAGGCCCGCAAAGCCGTAGCTCGGCAAAAGTGTCGAGTCTGACAGCGACAGATAGAGCGTCCAGCCCGTGAACACGAAGACATAGATGAAGCTCGCCGCGAGCGAAGGGGCGAGCACGAGGATGGGCACGATCGATCCCAGACGATCCCGCCACGAGCGGGCGGGCACGGCTATCGGAACGGAAAGGTCGTGGATGGACATTGGGCTTCCTGCCGGCCGTGCGCGCCGGCGCGATGTCGCGCCGGCGCTCTCCGCACGTCATTCCTGCGCTTCGGCGGCGTCGGCCATGGCGTTGGCCGCATCCTTGGCGGACATGTCCGGCGTCGCGACGAATTCTGTGATCGTGTCCATCATGGCGCCGCGGACCTTTTGCGGGACGGTCATGTTGTGGGCCATTGAGCGGACCAGCGTGCCCGCCTCGATCGAGGCCTGCAGGTCCTTCTGGGACTTCTGCTGGCAGGGATTGAAGCCCTTCGACAGATCGACGTCGAGGCGCGCCGGGATCGAGCCCTTGGCCTGGTTGAAGACGGTCTGGAACTCCGGCGACAGGATGGTGCTGGCGAGCAGCTTCTGGCCCTCCACATAGTCGGGATCCTTCTGCTGGAAGAACACGACGGAATCGGAGTTCAGGATGAAGCCGGGCTTGCCCCAGTCGGTCGGCGCCTGGGCGCAGACATAGTCCGTTCCCTCCTTGAAGCCGGCGGCGGTAAGCAGGCCGATCGTCCAGTCGCCCATGATGTGGAACGCCGCCTCGCCGCGGCCGACCAGAGCCGACATCGAATCCCAGTCGCGGCCGTTCATGCCGGGGTCCATATACTTGGACGTCATGATGCGGAATTGCTCGAAGGCCTTGACCATGCCGTCGCTGCGCATGGCGTCTACATTGCCTTCGACGAAGGCCTTGCGATAGAGGTCGAGGTCCTGGCCGTAGACGACGACTTCAAAGACGGTGGAATCGGTCCAGTCGGCGGTCGAGTGCGAGATGCAGATCTTGCCGGTAGCCACGATCTTGTCGCAGGCTGCGTTGAATTCCGCCCAGGTCTTGGGAATTTCGGTCACGCCGGCTGCCTGCATGACCTTCGGCGATGCCCATATCCAGTTGATGCGGTGGATGTTCATCGGCGCCGCCACCCACTTGCCGCTCGGTTTCATCACCGGCAGCAATTCTGGCGCCACCACCTTCTCCCAATTCTCCGCCTCCGCGAGATCATCCAGATCGGCAGTCATGCCGGTCTTGTTCCATTCAGCGATCTCCGGACCCTTGAGCTGAACCGCCGGCGGAGCATTGCCTGCGATCACGTCGGCGCGCAGTTTGGCGAGCGTGTTGGCGGTATGGCCGGCGATCGAGGTCTGCTGCCATTTGCCGCCCTTCGCCTCGAACATCTCGCCAAGCTTGGCGATGGCCTGCGCATCCGATCCGGTCGCCCATTGATGGAGCAGATTTGTCTTCGGCTCGGCGAGTGCTGCGTTGGCAAGAAAGGCAAATGCCGCCGTAGCGACGAGGGTCGCCCTCAGATATCTCATCGTCTCACTCCCATTTGATTTCAGCACGGTTCATCACGACCGTTTCGCCGAGGCCGCCCACGTACCGCAGAAGGCCTCTAGTTTTTTCTAGAATGATCAAATAAGATCGACAGTCAAGGAGTTTTAAGACGAAAATGACCAAAAGCCTGCTCAGATCGCTACTGGACGGTCAACCTCCGGGCACGCCTGAAAGTCTGATAGTGCGCTGTCTCAGCCAGCGCGGCGCCATTTCCGCCGCGCAGATCGCCCGGCTCACCGGATTGGCCCGCTCGACCGTCTCCACGGCTTTGACTGGCCTGAAGAAGTCGGGGATCGTGGCGGAACTGGTGGCGGTTGACGAAGCGGCCAAAAGCGTCGGCCGGCCGCCGGCGACGCTGACGCTCAATCCTGAAGCCGGCACCTGCGTTGGCGTTCATCTTAGTCTCGACGAGATTCGGGTCGCTGTAGCCGACGTCTCGCATTCATTCATTTCTGAAAAAATTATCCCCCTCGGCCTGGATTATCCTCCGGACCGGGCGGCAAAGCTCACCAAGGCGGCGATCGCACAATGCTACGAGGAGAACAGCCTGTCTGCGTCCGGCCTCCTGGGTGTCGGGGTTTCTGTGTCGGGACCAGTCAGCCCCGAAGGCTTCGTCCAGCGGGCCAGCATCGTTCCCACTTGGGCTGGCGTCAACATCCGACATGTCTTTGGGCCGGTGCTGGAGCAGCCGATCTTCGCAGCAAATGAAAGCAACTGCGCCGCCATTGCCGAGATGATGTGGGGCGCCGCCGTCGGTTACGAGGACTTTGTCCTGTTCAAGATCGACCTCGGGGTCGGCGGCGCGATCGTCCAGCACGGACGCGTCGTAACCGGAATTGCCGGCGGTGCGGGCGAATTCGGTCACATGAGCATCGATCCATCCGGCGACCTTTGCCGCTGCGGCAATCGAGGCTGCCTGGAACTCTACGCCAGCTTCAACCAGCCGTTGGAGCAGATCGCGCGCGTGACGGGCCGGCGCGTGACGATGGACGACGTGATCCGCATGGCCGAACAGGGCGATGTCGGAGCATTGCGCATGATCGAGGATACGGCAGAAATGGCAGGCCGCGGCCTGGGCATGATCGGATCCGTTCTGAACCCGCCCCTCATCATCATCGGAGGACGCATGGCGCTCGCCGGCGACATCCTGCTTACGCCACTCATTGCAGCCTATGAACGGCACACCCTAATCAAGGCGCGGGATGTCGCCCCCGACAGGCGCACGCGAATAATCATCGGCAAGCACACCGAGAACGACTCGTTGCTCGGAGCCGTCGGCCTCGTCCTGAGCCATTACGGGCGACTTCAATAGCCATGGGGACCAGAGGCGCCCCTACTGCGCCGTCCAGCCGCCATCCATCGGCAGGGTCGTGCCGGTCATCTGCTTGGCGGCATCCGAGCACAGGAAGAGCGTCAGCGCGGCAAGCTCCTCGACGGTGACGAACTCCTTGGTCGGCTGCGCCGCGAGCAGCACGTCGTGCTTGACCTGTTCCTCGGTCATGCCACGCGCCTTCATCGTGTCGGGAATCTGCTTTTCGACCAGAGGCGTCCAGACATAGCCGGGCGCGATCGCGTTCACGGTGATGCCGTCCTGCGCGACTTCCAGCGCCACCGTCTTGGTCAGGCCGGCAATGCCGTGCTTGGCCGAGACATAGGCCGATTTGAACGGCGAGGCGACCAGCGCATGGGCGGAAGCCGTGTTGATGATGCGGCCCCATTTGCGGCTCTTCATGCCAGGCACCGCCGCCTTGATGGCGTAGAATGCGGCGAGAAGGTTGATGCGGATAATGGCTTCCCATTTGTCGTCGGGAAATTCCTCGATCGGCGCGACATGCTGAATGCCGGCATTGTTGACCAGGATGTCGAGGCTGCCGAACGCCTGCTCGGCCTCGTGGACCATGGCGGTGACGGCGGCGCCGTCCATCATGTTGGCGCCCGAATAGCGGCATTTGACGCCGAAATCCTTTTCGATGCCGGCCCGCTCCTGCTCGATCGCCGCGGCGTCGCCCAGGCCGTTGATGGTGACGTTGGCGCCCTCGGCGGCGAAGGCGCGGGCGATTGCAAGGCCGATGCCGCTGGTCGAGCCGGTGACGAGCGCATTCTTCGAAGACAGGGAACCCATGGGAGATCTCGCGACAGGAAGAGGACAGGAGGAAAGAGTATGAAGGCAGACAACCCGGAAGGCACACGATTTGTGCGCCGCAGCATCACAATGCCACACCCATATGTCGGCGCTGTTACAGCTTCGCGACGGCATTGCCGGCTTTGCAGCAGCGCCGCCTTGGCATTGACACGGCACTGTCATGCTGCCGTGCAACATGTTTGCCAGCGCATTCGCGCGGGGTCATTTCAAACCTGTTTTGGGGCACCAGCCATGGAAATCGCCGACGTCGTGAAGCGCGCCTACGCCATGCCGCTCACCAACCCGTCCTTCCCGCCCGGCCCTTATCGTTTCTTCGACCGCGAATACATCATCATCACCTACCGCACGACGCGCGAGGCGCTGGAGGCGATCGTGCCGGCGCCGCTCGAGATCGACGAGCCTTTGGTCAAGTATGAGTTCATCCGCATGCCGGACTCGACCGGCTTCGGCGATTACACCGAGACCGGCCAGGTCATTCCGGTGCGCTACAAGGGCCAGCACGGCGGCTATGTGCATTCGATGTATCTCGACGACGACGCGCCGATCGCCGGCGGCCGCGAGCTCTGGGGTTTCCCGAAGAAGCTCGCCAGCCCCAAGATCGTGCATGAGGGCGAGGTGGTGGTCGGCACTCTCCATTATGGCAGCGTTCTGTGCGCCACCGGCACCATGGGCTACAAGCATCGCGAGGCCGATCACGACCAGGTGCTGGCCTCGCTCGCCGCGCCCAATTTCCTGATCAAGATCATCCCGCATGTCGACGGCAGCCCGCGCATCTGCGAGCTGGTCCGTTACTATCTCACCGACGTCACGCTGAAGGAGGCCTGGACGGCGCCGGCCGCGCTCGACCTGCGCCCGCATGTCATGGCCGATGTCGCCAAGCTGCCTGTGCTCGACATCGTCTCGGCCGTTCACTTCACCGCCGACCTGACGCTCGGCCTCGGCGAGGTCGTGCATGATTATCTCGCCGACCACGCCCGATCGGCTGCCGGCGCGAAGGAGCTGGAGAAAGCCGGTGCTTGAGCGTAACCGCAGCAAGGCGACTGCCGCTACCATCGCGGAAATCACCGCGCAGTACGACCGCATCGCCCTGGTCTTCCAGGGCGGCGGCGCGCTCGGCGCCTATCAAGCGGGAGTCTATCAGGCGCTTGCCGACGCCGGCTGCGAGCCGACCTGGCTGTCGGGCGTCTCGATCGGCGCCATCAACGCTTCGATCATCGCCGGCAACGAGCCGAGCCGCCGTCTGCAACGGCTGGAGCAATTCTGGCAGACCATCTCGGGCCGCAAGATCTGGGCCTATACGCCCGAAGGCGACATCTATCGCGATATCCGCAACCAGACCTCGTCCTTCATGACCATGACCATGGGCCAGCCCGGCTTCTTCAAGCCGCGCAGCCCCAACCCCTGGTTCCAGCTCTCGGGCGCGGAAGGCGCCACCAGCTTCTACGACACCGCCGAGCTCAAGGACACGCTGGAAAGCCTGATCGACTTCGACGTGCTGAACGACGGCAAGAAGCGGTTGAGCGTTGGCGCGGTCAATGTCCGGACCGGCAATTTCGTCTATTTCGACACCGACAAGGTGCGCATCGGGCCGGAGCACATCATGGCGAGCGGCGCGCTGCCGCCGGCCTTTCCCTCGATCCGCATCGAGGGCGAGTATTACTGGGACGGCGGGATCGTTTCCAACACGCCGCTGCAATATCTGCTCGACCAGGAAGAGGACCGCTCCTCGCTGGTGTTCCAGGTCGATCTGTTCAGCGCCCGTGGCGTGCTGCCGCGCGGCATGGCCGACGTCCTGTCGCGCCATAAGGACATCATGTATTCCAGCCGCACGCGCCAGAACACCGACAACTTCCAGCGCATCCATGCACTCAAGATGAAGCTGCTCGACGCGCTTAAGCGCGTGCCGCCGGAGCAGCTCAAGGATGGCGAGAAGGAATTGATGGCCGACTATTCCGACGCCGGCGTGGTCAACATCGTGCACCTGATCTATCAGCACAAAGGCTATGAAGGCCACGCCAAGGACTACGAGTTCTCCGGCACCTCGATGCGCGAGCACTGGGAGATGGGCTTGGAAGACACCGAACGCACGCTGCGTCACAAGAAGTGGCTGATGCTGCCCGAGAACGCCGATGGCGTCACCATCCACGACCTGCACCGCGAAGACCCGACCTGATATTGGGGAGCAATCCCGGGAAAAAGCCACAGCGGTCGCTCGCTTGAAGCCCATATAACTGTGAAGCTCTGCTTCATAGGCCATCAACATTGTCGCGGATAGCCGCTCGCGGCGAGCGGACTTACATCTGAGCGCCAGCAAAATGCGCTGGGCTCAATGGAGTGCCGCCGGTGACCGCCGAAGCTGTTTCCCCTGCCGTCCCATTGCGTGATGCCTGGCGAGGCCTGCTGTGGTTCGTGCCGCTCACAACGCTGTGGCTACTTTTGATCTATCGTTGGCCGGCGATCCCGGACAGCGGCGTTCCGACCACATTCCACCAGCTCGCGGCCCACGGGCTAATCGCTCTGGGACTGTGGCTCGGCCTCGAACATACGAGCCTGACACCGGGCCAACGCCGCGCGACTTGGTTGGCGATCATGATCACGGATACGCTGTGGTTCGCCGTCGCTTGGAGCGCCGCGATCAATGGCAGCTTCCACCCGGACGCCACATCTTTACCGACGTTGCCGTTGGCCATATTCCTGCCGGTGATCATTGGTGCGCCGCTGTTGCTGCTCTCCAGGCGGATCGGGCAGGTGCTCGATGCGACGCCGGCGAGCTGGCTCGTCGCGCTTCAGCTCTACCGGGTATTCGGCAGTTGGGCGCTCGCGGCGTGGCTGCACGGCGCGCTGCCCGCCGTGTTCGCAGTGCCCGCGGGCATCGGCGACGTGCTGACAGGGTTGTTCGCGTTGCCGGCGGCCATCGCGGTGGCGACCAGCACCGCCGGAGGCCGGAGGTCAGCAACCCTCTGGAACATTCTCGGCCTTGCCGATTTCGCTGTCGCGAGCACCATGGGTATAATCACCTCGCCCGGCCCGTGGCAATTGATCGTTCCGGATGTGCTGAGCGTCGGCGCTGGGAATTATCCGGGTGTGCTGACCCCTGCTTTCGTGGTGCCAAGCTCAATACTGCTGCACGTTTTATCGCTGCGCCAGCTACGCCGCCTTAGCAGGGCGGACGTTGAGCGGCGGTAGAAGGAACGGCGCCGCCAGCGGCGCCGTTTCCCTGAGGGCCTTCCGGCTCAGAAAACCTGGCGCAGGATCACGAACAGCACGAAGGCCAGCGCGATCGAGCAGGGCAGCGTGAGTACCCAGGCCAGCAGAAGGTTGCGCACGGTCGACCACTGCAGGCCGGAGCCATTGGCCGCCATAGTGCCGGCAACGCCGGACGACAGCACGTGCGTCGTCGACACCGGCAAGCCGAAACGGTCGGCCATGCCGATCGTCACCATCGCGACCAGCTCGGCGGCGGCGCCCTGGCCATAGGTCAGGTGGCTCTTGCCGATCTTCTCGCCGACGGTGACGACGATGCGCTTCCAGCCGACCATGGTGCCGAGGCCGAGCGCCAGCGCCACGGCGATCTTCACCCACAGCGGGATGAACTTCGTCGCGTTGTCGACCGCCTTATGGTAGTCGGTCACCGACTTCAGATCGGCGTCCTGCATCGGCAACAGCTTCTTCTTGTCGATCAGCTTCAGCGCTTCGCCGATCAGGTAGATGTCGTTACGCGCGTTGCTGACCAGGTCGGTCGGCACGTTGTCGACGGAAGCGTAGGGCTGCAGCCCGGCAGTCGTGTTGTGGATATAGGTCTGCAGCGCAACGGTCGTCTGATCGTTCCATGTCTTGCTGCGCACGGCCTCCTGCACGGTTGCCTTTGCGGCATTGGCATCGGCAACGGTGACGCCGGACTTGGCATATTTGCCCAGCGCCGTCTCGACGCTGGCGGAGGCCGACTTGTAGGCTTCAAGATAGTTGATGTCGGGCGTGCGGTTGAGCGCATAGGCGGTCGGCACGACGCCGATCAGGATCAGCATGATCAGGCCCATGCCCTTCTGACCGTCATTGGAGCCGTGCGCGAAGCTGACGCCGGTGCAGGTGAAGATCAGCAGCGCGCGAATCCACCATGGCGGCGGCGCGTTGCCCTTCGGCGCCTCGTAGAGCGCCGGATTGCGCACCAGGAGCTTCATGGCATAGAGCAGGATGGCCGCGGCGAAGAAACCGACGATCGGCGAGACCAGCAAGGTGGTGCCGACATTGGTCGCCTGCCCCCAGTCGACGCCGCTGGTGGCGCTTCCGGCCGGGGCCATGAACTGGTTGGCGAGGCCAACGCCGATGATCGAGCCGACCATCGTGTGCGAGCTCGAGGCCGGCAGGCCGAGAAACCAGGTGCCGAGGTTCCACAGGATAGCGGCGACCAGAAGCGCGAACACCATGGCGAAGCCGGACGACGAGCCGACCTGCAGGATGAGCTCGACCGGCAGCAGCGACAGGATGCCGAACGCCACCGCGCCGCTCGAGGTCAGCACGCCGAGGAAATTGAAGACGCCCGACCACATGACGGCGAATTCGGCCGGCAGCGAGCGCGTGTAGATGACGGTCGCCACCGCGTTGGCGGTGTCGTGGAAGCCGTTGACGAACTCGAAGCCAAGCGCAATCAGGAGCGCGATGCCCAGCAGGATCCACGGCACCGTCTTGGCGATGGCCAGATCCTGGCTGAGCGCATAGCCGACATAGATGATGCCGACGAGCACCAGCACGCCGAAAGCCGGCAGGAACCATTTGGCCCCGCCCGATTGTTCTAGGGGATGATCCGGTCTCGGGATCCCCGCCTCACTGGAAACTACGTCCACCATTGTCCCACTCCATTTGCATTGCAGCAAAGAACCGGGAAGGACGCTATGTCGCTAGGATGAAGCTGGTGTGACGCCCTTAACCGTTTGGTCACCACCAACCGTTTGGTCACTACCAACTGTTTGGTCACTATCCGGCTATCTTCAGGAGCGAGGACACCAGCAGCTTGCGCTCGTCTTCGGAAAGCACGTCTGAATCGAACAGGTTCATGCTGCGCATCCCCTCGATGGCGAGAAAGCAGACCAGCAACGAGCCGAGGTCCTCCGTCTCCCCCTTCAGCCGTTCGAACAGCTGGTGCTTGAAGGCTTTTATCGGCGTCAGAAAATCGGGATCCTCCGCGATTGCCGAGAACATCCAGGACGCCGACGGTTTCGGCCGCTCGCAGTCGTCGGCCGACAGCTTGATGTAGGCCGAGAGCACGCTTTCGCGGCTGGCCTCGGCGGCGCGTGCCTCCAGCGCCTTCCGGAAATCGCTGAGATAGTTTTCGACCAGCCCCTGCATAAGCTTGGCCTTGGTCGGGAAATTGTAGAGCAGCCCGCCTTTCGACACGCCGGCGCGGCTGGCGACCGCCTCGAGCGACAGGCTTCCCGGACCTGCCTCGCGCGCAACGTCGGCGGCGGCGGCAAGTATCTTTTCGCGTGAGTTCGCCCTGGGTACTCTCATCGCGCGTCCCCCTACATTAGCCTAGGCGGAATTGACAAGACCGTCCAGCCGGTACAGTAAAGCGCGCCATTTGAAATCGGGACCCGTCGTCGATATGTGTCCCGGCATCGATTGATTTGCCGGTTGCCGGCTGAGGGGACCCATCCGTGAAGCGCTTTTTCATCATCGCCGGATTCTTGCTGCTGCTCGCCTTGGTGTGCGTCGGCATCGTTGGCTTCAACTTCATGCGCGACGCCGGCATCAAGCAGTATTTCGCCACCATGAAGCCGCCGGCCGCAACGGTTTCGACAGTGACCGTCAAACCGGCTGATTGGACGCCCGGCATCGAGGCGATCGGTACCGTCAATGCCGTGCGCGGTGTCGACCTTACTGTCGAAACCAGCGGCATCGTCAAGGACATCCTCTTCCACGCCAACCAGAAAGTAGCCGCCGACGCGGTGCTCCTGCAACTGGACGACGCGGTCGAGAAGGCTGATCTGGTGGCGCAGAAAGCGCAAGCCGCCTCGGACCAGGCGGCACTGACCCGCGCGATCGAACTGCAGCGGCGCGGCGTCGGCACCGACGCGACGCTCGACGCCGCGCGCGCCGCGGCGGATGCCTCGGCCGCGCAGGTCAACAAGCTGCAGGCGGTGCTCGACCAGAAGCAATTGTCCGCGCCCTTCGGCGGCACGGTCGGTATTCCGAAGATCGATATCGGCCAGTATCTGGCCCCCGGCAACTCCGTCGTGACGATCCAGGACCTCGACACGATGCGGGTCGACTTCACGGTTCCCGAACAGCAACTGCCGCTGCTCAAGATCGGCCAGACCATCAAGCTTGGCGGCAGTCTCGCCGACATGTCCTTTGCCGGCTCCATTCGCGGCATCGATCCCAAGATCGACCCCGCCAGCCGACTGGTCTCGGTCCGCGGCGAGGTCGCCAATCCGGAAGGCAAGCTGACGCCCGGCCAGTTCGTCCAGATCCGTGTCGAGCTGCCGCAGGAGAACAACGTCATCTCCGTGCCGCAGACGGCGGTGACGACCAGCCTCTATGGCGACTATGTCTTCGTCGTCCAGCCGGCAAAGCCCGCCCAGGGTGCCGTCGCCGCGCCGGCAAAACCGGATGAGCAGAAGGCCGGCGCCGACAAGGCGGCCGGCGATGCCGCCAAGCCGCAGGCCGACGCTTCCAGGCCTGCCGCCGACAATGCGGCAAAACCGGCTGACGCGAAGCCTGCCGACAAGGCGGCGGCTGGCGACGCCGCCAAGCCGACGGAGGGCGCGCAGCAGCCGCTCACCATCTCGCAGGTCTTCGTGAAGCTCGGCCGCCGCAACGACGGCATGGTCGAGATCGTCGAGGGCCTGAAGGATGGCGACCAGGTCGTCACCGCCGGCCAGAACCGGCTTTTCAACGGCATGTCGGTTGCCGTCGACAACACTATCGACCCCAGCAAATCGGCGAACAAGCAGGTTCAGCAATGAGCTTTTCCGACCTCTTCATCCGTCGGCCGGTGCTCTCGACGGTGCTGGCATGCATGATCCTGCTTCTGGGCTTCCAGGGCATTTTCGGTCTGTCGATCCGCCAGTATCCGAAGGTTGACGAGACGGCGATCACCATCACCACGGCCTATCCGGGCGCCAGCGCCGACCTGATCCAGGGCTTCATATCGGCGCCGATCGCGCGCGCCGTCGCCTCGACCGAAAACATCGACTACGTCACCTCGTCCAGCCGTCCGTCCTCGAGCACGGTGACGGTGCAGATGAAGCTCGGCTCCAATCCGGACGTCGCGCTCGCCGAAGTGTTGTCCAAGGTCCAGGGCGTGCGCGGCACCCTGCCGCAAGCCACCAAGGACCCGGTGATCGTCAAGGGCACCGGGCAGCAGTTCGCGATGATGTACATCTCGATGCAGAACCCGAACATGTCGAAGGAGCAGCTCACCGAATATATCGAGCGCGTCATCCGGCCTCGCATCTCGACCGTGGAAGGTGTCGCCGACGTCCAGATCTTCGGCGCCCAGGAATATTCCATGCGCATCTGGATCGACCCGATCCGGCTTGCCGCGCGCGGCGCCACGGCGGTAGATGTGCTGACCGCGATCAACAACTCCAATTTCCTGTCGGCGCCTGGCAACACCGAGAACGAATACGTGGTCTCCTCGATCACGGTGCATTCGACCCTGCAGACGCCCGAGGCCTTCGCCCAGCTCCCGATCCGCTCGACGAACGGCGAGGTTGTTCGGCTGCGCGATGTCGCGCGTGTCGAGCTCGGCGCGAAGAACACCGACACCAGGGTGAGCTTCAACGGCAAGCCCGGCACCTTCCTCGCCATTTTCCCGACCCCGGCGGCGAACCCGCTGACGACGGCGGCGGCGCTGACCAAGCTTGTCCCGCAGATCCAGGACACGCTGCCGAAAGGCATGACGATCGCGATCGTCTACGACGCCACCGGCCAGATCAGCGCCTCGATCGAGGAGGTGTTCAAGACCATCGGCGAAGCGGTCGCCATCGTCATCGTGGTGATCCTTCTCTTCCTCGGCTCGTTCCGCTCGGTGATGATGCCGATCGTCACCATCCCGCTGTCGCTGATCGGCGTCTGCTTCCTTTTGTTTGCGGTCGGCTACTCGATCAACCTTCTGTCGCTGCTGGCCATGGTGCTGGCAATCGGCCTTGTCGTCGACGACGCCATCGTGGTGGTGGAGAACATCCATCGGCATATGGAGGAAGACGGCATGTCGCCGATGCAGGCGGCCTTCAACGGCATGCGCGAGATCGCGACCGCCATCGTCGCCATGACCCTGACGCTGGCCGCCGTTTTCGCGCCGCTCGCCTTCACCGGCGGCCTGACCGGCGCGCTGTTCCGCGAATTCGCAGTCACCCTGGCGGGTTCCGTCGTGCTGTCGGGCCTTATCGCCATTACCATCACGCCGATGATGTCGGCGCGGTTGCTGAAGCCGGGCCAGCACGGCCGCTTCCAGCGTATCGTCGACGGCACGTTCACCCGCGTCGAGCATGTCTATGAGCGAGCGGTCACCGCCTCGCTTAGGAACCGGCCGGTGACGCTGATCATCGTCATCGCGCTGGTCGCCCTTACCGGCTTCATGTTCACCAAGACCTCGACCGAGCTGGCGCCCGAGGAAGATCAGGGCTTCCTGCTGTCGCTGGTGACCGCGCCGCGCTATGCGACGTCGGATTACACCGAGACCTACGTCAACCAGATCCTGGGGCTCGTGAAGGACATCCCGGAGACCCGGGCGCAGTTCTCTGCCGTTGCCTTCGGCGGCGCCACCAACAGCGCCTTCGTCGGTTTCGCCTTCAAGGATTGGGCGGACCGCAAGCGCAATTCGAAGGAACTGCAGGCCGACATCACCGCACGGCTCGCCAAGGTCGCCGGCGTTCAGGCCTTCGTCTTCGCGCCGCCGACGCTGCCCGGTTCCGGCGGCGGCCTGCCGATTTCCATGGTCGTTCGCTCCACCGGCGACCCCTCGGAAGTCTTCGAACAGGCGGAGAAGATCAAGAACAAGGCGCAGGCCTCGGGCCGCTTCATCGTCGTGCAGAACTCGATGGCCTACGATGCGCCGCAAGTAACCGTCACCATCGACCGTGAGCGCGCGGCGGCGTTGAACCTGCCGATTGCCGATATCGGCAACACGTTGACGCTGCTGGTCGGCGGCGCCGAGGTGGCGCAGTTCGATCGAGATTCCAACAGCTACGACATCATCCCGCAGGTGCCGCAGGAGTTCCGCGACAATCCCGAGAAGCTCGGCGAGTATTTCGTTCGCAGCGTCGACGGCAAGATGGTGCCGCTGTCGGCGGTCGTGAAGATTTCGACCAACGCCTCGCCGGCGGCCATCGAGCAGTTCAACCAGCTGAACTCCTCGACGATCTCGGCCTTGCCGCTGCCCGGCGTGACCACCGGGGACGGCCTGAAGGTGCTGGAGGATCTCGCCAGGGAGACCCTTCCCGACACCTTCTTCGTCGACTATTCCGGCCAGTCGCGGCAGGAGAAGGAGCAGGGCAACACCATCCTGATCGCCTTCGCCGCGGCCGTCGTCGTCATCTACCTGGTGCTGGCGGCCCAGTTCGAGAGCTTCCGCGACCCGCTGATCATCATGATGGCGGTGCCGCTGTCGATCTTCGGCGCGATCGTGCCGCTCAACATCGGGCTGGGGACGCTCAACATCTACACTCAGGTCGGCCTGATCACGCTGATCGGGCTGATCACCAAGCACGGTATTCTGCTGGTGGAATTCGCCAACCAGCAGCGGGAGATCCACGGCATGCGCCGCCGCGACGCCATCATCGCTTCGGCCAAGGTGCGCCTGCGGCCCATCCTGATGACCACGGCGGCCATGGCGCTCGGCGTCGTGCCGCTGATCGTCTCGAGCGGCGCGGGCGCGGCCGCGCGCTATTCGATGGGCCTGGTCATCTTCACCGGCATCCTGGTCGGCACGATGTTCACGCTCTTCGTCGTGCCGATGTTCTACACCTTCATCGCCAGCAAGGACCTGCCGCATCTCGCCGAGAAGCCTGATCCGAAGCTGATGCCGGCGCTGCCGAGCTGAGAAGGCGACGAACCGAAAGCAAAAGAGGCCGGAAATTTCCGGCCTCTTTTTTGGCGGTTGCCTCGCGGCTTCGGCGCTGAGCAATTCCAGGAAAAGTTAATAACGGTTTCCGTCAGGAATTGCGTCTCACAACCACGCGGAAGGCGGCAACCGGCCAGCTACTTTATCCCGGCGTGTCACTTCACGATGAGGATGCTGGTGTTGCCGGGGCCGAACGCCTCGACCAACTGATAGAAATCGGCCGCCGCATCCGGATGCAGCCGTACGCAACCATGCGAGGCGGGACGGCCGAGACGGCTGATGGCGTAGGTGGCGTGGACGGCGTAGCCGCCGCTGAAGAACACCGAATGCGGCATCGGCGCGTTGTCGTATTTTTTCGAATACCACATCTCATGCATGCGAGTCGGCTTGAACGAGCCGGTCGGGGTGATGTGTCCCCTGGCCCCGGTCGACACCTTCCATGTGTAGGTCGGGCGGCCATCGACCGTGACCTCCATGATCTGCTGCGACAGCGAAACCTTGGCGACGATCTGGTTGGCATGGGCGGCGGTGCCGGCGCCGAACAGCAGCGCCGCGCCGGTGAGCGCGGCGGCGGTGATATTGATGAGCTTGGCGGAAATAGCGGTGTGCATGACGATCCCTCTGTTTTTTTGCCGGTCGCGCCGGCTTCAATTCGATGGGCTCTTATCGGTTTGTCCGTTTCAGACTTATTTCGCTTGATGTTCGTTTATGTTTCGAATTTGTTTCCATAAATCGACGATAAAGCCGGCTGAACAGCGTCACGCGCTCTTTTCGGGATAAAGCGGCCAGATGCCGTACAATGAGCTTGGGCCGGAAACGAAAGTTCATTTCGCCCATATATGAAAGAAGAAAAGCCGGTTTCGAAACCAATCTGCAACAAAGTGCAGCCACGGCGGCATGATCTGGATACAGGCCGGCGGCAGATTTGACGCAACGGGAACAGACATCTGCAAACGAAAACGGGCAGGCAAATCGAAACTCCGCTCCTGGCCTCGGGATCAGCGTCGCGGCGATCGTGCTCGGCGGCCCCGGCTCGGCAGCCGGCAACCCGGCGGGGACGCTCTCGGCGATGAATACCGGCGAGGGTTCGACGCTGCACATGATTCTGTTCATCGCCACGGTCTGGATTGTTTCCAGACTGCGCGTCCACCGGCTGAAGGCCCTCTGGCGGGTCGGCCGTCGGCTGATGAGGACGCGCGGCCCCTCCGGCTACTTGCTGCCGAGAGGACCGAAGGCCCGCGCCGCAGCGGGGGGCTCCGTCAGCGGCGCGGGCGCTTCGGGAGTTTCCTGAAGCACTGACGATCGAGATTAGGGATAGGATATGAAGACGAACCTTGCCGCCTCGGTGCTTTCCGCGCTTCTCTACGCGCAGGGCCTGCTCGGCTTCGCCGCGCTGGCGACGGTGTTGCTGAAGGAGCGCACCCCGGTGGAGATGACCGTCAGCGCCAACGTTCCAACCGGACCCTCGATCGTCGTGGTGCGCTGAGCGCCGGACATTGGACCATAATAACCATCGCCCAAATGATCACCGCTTTCGGGAATCCGATGCTCGACGGCCCCGCCGACCTGAACTCACTCGTTGCGCGAGAGCGGCGGATCGAAACGATAGCCGGCGCCGCGGATGGTGGTGATGGTCTCGGTGTCGAGCTTGCGGCGCAGCCGCACGATCCGCGAATCGATCGAACGGTCGAAAGCGTCGGCATTCTCGGCGGGTGCCGCGGCAATGATGTCGTCGCGCGTCAGCACCTTGCGCGGGCTGGCCAGGAACAGCTTGAGCAGCGCCACCTGGCCGGGAGAAAGCAGCTCCTCGGTGCCCGAGCGATGCATCACCATGGCCGACCGCAGATCGACGGTGGCGTTTTCCAGCACGATCAGTTCCCCTGCCGCCCGGCCGCGTCTCATCAGCAGGCCGCCGATGCGCGCGGCAAGCTCGCGCACGTTGAGTGGGCTTTCGATGACGTCGGCAGCACCGAGCTCGAGCGCCAGCACCTTGTCGACAAGGTCGCGTGGCCGGCAGATCAGGATGAAATCGGGGCCGCCTTCGCCGCCCCCGCCCTGGCTGCTGTAACGCCTGAGCAGTTCGCGCCCCTCGGCCTGGGTGACCTCGTCGCCGACCACCACGACATCAATGCCGCCGGCCGAAAGCAGCGTCTCAGCCTCCCAGGGCTGACGCGCCTGGCGCACGTCGTGCCCGCGCCGCTTGAGATGGTCGGCGAGATCGCCGGCCACCACCTCGGCGACGGACACAAGCGCAATGACGGATCGTGCGACCATTTTCTCCACCCCGCCACAGACAACTCGAGATGAGTGCTGGACATCACGTTTATACCCAATCTACTTTCCGCTGAAAGCGGGAGCGAGCGCGTCGTGAAGGCACGCATCATCGTCGTCGAGGACGAACCGGATCTGAGGGAGGCCGTGGCCGAGTATCTCGGCGCCAGCGGCTACGACGTCGTGACGGCAGAGAATGCCGTTGCGGCACGCGCGCTGTTCGAAGCGCAGCCCTTTCACCTGGCCATCCTAGACATCGCCATGCCCGGCGAGGACGGGCTGTCGCTCGGCCGTTGGCTGCGCTCCAAGACCCAGATCGGCATCATCTACGCCACCGCTGCCGGCACCGCGCTCGACCGCATCGTCGGGCTGGAGCTCGGCGCCGACGATTACATCGTCAAGCCCTACGAATTGCGCGAGGTGCTGGCGCGGGTACGCAGCGTTTTGCGGCGCGTGCCACAACCGGCCGAGCTGCAGGCGCAGAAGGCCGAAACCGGCAATCGCCGTTTCATGAATTTCGGCGGTTTCCAGGCCGATTTCGACGGCCGCCTGGTCACCGCCGCCAACGGCGCGGTGATCGAGATGGCCAAGAGCGAGTTCGACGTGCTCGAGGTTTTCCTCACCCGCGCCAACCGGCTTCTGACGCGAGCAGCGATCTCGGAAGCGATCGGCTTCGTCGAGGACCCGGAATCCTCGCGCGCGGTCGACATCCGCATCATGCGGTTGCGAAAGAAGATCGAGGCCGACCCCGCAAATCCGAAATTCCTGCGCACGGTGCGCGGCGAAGGCTACATCTTCTCGCTGCCGAGTGGCGACGCCAATTAGAAATGGCGTGAAACGGCCAGGCTCGGCGCCTTGGCCGTAGCCTTCCGTCCGGAATTGCGTCAAAACAAAAGGATAGAGCGGTTCCCGTGAAACGGAGGGACGCTCTGAACGACCGGTCCCCGCCAGGAATGACCATGACTGCTGATGCAGCACGCACCGATATGCATGGCTCGCGTCCCGGCGGCGCCGCCATGGCCGCTGTCCATGTCGTGCGCCGCCTGCGCGAGGCAGGCGACTGGCAGCGCGAGATGGACGACATATTGGGGACGGTGTGCCGCAAGATGGATTGTCAGCGCGGCATCCTCTTCCGCCTGCGTGAATTGCCGGGCCAAGGCTTTGCCCAGTCCGTCGCCGCCTATTGGATTGACCCCGACTTCGGCGGCGAGCTGGCCTCGCCCACCGTGATCGTGCAGTCGATCATCAACTCGGATTCCTTGCTGGAGCGGCTGCAGGAAGATGAGCGGCAAGGCAAGATCTTCTCCGGCCACACGCGCGACCTCGAGGGCTTCCTGCGGGCCGACTTCGAGAAGCAGAGCATCAAGTCGTTCCTGTCCGTCTCTGTTTTCGCGCATGGCCACCTTTGGGGCACGCTGGCCGTCAACGACTGCGTCGCCGAGCGCGAATGGACGGATGAGGAAGAGGCGGCGCTGCACATTATCGCCTTGGCCATCGGCGACGCCATCGAGCGCTCGCCATCCGAGGCGCACGCCAGCGAGGTGATCCGCCGCACCATGCTGCAGGCCTCGCTGGACGCCATCATCGTCATCGACGAGACGGGTTCGATCATCGAGTTCAATCCCGCCGCCGAGAAGATGTTCGGCTTCGAGCGCAGCGCCATCCTCGGCAAGGACCTGCTCGATACCATCGTTCCGGTGTACTACCGCAAGGGCTATGCCTCGGGCGCCGAATACATGGCCGGTCGCGGCGCGCCGATGGTCGGCCAGCGGCTGGAGACGGTCACCCAGAACGCCGCGGGCGAGATTTTCCCGATCGAGCTGACCGCGACCGAGATGCGCGTCGCCGACCGCAGCCTGATCTTCGGCTCGATCCGCGACCTGCGAGAAAAGCTGCAGGCCGAGGAGGAGATCAACCGACAGCGCGAGAAGCTGCACCAGAACGAGAAGATGGCGGCGATGGGCTCGCTGCTTGCCGGCGTCTCGCATGAGCTCAACAACCCGCTGGCGGTGGTGGTGGCGCAGTCGACGTTGCTGCATGAGTTCGCCGGAGACCCGCAGACCAAGGTGCGCGCCGAGAAGGTGCGCGCCGCCGCCGAGCGATGCGGCCGCATCGTCAAGAGCTTCCTGTCGATGGTGCGGCTGCACCCGACCGAACAGGCCGAGACGGATCTCAACCAGGTGATGCGCTCGGCGCTCGAAGTCACCGCCTATGGCGCACGCTCCAGCGGCATCATCATCGACACCGACTTTGCCGACGGGCCGCTGCTTGCGATGGCCGACGCCGACCATATCACGCAGGTGGTGGCCAACTTCCTCATCAACAGCCAGCATGCGCTGGCCGGCGTCGCCGGCGAGCGGCGCATCAAGGTGCGGACCTTCCGCAACGAGCACGGCAACCCTGGCTTCTCCGTCGAGGACAACGGCCCGGGCATTCCGGAAGCAATCCGCGCGCGCATCTTCGAGTCCTATTTCACCACCAAGCCGGTCGGTGTCGGCACCGGCATCGGCCTGTCGATCTCGAAATCGATCGTCGAGCGCCATCACGGCAGCATCCGGTTCGAGGAAGTGCAACCGAATGGCGCGCGCTTCGTCGTGCAATTGCCGGCGATCGCGGTCGGCGGCGCCAAGCCCGGCGAAGGCCCCACGCGTTCGAGCGGGCTGCGCCGTGCGCTGGTGATCGACGACGAGCCGGACGTCGCCGCCTCCTTGTCCGACATACTCGAGCTGATGGGCGTGAAGTCGCGCGTCGTGGCAAGCTGGACATCGGCGGCCGACGTGTTGAACGGTCACATGCCGCCGGACATCGTCTTTTCCGATCTGCGCATGCCGGGCATCAGCGGCATTGCGATCTACCGCGAGTTGCTCGCGCAACAGCCGCCGCTCGCCAAGCGCTTCGTGCTGGTGACCGGCGACATGATCGGCGCCAAAGCCGAGATCGAAGCACTGCCGCCGCAGCAGCGCCCGCATATACTGGAAAAACCTTTCTCGACGCTCGACGTCCGCAGCATCCTCTCGGCCATCGCCGACGAAGCCGCCGCCACAGCCGACAACGGCGCTCACATCTGATCAGACTAGGCTGAATCGACATTCAACGCATCCAGAGCAAAGCTGCGGCGAGTTGTAGGAAGCCGAGGAAGTGGACGGCTCG
>NZ_VFTG01000037.1 GCF_006439355.1 Mesorhizobium sp. B4-1-3
GACGGCCGCAATCTCTACGATCCCAAGGTGATCGCCCGCTACGGCATCGAGTATTTCTCCATCGGCAGGATGGCGGCGTAAGTGCCATCTGGCATCTTGTCACATGTCTGACAGGGCAACCGCATTTCCCGCTTGCGGGCTGAACCTTCCTTCGGCTCCGTACCTTGCGTCAATCAGGCTCCAGATAACTATTTCCAAGCGCCTCAAGCATCGTTGAGAAGATGCTACCGACCTCCTCTGAAATCTCTTCTGAAGAGATTCCAGCCTTTTTTGCGTCGCCAGCCAATCGCCTCGCAAGCTCTTTGGCTAGGGTCGTATCAGATGATGAATGATGTGGCAGATTGCTATCCATCCACTCCTGGAGGAATTTCAGGCCCCGTTCACTCACTGTGAAACCACACCAGGGTTGTATGCACGATGAAGTGCAATCAAACTCGACACGTTTATCCCCACTATAATTTGCCGCCACCGGAATCGTTCCCTGTTCAAACGCGCTTACGGCTCTTATTGTCCCCGCATGGAACGACGGCACGCTATCCGACGCGGAATGGACCGGCTTTGGGAAGTCTACGATGTAGGCAACCAAAAAGTTCTATTCGTTGACGGAACTCCTTTGATCCATCTGCAGGTCGAAGAAGCACTGGATGCTCTGGAACTGTTAGAAGACGGTTTCCTCGTTCCAAGTGACACGCCCGCGATGGCGTGACGTGATTTTGAGGGCCGGGCTTCCACCGATCGCCCCCTCTCGCATCTGTCGGCCCAAGAGCGCGCTCTAAGCAGCAGATGCCATCATTAATAAAATTCAGCACCACGAGCTTCGTTCGCATGTTTCGCCCGGGAATTGGCCCGAACGGATGCTCCTTACCTAGTGAGATTGCGAAAACCTCTCTGGCGAGGCCCGGCGGTTAGCCGCTACCAGCCGCTAACCAGACCGTGTCCCAACCGTTGCGATTCTCCTCGGAGCATAGCGCAACCAGATGCCTGGTTAGGTGAATCTCTTCACATTGCGGCTGATCGGTCCGCTGCGGCAACGCGGGCCAGTATCCACAAGGCCCACGAGATTTCCTCGTAGGCCTCGTTCATTTAGCCGATGCGCCTGCGTAGCGCTAAGTGGGAGAATTGCCTCGGCTTGCGAGCTTCCGCAGGTTCGACTGAAGGGCTAGTAACTTTGCTGGCAACGGACACCTGCTCCCTGGTGGCGAGAACGGCCTTTCCATTCGCCTTGGTGGGAATTGTTTCATTGGCTCTGCTGCCGGGCGGCATCCTCGAGATGCTGGGTATGGGTTTCACGTTCAGCCACGACAAGCTCAACCACGCCGCCGCCTTCGCGGCTTTGGCGTTCCTTGGCGGTTTCGGTTGGCCCCAGCAAAAGTTGAGGCTGATTGTCTTCGTCCTTTTTGTAGGTGCGGCGATCGAGGTTCTTCAGGCCACGCCGTTGGTGGCGCGGGACATGGACGTGTTCGACTGGATTGCTGATCTTGCGGGCGCGATCTTCGGGCTGGCCATCGCCGCGGGGACAAACAGGATCGCTGGCGGAGCTCGTTGAGTGCCATCGCTGCAACCGTTCGTATAGATTGCACAATTTCCAAAAGACCGTCCGAAGGACAGCAGCCGGGTTCGTTCGCGCGCGGCACGCTGTCGCTATCGCCATATCTTCCCGCTGGATCTCGCGTGCTAAAGCATGTCTCCCGAAAGTGGCAACCGGTTTCGGGGCAAAGACATGCGCAAATCAATGCTTAAGCGCATGGAGCGAACCTGAAAGATCGCGACGCGCGTTAAGCCGTCCGAACGCGGCGTGCTTCGAGGCAACGGAGACCGAGGCGCCGGCCCGAGCCATTCGGAATGCAAATCTGCCTGACCGCCCCGCGGCATCAGCTCCCATGTCGTATTAGCTGTTCTTAAGTCTGACCGCTCCGCCGCCTTGAGGAAGAATCGATTTTCGATGTACACCTCCGGCGTCGCAAGCATCATCAGAATGATCGATGAAATGGTTTGGGCGGACGGCGATAACTGACGCTATCCATAGCGTGAGCCTGTCATGTCACCAGCCTACTCCGGATCGGAACTCGCGATTGAGCATCCGCGGACGGATTCTCAATTGCCATATTGCGAATGGACGAATGTCCCTGAATACGCGCTCGACCAGGGCGGCCCTGTCCTGCGCCCCTATCAGCGCATGGATGTCGGTTATGCCGATGTTGCCATCTTCGATCATTTGAGAAGTGTGGCCAGTCAATATCCCGAAAAACTGGCGATTACCGACGGAACCACCCGCTTCACCTATTCGGAACTTGTCTCGGCTGTCGAAATACTGGCCAGCCGCATCCTGGCCATCACTCCCGCCGATAACGCCGTCGGTATTCTTCTTGCGAATACGGCCTTCTTCCCATTGGCGATGCTGGCGAGCATGGCCGCCGGACGGCCCATGGTACCCCTCAACACGAGGGATCCGGACACCAGGATTAATGCGATCGTGTCGGAGGCGCGGTTATCCACTGTCATAGGGGATGGGGATGTCCGGCCCACTGGCCTGCCGCGGGATGTCGGCTGGATAAATGTCTCGCCCCGTGGCGAACCGAAGAACAATCGCGTTCCCCAGCTCCATTCAGTATCCGTCGATGCACCCGCGATCGTTCTTTACACTTCCGGCAGTACAGGTCGGCCGAAAGGCATCGTCAACAGTCAACGCAGCCTGCTATGGCGTGTTCAGCAATATGTAAACGCCTGTCACATCAACGCGCAGGACGTGTTCCTGCCTCTCACGGGACCGGCCACCATCGCTGGGTGTCGAGAGGTGCTCACCGCACTCCTGACAGGGGCCACGCTGCATCTGCTTGAGGTCGAAGCCGTGGGCTTGCGCGCGGTTTTACACCGGATGCAAGCCGAGGGAGTGACTGTCACTTACCTGGTGCCAGCTCTCCTGCGTGCGCTCATGGCGAACAAATCAGAAGACGCATTCCGCAGTCTCAGGGTCGCTCGGATCGGCGGCGAAAAAGTTTCGTGGGATGACATAAAGCTGCTGCGCGACGCCGTTTCAAGCAACTGCCTGGTCCAGATCGGCTACTCGTCAACCGAGACCACGGGATCACAATGGTTTGTACCGACCGATTGGCCGCAGCAGGATGCTTCGGTTCCCGTCGGATGGCTCCTTCCAGGGATTGGGTTCGCGATTGTCGACGAGGAAGGACGCTCGGTCCCGCCCGGCGGCACTGGAGAGCTTGTCATAAAGAGTCCGTATGTGTTGCTTGGCCATTGGGAGAACGGCGTCGTTGTGCCGGTGGCCGCGGACCCCGAAAACCCGTCCGTCCGCATCTTCGAAACAGGTGACCTTGTTCAGTTGGACAACCATGGCCTGCTGCAGATCATGGGGCGCAAGGGGCGTCAGATCAAAATCAACGGCCGACGCGTCGAACCCGCTGAGTTGGAACGGGTTTTGCGTGGCGCGCCTTCCGTTGAGGACGCCGTGGCGATTGTGACGGCGTCCACTGAACTCATCGCCTTCGCCGTACCTCGCGGGCCGGCCACTTCCAACTTCGCGGACGATCTTCGCCATCTTGCCCGAACGACGCTGCCGCCGCCCCTATGCCCACTGAGACTGCACGCGATTGCGGAAATTCCGCGCTTGCCAGGCGGGAAGGTCGATATGGCGAGGCTCGCCGAGCTGGACGGGGCGAGCGTAAGGCAGGAACGCATCGTCCAGGCTCCGAATACAGGAAACGAACGGACTATCCAGCACATCGTGCAACGTGCTTGGACCAAGATTCTGAACACGCGCGTTGCCTCGGGACGTTGGGATGACGCCGGCGGCGATTCGCTGAAGCTGTTGCATTGCGTGATGGAGATCGAAAGCGTCCTCGGCCTGGAGATCGACCTAGAACCTTTCACCGTCGGAATGAATTTCGAGGAAATGGTGAAAGCCGTCGCGGCCGCGAAGGCAGGTAATGAACAGGCCAGCTCGCGCAAGGAGCATCCGCCAATTCTTTTTCTGCTGCCTGGATCCGTCGGCTATGGTCCCAGCCTCGCCGCCTTTGCGGCCTCCATGGGCAGAACCGCCCGGGTTATCCCCGTCAGGTATCCTGCTTTGGCAATGATATTGCAGGGAAAAACCTCGGTCGCAGATATGGCCGAGGCCGCGCTCGACCAAATACGCCGCGCCCAGCCTGAAGGTAACGTGCGACTTCTCGGTCATTCGCTTGGCGGCGTCGTTGCTTTTGAAGTTGCTTCAAGGCTGCTGGCTGCCGGGCGGGATGTGAAATTTCTGGGCATTCTCGACACAAGCCTTCTCGGTGAGCGGAGCACTTACCGAGAGACGGTCGTCCGCACCATTCATCGAATCCGAACCAATCGTATTACCGCCTACAGAATGGCTTGCCGCGCCCTTGCAAAAGTCGTGGTCCGAATGGGCTACGAGAGGCAACTGGCCCGCCTGCTTGATCGCTACGCCCAGGAGAAATTCAACGCGACCAGCTTCAGGGCCAAGCTCGAGCTTCAGGAAGTCTTGAGGGCAAAAGCGTTCTTTCAGTGGCTGCTGATGCCAAGACCCCGACTACCGATCACCGGCACTCTGTTTCGCTGCGCCCGTCCCGGAATGCCTCGCGCCATCGGGTGGGACAATGCCTTCGCAGACCTGGATGTGATCCCTATCGTCGGCAGCCACATCGACATGGTTTCGGAACCCAATGTCGATACGAACCGTCCGCTCATCGAGGCGGCCGTGGCCCGAACTTATCTGCCAGAAGAATCTCGCCAAAAGGAGGAACGGCCATCGACGTGATCTCGGGGTTTGGCAAGGATGCCCTGGTGCTCGATGCTCGTGCCGAGGTCGATCGCATCGTAGAAGCCTTGCGCCAACAGGTCTTTGGCACACTTCGGCGCCGAGGCGTCGTTGTCGGCCTCTCCGGGGGCATCGACAGCTCCGTTGTCGCAGCCCTCTGTGTCGGCGCGTTCGGGAAAGATAAGGTCCTCGGCCTATTCATGCCGGAGTCCCATTCTTCCGGCGACTCGCTGCGACTTGGCCGAGCGGTTGCATCGCAGCTTGGTATCGAATCGATCGTTGAAAACATCACGCCGGCGCTGGAGGGCATAGGTGCCTATTCGCGTCAGATCGAGGCGATCCGGACCGTCGTTCCTGCCTATGGTCAAGGCTGGAAATGCAAGCTGGTGATGGCATCGGTTCTAGAAAGCAACGGCATCAACATCACCAGGCTGACGGTGGAGGATCCGGACGGCAAAGTCGACACCGTCAGACTGCCACCCGCAACCTATCTGCAAATCGTCGCCGCCACCAACTACAAGCAACGCGTGCGAAAGATGACGGAGTATTACCATGCGGACCGTCTCAACTACGCGGTGGCGGGTACGCCAAACCGGCTGGAACACGACCAAGGCTTTTTCGTCAAACAGGGCGATGGAGTCGCGGACGTGTTGCCGATCGTCCACCTCTACAAGACGCAAGTCTATCAACTAGGGGAGTATCTCGGGATAGACCCCGAGGTGCGGCGCAGGCCACCGACCACGGATACGTTCTCCATGGCGCAGAGCCAGGAGGAGTTCTATTTCGCATTGCCATATCATCTGACGGACTTGTGCCTCTATGGCCTGAACCACGGCATTGCCGCCAACGAGGTCGCAGCGGTCGCCGGCCTCACTCCCGACGAGGTTCAGAAAGTCTTCAAGGACATTGAAAGCAAGCGGCGCGCGGCGCGTTATCTTCACGCGAGACCCCTGCCCGCCATCCAGATGGACGAGGGCTGAGCGTGTGCGGCATAGCCGGAATCGTGGCGCTGGGCGCTACCGCGGCGCGGCCTTCACGCGAGGCGCTCCTGCGCATGGCGGGGTCGCTCACGCATCGTGGTCCGGACGAACACGGCCTCTACCGCGACAATCGCGCGGGGCTGGCCCACGCACGCCTTTCCATTGTCGACCTTTCGAGTGGGCAACAGCCGCTTGCCGACATGGGCGAAAAGACCTGGATCGTCTTCAACGGCGAGATTTTCAACTATGTCGAGCTTCGCGAAAAGCTGGTCGCGCTCGGCCACCGCTTCCGCACCCAGAGCGATACCGAAGTGGCGGTTCATGCATACCGCGAATGGGGTAACTCCGCTTTTGAGCGCATGAACGGGCAATGGGCGATCGCGATCTGGGATTCGCTGGCCGGTCGGCTCGTGCTATCGCGCGATCGGTTCGGCATTTGCCCCCTTTATTTTTGCGAGCACGCCGGGCGCCTCTATTTTTCCAGCGAAGTGAAGGCCATCTTCGCAGCCGACGCGGCTTTGCCGCGAGCCTTCGATCCAGCCGGCATCGATCAGACGTTCACGCTCTGGACGGTGGTCCCGCCGCAGGGCGTGTTCAAAGGAATTCAGGAACTCAAGCCTGGACACGTTCGCGTCTATGAAGACGGAACCGTTCGTGAGCAGGCTTTCTGGAAACCGAGCTACCCTGAGGCATTTGACGAGCGGAATGAATTTGCGGGCTCGCTCGATGATGCCGTCGACAAAGTGCGCGAGGCTCTGCAGACTGCGACGGCACTGCGCATCGAACAGGCGGATGTGCCTGTTGGCTGCTATCTGTCCGGCGGACTCGACAGCTCGCTTGTCGCCGCGCTGGCAAGCCGCATCGCGGGCGGCCGCTTCCAGACCTTTTCGCTACGGTTTGCCGATGCTGAATATGACGAGACCCGTTACCAGCGATTGGTGGCAGCCGTCACCGGCAGCGAGCACCACGAGGTGGTGGTTTCCCGCAGCGACATCGCCGACGCCTTTCCAGATGTGATCTACCACGCCGAACGTCCGATCCTGAGGACCGCGCCGGCGCCACTTCTTCTGCTTTCAAGATTGGTACGGAAGCACGGAATCAAGGTCGTGCTGACGGGCGAAGGCGCGGATGAAATGTTTGCCGGCTACGACCTGTTCCGGGAAGGTAAGGTCCGCCGCTTCTGGGGACGTCAACCATCCTCCACGAGACGCGCGCGATTGCTGGAACGCCTGTACCCCTATCTCACGCGTTCCCCGGTGCAGCAGCAAGCAATGGCACGCCAGTTCTTCGGTCACGATATCCAAGCTCATGATGAGCCAGGCTTCGCGCACGACACCCGCTGGCGCACCACCAGCGCTCTGAAGCGCTTGTTGTCCGCCGATATGAAAGCCATGACGGAGCCGAACAGTGCGGCAGCGGAGTTCCTCGCGCGCCTGCCCGCCGAATTTTCGCGGTGGGGCTCTCTCGCGCAGGACCAGTATATCGAGATCCAGACCTTGATGTCGGGCTATCTGCTCTCCTCGCAGGGAGACAGAATGCTGATGGGCAACTCGGTCGAAGGGCGCTTCCCGTTCCTCGACGATGACGTTGTAAAACTCGCAAACTCGCTTCCAGCCGAATACAAGCTGCGCGTCCTGGATGAGAAGCACGTCTTGAAGCGAGTGGCCGAGCCGATGCTGCCGCGGGAAGTCGTAGCCCGCAAGAAACAGCCCTACAGGGCGCCGAACGCTCAATGCTTCGTTGGCCACAACGCACCGGCCTATGTGCGCGAGGCACTTTCGGAAAAAGCATTGCGCGAGGCAAATGTCTTTGACCCTGAGCCGGTCGCGCGCCTGCTGGGCAAGTGTCAGGCCAGAGCCACGGATCAGGATCTTTCCAATTCCGACAACATGGCGCTGGTCGGCGTGCTGTCGACCCAACTTCTCCACCAGCAGTTTATCGCGCGCCGCCCCGGAAGCACTCGAGAGATTCCGCTCAGCGTCGATGTTGATTACCAGGTCAGGGAAGAGGTGTTGGCATGATGCACGGCGCGATTCCGCAGTTGCATGACTATCTCAGATACTCGGCCGACCGACTCGGCGACAAGGTGGCGCTGGTCTGCGGCGGGCAACGCCTCACCTATGCCGAGATCGAGGCGAGAGCTAACGGCATTGCACAACATCTGGCAGATGCGGGAGTGGCGCGCGGCGATCGCGTAATGATCTTCGCAGACAACACGGTCGAAACGGTCGTCAGCTTCTGGGCCGTACTCAAAGCGAACGCCGTGGTGTGCATCGTCAATCCGCTGACGAAGAGCGACAAGCTTCATTACCTGCTCAACGATTGTCTGCCGACCGCGCTGATAACGGACAACCATCTGACTTCCATCTTCAGCGAGCCGGCTCGCAACTGCCCGTCTCTGCGCCGAATGATTGTATCCGGGCCGATAGATGACGCCGAGTTGATACAACTGCCTCATGCGGTGCGCTGGGACGTTGCGATCGCCGGCGACAGCGCGGCACCGGCGCGCAGATGCATCGACATCGACCTCGCTGCCATAATCTATACATCGGGTTCTACCGGCGAGCCCAAGGGCGTGATGCTGACGCACAGAAACATGATGGCGGCTTGCAGCTCGATCGCGTCGTATCTTGAGCTCCTTGAAGACGAAGTAATCCTGAATGTCCTGCCGTTGGCATTCGATTACGGCCTCTATCAGATGATCATGGCGTTCCGTACCGGCGCCCGCCTGGTGCTCGAGCGCTCGTTCGCGTTTCCGGCGCAGATCCTTGGATTGATCAAGCAAGAGCGGGTCACGGGTTTCCCCGGCGTGCCTACCATTTTTGCCGCGCTCTCGGAGCTCAAATCGCTGAAGGACCAGGATTTCTCGAGCATTCGCTACGTTACGAATACGGCGGCCGCCCTGCCCCTGAAGCATATTCTCATGCTCCAAGACCTGTTTCCCAGCGCGCGCATCTATTCGATGTACGGGCTCACCGAGTGCAAGCGCTGCACCTACTTGCCGCCAGAGGATCTCGAGCGAAAGCCGTTGAGTGTCGGAATAGCCATCCCGAATACAGAAATGTGGATTGTCGATGAGGACGACAAGCGGGTTGGCCCCGACGTCGTCGGCCAGCTGGTCATCCGCGGCGCGACCGTGATGAAGGGCTATTGGGGCAAGCCTGAGGCGACCGCGAAAAAGCTCAGACCCGGTCCTCTGCCGGGTGAACAGGTCCTCTACACCGGCGACTACTGCCGGATTGACGCGGAAGGCTACCTCTATTTCGTCGGCCGCGGCGATGAGATCATCAAATCACGCGGCGAGAAGGTCGCGCCCAAGGAGGTTGAGAACGCGCTTATCGGCATTCCGGGAGTCAGGGAAGCAGCCGTGATCGGCGTCCCGGACGAACTTCTCGGGCAAGCCGTGAAGGCGTTTGTCGTGATGGAGCAAGGGAGGGCCACTGATGAGAAGCAACTGCAGAAGGAATGTCAAAAGCGGCTGGAAAACTTCATGGTCCCAAAATCCATCGTCATCGTGAACAGCCTGCCGATGACAGATACGGGGAAGCTGAAGAAAACGGCTTTGTCCTGAAACACCCTTCAACACTACCTTTCATTGAGCTTAATGCACCAACTGGAGAAATAACATGTTGTCCAGAAAAGATCCGATGGAGACTTACAGCGAGCAGATTCGTGGTTTCCTTGCCTCGAACTTCTACGTCGCCGACGCCGAGGCCCTGCAAGACGATGCGTCTCTGCTCGATCAGGGTATCGTCGATTCCACGGGGGTGCTCGAGGTTATCGGCTTCATTGAAGAAACATTCGGCATCACCGTTGAGGATAGCGAGCTATTGCCTGAGAACCTCGATTCCGTCCACGGAATTGCTCAATACGTCATGCGGAAAAAGAACTGATCGCAGCTGCCTCAGGAACGAGACGGTTGGGAAAGCGGGTTTGTCGTGAGTCGGGAAATCAGCGTCGAGAATGCCTACAATAAAGGGCATACCACCTTCATGGGGCTGGAATTGCTCGTGGGGCCTGGCGCACTCGTACCGCGACCCGAGACCGAGTTGCTGGGCACAACAGCCCTCGATGCCCTGGATCAGTTGAGGATCGCCGAGCCTCGCATAGTCGACATGTGCTGCGGCGCCGGCAATCTGGCCTGCGCCATAGCGCACTACGCCCCCGCCGCTCGGATCTGGGCGAGCGATTTGACGGATGGATGCGTCGAGGTTTCGCGTCGTAACGTAGCCTTTCATGGATTGGCCGGTCGGATTGCGGTGCATCAAGGGGACCTGTTCGAGGCTTTCTCGGGCCTGGAACTGGCTGGCACGATCGACATGATCGTCTGCAACCCGCCATACATTTCGGAAAAGCGCCTTGAGGGCGACCGCTCTCACTTGATCGACCTGGAGCCGCGCGAAGCGTTCGTGGCTGGCCCCTATGGACTGAGCATCCATATGCGGGTGGTAAAAGACGCGCAGCAATATCTACGCCCTGGCGGCATCCTGCTCTTCGAGGTCGGCCTTGGCCAAGATCGACAAGTCATGGGTCTGCTCGACCGCTCGAAGTCCTATGAAGACGTTAGCGTGGTCGCCAACGAGCTTGGCCAAGGCCGCGTGGTTTTCGCTTATATGAAGAGCCGCAGCGGACCATCAGCGCCGGAAGCCTGATCGGTTTTGACTGCGACTCGAACGCACACCCAATTGTTTGACAGCGGCGCCGCAGCGACCGTTCCATCACATATTCGCCAAGGCCGAACGCCCCCGGGTAGTTATCCCCAGCTTGTCGGGGTCGTTAACGATTTAGCGGCCGGTCGTCACGATTTTGCTGCATTTTGATAAAAATTGGCGAATGTTAGCTTGGTTTAATGTTCGGGGTGGGCGGGATCACAACGGAAGGTAAGATCGTGTCCTACTCTCAGAGAGCCCGTGAGCTCGTGCGACAATCTCAATTGGAGATTGGCACGTCGTGAAGAAATCCCACACGCAACATCTCGCATCAGCTCTGTCGGGCTGCTGGCATGGGCTGCTTGGCGTCGGTCTCTTTTCGGCAGTGATTAACATTCTGGCCCTGACGGGCTCCGTCTACATGCTGCAAGTTTATGACCGCGTGCTGCCATCGCAGAGCGTTCCAACGCTCGTCGGATTTACGATCGGCATGCTGGGTCTTTATGCCATTTACGGACTGCTCGATTTCGTGCGCCTTCGCTTGCTCGTTCGTATAGGCAATCGCCTTTATCGAAATCTACAGCAACAGGCCTTCAACATCTCGCTGTCTGCGCCTCTCATTGCCGGTCAGGATGCAACCCGGGTGCAGCCGCTGCGCGACTTGGATCAATTGCGTGGCTTTCTTTCCGGCCTGGGTCCCACAGTTGTTTTCGACGCCCCGTGGATACCGTTTTACATGGTGGTGATTTATCTCTTGCACCCTTCCCTTGGACTGATGGCAACCATCGGCGCAGCGGCTGTCGTTTTTTTGACCGTGGTCGCGGAAATTGTTGGTCGCGCGCCGGCGACAAGGGCTTCTGAAACACTTGTCGCCCAGCGCGTTCTTGCGGACGCCGGCCGGCGCAACGCGGAAGTTGTCCAGGCGATGGGTCTCTCCGCCAGGCTTGGCCGACGGTGGGCAGAAGTCAGCCGCTCATATCTCAAGAACCAGGAGCTGCTTTCCGACATCGTGGGCGGAGCAGGGTCATTGTCGAGGACGCTCAGGATGGCCTTGCAATCGAGTGTACTCGGGCTCGGCGCTTATCTGGTGATCGGGGGCGAGGCCTCACCTGGCGTGATCATCGCATCCTCCATATTGCTCGGCCGCTCCCTGGCGCCGGTCGACGCCGCCATAGCAAACTGGAGAGGGTTTCTGGCTGCCCGCCGAAGTTACTCCGACTTGGTCGCGGCCCTGGATAATTTCGATGACCAAAAGAGCCTTATGGAGCTGCCGCGTCCCCAGGGACAGCTCTCGGTAGAGGAATTGACGATAGCGCCCCCGGGCACACAACGGCCAACGATTCTCAATGTAAGCTTTCGCCTGGCAAGCGGTGCAGGGATGGCGGTCATCGGCCCTAGCGGCTCCGGCAAGACGACACTGGTGCGTGGTCTTGTCGGGGTATGGAGGCCGATTCGGGGAAACGTACGCCTGGATGGAGCCGCTCTCGATCAGTGGAGTTCGGAACTGCTGGGCGCTCATATCGGCTATTTGCCGCAGGATGTCGAACTCTTCGACGGAACGGTCGCCGACAATATCTCGAGGTTTGGGGGGCAGAGCGACCCGAGAGGTGTCATGGCAGCCGCTCGGGCGGCCGGCGTTGACAAGATGATCATGCGATTGCCGCAAGGGTTCCAAACACGAATCGGCGAAGGCGGGACGGCGTTGTCGGCCGGGCAGAGGCAACTCGTCGGACTGGCCAGGGCACTCTATGGCGATCCGTTTCTTGTCGTGCTCGACGAACCGAATTCCAACCTGGATTCAGACGGCGATGTTGCGCTGGCGGAGGCGATCCTGGCGGTGCGCCAGCGTGGCGGTATCGTCGTCGTCGTCGCGCATCGCCCCTCTGCGCTGGTCAATATTGATCAGGTACTTGTCATGTCGAACGGGATGGTTCACGCATTTGGCCCGCGAGAAGATGTTCTCTCGAATGTCGTGCGACCCTTCCCTCAGCCGGCAGTCGTTCCGCTGCAGAAAAATGCAGGCGGCCATGCTTGAGGTCTCATTCCGTGTCTGACGCAACTATTTCTCATGCCCGTGTCGACGACAGGAGACACTGGCTCGGAACGAGGCTGACCATTGATCCGGATGGTATCCGCACCAACCTGGTTCTGGGCCTAGCAACCACCGCCTTTCTTGTCGTCGGCGGAGGAATGTGGTTGGGGTTAACCAAGATCGCTGGCGCCGTGGTCGCGCCGGCAACCGTTGTGGTCGAAAGCAGCGTAAAGAAAGTGCAGCACCGGACCGGCGGCACCATCGGCGGGATCTTCGCCCAGGACGGTGACCATGTGCGTGCTGGCACCGTGTTGGTAAGGCTTGACGACACGCTCACGCGTTCAAACCTGCAGATCGTCAGTGAGGATCTTGACCGGGTCACCATCCGCCTGGCCAGGCTCGAAGCAGAGCGGCAAGGCTTGTCGGAAATGCAGGTTCCTCCCAATCTGCGCGCGAGAATGGCCGACCCGCGGGTAGCTGCTCTTGTCAACGGTGAACGCGCCTTGTTTGAAAGCCGGGCTACGGCACTGGCTGGCCAGAAAGCTCAGTTGCAAAGCCGCTCGATGCAGCTCGGGCACCAGATTGATGGCCTCAAGGCTCAGCTTGCCGCGACGAATGACTCGTTGGACCTCCTTACCCACAGCCTCGCCGACGTCCAATCTCTTTACTCCAGGAAACTGGTGTCCAAGGAGCGATTGAGCAACGTCAGCCTGGAAGAGGCTCGCGCACGCGGCGAGTCTGGGCGACTCGTTGCAGCTATCGCCGAGGTGCAAGCCCATATCAGTGAAACCGACTTGCAGGCACTTCAGCTCGACGAGCAGATGCGCAGCGACGTGACGAGCGAGCTTCGCGAAAATGAAGCGAAGCGCACGGAACTCGAGGAGCGCAAGATAGTGGCGGACGACGAGCTCGCCAGGACAGATATTCGTTCACCCCAGACCGGGACGATACAGGAATCCTCGATCCACACCGTCGGCGGTGTGGTGGCCCCGGGAGAGACGCTTATGGTGGTCGTGCCCGACACCGACAACCTTGTGGTGGATGCGCTCATTCCGCCAGCCCGAATGGATGACGTTCAGCCGGGCCAGCGGGTATCGATCCGCTTTCCCTCTTTCGACGTCGGAACCACACCTGTCTGCGAGGGCTCAGTCAAGCGCATCTCTGCGGATCTGATCAAGGATCAGGAACGCCAGCTTTCCTATTTTTCGGCGCGCATCCATGTCGACAACCAAGCCACCTGCCTGAAAGGTGAGAAAATCCTCAAGCCGGGCATGCCTGCCGAAGTTCACATCAGCACAGATGAGCGTAGTGTTTGGTCGTATCTGCTTAAGCCGTTGACCGATCAGATTTCCCGGGCCTTCAAACAATAGCGGGACCACAATTCCAGGAAAAGTGTGAGCGGTTTTCCGCCCGGAATTGCGTAAAATAAAGAGATAGTGCGCTCCGCCGTTTCCGTGAAACGGCGGAACGCACCAATAGCCTACTGGCTTGCCACGCGTCCCAGATCGCTGCTGAATCTTACCTCGATCGTATCCCCTGGAAGCACTTCTGAATCTTCTTCGACGGATTGCCTGCGCCAATCTTCACCAATCCTGCGTATGATGGTGATCTGGGCCTGGATGGCTTCTCCGCTGACCGGCAATGGCAGGGCTGACGCGCCGGCGGGCTGCAGCTTCTGACTTGCGGCCTGGAGCCTCGCCGTTGTGTCGGCAAGACGTACATCAGTGTCCCTCAACTCCGTCAGCAAACCGATCTTTCGCGTGTTTTCATTACGCGCGCGTTGCCTCAGATAGTCTTCCTGCAGGCGTCGCGTCCGCATCAGCTCGACCGAAGTCTGAAGCGCCCCATTGGAAGAGAGAAGCGCGGAGCGCCTGACGTCCGAAAGCCTGGCGTTGGTCAAGTTGCCCGCTTGGAACAATTTGGTCACCCGCGCCAGATCGTCTTCATCCGCCTTGACCCCGTCCTTCTCAACCTGCTCGCGCTTGGTCAGAACCTCGATCTGCGTCGCGGCGTCCTTTGCTCCCTGTTCAACGTAGTCTTGTTCTTGTTGGAAGTTGTCGAGAGAAATCTTCAGCGCTTCTGCTTCAGCCTTGGCAATGGCCGAGTTGAAGGCGGCAGACAAGGGTGATCCTTGCGGCGGCCTTGTATCGAAACTCGCCTGACCCTGCAGTTCGGCGCGAATGCGAGCACCATGGAAATAGTCGCGGGTGTATTCTCCCCAAAGCGATTGATAGTCGCGTTGCAAATCCACCGGATCGGGACCTGCCTGGTTCGATCGTGACCGCAAAAGGCTGAGGCCGCCCGCCACCGCAACCGCCTGTCTCACGGTCATGAGGGGTCGATATGCCTGCTGACCCGGAGTGAGCACGTCTCCAGTCACATATACCGGACGATATTCCGCGACTGTCGCCGTCACGTCACCAGGTTTGACAACGATCATCTGCTCCCGCCCGTCAGGCATACGCTGGTGGAGTATCTTGGTCGGCAGGATCGCGGCCACATGGGCCTGCAGTTCGGCAGGGGTCAGGCCTCCGACTGGTATCATCCCGACCTCGGGGAGCGCGATCGTACCGTCCAGCTGGATTACGGCACGTTGCGTTCGTTCCGGTACAGAAGAAATCCCAATCTCGACTACGTCGCCGGGGGAGAGCTTATAAGCGGTTGCCGTGTCCGCTGCGAAAGCAGTATCGATCGCGGCCAGCACACCAAGCGCTGCAAGAACGTTTCGCTTCGCGAATGCCATAGCTGATCTCCATTCAGTTCGACTTCGGCTCTTCCGACCAGTCGACACGGGTGACGAAGTCATAAACAGGTCCGCCGGGCACGCCCCAGTTGCTGGACCAGATTACCTGCGAGCCATCAGGTGACGGCGAGGCATGGGTCTCGCTTCGATAGTCGAAATCAACGCTGCGTGTTTGCGCTATGCGCCGAACCTCTCCGCTGCCATCGAGGCGCAGTGCGATAACCTCTCGTGCATAAGGTGCCATTTCCGGACGGGCAGAAACCTTGTCCGGTTCGCCGCCATAGCTCAGGAACACCCAGCCAGGCTTGTTCAAGGCACGCAAAGAAGCATGCGAGGCCTCACCATACTTCATAAGCGAAGTTACTTTCCCGTCGGACAGCCGGCGCTTGATCACCTGAAACCTGTCCGGATCGGATTTGCTGATGCCTACGTAGATCTCGCTCCCATCGGCGTCGACCGTCATGTCGCCGTGCCCGGGCCGATGATGCTCTAGCCACTGCTGGCCCGGAGTGCCGTCGGTCGAAAAAATAAACGCCTGTTCGGTACCATCTGCCAGTCCCTGGATGCAGAGAATATTCGTGCCCAGAGGAGAAATCGAACAGCTGTCAACGTTCCCGGCAAGCTGCCCAAGTGCGATATCGGCCAACTTGCTGTGCAGTTTTAGATCATACGCGAAGACGACCTCGGCACCGTCCGATCTGATCGCTCGCACCGCTATGCGGCTACCATCCTGGCTCGGGTTGCCTTTGCCCGGTCCGAAGCGCAGATTCCGATAGTCCCTTGAATCGAACAGCACATCCTCGTGATCAGTCCGCGGCGCCCAAGTCGATATTCGCCGGCCTTGAACGCAAATCATGAGATCCGCTTTTTGCGGATGCCATTCACATTCACCCGATCGGTCGCGCACCAGCAGCGGCACGAATGTGTGTCCGTCAAGAAAGCACATCCCATTGCAGCCGTTGGTGATGACGAGAAGGCTCTGGTCCGCATTCCAGGCCTGCGCGCTGGAATAACGGTGGCTGCAATAATCTTTCACACACGCGACCCCATTTCCAAGCGGTCCGCGCTTTGTGATCCGAGTGAACGTTTCGCCAAACACGGGATCGACCGTAGGGTGCAGATAGTCGGGCAACTGCATCGCCGGCGTCGCGACAAAGTGCGTTGACGCATTGCTCACCTGGCTCGCGGCAGCGTGCTGATCAAACCACGCCAAAGCGAAAAACAATGGCAACGCCAACACATGTCGGCGACAGCGGGTCATGTCATGTAGCCCATTTCCCGGCGCACCCGTCCTTCGCTCAGGCGCCTCCTCCACCACGATATGGTGCGCTCCAGTCCATCTCGCAGATTGGTATGGGCTCGCCAGCCGGTCTGGGTTTCGAATTGCGTCGAGTCCGCAAGCAGCGCGCGCACTTCGGAATTCTGCGGGCGCAAGCGGCTTTCATCCCGATGGACAGGTTTCCTCGATCCGCTCAACTCGATCACCAGATCCAGAACGTCCGCAATCGTCGCGGCACGCTGGCTTCCGGCATTGTAGGCATGGCCGAATTTGAGGCCCGCCACGCCCGCGGTCAGGAATGCCGCGGCCGTGTCTTCGACAAAAGTTAGATCGCGTATAGGGCTCGTATCCCCGACCATGATGGCCGAACAGTTTTTGTCGAGGGCCTGCCTGATTATGGTCGGCACTATCGCCCTCTCGCTCTGGCGTGGGCCATAGGTGTTAAATGGCCGCAGAGTTACGACGGGAACATCGAATGACCTGGCGTAGGCTTCGGCCATCATGTCGGCCCCGATCTTGGAAGCAGAATATGGCGACTGGCCCTGCAGCGGATGAGATTCTTTGATCGGCATGGTCAGCGCAGTGCCGTAGACCTCGCTGGTCGAGGTGTGCACAACGCGTTCCATATCCCACTGCCGCGCTGCCTCGAGAACGTTCATCGTGCCCAGGACGTTGGTTTCCACATATGACTGGGCCGCTGCATACGAATATGGAATCGCGATCAGAGCGGCCAGATGGAAAACCACGGCCTGGCCGCGCATGATCCTGTTCAGGAACGCACTGTCGCGCACGTCGCCACGCACCAGATGCAGGTGGCTACGAACGTCGTCCGGCAAATCGTCAAGCCAGCCGTGACTGTCGAACGAATTGTAGAGCGCCAATGCCGTGACATCCGCTCCGCTGCGGACCAGCGCCTCGGTGAGATGCGACCCGATAAATCCATCTGCGCCCGTGACCAGTACTTTTTTGGCTTTGTAGTTCATGACCAATCGTCCCTATTGCCATTTCCAACTCCGACGGTGACGCTCACCGGAGTGTCAGTCCTGAACGGGCTTAGATCTTGATCGGCGACGGCGGTACCCGGCCGATAACGGCTAGAAAACCGCGGGCCATCCAAACGACGTCAGCCACGAGAGTCCGCTGCGGATAATAGGAAAGGTCGATCCTGGCCTTGGCTGGAAACAGGATCTCACGATAGTACGTCAACGGATCCGTGGATTTTGGATAGAAACTCGCCTCGTTTCGAAACAGAATTTGGCTCGGACCGAGCAAGCCTGGCTTGTAGCGCAAAACAGCTTCGGCGCCGCCATGGAAGCAATCGGCGAACGCCAGACTCTCCGGCCGTGGCCCGATGATTGCCATGTCGCCTATGATTACATTCCACAGTTGCGGCAGCTCATCGAACTTTGTCGCGGCGAGCACCCGCCCTATCCTTGTCATGCGGTTGTCACCGGCGACCGTCAAAGCGAGGCCGTGGGGGTCGCACCGCACGTCGAACTTGCGGAACTTGTACATCTGAAAGGGTCGAGCCCCGGCACCCAAGCGGGTCTGTGCGAACAAGACAGGTCTACCGCCCTCGGCCAGAAGGCTGACTGCGATAAGCAGCATTAGCGGCGAGAACAACACCGCAGCAATGGTTGCAACAGCAACGTCGATCAAACGCCGTGCAAACCCATGATCCGAGACTGCAACGAAGCGTCGGTGAAGGGATTGATCTGTCGCGTTCATGCGGCGGTTCCCGCTTGGGCACGGCCGTTCACCGCAGTGGCCAAGGCTTCCACAACCGCCTCGACCACCGCCGAGGTCATCTGCGGGTGAAGCGGAATCGTCAGTTCCCGCTGAGCAAAGTCTTCCGTTCGTGGCAGATGGGTTCCGGGAAAAAGCTCGCGGTACAACGTCATCCGATGCACGGGCGGATAGTGGATCGTGGTTTGGATTCCCTGGTCGCGCAATTCGTCGACAACGCCTTGCCGGTCCGCGTATCGCGGCAAAACTATCGGCATAATGTGGTAAGCGGATCTCCGCGATTCACTGAATGGAATGGTTATTGCCGGGCAGCGTGCGGCGATGAGCCGTCGATAGAGGACGACGAGGATGCGCCTTACTTCGTTCCACTCTTGCAGGTTCGCCAGCTGGACGAGCCCGATTGCGGCCCGCATCTCGTCCATACGATAGTTGAACCCGAGCATGGTAACGTCATACTGCGGCGTGCGGCTGTTTAGCCGCTGGTGCGTGCCGGTGGTCATCCCGTGCCCGCGCGCCCGGCGGATCTTGTCGAGCAGTTCTGGGTCTTGGGCGATTACGGCGCCGCCCTCAGCGGTTGTCATGTTCTTGTTGCCGTAGAAGCTGAAGGCCGCGGCAGCGCCAAAGGTTCCGACTTCCCTCAAGCCGGGAGCATGAGCTGCGTCTTCGATGATGTGCAGCCCCCGACTACCGGCAAACCTTTGCCAATGTTCCCGATTTGCCAGATATCCGGCGAAATGAACGAGAATTATCGCCTTGGTGCGCGGCGTGCACCGAGCCTCAGCTTCCGCAATCGACATCAACGGCAAGTCGGCTGACTCGATATCTACAAAGACAGGTGTTGCGCCGACATAAAGCACCGCGTTCGCGGTCGCCACGAAAGTCAGAGACGGAACCAGCACCTCGTCGCCTGGGCCGATACCGAGCCCGTGCAAAATGAGATGAAGTGCAGCCGTGCAGGAGCTGACGGCGACACAATCGTCCGCGCCGTGCATGCGGGCAAACGACTCTTCGAACAATCGAACCTGCTCGCCCATGGTCAGCCAGCTGCTATCAATGACCTTTGACAGAGCAGCCTTCTCCGGGACACCCAAGATCGGTGCACTTACCAAGAGCATGATGACCTCACTCCCGAATTATCATCCTGTTTGGGTTCTCGAGGACCGCGATCTGTCAGGCGGCCGCCGCCGCAACTTCAATCGAAGCCGACTGCTCCTCCCAGGAAATGGCCTGAGCATTCTGGAAATCATCGACGCGGCCAATGTCGAGCCAAAGCCCTTCATGCTTGTAGATGTGGACGACCGTGCCTTGCTGCATCATCTGCAGCATCAGGTCGTCGAATCCGAACGGGATGCCAGAGGGAATAAAGTTCAGGACATCGGGATTCATGCAGTAGATGCCCATGCTCACGAGATGAGAAAGCGTAGGCTTTTCGCGGAACACCTGCACCGCATCGTCGACTTCGTCGATGACGCCGAAATCCATCTTGATGAGCCGGTTGGCGGTGGCGATAGTGACCGGATCTTTGTGCTTGCGGTGGGCTGCTATGAACCTGCTGAGACTCAGGTCGGTGAGAACGTCGCCGTTGAGCACGATAAAGGGCTCAGTCAGTTCATCTCGGATAAGCGAGAGTGGCCCGATGGTGCCCAGCGGCTCCATTTCCTGAGTGTACCGTATTTTCAGATTCCATTGCGAACCGTCACCGCACACGCTGCGGATGAGATGGCCGAGATATCCGGTCGTGATGTAGACCTCCTCGATGCCATTGCGTCGGAGCCACTTGAGGAGCAGTTCGAGCACGGGCCGGGCACCAATTGGCATCAGAGGCTTCGGCAAAACCGACGTGAAGGGACGAAGTCGTGTTCCCATTCCACCGCATTGAATAACCGCTTTCATCCGATCCTCCATAACTCGTTGGGACGTCCATGGCGGTGCCTGGAGTAGAAGCGTTGTGGGTCCCTTCCGACCATGATGGGTCAGACCATGATGGGTCAGAGAGAAACTGCGCTACGCGTTAGTCCGAGCATCTTGTGAAGAACGGTATGTGAGCGGGCGGGGGATGTCGTCGTGCAATCGAATGGCACCGATCGATCGCCTCCTGAGCTTCAACTTCCGCGCTGAAACGTGGGTGTTCGGCACGCGGGGAGCGACTGTGCACCCGCATCTAGAAATTGCTTGGCCATGATGCCTTCAAAGGCTTGAGGCGCCCGCGTGCAGAACCGAGAATCCAGCTGCTGGAAATTTACTTTTCGCTCCCTCAAACAGCTGATATCGCATCGAAACCTTCGCAATTGGCCTCAGACGCGCCTGATCGGAGATACAGCCTCTCTGACAAGGCCGAGGCCCGTCCGATTCCAGCCGATTGACGGATCCTCGAAAAAAAAGGAGATTTTTCCGCCATATAGGAATATATTAAGCATGTTGGCGTGCAAAGAGGTGCGGAGTTTTCTAAGCGTTCGACGAGCGGTTGGCCACCGCCAGGGCCTTTCCCCGATTGATCGTTAAAGGCGGAATAAGCGTTTCAAGGCTCGATTGTGAGCCTGCGTTGGGGTGGAATGCAAATGTATCGAATCGTCATTGCAGACGATCACGGTTTGTATCGGCGTGGCCTGAGTTTGGCGCTTAGGGCCGAGCTCCCGGAAGCGGAAATATTCGAGGCCGGATATTTCGATGCCGTGGTCAATGTCCTTGCTCAGCAGGACAAAATCGATCTTGCCATACTGGATCTGAACATGCCGGGACTGTTCAACCAGCAGGTGCTCGGCGATGTTTTGGCAGCGTATCCGGACACCCGTTTTGCAATCGTTTCCGGGAATGATTCACGGGCGGAAATATTGAAAGCCCTTTCGATCGGGCTGCACGGCTATATCGTGAAATCGCAGACGGACCAAGAAGTGGTGTCGGCAGTGCGCGAGATTCTGGCAGGTCGCATCTATGTTCCGGCGCTGTTGTCTCGACCGTCTGGAGCTCCAGCATCACCCGCACTCCAATCCGCAAGAGCCTGGACCCAACGGCGGATGGGAGCGACCGTCCTAAGCAAGTTGACCTCGAGGCAGCGAGATGTGCTCAAGCTGATGGCCGAGGGCTTCTCAAACAAGGAGATAGCCCGCGATTTGGATATTTCTGAAGCGACGACCAAAATCCACGCCGCTGCCGTAATGCGTGAACTAGGAGTACGCAACCGCACCGAAGCAGCCGTCGCGCTACAGAACTGGCGTTCGAGATTTGTTGATTAAGATTCGATTTCGCGTCGAGGCAACCGGAGCGAATATCGCAAACCGCCTGCGAATATCTCCAGCTTCGAGGAATGGCCAATAAGCGGCGCGGTATTAACACCCAATATCATCGAGCCCATGCCATGGCCGATGTTCTTGGCTTTCCTGCGGCTCCCCGATTCGATCCAATCGAACACGACGTCGGCACTTGCCTCACTATCTGAATCTAAAGCGTACGCCCATCTAACCTCAAGGCGCCCCCGGGAGCCACCAAGCACACCATGTTTGACGGAGTTCGTCGTAAGCTCGTGAACAATCATCGCGAAGGTTTCGGCAGCACCGCTTGACATCACGACGTCAGGACCATGGGTCCTTATCGTTCGCGTTTTCAGGTACGGCAAAAGTTCCTGGACCACGAGGTCTTGGAGCAGTATCGGACTCGCGGTGCGGCGTGAGATCATCGTATGCGTGATCTCAAGCGCGCGTATTCGATCAACTAGGTCCTCCTTGAACTTCGTGACGCTGTTCCCGGGGACCTCAACCATTTTTACCAGCGCCGTGACGACCGAGAAAAGATTGCTGAACCGATGACGTTGCTCGATCAAGATCCGTTCCCGTCTCCTCACCGTGGCGCGCAAGAGCGTGGTCTGCCGACGCTCCGTCAGGTCAGCTGCTACCCCGATTAGCAGTTGCTGATCGTTGTATTGCTCCTCTCGCCCACGCAGTGCTACCCAACGAACAGTTCCATCCGATCGCCGGGCTCTCACCTCAACATCATAATTTGTGGTGGGACCGGATGCTTTAGGAACTGCGAGCTTTCGCCAGTCCGCGGCGTAGATGACGGCAGCCAGCTCATCCATTGGCCGACTGGTGGCCCCGGGTAGGCCTAGAATTTCCCAAAATTTATCAGAACCGGTGACGACTTCGCTTTGGAGGTCGATTTGCCAGGTCCCCAACCGCCCGGCCGAAAGCGCCAGATCTAGCCGTTCCTTCTGAATCCGCATCGCCTCGCGCGCCGCCCGCCGCTCCGAGATGTCATCGACAACGACGACTGCGCTCTCTGAAAGGGGGCCATCGGACCGGTACGATGACAAGTTCAGGCGAGCCCAAAAGGGGGAACCATCCTTCTTCAACAAACGTACTTCCGCATCAAATGGCGTCCCGGACCTACCTTGATCGGCAAGCGCTTCAACAACGCCAGCACGATCATCGGGATGAACAAGGCGCTCGAGCGGAACATGAGCAAGCTCGGCTTCGCTGTATCCTGTCAGTTCGCAAAGACGTCGGTTGGACTGCAGAAGCTCGCCTTTTTCGTTGGTGTTTGCAAAGCCGATGGCCGCACGCTCGAACACCGAACGGAAGCGGCTTTCGGTGGCTTCGACAGCGCTCAATCTATTTTCGGCGATTTCCAACGCCCTACTGACGTCCTGCCGCAAGCGGTGGAACACGAGGGCAATCATAAAGCCAGAAACGAGGAGGAAGATTGCCCGAAGCCAATCCTCGGCGGGAACTTGACCGCGTAAGATTCTTGCAGCCGCCAGGCCAGCGGCGGCGGCCACCAAGGTCGCGACGATTGCCGCGTTACGTCCGACAAGATATACAGCGATGATTATAGCTGGAATAGCTGAGATGAAGGTTTCTTCTGTTTCAGCTTGGGTTATACTTGAGATTTCGAATATTACGGTAAAAATTAGCACCGACATGGAAGCCATGTGAGCTAGCGACATACCTTGCAGACGTGAAACCAATCTACGCAGGTGCAACCCCATGTCCTCAGACTACAACTTTTGGATTAGCCCGTCGAGCCTAGAACGCCACCGTCCGGTCTAGTACCACTGCCGGATTGCGGGCCACGTATCCCAGATTATCATCAAGCTAAGAAGAAGCTCCGGTCTTATTCACATCGCAAAGGTGCAGGTGCGAAATCGATGCAAGCCCTTGAGACAGAGAAGTCTTTTGGGAGCAGGGAGCTTTTTTGCGGGCGTCGCACAGCGAGTAACCTCGGATAATGGGTGACGTCAGATAGCGATAGAGAACTCGGAAATTTACTCGGCCAAACACGGGTGGGGTAGGCTATGTCTTTCATTGACCGGCGCAACGACTCCGTTGTGAACAAGCAACATATCGAATTGGGCATTGCATACGGCGGCAGCGTTGCACGCACGCCACGTTGCATGTCGGACAGGCAGGGAACTGCATGTGCGTCAAAGCGACGGAGCATGGAATCCGTCACCGGCATGCTCGATCGCATTGGCTGTGGCTTCCTCGTCCTTAATCGCGAAAAAAAGGTGCTGGAGTGGAACACTGCCGCTCAAAGCACCTTTGAACGACAGGGTGACGCGGCTGGTACGGCTACGGAGCTTACGGCTGCGCTAAGGCGACTCGTTGCGAACGTTCAAACCAACTTTCTGCCAGGATCGTTGTCGTGGGTGGTGATCCGCAGCACGGACGACCGGCCGGTTGTACTCAACGAGGGCGGGGTCATCACTCCCGACGGAACGAGTATCGTCGCGTTGTTGGATCGGGAAAATCGGTCCTCGGCCAACCCTCAGACATTGCAGAAGATGTTCGGCCTTACGAGCGCGGAAACTCAGCTTGCCATGCGATTGGCTCAGGGGGATGCGCCCTTGGAAATCGCCCGCAGCTGGCGTCTCAGCCGCACCACCATACGATCTCAGCTTGCCTCCTTATTTGCCAAGACTGAAACCAAGCGCCAGGGTGAACTGGTCGCGCTGCTGGGGCGAATTTCCGTGCTGCCGTGACCCCGCCTCAACCGCGAGGCGGGGCGCGTGGCCGAATTTAATTGGTCTGGCATTGGGTCTGGTGCAAAGCGCAGCCCTGCCCGATCCCCACACTACGCCGACAACTCGGCTTTCGAAGCAGGGATAATTCGTCATGGTCGGACACCATTCCAAGGCCACGGGTATGCGCGACGCTCAACGTGACAAATCCCGTTCCACAGGAGTTGAATCCGATCAATCGAGCCCGGACATGCGGGTTGCTGAGGTCGCGCGGAAAGGTCCTGTCCTGGTTACCGGCGCCGCGGGATTCATCGGGTTTCACGTGGCGTCCCGGCTTATTCGTCACGGTGCGCAGGTAATTGGAGTGGACAATTTCACGCCCTACTACGATCTGAAGCTTAAGGAAGCGCGTTTTGCGCATCTCTGCGCCGAGCCGCGATTCACGCCGATCCGCATGGATCTGGCGGACAGGCTGTCGGTGCAATCTCTGTTCTCCGACCTTGAACCGTCGCATGTCGTGCACCTGGCTGCTCAAGCGGGTGTGCGTTATTCCCTTGTCGACCCGCACGCCTATGTTCAGTCCAACATCGTGGCGTTTCTCAACGTCCTGGAGGGTTGCCGGCATTTCGGCATCAAGCATCTGGTCTACGCTTCGTCCAGTTCGGTCTATGGCGCCAACCAAACAATACCCTTTTCCGAACATAGCGGCGCTGCCCACCCGATAAGCTTCTATGCCGCCACCAAGCGCTCAAATGAAGCCATGGCGCATTCGTATAGTCATCTATTTGGCTTGCCTGTGACAGGGTTGCGCTTCTTCACCGTCTACGGACCATGGGGCAGACCCGATATGGCGGTCTACACGTTCACGCATGCCATCGCCGAAGGACGCGCGATCGACGTGTCCAACGCCGGCCATGTCTGGCGAGATTTCACCTACATCGACGACATCGTCGAAGGGGTGGTTCGAGTGCTCGCAACGCCACCGTGCGCCGATCCCAATTGGGATGGTTGCGCTGCCGATCCGGCTACCAGCTCAGCACCATATCGCCTGTATAACATCGGCAATGATCGGCCCGAAGAGATCAATCGGCTGATCACGATTATTGAGACAGCCCTGGGTCGCAAAGCGATCAGGAGGGATGTGCCTTTGCCTCCGGGTGATGTTCTTGAGACACGCGCCGATGTTGGCGATCTCCGCCGAGCCGTAAACTTCGCGCCGGCGACCACGCTTGAGGATGGCGTAAACCAGTTCGTCGAATGGTATCGGCACTTTCACGCAGACGGCGCCAAATCCGTGACGGAGCAACAAACGCTCGTGCCTGTGTGAGCTTGCCGGCGGCCGTGCTGCCTGTCGGCAAGCAAGGCTATGTCGGCGCCACGGTGCTCTTCCTCCGAGCCCGCACAGATCCGCCTGGTGCGATCTGACCCATGCCAGACATCAAAGCACGGATAAGCGGCTTGCGTAGTGGCGTTTCGATGAAACGCCAGATCAAAAAAGAGGCTAGAAGCACCGCAGACAACACGACCAGGAATGCTGCGTGCCTGCCGATTAGCGGAGCCAGCGCGTTGAGAGAGACGTAACCGATATACTGGTGCAAAAGATAAAGAGGGTAAGTCAATCCCCCAAGCATCAGGACCGTTTTTGAAGGGGGCACGATGGAGCGGATCAGAAGGGCACCTGTAAAAATCCCGAAGACAACCCCATTGGCGGCAACGAGAGAGGTATAGGAAACGGCCATTCCGTAATGCTCCTGCATCCAGCCTTCATCAAACCTGATCGTCTGGCACGACAGCAGAATTGCCGCCGCAAGAAGGATGAGCCCCGCCGGTGAATGACCTTTTGCAACGACCTGTTGGGACAAAATACCGAAGGCAAAGAAAGGGGCATAGCCCGTAATAAGCAAAGCCCGTATAGCTGTATTTTCAAAGAACAGCTCATTTGCCGCCGAAATCACGAGCCAGATGGCGACAATAGCTAACTTCCAACGTTGGAAGGCGCCCGCAAAAATAAGCGCCGCAACCCAGCCATAAAATACGATCTCGATCATAATAGACCAGTAGACACCATCCATGGATGGTCTGCCGAACACGCGGGCGAAAATGGAAAGATTGGCGATGTAGGTCGAAACGTTGGTTGGGAATCTCGGGTCGCCGGCGATCGAGAGGACCACAAACGTCAGCGTCATGCAGACGAGAAATCCAGGATAAAGCCGAACGAAACGCGCGACGGCGAATTCCTGCCATGTCCGTCCCTCGGCCGACCACGTTATGACAAAGCCGCTGATAAGGAAAAACAGACTGACCCCAAGATAGCCATAGATGGCAAACGGCGCAGCGGCAGGATACCCGGCGTGAATATCTCCGGTAATCGGGCCACGAAAAAGATAGTGAAAGCACACAACCGCCAAGGCAGCGATCAGTCGCAGAAGGTCCAATGATGCCAAGCGTAATGAGTTGGTGTCGGCAACCCGTTCCATTGCCCCTCCTCGTCGCTGCAGGGTTCTTTCGACGCGGACCGAAAGCCTGGCCTGAGGGCTTCCAGGTCACAGAGAAAGCCTATGAAGCGCCCATCAATAGTGCTTGTCGCCTCGGGCTGCATCATCGTGCGTTTGCATGAGTTCGGCCTCACCAGAGCGGGAAAAGCTCAGCGGCTCCCAAATAAAACGGGGGTGACTGTATCCCGGTCACCGGCCGAAGCCGGCCCTGTTAGGGTAAGAACCAATATCGTTGGTGGCTCTCGATCGTGCGCCCCTTCAATGACGTCAACGCGTAGATCAGCCCAGGCATGATCTTCAGCCGTTTGCCGATGTAGATCGCCATTGCGACGTTCCATACGACAAGAGCAAGCGCGAGCCCTATTGCAGCACCCAATGGGCCGTAGATCTCTATCCCGATAACGCAGCCGATGACGCCAATCGCCGCGCCGACGATCATCGTCACAGCGGCCGGCCATTCATTCCCAGTCATGGTCAAGAGGTTCAATTGCGGTCCGCATAAGGCCACAAATACGTATCCAAGCATCAGCACTCTCGCGATAGGTGCCCCCGTACCGAAGTCTTCACCGAACCAACTCAGGAGCGGCCGAACAATCACTAGCAAGGGGATTGCCATCGCAATTGCGGCGCCGGAAGAAAGTAAGGCAGCTCGTGAAAACAGCTCCTGTAAGCCTTTACGGTCGTCTCGCGCAAAAAGTGTAGCCGCTGCTGGGGAAAACATCGTGGAGACGGCCACCAATGAGAGACCGACAAGCAAGGCGACATTCAGCCCCAGAGCAAAGATGCCTGCATCACGTATGTGGCCGGTCCAGCCAAGCACCATCACCCCTGCTCTGTTGATGAAGACATCTAGACCCGCCATCAGCATGATGGGCGGAACCGCCGACCACCAATCCTTCGATGCGTCCGCAGGTTCAGCCTGCCGCAAACCGGGCGGCTGAAATCTTGTGGCCAGGACGAAGACCAATCCGACCGTTACGATTGAACTGGTCACCACCGCTTGCATCACCAACGGTGCGTTCAAAGTCCACGACCCGGACAAGGCTGCGATTCCCAGCAATGTCAGCAGCAGCCCGTCACGCACAATGCGTTCTGGCAAAAGGGCTGAAACCCCGCCGCCGAAAGCACGGATGAGTGCGGCTCCCAGGGCGGAGGTCGTGACCAACGGAACTGCCGCCATACCCAGCAGCTGGCTAACCTCAAGTTCTCTGTTTCCGGAACCCGATGACGCGCAGATATAGGTCGCGCCCGCAGCGCCGAACAGGGTCGCCACCGCCAGTGATCGCTGAAAGGCAAATCTGATTACACCGTGAGCGAGGTCAAGGCGTCCCTGGGCCCTGTAGGCGGACACGAACCGCAACAATGATACGTTGAATCCAAGCGTGGCGAGATAAGCAAGGACGGATGTCGTTGAAAGTACGTAGGAATAAATGCCGTAACTGGTTGAGCCTACGATACGCGCAATAAGCAGTTGCGCCAAGCTCGTCAGACCTGCCCCGGCCACATAGATCATCAGGGCAAAGACAGTCGCATAGCCCAGGCTGCGTTTTATCTCGTCTTTGCCGAGCGCGGCTGGATCCGCCTCTACCGCGGATGCGACGGCTTTTTGTATCGTTATCGTATCGCTACCATCGTCCAGGTAGGTCGTAGCCACTGTTGACGATTGGTGATCGGTTTTGTTTCGGCACATTGGGATGTCCCGATCATGGACAATCTCGGAGATGATCTTGCGACTGACGCGTTGAACACTTTCCGACAGCGATTGGTCGTCCAAGGTTTCAACCGAAACGGTCTTGCGGCCACTTGCCACAAGGATGTCATCGATATCCTGAAACACGCCGAAAGATCGCATGCTTGCGTCGAAATCCGCCTCGAGAATACGCTCGGCCAGGGGCTCTTGCCTCATCCGCTCCAGCAGGCGAGTCTCGACCACGGAACGAGGCAAGACAACTCTAAAAGTAAAATCCGCATCAGGAGTTTTTTTAAGCGCCTGAGCAATCGACACACTGTCCGTACACCCGTGAGATATCGCCAGCGCCGCAACAGCCTGGACGTATCCTTGATCGAATATCGTTACTTCTTTCGATTGCCTGGCCTGATCCCAACGGTAGGACAAGTTTAAAATTTTCTGCCATATCCTAGCCTTCCAAATGAATTTTCTCGGCTGTATCGACTTCATCATCGATGATGCAGTCGATATGTATCTTATCAAATCGGGCGTATAGATAAATAACTTCGCAGTTGAAACCATCGCTGCAAGCACTCTGAACACAACCATGAATATTCCAAGGTCTACGCTTCTTTCTCTCCTCATTGGCTTATGACTGAGAACCACCTTCGTTGGGTAACCTTGCCCGCGCAGTCGGTGGGCAAGTTCGTGAGCAAACACTGCCTTGCCGGCGCCAGGTGGCCCAAAGAGTTCAATTATCATTTTCTGGTGACCGGAGCTTGAGTGCTTTATTGGTTCCTGGCCAGCAAAAGATCGCCACTGTCACCAAAACGATGCTGGGCGTGCTGTTTCAGATTCACCCTGGTGAGGACGGTCCCTACCGGGATAGATCCCGGCCCGTCAGGCTGCAACGACTCCAAAATGCTGCGCGCAACGCTGCGCGGGGTGCTGCCCCAGCGAACTGCGAACAGAACGCAATCCGCCCAGCTTGTCAGTAGCCGTGATTCCGGACCTTCCAAACCAGGGGGCCCGTTGAGGACGACGAAGTTATATTTCGCCGCCAGTTGATCCGTGAAGTGACGCGGCTCATCCACTTCGGACAGCAGCTTCAACAGATCATCCGTGGCAATTGGAGCGGCCATGAAATCCACGCCGAGGTCAGGCATGTTCACAACCGAATCGGCTAACTCGCTGCGGCTTTTCACATAACCTTCGAAGGATCCGTGAGGCTTCGAGACACTGAATTCGCTCACAAATTCATTGGTCAACTGCCCATCCGCCGGATCGAGATCAACGAAAAGCACATTACCACCAAGGCGCGTGGCCGAGAGCGCCAAGCTCCATGCCAGCTCTGTTTTGCCATCGTTTTTGCCGCTGGAAGTCACGAGAGCGATTTGTGACGATCGCCCGGAAGCCGATTGGGGTGCCGCATTGATCAGCAGGGACAATGCTGCGTGGCCATAGGTGGAATTCTTCTGCCGAAGAATGAGAGCTTGCAAACGCTTGGCATGGAGTCGCGACACCTTGGGAAGCACTCCCATGCAGGGGAAACCAAGTGCTGCTTCCGCTTCGGCTTCGCCGCGCAAAGTCCGGTCGAGACGCTTGCCGACAAGAGCCAGGATGCCCCCGATAAGACCGAACACGACCATGCCTGGGGGAATAAGGTATAGAGGCGAAAGGCTCTTCGGGATCGTTGGCGGCCAGGCCGTCGAAATAATCGAGACTCCCGGTGACGGGTTCGCTATACGCCGCGTCAGATCCTGCTGCCTGGTCAGCAGCTCATTGTATCGTTGCGTCAGGATGGCAACGGTCGGCTCGAGCGCACGCATCCCGGAAACCCGGCCTGCCGTATCGGCCACCACAGCGTCCAAGACGTTCTTGCGCTCTTCCAATGCGGCAACCTGAGTACGATAGACGTTTGCCTCAGAGGAAATGCGGTCGATTCCTTGTTGGATTTCGAGCTTGATGGCAGCGCCAACGCCCTGATCGTCCGGGTCCTTCTTTTGGCGGGCTACGAGATCGGCTAGGGTAGGTGACCCGATGGCTTCTGCCAGGGAAGCACCAGGCGCGCCCGACGCCCGCAAATCCTGGATATGCTGCAGGCGAGACTCGACAGCGGAGAGACCGGCCTTCGACAACGAGAGCTGCTGGTTGAGATCGGCTGTTTCCCGCGCGGCGCTGTCCATCGCGCCTTGATCGACCGCGCCGTGAGTGAGCCGATATTCCTCCAGGCGATCTGTTGCTTGCGCCAAATCAGACTGAACCTTGGGCAGAGCCGCGACGACGGAGGCGAGTTCTGCCTTATCAGCTGCCTGGGTGTTGGCTGTGAGATCCGCGACATAGAGCTGAGCGAAGGTATTTGCCACCAAGGCCGCCCGGACAGGGTCGGGATCGGTGAAACCGACAGTGATGACCCGCGATCGCAGCTCTTGGCCAACTCTTATGCCTCGCCGCAAAAGCTTCAATTGCGCTGCATCCGCGGCGCCCGGACTGAGCCCGGACTCATCGGCTTGGCGCCAAATTCGATCCAGCAGTCCCGCCGCAAAAGATTGGTTCTTCACCGAAGGTGTTGAAGGAGTACCCTGCCCCGCCGCCTTGTCGGCAGTATTTTGCACCTCGGTCCCGACTTTGCCCAGCGCTGCAGCAACACGGCGCATGTGCCCCAAGGATGTCAGCAAGGTTAGATTGTTGTCCATGCTGGTGTCCAGCATGTCAGTTGCACCGGCCGTGGCATTTCTGGCTGTAGCATCCACAATTAACTGAGTTGTCGCCTCGAACTGAGCAGGGCGAGAGAATCCCAAAATCGCTGCAATCACTCCGCCGAGGAGTGCCATGGCCAACAGAAACCATTTCCGCCTTGCGACGGTGACCCATAGTTGGCTGAAAGGAGTCTGGGCCTCTGCTGGATCACGCAACGGGCGCCTCATGAGCGGATTGTGCTCACGTGTTGCAGCAGGTATTTCCGCGGTGCGCGCTCGCTGAATTCGGCTGACTTTGGATCCTTCCATCTTACACTCCCGTCATTTCAAGTATGCGCGACCGGCTCGCTGACGCGGGCGCCCGACAGGCGTTGCCGCGCCATGCTAAGAACATCAATGTTGCCCAGAGACTGCGGGAATGATCGCGATTCCCGTCGAGATGATCGCGCCAGCATGTCTGGACCTTGTCGAAATCTAGAAGCCCGTCGCTAGAGTGGTGCATGTCGGCGAATACGTCGCTCGCCCACCCTCGCAATGGCCCTCTCAGCCAGGCTGCTATTGGGACATCGAAGCCCTGTTTTGGTCTATCTATCAGGCGGCGCGGAACGTAACGATGCGACAACTGCCGAAGCAGCCACTTGCCTCGTCCATGGCGGACCATTGCGTTCGATGGCAATCGCCAGGCGAATTCAACAATGCGATGATCGAGCAGCGGGCATCGGCCTTCCAGGCCGTTCGCCATGCTGGCTCTGTCCAGCTTCACCAGGATGTCGCCGGGCAAATATCCTGCCATATCGTTGTAGAGGAGCCGAGTCAGCAAATCGTCGAGCCGCGGAGCTCGGCGAATTGAACTCCGGCGCCCAAAGCGGGTCAGGCTTGTCGCGGATGATCCTGTCAGGCGCTGGTACAGTTCCTCCTGATCCGAAGCAGCAAGCAGTTGAGCCAATCGCTCCAGCCGATCGCTGCGCAATGCATGGCCGAAGAGCGCTGAAAGTGGCAGCCTGTCGAAAAAATCGTGACGGGTGGCGCGCGCCACAAGTCCAATGCCTGCCGCAAGTGAGCCACGCAGCGGCGAAGGCAAACGATGCCGCCGATTTGCTTGCGCCGCCATCAGATGGCGGGCGTAGCCCGCGAAACATTCATCGCCACCGTCGCCCGTCAGCGCCACCGTAACATGCTGGCGGGCAAGTCGCGCCACCAGCAAGGTAGGTATTTGCGATTCGTCAGCGAACGGCTCGTCCCATGTACGGTGCAATTCCGGAATGATATCGCGCGCGGAAGCAGGTGAAAGATGCAGTTCGGTGTGGTCGGTACCCAGATGTCGAGCGACCGCGGCAGCATGCGGGGCTTCATCAAATCCGCGCTCTCCGAAGGCAATGGTGAAGGTGCGTACGGATTTTTGGGATTGAGCTTGCATCAGCGCTGTAACGGTCGAACTGTCGATGCCGCCGGACAGGAATGCGCCGAGCGGCACATCCGCGCACATGCGCTCTCGAACGGATAGCCGAAGCAAACGGTCAAGTTCGTTCGTCAAGTCTTCGTCGCTGCCCACGATCGGGTCCTGCCGGCCTTGCGTGGCGACGTCTGCCAACGACCACCAGAACCGGACCTTGTTTCGAACGGTTCCGGTACGACGCGCTTTTGCGAAATCGGCTGCAGTTAAAGACAGAACCGATCCCGGCGGCAATTTGAAGACTCCGCGCCAGATACAACTGTCATCGGGCACCCATCCATTCGAAAGCATGGCTCTTGCGGCAGCAGTGTTGAGTTCCGGACGAAAGTCGGGGAAACACCGAATAGCTTTCAGTTCAGAGCCGAAAACCAGGGCATGTCGGGTCGGGGCGACGTAGATCGGTTTTTCCCCCATCCGATCGCGGGCAAGGTGAAGCATCCTGGTCTTTGTGTCCCACAAGCCAAATGCGAACATGCCGGCAAATCGTGTAAGCGCTTTCTCAAGCCCCCACTGCTCAACAGCACCAAGTACTACTTCTGTATCGCATGTTCCTCGGAAATTATGACCGGCACTTTCGAGTTCTTGGCGCAATTCGTGAAAATTGTATATTTCGCCGTTGAAAGTAATGACACATCGACCGCTCGCTGAACGCATCGGCTGGCGCCCAGTCTCGGACAAATCTATGATGGCTAATCGGTTGTGACCGAAAGCGATACCGTCGTCAGGATCACTCCAGAAACTGTCACCGTCTGGGCCGCGATGGCGGAGGGCCCGCGTCATTGGCACAATGGAGTTGAGTGGTTTTGCAGCCGGCGCGTCCGGCGCGAGGAGAATTCCGGCGATACCGCACATTGCTATCGCCTCATGACGTTGGCAGTTGCCACAACCGGCCTGGGTGTCCCGGCCATGAGGCAAAGCGTGAGTGAGAACCACACGATGGGATGGCGAACGATCAAGTGCGGAAAACCGAAAATTCCGATCGATACCAACATCGCGACCAGCGCGTCGACCTTTGAGCGCCACGCATAGATCGCGCTGATCCCTAGGATCCAGAACAGGGCGAGGACGGCCAGCAGTCCACCTTGCGTATAGAGATCGAGAGGCGTGCTGTGAGCCTCGAACGGTAGATCGCTGAAATCCTTGTCGACGATGGACCTGTCAGCATGGGGGCCGGGACCAAGCCCCACGGATCCGGATTCTAGCCCTTTGTTGAGCGCGTTGGTCCAAAGATTGATGCGCAGCGCTGCGGTCTCGGCCGTGGCTTCGCCACCCGCGCCTTTGGTCAGGCTCTTGGCGAAGTTTTCAACACTGGCGGTCTCGGCAAGCACATAGGGCGACAGCGACAGCGAAAGCGGGAAAAGACCCACCAGTAACCAGAGCGCCGCCTGGCGCCCAACAGTAGCTCTTGCGTCAGTCGTGACCCATGTCCGGATACGCAAGCCCAGAAATACAAGGCCGGTCAGTCCGGTTGTGAGAAGGTGCGTATCGCTCTTGGTCAGTCTTCCGACGTAAATTGTCAGCGCAAGGCTGGCGATTGCGAAGAGCTTGGCCGACCTGTTGCTGCTGGTGGTTGCCAAGTATAGCCCTATAGAGGCAAACATTGCGCAATAGAGCGCGAGTTGGTTCGGATTGTCCGACCACCCCATAAAACGATCCCAGAACCATGGATTCACACCAGGCTGGTGGAACAAGCCAAATCCAAGCCCCAGTTGAACGGCAAAGCACACATCGGCAATGGTGATTATCCACCAGGACGTGCGGCGCAGATGGCGATCCGCGTGTGGGTCTGCTGCGAGCAGGCAGGTCACAGACGCCAGCAGCAGATAGGCGATCATGTCATGAACTGGCGCCGCCAGGTACCGTACCGTCGTCAAGAGGCCGACAATCAGCCCCAGAGCAAGAGCGAAGGTCAGGATCAGCCAGAAGGTCGCGAGAATGGAAAGGGCTGGCGTGACTTGCAGCTTGCCGCCAGCTAACACCCGCCCGATGGAGAGCATAACCCAAAGCGCAAGGAACAATTCGCTATATCCGAAGGGTGCTCCCGGAATTTCGAGCTGCGATGCATAGGCCATTGCAACACCTGCAGCCAGCAGCACATCGCGGATCATTGGCTTACCTCGCCCAGCCCCCCGATCGCGACATCGCTCTGTAACCGCGAAGCCTGACGGGCCGTCACGCCGGATGGACTGGCGCCAAGAACATGCTCGTAAAGATCGCAATACTGATCGACCACAAGCGGCAGTGCGAAATGCTGCTTCACGAACTCGACGGAACGAGCGCCCATCTCCGCTCCCTTGGCGCGGTCGGACAGGATTTCGTTTATTCGCGCAGCTAAGGAATTGGCGTCGCCGGCTGGAACAAGGTATCCGTTCCAGCCGGGCTCGATCACTTCGTTGCAGCCCGGCATGTCTGAGGCCACGACAGGCAGTCCAGCCAATCCCGCCTCGAGCAGGACGCGCGGCACGCCCTCTCGATATTGTGTCGGAAAGGCAAACAGATCCGCCATTCCGAGAAGGGCAGGAACATCGCGCCGCGGACCCAGTGCAATGACGTGAGGGGAATGACGTTCGATTTCCGATTTGTCGACGGCGAACGGCCCCTCGGATTCCCAGGGGCCGACAAGTACGAAACGCGCATTCGGCCTTTTTTCAAGAACGCGCGGAACTGCCTCAAGCAGCGTTGGGATGCCCTTCTCGCGCGTCAGCCGGCCGACAAAAATGATCACTTCAGCCGATGAAAGCCCGAGCTGCTCGCGCATCGCCCGCGGCGACGGTGCACTCTGTCTTGCCCGGGTAAAGCCGTCGATGTCGATCCCGGAACTGCGGATCAAGCGACCAGTCCCGCGCGCTATCAGTCGGTAGCGCTCAAAGAAAGCGCGATCGTCACGATTTTGAAACACTGTCGCCGCCGTCCAGAGCGACGAAAGCCACTGCAATCCACAAAATACGGGACGCAGCGCCATGGCTCTCGGCTGCAGAGAAGAAAACGTCCAGCCAAGGCCATTGATGGTACGGATGACCGGAACGCGCCCCCTTATCGCCAGCGGCGTCAAGAGATTGGGCTTGGTATCAAAACTCTGTACAATGTCCGGGCGCAGGTCCGAGATCAGTTTGCCAATCGTCCTTATCGCGCCCCCACTCCCGCTGGAAAATCGGTCGAAACCGTAGCGATGGTGCGGAATATCGTGCTGCGAAAATGCCGTATCCAGACCGCTCGACACCGCAGTAACTTGGAAGCCCTTCTGGCGCAGCGACAGCAGAAACGGTATCCTGAAGGCGTGGTCCTCGCCTCCAACACACACGAGATGCGGGTTCATGCTGTCTCCCCCGACCGCCCGTCTGACCCGGGTCGCGTGCACTGGTCAGCATTTCTTCCTGCTTCCATGATCTTGGCTCGCTACGCAGACACAAGTTTTGCGCCAAGGTTCACGGTACGGGCAGGCCTGCCCAATGTCCTCGTCCGTTTGAATGAGCGGTTTCATGCCGGGAGCAAGGCAGGCTGGACCGAAGCATCGAGCCTCGGTTTCTGATATCGGGATTCCGGCCCATCCTCGGGAGGCGCACTGGGTTTTTCGACTGAGCTGCCGGCCAACTTCAGGTTGGCGAACATGCCGCCTTGTCGCGCGCCAGCCGGGTAATTTGCCAAGCGACGAGTTTCTCGTCCCGCGCGTCCTACGGCCGCATCTACAGGTGACGGCGATGACCGCGGAGATGCCGCCGAACCAGTTCGCCGCATCAGACCCCGCATCCAGCCATCGCCTTGTCTTCGTCTTGTAATCTGAGGCGGGATGACCTGTCAGACTGCCGTTCCGGCGGCCTCGCGCTCCGGCAATGGCGCGGTGACTCCGAACCACCGCTTCCAATGCCGGCGACGACGCTGATCAATCATTCTATCAACGCATCCCCTAATGTGATTTTGCGCTAATGGAGACTCTCGTTAGGCAACGACATGGGGTGGTAAATAGTCAAAAGAAGGATTTTCGCATGGCTACCATGCACTATGCCTATGGCGCCCCTGCATCGGCCGCTATAGCTGATGGCTTCAATCTCGTTGACCTTCAGTACGCGTCATCGGTAAACGCTCTGCCGAACGGCACCAAGGCCCTAATTTACCTGAATGAAGGCAGCGGGGTGACCCAGTCTTTCATAGACAAGGTGACGCCCCTCCTCGGTAATTCGAAGGTTTTCGGCTTTTATCTCACTGACGAGCCCGATCCCACGGGCAAGTACCATACGCAGGTCACCGCCGCAAATCTGAAGGCCGAATCAGATTGGATTCACTCGCATTTCCCGGGGGCAAAGACCTTTATAACCTTGATGGAAATGGGGACGTTTAACAACTCCGACTACACCAACACCTACAATCCTGCCAACACGGGAATCGACTACTACGGGATCAATCCCTACCCCGTACGCTCGACCGTGGTCGACTTCAACTACATCGATAGAGCCGTGGCGGCGGCGGAGAAAGCGGGCATTCCGCAGAGTGCGATCGTTCCTGTGTATCAGGCCTTTGGGGGCGGAGGCTGGGCGACCAATACGGGCGGATCGTATGTGATGCCTACCGCCGCCCAGGAACAGACCATTATAGACCACTTTGCAAAGCTCGTTCCGTCGCCCGCCTTTGACATGGCCTATAAGTGGTCCTCGCAGAATGGCGAGACCTCGCTTGGCAACACGTCGTCGATGCAGGCGTTTTTCCTGGATCACAACACCCATACCAGCACCAGCACTAGTACTGGCAGCAGCGGTGGCACTGGCACCAGTACCAGCACGACAACCCCACCTCCCGTCACGTCCCCGACCGCCGACATAAAAGGCACCAGTGGCAATGATGTTTTACGCCCGACCGACAACGGCATCCACACGATGGCGGGCTATGGAGGCAATGACGACTACTATGTCAACAATGCCGCCAGCAAGGTGGTCGAGGCCGCTGGCCAGGGCCAGGACAGGGTGTGGACGTCGGTGAGTTATGCGCTTGCTGCCGGCTCGTCGATTGAAGTCCTCGGCACCCAGAAGGACGCCGGCACAACGGCAATCAATTTGACCGGCAACGAACTGGGTCAGCACATCATCGGGAATGCCGGCGACAACGTCATAAAGGGCGGTGGCGGCAGCGATTGGCTGACCGGCAATGGTGGCCACGACACTTTCGTTTTCAGTAACGCTCTAGGCAGCGGCAATGTTGCCTCGATCACCGACTTCAACCCGTCTCTTGACAAGATCCAGTTGGATCACGCGATCTTCAAAGGGCTCAGCGTTGGAGCGCTCGCAAGCAGTGGTTTCTATGCCGGTACCGCCGCGCACGACAGCTCCGACCATATCGTTTACAATAGCACGACCGGAGCACTGTACTTTGACAGTGACGGGGCAGGCGGCGCGGCTCAGATCCAATTCGCCACCCTTTCCCCTCATCTTGCGGTCACGTCAAGCTCGTTCGCTGTGGTCTAGCCCAGGAAAGTGCGTAGCGGCTTTCCGCCCGGCATTGCATAGCGTGCGGATTGCTGGGTGGCTGCCTGCAGTGGGTTGCCCAGGCGGTATCGCCGATGGCCGCGAAAGCGCGCTACGCATCGGGATTGCGCGAATCAAAGAGGTATCATTGCCGGCGACACTGTTCGCCGGCAATGATCTGAATTTAGGCGGGTTAACGTCCGCCTATTCCACCGTCACCGATTTTGCCAGGTTGCGCGGCTGGTCGACGTCGGTGCCCATGAAGACGGCGGTGAAATAAGCCAGCATCTGGATCGGCAGGGCGTAGAT
>NZ_VFTG01000038.1 GCF_006439355.1 Mesorhizobium sp. B4-1-3
ATCTCCAACAAGGCCATCACCAAGCTGGCGGGCCTCGCCCCTATCGCCAACGACAGCGGCAGGCGCGCCGGCAACAGGCATGTGCGCGGCGGACGAGCCGGGCCGCGTGGCATCCTCTTTGTCGTCGCGGCCATCGTCGCCAAGTTCGATCCGCATCTCAAAGCGTTCGCTCAACGGTTGCAGCAGGCGGGAAAGCCCAAAATGCTCATCCGCATCGCACTCGCCAGAAAACTTCTCGTCATCCTCAACGCAAAGGCACGCGACGCGAGAACCGAGTTCGCAAATGCAACTTGACACGCCAGATAGTCGCTCTCCCCACTTTCGTGGGGCGAGGAACCTCGCGCTTCGTCGTTGGCACAATCGTGTCGCATTGGTCAGCGATGGAGACGCGTGGTAAAAGCCGGCCCAAAAGAGAGTTTCGGCCATGAACAAATTCACCCCCGCAAAGCCTGCCGGCGCGCGCAGCGTCGACGAGATCACCGGCAGCCGGCGCCTGAGGCGCATGCGCAAGGCCGACTGGTCGCGCCGCCTGGTGCAGGAGAATCAGCTTTCGGTGAACGACCTGATCTGGCCGATCTTCGTCGTCGACGGCAAGAACACGCGTGAGCCGATCGCCGCCATGCCCGACGTCCATCGCCTCTCCGTCGACCTCGCGGTGAAGGAAGCCGAGCGCGCCGCCAAGCTCGGCATTCCGGCCATCGCCACCTTCCCCAATGTCGAGCTTGCGCTGCGCGACCAGACCGGCTCGCACATCCTCGACCCTGCCAACGTCATCAACCGCGCCACGCGCGCCATCAAGGACGCGGTGCCGGAGATCGGCATCATCACCGATGCCGCGCTCGACCCGTTCACCAGCCACGGCCATGACGGGATCCTGCGCGACGGCATCATCGTCAATGACGAAACGGTGGAGCAGGTCGCCGCCGCGGCGGTCATCCAAGCGGCGGCCGGCGCCGACATCATCGCGCCTTCGGACATGATGGACGGCCGCATCGGCGCCATCCGCGACGCGCTCGACGCCAATGGTTTTCAGGACGTGGCGATCATGTCCTACGCGACGAAGTTCGCCTCGGCGTTCTACGGGCCCTATCGCGAGGCGGTCGGCACAGCCGGTCTGCTCAAGGGCGACAAAAAGACTTATTACATCGACCATGCCAATTCGGACGAGGCGGTGCGCGAGGCCGAGCAGGATCTCGCCGAAGGCGCCGACATGCTGATGGTGAAGCCTGGCCTGCCCTATCTCGACATCATCCGCCGGCTGAAGGACGAACTCCAGATGCCGACCTTCGCCTATCAGGTGTCCGGCGAATATTCGATGATCAAGGCAGCCGCGGCCAATGGCTGGATCGACGGCGAAAAGGCGATGCTGGAATCGCTGCTTTCGCTGAAGCGGGCGGGCTGCGACGGCGTGCTGACTTATTTCGCGCCGGTGGTGGCGCAGATGCTGAAGGGATAGCGTCCCTTCCCCGACTGATCTGATGCTGCTGGATGACCGGCCGGCCTATTCTGCCGGGCGGATTTTGTTCGCCCGGAGAATACCGATTGCAAAATGCAATCAGTTAAGCTATTCCGCTTGCCTATCACAACTGATCAGGAGGAAGCCCGTGTCCAAGCTCCGAGTTAATTGTTTTACGCTCTCGCTCGACGGTTACGGCGCCGGCCCCGACCAGAGCCTTGATCATCCGCTCGGCGTCGGCGGCGAAAACCTGCACAAATGGATGATCAAAACCCGCTCATTCCATCAGATGATCGGCAAGGAGGGCGGGACGACGGATACCGATGACGATTTTGCCGTGCGCAGCTTCGAGAATGTCGGCGCCTGGATCCTCGGCCGCAACATGTTCGCACCGAGCCGCGGCGAATGGCCGGACGACGATTGGAAAGGCTGGTGGGGCGCTAACCCACCCTATCACGTGCCGACCTTTATTCTGACGCATCACAAACGCGCGCCGATCGAGATGGAAGGCGGCACGACCTTTTACTTCGTCACCGACGGCATCCATTCGGCGCTCGAGCAGGCGAAGGCGGCCGCCGGCGACAAGGACGTGCGCGTTGGCGGCGGTGTCTCGACGGTCCGGCAATATCTGCAGGAGAGCCTGATCGACGAGATGCACTTGGCGATCTCGCCTGTCCTGCTCGGCTCGGGCGAGCATCTGTTCGCCGGTCTCGATATGCTGAAGCTGGGATACCGTTGCACCGGGCAGGTGGCGACCGCCGATGCGACGCATGTGATGATCGGGCGGGCGTAGTTACAGCTTTTTCTCCCCGTCACTATACGGGGAGAAATGCCCGGCAGGGCAATGAGGGGCAGCGCTGCCGGTTGAGATTAACAACAGGCTACCCGGCCTGCGCAACGAATTGCAGCTCAATCGTCGGCGCCGGCGCTACCCCTCATCCGCCCTTCGGGCACCTTCTCCCCGTGGAACGGGGAGAAGGAAAAGTGCTCAATACTTCTGCGGCACATAAAGCTCGCGCGGCAGCACCTGGCGCTCGTAGTCGGGGTTGAACACACGTTCGGGCAGCGTGATGTCCTCGTGCGGAACCTCCTCATACGACATCTGCTGCAACAGATGGTCGATGCAGTTCAGCCGCGCGCGCTTCTTGTCGTTGCCCTCGACGATGAACCAGGGCGCTTCCTTGATGTTGGTGCGGGCGAAGGTCTCTTCCTTGGCCTTGGTGTATTGCTCCCAGCGCACGCGCGACTGCAGGTCCATGGGCGAGAGCTTCCACTGCTTCATCGGATCGTGGATGCGCATCAAAAAGCGCATCTGCTGCTCCTCGTCGGTGATCGAGAACCAGTATTTCACCAGCGTGATGCCGGAGCGGACCAGCATGCGCTCGAATTCCGGCACGTCATGGAAGAACTCCTCCACCTGTTCCGGCGTGGCAAAGCCCATCACGCGCTCGACGCCGGAGCGGTTGTACCAAGAGCGGTCGAACAGCACGATCTCGCCGCCCGCCGGCAGATGCGGCACGTAGCGCTGGAAATACCATTGCGACTTCTCGCGCTCCGTCGGCGCCGGCAACGCCACGACGCGGGCGATGCGCGGATTGAGCCGCTGCGTGATGCGCTTGATGACGCCGCCCTTGCCGGCGGAGTCGCGGCCCTCGAAGACCACCACCAGCTTCTTCTTGTGGTAGGCGACCCATGACTGCAGCTTGATCAGCTCGGATTGCAGCCTGAGCAGCTCGCGGAAATATGTCATCCGCTCGATGGAAGGCGGGTGCGACTTCTTGTAGATCTTGGCGATCTCCAGCGAGAGCGCCGGTTCGGAAAGCTCCAGTTCATAGTCCTCGTCGAGCGTGTCCTCCAGTTCGGCTTCGAGCCAGTCCTTCGCCCCGGAATTCGGTTTCGAGTCATTCATCGCGCAGCTCCGTCTGCCTGTCAGCCATCATCGCTTCGAAATGCGCCGCGGCTCCGGCCGGACACGCCACTCCGTAAGCCCGACTGAGATACAGAGGCGCAATGACGGTTTTATTGCAAGCGACGATAATAGCTTATCGGCCAACCCAAGGATCATGGCCGATTGCATCGCTGTGAAAGTCGTTCCCTGCCGACCCTGACTAACCAATTGAGGAAGTTCGTTTACGCATCGGGTTCAAGCGTCGTTTTAACCACCACCGCCCCTGGCCATAGCCAGCAATCTGCCTAGAAGAGTTCGGACGGTTCAGCCTGAAGACGACCTCTGAAAGCGAGCTGGTCTTCCAGCCTGATCAACCAGACCCCAGACTTGTCTGGATTATAGTTTGTCACGTTAAACGTGGGAGCGCGCAACTCGACCGACTTATCGTAGGTGTTACTAATATGGCCGACTGTCTGGTTGATGTAGACCTTGAATATCCGGTCTGGAGGAGAGAAGTCGGTTGGAAAGTTAAATGTCAGGCTTATCGTGTTCCCGGCGAAGCTGAGGTCATTCAGATAAAGTGCCCTGGCCAGGAAAAGCGTCCCACGGGCGCGTTCAACAAGAAGCTTATAGGGGCAATGTATACCCGCCATTTCAAGTAGGTATTCAAACGTACGCATGTCCGACTGCGTCCTAAAGACGATCGCCCGCAGATGCGGGGCCAGCGGGACTCGACCCTCTACGCTCACCTCGGACATCCGCATGTTTGTGATATATTCTTTATTGTCAGGGGTGGTAGGGGCGTCGTGATAAACCGCGTCGAAGTCCAGCTGGTTGAACGAAGCGTCGCCGTCGAGAAACATCTTTGCTCGCTGCACGTTCCCGTTGCTAAACTTGGCTCCTGGAAGTGTTATGACTGAAACGAAGTCGAACAAAAACATGACAGGAATAGACATGTGGTTCGGAAGACGCCACTGGTCGGCAATGCATTTTATGCCTTCGGTCCGGAAGTGAAATCCGTTCTTAGGTCGAAAATAGAGTCGTGCGCATGAATGGGCGCCATCAAATATGTTTAAGGCCCCACCGTTCGCGACGTCGAGGAAGTCGGCCGCTTCGTTTCTGCTTCGCAGCTCATTGTGACGAACGATGTTGACCGCCGTCGTAACGTCGCAAGCATGATATAAAAAATGAGGCCACCGAGACCGATTTGCAGTAAGGCGAGATGCCTGCTCTTTAACGTGTCGTTCCGCTCGCGCTAGAGTGATAGGCACGTTTGCGCCCCGTGCCCGGAAGGCACAGTGTCCATTTGAGGGCCGCTCTTTCGATCTTCGCGACTGATGTACAAAGCGTGACCTGGATTCGATTCAGGCCAACCGGGTTTACTTATCTCCGCAACCTTAACGTACGGCAAAGATGCGAGGATCGGAAAAAGGTAAGACTTAAGCTTTTTTGACGGCTCATCAGCGAATTGTTCGGCAGTAAACATGCCGTTTTGAAGCGAAGACCAAGCAGCCTCAACCAGCTCATGGTCGATCATCTCGGTACGACCGGTCGATCTTTCAATTAATATATCACCATCATCGACCCAGCGAGCGACGAACTCCGACGTCTTTCGAAGAGTAGAGAAATTGTTACCCTTCTCAATCCTTGACATGATATCGTGTCGGAACTCATTAAAGCTGATGGGAACACGTTTCTGGTCCGGGTTATTGTGTTCGACTACGAATGCCTTCGGCACTTGCCGATCATGCACATAGACCGGAATTTCAACCTTCGAAAGATATCGTTCCATAAGAGGCCGAACCTCGTGCCAATTGAGGTTGCCGTTACCGCAACCTAACGGTGGAAATGAAATCGAGGCGATTCCCATCTGCTTGTAAGACCGCTGGAAAGTTTCAAGCCCTGCTTCGATAAACTCCAACTTGGATGGCTGCCGCCATGTCGTCTTAGTCGGAAAATTCAAAATCCAATGGTCGGACGCGCGCCATAGATGTAGCTTCCCAATGCCAAGCGAGTGGCTATCGCAAAGCTTCTTGTAAGCTTTGAACATATCTGGATATCGCTCTTTGAATTCGAGCGCGATACCCTTGCCCATGACACCGACGATATTGACGGTATTCACAAGGGTTTGAGCGGGGGAGTCAAAAAGACTTGTCCGGACATACGTCAGCAAGGAATCACCCTTCGTTCCCTTTTCGTTCTAAAAATCATAGCACGCCGCGTCAAGCAGGTCGCCCTGTTTCTGTGAAGCATGGTGTGTCGAAACGGTCGCATGTCCTCGCTGTCGGCGTGGCAAGGCGACAAGCCAATCAAATTGCCCTACAAAACGACCGCGCCATTCAGGCTGCACACCACCCTTCTCTGCCCCATTCTTCACCTTCATCGCGAGGACCTACATGGAATACCGCACGCTCGGCCGATCCGGCTTGAAAGTCTCGACATTTTCGAAATAGGCCACCTTGTCGACAAGATCGGAGAAATCCGGCTGCAGCGACACGTAGTGCACGTTGGGCTCGACCCGGGCTTCCGCAAACCAGGTTTCGTAGGTCGGTTCCGGCATCAGGCAGAGCGAATTGGAGCTCATGATCCATTTCAGGTTCGTCGCGACGTCATTGCCCTCCAGCGAGACGATGTAGCGATAGCGGCGCTGCTGCTCGATATTCAGGAACGGCTTGCGGTATCCGTCCGGCGCGTTGGCCCTGTGGGAACCCGCATCGCAAATCGGCAGGTTGGCGGCTTTTTCCACGAAGCGGGTGCGAAGCGGATTGTTGAGATGACCGCGCCAGACCACCATCGGGCGCTTGTCGGCGAAAGACAGCTTGTCGGGCGGCATGTAGAAGTGACGGAACTTGTTCAGCTTCATCAGCACGCCGTTCGCATTGTCGTCGCCGATGGGCCGGTCCTTGACGATCCTCGGGAGCTCCGGAACGCCGACGACGTCGCCGAACTCGAAGTCGATCAGCAGGCCGGGATCGAAATAGCGGGCGAATTCCTTGAGGTCGTAATAATACATGCTGGAAGAGGTCGGCAGCTTGCCGATGGCTATGGCGTCCGGACTGGGCACGAACGGCTGTTCCAGCTTGTTGTAATAGTTCAGTCTCTCGCGGACCGTCTTGCCCGAAAGCCTTGCCTGCTCAAGCCGGCTGGCCAGGCGGTCGCGGAACAGCGATTGCGGTGCGCGGTCACGCGCGAAATTGCGCGCGTAGTAGAACAGCTTTGCGGCGGTTCGTGAGAGTGAGGCCATGCGTCCGCGGGTTCAGCAAAATGGTCAACGGTAGTCAGCCTTAATCCCCTCGTCTCCTACAGCATTCTCCCGTTCATGTTGCAAGCCGCTAATGCGAATGGCCACAGGACAACTTACGCGGCGACGACGGCGAACCCTCTGGCGCGCAAGCCGCGCCGGTCGGCATGCAAGGAGCTGACAAGCCGATCGCGACTGCCCACGATGTGAGCCGAAAGCAGCCCTGCCGCTTCATCGGCATCGCCCTTCCTGACAGCGGCGAGGATGGCGTGGTGCTCGGCCCAGGCGCGGCCGAGCGCCTTTTCATCCCGCACCTCCAACCAACGCGCGCGCGACAGCCTCGTCATCGCATCGCGTACCGCCCTGAGCAGGAACTCGTTGCCGGAAAGCCTCGCCAATTCGATGTGGAAATCCATTCCGACGCGATGCCATTCCTCGCGTGGCGTCTCGGCGTCGCAGGAATCGAGCATCGCCGCGATCACCTCGATCCCGCTACGGTCTTCGAGCGCCGCCGTCAGGCGAACCGCGGCCACCTCGACGGCCTCGCGATAGACGGCGATCTGCCCGAGCTCGGCAAGATTGATCGGCGCGACCGTCCAGCCGCGACCGTCGCGGCCGATCAGCCCTTCGGTTTCCAGACGCAGCAGCGCCGCCCGCACCGGCGTGCGCGACGCGCCGAACCGGCTCTCGATCCAACGCTCGGTCAAACGTTCGCCTGGACCGATCTCCAGCCCGAGGATCATCTCGCGAAGCTGCCTTTCGACATTCTGCATCTGTGACATTGTCGCTCCGCTCTTCAAAGCCGCATTGACAGCGGCACCCGCCAGGTCCATGACGGATACCATCTTGGTATCCCAAATCGGTATTCATAACAACCCTAGCATTGGTACGCGCGACATGACGCCCAGCGAATCCGGACAGAGCGGCTTCAACATCCATTGGCGGCGCAACCTCGCCGTCTGCTTCGCCGGCTCGTTCAGCACGCTTATCGCCATGACGCTGCTGCTTCCGTTCCTGCCGCTTTACATCGAGCAGCTCGGCGCCGAGGGCCACGCAGCGATCGTGCAGTGGTCAGGCATCGCTTATGGCGCGACCTTCTTCGCGGCGGCGCTGGTCGCGCCCTTGTGGGGGCGGCTGGGCGACCGCTACGGCCGCAAGCTGATGCTGGTGCGCGCTTCGTTCGGCATGGCGATCTGCATGTCGCTGACCGGCATGGTCCAGAGCGTCTGGCAGCTGGTGCTGCTGCGGCTGCTGATCGGTTTTGCCGGCGGCTATTCCTCGGGTTCGACGATCCTGGTGGCGATGCAGACGCCGAAGGAACGCTCCGGCTGGGCGCTCGGCGTGCTGGCGGCGGGCATCACGGCAGGCTCGCTGGTCGGACCGCTGCTCGGCGGCCTGCTGCCGCCGCTGATCGGCATCCGCGCGACCTTCCTGCTGTCCGGCGGCGTGATCTTCCTGGCGTTCCTGGCGACGACTTTCCTGATCAAGGAAAATCCGCCGGCACCCGAGCCTGCCTCGACAGCGAAGCCGAGAAGCGGCTGGTCGCAGATCCCCGACAAGCGGCCGATCGTCGCCATGCTGACCACCGGCATGCTGCTCGCCTTCGCCACAATGTCGGTCGAGCCGATCATCACAGTCTACGTGCAGCAGCTCGTCGAGGACCAGAGCAAGGTGACCATGGTCGCGGGCGTCGTCATGTCCGCGGCGGCGCTCGGCACGATCCTGTCTTCATCCTGGCTGGGCAAACTCGCCGACCGCGTCGGCCACTGGAACGTCGTGGTCGGCGCCCTTGCCGTCTCGGCCCTACTGCTCATTCCGCAGGCCTTCGTCACCAATGGCTGGCAATTGATTGGCCTGCGCTTCCTGATGGGCCTAGCGCTGGGCGGACTGCTGCCCTGCATCACCAGCGTCATCCGGCACAACATCCCCGACGGGATCGGCGGCAACGTGCTTGGCCTGGCGATCTCGGCGCAATATGTCGGCCAGGTCGCGGGGCCGCTGTCCGGCGGCTTCGTCGGCGGGCATTTCGGCATGCGCTCGGTGTTTCTGGGCACGGCGGTGCTGATGGCGCTGGGCGCTGCCTACAACTGGATTGTCCAGTCGCGCCGGGCGCGGCATATGCTGGTTGAGGCCGGCGAATCCTGACGGCCGCCTCACCCAACCGCAGTACGGAGCATCCAAGATGAGCCTTACCGGGCAAACCTCAAACGGCTGGAGCCGGATCCTCGTGCTGGCAGCTGGGTTCGTCGGCGCGGCCGGCGTAGCGCTGTCGGCGGCGGCCGCGCATCGCGGCAGCGCCTTCACCGGCACCGCGGCCAATTTCCTGCTGATGCATGCGCCGGCCTTCCTGGCCATCGGCCTCGCCGGCGGCAACCGCTGCCTCGGGATCGCCAGCCTCGTCCTGCTAGCGGGCCTGCTTCTGTTCTGCGGCGATCTTTTGGCCCGCGACTTTCTCGGCTCGCGGCTGTTCCCGATGTCGGCGCCGATCGGCGGTACCCTGCTGATTGCCGGCTGGATAGCGATCGGCGTCTCGGCGCTGTGGCGCCCTCGGCCGTAGGTATTTCCGGCGACTTTTTTCAGTGGCGCGCTGCTTGTGCTTGCGCGCGGGCAGGTCGTTGGCGCGGCGCCGTTCAGGCTGCTCGGTTCCTGGCGTGATGCCCCAATAATTGCGGTAGATGTCCTGAAACAGATGACCAATCGGATGCATAGCAGCTTCTCCTCGAATTGAATCGACCCAACACGTAGGTGCGGAAAAAGACGGCGGTTCAGCCGCGCTTGCGCTCCACAAGAAAGCGCGGCTCGCGGCGCCAGGGACTCGACCTGCCCCGCCGCTTCTCGCTGACAGCGGCCGAGACGATGCCCCAGTCGTTGCGGTAGACGTCCTCGAACAAATAGCTCACCGGATGCATGGCACCCTCCTATCGAAACCCACTCCGCCCTGGAGCAGAACTTGGATCGATTCAAATCATACCCCTCGATCACGTCGGGTCAAGCGAAATTTGAATCGATCCAACAAAAATGTTAGATGACCGGCGGCAATTCAGCGGTCATGTTCGTCGCGTGACCGGATTCGGAGGAACGACATGGCATCACTCCTCGAAGGCCAGGCAAGACCGATCAGGCTGGCCGACATCGCCAAGGCCGCCGGTGTCTCACACGGCACGGCCTCGAATGTTTTCAGCCGGCCCGAGATCGTGCGCGCCGAAGTGCGCGAGCGGGTCAAGGCGATCGCGGAGCAGATGGGCTATGCCGGCCCGGACCCGAAAGGCCGACTGCTGCGCGCCGGCAAGGTCAACGCCATCGGCGTCGCCACCACCGAACCCCTCTCCTACTTCTTCGACGATCCCTTCGCGCGCGTGATGATGGCCGGCATTTCGGAAGCCTGCGACGCCACCGGCGCGGGCATCGCGCTGGTATCGGCCGCCAATCAGGAAAAGCTCGCCTGGAACATCCAGAGCGCGCTCGTCGATGGTTTTGTGCTGTTCTGCATCGAAGGCGGCTCGCGGCTTGTCGACCTGACGCGCGAGCGCAAGCTGCCCTTCGTCGCGCTGGAGCTCGGCTTCCAGGACGAAACCGTATCGGCGATCGGCGTCGACAATGTCGCCGGCGCGCGGCTCGCCGCGCGTCACCTCGCCGAGCTTGGCCATCGCCGTTTCGCCGTCCTGTCGCTCGGCTTCGCCGACGATCACACCGGCTTCGCCACGCCGGAAGTGGTGCGCAGCGCGGTCTATACCGGCACGCGCGATCGCCTTGCCGGCTATTTCGAGGAGCTTTCCCGCTTCGGCATCGATACGGCGACTGTCCCGGTCTATGAGACCGAGAACGAGGAAAAAAGCACCAGAGCCGGCCTGGAGGCAATCTTTGCCAGGGATGAAAGGCCAACCGCCATCCTGGCGATGTCGGACCGCATGGCCCTCATCGCCATCGACTGGCTGAAAGCGCGAGGTCTCAACGTTCCCGGCGACGTCTCGATCGTCGGTTTCGACGGCGTGCCGGACGGCGCGCTATCCACGCCGCCGCTGACAACGATTGCCCAGCCGATCACCGAGATCGGCCGTCGCGCCGCGCGCATGATTCTCGACCATGACGGCGCGGTGCGCCGCGAGACGATGGGTGTCGAGTTCATCGTCAGAGGCTCGACCGGTCCAGCCCCGAAAGCCTGAACAGGCTCAGATAGCTCCGCGCGGATACGCAGGCACCTGTCCCTTGCGCTGCGGTCAGTAGCCGCCCACCCTCACCGGTTGCGCGCCGAACGGCGCACGCCCAGGCTCCTCGCGCACCGGCTTGGCGCGGGACGGGCCGAGGCCGGCAAGCCATTCGAGATAGAGCGCAAGCGCGAGTTGCATGGCGATGCCGGCCGCGATCAGCACCGTGTCGTAGGCAAGGCCGCCCGGGTTGATCAGCTTCAGCACCTGCGCCGCCATGGCCAGCAGCGTGCCGGCGATGAACACCGGCAGCGAGCGCTTGCCGAGGATCGCCAGAGGGTTGTCGGGCCGAACGCGGAAGATGTTGGAGACCGCCGGCAGCCCTACGATCAGATAGGCGACCGACAAGATGTGCAAGAGCCGCGGCAGCGACAGGAACGTCTTGTCGAAGCCGCCGATGACCACCGGCAGGTTGAACCAGGTGATCTGGCCCCATAGCGGGCTGTGCACCCAGATCGCCGCGCCGATCACGTAGATGCCGGCGGCGCCAAGCAGCCACGGATTGACGGGGATGCGCCCGCCGCGCTTCACATGCAGCATGGCGGCAAGGCCGATGTTGAACAGGAACTGCCAGGACAATGGGTTGAGGAACCAGAGGCCGGGCTCCGGATAGTTCGGCGGCGCGATCTGCCAGACGCCGGCGGCGAGCCAGAGCAGGCCGGACACGATCAGCGCCGGCACCGGCCGATAGCTGACGAACAGCACGAAAGCAGGCGCCGCCAGAAGCAGCGCCGCATAGACCGGCAGGATGTTGTTGTAGCCGAGCTGGTGGCCAAGCATGACGATGCCGAGCAACGCCTGCGGTGTGTTGCGCATCAAGGGCTCGATGTTGATCATCGTCAGCATTTCCGGCCGGTGCACGAACAGCGCGGCGGCGCAAAACAGCGCGATCACCGCCATCGTTATGACAATGTGCGAGATATAGAGCACGCCGGCGCGCCGCCACATCTTCAAGGTTGCGAGCAATCGGCCGCCCGGCTTGAACTTCGTGCCGTAGGCCAGCGCCACCGAGATCCCGGAAATCAGCACGAAGGCTTCGGCCGCATCGGAAAAGCCGAAATTCTTGTAGGTCCAGTTCTCGAAGACCGTTCCGGGCACATGGTCGATAAAGATGGTGAGCAGCGCGAGCGCGCGCAGCACGTCGATACGTGTGTCACGCTCTCCGACACGCTTATCGCGATCGTTTGGGACAGGGGTGGTCATCGACAAAAGGCCTCAAAGCTGGTTGTTCATAGCCAGCAATGCGACCCCCGGGGCGCACCGCTTCGATTCCTCCCATGGGGAGTGTATCGGCGCAGAAACGGACTGAAATGCGCCTGGTTCAATCAACTTTCGCGGAGCGCGAAAATATTCCGTTTTGAAGCCGGCAAATCAAGGAATCTCTCATGGAATCAAATGGATGTGAGCGTGTCCGAATATAGTGACGAAAACAGCATCCTGCACGGGGATCTCACTTTTCCCTACCGTCTGCTAAGGCCCGCAACCGCAAGCGGCGAGTGCCTGTTCGTGCTGCACGGGTCAGGCGTGGACGAGACGATGATGCTGCCGCTGGCGATGCAGATCGCGCCGCGTTCGGTGATCGTCGCGGCCCGCGGCCGCATACGCCAAGAGGACGGATTTCGCTGGTTCGAGCGAATCACGCCGACCAGTTTCGAGCAAACCTCCATCCGTGCCGAGACGGCCGCCTATGCCCGGTTCGCGACGGAGGCCGCGCGGCAACATGGGCTCGACCTGCAGCGTGCGACCTTCCTTGGCTACTCGAACGGCGCCAATGTCGTGTCCAGCCTGATGCTGCTGCATCCCGGCTTGGTCCGGCAGGCGGCGCTCCTGCGGGCAATGCCGGTGCTCAACAATCCTCCAACGTCAGATCTTAGCGGCACACGGGTGCTGATCGTCGCCGGCGCCGCCGACCAGACCTACGGTCCGTTCGCACCTGCCCTTGTGACGCTGTTCAGCGAACGCCACGCCGAGGTGGATGCGCGCATCGTGGCCGCGGGTCATGAATTCGGCGATGCGGACGCCGCGATCGTGCGGCAATGGCTGGCAGCTCCTATAGCGATCGCCTGACCGTGCCCGCCAAGCGGGCTTCGGTGCCGGCAATCGCCACCCCGTCGACTGTCGCAATACGGACGGGAGCATGTCCAGGCACGGGTTGGGAGCTATCTAAGCAGCCTCCCGTGGAAAGCCCTCACCCCTGCCCCATCCGGTTCCAAGCGTCCAAACCCGCAATCTTGTAGGCTTCCGCCAGCGTCGGATAGTTGAAAGTGTTGTTGACGAAGAAGTCGACCGTGCCGCCGAGGTTGATCACCGCCTGGCCGATATGGATGAGCTCGGTGGCGCCCTCGCCGACGATGTGGGCGCCGAGCAGGCGGCGGGTCTCAACCGAGAACAACAGCTTCAGGAAACCGCTCGAGACGCCCATGATGTGGCCGCGCGAGGTCTCGCGAAAACGCGCCAGGCCGACCTCATAAGCGGCGCCGCTTTCGCGCACCTGCTCTTCCGACAGACCGACCGTCGATATCTCCGGCACGGCATAGATGCCGTAGGGAAAGCTCTCGGGCGGCGGCGGCAGATTGACGCCGAAGGCGTGGCAGGCCGCCACCCTTCCCTGCTCCATCGACGTCGAGGCGAGGCTCGGGAAGCCGATGACGTCGCCGGACGCGTAGATGTTCGGCACGCTGGTCTGAAAGGTTTGCGGGTCGACCTTGATGCGGCCTCTGGCGTCGGCCTCGATGCCGACCATGTCGAGGCCGAGGCTGGCGACGTTGCCGGTGCGGCCGGCGGCGTAGAGCACCATCTCCGAGCGGATACTGCGGCCATCGGCAAGCGTCACCTCGGCATGGTCGGGTTTCGAGGCGATCTCCTTCACCGTGCTGCCCAGACGGATGGTCATGCCGCGGTCGCGCATCTGGTGGATGAAGTCGTCGACGATCTCGCGATCGATGAAGTCGAGAATGGTGTTGCGCGGCTCGACCAGTGTCACCGGCACGTCGAGCGCCGAAAAGATGGTGGCGTATTCGACGCCGATGACGCCGGCGCCGATCACCGTCAGCGTGCGCGGCAGATGCTGGAGCTCCAGCATCTCGTCGCTGTCGAAAACGCGCTTCTTGTCGAAGGGCACGTCGGCCGGGCGGTGCGGCCTGGTGCCGACGGCAATCAGCGCGTTGGCGAAGCCGACCTCGCTGTAGTCGCCATTGTCGGCGGTCAGGCTGACCTTGTTCGGCGTAAGGAATTTTACCGCGGCGCGCGCGCTCCTCACCGTGTTGCGCATGAACTGGTGCTGCAGCACCTCGACCTCATGGTCGAGCGTCTTGTGCAGCCGCTCGACCAGATCCGAGATCGAAATGTCCTGCTTTACCCGGTAGCCGCGTCCGTAGAAGCCGCGTTCGCGCCACCCCGAGAGGTTGAGCACCGTCTCGCGAAGCGTCTTAGACGGAATGGTGCCAGTATGCACCGAGACGCCGCCCAGGCGCCGCCCCCTGTCGACGACCAGCACCGACTTGCCGAGCTTGGCCGATTGAACCGCGGCCCGGCGTCCCGAAGGGCCGCTGCCGATGACCAGCATGTCGTAGTCCATGTCCCCCGTCCCTCGTTGTGCGCCGCAGCAAGCTAGACCGGGAAGAATGTCATGTTCAACAGGCAACACCTTGCTCGGATATTCCTGGAGCGACGCGAACCGGCCAGAACAGCCAAAGGCGGGCGAAAACCTTAATCCAACGGCAAGGCTTGTGTGCAAAGGTCTGACTGAGGGGACCGTTGGGGCAACAGAGTTGGCGATTTCCAAAAGTGATGCGCTGGCTGGCGCAGAAACGGGATTTTGGTCCGGATTACGAAGCAGCGGAGCCATCACCGACCTGCGCGAGGGCCTGTTCCGGTTCATCGCATTGCTGGTCGCCGCGATTTTCGTCTATCGCGGCGCGCGCCATCTGGTCATCGATCCGGGCCGGCTGAATATCCTGCTGCTCATGATCTCAGATGCGCTGACTTTCATCTGGCTGCTTTTGGCGCGGCGGCCGATTGTCCGCGACTGGAGTCCTTTCACGGTATTCATCTCGCTGACGGCCGGTTTCGGCTCGGGCTTCGTTTCGCTCCAGGACGGCACCGCCATCATCCCGCTTTATATCGCGGCGCCGCTGCAGTTCCTGGCGCTATGGCTGGTGATTTGGGGCAAGATGTCGCTCGGCCGCTCCTTCGCCATCCTGCCTGCCAATCGCGGCGTCGTCACCGGCGGCGCTTACCGTTTCGTTCGCCACCCGATCTATGCCGGCTATCTGGCGGGGCACATCCTTTTCCTGCTGTCGAGCTTCTCGGTCTACAATTTCACCGTCTATGCGATCATCACCCTGTTCCAGATCCATCGCATCCTGCGCGAGGAACGTATCCTGGCGCTGACGCAGGAGTATCGCGACTATCTCGGGCGGGTCCGCTATAGGCTTTGCCCCGGCATTTTCTGACGTCGCGCCGGTCCGCCGACGGCATGTTTCCTTGAATTCCGGGCCGCTCTCACCATTTGAGAGGGCGGCAGGCATCACGCGGATGCCGCGATCGAGGAACGGACATGAGCACACGCGTATTGGACGGCGAGATCATCACGACCAGATTCGAGGACACCCGCGCTTATCGTGGGGTTCGGACAAGGCGTATCTTTGCCTTCCTGCTCGACTATTTCTTCGTCGCGCTGCTGACCATTCCCTTGGCCATCCTGGTCGCCATTCTCGGGCTGTTGACCTTCGGACTCGGCTGGGCGCTGTTTTCGATGCTGGTGCCGATGGTCGCCATCCTCTATATCTGGAACACGCTGGGCAGCCGCGACCAGGCGACGACCGGCATGAAGATCATGGGCATCCGCCTGGAGAAGCTCGACGGCAGCCGCATCGACGGCATGACGGCTGTGGTTCACTCGCTGCTGTTCTGGGCCGGCAACGTCATCCTGACGCCGCTGGTGCTTCTGGTCACGCTGTTCTCCGACCGCAAGCGCACGCTGCACGACCTTTTGCTCGGCACCGTAGTCACCCGCACCGATATCTGACGGCGTCCAGGGCCGCGCGGATCAAACCGCAGCGCCGCCCGTGCTAAAATATGAACAGGTCCAGGCCGTCGCGTCAGCACAATCCTGTTGAAATTTTTGCCGGCCGGGCCAAAGGTAGGGCGATTCGCAGGAGCGTTTCCAAGATTAGATGACGCAGCATCCGACCCAGTCGCCGCAGTTCTTCCTGACCGCGCCGTCACCATGTCCCTATCTGGAGGGACAGTTCGAGCGCAAGGTGTTCACGCACCTTGTCGGCGACAAGGCGCCGGAGATGAACGACCTGCTCACGCAAGGCGGCTTCCGGCGCTCACAGAACATCGCTTACCGCCCAGCCTGCGAATCGTGCCGCGCCTGTGTCTCGGTGCGCATCCTGGCGCAGGAATTCGATCCCAGCCGCAACATGCGCCGCGTCGTCCAGCGCAATGCCGACCTGGTCGGCGCCATGCATGACGCGCAGCCCTCGACCGAGCAATATTCGCTCTTCCGCGCCTATCTCGACGCCCGCCACCGTCGCGGCGGCATGTCGGACATGACCGTGCTCGACTATGCGATGATGGTGGAAGACACCCATGTCGACACCAAGATCATCGAATACCGGCGGCGCGGCCCCGACACTTTCATCACCGGCAAGGGCCATGGCGAGCTGATCGCCGTCGCGCTCACCGACAAGATGGCCGATGGCCTGTCGATGGTCTATTCCTACTTCAATCCCGACTTCGAGGACCGCTCGCTCGGTACTTTCATGATCCTCGATCACATCGCCCGCGCCAAGGCGATGGGCCTGCCACACGTCTATCTCGGCTACTGGGTCAACGGCTCGCGCAAGATGAATTATAAGATGCGCTTCATGCCGCAGGAGCATCTCGGCCCGAAAGGTTGGGAACGCTACGACCACGAAGCGGTCAGTCGCTAAAACGAGTTTTCCCGAACCCGCGCTCTATAGTGTTTCAAGGGAGAAGACGCTGGTCTTGCGCCCTCGCGCGAGAAATCTGCAATCGCGCCAGCGCCGCTCCCGTTTATTTCGAGAACGATCACATGTCTTCGCACACCGATCACCAGAAGGGCCTCCTGATCACTGCCATCGGCGGACTCGTGTTGAGCATCGATATTCCGCTGATCCGGCTTGCCCATGGCGAGGCCTGGACCATCCTTTTGCTGCGCACGAGTTGCACCCTCGCGGCGGCACTGATCATGTGGGCCGTCTGGCGCTCGTACAGCAAGGACGCGCCGCAGCTCATACCTGGCTGGTCGGGGCTGATCGTGGCCGTAATTTACGGGCTCGGCGCGGTCGCCTTCATGACGGCCGTCTACCATACCTCGACCGCCGACCTGGTTTTCATCCTGGCCTTCAACACCGTGTTCGCGGCGCTGCTGTCATGGCTCTTCCTGAAGGAGCGGCCGCGGCCCCTGACCTTGGCGGCAATGGCCCTGATGATTGTCGGAGTCGCCATTATCGTCGGCGATTCCGTCGGGACAGGATATCTGTTCGGCGACATGATGGCATTGTGCTCGGCCTTCCTGATTGCCTGCGCCATCACCATCTCTCGCGCCAGCGGCAAGGACATGGGCTTTACCGCGCTGATCGGCGTGATCCTGCCTTTTGCGGTAGCGGCGTTCATGGTCTCCAGGACCGGCTTTCAGGTGGAGGCGCCGTGGTGGATCATCTTGAATGGCGGGGTCGTCATGCCGATCGCGTTCTTCTGTCTCGCCAACGGGCCGAAATACATCTCGGGCGCGGAAGTCGCGATGTTCTATCTCCTGGAAACGGTGCTGGCGCCGGTCTGGGTGTGGATGATCTTTGCCGAGACACCCTCACGCAACAGCCTGATCGGCGGCGCTATCATGATCGTCACGCTGGTGGCGCACTCCCTCTGGCAATTGCATGAGGGCCGCAAGCGCCGAAGCGACCTGGCCGTGCATCATCCCGCCTGAATTTTCCTCGGTTCGGCGGCCGCCTCGATCCGCGGCGGCGCGCCTGCCTCGTCGACGACAGGCGGACTCTCGTCCATCAATTCGACCTCGCGCAGCCATTCGCGCCAGATGGCGACGAGCAGCGCCATCAGCACCGGGCCGATGAACAGGCCGAGGAAGCCCATCGTCTTGACGCCGCCGATCAGGCCGAAAAAGGTCGGCAGGAAGGGCAGCTTGATCGGGCCGCCGACCAGCTTGGGCCGCAGCGTCTTGTCAACGATGAAGAGCTCGACCGCGCCCCAGATGAACAGGGCCGCGCCGGCGAAAAGCTTGCCGCTGGCGGCGAGGTAGATCGACACCAGGGTGAAGGAGAGCGGCGCGCCGCCCGGAATCAGCGCCATGATGCCGGTGAGCGCGCCGAGCGTGACCGGCGACGGCACGCCCGCGAGCCAGTAGGCGATGCCCAACACCAGGCCCTCGCCGATGGCGATGATGGTCATGCCCGTCACGGTCGAGGAAATGGTTGCGGGCACGACGCGCGAGATTCGCTCCCAGCGCGTCGGCAGGATGCGCTCGCCGAGGCGATCGATCTGGGCTGCGAAAGACTCGCCGTCGCGATAGGCGAAGAACAGCGCGATCATCATGAACAGAAGCGTCAGCATCAGGCTGAAGGCGCTGCCGCCGGCGGCCAAGGCGCCGCGATAGATACTGCCGATGTTGGAGCCGCTGATCAGCTGAATCAACTCGCCGATGCCGCCTGGATGGCCGAGATAGCCCGTCCACTGGTCGTTCAGCCACTCGCCGACCACCGGCATGGTGGCAATCCAACCCGGTGTCACGGCGCCGTGCCGATTGGTCTCGATCGCCCAGGTGACCCACTCGCGCAGCTCGTTGATGGTGTAGGTGCCGGCAAGCGCGATCGGCACCACCAGGAAGGTGAGGATGAAAAGGATCGCCAAAGTCGCGCCGACCGTGCGGTTGCCGCCGACGCCAACGAGCAGCCGGCGGTAGAGCGGCCAGCTGGCGAAGGCGATGACGAGCGCCGCCAGCACCGGGAACAGGAAGCCGTGGAAGAAATAGACGCCGGCGGCGACGATCAGCACCAGGAGCCAGCGCGCCGCCGACAGCGGCGGGATGACGGCCGCCCTCAGCGGCGTCGACAGGCCGAACAGGCGCTGCCCCGGCTTCTGGATTTCAGCCCGCTTCAATCCGGTGTTTCTCCCTGCCCGATGGTTCATGGCAGCTTATGCCCCATCATAGTGCAGCAATCATGACGATAGTCCAAATGGCCACTTCTCCTTCTCCCGTTGTGGGAGAAGGGGATCGGCGCGCAGCGTCGAGACGGATGAGGGGTGCTCCAGCGGAGTGAGACGCCAAAACATCCAAGGAATTTAGCCGCTTACGTCCGAAAGGTCGCGATCCTTCCGACACCTCATCGGCCGAGCTTCGCTCGTCCACCTTCTCCCCTAAGGGGAGAAGGAAAAGGCCGCGCTACCCAAACTTCCCCGTCCTCGGGAAACCCTTCGGCACCATGCGGCCGGCGGCGGCGCGCGCGCCGATCCACTCGGCCAGTTCCTCGCGCGACTTGGTGAAGGTGCGGTCGGCCGAATCCTGCCAGGAAAGGCCGGTCTCCAAGGTGAAGGTCTTCAGGTCCAGCACGCCGCCGTCCTTGTATTTCTGCAGCCGCACGCCCTTGCCGCGCGCCATTTCCGGGATTTCGGCGAGCGGGAAGACCAGCATCTTGCGGTTCTCGCCAACGATGGCGAGATGGTCGCCCGAAACGGGGATGCAGCGTTTGGCCTCGTCCGGCGCCTTAACGTTCATCACCTGCTTGCCCTTGCGGGTGTTGGCGACGACCTCTTCCTCCGAAACGACGAACCCGTTGGCGTCGTAGGAGACGAGCAGCAGCTTGCGCTTCGGATCATGGACAAAGGCGGTGACGATGTCCTGATCGTTCTCCATGTCGACGATGATGCGGATCGGCTCGCCATGGCCGCGCCCGCCCGGCAGCCGGTCGGCGCCGATGGTGTAGAACTTGCCGCCGGTCGTGAAGACCAGGATCTTGTCCGTGGTCTGGGCATGGAAGGCGAGCTTCAGGCTGTCGCCTTCCTTGAAGGCAAGCTGCGAATGGTCGGTCAGGTGGCCCTTCATGGCGCGCAGCCAGCCCTTTTCCGACACCACCACCGTAACCGGCTCGCGCTCGATCATCGCATGCGCGATGTCGGTCAGGTCATGTTCCGGAGCGTCGGCGAACTGAGTGCGCCGCTTGCCGAGCTCGGTCTCGGGACCGAACTGATCGCGGACCTTTGTGACCTCCCACTTGATCGTCGCCCACTGCTTGGCGTCCGACGCCAGCAGCGCCTCGATCTGCTTCTTCTCTGCGGTAAGGCCGTCGAACTCCTTGCGGATCTCGATCTCTTCGAGCTTGCGCAAGGCGCGCAGGCGCATGTTGAGGATTGCTTCGGCCTGGTTGTCGGTGAGCGACCAGCGGGCCATCATCACCTGCTTGGGCTCATCCTCCTCCCGGATGATCCTGATGACCTCGTCGATGTTGAGATAGGCGATCAGGTAGCCGGCGAGGATCTCCAGCCGCTTCTCGATCTCGCCGAGCCGGTATTTCGAGCGGCGGATCAGAACCTCGCGGCGGTGGTCGAGCCACTCCTTCAGCACGCCTTTCAACGAAAGGACGTTCGGCACCTTGCCGCGCGACAGCACGTTCATGTTGAGCGGGAAACGGCTTTCGAGCTCGGTGAGCTTGAACAGCGATTCCATCAGGATGCCGGGATCGACGGTGCGGCTCTTCGGCACCAGCACGATGCGGATGTCCTCCGCACTCTCGTCGCGGATGTCCTCGAGCAGCGGCAGCTTGCGCGCCATCAAAAGCTCGGCGATCTTCTCGATCAGCCTGGCCTTCTGCACGCCGTAAGGGATCTCGGTGACGACGATGCTCCAGGTGCCCCTGCCCTGGTCCTCCTGGCCCCATTTCGAGCGCACGCGGAAACCGCCGCGGCCCGTCTCATAGGCTTCGAGGATCGAGGCGCGGCTGTCGACGATGATGCCGCCGGTCGGGAAATCCGGTCCCTGGACGAAATCCATCAGCTTCGCCACCGGCGCGTCCGGATGCTCGATCAGATGGAGTGCTGCGTCGCAAAGCTCGGCGGCGTTGTGCGGCGGGATCGAGGTCGCCATGCCGACTGCGATACCCGACGAGCCGTTGGCAAGCAGGTTCGGGAAGGCGCCCGGCAAGACGGACGGCTCCTCGTCCTCTTCATTGTAGGTCGGGCGAAAATCGACGGCGTCCTCGGTGATGCCGGCAAGCAGCTCGCTCGCCACCTCTGTCATGCGCGCTTCGGTGTAGCGCATGGCGGCGGCATTATCGCCGTCGATGTTGCCGAAATTGCCCTGCCCGTCGACCAGCGGGTAGCGCATCGAGAAATCCTGCGCCAGCCGCACCAGCGCGTCGTAGATCGACTGGTCGCCATGCGGATGGAACTTACCCATCACGTCGCCGACGATCCGGGCGCATTTGGCGAAGCCCTGATCGGGGTTGAGCCTGAGCAGCCGCATGGCATGCATGATGCGGCGATGGACCGGCTTCAATCCGTCGCGCACATCCGGCAGTGCCCGGTGCATGATGGTCGACAGCGCATAAGCAAGATAGCGCCGCTCGAGCGCTTCCTTCAGATCGACCGGTTCGATTTTATCGCCGCCGCCATTGTCATCGGGCGGCAAGAGCCTTTTTCCCATAGATTTGGACTAGCCGAGCGGGTGATTCGCGGCAAGCGCCGCGTGAAGATCAGCGCATTCGCCGCGGTCGTGGACATGCAGCCGGAGACATGCAGCCGGCGGTGTGAAGGATTTCACGGAAGCGGCGCCGCGACGGCTGCAATTTGCCCCCCGATCTGCAACAGGCTGCGGCGGTTCCACGTCGCCGGCCAACATCGATCCGTTACATGCGGCCGCTATCTGGCAATGCAACGCGTTGTCGGAGGAAAGCCGCGGTCTTCATGACAAATTCACCGCATCGGGCAAAGGCTGCCGAGCGCAGTTTGCTTTTCATCGCCGTTTTCGACAAATGTGCCGGGACATGCCTTTTTCCCGTCCCGTTCGTCACGGAATGGTGATGGAGCAGGTTTCAAAACAAATTTAATCATAGCCAAATCAGGACAGGGAACTCGCCATGACGATCCAACGCTCAACGCTCAAGAAATTGGCTTTTTCGACCTTTCTGCTGACGCTGCCGCTCAATGCCGCCTTCGCTGCCGATCCGGCGGTGGCCGAGCGCATCAAGGCAGCGCTTGCCGCCCAGGGTGTCGACATTTCCTGGACCGGCGTCTCCGGCGACGATACGAACGCCGTGCTGCAGGGCGTTTCCATCAAGCCGGCGGCCGAAAAGGAAGCACTGCCGATCGGCGACGTGAAGCTGGAAGGGGTCAGCGAAGCCAATGGCGGCTATGAGATCGCCACCGTCTCGACCTCGCCTTTCGAGCACAGCAAGGACGGCGTGACGCTCAATCTCAGCCCGGTGGTCATCCACGACATGAAGGTCCCGGCCGAAGGCGGCACCGATCCGCTCGGCTCGCTGATGATGTACAAGTCGGCGGAACTCTCCAACATGACGGTCAAGGTCGGCGACAAGACGGCGTTCGCGATGGACGGGCTTGCCGTCCAGATCACCCCGCCGGCCGACGGCAAGGCGATGGACTTCACCGCCAACACCCAAAAATTCACCGCAGATCTCTCGCTGGTCGACGATCCGAAATCGAAGGAAGCGATCGAGGCGCTCGGTTACCAGAACATCTCGGGCAACATTGCGATGGTCGGCACCTGGCAGCCGAGCGACGGCAAGATGGAGCTGTCGAAATATGACATCTCGGTCGAGAACGCCGGCACGCTTGGCATGACCTTCAACCTCGGCGGCTATACGCTCGACTTCATAAAGTCGATGCAGGCCATGCAGAAGCAACTCGCCTCGCAGCCGGAAGGCGCCGACAAATCGGCGCAGGGCATGGCCATGCTCGGCCTGATGCAGCAGCTCTCCTTCAACGGAGCTTCGATCCGCTACAAGGACGATTCGCTGATCGGCAAGGTGCTCGACTATGTCGGCAAGCAGCAGGGCATGTCGGCCAAGGACATAGCCAACCAGGCCAAGGCGATCGTGCCGTTCGGCATGGCGCAGCTCAACAATCCTGAGCTGACGGCCGAGGTGTCGGCTGCCGTCAACACCTTCCTCGACGATCCGAAGAGCCTGGAAATTTCAGCCGAGCCGCCGTCGTCCGTGCCGTTCGCGCTGATCATGGCCGGCGCCATGTCCAACCCGCTCGACCTGCCCAAGACGCTCGGCGTCAAGGTCAAGGCGAACCAGGACTGATCGGGAGACATGCTCGAACAAAAGCCCGGCAGCGATGCCGGGCTTTTTTGTCGGTCCGATTCGCCGAGAGGAAAAAAGGCTTGGCTCTGGGTCCTAGCCTTCCTTCTTCGCCACCGCCACGCGCAGCGACAGCTCGCGCAGCTGCTGTGCGGTCGCTTCCGACGGCGCGTTCATCAAAAGGTCGTAAGCCTGCTGGTTCATCGGGAACATGGTGATCTCGCGCAGGTTCTTGGCTCCGACGAGCAGCATGACGATGCGGTCGACCCCGGCCGCCATACCGCCATGCGGCGGCGCGCCGTACTGGAAGGCGCGGTAGAGGCCGCCGAAGCGCTCTTCCACCGTCGCGCGGTCGAGACCAACCATCTCGAAGGCCTTGACCATGGTTTCCGGCAGGTGGTTACGGATACCGCCCGACGCGATCTCGAATCCGTTGCAGACCATGTCGTACTGGAACGCCTTGATGCCAAGCGGCTCCTGGCCGTTCAGCGCATCGATGCCGCCCTGCGGCATGGAGAATGGATTGTGGGCGAAGTCGATCTTCTTCTCGTCCTCGTTCCATTCGAAGAACGGGAAGTCGACGATCCAGCAGAGCTCGAAACGCTCGCGGTCGACGAGGTTCAGCTCCTCGCCGGCGCGCGTGCGCGCGGCGCCCGCGAAAGAGACGAACTTCTTCGGGTCGCCGGCGACGAAGAAGGCGGCATCGCCATCGGCGAGGCCGAGCTGCTGGCGGATCGCCTCGGTGCGCTCCTCGCCGATGTTCTTGGCGATCGGACCGGCGCCTTCGAGCTTCTCGCCTTCCTTGCGCCAGAAGATGTAGCCCAGCCCGGGCTGACCCTCGCCTTGCGCCCAGGAATTCATGCGGTCGCAGAAAGCGCGGCTGCCGCCGGTCTTGGCGGGAACGGCCCAGACCTCTGCCTTCGCGTCGTTGGCGAGGATGTTGGCGAACACCTTGAAGCCGGAATCCCGGAAATGATCCGAGACCGCCTGCATCTCGATCGGGTTGCGCAGGTCCGGCTTGTCGGTGCCGTAAGTGCGCATCGCCTCGTCATAGGGGATACGGCGGAATTTCTGCGTCACCGGCTTGCCGGCGGCGAAAGTCTCGAAGACGCCGCGAAGGACCGGCTCCATGGTGGAGAGCACGTCGTCCTGCTCGACGAAGCTCATCTCGAGGTCGAGTTGGTAGAATTCGCCCGGCAGACGGTCGGCGCGCGGGTCCTCGTCGCGGAAGCAGGGCGCGATCTGGAAATAGCGGTCGAAGCCTGAGACCATGATCAGCTGCTTGTATTGCTGCGGCGCCTGTGGCAGCGCATAGAAGGTGCCGGGATGAATGCGCGACGGCACCAGGAAGTCACGCGCGCCTTCGGGCGAGGACGCGGTCAGGATCGGCGTCGAGAACTCGGTGAAGCCGATCTCGCCCATGCGCTTGCGCATCTCGGCGATGATTTTTGTCCGCGCCACGATATTCCGGTGCAGCGTCTCGCGGCGCAAATCGAGGAAGCGGTATTTCAGGCGAATGTCTTCGGGGTACTCCGGCTCGCCGAAAACGGGGAGCGGCAGTTCCTTGGCCGCCGACAGCACTTCGATCTCGCGCGCGAAAATCTCGATCTCGCCGGTCGGCAGGTTCGCATTGACGGTTTCCGGCAGGCGCGCCTTGACCTCGCCGTCGACGCGGATCACCCATTCGCCGCGCACGGTCTCAGCGACCTTAAAGGCCGGCGAATCCGGATCGACGACGATCTGGGTCAGGCCGTAATGGTCGCGCAGATCGATGAAGAGCAGGCCGCCATGGTCGCGCACGCGATGCACCCAGCCCGACAGACGAACGGAATTGCCGACGTCGCTCTTTCTCAACTGGGCACAGGTATGGCTGCGGTAACGGTGCGTGGTCATGGGTAAAGTCCGGAAATTGCGGGCGTCGGCCCGGCTCGAAAATTGGCGCGAAAAGCGCATGAGAGGCCGGCTTTGTCAAGGCAAGCGGTCACACAGACGCGCCGCTGCGACCGTTCAGGCAAAGTGGACTTGCGCGCCCTGGCTTTGGAAATCGGCCAGCGTGGCGGCGGGTGCTGTCCTTTCCACCACGAGATGGCGGATCGCATCCGCCCCCGCCACGCGATAGGGCGCGGCGGTGGCGAGCTTGTCGTTGGTGACGGCAATGGCGATGCCGGCGCTGTTTTTCACCATGGCGCGCTTCACCTCGGCTTCGGCCGAATCGAAGGCGGTGACGCCGCGCGCGACATCGAGCCCGCAGGAGCCCAGAAAGAACAGATCGGCGCCGAACTGCGCCACGGCGGCAAGCGTGTCGGCGCCCACGCAGGTGCCGAGATTGGGCACATAGCGGCCGCCGAGCATGATCAGTTCGACCAAAGGGCGATCGACCAGCGCCGAGGCGACGCCCAGCGAATTGGTGGCAATAGTCAGTTCCATGTCGCGCGGGATAGCCCTGGCGATCGCCTCGTTGGTGGTGCCGCCGTCGATGAACAAAGATTGCCCGGCGCTCAACAGCCCAACCGCCGCCCTGGCGAGCCGCGTTTTTTCCTCGACCGCATGACGGCTGCGCTGGCTGAGCGTCGCGGCGGCAAAAGGCGCGGAGGCCACCGCGCCGCCATAGACGCGGCGCAACTGCCCGGCCTTGGCCAATTCCCTGAGATCGCGTCGCACCGTGTCTTCCGAGACGCCGAAACGGCTAGCAAGCTCGCCGGCCAGCACCTTTCCATCCGCCGCAAGCTGGTCGCGAATAAGTTGATGGCGTTCCTCGGTGAGCATGCACGATCCCATTTATTTATGCACGTTATTGCATGTTTTGCCTGATCGTGCAAGAAACAGAGGCGTGAGCGACCTCGGAGTTCGCCTGCCTTACTCCTTGTTGTTGGATTGTCCGCGATGACGCTTGGCCTGAAACTCGCTCCGCAGCACCGCGTCTATGCGGGCTTTGCGATCTATTCCTTCGCCATGGGCAACATCTTCCCGCGCCTGCCCGACATCAAGCGAGCCATGGGGATCGAAGACGGCACGCTGGGGCTCGCCCTGATCGGCACGCCGATCGGCACCCTTATCGCGCTGACGCTGGCGACACCGATGCTGGAGCGCGTCGGCTTTCGCCGCGCGGTGCTGTGGCTGGTGCCGCTGCTTGGCCTCGCCTATGCCGTCGCGGTGCACGCGCCCGGCCCCGCCGCTCTGTTCCTGATGCTGCTCCCGGTCGGACTGATGATCGGCAGCATCGAGATCATCTTGAACGTCGAGGCCGACAGGACCGAGTTCCTTCTCAAACGCCGCATCATGAACCGGGCGCATTCGTTCTGGAGCATCGGTTTCTTCGGGGCCGGCCTGTTCGGCGGCGCGTGGGCGCATCTCGGCCTGTCGCCGCAACTGCATCTGGCGCTGGTGGTGCCGATGGTGGCGGTTGCGATGGCGCTGTTCCTCGGCGGCTTCGAACCGGCGCCCGCCCGCTTCGCCACGTCCGGCGACAAGGCGCCGATGTTCGCCCGGCCGACGCTGCCGATCCTGATCCTCGTCGCGGTGACGCTGTCTGCCATGCTGATGGAAGGCGCCAGCATGGATTGGTCGGCAATTTATATGCGCACCGTGTTCGACTCAGGCCCGTTCGTCGCCGGGATCACGGTCGCACTGTTCGCCTTCTCGCAGGCCACGACACGCTTCTTCGCTGACAGCTTCGTCGATCGCTACTCGCCAAGCGACGTGGCGCGCGCGCTGTTGGCGACCACGATCGTCGGCGTCTTCATCGTCTTCTTCTCGCCCCTGCCCTTCATCTCGATGCTAGGCTTTGCGCTTCTGGGCATCGGCAGCAGCGCCATCTTCCCGTTGGCGATCTCGGCGGCGGCTCAGCGCACCGACCGCCCCGCGGCGATCAATGTCGCGGCTCTGTCGCAGATTTCATTCGTCGCCTTCCTGCTTGGCCCTCCGCTGCTCGGCTTCGTGTCCGATCATTGGGGCATCCGCTCGGCCTATGGCATCGGCGTACCGTTCATCGTGCTTAGCCTGGCGGCAGCGGGCGCGCTCGGCCGACGACCGTCGTCGAACGCAATACCGGACGGGACAGGATCCGGCTCGACAGGAGAGACCCCGGCGCGAGCTTATGAAGCATGAACGGCTCGCGCGGCAGCGTCACTTAGGGAGCTGGCCGCAGCCGATCGAGGGGGCATCGCGGGATGGCGCGCGGGCACGCGGTGCTATTTCGCACGGGAGAACCCGACGATCGAGCCGCCGCTTACGTCGCGGCGCTTGACGAAAGCGCGCGCGGCTGAAATTGAAAGAGGCCTAATACTGTGCCAAAAGCGATTTGATGCGCGTCATCACCACACAAGAAGAACTCGAGAGCGTTATCGCGGCGTTCGAAAAGTCGGAATTCGTTACCGTCGATACCGAATTCATCCGCGAAACGACCTTCTGGCCGATCCTTTGCCTGATCCAGATCGCCGCGCCTGGAATCGAGGCGCTTATCGATCCGTTGGCGCCCGGCATCGACCTGAAGCCGTTCTTCCGGCTCATGGCCAATGAAGCGGTGCTGAAGGTCTTCCACGCGGCACGCCAGGACATCGAAATCATCGTCCATCTCGGCGATCTGGTGCCGCATCCGGTGTTCGACACGCAGGTGGCGGCGATGGTCTGCGGCTTCGGCGACAGCGTTTCCTACGACCAGCTCGTGCAGAAGGTCACCGGAGCCCGGCTGGACAAGTCCTCGCGCTTCACGGACTGGCGGCACCGGCCGCTCTCCGACAAGCAGCTCGAATACGCGCTTGCCGACGTCACCCATCTGATCAAGGTCTACCAGCATCTCAGCGCCGAGCTGGAGCGCGAGGACCGCGGACATTGGCTCAACGAGGAGATGGACGTCCTCACCTCGCGCGAGACCTACGATCCGCACCCCGAGGACGCCTGGAAGCGGTTGAAGATGCGGCTGCGCAAACCGCAGGAGCTGGCGATCGTGCAGGCGGTGGCCGCCTGGCGCGAACGAGAGGCGCGCGAGCGCGACGTGCCGCGCGGCCGCGTGCTCAAGGACGATGCCATCTACGAGATCGCCCAACAGGCACCGCGCGATGCGGCCGCGCTCGGCAAGCTGCGCACCACGCCGAAAGGCTGGGAACGTTCTGCGACGGCAACGGCGCTGCTTGGCGCGGTCAACGCTGCCCTCGCCCTGCCGAAGGACGCGATGCCGAAACTGCCGAAAAGCGTGCAGCCGCCGGAGGGGTCGAGCGCGGCGGCGGAACTGCTCAAGGTGCTGCTCAGGATCGTCGCCGAGAAGGAAGGCGTCGCCACCAAGGTTCTGGCCTCCAGCGACGATATCGACCGCATAGCGGCCGAAGGCGACGAAGCCGAGGTAGCGGCGCTGCAGGGCTGGCGGCGCGCGGTTTTCGGCGAGCAGGCGCTGAGGCTGGTGCGCGGCGAGATCGGCATCAAGTTCGACAAGCGTAGGATCGCGGTGTTCGACCTCTAGAGCGTTTCACCGTTTCACGGAAACGGCGAACCGCCCTATCTCATTGATTTGACGCAATTCCGGACGGAAAACCGTTCACACTTTTCCTGGAATTGCTCTAACGCCCTTCCTTCTCTCACAAGGGAGAAGGGAAAGTCCGCTCAGCGCCGTTTTACTGCCAGCGCGAAGACCGCGATGACGAAGACCGGGATCGCCAGCAGCGCGAATTTGGTGACGGTCAGCGACGAGGCGAAGGCCAGCGAATCGGGATTGGCCAATTGGAAATCGGAGAGCAGCCGGGCCAAGGCGAAATTCTGGGCGTAGCCGGCGATCGCATAGGGCAGCACCAGCACCAGCGAGAACAATGCCTGGAGCTGCGCCGGCATGGCGCGGAAGGTGCTCAGCCGCCGCCCGAAGGCGAGGATAAGGCTCACCAGCGTCAGCGACAGCAGTGCCGGGAACAGAAGGTCGAAGGTCAGGTAGTGCCAGACGATGATGATCTCGCCGCCGCGCCGGCCGAGCGTGGTAAGCCAGGCCATGCCTTCGTCGGGCGTGAAACCTGCAATGCGCATGTCGAGCGAAGCCAGGCCGCCGCTCAAGCGCTGGAAATAGAGAAACTCCAGCGCCGTCATGACCAGGAACAGCGCAATCGAAGCAATGGAGAGCGCCGCCGCGTGGCGCGACAGCCGCAGCACCGCCAGGCTCAAATTACGCCAAAGTCCCCGCTGGCGGTCGGACTGATCGGTCTGCCGATCAAATTCCGCCTGGGTAATTGGGGCTTTCGCGGGTGATCGTGACGTCATGGGCATGGCTTTCACGAAGTCCGGCGTTGGATATGCGCACAAAGGTGGCGCGCTCGCGGAAGTCTGCAAGGTCACGTCCACCCACATAACCCATAGCGGCTTTCAGGCCGCCTGCAAGCTGGTGCAGCACGCCAGCCACAGGTCCTTTGTAGGGAACCTGCCCTTCAATGCCCTCCGGAACCAGCTTGAGGGTGTCGCGAACCTCAGCCTGGAAGTAGCGGTCGGCCGAGCCACGCGCCATGGCGCCGACCGAGCCCATGCCGCGGTAAGCCTTGAAGGAGCGGCCCTGGTGCAGATAGACCTCGCCCGGGCTCTCGTCGGTGCCGGCAAGCAGCGAGCCGATCATGGCCGCGCTTGCGCCCGCGGCGAGCGCCTTGGCGAGATCGCCCGAATATTTGATGCCACCATCGGCGATGACGCTGACGCCCGCCTTGCCGGCTGTCTCGACCGCCGACATGATCGCCGAAAGCTGCGGCACGCCGACGCCGGCGACGATTCTGGTGGTGCAGATCGAGCCCGGACCGATACCGACCTTGACCGCGTCGGCGCCGGCATCGATCAGCGCCTGCGTGCCGTCGGCGGTGGCGACATTGCCGGCCAGGATGCGCACGGAGTTGGACAGCTTCTTCGCCCGCGCCACCGCGTCCAGCACGCGCTGGGAATGACCGTGTGCGGTGTCGATGACCAAAAGGTCGACGCCGGCATCGATCAGGCGCTCGGCGCGCTCGAAGCCGTCGTCGCCGACACTTGTGGCGGCCGCCGCGCGCAGGCGCCCTTGGGCATCCTTCGTAGCGTGCGGATTGAGCTGCGACTTCTCGATGTCCTTGACGGTGATCAGGCCGACGCAATTGCCATTCCTGTCGACCACCACCAGCTTCTCGATGCGGTGCTTGTGGAGCAGGCGCTTGGCCTCGTCCTGGTCGACATTCTCCTTGACCGTGATGAGGTTCTCACGGGTCATCAGCTCATAGACCTTCTGCGACGGATCGGAGGCGAAGCGCACGTCGCGGTTGGTGAGGATGCCGACCAGACGGCCGACGGTATGGCCGCCCGTGCCGCCATTTTCGACCACCGGAATGCCGGAAATCGAGTAGGTGCGCATCAGCGCCAGGGCGTCGGCCAGCGTTGCGTCGGGGCCGATGGTGACGGGGTTCACCACCATGCCGGATTCGAATTTCTTCACCTGCCTGACCTGCTCGGCCTGCTCGGCCGGCGAGAAATTGCGGTGGATGACGCCGATGCCGCCGGCCTGCGCCATGGCGATCGCCAGCCGTGCCTCGGTGACGGTGTCCATGGCCGCCGACAGGATCGGTACGTTGAGATCGATGTCGCCGGCAATGCGGGTGCGGATGTCGGTTTCGCCCGGCATCACCTCGGAATGGCCGGGCTGCAAAAGCACGTCGTCGAAGGTCAGCGCCAGCGCGCCGGTAGACGTTTCGATGATTTTTGCCATGGCCAGTCCTTTTGAATGCGGAAAAGGCGCCGGGCCGATTGGCCAGCGCCGACTCTCTTCTTCCCTTTCAGGATTGGCGCTGGCTGGTAACACGTCCTGTCGCAGTTGAAAAGCCGGTCGTTGGGGGCAACCGCAAAGTCTTGCGCTCAACTGTTTTTCAGCCACCAGTGGTTGCGGTCGCACAAAAGTGACAGCAATTTAATGCGACATCCGGGCCGAGGCGTGATAACCGCCGGTCGCACCGGTTCGCCCCCAAGCCGGGCCTCGAATCGCGAAGACAAATCAGGGCGTCTCCCTTGAACCGCATCATCCCGCTCATCCTGGCGGTCGCTCTTTTCATGGAGAACATGGATTCGACCGTGATCGCGACGTCGCTGCCGGCGATCGCTGTCGACATCCACACCAGCCCGATCGCGCTGAAGCTGGCGCTGACGGCCTATCTGGTGTCGCTGGCGATCTTCATTCCGATCAGCGGCTGGATGGCTGACCGGTTCGGGGCCAAGACCGTGTTCCGCGCCGCGATCGGCGTCTTCATCGCCGGCTCCGTCGCCTGCGCGTTTGCCAATTCGCTGCCGGCGTTCGTGGTGTCGCGTTTCCTGCAGGGCATAGGCGGCGCGATGATGACACCGGTCGGGCGCCTGGTGCTGGTACGCGCCACGCCGAAGAACGAACTGGTCGCGGCGATGTCCTGGCTGACCGTGCCGGCGCTGGTCGGACCGCTGGTCGGACCTCCGATCGGCGGATTCATCACCACCTATTTCACCTGGCACTGGATTTTTCTGATCAACGTGCCGATCGGGCTGCTGGGCATCTGGCTCGCCACGCGGTTCTTGCCCGAAACCGAGCCCGCCGAGACGCCGCCGCTCGATTTCCCGGGATTTGTGCTCAGCGGGCTCGCAGCGTCCGGCGTCGTCTTCGGCCTTTCCGTCGTCAGCCTGCCGGCGCTGCCGCCGCTGGCCGGCTTCATCACGGTGGCGGTCGGGGTGATCTCCGGCGTGCTTTATCTCCTCCATGCGCAGCGCGCCAGGAACCCGCTGCTGGCGCTGGAGCTGTTCCGCAACCAGGTCTTCCGATCCTCGGTCCTCGGCGGCTCGCTGTTTCGCATCGGCATCGGCGCGGTGCCGTTCCTTCTGCCGCTGATGTTCCAGATCGGCTTCGGGCTGACGCCCTTCCAGTCGGGCATGATCACCTTCGTCTCGGCGATCGGCGCCATTGGCATGAAGTTCGTCACCGCGCTGCTGTTCCGGCTCGCCGGCTTCCGGCGCGTGCTGATCTGGGGCTCGCTGGTCGCGGCCGCGTCGATCGCCATCTACGGCCTGTTCACGCCGCAGACGCCCTACGCGCTGATGTTGGCGATCCTTCTGGTCGGCGGCTTCATCCGCTCGATGTTCTTCACCGGTGTCAACGCGCTCTCCTATGCCGAGATCACGCCCGCGGACACCAGCAAGGCGACGCCGATCACTGCGGTCTTCCAGCAATTGTCGATCGCGATGGGCGTGGCGCTGGCCGGCGGCATCCTCGAAGTGTCGACCTCGATCCATGGCGGGCCGCTGACTCTGCGGGATTTCCACATCGCCTTCTTCATCGTGGCGGCCGTCTCGGCGGCAGCCTCGATCACCTTCATGCGGCTTGCGCCGGAGGCCGGCAATGCGGTCTCGGGCCATGGCCGGCTGACCACGCCGAAGACGCTGGAAACGGTGGGCACGGCGGGGAAGTAGCTCAGGGTACGGCTCTGCCTAACTTCGTCATTCCAAGGTCTGCGCGCGTCGCTTCGCTCCTTGCTCCGCCCTAGAATGACGAAGTGCCAGGGTCTTTGAACTCCTTCGCCAGCAGGTAAAGCTCCACCGATTCATTGCGCGAGGCCGGCGGCTTCACATGATGGACCGAGCGGAAGTTCTGCTTCAGCAGCGACAAAAGCTCGTTCTCGGCGCCGCCCTGAAAGGTCTTGGCGAGGAAATGCCCGCCGGGCTTGAGCACGTGCAGCGCGAAATCGGCCGCGACTTCGCACAGATGCATAGTCCGCAAATGGTCGGTGCGGCGATGGCCGGTCGTGGGCGCGGCCATATCGGACAGCACCACGTCCGGCTGGCCGCCGAGCGCCTCAGCGAGTTTTTGCGGCGCGTCCGGATCGAGGAAATCCATCTGCAGGATGACAGCGCCCGGTACCGGATCCATTTCGAGATAGTCGATGCCGACCACATGCGGATTCTCGGCGCTAGACTTCGTCCGCGCGGCCGCTACCTGGCACCAGCCGCCGGGCGCAGCGCCCAGGTCGATGACCTTCATGCCAGGCTTCAGGAGATGATGCTTGTCGTCGATCTCGATCAGCTTGTAGGCCGCGCGGGAGCGATACCCGTCCGCCTTGGAGCGCTGCACATAGGGATCGTTCATGTGGCGCTCGAGCCAACGGCGCGAGGATTCTTTCAAGCCGCTCTTCTTGTTGATCCTGGTCTTGAGGACGCGAATGCTTCCCGAGCCCGGCTTTTCCGGTTTCTTGCTCATCGGCGTTCTCTTCTGCGCATGAGCTTTTCCAAAAACCGGCTTCCACTGTTTGGGATCATGCGCGGCGCCCATGATTGCGCCAGACGCCGTCATCGGCCATAAGCTCGCTCAAAATCCCCTCGCGCAAGCCCCGGTCGGCGACGCGCAGCCGCTCGGACGGCCACACGCCACGGATCGCCTCCAGAATGGCGCAGCCGGCAAGAACGAGGTCGGCGCGGTCGGCGCCGATGCAGGGATTGGCGCAGCGCTGCTGGAAATCCCAGCCGATCAGGCGCTCGATCATGCGATCGACGCTGTCGCGGTCCATCCACAGGCCATCGACGCGGCGGCGGTCGTAGCGATCGAGATCGAGATGCACGCCGGCAAGCGTCGTCACCGTGCCGGACGTGCCGAGCAGATGGAAGTTGGGGCTGGCCAGCACATGCGCGAGCCGGTCGCGGCCGTCGAAGGCCTTCAGCCGGGCGGCCACATCGTCGACCATGGCGGCAAAGGTCTCGCGCGTCACGGTGCGGCCGCCGAAGCGCTCGGCGAGCGAGACGACGCCGACGGGCAGCGAGGTCCAGGACACGATGTGGTTGGCCAGACGCGGCGAACGCCGTCCGGTCAGGTCGATCAGCGCGATTTCCGACGAGCCGCCGCCAATGTCGAACAGCACCACGCCTTGCGTATCGCGCTCGACCAGCGAGCCGCAGCCGGAAACGGCCAGGCGGGCTTCGGTCTGGCGGTCGATGATCTCGAGCTTCAGCCCGGCCTCGCGCTCGACCCGATCCAAGAACTCGACACCGTTAGCGGCCGAGCGGCAGGCCTCCGTGGCGATCAGCCTGGCTTTCCTGATCTTGCGGTTGCGCAGCTTCTCGCCGCAGATCTTCAGCGCCTCGACCGCGCGGTCCATCGCCGCCTGGCTGAGCCGACCGCTGGCCGTCAGCCCCTCGCCCAGCCTGACGATGCGCGAGAAAGCGTCGATGACGCGGAACTGGCCGTGGCGGCCAGGCACCGCGACCAGCAACCGGCAATTGTTGGTGCCGAGGTCGAGCGCGGCAAAGACAGGCAATTCCTGTTGCGGCGGACGCTGCGGGGCCGCCAGCCTCGGCTCGACTGGAGAAGGCGCGCTCCGAGGTTGGCTTGCCGCCGTGGCGGCAGGCGCAGGCTGCGGAACGACGCCGTTCTCGTCGCGCGCGAATACCTTGCGGCCCCGCTTGCGCTTGCGGCGTTTGCGCATCTTGCCTTTCGGCTGATCGCCATGCTGGTCAGCCTGGCTTGCGCCAGTTTGCCTCTGGCTGGCATGTCTGGGGTCAGCATGTCTTTGGTGCGCACCCGCGTGGCGGCTGAATCGCGCCGGGTGCGGGCCCGCCGGCTGCGTCGGCGATGCCCCGGACATGCCCACTGCCGACGCGCCCGCGCCGGTATCGTGGTCTTCCACTTCAGTTCCTTCCGGCGCCGCGCGAACCGGAAGCGGACGCAGCAGGCACCTCGATTGTTTCAAGTTGAAGACAGAGTAGCAGCGCCGTTCGCAATCACCAAGAGCGCGATGCCGAATTTCACTAACGTCACATTTGCCAGCGTCACGTTGGGGCAATGTCTTGCCGGTTGAATAGCCGGCTTCAATCAGGCATGTCTCAAACGCGGGTTCCAAGGGGCAAGGGTTCGAAAGGATTGGGCAACATCATCAATGAGCTGCAACGCATGATGACGACGCCATGAATTGGAGGCGCTATTTCTGGCCGGTCATAGGCATCGCGGCCGTTGCGTTCTCGCTGTGGCTGCTCATCCACGAACTGCGCGGCATCTCGCTCGACGATGTCTGGGCCGGCATCGCCGCCATTCCGCCGCGCGATTGGGTGCTGGCGGCGCTGAGCTCGGTCGTCGCCTATGCCTCGCTCGCCGGCTACGACCACATAGCGCTGCTGCATATCGGCAAGAAAGTATCGTGGCTGTTCGTCACACTGTGCTCCTTCACCACTTACGCGGTGTCGCACAATATCGGCGGCTCGGTGTTCTCCGGCGCGGTGATCCGCTATCGCGCCTACGCCACGCGGGGATTGACCGGCCAGGAGGTCGGCGTGCTGGTGGCGATCTGCTGGTTCACCTTCATTCTGTCCAGCGTTTTCCTCGGCGGCCTCGTTCTGCTGTTCGAGCCGCAGATCATCGACCGCTTCACCGGCGCGCCGCATCATGGCGCTGCCTTCGCCGCGGGGCTCGCCATGCTTATCCTCGTCGGCGCCTATGCGTTCGGCAGCTGGCTTAGGCTGAGATCTTTGAAGATAGGCAGCTTCGAGCTCCACTATCCGGCGCTGCCGATCGTAGCGCGACAGTTGCTGGTCGGGCCGGTCGAGCTGCTCGGAGCTGCCGCGATCATCTACTTTGCCCTCCCCGATGCCGGAAATCCCGGCTATTTCGTCGTGCTCGGTGTGTTCATGGTGTCGTTTTCGATCGGGCTGCTGTCACATGCGCCGGGTGCGCTCGGCGTGTTCGAGGTCGTCTTCCTCACCGGCCTTTCGGACATGAACCCGGTGGGAGTGCTCGCTGCGCTTCTGGTATTCCGCCTGTTCTATCTCATCATTCCGCTGCTGATCGGCCTTGGCGTGGTGCTTTATTTCGAGCATTCGCAGTACAGCAAAGGCGAAAGCTGAAGCCTTCCGAGCGCCCGGCCGAACGGCCAACGGATGTCGCCCAAAAGTGCCGAGCGGCTTTGGGCGAACGACATGCATCGGACAAAAGGCTTCAAAAAGGCCGCGATTGAACTCAGCTGCGGGCTTGACTATTTTTCGATGGCGGCTACAAGGCAGCGCTCGCGGCACATGAGCCGCCCGCTTCGCGCAATACCAATCGCGCCTGCTGGGGAATAGGTTAACGGTAGACCCACGGACTCTGACTCCGTTAGTCCTGGTTCGAATCCAGGTTCCCCAGCCAAACTGGATGTCCTGTGGACGACTCGGTTCCACAAGCTTCTTTCGCCGTCCCCCATGTACGTTTCTCCGGCTTCGCCGTGCCGCGATTTCACGCAGGACACGCGTCTGTTCGACCAATGCTCAGACATTCGATCGCCTATCGAGTTTGAACGGAGACTCAGACCCGCGCGAAGAGCGGGCATCACGATGGCCGTTCTGCATGGCCGGAAGTACTGCCGACGTGGTTGACCGTGGGGGTCTGTGACCTAGCTTAGAGTTCAGAATGGACCGTCCGGACTCCCCAAAAATGCGGATTGGAACGCACCGTGGGAGAACTTTTGGGATATTGACGATGGAGAGGTGCGAGTCGGCTTTTCGGGACATTTAGGGCAGGCGGCGCTGGAGGCCCGAAGCAGTCACAGCTTGGAGAGCAGAAGCAGCTTTAGCCAGCATCGGGGAGAAGACCCAAACACCGCTTCGCGAACTTAAGTAGCACCCAAGACCACATGGGCACGACGATGCCAAATCATCTTGCCGAAATTTACACAAGTAACACAGATCTCGCCATCCCCGGTGCGATTGCGATACTCGTACTGGCTGGCGTCTTTCTTGTGCTCCGGCATGCCCTTGTCGCAGTGCTGCGGAGTCGCCCGAGACCAAATGCCTACCTGAAAGAATGCAAGCCTGTTCCTCTCGAGGAGGTTCCTTGGGTCTGGGAACGCCCGGTCGACCTTGCAACCGGAACTGGTTCTTCTCAGGCTGTCGTGTCCTCGGACGCGGATGCCCGGCCTCAGGATGCAAACTACCGTCAGTTCGGGGTGCGAATCGAACATTTCGAGATGATCTCCGAAGGTTATGAGAGTTCGCCAGGCGACCTGCCCAATCCCTTCGCTTCCCCGACAAACATCGCTACGGCGTCACCTCCCCGTGTTCGCTGGCCTATCGGTCTTTTATCACGCCTGGGCATCGCCACGATCTGTCTGGCCGTGCCGCTTGGCTATACGATGACGAGACAAAATTGGGTCGAAAGCGCCCCCGTCATTTCGCAGGCCCAGAATCCCTCCCAGCCCGATCTTTCGCGATCCTTCGCGGTTCCGACGAGTGCTGCATTGGATACGGAGGGACCAGCCCAGGGCGACGGGCGTACGAATGCCCAATCGCCTGGCCCGGATCTCGCGGCTGCCAAGGCTGAAGTCGAGGCTGCTCGTGCTCAGGCATCCGCTGCGAGGGATCTGGCCGGCCACGAGCACCGAACTCTGGAAGAAGAGCGCGCCAGAAGCGCCTCTCTGCAGAGTGCGCTCTTGGAATCGCGCAAGCAGGTCGACGCGCTGAGGACAAGCATGGCAGCAGCCGACAACGCATACGGGGAGCGTTTGCGCAACGAAGTCGCGACAGCCCGCATGTATGACGCATTGCAGCGCATTGCGGGAGACGCCCGCAGGCTGCTGGGCGAGAGCATCAACTATGTCGTTACGCAGATGCCGGCTGCTCATCTGGAGCGTCAGCGAACTGAATTGATGGCGCGCGACTTATACCAGGCGCGGGCGCAAATTTCACAGCTTCAGGCCACGGCCGCCGAGGACAGCGCCAGTGCCAAGGCCTCGCTTGCACAAGTGAACGGAGCGCTTGACGACGAGCGCCGGAAGTCGAAGGACCTTCGTGGCGACCTCGCCGCAATGGAACTGTCCAAGGCCGCGATCGCGGATAAGGCTGAGCGGGAACGAACCGGTGCAGCCACAGCGAGAGAACGGGTGGAGCAGACCGCAACCGAGACTGCACAGACCCTCGCCCGAGAACGCGCTTCCGCAGCATCGACTCGTGAGGATCTTGAAAAAGCCCGCCTCGAGCGCGACGCGGCTGAACAGGAACGAGCCAAGGCTTCCAAAACAAAAGAGCGTGCGGAGCAGACCGCAGCCGAGACGGCGCAGGCTCTGACACGAGAACGCGCTTCCGCAGCAT
>NZ_VFTG01000039.1 GCF_006439355.1 Mesorhizobium sp. B4-1-3
TGCCAACTTCCTCGGCTTCGTCAAGCTTGCTGCCATCATGCTCTGGCTCAAATGATTAAATTGTCACTACAGCCTAGCAAGGCGCCTTGCCATTTAGCATGCCACCCACGGCTTGAATGAGCGCAACGGCCGGCACAGGCTTTGGCAGTATCTGATAGGCACGTAACTCCATAGGAACGTCCGGCGGCACATAGCCGCTTGCAAAAACGAACGGAATGTCTCGTTCCGTAAGGAATGGTATCAGCGCAGCGCTGGTCTCGCCGTTGAGACCGATGTCGAGCACCGCCGCCGAGATGACTTCGCTTTCGATCAGCCCGACCGCGCAGCGCACGGATGCGGCAGGTCCCACTACTACATAGCCCGCTTTTTCGAGAACATCCTTGTGATCCTCGGCGATCAGCCACTCGTCCTCAACAACCAGAATCCGTGCGCTAGCCAACTTCCATCTCCCGTCGACCGAGTGGAAACGCCAATCGCAATCTCAAACCGTCGGATTCATAATTTGTTTCGAAATTGCCATCCAGCCGATATTCGATTTCACCTTTCACCAGCGACCAACCAAATCCGGGTTGTTTCGGTCGGCCGACGGGCGGGCCGCCCGTTTCCGCCCACTCCAAGCGAAATTCCTGATCAATGACTGACCACGTCACAGCCACCTTACCGGCCGGAGTGGACAGGGCTCCGTACTTTGCGGCATTGGTCGCCAGCTCGTGGACGACCATGCCAAGTGACAGGCCCTGCTGGGGTTTCAAAGGGACGTCCTCACCCGCCCTGATGCTACGCTCCAGTCCGAAAGGCTCCAATTCCTGCCGGACGATCTCCTCGACCGACACTTCTTTCCAGTTTTCGCGCGACAGCACGCCGTAGGCCCTCGCCATCGCGTGCAGGCGGCCGATGAGCGCCTCCGCAAAGGCTTCCGGCGATTCAGCGTTCTTCAAGGTCTGGCTGGCAATGCTAATGACAACAGCCAGCATGTTCTTGACCCGATGATTGAGCTCGGAGATGAGAACCCGCTGATGAGCATCGGCTTCGGCCAGGGTCGTGACGTCAACGAAGGTCACGACGACGCCCTGTATCTTACCGACGGCATCACGGTAAGGGATCAGGCGGACAAGATAGTGGACGCCTTCGCCATCGCGCGAAAGCTGATGCTCGATCATCTCGCCTGACCGGAAAACCTGGGCGATGTGTTCGCGCAACTGCGGATACTCGAGTTGGCTTGCAAGATCGGTAAGAGGTCGGCCGACATCGGTCGGCAACAGATTGAAGAATGACGAAGCCGCCGGGGTGAAGCTGCGGATGACCAGCTTGGGATCAAGAAAGACAGTCGCGATCTCGGTGCTCTCGAACAGATTCTTCAGATCGCTGTTGGCGCGATCGAGGTCCTCGACCTTCGATACCAGCTCGGCATTGATCGTGTTCAGCTCCTCGTTGAGGGACTGCATCTCCTCCTTGGAGGCTTCGAGCTCCTCGTTGGACGACTGTGCTTCCTCATTGACCGAGACCAATTCCTCGTTCGAGGATTTGAGTTCCTCCAGCGCGGTTTCGTACTCTTCGATTGTCGATTGCAAGCGCTCGCGGGTGTCGCGCAGCTCGCGCTCCAGATCCGCCAATCCGCCAGCCTCCGGCGGCGCCCCGCCCGCAGCCGACCGCGACTGCGAACGCCCAACGGGCTCGAAAAGCACGAGGAAAAGCGGTTCGCTTCCGCGGTCGGCCAGGGGTTCGAGGGTCAAGGTGACAAACTGGACGCGGTCGTCGTCCTCCTCGACGGCGATCGCATCGCGCACCACGGTACGCCTATTCTCGACCGCTTCCCGCAATGCGCCACGCAGTTCCAGGCGCAGCCCACTGCGCGCCATCGTCAGCAATTGACGGCTCGGCACACCTTGCGGCGGTTCGAGATATTTGCCCGTTTTGCCGGAATAATAGACGACATCTCCTTCGCCGTTGACGACGACATGGGCTGGCGCGAAGCGCTCCAGTACTTGAGCTTCGACGACCTGGCGCAGCGAATAGGACAAGCCGCGTCCCACACGGGTGTCGCCGGCTTTTAGAAGGCTGATGGAGGACGCTGCATTAAGCAGAAGGGGCAGGCGCGGCGCCGCTGCGTGTTCGCGTGCCTTGAAGATGCGATGTTTCTTGTCGACCGGCGCAAACAGCTCGCCGTGTTGGCTCAGGCTTTCCGATGTGCCGAGGAACAGATAGCCGCCTGGTTTCAGTGAGTAGTGAAATGTCGGAATGACCTGCTTTTGAACATCGGGCCCAAAGTAGATCAACAGATTTCGGCATGAGACCATGTCCATGCGTGAGAACGGCGGATCGCGAATGACGTTGTGGGCAGAGAAGATGCACAGATCGCGCACGCTCTTGTGTAGCACAAAGCTGGTGCCGTCATTGTTGAAGAAGCGTTCGCGACGTTCGGGTGAAACCCCGGCCAGCAACGGTTCGGTATAGCGTGCCGCGCGGGCGGCACTCAATGCGGCGTCATCGATATCGGTTGAGAATATCTGCACACGCGGCACCACCGGCAGCGTGTCCATGTGCTCGCGCATCAGCATGCCAATCGAGAAGACCTCTTCTCCCGTCGCACAACCCGGAACCCAGATGCGGATCGTGTCATTGGCGTCGCGGCCTTCGAACAGCTTTGGAATTACGGTATCCTCCAAAATCTTGAAGGCATCGGCGTCGCGAAAAAAGTTGGTGACGTTGATCAACAAGTCGCGAAACAGGAAGCGGACCTCGTCTGGGCTCGAGCGAAGCAGGTTGACGTAATTGTCGATCGAGCTGAGTTGGTTGATCTGCATGCGGCGCCTGACGCGACGAAGCACCGTCTTGGTCTTGTAACCAGAGAAATCATGTCCGGAATGGCTACGCAGGATGGCGTAGATTTCATTTTGCGCGTCGCGGATGCTCCCATCCTCAGCCCTGCCGTCGGCCGGCTCGCCCAGCAACTCGAAACTGCGCGCGAATTCGGCGAGCTTTTCTCCCATATCGCGCGCGGGGACGGCAATGTCGATCAACCCTGAACCGATGGCGCTTTGGGGCATGTCGGGATTACGCGGCCCAGACCCGTCGGCGATTTGCGCGAGCGTCAGTCCGCCGTGCTCTTTGATCGCCTTGACACCCAGCGTGCCGTCGGAATCTCCGCCGGAGAGAACAATTCCGACCGCGTATTCCCCGTGGTCCTCAGCCAGCGCGCTAAAGAAGATGTCGATCGGCTTGCGCTCTCTCGATACGGAGTTCGGATGTCGCAGTCTGAGAGCGGTGTTTTCGATCGTCAAAATCGCATTGGGCGGCATGACGTAAATGACGTCAGGCCGGACTTCGACCCCGTCCTCGGCGACCTTGACGGGGATATCGGTATAGCGGCCCACCACTTCGTGCAGGAGGCTCTCTCGTTCCGGGCTTAGATGCGTAACGATGACGAAGCCGATGCCGGGCTTCGCGGGAATGCCATGAAAGAACTCCTCCATGGCGGGGATGCCGCCAGCCGAAGCGCCGATGCCGACAATAGGGAACCTCGGCTGCCTGGCCATGTCGATCCTGCTTAACTAGGCTAAACGTGCCAGTGGCGATTTCGATCCAACGCGGATGAAATTTCTTTTTGGTGGCCAAGCGTTCAGCATGCGGTATGGAAAGCATGAGCGTGACCCGTCGTGGTCTTATAGCGGAGATCCCCCACACCTGCTACTCTGCGCGATACGCTTTGATCTAAGCCGACGCTGGCGCTGCGGCCCGGTTGCTCTGGGTATCGACTAATCCTCTTCGCTCGTGGGACTGTTCATGAACAGCTTGAGCGGATGGGACGACGTGCGTTGGACCTCCGCCGACGCAAATGGAACGCCATTCTCTTTCCTGAGCGACGATCCGGACTTCTGGCATCGGCGAAGATGATGACACGACCGGAACTGACCCGGCATTGGCTCCTGCTGAATAGGGCTGCGGCAATCAGCGTCGTCTCCTTCTCGGAGCCTCCGGCTTGATCCTTATCCGGAGCATCCCTCCTTCAGGATGGTCGATCTCGAAGGCATTCGTCTTGCGAACGAGATCGCTCAGCTTGCGAAAGCCAAAGGTACGCGGATCGAAGTCGGAAGCCAGGTTGGCGAGTTGCGTGCCGACCGCACCGAGTGGAACCCAGCCATCCTCGCTTTCCATCTGCGCAATGACCTTCCGAATGATCGGCACGGCCGCTGACGGCGGCTGTAGTGGCTTCATGCTCGATACCGCCTCAGGCTCGTTCGCGGGCGCGGAGGGCAGCAGGTTCTCGGTATAGACAAATCGCCGGCATGCCTGGCGGAAACTCTCGGGTGTCTTCTGCTCGCCGAAGCCGAACACGTCGACGCCCTGCTCACGAATGCGGGCCGCCAGCCGGGTGAAATCGCTGTCGGAGGAAACCAGGCAGAAACCGTCGAACCGACCGCTATGGAGCAGATCCATCGCGTCGATGACAAGCGTGATGTCCGAGGCGTTCTTGCCTGTCGTGTAGGCGAACTGCTGCTGGGGTATGATGGCGTGCTTCGAAAGAACGTCGGCCCATGCTTTCGAGCGCGAGCTCGAAAAATCGCCATAGATGCGCCGCACGCTGGCCTCGCCGATCTTGGCGATCTCCTCGAACAGCCCATCGGCAATCTTGGCCGAGGCATTGTCGGCGTCGATCAGAACGGCAAGGCGCGGCGACCGAGGTTCGGATGGCGTCATAGGGCTTTCCTTAGCGCTGTTCATGCCACCTGAAGTTCTTGCTCTCAATGTCAATGATGTCGCCGCAGTTTGCGCATTCCAGCTGTGTGTGAGTACGAATCCAGCCGACAAGCGTCTTTGCCTGATGGTGGCAACGGGGACATTCCACGTCGATTTCGAATTTGTCCGTCTCGCGCTCCGTCATCGCCATGCCTCAGCTTTCGTCAGCGGCGGGCTCCCGCGCTTCCTTCTGCTCTGTGGATGAAGGTTTCTCCTTCGCAGCTTTCCCGGCAAGCTTGGCTTCTTTCTTGGCCGCCTTGGCCTTGTCTCGTTGGCTCCGCTCGTATCGATAGTTCGGCTTCATCGCCATTCGAAATCTCCGTATGCAGGATTGGGCAGGTCTTGAGCAGACACCGCCGCGGTTTCCATGGCGGTTGCAAAACCGACAGCGCGCAAATCAGACGGCGCGCTTTCCGTCACCAAGCTCAGTAAATCTCAACGGTGCGGTCGTAGCTGATCCCCGCACTCTTGAGCGCGGCAAGGAAAGCGACACTCGCGTCATCGGCAGCACCATCTTCGGCGCAGCGCTTCATGGCGTCAGTCCAAGCCAGGCTGTCGTTTCCAGGCCAATGGTCAAACAGGAAATCCGAAGCTTGCGCGACGGACTCAATGAGAGTGAAACCGATAGGGCCAGCGATGTAGACAACCACAGGAGCCCGGAATTTTTTGTGAACCATCGCGCACCCTACGCTCGACGGCGCCGAAAGACGAGCGCGGTAGCAACATTATTCAGCCAGCCTTGATCGCATTGCGGATGCCGCTACCGGAAATCAGCGGCGGTCAAAGTGTAGGAGTCGCGGCGGTTGCGGACATAGACCTTGCCGGCCACGTCTTGGATGGTGGCCCGCAAGGCGTCGAATGCCGAAAGACAGGCCGTCTCGGTGCTTACTTTTCCGCCCGGGACAACGCCGGATTTGGCCAGGGCCTCTGCCTCGATGAAGAAACGGATCCGAAACATGCCGTCATGGCCGATGAAGCAGACGGCATTGCGCGCTTCATCGAAGCTGCGGCTGGGATTTGGGAAAGCTAGAGTCATGACAGGTCTCCCGATAATTCAGGAACGCCAACAAGAGTTGGCCGCGCGACGATCCTCTGCTTGCGGTGTTCGCTGGTGCGAAGGTTGAGGGACAGCATGCCGTTCGTCGCTTCCGAACGGCTGAGCCCGATCATGGAGGTACCGTTCACATGCGCCGGGATGCCGGTGAAGACGTGATAGACGGTCCAGGAACGATCGGCTTCGATGCGGCGGCCATATTGATGGTCCCCAAAGTCGCACGCCTGCGCGCCGCCTGCATTTTCCTCGCGGGGATGAGGCCAGGCGCCGCGTGCGGCATCGGTGCGAGGGCCGCCGGCGTTCATGATCTCGGCCCTTTGTCTATATCCGCCTGCGCGGCGATAATGCCGGAATAGATCGTCGCGCCCTCGTCGTCGGTGATGGCGACGGCATCTGGCCACTGGGGCATGTTCAGCGTCCTTGCCAGAAGCCGCGCGATCTCGATTGCCGCATCGAGGTCGGCCGCGTCCACGGTCTCACGGCCGACGACGGCATGCGCGTCGTCGGCAACGCGCGTGCGATAGAATTCGATCATAACCTTCATTTGAATCCGTCTCGCGCAAGCATCCTGCCGTCAGCCCTTGCCCTTGCCTTGGCCGTGAGTGCCACCGGCACCGTTGATTTGGCGGAACGCATTCTCAGGCTTCACCGGAACCTTGTCCTGCTTCGGCTTCCTGATCTCTCTGTTCGAGCGCTTCTGTCCCTTGGCCATGTCCGAATGTCCTTTCGATGAGCATCATGCCGCCGTCCGACACCTCGTCGACCGGTTCCAGCCTGTCCTCCGTCACGACCCGCTCATGCGGCTCGCTTTCGCTGCGGATGCGGTATTGCAGCGAGTTCTCCCTCGAAGGCAGGGTTCCGGTAACGCGGTAGATTTCACCGGTTTGCGGACCGACGCCGAGGCTGCCCTTCAGCCGGACCGCCTGTCCGATATCGAACAGGCGCGCTGGCGCGCCATGCTGGATCGGGCGTGCATTGCGTTGCAGAAGTGTGGTCATGGTTGTCTCCGTCCCTCGACGAGCCGCAGCGCTGGAGGCGGCGCAATGATTTCATTGTCGAAAATTCGGAAGGCGGATGGCGAGGCTTCATCATAACGAAAGCCACCTCGACCAAATCAACGAATTTAATATATGCGCCCCAAAGGCACTGCGGGCAAGGCGGTGGCGCGTTTATTTTCATCGGCAAAATAAAAGCTTGAACATATGTTTTGAAAACAAAAAAAGTCAGCTGCTCGTTGCGCTATTTTTTTCGCGCCTCGCAATTTGTTTTCATCGATAAATTTGCAGGAGCCGACAAATGATTTCGGCACTCCTAGCTATCGCGCGGCAAGCCGTCTATAGAAGGATATGCCCACCCGTTCCGCCGCAAGAAAGAAGTCGCCCACAAAGCTCGGTCGTCCAACAGCGGCGCCAAGCCCGGCATTGAGGACATCCGGCATCGTTTCCAGGCGTGAACCGCCGCGCGCGTTTGGCAGACTTGGCGTCGACGCGCCGCTCGCTGCGGCGGCGAGGCAGGCTAACGCGAGCGGGATGGAGAATATGGCTGCGAGCATGGCGGCATACGGCCCGCTCACCTTGAAGATATGTGTCGCGTTCTGGATTGTCGCCACGCTGGCATCGGTTTTTGTCACCGTAAAAGGCTGAACGAGGCCGACATTCGTCGGAAAGCGAAAACGAGAAGGACGCGAGCATGGCGAACCGCTACGCGCTTCGAATGGACGAACCGAACAGTTGGACCGTTTTCGACATCTTCACCGGTCAACCTGCCGAGTTCGAGAAGAAGATGACGATCGGCATCAAGACGCGCCGGGCGGAAAAGATCGTCAGCGAACTGAATGCACAGGATGCCAAAAGGCGGGCGGAGGCCGGCCGGGCATCCTGATCGCGGCAGGGCCAATACTGCGGTTTAGCGCGCCGGCCGGTCATCTGCTGCATCATCTGGGCCACTGCGGTCCCGGCACTCATTCACCTGAAGGGAGAATACCCATGAGAACCATGAAAACACCGGATGCCCCACCCGTGGCGATCGTGGCGGTGGCCAAGCCATTCAAGATGATGTCGGCTCGGCTGACGATCAGAACCGACGAAGCGGCAAGGCGCAGGATCGCCGACACAGACGGCACTCTACGTCGGGCACGTGAGCTCGCGGAACGCAATCGCCTGCTTTGAATCGATTGGCACCATCAGCACATACGCAGCCTCCGTTCCCGCAACCAGGCATCCCGCTCAAGAGACAGGGCGATCATGCGTCCGGACCACAACCTGATGTCCAACCAAGATGACCAGCATCTGCTCGGCATCCTGCGAACAATAGCCCGACAGCATAGAGGCGGATCGTTCAAATCAGGTGAAGAATTGGTTCAGTTGACCCTGCGAACCGCGATCGAAGAATATGATTACCGCCCCGCAGACATGAGCCTTCACCATTGGCTGCTGAGCATTATGCGGCGATATTTGCACTGATCGAAGTCGCCAGCTCTGGTCTGGGTCGCTGCCTCAAAGGAGAGGCATAGGCTCATTTTCTATCGGCGATCGAGTGACAGCCTGAACGTCCGTTCATCCCCGGACCATTCCGTTCGCCATTTGCCGTCTATCCCCTGAATGAGGACCTCAGCTTCGAAGCCGTGCAACGCAGTTTCGTTTGCAGCCTTGATCGCGGCCATGACTGCATCCGCGTTCGAGTTTTAGATCGTATCCTTGCCGTCGTCGCCAATCTTCCAACAGTGAGCGTCCTAAAATATATAGTATCTCGCTCCTGCCATGCTGGTTGGGAACCAAGTCCGTTCGTCCGCGTTGCGGCCGATGGTCTGCTGAGCGGGAAGGGTGGATGCGCATCGGAAATTTCGGAGACCCCGAGAGGTTCATTCCTCTGCCGCACGACGTCTCAATTCTACAATCGGCTCCTGATTTCATCGAAAAGCTGCCGATCGGGATTTACGCTTGCAATGCGCGGGGGCATCTCTTGTGGTTCAACAAGCAGGCTGTCGACCTGTGGGGCCGGACACCCTTGGTCGGGTCGGATGGCGAGCTCTATTGCGGATCGCATAAACTGTTTTTCGATGGCCGCGAGCTCGGCCGCGATGAAACACCGATGGCCACGGTGTTGCGAACCGGCATTCCCATCAGAGGCGTCGAAGCTGAAGTGGAACGGCCCGACGGCTCGACGATCTGGGCGATGGTTCACATCGAGCCGGTCGAAGACGATGACGGGCGGGTCGTTGGGGCGATCAATTGTTTTCACGACGTCACGGACAGGCGTCGAGCCGACGACATCATGAAACAACAAGAGCAGCGGCTCGCCGCTACCTATCAGCATGCCGGAATTGGCATCGCCGAAGTCAATGAAAAAGGCGAGCTGGCGCGCGTCAATGGCTATCTGGCCGGTCTTCTCGGTTACTCAGCCGAGGAACTGATCGGCAGATCGGTTTTCGATCCGGCCCTGGCGGAAAATGTCGATGCCGATCGGCGAGAGTTCGAGCGCCAGGTGCGAGGCGAGATCGACATCTACCGTCATGAGAAGCATTTCATCTGCAAGGATGGGGCAAGGATCTGGGTCGCGGTCACGTCATCGAGTGTAAGAGACGCCAAAGGCCGCTTCCTGCACGCGGTGCGGGTGCAGCAAGACATCACCGCCCGCAAGCAAGCCGAGGCAGCCCTGGTGCGGCACCTGGAGCAGCAGGAAGCGCTTTACGAGTTCACCGACAGGCTCCAGCGAGCGGCGGACCTGGAGGAAGTGTACGAGATCGCGCTTAGCACGATTGTGCAGGCGCTGCATGCCGATCGCGCCTCCGTGCTTCTCTTCGATGAGCGCGGCGTCATCAAATTTGAGGCCTCGCGGGGCTTGTCGGACGCCTATAGGCGGGCGGTGGAAGGGCATTCTCCGTGGTCTCGCGAGGCGTTGGACCCTGAGCCGATCGTCATAGAGGATGTCGCACAAAGCGAATTGCCGTCCGATCTCAAGGCCAGCGTGCAAAATGAAGGCATTGCGGCGCTCGCGTTCGTTCCCATCACCGCCCGAACGCAATTGCTCGGCAAATTCATGACCTACTACGACCGCCCGCACGCGTTTGCGGACTCCGAAATCGGGTTCGCGCTGACGGTCGCGCGCCAGCTCGGTTTCGCGGTCGATCGGGTCCGGCTCGAAACTGCCCGGCAGAGGACCGAGCGCGCGGCGAGCCAGTTGGTCGCCATCGTCGAGTCCTCCCACGACGCCATCGTCAGCAAGGATCTGAACGGCATCATCAAATCGTGGAACGCCAGTGCCGAGCGCCTGTTCGGCTACACCGCCGAAGAGGCGATCGGCAGGCACATAACCATGATCATTCCGGACGACCGACTTGGCGAAGAACCGGAGATTATCGGCCGCATCCGCCGTGGCGAGCTTGTCGATCACTTCGAAACCTTGCGTCGCCGCAAGGACGGGAGCCTTATCGACATCTCGCTGACCATTTCTCCCATACGTGATGGTCAAGGCAGGATAATTGGTGCTTCCAAAATCGCCCGCGATATCACCGACCGCAAGGCGGCCGAAGCCAAGCTGCGTGCCAGCGAGCGGCAGTTGAGGGATCTGCTGGCAGCTATTCCGGCGGCGATCTACACGACGGATGCTGAAGGCACGATAACCTTCTTCAACGAGGCTGCCGTCGAGCTGGCCGGGCGCGTTCCGCAGGTCGGCAAGGACAAATGGTGCGTCACCTGGAAGTTGTTTTGGCCAGACGGCACGCCCCTGCCGCATGATCAATGTCCGATGGCGATAGCTCTGAAGGAGGGGCGCGAGATACGGAACGTGGAGGCCGTGGCCGAGCGTCCTGACGGCGTGCGAATTCCTTTCATCCCATATCCGACGCCTCTTCGCGACGAGACCGGCAAAATTATCGGCGGCATCAACATGCTCGTCGATGTCAGCGAACGTAAGCAGGCTGAGACCCAGCAGCGCCTGCTGTTCAACGAGCTGAACCATCGCGTGAAGAACAACATGCACATGCTGCAGTCGCTGCTTAACCTGGCCGGCAGCAGGACCGCCAATGTCGAAGCGCGATACATCCTTCGCGAGGCGAGCACCAAGGTGGCAGCAATGGCAGCCGCCCAACAGGTCCTGTACGGCACGGTCAATTCAACCGAGTTCAACGCGCGGGATTTCTTCCGCGCCGTTTGCGACACGATACGACAGACATTGCCCGACCAAGTCCGCATCGAGTACGAGGCCGATGACGCGGAACTTTCCAATGACGTCGCCATGCCATTGGCGCTCATCCTCAACGAGCTTCTGACCAACGCGATCAAATACGGAAACCCGGACGGGTCTGGCACGATCCTGGCCGGTCTGAAGCACGATGGCGGGGCCTTCGAGGCTTTTGTAGAAGATGACGGCCCGGGCTTCGACATCATAGCGGTTCGCAACCGTTCGTCAGGCTTGAAGTTGGTGCAAGGCCTGGCGCGGCAATTGCATGGTGAGTTCACCGTCACTGCAAACCCGAAGACACGGTGCAGCGTCCGTTTTTCACCGCGTCGACATCCCTCAAAGCTGCCGGACGACGTTCGATGACTGAATTTTCTCCCTCGTCCAACCGCCCTCCATCGCTCACGAAATCCATTCTCGCGGCCGAACCAATCGGTGCAGCTTCGTCGCCCCGTATATTGGTGGTCGAGGACGATTTCCTGATCTCGCTCGAAATAGAAAGCACCCTGGCCGGCGCCGGCTTCGAGGTGGTGGTCGTCGGTTCGGGCGAGGAAGCCTTGAACGCTGCAGCGGCGAACCGGGTCGACTTGGTCATTATGGACATGCGGCTTGCCGGCGCGATGGATGGGGTCGAGGCCGCGACGGAGTTATTCAAGACCTACGGGTTGCGTTCGGTGTTTGCCACAGCTCACTCCGACCAGCATGTGCGCGCTCGAGCAGCGGCTGCGCAACCCTTGGGATGGCTGGTTAAACCTTACTCTCCCGCTTCCCTGCTGGCGGCTGTCCAGGCCGCGCTAGGAGGCGCCGGCAATTGAACCTACAGGTGAGCTCTCAGGGCGATCCGAGGACTGTCTACCTTTCCCTCTTTGTGGATGGCCAGGCTCCTCTCAATGGCGGCCGAGAAACCCGCTGGCCGAAGCCAGCGGTAAAGGTGGTTGGTCTCTTGACCCCGCCAGGGGCGAGGACTTGATCATGCTCACATGACGCAGCGCACCGCCGCTACATTTGTTAAAGGCGAGGCCTGACATTCCGGAGGGGCGGTTACGATCTCCAAACAGGTCGTGCCCGTCTCATTCCCTCATGACCCGGTCTCATGCCGCGGCGCCGATCCCTGTCAGTTCGTAAGCTGCAGCCTCGAAAACTTGTTGGCGATCGTCTGGAAGACGTTGGGAAGCTTGGCCGGATCCTCGACGGCGTAATAGTCGCTCGGATCAGAAGCGCAGGCGCTGTAGAGCGAGCGGTTGGCCGCCGTGTCGGCCTGCAGCACCATGGTGTAGATCTGGACGCCCTGGTTCTTCAGCTGGGTGCAGACATCCTTGGTCCAGCCGTCGACGTTGCGCGCCGCCGTCGTCTGGTTGCTCGAGCCGAAACGACCGCTGGCGAGATAGCCATAGGAGGTATAGTCCGATTTCTGCGGCGTGTTCGAGGCGCCGTAGACGACGTTCTCGCCGTCGGTCAAAAGCATCACCACCTTGGTGACGCCGGCCGTCTTGTAAGGGGCGGCGTCGGTGTAAGGCGGCTGCGGCGACAGCACCCGCTGGCCCCAGCTCAAGCCCTCCGACACGTTGGTGCCGGAGCCGTTCCACTCGCTCATCTGGCTTGCCGCCAGGCGGAGCTTGTCAAAGTCGTCGGTCAGGGGAATGATCGGCGTCGGGCAGGCGCGGTTCGGGCCGATGGTGATCGTGCTGCCGGTCTCGGTGATCAGCTTGGTGGTCGAGGCGACATATTTTCCGATGATCTTCAGATCGACGCTGAGCAGCGCATTGGCGAGGCCGGTAACCAGGCCGCTGAGGTCTATACCCAGAGTGTTCTGGTTGAGCTTGCTGTTGTCGATCGTGTCGTCGAGATAGGAATTGTTGTAGCTGGTCGCCGAATTGCCGTAGGAGGCCGAGGGCTTCTTGGCGATGTCGGGATCGTCCGGCGCGAAATAGGGCACGAACAGTGTATCGGGCTTCGACGGGTCCGGCGGCGTATCGGAAATGTTCAAGGCGCCTGGACGGGCCTCCACGCAGCCCTTCCAGCCCGTGTTGTTCCATCCGCCCCTCTGGCCAAGCTGCCTGAACAGCGCCATATGGTTCGGCCGCTTGCCGTCGACGACCGGGAAATTGACGCCGTTGGTGGACGACTTGCCGTCCATGTCGATCCAGGACGGGTCGAATTCGGGGCCATTGACGTTGACGGCCGTGACGAAGGGCACCAGCGAGGCTCGCACCGAACGGGTCGGCGACTTGACCGCTTCGAGATAGTCGAGCAGCGACTTGGTCGCCGTCCGCAGCGCGCCGATGCGCGCGCCGGCCATCGAGCCGGTGTTGTCCAGCACCAGCACGACTTCGAGCTGGTTGTTGGATTCGACCGCCGAAGAGTCGACGCTGATGCGCTTTTCGGCGCCAAACAGGAATGCGAAGTTGAGATTGACGTCGGCCGAGGCGGTGGCCCTGGTCTTGACGAAGTTGACGCCCCTGTCGACCGTCAGCGTGGCCTTCGCGTTGGAAAGCTCGCCATGGCCGGCGATATTGGCCTGGAAATAGCGGTTGAAGGCGTCGGTGCGCGTCACCTCGGCGTCGCCCAGATGCGAGGAAGCGAGGTTCGCCGCGTCGAGCGCGTTCTGCAAATTGCCTTTTGCCCGCATCAGCGTCGAGACGTCGGTCGCAAACGCCACCGCGCCCAGCATGGCGGGCACGCCCACCGCCAGCATCAACGAGAAATTGCCTCGCCTTGAGCGCCAAAACTGCCTGAGAAGCATTCCCTACCCCTGGAATTGCTTGATGGGAATCGCCTGATTTCCAGCCGCCTTGCGGCCCGCGCGCCTCTCATGCGCCTTTCATGATAAACGCCTGGTTACAACCCGATACAACCTATTGGGGTGGTTAAAGCCCGATTACTGGAAAATCGACGGATCGAACGCCGGCAGGCATTGGGTTTTTTCCGAAGCTGCGACACTCTGCATTCACGCTGGCCCATCCCCGGCCTTGCCTTCGCTGGAAATTGCTATATAGACGCCCGCAATCTGCCGGTCCTTGCTGGGGGCTGAACGGAGGGCCGTGGTCGTTCAGACCACGACACGAAGCCAGAAGCGCTTCCAGCCTCCCGTGTCTCCGCTCTCGACCGTCTCGTGATGCTCCTTTCTTCCCCGCTCCGTCGGGTCAGACAAGTTGCAGAGGCTTAGCCGCGAGGGCCGGACAGAGAAACGAAGAAAGGCAGAAAGACATAATGGCTCTTTACGAACATGTGTTTCTTGCCCGGCAAGACCTGTCGCAGCAGCAGGTTGACGCGCTTGTCGAACAGTACAAGGGCGTCATCACCGCGAATGGCGGCTCGGTCGGCCGGATCGAGAACTGGGGACTGAAGTCCCTCACCTACCGGGTCAAGAAGAACCGGAAGGCTTACTATACGCTGATGGACATCACCTGCCCGCCGGCCGCGCTCAACGAAATGGAGCGCCAGATGGGCCTGTCGGAAGACGTCCTTCGCTTCCTCACCGTCAAGGTCGAGGCGCATGAGGAAGGCGCTTCGGCGATGATGCAGAAGCGCGAAGAGCGTTCCGAGCGCGGTGGCTTCGGCGACCGCGATCGTGGCGACCGTGGCCCGCGTTCCTTCGGCGACCGCGACCGCGGCGACCGTGGTCCGCGTTCGTTCGGTGACCGTGACGGCGGCGACCGTGGTCCGCGCCGTCCGCGCGAAAGCGTTGAAGGAGGTGCAGAATAATGGTCGACATCAACCAGATCCCGACCCGGCGTCCGTTCCACCGCCGCCGCAAGACCTGCCCGTTCTCCGGCGCCAACGCACCGAAGATCGACTACAAGGACGTGCGTCTCCTGCAGCGCTACATTTCCGAGCGCGGCAAGATCGTGCCCTCGCGCATCACCGCCGTCAGCCAGAAGAAGCAGCGCGAGCTCGCCAAGGCGATCAAGCGCGCCCGCTTCCTCGGCCTGCTGCCCTACGTGGTCCGCTAATTTCTCGAGCGGGCGGTTCGCCGCCCGCTCCTTAACCGGCGCGGCGGGCGCGTCGGGTTGACCATCAAATCCCGAGTTGGGGCGAACAGCCTCTAACTGCCAAGACAGGCAGGACAGCGACAAGAGCGGCAACGCCGCGCCAAGCTTCCTGACCTGTTCCAATTCATTCAGCGCCCATCGAACGGCCGGCGCGCAGACGAAGGAACGAAACCATGGAAGTCATTCTCCTCGAGCGCATTTCCCGCCTCGGCCAGATGGGCGAGACCGTCAAGGTCAAGGACGGGTTCGCCCGCAATTTCCTGCTGCCGCAGGGCAAGGCGCTGCGCGCCAACGAAGCCAACAAGAAGAAGTTCGAAGGTCAGCGCGCCCAGCTCGAAGCCCGCAACCTGGAGCGCAAGTCTGAAGCCGCCAAGATTGCCGAGACGCTCGACGGCAAGAGCTTCATCGTCGTGCGCTCGGCCGGAGAAACCGGCCAGCTCTATGGCTCGGTGTCGACCCGCGACATCGCCGACCTGCTCACCGCCGAAGGCTTCACCGTCAACCGCAACCAGATCGAGCTCAACCAGCCGATCAAGACCATTGGCCTCTCCAACGTGGCGATCGCACTGCATCCGGAAGTCGAAGTCACCGTGACGCTCAACGTCGCCCGTTCGGCCGACGAGGCGGAGCGCCAGGCCAAGGGCGAAACGCTGACCACCGCCGAAGCCATTTATGGCGAGGACATCAACGACAACGCCCGGCCGGAGAATTTCTTCGACCCGAACGCCGAATTCGAAGGCGGCGAAGAGAACGCCTGACCGGCAGTTTCCGAGGCATCGCCTCGGCTCGCACACGTCCAGGATTTCTGGACCAACGCCCGGGTCTCAGACCCGGGCTTTTTTGTGCCAAAAGGAACTTTTCGACGCCCTATATCTTGTGCACATTACAGCGTGGCGCGTCGATTGGACGCGGACGGTGCACTTTCGGTCCGGCATTCCAGTCCGATTACCGGGTGATCCGACTGAGGGGACATTTGGTCATGAACATCCTGTTGAAACACGTTCTTGAACGCCTGGTGCGCGTCGGCGACCTCAAGGTGACCGGCCCGAAGGGCACGACGCACAAGTTCGGCGACGGCAGCGGCGAGCCGGTGCATATCCACATCAAGACCTCGCATGCCGAGCGCGCCATCACCTTCGACCCGATGCTCGCGGTGCCCGAATCCTATATGGACGGCGAACTCGACGTGCTCGAGGGCGGCGTTCTCGGGCTGATGCGAATCGCGTTCCAGAACATGGGCTCGAGCGGCATCGACGTGACCTGGTCGAAGGCGATCGAGGGCCTGCGCCACGCCTTCCGCCGGCTGCAGCAGATCAACACCGCCTCTCGCTCCCGCCGCAACGTCGAGCGGCACTACGACCTGTCCGGCGAGCTCTACAAGCTCTTCCTCGACGAGGACATGCAATATTCCTGCGCCTATTTCGAACAGCCCGACATGACGCTAGACGAGGCGCAGCTCGCCAAGAAGCGCCACATCGCCGCGAAGCTGAGGCTCAAGGCCGGCCAGACCGTGCTCGACATCGGCTCCGGCTGGGGCGGGTTGGGCCTCTATCTCGCCAAGGCCTTCGACGTCGACGTGCAGGGCGTGACGCTATCGACGGAGCAGCACGGCGTCTCCACCGACCGCGCGCATGCGCAGGGGCTGCAGGACCGCGTGCATTTCGACCTCAAGGATTACCGCCACATCAACGAGCGCTTCGACCGCATCGTCTCGGTCGGCATGTTCGAGCATGTCGGCGTCAACCACTACCGCACCTTCTTCGACAAGGCCGCGACGCTTCTGAAGCCGGACGGCGTGATGCTGCTCCACACCATCGGCCGCTCCGGCGTGCCGTGGGCCACCAGCGCCTTCATCCGCAAATACATCTTCCCCGGCGGCTATATCCCGGCGATGTCGGAAGTGCTGCCGGCGATCGAGAAGTCGGGCCTCGTCGTCACCGACATCGAGATCCTGCGGCTGCATTACGCCGACACGCTCAAGCATTGGGGCGCGCGCTTTGCCGCCAACCGCGACAAGGCGAAGGCGATCTATGACGAGCGCTTCTGCAGGATGTGGGAGTTCTACCTCGCCGCCTCTGAGGCCGCCTTCCGCTGGCAGGACCTGGTGATCTTCCAGTTCCAGATCGCCAAGAAGAACGACACGTTGCCGATGACGCGCGACTATATGGCCAAATGCGAGAAGGCGCTGGAGCTGCGCGACATCGGCCACAAGGAGCCGGCAGCGCCCGCCAAGCCGACGCGTCGCAAGAAGGTGGAATAGAAACGCATTGCCGCTTGCCATTGCGGCCTGACGCCGCGAAAAAGATCTCGTTCGCGAGGCCTTTTTCATGACCTGCTTCATATACACCGCAGCCGCCCTTGCCGAGATCGCCGGCTGCTTCTCATTCTGGGCGTGGTGGCGGCTGGAGAAGTCGCCGCTCTGGCTTCTTCCCGGCCTCGCCTCGCTGGCGCTGTTCGCTTTGCTGCTGTCGCTGGTCGACACCAACGCTGCAGGCCGCGCCTATGCAGCCTATGGCGGCATCTACATCGCGGCATCGCTCGGCTGGCTGTGGCTGGTCGAAGGCGCGCGCCCCGACCGCTGGGACCTGGCGGGCGCGGCGCTCTGCATCGCCGGCGCCTCCGTCATCCTGCTGGCGCCTAGAGCATGATGCCGAAAGGTGTGAAGCGGTTTTCGGACGACATCATGCTCTATCTCTTCAATTCTAAGAGAGCCTGAGATGGAATTGCCCGCCCCGCTCCGACAAGGCGTCGACAGCCTCCTGGAGAAGGTGCCGCTGGCAGCGCTGAAACAGGCGGCGCGAACGCTCTCCGAACGATACCGCGCCGAGTTGCGCGACGGCCGCCTGCATATGAGCGAGGAGATAGCGGTTAAGGCCTATCTGGCGACGCGGCTGCCGGCCACCTATGCTGCGGTCCGCGCCAGCCTCGATGCGCTGGCCAGTGCGCGACCGGATTTCCAGCCGAAGACCTTGCTCGACATCGGCGCCGGGCCTGGCACCATGCTTTGGGCCACGACAGACGCCTGGCCGGAGCTGGAGCAGGCGGTTCTGGTCGAAGCAAGCGCCGCTGTACGCAAGGTCGGGCAGTCGCTTGCGGCAGGCGCGATCGCCGCCCGCGCCGACTGGGTCGCCGGCGACGCCACCATCGATCTCAACGACCTCAAGCCCGCCGATCTCGTCGGCATCGCCTATGTGCTCGACGAAGTCGCGCCGGCTTCGCTGCCGAAGCTCGTCGGTCGCCTCTGGCAACTGGCCGCCGACACGCTCATCATCGTCGAGCCCGGCACGCCCGCCGGCTGGCAGCGCATCCTTGCCGCGCGGCAGCAACTGATCGAAGCCGGCGCTCACGTGCTGGCGCCCTGCCCGCACGAAACGCCCTGCCCGCTCGCGCCGCCCGACTGGTGCCATTTCTCGCGCCGCGTCGCCCGCTCGCGCCTGCATCGCCTGGTCAAGGAAGCCGACGTGCCGTGGGAGGATGAGAAATTCATCTATCTCGCCGCCTCCCGGCAGCCGGCGCCGGCGCGCCCGGCGCGGGTGCTTGCGCCGCCGAAGGGCGGTTCCGGCAAGGTGATGCTGAAACTCTGTCAGCCGGACGGCAGCGCGGTCGAGCAGCTGTTCAGCAAGCGCGACGGCGGGTTTTTCAAGGCGGCGCGGCGCGCGGACTGGGGCCACACTCTGGGATAAAAATTTTCTTGTTTTGTTCTCGTCTGAAGGGCTATCTTTTTCCTCTTCGATTCGAGTCAATGACCATTCTTTCCACGAGAAAATTTTAGCTGTGAATCGCGAGTATCAAGGCCGGTTCGAAACCCAGTGTTGCATATAAGTCAGCACCGGCTTGTCCAGTTCTGATATCGAGGAAGCGGGATCGGAATTCGGGGAGATCATGGCAGAAGCAGCGCGAAAACTGGGCGTCGCCGAGCAACCGCTTTATCGCGAGGCCCCGAACAACATCGAGGCCGAGCAGGCGCTGCTCGGCGCCGTCCTCGTCAACAACGACGCCTTCTACCGCGTCTCCGATTTCCTCAAGCCGGCGCATTTCTACGAACCGCTGCACCGCCGCATTTTCGAGGTCGCGTCCGAGCTCATCCGCATGGGCAAGATCGCGACGCCGATCACGTTGAAGACCTTCCTGCCGGCCGACGAGAAGGTCGGCGACATGACGGTGGCGCAATATGTAGTGCGGCTTGCCGTCGAAGCCGTCACCGTCGTCAACGCCACCGACTATGGCCGGGCCATCTACGACCTCGCCACGCGCCGCGCGCTGATCACCGTCGGCGAGGACATGGTCAACATCGCCTATGACGCGCCGGTCGACATGTCACCCTCCGAGCAGATCGAGGACGCCGAGCGGCGGCTGTTCGAGCTCGCCGAAACCGGCCGCTACGATGGCGGCTTCGAGAGCTTCAACGATGCGGTCAAGACCGCCGTCGACATGGCCAATGCAGCCTATATGCGTGATGGCCACCTGTCCGGCATCTCCACCGGCCTGCGCGACCTCGACCGCCGCATGGGCGGCCTGCAGCCCTCCGACCTGATCGTGCTCGCCGGCCGCCCGGGCATGGGCAAGACATCGCTTGCCACCAATATCGCCTTCAACATCGCCGAGGCCTATGTGCCGGCGCAGCAGGCCGACGGCACGTTCAAGGCCGCCAATGGCGGCGTCGTCGGCTTCTTCTCGCTGGAAATGTCGTCGGAACAGCTCGCCACCCGCATCATCTCCGAGCAGACCGAGATTTCGTCGTCGAAAATCCGTCGCGGCGAAATCACCGAGATGGATTTCGAAAAACTCGTGGCCTGCTCGCAGACAATGCAGAAGATCCCGCTGTTCATCGACCAGACCGGCGGTATCTCGATCGCGCAGCTCTCCGCCCGCGCGCGTCGGCTGAAGCGCCAGCGCGGCCTCGACCTCATCGTCATCGACTATATCCAGCTGATGCAAGGCTCCTCCGCCCGCGCCTCGCAGAACCGCGTGCAGGAAATCACCGAGATCACCACAGGGCTCAAGGCGCTCGCGAAGGAACTCGGCGTGCCGATCATCGCGCTATCGCAGCTGTCGCGCCAGGTCGAAAGCCGCGACGACAAGCGCCCGCAGCTCTCGGACCTGCGCGAATCCGGCTCCATCGAGCAGGACGCCGACGTGGTGCTGTTCGTCTATCGCGAGGAATATTACCTCAAGAACCGCGAGCCGAAGCTCGGCACCGAGGAATACGTCAAGTGGGAAAACGAGATGAACGAGGCACGCGGCAAGGCCGAGGTGATCGTGGCCAAGCAGCGCCACGGACCGACCGGCACCGTCAGCCTCGCCTTCCACGGCGAATTCACTCGGTTCTCCGATCTGGCCGAGGAGCATCACCTGCCGGAGAGGTTTGAGTAGGCGCTTGCTCGGGACCATAGCAAAAGTGATGAGCGTCGGCGCTTCACGGCGCCCCCCTCTGTCCTGCCGGACATCCCCCCCACAAGGGGGGAGATTGGCTGCCGCCTTCGCCGGCACTCTTTTCTACAACGTTGAAAATTGGCGAAAGCCGTTGTGCCGTCCGATCTCCCCCCAAGTGGGGGAGATGTCCGGCCGGACAGAGGGGGGCGCGAAGGAACGCGGCGTCCGCCCAGAGCCAAAAAGGTAACAGCGTGGCCAAATCCCGCGTTCAGTTCATCTGCCAGAATTGCGGATCGGTGCATCAGCGCTGGGCCGGCAAATGCGATGCCTGCGGCGAGTGGAACACGCTGGTCGAGGAAGGCACCGCCGGCGGCATCGGCTCGGGGCCGGCGAATACGCGCAACGCCCGCAAGGGCCGCGCCGTGGCGCTCACCAGCCTGGCCGGCGACATCGAGGACGCGCCGCGCATCGTGTCCGGCATCGGCGAGCTCGACCGCGCCACCGGTGGTGGCTTCGTGCGCGGCTCGGCGCTGCTGGTCGGCGGCGATCCGGGCATCGGCAAGTCGACGCTTTTGACGCAAGCAGCGGCGGCGCTCGCCTCGAAAGGCCACCGCATCGTCTATGTCTCAGGCGAGGAAGCCGTCGCGCAGATCCGGCTGCGCGCGCAGCGCCTCGGCGTCGCCTCGACGCCTGTCGAGCTCGCAGCCGAGACCAATGTCGAGGACATCCTGGCGACCATCGCCGACGGCAGGCGGCCGGACCTCGTCATCCTCGATTCCATCCAGACGCTGTGGACCGATCTTGCCGATTCGGCGCCGGGCACCGTCACCCAGGTGCGCGCCGCTGCGCAGGCGATGATCCGTTACGCGAAATCCACAGGCGCCGCGATCGTGCTCGTCGGCCATGTCACCAAGGAGGGCCAGATCGCCGGCCCTCGCGTCGTCGAGCACATGGTCGACGGCGTGCTGTATTTCGAGGGCGAAGGCAACCATCACTTCCGCATCCTGCGCACGGTGAAGAACCGTTTCGGGCCGACCGATGAGATCGGCGTGTTCGAGATGTCGGACAAGGGCCTGCGCGAGGTCTCCAATCCGTCGGAGCTTTTCCTCGGCGAACGCCACGCAAAGTCGCCGGGCGCCGCCGTTTTCGCGGGCATGGAAGGCACAAGGCCGGTGCTGGTCGAGATCCAGGCGCTGGTCGCGCCCTCCTCGCTCGGCACGCCGCGCCGCGCCGTCGTCGGCTGGGACGGCGCGCGGCTGTCGATGGTGCTCGCCGTGCTGGAGGCGCATTGCGGCGTGCGCTTCGGCCAGCACGACGTCTATCTCAACGTCGCCGGCGGCTACCGGATCTCGGAGCCGGCGGCCGATCTCGCGGTCGCCGCCGCGCTGGTTTCGTCGCTCACCGGTCTTGCCCTTCCCGCCGATTGCGTCTATTTCGGCGAAATCAGCCTATCGGGCGCGGTGAGGCCGGTCGCGCATGCGCAGCAGCGCCTCAAGGAAGCCGAAAAGCTGGGTTTTGGAAGCGCGGTGCTGCCGCTCGGCAGCGAGGAAGTTGCCGGGGGGATCGGGGCCGGCGCGTTCCAGCCCACCGAGCTTGCCGACCTTGTGGCGCGCATAGCCGGCTCACGGCGCAGCCGTGCCGACGACGATGAGTGATGCGGCTCGTCGGGCCGTAGGACAGGAAGTGGGGCGAGGACCATGCCGATTACGCTGCTTGACGGAATTCTCGTCGGCTTCACCCTGGTTTCAGCCATGCTCGCCATGGTGCGCGGCTTCTCCCGCGAAGTGCTGTCGGTGGTTTCCTGGGCGGCGGCGGCGGCGGCGGCGTTCTTCTTCTACAAGCCGGTCCTCCCCTACGTTCAGCCCTATATCGACAACGACAAGATCGCGATGGCGGCTTCCGCCGGCGTCGTCTTCCTCATCGCGCTGATCGTCGTCTCGGTCATCACCATGAAACTCGCCGACTGGATCATCGATTCGCGCATCGGCGCGCTCGACCGGACGCTCGGCTTCCTCTATGGCGCGGCGCGCGGCATCCTGGTCGTCGCGGTGGCGCTGCTGTTCTTCAACTGGCTGGCCGGCGCCAAGGCGCCCGCCTGGATCGCCAACGCCAAGTCGCGGCCGTTGCTGGAGACGATCGGCGCCAAGCTCGAAAGCGTGCTGCCCGAGAACACCGAGGAACTGGTCAACAAATACACGCATAAGGGCGCGCCGCAGGCCGGCGCTCCGGCCACCACCGACCAGCCGGCGGCTGAGCCTCCGGCCGCCGGCGATGACAACGCGCCGGCACCCGACGACAGCGAGGGCGAGGCACCGGCCGACAACGAGCCGGCTCCAGCGCCTGCCCCGGCTCCCGCTCCAGCGCCGGCAAACTGAAATCCAGGCCAGCCATGGCGCTGGCCTGAGGCATTTTGTGAATGCCTGACGACGCGCGTTGCGTTCGGCGAGCGATCGCCTTATATGGCGGCTTTAGCGGAGCTTGAGCACCAAATGGCAGACTCAACGGCAGATAGAGGCAAAGTCCTTTCCGCCGAGGCCGACGATCATTTCCACGACGAATGCGGCGTATTCGGCATCTTCGGCCGGCAGGATGCGGCGGCCATCGTCACGCTCGGCCTTCATGCCCTGCAGCATCGCGGCCAGGAAGCGGCCGGCATCGTCTCCTATGACGGCACTCAGTTTCATGTCGAACGCCATGTCGGCCTGATCGGCGATACCTTCACCAAGCAGCGCGTCATCGACAGCCTGCAAGGCAACCGGGCCATCGGACATACGCGCTACGCCACCACCGGCGGCGCCGGCATTCGCAACATCCAGCCCTTCTTCGCCGAGCTTGCCGAGGGCGGCCTGGCGGTCGCCCACAACGGCAACCTCACCAACGCGCTCACCGTGCAGCGCGTGCTCCAGAAGCAGGGCTCGATCTTTTCCTCGACCTCCGACACCGAGACGCTGCTGCACCTGATCGCGACCAGCAAGGAGCGCGATTTGAACTCGCGTTTCATCGACGCGGTACGCCAGGTCGAGGGTGCCTTCTCGCTGGTGGCGATGACGGCCAAGAAGATGATCGGCTGCCGCGATCCGCTCGGTATCCGCCCGCTGGTGCTGGGCGATCTCGACGGCGCCTGGATTCTCGCTTCCGAAACCTGCGCGCTCGACATCATCGGCGCCCGCTTCGTGCGCGACATCAAGCCCGGCGAGATGGTGGTGATCACCTCGAAGGGGATCGAGAGCATCTTCCCGTTCGAGCCGCAGAAGACGCGCTTCTGCATTTTCGAATATGTCTATTTCGCGCGGCCGGATTCCTCGGTCGAGGGCCGCAATGTCTACGAGGTGCGCAAGCGCATCGGCGCCGAGCTCGCGCAGGAAAGCCCGGTCGACGCCGACATCGTTGTGCCGGTTCCGGATTCCGGCACGCCGGCTGCGATCGGTTTTTCCCAGGCCGCCGGCATTCCCTTCGAGCTCGGCATCATCCGCAACCACTATGTCGGGCGCACCTTCATCCAGCCGGGCGATTCGATCCGCCATATGGGCGTCAAGCTGAAGCACAACGCCAACCGCCGCATGATCGAGGGCAAGCGCGTGGTGTTGGTCGACGATTCGATCGTGCGCGGCACCACCAGCCAGAAGATCGTCCAGATGGTGCGCGACGCCGGCGCGAAGGAAGTGCATATGCGCATCGCCTCGCCGCCGACCAGCGCATCCTGCTTCTACGGCGTCGACACGCCGGAGAAGTCGAAGCTCTTGGCATCGCGCATGTCGGTCGAGGAGATGGCGGAATTCATCCGTGTCGATTCGCTCGGTTTTCTCTCCATCGACGGGCTCTACCGTGCCGTCGGCGAAGCGCGCCGCGACAACGACCAGCCGCAATTCTGCGACGCCTGCTTCACTGGCCAGTACCCCACCCGCCTGCTCGACTTCGAAGGCCACGACAATGTGCGCACGCTGTCGCTGCTGGCGAGTGGCGGGTCGTAATCGCACTTTACGGAAATTCCTGAATGACTCTCGACCTTTCCGGCCGCGTGGCGGTCGTAACCGGCGCTTCGCGCGGCATCGGCTATTTCATCGCCAGGGAGCTGGCGGCGGCCGGCGCGCATGTGATCGCGGTGGCGCGCACAGTAGGCGGGCTGGAAGAGCTCGACGACCAGATCAAGGCCGACGGTCGCGGCCAGGCAACGCTGGTGCCGCTCGACCTCACCGACATGCCCGGCATCGACCGGCTGGGCGGCGCGATCCACGAGCGCTGGGGCAAGCTCGACATATTGGTGGCCAATGCCGGCGTGCTCGGCGTCATCTCGCCGATCGGTCATGTCGAGGCCAAGACCTTCGAGAAGGTGATGACCGTCAACGTCACCTCGACCTGGCGGCTGATCCGTTCGGTCGACCCGTTGCTCAGGCTCTCCGACGCCGGCCGCGCCATCATCATGACCTCCAACGCGGCCCATTCGGCGCGCGCCTTCTGGGCGCCCTACGCGGCCTCCAAGGCCGCCGTCGAAACGATGATGCGCTCCTGGGCGCATGAGACCGAGAGCCTGCCGTTGAGGGTGAACGCCGCCGATCCGGGCGCGACCCGCACCGCGATGCGCGCCCAGGCCATGCCCGGAGAGGATCCGGAGACGCTGCCGCATCCGTCCGAAATCGCCAGGCGCATCGTGCCGCTGGCAAGCCCGGACCTGAAGGAGACGGGCCTGATCTTCCAAGCCAAGCACAACCGCTTCGTCGCCTACCGGCAGCCGGAATAAAAGAAGCTCAGACCGGATTAAACCGGGCTCCGGCAACGTTCTTCGAATGCAAGGCATTCGAAACCGGAGGACCGACATGCGTAGACCCATTCTCGTTGCCGCCATCGCCGCAGCCGCGGCACTTGCCGCATCTGCTGGCGCAGCCCTCTCGCAAGACAAGACCATGAGTTTCTTCGTCACCAGCGTCGGCTCCGACAAGGGCGCCGATCTGGGCGGACTGAAGGGCGCCGATGCGCATTGCACCTCGCTCGCGGAAGCGGCCGGTGTCACCGGCAAGACTTGGCATGCCTATCTTTCCTCCAGCACCGAGGATGCGCGCGACCGCATCGGCAAGGGCCCGTGGTTCAACGCCAAGGGCGAGAAGATCGCCGACGATGTCGCCTCGCTGCACAGCGACGCCAACGCCATCACCAAGCAGACGGCGCTGACCGAAAAGGGCGGGACGGTCAACGGCCGCGGCGACACGCCCAACCGGCACGACATGCTGACCGGCTCCAAGCCCGACGGCACTAGGATCGCCGACCAGACCTGCGGCGACTGGACGATGAGCGGCGCCGAGGGTGCCGCCATGATGGGCCATCACGACCGCACGGGGCTCGACGATTCTGCTGCGGCGAAGTCGTGGAATTCCTCGCATGCCTCGCGGGGCGGCTGCAGCCAGGCGGCGCTCAAGGGCACCGGCGGCGACGGCCTGTTCTACTGCTTCGCGGTCGAGTGAGCCCGAAGCCCGATCGGTCTGTTCACGGGTCTGTGAACGGGGCAGGGAAAGCGTGTGCCGCCGCCCTGCTTTCGCCATGCCGAGGGAGTTGCTAGGATCGATCCGACTCCGACATTCGAGCAAAGTGAGGAATACCCATGGCTGCCACCCCCAGCGTAGCATTGGTCTGGTATCTGGTGATCGCCGGCCCGCAAGGCGGCATGGTGGTGCTGCCCAGCACCTTCGACACCCGCGAGCAGTGCACCAACGCCATCACCGAATACCAGAAGCAGCCGACGCCGCAGGGCTGGGCCGTGCAATGCGTGCCGAGCGCCTCGCCCTTCACCGACGAAGGGGATGCGGAGACGCCGTCGGCGCAGTAGGACTGCCCCTCACCCGGCCTCCGCTTCGCACGGCCGATCTCTCCCCGTTGGGGAGAGGAGGTTATCAACATCGGCGCCAAACCGCTTCTCCCCACCGGTGAGAAGGTGGACGCGTAGCGGCCGGATAGGGGGCGTCGCGCTTCAGCGCCCCGCGCTCAGGCTCAACGCCGGCTTGTTGTTGATCGTCTGGAACACCACGCAGTAGCGCTCGGTGAGCTTCACAAGCGAATCGATGCGCTCTTGCGGCTCGTCGGTGTCGAGGTCGAATTTCAGTCTTATCTCGCGGAAGCCGACCGGCGCGTCCCGGGCGACACCGAGCGTGCCGCGAAAATCGAGGTCGCCCTCGGCCTCGACAGTGGCGTTGCCGAGCTTGAACTCCAGCGCCGTCGCCACCGCTTTCAGCGTCACGCCGGCACAAGCGACCAGTGCTTCGAGCAACATGTCGCCGGAGCAGAGCTCGAGGCCCGAGCCGCCGGTGGCCGGATGAAGCCCGGCAATTGCGAGCGCCCTGCCCGTCTCTACCTTGCAGGCGATCGACTGGTCGTCGAGCGTGCCGCGGGCTCTCAGCGTGATCAGCGCTCGGGCGGCGTCCTCGCGATAGGCGTCCTTCAACGGGGCCTGCATGGCCTTGAGTGCGGTTGCGTCCATTGTGTTGTCCTTCCGATACGTCTTTGACGCCTTGATAGCACTGATATGCCGGCAGGACAGAGGGGGGAGCGAAGGATCACCACGTTTGCGATTGTTGCTTTGACTTCACACGCCCAGGCCATACTTATTCGAGACTATCAGCGGAGCCCTCATGCGATCCAAGCTCGTCCCCCTTATCCTCCTGGCGCTCGCCATCTTGGTGCAGCCGGCGCTGGCCGAAACACCGGAACGGCCGGCTCCGACCGGCGGCGTGCTGTCGCTCCTGCCGCCGCCGCAAGTGACCGAGCATTCGATCACGCTTGGCGGGCGCAAGCTCGACTACCAGGCCAAGGCCGGCACGCTGTCGCTGCTGTCTGGCAAGGGCGAGGTCACGGCCGAGATCTTCTATGTCGCCTACACGCAGCAATCGCCCACCCCGGCGAAGGATCGGCCGATCACCTTCGTCTTCAACGGCGGCCCCGGTGCCGCTTCGGCCTATCTGCATCTCGGCGCCATCGGACCGCGCATCGTCGAGACCGCCGCCGACGGCGAGTTCCGGCGGCCGCCGCAGAAGCTCATCGACAATTCCGACAGCTGGCTCGACATGAGCGATCTCGTCTTCGTCGATCCGGTCGGCACCGGCTACAGCCGTGAAGCGCCGGGGCACGAGCCGAAGGAATTCTGGAGCGTCGATGCCGACGCCAGCTCGGTCGGCGCCTTCATCCGGCTCTATCTGGCGCAGAACGGCCGCACCGGATCGCCGCTCTATCTCGCCGGCGAAAGCTATGGCGGCTTTCGCGCCGCGCTGCTTGCCCGCACGCTGCAGGAGGATGTGGGCCTGAGCCCCAGCGGCATTGTGCTGATCTCGCCGGCGCTGGAGTTCATGCTGGTGCGGCCCGACCAGTTCGACCAATTGCACTGGGCGCTGGAGCTGCCTTCGCTGGCGGCGACGCGGCTCAAGGGCGACGGCGTCAGCGGCGACGCGTTGCGCGACAGGCTGGCCGAAGTCGAGCATTACGCGCTCGGCGATTACCTGACGGCGCTGAACAGCGGGCTGGAGCAAGGCGGAAAGCTCGCCAGCGGGCGCGTATCGGAGATCACCGGCCTGCCGCTCGACCTCGTCCAACGCAATTTCGCCCGCATTCCCATCGGGCTCTTTGCCAAGGAATTCCAGCGCACCACGGGCAAGGTGCTCAGCCCCTATGACGCCACCATCGGCACCGCCGACATCGCGCCGCAAAGCGCGCATGAGGCCGGCCCCGACCCGGTGCTCGACCGCAGCGTTCCGGTGCTGACTTCCACTTTCGTTGCCTATGTCCGCGACGAGCTCAACTACCGCACCGATGTCAGCTATCGGCTGCTCAATGGCGAGATCAGCCGCAACTGGGATTACGGCACATCGGGCCAGGGCTATGCCGGCGTGATGAACGACCTGCAGCGGGCGCGTTCGCTCAACCCTGCCCTGGGCGTCGTCATCGTCAACGGCTATACCGACCTCGTCACGCCCTATCTCGCCTCGCGCTATCTGGTGAATCAGGTTCCCTCTCTCGGCGACGCCAAGCCGATCCGCCTCGACGTCGTCGAGGGCGGCCACATGATGTATCTGCGGCCGGACGGGCGGCGCGCGCTGAAGGATGCGGCATCGGAGCTCTTCCAGGCGACGCAGTAGCCCCCGACCGGCCCCGGCAACGACCTGCGCCAACGCAAGCGCCGCGCTGGAGCAGCGCCGTGCAAGCTTTCGCCCCTATAGCTGGAGCAACGGTCCCGAACCGCCTCACGCAAACACGCTGAAACCGCATGGCCGAAATCGTCGTCCTGGAAAGCCGCGAAGGGGTGCTGGCCGGCATCCTGTTCACGGCCGCCGCCTATTTCCTGTTTTCGGCGCAGGATGCCTCGATCAAGCTCCTGGTCGTCGGCATGACGGTCTGGCAGATCATGTTCGTCCGCTCGATCACCGTGCTCCTCGCCTGCGGCGCGATCGGAGGCAAGCGGTTGTTTACCGACACGATCGTTTCGCCGATCGTCAGGCCGATGCTGGTGCGCAGCGCCTTCACGCTCGCCGCCTGGCTCTGCTACTACAACGCCGCCCGCTCGCTGCAACTGGCCGAGCTCACCACCATTTATTACGCAGCACCCATCATCGTCACCGTGCTGTCGGTGCTGATCCTGGACGAGACGGTGCCGCTTTTACGCTGGCTGGCGGTGTTCATCGGCTTTGTCGGCGTCTTCATCGCCTGCGACCCGACGCGGCTCGGCCTCTCCATGCCGGTGCTTCTGGTGCTGGCGGCGGCCGTGCTTTGGGGGATCGCCGTGGTGCTGTTGCGCAAGACGGCGCTGCAGGAACGCACGACGATCCAGCTCGTGCTCAACAACTTCTATTTCCTGCTCTTCTCAGCGGTGCCGGCACTGCTGTGGTGGCGCATGCCCGATTGGCGGCAGCTTCTTTTGCTTGTCAGCGTCGGGGCACTCGGCGGGGTGGCGCAATATGTGCTGTTCGAGGGCATGAAGCGGGCGCCGGTGTCGATCATCGCGCCCTTCGAATACACTTCGCTGGTCTGGGCCTTCGCGCTGGGCTACGTCATCTGGGGTGACGTGCCGCGCGCGGAAGTGTTCATGGGCGCGGCGCTGATCGTCGGCGCCGGCCTGCTCATCGTCGGCAACGAGCATTTCCGCAGACGGGAGCACGCCTCATGACAGATGGCTGTCAGGAGCAACTGGGTAGGCTGGCGCCATGACGGACGCGCTCGACATGCCCGAAAAGCTTACCCCTGCCACCGCCGACGTGGCGGCCGAGCGCACGCTCGGCATCATCCTGGTGTCGGCCTCGGCAATCGCCTTCGCGCTCACCGGCGTACTGACCAAGTCGATCCATGCGGATCCGCTGACGATCACCTGCTGGCGCGGTTTTTTCGGCTCGATCCTGATCAGCTTCTATGTGCTGTGGCGGCGCCGCCGCTCGGGCGGGCGCGAGAGCCTGAAACTCGGCTGGCGCGGCTGGCTGCTCGCGGTCGAGGGTGCTGCCGCCAGCGTCGCCTTCATCTCGGCCTTCAAATTCACCTTTGTAGCCAATGTCGCGGTGATCTATGCGACCTCGCCCTTCATCGCCGCGCTTCTGGCTTTCCTTCTGGTGCGGGAAAAATTCCGGCTGCCGACGATGATGGCAGCGGCCGTGTCGCTGTGCGGCGTCGCCATCATGGTGGGCGCCGGCCTCGGCAGCGGCCATCTGTTCGGCGACGGGCTGGCGCTTTTGATGACCACGGGCAGCGCGCTCTACATGATCATGGTGCGCGCCTTTCGCGACTCGCCGGTCGTCTGGGCCGGCGCGGTCTCAGCCTTCCTGCTCTTCGTGCTCGGCTGGTTCGTCGCCGATCCGCTGGCCGTCTCGACGCGCGACGTGGTGCTGCTTGCCGCCTTCGGCTGTTCCTTCGCCCTGGCCTCGATCCTGTGGACGGAGGGCTCGCGGCTGATCCCGTCGGCCGAAGCCGGGCTGCTCGGCTCGGCCGAAGTGCCCTTCGCCATCCTGTTTGCGCTGCTGTTCCTCGGTGAAGTCCCACCCATCGCCAGCGTCGTCGGCGGCGCCATCGTGCTTTGCGCGGTTTTCGCGCATGCCGGGCGCGACTGGCTGAAGGCGAAGTCGGCGGCCTCGTAAAAATAATTTGCCAGTCACGGAACCATCATCCGGCTCAGGCATTGTTAGATCGACGGGTCACCCCCAAGTCCCCCCAAACCCCTCGACCCGTCCGACTAGAAGCCGACCCGCAAAAAGGTCGGCTTTTTCTTTGGGAATTGTTTGTTCCGGGGAACTCCCGGGAAATGGCGCGGCAATTTTGTTCAGGACGGCAGGGCCAATCCGTCGCTGAGAAGCTCCGCCAGGTCGCGCGCCGGGAGGGCGGCTTCGCGGCCGAGCCGGATGGCGAAATCGGCCACCGGCAGCGGCGGGAGCTCTAAATCGGCGGACGCCTCGACGATGCCGGAATGGGCGAAGCGCCGGGTGCGCGGCGTCAGGGCGATGCCGGCATTGACCGCGCTGCGCAGGCCGGCCAGGCTGGCGCTGCCGGCGGCGATGCGGTAGCGGCGGCCGGCAGCATCGAGTGCATTGAGCGCGGCCTCGCGGAAGCCGCAATAGGGATCGAGCAACGCCAGCGGCACCGCTTCCTGCCCCGTCGCCAGGCCTTTTTCCGAGCAAAGCCAAAGCATCGGCTCGCTGATCAACGCCACTTCATCCGGCGACGGGGCATGGCGCATGGTGATCGCGAGGTCGAGTTGGCCCGCTTGCAGCGCCGACCCGAGCTCCAGAGAGCGGCCGACGCGCAGTTCGATCCTCACACGTGGATGGCTGGCGGCGAAGGCTCTGAGCAAGTCCGGCAGCCCGTGGTCGGCGAAATCCTGCGTCGTGCCGATTGAGACGCGGCCGCCGGCGCGCGCGCCTTTCAGCGCCAGCCACGCTTCGGTGTGGGCGGCAAGGATGCGCCGCGCGTGGCCGACAAGGTCCTCGCCGGCCGGCGTCAGCCCGCGCCCCCTGCCCTTGGGGGTGAGCAGCGGCTCGCCGACGATCTCTTCCAGCCGCTGCATCTGCGCGGTCACCGCCGACGGAGTGCGGCCGACAGTCGACGCGGCGTTAGCCAGCGAGCCGCCATCGACGAAGGCGAGGAAAGTTTTCAAGAGATCGGGATCGAGCCTCTCCACACTTCGACAGTATCGAAGTTTTTCTCAAAAACAATTCGATTTTATTGAAAGAAGAACAAGCCCATATCTCTGCCACCGAAGCCGCGACGGGCGAAATCAAAGGAGAGAGAAAATGCCGATCATCAATATCAGCATCACCGGCAAGCCCGACGCCAAGCTGTCCGCAGCGATCGCCAACAAGGCCACCGACATCACCGCGAAGCTGTTGCACAAAGATCCGACGATCACCGCGGTCGCGGTCAACTACATCGATCCGCAGCACTGGTTTGCGGGCGGAAGGTCGCTGGCCGAGCGGGGCACCAGCACATTCTGGCTGGATATCAAGGTGGTCGACGGAACCAACACCAAGCTGGAGTTGGAGGCTTATCTGAAGGCGATCTTCGAGGCTTTCGGCCAGCTGCTGGGCGGTGTGCATGAGGAAAGCTATGCCTTTGTGCACGAGGTGCCGGCCGCAGCCTATGGCTATGGCGGCAAGAGCCAGGAGTTCCGGTTCATAAGCGGGAGGCTGAAGGCGGCGTAAGGATGTTCCTCCACCCGCCAGGACGATACGCTATCCCGCGGGAGGATGAAGCCTGGTATCCAGCGCGAAATCCTCCTGCAGATACGGCTTGTAAAGGCCGCTCGCCCGGACGGGATCGAACACCAGGTTCCAGCTATGCTGAGACACAGCGCTCGGAATCAGAAACAAGGGGTGCTCCGCCAGCAGACCGTCGCCAAACTGCTGCTGCCCCGCGCTTGGAATGCCTGGCCGAAGCCAGTTCGCGTTTGGAATGTCACCGATCTCCACCACATGAATTTGCGAAGAATCGGCGATCTCGAATGCCGTCAGCACGTGGCGGACCGTATCGAGCGTGCGAAATCCTTTGTGTACAGCCACTTCGAGAATAGCGGTCGAGGGGTCGATGGATGCATAGACGGCCCTGACGCCTTTGCTGTTCCACCTTCCTCCAAGTTTGAAGGCTCCCTCGCCGCTGTCCCAGCTCGCCTGAAAGCGTTTGTGATCAAGTCTCCAGCCGAGGACTTCTCCCGCCCCAAGAGAACCCGGCAAAGGCGTCACGCGTAGACACCATAATCAAGCCGTTCGAGGAATTCCTGTACAAGGATAGTGCCCGCCGCCGTGGCCAAGAGATCGATCGGTCGCCGGTTGTCCAAGCCCATGGCGGGCTCGATCATCCATTTCTCGGCTGCTTCCTGAGTGCCAAGGACGGACGTAGCCTTGGTGAGAACCCTGGCGAAATTCCAGGTCCTTGAGCCCTGCTCGCGGTTGAGCGTCCGGGAGCGATCCGATTTGTGCCGCTGAAATGTCCGCTCGCTCATGCCGAATGCCGCCTCGAAGGCATCTGCTTCGATGACGGTCAGTTGCCTGACGAGGCTTTCCAGAGCCTGGCTTGGAATTCCATGCAGGATCATTTCATGCGCCTCGAGCGGGCTGGATACCGAGGATCCAAGAACCTTCGGCCCGCCGAACAGGCCGACCAGCCGTTCGAACTCCGGCTCCATGTGCGGTGCTTCGGCAAACCCCGCCGGGAAACTGGCCATGCTCACTTCTCCGTCACGTGTCATTTTATTTACGACACGCGTCGGAGCTTTTCAAGCGGAGATCGAGGCAGTGCTTCAGCCCGCATTGACCTTGCCCGCGCTTCCGCTACCCTCTGCCACCAAAGCGGCCGCTCAAGAGCCGCGCCCTGGAGGAGACTGGGAGAGAGCGGCATGATCCTGACCCTGGCGCTGCTGGCGGGCCTTGTGTTCGCCTGGCTGCTGATTGCGGTGATCGAAAGGTTCCGCCTCGACCTGCGCTTCACCCAGGCGCTGCTCTATGTACCGTTCAAGCTCGCCTATCGCATCGCCGACAATCGCATCCGCATTGCCCGCAGCGCCAAGACGCCGGTGATCTATGTGGTCTGGCACCAGTCGCGTATCGAGCCGGCGCTGATGCTATCCCTGCTTCCCGACGACACGCTGCACATTCTGGACGAGGCCTCGGCGCGCTCGCCATGGCTGGAGCCGTGGCGCGAGCTTGCCCGCACCATTGCCTTCAATGCCGAGCATGTTTTCGTCAGCCGGCGGCTGGTGCGCGTGCTGAAGGGCAAGGGGCGGCTCGCCGTCTATCTGCCCGACCACGTCGAGCCGGACGTCAAATCCTTCCGGCTGTTTCGCGCCATCACCCGAATCGCCATGCAGGCCGATGCCCGCATTGTGCCGATCTTCGTCTCCTGCACGCGCGATCTGCCCGTTTCACTGACGCCGAAGGAGAAGGCACCGCGCCACTGGTTCCCGCGGCTTTCGGTGAGCGCGCTGGAGCCAATGACCATAGCCGAGCTGGTGGCGCGCAACCCGGACATGGCCTCCAACACCAACGCGCTGTTCGACCGTTTCGCCGAGGCCCGGCTCTACGGCACAAACCTCGACCGCGGGCTGTTCCTCGCCATGCGCGACGCCGCCGATCGCATCGGCCCTTCGCGCCCCATCATCGAGGACGTGATCTCCGGCTCGCTCAGCTATCGCAAGCTGTTCATCGGCGCGCGTGTGCTCGGCCGCCATTTCGAGGCGGCGACGGCGCCTGGCGAAGCGGTCGGCGTGCTGTTGCCCAACGCCAATGGCGTGGTGCTCACCTTCGTCGGCCTGATCTCGGCGGGGCGCGTGGCGGCGATGATCAACTACACCGCCGGCCCGGCCAGCGTGACCGCGGCGATCCGCACCGCCGTGATCCGCACCGTGATCTCCTCACGCGCCTTCATCGAAAAGGCCGGCATCGACGACGTCGTCGCCGCGGTCGAGGCGGGCGGCGCCAAGATGCTTTGGCTGGAAGACGTGCGCGCCAGCGTGACGACCCTGGACAAAGTCGTGGCCGCGCTGTTGTGGCGCCTGCCTTTGCAGCGGCAGCAAGCGTCGAAGCCAGCCGTCATTCTGTTCACCTCTGGCTCGGAAGGCACGCCGAAGGCGGTGGTGCTGTCGAACCGCAACCTGCTCGCCAATGTCATGCAGGCCGAGGCGCGCGTCTCGGTCTCGCCGGTCGACACGCTGCTCAACGTGCTGCCGGCGTTTCACTCCTTTGGGCTGACCGGCGGCACCATCCTGCCGCTGGTGCTGGGGGTAAAGCTGTTCCTTTACCCCTCGCCGCTGCACTACAAGATCATCCCCGAGATTGCCCGCAAGGTGAAGCCGACGGTGATGTTCGGCACCGATACCTTCCTCGCCAACTATGCCCGCACCGCCAAGGACGGCGACTTCTCCAGCCTGCGCTTCGTCGTGGCCGGCGCCGAAGCGGTCAAACCGGAGACGCGGCGCACCTACCGTGACCGCTTCCAAGCCTCGATCGTCGAAGGCTTCGGCCTGACCGAGGCGGCGCCCGTCGTGGCGGTGAACACCGCCATCCATGGCCGCGACGGCACGGTCGGGCGGCCGCTGCCGGCGATCCGCGTGAAGCTGGAGCCTGTCGAAGGCATCGCCGACGGCGGCCGGCTGTGGCTCGACGGGCCGAACATGATGATGGGCTACATGAGCGCCAACCGGCCCGGCGAATTGCAGCCGCTGGAAGGCTGGCACGACACCGGCGACATCGTGTCGATCGACCGCGAGGGCTTCATCACCATCCGCGGGCGGGCAAAACGCTTCGCCAAGATCGCCGGCGAGATGGTGTCGCTGGGCGCCGTCGAGATGCTGGTGCAGTCGCTATGGCCGGAAGAGCGCCACGCGGCGGTTGCCGTGCCCGACAAGCGGCGCGGCGAGCGCATCGTTCTGGTCACCACCGCCGACGGCGCCAATGCCGAGGAACTGCGCCAGTTCGGCAAGAAGGCGGGCGCTGCCGAGCTGATGGTGCCCAACGACATCATCAAGGTGGAAGAAATACCGGTTCTGGGCTCCGGCAAGACAGATTACATCTCGGCGCGCAAGCTGGCGATCGACAGGTTGGGACTGAGCGCGGCGGCGTAGGCGCGCTACCCGATATCCGATGGCGGCACCTTCTCGCCTTCGCGCATGGCGCGCTTCGAATAAGCGCGCACCGAAAACGGCAGAAACAGCAGGTACCCGGCGACCGAAGCGGTCAGCGTGTACCAGGGGTAGGTCATCAGCAGAAGAATGTAGAGCACGACGCCGAGGATCACCGGCAGCACCCTGTCGCCCGGCACCTTGACGCTCTTGCCGGAATAGACCGGCAGTCGGCTGACCAGAAGGAAGGCGATGAGCACGGTAAAGCCGGTGGCGACGAAGGCGGCCGGTCGGGTGGGCTCCAGCCCGAGCCGCAGGAAATAGAGATAGAGCGGCAGCATGACCAGCACCGCGCCGGCCGGGGCCGGCACGCCGACGAAATACTCGGTCTGCCATGCGGGCTGGTCGGTGTCGTCGGCCAGCACGTTGAAGCGGGCAAGCCGCATGCCGCAGGCGATGGTGAAGAGAAGTGCGGCGATCCATCCCGGCGAGCCGGCGCGGTCGAGCAGGAAGGCATAGAGCACCAGAGCCGGCGCCACGCCGAAATTGACGATATCGGCCAGCGAATCCATCTGCGCACCGAATTTCGAGGTGGCCTTCAGCATACGCGCCAGCCGCCCGTCGATGCCATCGAGGAAGGCGGCGAGCAGCACCATGACCACCGCGATCTCGAAGCGGTTCTCGAAGGCGAAGCGAATGCCCGAAAGGCCGGCGCAGATGGCAAGGACCGTGACCAGGTTGGGCAGCACCATGCGCATCGGGATCTCGCGGATGCGCGGACCGCCGCTGGCATGGGCCTCGAACTTCTTGAACGGCGCGCCCAACGCTCAGGAAATCCTGACCAGTGGCGTGACCGCCGTGCCGCCAAACTCCGCAAGCACCGTCTCGCCGCCCACCGCCGTCTGGCCAACCGCGACGCGCGGCACGGCATTGGACGGCAGGAAGACATCGACACGCGAGCCGAAGCGGATCAAGCCGAAACGCTCGCCGATGGCGATCGTGCCGCCGGTCTCGGCCCAGCAGACGATGCGGCGCGCCATAAGGCCGGCGATCTGGACGGCAGCAATGATGCCGTTCGGGCTGTCGATGACCAGCCCGTTGCGCTCGTTCTCGGAGCTTGCCTTGTCGAGCTCGGCATTGAGGAATTTGCCGGGCTTGTGCTCGATACGCGTGATCCGCCCGCGCACCGGAGCGCGGTTGATGTGGCAGGAAAACACGTTCATGAAGACCGAGATGCGGGTCATTTCGCCCGGGCCCAGGCCAAGCTCGCCCGGCGGCACGGCCGGCCCAACCGCCGAGATCACGCCATCGGCCGGGCTCACCACCAGCCGGTCGTCGACCGGCGTGACGCGCTCGGGATCACGGTAGAAATAGACGCACCAGGCGGTGAGGATCAGCCCGATCCAGAACAGGACCGAGGAGAAATAGCCGAGAAACAGCGTCGCCGCGGCGAAGGCGGCGATGAAGGGATAGCCTTCGCGATGGATCGGAACGAACGTATTCTTGACCGAGTCGAGAAGCGTCATAGGGCTGGGGGCGGTCCCTGTTTCAGGTTGCGCCTCAATAGCGGAAAGCCCCCCTCCCCGCAACGCAACAATATCCAGCGTAATCCCGATCATTGGTTACGTCGGCGGGACAGCACCCCCCTCTGTCCTGCCGGACATCTCCCCCACTTCGGGGGAGATTGGCTATCAGGCCCGCTTTCGTCATCCGTCAGCCCTGGCAGGACATCTACGCCCTACATCTCCGGCACGCGCTTGTAGTTGGCGATGTCGGCCTTGACCCCCAGGCGCGCGATGGTTTCCTGGGCGCTGAAGGCGATGCGCTCATGCGCGGCCTTGACGATCGGCACCACCTTGTCGACGGCGGCCTGGCTTTCCCATTCGACGACGGTGACGAAGTTGAACTCGCCCGGCCCGGAGAACTGCTCGAGCAGGAAATCCTGCACGAAGCCTTCCTGCTGGCGCAGCAATTCATGCGTCATCCTGGCCTTGCTGAGGATTTCATCGCGCGCTTGCGCGGGCACGACGAACTTGTCGACCCGGAACACGCTGCCGGTGCGATGGTTTTGAGTGCTCATTTCGATCTGTCTCCGGTTTGGAAGGTTTGTCTGGCAGGTGGCTCGGAGACGGTTTGCAAGCTCAAGCTAGGTTGAGGTCAAGGGGAAATTGCGAGGCGTTGGAGCGCCAATCTCCCCCCCTTGTGGGTAGGGGAATCGCAGATAAGTCGAATGTCTATTGCCAGGCAGCAAAAGAAGGATTCTTGAGAGGCTTTCTCGAAG
>NZ_VFTG01000004.1 GCF_006439355.1 Mesorhizobium sp. B4-1-3
GCCGTCGACGGCGCGCTCGGCGCGGAACTGCTCGGCGCTTTCAAGCGCATGATCGAAAACCCGATGGGCATGCTGGTCTAGGAAGGAAAAGGCGGTGCGGAAATTCTTCACCGGCCTTTTCACCTCGATCATTTTCGCCTCTGAAGGCGAGTTCTTCGCATGTCGGAGCGCCAGGCGCTCGCAGCCGGGTTTCGGCAAGGGTGGGGCAACCGCATGAAGACAATTCTCTGCTACGGCGACTCGCTGACCTGGGGTTACGACGCCGCCAGCCTCGGCCGCCATGCGCTCGAAGATCGCTGGCCGAGCGTGCTCGGGGCGGCACTGGGCGAGGGTGTCGAGGTTATCGCCGAAGGATTGAACGGCCGCACCACTGCTTTTGACGACCACCTGGCCGGCGCCGACCGCAATGGCGCCCGCGTTCTGCCGACCATCCTGACCAGCCATGCGCCGATCGATCTCGTCATCTTCATGCTCGGCGCCAATGACATGAAGCCCTGGATTCACGGCAATCCGGTTGCAGCCAAGCAGGGCATGCAGCGGCTGATCGACATCGTGCGCGGCCATGACTATCCGTTTGACTGGCCGGCGCCGCAAATCCTCATCGTTGCGCCGCCGGCGGTGACGCGCACCGACAATGCCGAATTCAAGGAAATGTTCGCCGGCGGCGACGACGCCTCGAAGCGTCTGGCGCCGCAATATTCGGCGCTCGCCGACGAGGCCGGTTGCGGCTTCTTCGATGCCGGCACCGTCGCCGTCACCACGCCGCTCGACGGCGTCCATCTCGATGCCGAGAACACGCGGCGTATCGGCGCGGCGCTGGCGCCGCTCGTGCGTGTGATGTTAGCGACATGACAGTCAATGCATTTCTGATCATCGGCCTTTGGTTGGCTGTGCGTTGGCAAGGCCATCAAAGTCGGCTGCTTACCGGCTACGCATTTGTGAGACTCTGGGCTTTCGACGCTCTTTCGATACTGGTGCATGAGCCAATTTTCAGGCTTCCAATGCTGATGCATGAGCCATGGGCGATACCAAAGCCCTCTTTCAGCAAAGTCTCGCTTCAATAAGGACCATAAAATGGCTGAATCCTACGACGTCATCATCATTGGCTCGGGCCCCGGCGGCTATGTCACGGCGGTGCGCTCCGCCCAGCTCGGCTTCAAGACGGCGATCGTCGAGCGCGAGCATCTCGGCGGCATCTGCCTCAACTGGGGCTGCATCCCCACCAAGGCGCTGCTGCGCTCGGCCGAGATCATGCATTATTCGGATCATCTGAAGGATTACGGGCTGAAGCTCGAAGGCGGCAAGGTCAGCCCCGATACGGCCGCCGTGGTCGACCGCTCGCGCAAAGTATCGCTGAGGCTGAACACCGGCGTCGGCTTCCTGATGAAGAAGAACAAGGTCGACGTCATCTGGGGCGAGGCGAAGCTCTCCAAGCCGGGTGAGGTCGTCGTTTCGAAGACCGCGAAGAAGGCGATAGAGCCGCAGCCGCCGGTGCCGAAAGGCGTCAAGGGCGAGGGCACTTACACCGCCAAGCACATCATCCTGGCCACCGGCGCCCGGCCGCGCGCTCTGCCCGGCATCGAGCCGGACGGCAAGCTGATCTGGACCTATTTCGAGGCGATGGTGCCGAAGGAAATGCCGAAGTCGCTGCTGGTCATGGGTTCCGGCGCCATCGGCATCGAGTTCGCCTCCTTCTACCGCACCATGGGCGCGGACGTGACGGTGGTCGAGTTGCTGCCGCAGGTCATGCCGGTCGAGGACGCCGAGGTATCGAAATTCGCGCAGAAGCAGTTCGAGAAGCAGGGGATGAAGATCATCCTCGAAGCCAAGGTGACCAAAGTCGAAAAGGGCGCCAATTCGGTCACGGCGCATGTCGAGATGAAGGACGGCAAGATCGAGAAGATCACCGCCGACCGCATGATCTCGGCCGTCGGCGTGCAGGGCAACATCGAAAATCTCGGCCTGGAGGCGCTCGGCGTGAAGACGGACCGCGGCTGCATCGTCGTCGACGGCTACGGCAAGACCAATGTGCCGGGCGTCTACGCCATCGGCGACGTCGCCGGGCCGCCGATGCTCGCCCACAAGGCCGAGCATGAAGGCGTCGTCTGCATCGAGAAGATAGCCAATTTCCCGGGCGTGCATGCCATCGACAAGCTGAAGATCCCCGGCTGCACCTATTGCAGCCCGCAGGTTGCATCTGTCGGCCTGACCGAAGCCAAGGCCAAGGCCGAGGGCAAGGATATCCGCGTCGGCCGCTTCCCATTCAGCGCCAACGGCAAGGCCATCGCGCTCGGCGAGGACCAGGGCTTCGTCAAGACCATCTTCGACAAGAAGACCGGGCAGCTTCTCGGCGCGCATATGGTGGGCGCCGAGGTGACCGAGCTCATACAGGGTTTTGTGGTGGCGATGAACCTGGAGACGACCGAGGAAGAGTTGATGCACACGATCTTCCCGCATCCGACGCTGTCAGAGATGATGAAGGAGAGCGTGCTCGACGCCTATGGCCGCGCTCTGAACGCATGATAGACTCGCCACGCGAGACTCATCCGCGGCAGCCGGAGAGAGCTGACGACAAGACGGTTCGTATCCGGATGCATTTTCACCTGATCGAGGAGGAACTGGCATATGCATTTGAATGGCGTCGGCTGGATCGCAGCCATCATCGTCGGCGGCCTGGCGGGCTGGCTCGCCGAGATGGTCATGAAGAGCAACACCGGCATCTTCATGAACATCATCATGGGCATCGTCGGCGCGGTGGTACTGAACGCGATCCTACAGGCCCTCAACATCCAGTCGTTCGGCGTCGGCTGGGTCGCCTACCTGATCACAGGCTTCATCGGCGCCTGCCTGTTGATCTTCGTGGGGCGGCTTGTCCGCCGCTGAACGAAAGCCGCTATGCGAAAACGGCCGTGGCGGCATGCGCCGCCGCGGCCTTTTTCTTTGCTTCGAAAAGTCCTAGATGACGACAGTTGGCCGCAAAACTTGCGGCCGCGAAGGGTTTGAGATGGTCACAGTCGTAGACACGATCGCCAACCGGCCGCGCCCGCGGCATCCCGAAAAGGCGCACCGGCCCGACCAGGAAGTGCTGCGCAAGCCGGATTGGATCCGTGTCAAGGCGCCGGTTTCCAAGGGCTATGCCGAGACGCGCGAGATCGTGAAGTCGCACAAGCTGGTGACGGTGTGCGAGGAGGCCGGCTGCCCGAACATCGGCGAATGCTGGGACAAGAAGCACGCCACCTTCATGATCATGGGCGAGATCTGCACGCGCGCCTGCGCCTTCTGCAATGTCGCAACCGGTATCCCGACCGCGCTCGATCCGGATGAGCCCGCCCGGGTGGCGCATGCTGTGAAACAGATGGGGCTGAGCCACGTCGTCATCACCTCCGTCGACCGCGACGATCTGGCCGACGGCGGCGCGCGGCATTTCGCCGATGTCATCCACGCCATCCACGCGGAAGCCCCTTCGACGACGATCGAGATCTTGACGCCCGACTTCCTGCGCAAGGACGGCGCGCTGGAGATCGTCGTTGCCGCCAAGCCCGACGTCTTCAACCACAATCTCGAAACCGTGCCGTCGAATTACCTGACCGTTCGCCCCGGCGCGCGTTATTTCCACTCGATCCGGCTGCTGCAGCGCGTCAAGGAACTCGACCCGTCGATCTTCACCAAATCCGGCATCATGGTCGGCCTCGGCGAGGAACGGAACGAGGTGCTGCAGTTGATGGACGATCTGCGTTCGGCCAATGTGGACTTTATGACCATCGGCCAGTATCTGCAGCCTTCCAAGAAGCACCATCCGGTTATCCGCTTCATCCCGCCGGACGAGTTCAAGTCCTATGAGACGATCGGCAAGACCAAGGGTTTTCTGCTGGTGGCGTCGAGCCCGCTGACGCGCTCCTCACACCATGCCGGCGAGGATTTCGCCAGGCTGCGCGCGGCGCGCGAGGCGCAGCTCGCGAAGGCCAGCTGACCTTCAATGCCGAAATTCGAGGCGACACGCCGCGTCGCGCATACACCGCAAGAGATGTTCGCGCTGGTTGCGGACATCGAGGCCTACCCGCAATTCCTGCCGCTCTGTGAATCGCTCACCGTGCGATCGCGCAAGGAGCGCGACGGCCGCACCATCCTGGTTGCCGACATGAGCATCGGCTACAAGGCAATCCGCGAGACCTTCACGACACAGGTGCTGCTCAAGCCCGACGAGAACGCCATCGATGTCAAATATATCGACGGCCCGTTCAAATATCTCAGCAACATCTGGCGCTTCGATCCCGCAGACGGCGGCTGCGAAGTGCATTTCTTCATCGACTACGAATTCAAGAGCCGCATTCTCGGCGCTCTGATGGGCACGATGTTCGACCGCGCCTTCCGCATGTTCTCGGAAGCCTTCGAGAAGCGCGCCGATGTCATCTATGGCGCGAAGCCGGACTAACTTCGCCGAGCGCTCGTAGCCCGAGTTGCAGCGCGTGCCGCACCGTCTCGTGCCGGATGAATTCACGGCCCTTTTGGCCGAACAATTGCTGGTCGGCCACGACAGGCTGACCGGCAAGCGCAATCCCGAACCACACAAGACCGACCGGCTTGTCCGCCGAGCCGCCGCTGGGACCAGCGATGCCGGTGACGGCGAGCGACAGGCTGGCTTGCGACTGCGCCAGCGCCCCCGCGGCCATCTCCAGCACCGTCTCGCGCGAGACCGCGCCATGCACGTCGAGCGTGGCGGCGGAGACGCCGAGCATCTCCATCTTGGCTTCGTTGGAATAGGTGATGAAGCCACGATCGACCACGGCGGAAGACCCTGCAATGTCGGTCAGCGCGGCGATGATCAGGCCGCCGGTGCAGCTTTCGGCCGTCGCCAGCATGATGCCGCGCTGCTGACATGCCTGGAGCAAAGCAATGGCGAGTTCGGCGTTGCTCATGCGGGCACCTCTCCCGGATAGACGACGCTGGCGGTGGCGATCGCGGCGATGCCTTCGCCGCGCCCGACAAAACCGAGCTTCTCATTGGTCGTCGCCTTGATCGAAATGCGCTCGGGCGCAATGCCGAGCATGGCCGAAAGCGCCTTCGTCATCGCTGCGCGATGCGGCCCAACGCGCGGCGCCTCGCAGATCAGCGTGATGTCGGCATTGGCAATGCGGCCGCCGCGCTCCCGCACCAGCTTCGCCGCATGCTCGACAAAGATCGTCGAGGCTGCACCCTTCCATTGCGGATCAGACGGCGGGAAATGCGTGCCGATGTCGCCGGCGCCGCAGGTGGCCAGCAGCGCGTCGGTCAGCGCGTGAAGCCCAACATCGGCGTCCGAATGGCCGGAGAGCTTTCGCTCATAGGGAATGGCGACGCCGCAGAGCGTCACATGGTCGCCGGGCTCGAACGCATGCACGTCGTAGCCATTGCCGGTGCGAATATCCGGGAAGCGCTGCTGCGCGCTCGAGAGCCGCTGGTCGGCCAATGCGATGTCCCTTGCCCAGGTGAGTTTGACGTTGTCCGGCGATCCGGGAACGATCCTGACCGGTATCTGCGCCCATTCGGCGATCGCCGCATCGTCGGTGAACTCGGTCTTGCCGAGATGATGCGCCTTCTCATGCGCGGCAAGCAACGGCCAGAACGGAAAACCCTGCGGTGTCTGCGCGGCATGAAGGCCGGCCCTCGACACCGTCTCGTCGATCATGCCGGTGGCCGATTCCCGCTTCAGCGTGTCGGCAACGGGCAGCGCCGGCAGCGCGCCCTGGCGCTCGCCGATGGCTTCGATGGTGCGGTCGATCAGCCCGGCGTCGACAAAAGGGCGTACGGCATCATGCACCAGCACTTTTGCCGGTGCCTGCTCCCTCAGCGCCAGAAGGCCGAGCCGGACCGATGCCTGGCGCGAAGGGCCGCCGATCACGGCGACAAGACGATTACCATGCGCTTCGGCCGCGCGTTGGAAGAGTTCGGCGTCGTCGGCATGAATGGCCACGACCACGGGACCGATCATCGGATGGGAGAGGAAGATATCCAACGTATGGGCGATGACGGCACGGCCGCCGATGCGCTGATATTGCTTCGGACCGTCGGCCTGTCCGGCGCGCGCGCCGCGGCCGGCGGCAACGATCACCACTCCGATCCCGCCGCTTGGGGCCGCCGCTTGCTTTTCGCTTGCCTCGCTCATTCCGATCGGTCCTAGAGCCAGATGATTTCAGGTCGATTCGACCTGAAATCTGAATCCGTCTCTAAATCAAAGAAGTAGAGCATGTTGTCGGCCGAAAGCCGCTCACACTTTTCGGCATCATGCTCTAGTCGCGGTGATGGCCGAAGGCCAGCTTTTTCCAAAATGCGCCTTAATGTGACGTCATTGCGCGTTGCACAATGCCACACTTCTGGCTAGTGAATGTGCAACGATCGAACGTGCTTGGTTTTTGTGCATGACTGACCTGACCACATTGGCATCGCCACTCGATGTCGGCGGCGTAAGAATCCCCAATCGGGTTTTCCTCGCGCCAATGTCCGGCATCACCGACGAGCCGTTCCGGCAGCGCGCCCATACGCATGGTGCCGGCCTCGTCGTGTCCGAGATGGTGGCGAGCGGCGAGCTGGCCAAGGGCAGGGCCGGCTGCGACCTGCGCATCCGCCATTCCGGCCTGCCGGTGCACATGGTGCAACTGGCCGGCCGCGAGGCCGTCCATATGGGCGAGGGCGCGCGCATAGCGGCGGGCGAGGGCGCCGACATCATCGACATCAACATGGGCTGCCCGGCGAAGAAGGTGACCGGCGGCTATGCCGGCTCAGCGCTGATGCGCGATCTCGACCACGCGCTGTCGCTGATCGAGGCGGTGGTCGGCGCCGTGTCGGTGCCGGTGACGGTCAAGATGCGGCTCGGCTGGGACGAAAGCGCACTCAACGCGCCGATGCTGGCGCGCCGCGCCGAACAGGCCGGCGTCAAGATGGTGACAGTGCATGGCCGCACGCGCTGCCAGTTCTACCAGGGCAAGGCCGACTGGCGCGCCATCGCGCGCGTCAAGCAGGCCGTCTCGATCCCGGTGGTGGCCAATGGCGATGTCGGCTCGCCGGAAGAGGCGGCGACCATCCTCGAACAGTCCGGCGCCGACGCGGTGATGATCGGCCGCGCGCATTATGGTGCGCCGTGGATCGCCGGCGGAATCGCCACGAGAGCCGCCGGCGCAGGCGCGCAAGGCATTCCGCAAACAGCGCAGGCGCTCACCGACTATGTCGTCTCGCACTATGAGGACATGCTCGCGCTCTACGGTATCGAAAGCGGGCTGCGCCAGGCGCGCAAGCATCTCGGCTGGTATCTCGACCGTCATGCTCCCGATGTTTCGGCCGAGCAGCGCAAAGCCATTCTGACGTGCTTCGAGCCACGCGCGGTCGTCGCCGGGTTGCGCTGCGCGTTCGCCGACGGCTTGCCCTCGACCAGCCTGCGGAGCGCGGCATGAAGGCCGATGTTCCCCAGCAGGCCGATATGGCGGATGCCGCCAACATCGTGCTCAACACCATCCGCCGCCCGGTCATCATGGTCGACTCCGACGGCTTCATCACGTTCGCCAATGCGGATGCCGAGGACTTCTTCCGCTCCAGCGCGAACATGCTTGCCCGCAATACCCTCTCCAAGCTGGTGCCCTTTGGCAGCCCGTTGCTGACGCTGGTCGACCAGGTGCGAGAGCGGCGCGCACCGGTCAATGAATACCGCGTCGACGTGTCGTCGCCGCGCCTCGGCATCGAGAAGATGGTCGACCTCTATGTCGCGCCGGTGCCGGAGTTTCCGGGTTCGATCGTCGTCATGTTCCAGGAGCGGTCGATGGCCGACAAGATCGACCGCCAGATGACGCATCGGGGTGCCGCACGCTCCGTCACCGGCCTGGCCGCCATGCTCGCGCATGAGATCAAGAACCCGCTTTCCGGCATCCGCGGCGCCGCTCAATTGCTTGAGCTTTCCGCGTCCGACGAGGACCGCGCGCTCACACGCCTGATCACCGACGAGACCGACCGCATCGTCTCGCTTGTCGACCGCATGGAAGTGTTTTCCGACGAGCGGCCGATCGAGCGTTATCCGGTCAATATCCACGTCGTGCTGGATCATGTGAAGGCGATTGCCAAGAACGGTTTTGCAAGGCGGATCAAGATCTTGGAGGAATATGATCCATCATTGCCTCCGGTCTTCGCGAACCGCGACCAGCTGATCCAGGTCTTCCTCAATCTGGTGAAGAACGCCGCCGAGGCGATCGGCGCCGACCCGCAGGGCGAGATTGTGCTGTCGACGGCCTTCCGCCCCGGCATCCGCGTCTCCGTGCCCGGCACGCAGGACCGAGTCTCGCTGCCGCTGGAATTCTGCGTGCATGACAACGGGCCCGGCGTCTCCGAGGACATCCTGCCGATCCTGTTTGATCCGTTCATCACCACCAAACCCAATGGCTCAGGACTTGGGCTGGCGCTGGTAGCCAAGATCGTCGGCGAGCATGGCGGCATCATCGAATGCGATTCGACGCCGCGCGGGACGACATTCCGCATCCTGCTTCCGGCCTGGAAGGAGACCGCGCCCGGCGCAGGCGAGGAAGCTGAAGGAGACCGCACATGAGCGCTCGCGGCAATATTCTCGTCGCCGACGACGATGCGGCCATCCGCACCGTGCTCAACCAGGCGCTGTCGCGGGTCGGCCACGAGGTGCGCGTCACCTCCAACGCCTCGACGCTGTGGCGCTGGGTGGCGGCGGGCGAGGGCGATCTGGTCATCACCGATGTGGTGATGCCGGACGAAAACGCCTTCGACATGCTGCCGCGCATCAAGAAGGCGCGGCCCGAACTGCCGGTCATCGTCATGAGCGCGCAAAACACGTTCATGACCGCCATTCGCGCCTCCGAGACCGGCGCCTACGAATATCTGCCGAAGCCGTTCGACCTGACGGAGCTGCTCAACATCGTCAACCGGGCGCTGGCCGAGCCGAAGCGGCCGAAACTCGATGCCCGCGCGGAAGACCAGCCGGAGACAATGCCGCTGGTCGGTCGCTCTGCCGCCATGCAGGATATCTACCGCATGCTGGCGCGTATGATGCAGACCGACCTCACGGTCATGATCAGCGGCGAGTCCGGCACCGGCAAGGAACTGGTGGCGCGCGCGCTGCATGAATATGGCCGCCGTCGCGGCGGTCCGTTCGTGGCCATCAACATGGCGGCGATCCCGCGCGACCTCATCGAATCGGAACTGTTCGGCCACGAGAAGGGCGCCTTCACCGGCGCGCAGAACCGCTCCAGCGGCCGTTTCGAGCAGGCCGAGGGCGGCACGCTGTTCCTCGACGAGATCGGCGACATGCCGATGGAGGCGCAAACCCGGCTGCTGCGCGTGCTGCAGCAGGGCGAATACACCACCGTCGGCGGCCGCACGCCGATCAAGACCGACGTGCGCATCGTCGCGGCCACCAACAAGGACCTGCGCACGCTGATCAACCAGGGCCTGTTCCGCGAGGATCTGTTCTACCGTCTCAACGTCGTGCCGCTCAGGCTGCCGGCGCTGCGCGAGCGTTCCGAGGACATTCCCGACCTGGTCCGGCATTTCTTCAAGCAGGGCGCCAGCGAGGGCCTGCAGACCAAGCGCATATCGTCCGGCGGCATCGAGCTCATGAAGCGCTATCCCTGGCCGGGCAATGTGCGCGAGCTGGAAAACCTGGTGCGCCGGCTGGCCGCGCTCTACTCGCAGGACGAGATTTCATCGGAGGTCATCGAGTCCGAGCTCAAGACCGGGGAACGGCCGGTCGTGCCGGACGGCGGCGCGCTCATCCCCGACGATCTGTCGATCGGCCAGGCGGTCGAGCATTTCCTGCAGCGCTACTTCGCCTCCTTCGCCGGCGAATTGCCGCCGGCCGGGCTCTATCAGCGCATTCTTGCCGAGGTCGAGTATCCGCTGGTGCTGGCCTCGATGACGGCAACGCGCGGCAACCAGATCAAGGCCGCGGAGCTTCTGGGGCTCAATCGCAACACGCTGCGCAAGAAGATCCGCGAGCTTGGCGTCAACGTCTATAAGTCGTCCAGGCAGCCGTAGCGTCACTTCGTCCTTTTGGTGGATTTCGCCGGGAAAGATTATCTTCCCGGCCACACTTGTTGCATAATCGCCACAATGCGTTGCATACATCCGACGCTATGACCGACTCTGTACCGCGACATGGCAGCTGAGGCTCCGACCCTGAACCAACCGCTTTTCAACCAGACCGGCACGCGTGACGGGCGACGGTTGCTGGCGTTGCCCGGCGTGGTCGCGATTGCCGGCGCGATGATCACGGCGGCCATCTCCTTTGCGATCCTGGTCGGCGCAACACCGATCGCGCCGACTGCCGACGCGACCTGGGCCCTGGTCGCGGCCAATGCCGTCTTCGTCCTGTTCCTCATCGCCCTGATCGCCCGCGAAGTGCGTCGCATCGTCCTGGCACGGCGCCACGGCAGGGCTGCCTCGCGGCTGCATGTGCGCATCGTCGCCATGTTCGCGCTGGTTGCCGCCATCCCGGCCATCATGGTGGCGATCATCGCCTCGATCACGCTCGACATCGGCCTGGACCGCTGGTTCGAAATCCGCACCAAGACGATCGTCAACTCGTCGCTGTCGATTGCCGACGCTTATGTGCAGGAGAACGCGCGCAACCTCCAGGGCACGACATTGTCCATGGCATACGATCTCGATGCCTCGCGCACGCTCTATGGCCTCGACAAGGGCGGTTTCCTCGACCTGTTGAACAAGGAGGCAGTCGGCCGCGGACTGGCGCATGCGGCCCTGATCAAGCCGGACGGCTCGTTCGTCATGAACGCCAAGACCGATGCCGATTTTCCGATGCCGGAGCCGCCCGCGGGCGCTGTCGACACCGCGTCCGACGGCAAGCCGGTGCTGATAGAGCCGCGAACCCGCAACATCATGGGCGCCATCATCAAGCTGCGCGAGATCGAAGGGCTGTACCTCTATACGATCCGACTGGTCGATCCCGACGTGATCAAGGCGCGCCAGATCGTCAGGGGCAACACCGACGAATACCGCAACTTGGAAGACAATCGCCGGACCTCGCAGGTCGCCTTCGCGTTGCCTTATCTGTCGCTCACGCTGATCATCACGCTCTCGGCGATCTGGACCGGCATTGCGGTCGCCGATCGCCTTGTGCGGCCGATCCGCCAGCTGATCGGCGCCGCCGACGAGGTGGCGACCGGCAATCTCGACGTTGCTGTTCCCGTGCGCCAGTCGGATGGCGACGTCGCCTCGCTCGGCGAAACGTTCAACAACATGATCCTCGAGCTCAAATCGCAACGCAACGAGCTGCTCTCGGCCAAGGATCTGATCGACGAGCGCCGGCGTTTCTCCGAGGCAGTGCTCGCCGGTGTCACCGCGGGGGTCATCGGCGTCGACCCCTACGGCATCATCACCATCGTCAATCGCTCGGCCGAGACCATGCTGGCAATTTCAGCAAATGCGACGCTCGGACAGAACCTTTCAGCGGTTCTGCCGCTTGTCGGCCGCGTCTTCGAGATCGGGCGGCAGTCCGGCAAGCCGGTCTATCGCGAGCAGGTGACCTTCTTCCGCACCGGCCTGGAGCGCACCTTCAATGTCCAGGTCACGGTCGAGTCCGGCGACGATGGAGAGGACGAGAAATCCTATGTGGTCACCGTCGACGACATCACCGATCTCGTCCAGGCGCAGCGTTCGTCGGCCTGGGCGGACGTGGCGCGGCGTATCGCGCATGAGATCAAGAACCCGCTGACGCCGATCCAGCTCTCGGCCGAGCGCATCAGGCGCCGCTACGGCAAGGTCATCACCGAGGACCGCGAGGTCTTCGACCAGTGCACCGATACCATCATCCGCCAGGTCGAGGACATCGGCCGCATGGTCGACGAGTTCTCGGCCTTTGCGCGCATGCCGAAGCCGGAGATGAAGGCGATAGACCTGCGTGAGTCGTTGCGCGAGGCATCTTTCCTGGTCGAGGTCAGCCGCTCCGATATCGCCTTCGAACGAGACTTCGGCAGCGAGCCGTTGAAAGGCACTTTCGATAGCCGACTGATGGCGCAGGCCTTCGGCAACGTCATCAAGAACGCGGCCGAGGCGATCGACGGACTTGATGGCGACGACCGTTCGGACGGCACAATCCGGATTCAGGCCGGACGCCAAGATGGCGCCATACGAATCGACGTTATCGACAACGGCAAGGGGCTGCCGCGCGAGAATCGCCAACGGCTTCTCGAGCCCTATATGACGACGCGCGAGAAGGGGACCGGGCTTGGCCTCGCTATCGTCAAGAAGATCGTGGAGGACCATGGCGGCCGTCTCGAATTGCACGACGCGCCAGAGGATTTCCATGGCGGCCGGGGCGCGATGGTCTCGATCATCCTGCCGCCGGCGACGGTCGTAGCCGCGCCGCCACGCGGTGAAGGCCGAAACGAACACGAACGAGAAACTGAAAAGGTCGATAATGGCGTCTGACATTCTCATCGTCGATGACGAGGAAGACATCCGCGAACTTGTCGCCGGTATCCTGAGCGACGAGGGTCATGAAACCCGTACGGCGCATGACGCCGACAGCGCGCTTGCGGCGATCGCCGATCGCGCGCCGCGGCTGATTTTCCTCGACATCTGGCTGCAGGGCTCGCGGCTCGACGGCCTGGCCCTGCTCGACGAGATCAAGACCATGCATCCGAATATGCCGGTGGTGATGATCTCCGGCCACGGCAACATCGAAACGGCGGTGTCGGCCATCCGGCGCGGCGCCTACGACTTCATCGAGAAGCCGTTCAAGGCCGACCGGCTGATCCTGATCGCCGAGCGCGCCCTTGAGACCTCCAAGCTGCGGCGCGAAGTCTCCGACCTCAAGCAGCGCAGCGGCGAGACCTTCGACCTGATCGGCATGTCGTCGGCCATGAGCCAACTGCGGCAGACCATCGAGCGTGTCGCCCCCACCAACAGCCGCGTCATGATCGTCGGCCCGTCCGGCTCCGGCAAGGAACTGACGGCGCGCGCCATCCACGAGCTGTCGTCGCGCAAGACCGGTCCGTTCGTCACGCTGAGTGCGGCCACCATTACGCCCGAGCGCATGGAGATCGAGCTGTTCGGCACCGAATCGAACGGCACCGAGCGCAAGGTCGGCGCGCTGGAAGAGGCGCATCGCGGCATCCTCTACATCGATGAAGTCGCCGATATGCCGCGCGAGACGCAGAACAAGATCCTGCGCGTGCTGGTCGAGCAGCAGTTCGAGCGGGTAGGCGGCACCAAGCGTGTCAAGGTCGATGTCCGTATCATCTCCTCAACCTCCCAGAACCTTGAGGCGATGATCGCTGACGGCCGCTTCCGCGAGGACCTTTACCATCGCCTGGCGGTGGTTCCGGTCATGGTGCCGGGGCTCGCCGAGCGGCGCGAGGACATCCCCTACCTCGTCGACAATTTCATGAAGCAGATCGCGCGCCAGGCCGGCATCAAGCCGCGCCGCATCGGCGACGATGCGCTGGCCGTGCTGCAGGCGCATAACTGGCCGGGCAATGTTCGCCAGCTGCGCAACAATGTCGAACGGCTGATGATCCTGGCGCGAGGGGAAAATCCCGATGCCCCGATCACCGCCGACCTTCTGCCCTCCGAGATCGGCGACGTCATGCCACGCACGCCCAACCAGTCGGACCAGCACATCATGGCCCTACCGCTGCGCGAGGCCCGCGAGCAGTTCGAGAAGGATTACCTGATCGCTCAGATCAACCGCTTCGGCGGCAACATCTCGAAGACGGCCGAATTCATCGGCATGGAGCGCTCGGCACTCCACCGCAAGCTGAAGTCGCTCGGTGTGTAGGACCAGCCTGGCTCAGCCGATTGTCTGTTACGACTGCGGCGGAATCGCCTAAGAAAGCCGGACGTTTTTACCGAGGATACCCATGCCGCGCATTGCCTATGTCAACGGGCGCTATGTCGTCCACGCCCAAGCCAGCGTCCATATCGAGGACCGTGGCTACCAGTTCGCCGACGGCGTCTATGAGGTCTGCGAAGTGGCGCGCGGCCATATCGTCGACATGCCGCGCCATCTTGCCCGGCTCAAGCGCTCGCTGAAGGAACTGGCGATCGCCTGGCCGGTCTCGGAAGGCGTGCTGCCGATGCTGCTGCGCGAGGTGGTCAATCGCAACGGCGTGGTCAACGGCCTCGTCTATGTGCAGGTGACACGCGGCGTCGCCAGCCGCGAGTTCGTTTTTCCACCGGCGGGAACGAAATCTTCCCTGGTCATAACCGCCAGGAAGGCCGATCCCGCCGCGGCGGCGAAGCGGGTGGAGACCGGAATCAAGGTCATCACCGTTCCGGAGAATCGCTGGGACCGCGTCGACATCAAGAGCACGGGCCTTTTGCCCAATGTGCTCGCCAAGCAGAAGGCCAAGGAAGCGGGCGCCCAGGAAGCCTGGTTCGTCGACACCGACGGCAACGTCAAGGAAGGCGGCTCATCCAATGCCTGGATCGTCACCCGCGACGGCGTCTTGGTGACCCGGCCGGCCGAGCACGGCATCCTGCGCGGCATCACCCGCACGACGCTTTTCGACGTCGCCGCCAAGCTCGGCCTCAAGATCGAGGAGCGCGGTTTTTCGGTCACTGAGGCCAAGGCGGCCAGGGAGGCGTTCATCAGTTCGGCGACCACAATTGCCATGCCGGTGGTCGAAATCGACGGCGCGCCGATAGCAAATGGTCATCCTGGTTCCATGACACTTTCGTTGCGGCAGGCCTTTTTTGACGTTGCGGAAAAAAGTCCAGCCTGATAACCGCACAACTGGAATGAACCTCAACTATCTCGTTCTGCTTGCCTTTGTATCGGCAAGAGGGGGTTTGCGCGCTTGACAGGTGCCGCGTAATTTGGCGCATTGGCCGCAAACCGAAGGGGATCGGCGAAAGACAAGAAAAATGGCGGAACGATCGCAAAACCTTCAGGACCTGTTCCTGAATTCAGTTCGCAAGAGCAAAAATCCACTTACCATCTTCCTCATCAACGGCGTGAAGCTGACCGGCGTCGTCACTTCGTTCGACAATTTTTGTGTGTTGTTGCGGCGTGACGGGCACTCCCAGCTCGTCTACAAGCACGCCATTTCCACGATCATGCCGAGCCAGCCGGTTCAGATGTTCGATGGCGAGGAAAGCCAGGGCGCCTGATTGGCACGTGATAAGGACGCGGACCGCAGCGTTCGCGGAAAACAAGGACATCAACTCGGGCCGGAAGCCAAGGATCCGACCCGGGCCGTTGTCATTGTGCCGGTGCTTGCGCGCCAGCCGCGCGGCGACGACGAGTCGAGTCGGCCGCGCCTGAGCCGTTCGGCGGATGCCCGCCGCGACGAAGCGGTCGGGCTTGCCAGCGCCATCGATCTCAATCCGGTTCACACCGCGGTGGTGACGGTCGCCGACCCGCGGCCGGCGACGCTGCTCGGCAGCGGCAAGGTTGCCGAATTCGCCGACATCGTGAAGGAGCGTAACGCGGAGCTGGTCATCGTCGACCATCCGCTGACGCCGGTGCAGCAGCGCAATCTCGAAAAGGAACTGAACGCCAAGGTGCTCGACCGCACCGGGTTGATCCTCGAGATCTTCGGCGAACGGGCGCGCACCAAGGAAGGCACGCTGCAGGTCGAGCTTGCGCATCTCAACTACCAGAAGGGTCGGCTGGTGCGCAGCTGGACCCACCTCGAACGGCAGCGCGGCGGCGCCGGTTTCCTCGGCGGCCCCGGCGAAACCCAGATCGAGTCGGACCGACGCATCCTGCAGGACAAGATCACCAAGCTGAAGCACGAGCTGGAAACGGTACGCCGCACGCGCGACCTGCACCGTGCCAAGCGCAAGAAGGTGCCGTTTCCGGTGGTGGCGATCGTTGGCTACACCAATGCCGGCAAGTCGACACTGTTCAACCGGCTGACCGGGGCAGGGGTCCTGGCCGAGGACATGCTGTTCGCGACGCTCGACCCCACCTTGCGGCGCGTGCGGCTGCCGCACGGCACGCCGGTCATCCTGTCGGACACGGTGGGCTTCATCTCCGACCTGCCGACGCATCTGGTCGCCGCCTTCCGGGCCACGCTGGAAGAGGTGGTCGAAGCTGACCTGGTGCTGCATCTGCGCGACATCTCCGACCCGGATACGGCCGCCCAGGCGGAAGATGTCGAACGCATCCTCGGGGATCTCGGCGTCGACGCCGCCGACACCAACCGCGTGGTCGAAATCTGGAACAAGATCGACCTGCTCGACGAAGGCAACCGCGAGCGGCTGCTGGCCGAGGGCGCAAGCGGCAAGTCGCCGCCGATCGCCATATCGGCGGTGACCGGCGAGGGACTGGACACGCTGAAAGCGCTGATCGAGGCGCGTGTATCGGGCGAGTTGGAAACGATGACGGTGACATTGAGCCCGGCCCAGCTCGGTCAGGTCGACTGGCTCTACCGCAACGGCGATGTCGTGTCGCGCACCGACAATGAGGATGGCAGCGTCACACTCTCGCTGACGGCCACGCACAGCGCCAGGCACGAAATCGAGAACCGCCTGCATCGCAAGAGCGGCAGCTAACCGACTGATTGCTTGGCGCTTTTGGCTTGCTGCCAGAGCGCTTCCATCTCGTTGAGCGTCGCCTTGTCCAGTGAACCGCCCGAAGCCGCCAAGGCTTGCTCGACATAGTGGAAGCGCGATCGGAATTTTTCGTTGGTGCCGCTGAGCGCCGCTTCCGCGTCGAGCTTGAGGTGGCGGCCGAGATTGACGACGGCAAACAACATGTCGCCGAACTCGTCCTTGATCGGCGCCGCGTCACCGGTGGCGAGTGCTTCGCGCAACTCGCCGATCTCTTCCTCGATCTTGTCGAGGATCGGTGCCGCCTCGCTCCAGTCGAAGCCGACACGCGCTGCTTTCTCCTGCAGTTTCAGCGCGCGCGTCAGGGCAGGGAGCGCCACCGGAACGCTGTCGAGATAGCCTTTGCCGTGATCCTCCGGATCGAGGCCGCGGGCGATGCGGGCACTGCGCTTTTCAGCCTTCTCCTCAGCCTTGATCTTTTCCCACATGCCCTTGGCCATGCCGGCGCTGCGCGCCTTCTCGTCACCAAATACATGCGGATGGCGGCGGATCATCTTGGTGGTGATGGCCTCGACGACATCGCCAAAAGCGAACTCGCCGATCTCCTCGGCCATCTGTGCATGGTAGACGACCTGCAGCAGCAGATCGCCCAACTCCTCGCGCAGGTCGTCGAAATCGCCGCGCGCGATCGCGTCGGCCACTTCATAGGCCTCCTCGATCGTATAGGGCGCGATGGTCGAAAAGTTCTGCTCGATATCCCAGGGGCAACCGGTCTCCGGAGCCCTGAGCTCCGCCATGATCTCGATCAGCCGGGAAATGTCTTTTGAGGGCGTCATCCTGCAAACCCTAGCGCGCGGCGCGGCGGGCGACCAATCCCGCCGGTTGGCAAAAGACTATTGTCCACAGTTGCGCGGGCTTTTTAGTCGAGCACCGAGACGATCGCCTTGGCGAGATCGTCCATGCCGTCCTCCGGCAGGCCGGCTACGTTGATGCGGCTGTCGCCGACCATATAGACGGCATGCTCGGTGCGCAGGCGCTCGACCTGCGCCTCGGTCAATCCGAGCCGCGAAAACATGCCGCGATGGTTGGCGATGAAATCGAAGCGATCGGAGTTGGACTGCCGGCGCAACGCCTCGGCAAAGGCGACGCGGAGCCTGAGCATGCGCAGCCGCATCTCCTCGAGCTCCGTCTCCCAGTCCCTCCTCAGGGCGGCGTCTTCGAGCACCATGCGCACCGCCGCCGCGCCGTGATCCGGCGGCATCGAATAAAGCGCGCGCGCGGCCGCCAGCATCTGGCTCATCGCCACGTCGGCCTGGGCGCCGTCCTTGGCCATGATCATCGCTGCGCCCACGCGCTCGCGATAGACGGCGAAATTCTTCGAGCAGCTGGAGGCGACGACCATCTCCGGCACCTTGTCAGCCAAGAGCCGCAGACCCGCGGCGTCGGCGTCCAGGCCCTCGCCAAAGCCCTGATAGGCGATGTCGACGAAGGGCAGCAGGCCGCGCTCCAGGAGGACGTCGGCAACCTTGGCCCATTGCGCGACATCGAGATTGGCGCCGGTCGGGTTGTGGCAGCAGCCATGCAGCAGTACCACGTCGCCGCTGTTGGCCGTCCTGAGCGTCGCCAGCATCTCGTCGAAACGGACGGCGCCGGAAGCGGAATCGAAATAGGGATAGTTGCGAACCTCGAGGCCCGCGGCTCGCATCACCGGCAGATGGTTCGGCCATGTCGGGTCAGACAGCCAGACCGTCGCGCCGGGACGTGTGCGCTGCAGAAGCTCGGCCACCAGCCTGAGCGCGCCCGATCCGCCCGGCGCCTGCGCCGCGCGAATGCGCGAATGGTCAGCCTTCTCGCCAAAGGCGAGCTCGATCATAGCGGCGTTGAATCCGGTGTCGCCGGCAAGGCCGAGATAGGTCTTGGTATCCTGGCTCGCCAGCAGACGCTTCTCGGCCTCGCGCATGGCGCGCATCACCGGCGTCCTGCCGTCGATATCCTTGTAGACCCCGACACCGAGGTCGACTTTGCCGGGCCGCGGATCATTGCGATAGAGGCCGATCAAGGCAAGGATCTTGTCGGCGGGCGCGGGCTGCAGGGTTTCGAACATCGCTAGGGCTCCAATCGCGGCGGAGTGATACGCAAATCGATCGCGCCGCGCCAGCGGTTTCCTCGGCGCCGGCGATAAGCAAAAGAAATCGCCGGGCGGAGGGATTAAAATCCCCACATGCTCCGTAAACAGGGCATGAAACGGTCGATGGCACGCTTCGATATTGTCGGGCAATTGGGGTCGCTGCGGCGTTACGCGCGCTCGCTGACGCGCGACGGCACTGAGGCCGAGGATCTGGTCCACGACGCACTGGTGCGCGCCTATGAGCGGCGCGCGACCTTTCGGTCAAGCGGCAATCTGCGCGCCTGGCTGCTGGCGATCGTGCACAACATCTTCATCGACCGCGTGCGCTCGCGCCGCTCCGAGGCGGTGCGCATAGAACAGGCCGGCCTTGTCGCCGACCAAAGCGTGCCGGCGTCGCAGGACCATTCGGTACGCCTGTCGCAGGTCCGGGAGGCGTTTCTCTCACTGCCGGAGGAACAGCGCTCCGCGCTCCATCTCGTCGCCATCGAAGGGCTTTCCTATCAGCAGGCCGCCGAAGTCATCGGCGTGCCGCTCGGAACGCTGATGTCGCGCATTGGCCGCGCGCGCGCCGCGCTGCGCGAGATGGAGGAGGGCGCGACGCCGAAAACCAAGCCTCATCTCAGGATCGTGGGAGACGATCAATGACCACCATTCTCGACCCCGTAACCGATGCCGATCTCGACGCCTATGTCGACGACCAGCTGGATGTCGCCCGCCGCATCGAGGTCGAGGCGCACCTTGCCGCACGCCCGGAAGCGGCGGCGCGCGTGATGTCCGATTTGAGGACGCGCGACGAACTGCGGGTCGCGCTTGCCGGACCCGTCGGCATGGCGCGGCCGGCCACGACCGAAGCGGCACGGCGGCTGGAAAGGGTGCTTGCGAGGGGGCCTATCCTTGCGGTGCTGCAGCGCGCCGCGGCCGCGGCCGTGTTGGTCGCGGCGGGCTGGCTGGCCAATGGCATTTTCGGGCCGATCGGGGTCACCAAGGTGGTCGCCTCGACGCAGCCGCCGGCCTATGTCGAGGATGCGGTCCGCGCGCACCGCACGACCCTGGTGCGCGAGACGATGCCGTCGCAGCGCGAAGCGCCGGGCTACAATGCCGATGAAATCCGCGCCGCCACAGCAATCGTCATGCCTTCGCTGCCCGACGACTGGAAGATCCGCGACGTGCAGGTGTACCCCTCGCAATTCGGGCCAAGCGTCGAGATCGCGGTCGAAACAAGGGACCTCGGTCTCGTCTCGCTGTTCGCCATCAGGCCGGGCACGTTCGATGTCGTGAAGCCGACGCTCGCGCCCGCCGACGACATCTCATCGGCCTATTTCCAGATCGGCGAGGTCGCCTATGCGGTGGTCGGACGCGGCGACGCCGGCAGTCTCGACCGTGCCGCCGAGAAACTCGCCAGAACGCTCTATTGAAACCGACGCTCTACCGAGAAACCAAGGAGAAACCGAATGAACAGCCCCAATCTGGGATACCGAATGGGCACCGGCGTCCAGTCCGGAGCCGTCTATGACGAGGGCCTGCGCAAGCACATGCTGCGCGTCTACAACTATATGGGCCTCGGCCTCGTCGTCACCGGCCTCGTTGCCTTCTTCGTGGCCTCGACGCCCGCACTCTATGTGCCGATCTTCTCCAGTCCGCTGAAATGGGTGGTGATGCTGGCGCCGCTCGCCTTCGTCATGATCTTCTCCTTCAAGATGCAGACCATGTCGGCCGCGGGCGCGCAGGCGATGTTCTGGGCCTTCTGCGCTGTCATGGGCCTGTCGCTCGCCTCGGTGTTTCTGGTCTTCACCTCGACCAGCATCGCGCGCACCTTCTTCATCGCCGCCACGATGTTCGGCGCCACCAGCCTTTACGGCTACACGACCAGGCGTGACCTGGCTCAGTTCTCGTCCTTCCTGATCATGGGCCTGATCGGCGTGGTGATCGCCAGCCTCGTCAACCTGTTCCTCGGCTCGACCGCGCTGCAATTCGCCATCTCGGTGATCGGCATCGCCGTCTTCGTCGGCCTCACCGCCTGGGACACGCAGACCATCAAGGAGCAGTACGCGGAGAATTTCGATGCGGAATCACAGCAAAAGCTCGCCGTCTTCGGCGCCTTCTCGCTCTATCTGAACTTGATCAACATCTTCCAGCTGCTTTTGAATTTCACCGGTGAGCGCGAATAGCCGGACCGTAGCAGGTAATACTGCTGACCTCAGCATGGCCGGAGGGAAACCTCCGGCCATTTTTTGTCGATTGCGCACCAAGGCGCCCACGACCAAGGTGCGACCTGCCTGCCGCGCTTGAGTTCACGCGTGGCCTTTTGCTAGCCTGCCGGCCAAACCGGCCAGCCGCGAGGATGCAATGGACCAGTTGACGCTTCACGCTGACGGCATCTCGGCAACCATCGTCGGGCAGGGGGCCGAGCTGGTCTCGCTGCGCGATGGCGATGGCACGGAGCTTCTCTGGCAGGCGGGACCTGTATGGCGCCGTCATTCGCCGGTCCTGTTCCCGATCGTCGGCCGGCTCAAAGGCGATCACCTGCGGCACCGCGGCCAAACCTATCCGATGACGCAGCACGGCTTTGCCCGCGACCGGCGCTTTGACTGGGCGGAGCAGGGGCCAACCTTTTGCTCATTGGTCCTGACGGATGACGCCGAAACGCGGACGCACTACCCCTTCGCCTTTCGCCTGGCCATTGGCTACGAGCTGAAGCCACGGCAACTCGGCGTGACGTTCGAGATCACCAACACCGGCGACGAACCATTGCCGGCCTCTATCGGCGCACATCCAGCGTTTAACTGGCCGCTGCTGCCGGAATTGCCCAAGGAAGCCTACCGGCTGACTTTCGCCGACAACGAACCGGCGCCGGTACGCCGCCTGAAAGACGGCTTGCTGCTGCCGGCCACGCAACCGACGCCCATCGAGGGAAAGACGCTGCCACTTTCCGAAAAACTGTTCGACGAAGACGCCGTCATCCTTGATCGGCCGGCTGGCGCCAGCGTGCGCTACGCTGCGGCGCGCGGACCGGCGATCGAGATGTCGTGGCAAGGGTTCAACGAGCTGGGCATCTGGTCCAAGCCCGGCGGCGCGCCGTTCCTGTGCATCGAGCCATGGCACGGTATCGCCAGTCCCGCCGATTTCGACGGCGAGTTCGCCGACAAGCCTGGTGTCATGCTGATCGAGCCCGGCGGCCGCCGCGAGCTGAGCTACCGGATCGGCCTCAGCAGGGAGCCGTAAAGCATGGCATATGCCGTCAAGGCCGAAATTGGGGACACGCAGGCGGAAACCTTTGTCTTCGCCGCCCAGAAGACCATGTATGGCGGCAAGCGCATTGCCGAAGGCGACGTCGTCTTCGTGTTCGCCAGCGAGAACGAAGGCGGGCAGGGGCTTGTCGCGCGCGGCGTCGTGACATCCAGCAAGCCGATCGCGAGGCGCCCCGATCTCGAACGGCAAACGCCGCGCGTCAGCGTTTCCATCCGCCGCACCGCCTTGGCGACGAAGCGGTTAGGCCGCGATGAGCTCAAGCGCTTCAAGAATTGGCAGGACAGCCGGCCGGAGACCGAGCTAAATTTCAAATTCTACCGCCAGGCGACCAACAAGATCGTCGGCATCTCGGACGCGACAGCGGCGTTTCTAAGCAGCTTTTTCTAGACCCACCCGCTCGGCATCTCAGCCGGTCTGCCGGACAACGGCGCCGATCACATTGACGAGAAGCCGGGCGGCGATGAGTGCGGACAGGCCGTCAATGTCTGTGGGAGGATAAAGTTCGACGAGGTCGAACCCCGCTATCCCGCGCCGAAGATTACGGCTCGCGGCACGCGCCCATCGGCGAGGCGATCGGGAAGGCCGAGAAAGGAAGCCGAGACAGTCATTTTCTGGGTGCTTTCATTGTTGCGCCGCGGCGATGGCGGCTGACGGCAGGGTGGTTGCTTCGGCCTGGAGTTTTGCGACAATTTCGCGTCTCAGGCAACAAATGGCGATAGTATTCGAGGCCGCATTCGAGGCCGCATCGCTTTCCGGAGGTATGATGCCAAAGCTCTCATGGCAAGCAGGGCTTGTTTTCGGCCTGTGCGCGACGCCTGTCGCGCTGCTGCTGGCACTCTTCTCCGCTGGAGCCGGGCATGGTCACTGGGTGTTGGCGCGCGCGCTCTATCCGATACCCATGCTGGCGACGCTGTTGACCGACAAAACCGTCACCAGCCTGTCCGTGGGGCTGGCTGTGGCACAGTTTCCTGCCTATGGAGCGTTCGCTGCTCCAGGCGGCAGCAGCCGATGGCTGGCGCTCGTCCTCGTCCATCTCGCTGCGGTCGCAGCCTCCTTCAGCGGAGTTCTCGGCTATTTCGAGGGAGCGTAGTGGCAGCGCTCCGATGCTGACAGCGATGACAGCGCCTCTGCCAGTTCGAAGAACGTGTCATGCCGACCCCATAACATCAGGGCACGAGGCTGCCGACGCTGGAGACAGTCGGCAATTTCGTCGAAGCGAGCGGCGTATTTGCCATAGTCGGCGATGAGCGCGCGCTGCGTCTCCATATTTCCGGGCCGCTGCATCGCGCGCCAGTCTTCCTCCCAGCTTTCCCTCGGAATCTGTGCGACGACATCGTCAGGAACAACAGCTCCTATGACTTTCGAGCAGGGCTGTGTGACATCGCGCTACAGGCATCTACGTTGCCATATCAAAAAGTCGCATAAGATATATTATGGAACTATCGTATTAAGCGTAGACCTGGAATTTGCCGGGCTTCCGCCACTGACGGCAAACTCGATGACTGCTCGCTTCAGCGCTTCGCGGAATTCGGGCTACCAGCCAAACCCATGAATGGCGAGCTGCGACAGCAACCGAGCAGTTGCCGCTATCGCTCTGACTCGTAAGGAACTTCGATCACCATGCCGTCATAAGCCGGCGCCACGTGATCCGGGGTCTCGGCCATCACGGCGGCATAATCCAGCGGCACGTGCATATGCGTCAGCACGGCGTTCTTGGGCGCCAGCCTTTCGATCCACTCCAGCGCTTGGCCGAGCGACAGGTGGCTGGGATGGGTCTTGTACTGCAACGCGTCGATCACCAGCATATCGAGGCCGCCCAAACGCTCGACGGTGGCGTCCGGGAAGCCGCTGATATCGGGGCAATAGGCAAGCCCGCCGATGCGAAAGCCGAGCGAGATGATGTCGCCATGGAACTGCGGCAACGGCTCGAGGGTGAGGGCGCCCCCCTCGCCTTCGATCTCCACCGGCCTCGCGTGATCGATGACGTGAGCCTCGACGATCGGCGGATAAGAGCTGCCGGGAGGCGTCTCGAAGCAATAGCCGAACGCCTGGCGCAGCCGCAGCATGGTCGGCTCATCGGCATGGATGTCGATACGGCGGCGTTGCTCGAGCACATAGCCGCGCAGATCGTCGATGCCATGAATGTGGTCGGCATGCGGATGCGTGTAGACGACCGCGTCGAGGCGCTTGACGGAGGCCAGCAGCATCTGCTCGCGGAAATCCGGCCCGGTGTCGATGACGACCGTGGTGCGCGCGCCATTGGCGGCAATCCGCTCGACCAGGGCTGCCGTGCGCATGCGCCGGTTCTTCGGATTCTTGGGGTCGCAATTACCCCAGTCGCCGGTGATACGCGGCGTGCCGGGCGACGAGCCGCAGCCAAGAACAGTGAAACGCAGCCGGTCGCCCATGCCTCAGCCCGCCGCCATGTCCGGACGCGGCATCTTGGTGAACAGCCGAAAGAAATTCCCGGTGGTGATATCGGCGATTTCAGCCTCGCTGACGCCGATGGTCTCGGCAAGAACCTTCGCCGTGTTCGCCACATAGGCCGGTTCGTTGCGTTTGCCGCGATACGGGATCGGCGCCAGGTAAGGCGCGTCGGTCTCGACCAACAGCCGGTCGCGCGGGACGTCGGCGGCGATGGCGCGCAACTCGGCGGAATTCTTGAATGTCAGGATGCCGGAGAAAGAGACGTAGCCGCCGAGCGCCACACCGACTTCGGCCAGCCTGCGCCCGGACGAAAAACAGTGCAAAATGAAGGGGAAGGCGCCCTTCCCTGTTTCGTCCTCGAGGATCGACGCCATGTCCTCATCGGCGTTGCGCGCATGAATGACCAGCGGCAGACCGGTCCGGCGCGCGGCCGCGATATGGGTGCGAAAACCTTGCGCCTGCGCGTCGCGCGGCGCGTGGTCGTAGAAATAGTCGAGGCCGGCTTCGCCGATCGCCACCACCTTGGGATGGCCGGAAAGCCGCACCAGTTCGTCGGCGGTCACGTCGAGCTCTTCCGCCGCCTGATGCGGATGGGTGCCGACCGAGCAGTAGACCTCGTCGAAAGTCTCAGCGATTTCAAGGATCTGTTGAAATCGCCTCACGCGCGTCGAGATCGTGACCATACGGCCGATTCCGGCCGCGATGGCGCGGGCGACGATAGCCGCCCGCTCCTCGGAAAAGTCCGGAAAGTCGAGATGGCAATGGCTGTCGACCAGCATCAGGCGCCCTGCTCGACATAACGCGGGAACACGCCCTCCGGCGCCGGCAAGGCGGTGCCCGGCACCAGCGCATGGTCGGCATGGACGTGCTCGAAAGCACGCTTGTCCGTGGACACCGCCAGCAGGTCGAGCAGCTTGGCCGCCGATCCAGGGACGAAGGGCTGGCAAAGCACCGTCACCCGGCGGACCAACTCGGCCGTTGTCCAGAGCACCGTTTCCATGCGCTCCGGATCGGTCTTGCGCAGTGCCCACGGCTCCTGGGACGCGAAATAGCGGTCCGCTTCCGCCACCACGCCGAAGATGGCCGCCAGCGCCTGATGGATCGCCTGCTCCGCCATAGCCCGGCGCGAAACGGCTAGCGCTTCAATCGCCTGGTCGAGGATAGCCGTATCGGCCTCCGCCAGCTCGCCGCGCTTCGGCACCGCGCCGCCGCAGTTCTTGGCGATCATCGACAGCGATCGCTGCGCCAGATTGCCGAGCCCGTTGGCGAGATCGGCATTGGTGCGGTTTACGATCGCCTCATGGCTGTAGTTGCCGTCCTGGCCGAACGGCACCTCGCGCAGGAAGAAATAGCGCACCTGGTCGACGCCGTAATGCTCCACCATCGTGAACGGGTCGATGACGTTGCCGACTGACTTCGACATCTTCTCGCCGCGGTTGAACAGAAAGCCGTGTGCGAAGACGCGCTTCGGCAGCGGGATTCCCGCCGACATCAGGAACGCCGGCCAATAGACCGTATGGAAGCGGACGATGTCCTTGCCGATGATGTGAGCATCGGCTGGCCAGAACCGCCATTTCTCATCGTTTTCATTAGGATAGCCGACGCCGGTGATGTAATTGGTCAAGGCGTCGATCCACACATACATCACATGCTTCTCGTCGCCCGGCACCGGCACGCCCCAGTCGAACGTGGTGCGCGAGATCGACAGGTCCTTCAGCCCCGATTTGACGAAGCTCATCACCTCGTTGCGACGCTCGGCCGGACCGATGAAATCGGGCTGGCTCTCGTAGAGCGCGAGGAGCTTGTCCTGATAGGTGGAAAGCCGGAAGAAATAGCTTTCCTCCTCGACCCATTCGACAGGCGTTCCCTGCGGCCCGTAGCGCACATTGTCGGCACGGACCTCGGTCTCCTCCTCGCCGTAATAGGCCTCGTCGCGCACCGAATACCAGCCGGCATAGCCGCCCTTGTAGATGTCGCCATTGGCGGCCATCGCCTTCCAGATCGCCTGGGAGGAGGCGTAATGCCGCTCCTCGGTGGTGCGAATGAAATCGTTGTTGGACGCGTTGAGCGCGATGGCCATGCGCCGGAACTCGGCCGCGTTGCGGTCGGCAAGCTCGCGCGCCGTGATGCCCTCCTTGCGCGCCGTCTGGAGCATCTTGATGCCGTGCTCATCGGTGCCGGTCAGGAAGAACACGTCCTTGCCGTCGAGCCGCTGGAAGCGGGCGAGCGCGTCGGTGGCGATCAACTCATAGGCGTGGCCTATATGCGGCTTGCCGTTCGGGTAGGAAATCGCGGTGGTGATGTAGAATGTGTCGCGTGACATGAATGAACCATCATGAATGTCTGAATGTGAGTTGTGGCGGTGGATATCGCATCGGGACGGCGATTGCCATCCCGAGGGGCCGTCACATTCGCATCGCAGAATTCAGGCGGTCGATCATGGTCAGGGCGTGCTGCTTCTTGTCGAGATTGTAAGTCTCAGCCTCAGATATCGTGTTCAGTGCGTCCTGCCAAGCCTCGGACAGCGTTTTGGCCCTGGCGAGATCGCCGGCCAACGCCGCTTCGCTGGCTGCGGCCGAAAGCAGGTCGAGCGCGCGGTGGTTGAAGATGTCGAACTGGATCGCCTGGTCGCGTCCCGCCACAGCCTCGGCAAGGCGGTGCGCCCCGGCGATGTCCGGCTTGCCGGCTGCCACCAGCGTGTCGAGCGCGCCGGCGATCTCCAGCCCGCCATATTGGGTGAGCAGGATCGCGTTGCGGGCGCTGCCCCCTGCCCGCTCGGCGAGCGCCGCGCGCGCGGCCGGATCGTCCGGCGGTGGCGGCTCGACATTCTCGAGCACCGTCATCAGCTCGTCGGCGGCCAAAGGCGCCAGGCGCACCACTTGGCAGCGCGACCGGATCGTCGGCAACAGGCTGCCTGGCGCATGCACGACGAGAATGAACAAAGTGCGCGCCGGCGGCTCTTCGAGATTCTTGAGCAAGGCGTTGGCCGCGCTGGTGTTCATGTCGTCGGCCGGATCGACGATGACGACGCGGTAGCTGCCGTCATGCGAGGTCATCGACAGGAAGCGGCTGACCTTGCGGATTTCGTCGACGGTCAGCACCGTCTTGAAGCTCTTGGTCTTGTCGTTGGCCGGGCGGGTGAGATGCAGCACCCCCGGATGCGCCCCGGTGGCAATCTGGCGAAACAGCGAGGAAGCCGGGTCGGGAACGGCGAGCGTTTCGGGCGCCCTCTTGAAATCCGGATTTTTCAGAAGATGGTGCGCGATGTGGAACGCGAGCGTCGCCTTGCCGATGCCCTGCGGCCCGGCGAAAATCAGCGCATGCGGCAGCTTGCCGGCGCGGTAGGCGCTGGCAAGCATTCCTGCCGCGGACGCGTGGCCGATCAGCCGCGGCGTTTCGGCGGGTTCGGGCACGCCGTCCAGCGTGTCGTGCTGTTGGGGGGCGATGCGCTCGAAGATCATGCCGACGCCGTCTCGATCCTTTGCGTCGGCATCCGCTCTTCCAGCGCAGTGAAGACGGCGGCGGTGACGACATTCTCCACTGTATCGGGATCGGCGGAGGCGTCGATGACGACGCATCGCTCCGGTTCGGCCGCGGCGATGGCCAGGAACGCCTCGCGCCGTCGCCGGTGGATGGCCAGGGTCTCCTTCTCGAAGCGATCGGCGGCGTCACCGGCGCCGCGCCGTGCGGCGGCCCGCTGCAGGCCTTCAGCGGGATCGATGTCGAAGATCAGCGTCATGTCGGGCATCATGCCGTTGATGGCCACCGCCTCCAGCGCCTTCATGAAATCGGCATCGAGCCCGCCGGTGACGCCCTGGTAGACGCGCGAGGAATCGATGAAACGGTCGCACAGCACGATCGAACCGCGATCAACCGCCGGCCGGATGACCTGCTCGACATGGTCGGAGCGCGCGGCGGCGAACAGGATCGCCTCCATCTTCGGGCCGAACGGTTCGGCCGCCCCGGACAGAAGCACATGTCTTACGGCCTCGGCGCCCGGCGATCCGCCCGGTTCGCGGCTGACCAGCACCTCGTACTTCTTGGCGCGCATGCGCCGTGCCAGCCGCTCGATCTGTGTCGACTTGCCTGCTCCTTCGCCGCCCTCGAAGGTGATGAAAAATCCGCTCGCCAATCGAGACTGCCTTTGCTCGCGCTGGCCGCTGTCATAGCTCCCGTCCGGCAAAAGGTCCACGAACTTGCCCGATCACAAATGTTTCTGGCGCAGCCAGCCGACAGCGAGTTCCTTGGCCGAGTCGAGCGCACGCTGCGGCAGCGTGCCTACTTTCACCGACTCGGCGGCGTAGAGCGGCGTCTGCTGGCTCAGCGTATCGCCTATCCAAACGCGCAATTCTCCGACCGGTTGCCCTTCCTCGACAGGCGCCGACACCGGACCCCGGTAGACGATCCTCGCGGTCAGCTTGTCGCGGTTGGCTATCGGCAGAAAGATGTCCACTGGGCCTTTGGCTTTCAAGGCCAGGTCGGATTTGGCGCCGCCGAAAACCTGCGCCTCCCCGACCACCTCGTCCTTGGCGAAGATCTCGGTCTTCTGGAATGACCGCGAGCCCCACTCGAGCAGCTTGCGCGCCTCTTCGGAGCGTTCGCGGTCGTTCGCCAGTCCGCTGAGGGCGGCGATCACGCGTATGCCGTTGTGGCTGACGGTGCCGACCAGGCCGAATCCCGCCTGCTCGCTGGCGCCTGCCACGAAGCCGTCTGCCTCGATGCCCATGGCGATCAGCGGGTTGCGGTTCTTCTGCGATATCTTGTTCCAGGTGAAGTCCGGCTGGCCGTAATAGTGGAAGAATTCCGGATAGTCGCGCCACAGATGCAGCGCCAGCATCGTCAGTTCCCGCACCGTCGTCTGCTGCCCGTCCGCCGGCAGGCCGGTGGAATTGACGAAGGTCGATTTCGAGAGGCCGAGTTGACGGGCACGATCGGTCATCTGCGCGGCGAAATTCGCTTCCGAGCCAGCCATGCCCTCGGCCAGCACGATGCAGCCGTCATTGGCCGCCTGCACGGTGACGCCCTGGATCAGATCCTCGACGCGGACCTCGGATTTGAGCTTGGCGAACATGGTCGAGGTTCCGGACGGCGCGCCGCCCGTACGCCAGGCGTTTTCGCTGACGAGGAACGTGTCGTCGAGGGTGATCCGCTTCGCCTTGAGGGCGTTGAAGACCACCTCCATCGTCATCAGCTTGGCCATCGAGGCCGGCGGGATCGGCTTGTCGGGGTCCTTGGCGAAGAGCACCGTGCCGGTGTCGGCATCGATCATGAACGCCTGCGCCGCCTTGGTCTCGAAAAGCTGCGCGTTCGCCGGAGCGGCGCAAAGCAGCACCAGCACCAATCCCAGAAGGCTGGCGAAAGGCGGAAGAATGCGCAGTTGCATGAAATGGCGACCCAATCTGAACAAACCGGAGAGTCGCCCGGATTTGTGCAAAGACTACCCATAGCCAAGCTAGCAGGGTTTTTTCGGCCGGATCAACGTGCAGTGCGAATTTGCTCAGTTACGCACAGCCAGCGCGTCCGGCGCGCCATGCGACCAAGCTGCCTGAAGCAGGTCGTCGATGCTGCCATGGCCGTCCGGATAGACGTTGACCGCATACCAGTCATTGCCGTCGAGCTCGGTGCGCTGGATTTCGGTGCGGCCGAACGGCTTTAGCGCGGCGGCGACGCGCTTTGCCTTCGCGGCTTCGTCGAAGGAACCGGCGGCGACATAGTCGGACGCGGGCGCCTGTTCCTGGTGGCCCGATTTCTTCCACGACCGAAGGATATCGGCCGGCGACATGCCGCCGTCATCGAGCGCGGCAAAGACATCGGCGCGCTTTATCCGTTCATCCGCGTAGGACAGCGAAGCCATGGCGAAAGGCGAGTTCGCGGGAAGACCGAAATCCGGCCGTTCCGGCACGATCGGTCCGAAATCGGGCAGCGCGACATCGCTGGTACCCTGCACCGGGAAGGCTGCCGGCTGAACGGTGGCTTCATCCGACAGACCCGGCTGCGCGGCAGAGGCCTGGTCCGAATTGGTCAACTGGCCGGGGAAAGGCACGGCGGCCGGCGGCGCGCCTACCGACAGGCTCGGCGACGGGCCGTTCATGGCCACCATCACGCCGGTCGGCAGGCCGTCCGACGGATCCGGCCGGTTCTTGCCGGGATGGTAGGAGGCTACCAGATACTGGTCGTCGTCGCCATCGAGCGGCGCGCGGCCGACATATTCGACTTTGACCCTGGCGGTGCCGACCTTGTCGTAGTCGAGCATCTGCGCCGCGCGTTCGGAGACGTCGATGATGCGGCCTTCGTGATAGGGGCCGCGATCGTTGACGCGCACGATCACCGAACTGCCGGTCTCCAGATTGGTGACGCGGGCATAGCTCGGCAGCGGCATCGTCGGATGCGCCGCCGTCAGATGCGTCATGTCATAGACTTCGCCATTGGCGGTCAGACGGCCATGAAACGCATCGCCATACCATGAGGCCAGTCCTACCTTGGCGTAGTTCTTCTCTTCCTTGGGAAAGTACCACTTGCCGCGCACCTGGTAGGGCTTGCCAAGCTGGTCGCGGCCGCCGCCGCGCCGCATGAGCTGGACGCGCGGGCTCGCCTTCACGCCATATTCGGATTCGGCGAAATATTCCTTGGAGCGGGCCTTCTTGTAGACCATCCCCTTCGGCTCAGGTTGTGAGGCGCAGGCAGCCAAAAGCAGGCCCGAAAGGGCGCACAGGGCGAAAGCAGAAGCGCGACGAAGACGCGGGCGCGCCGGAGTCTGCATGTTTTCGATGTCCCCTACCGTGCTGCATCTGACGGAGCCAAAGTCGCCCCGTTGGGTCAACACCTTGATCCCCAATCCCTTTTGCACAGGAATTGCTTATCACGATGTTAATCGACTATGGCCGCAACAGGGCGAGATTATGGCGAGGCATACGGCCGGGCTATGATCGGACGGCGACATGGCGATTGACAGATCTTTGCACCGCGCACTAGAGCATGAGCGCTTGCGTTCGTGCCGACATGGCTTTGCGATCGGCAGGACGAAGCGCCTCGTGAAGATCACGATGGAGGGATGGCCGAGCGGTTTAAGGCACCGGTCTTGAAAACCGGCGTGGGCGCAAGTTCACCGTGGGTTCGAATCCCACTCCCTCCGCCAAACCGCATTCGCTCTTCGAGCTTCGCAGGACCGGCGCGATCCTTCGGGTGAAGCGGGATTCCCTTCAGGCTTCAGCGCGAGAAGGCGACATTGCCGCCACAGTTCTTCACGGCCCTCCAGCATGAGGTCAACGGTTGGTGAAGCAGCGTTCATTTGATTTCTCAGACAAAATATGCTGCTTCTCGCGCCCATGAAAAAGCTCTGCCTGATGGTTCTGGCGTCGCTGACGCTGGTCTGGCCGGCCAAGGCGATGGACAATGCGTTGCGCGCCGGCCTGATGAAACTCGATCCGCAGACTCGTCTCGAGCAGCGCTGTGACGCCGAAGTGCTCGACCGGATCAGTCACGACGATCGCAACTACAAGGCCGACCGCGTCGTCGCCTACGCCTTCGCCACGCCGCAGATGAGCGCCGATGCCATCAAGAGCTCGGGCGCCGCCTTCCGCAGCAAGGGCCAGTGGTACCGGCTGAAGTTCAAATGCCTGACCGCGCCGGACCACATGCAGGTGCTGCAGTTCCGCTACAAGATCGGCGACGAAATCCCGGAAGCCGACTGGGCCAAATATAACCTCTACGACTAAAGCGCGTCGCGATCTTTCAGATTCGCTCCATGCGTTTATTTTTTGATTTACGCATGTCTTCGTCCCGAAACCGGTTCCCACTTTCGCGAGACATGCTTTGGTTTCGACCTTGCCCTTGCCGGCAACCACGAAATCCTTGAGGGCTTGCGCCGGTGGCGTGTTTTCCGGCGATGCCCGACCCTGCGTCTTGACGCCGATGGACCATGCCTTTAGGCCCGTCTGGGCAAAGGCTAGGCTCATTTCAGGCAAGGATTTCTAGTCGATGGAAATATTCACTGCCGCAGGCCTTTCAGCTCTCCTCCAGGTCGTCGCAATCGATCTCGCGCTTGCCGGCGACAACGCGATTGTGATCGGCCTCGCCGCGGCCGGCCTTCCCGCCGATCAGCGCAAGCGCGCCATCCTTGTCGGCATCGCGGCAGCCACTGTCCTGCGCATAATCTTTGCCCTGATCACGCAATGGCTACTGAGCATCGGCCCCATGCTGCTCATCGCCGGCGGGCTTCTGCTTCTGTGGGTGTGCTGGAAAATGTGGCGCGAGCTGCGCGTCAGCCATGAGGATGAGCGCGACGCGACCGAGGCGCTGTCCAACGGCGACTACAACAAGGACAGCAGGATCGCCGGCGCGGCGCCGCGCAAAACCTTCTCGCAGGCTGCCTGGCAGATCGTCATCGCCGACGTCTCGATGTCGCTCGACAACGTGCTCGCGGTCGCCGGCGCGGCCATGAAGCATCCGACCGTGCTGATCATCGGGCTGGCCCTTTCGATCGCCTTGATGGGTTTTGCCGCTTCCTTTGTCGCACGCCTCCTGCACCGGTATCGCTGGATCGCCTATATCGGCCTGCTGATCATCTTGTACGTGGCGATCAACATGCTGCTCGGAGGCGCCGTGCAGCAGTTTCCCGACCATTTTGCCTTCCTGGCACCATGGTTCGGGCCAGACGGCCACTGAGGCTGGTTAAGGGATAGGTTGCCGAGCCACTCTTGTCCTGGCCGGCTGCCAGGTTTGCATCCGGGCCGAAGCGTGCTATTGCGCCGCGCGAAAATGGCTCAAAGCCCGCCGTAGATCGATCTTCAGAGCCAAAGGCTCAGTCCTCGATCTCGCCCTCACCTCTTGGAAAACAAAATCTATGTCCGCCCCACGCGTCAGTTTCGTCAGTCTTGGATGCCCGAAGGCGCTCGTCGATTCCGAGCGCATCATCACGCGGCTTCGCGCCGAAGGCTACGAGATCGCGCGCAAGCATGACGGCGCCGACCTCGTCGTCGTCAACACCTGCGGCTTTCTCGATTCCGCTCGCGACGAGTCGCTCAACGCCATCGGCTCCGCCCTTTCCGAGAACGGCCGCGTCATCGTCACCGGCTGCCTCGGCGCCGAGCCGGAGGTCATCCGCGAAAAACATCCCAATGTGCTGGCAATCACCGGCCCGCAGGCCTATGAGAGCGTGATGGCGGCGGTCCACGAGGCGGCTCCGCCCAGCCACGATCCCTATGTCGATCTGCTGCCGCCGCAGGGCGTGAAGCTTACGCCGCGCCATTACGCCTATCTGAAGATTTCCGAGGGCTGCAACAACCGCTGCACCTTCTGCATCATCCCGGCGCTGCGCGGCGATCTCGTCTCCCGCCCGGCCGCGGACGTGCTGCGCGAAGCCGAAAAGCTCGCCAAGGCCGGCGTCAAGGAGATTCTCGTCATCTCGCAGGACACCAGCGCCTACGGCATCGACATCAAGTACCAGACGTCGATGTTCGGCGACCGCGAGGTGCGGGCGAAATTCCTCGACCTGGCCGAGGAGCTCGGCAAACTCGGCATCTGGATACGCATGCATTATGTGTACCCCTACCCGCATGTCGCCGACGTCATTCCGCTGATGGCGGAGGGAAAGATCCTTCCCTATCTCGACATTCCCTTCCAGCATGCCTCGCCACAGGTGTTGAAGAACATGCGCCGTCCCGCGCATGGCGAAAAGACGCTGGACCGCATCCGTAGCTGGCGCGAGGTCTGCCCGGACCTCGCCATTCGCTCGACCTTCATCGTCGGTTTCCCCGGCGAGACGGAGGACGATTTCCAGATGCTGCTCGACTGGCTGGACGAGGCGAAAATCGACCGCGCCGGCTGCTTCAAATACGAGCCGGTCAAGGGCGCACGCTCCAACGACCTCGGGCTGGAACAGGTGCCGCAGGAGATCAAGGAAGCGCGCTGGCACCGCTTCATGCAGCGCCAGCAGAAGATCTCAGCCGCGCAGTTGGCCAAGAAAGTCGGCAAGCGCCTGCCCGTGCTGGTCGACGAGGCGCATGGTACATCCGGCAAAGGCCGCACCAAATACGACGCGCCGGAGATCGACGGCTCGGTGCATATCCAGTCGCGGCGGCCGCTGCGCGCCGGCGAGATCGTCACCGTCAAGATCGACCGCGCGGACGCTTATGACCTTTATGGATCGGCCGTCTGATCGTTTTCGACCGCGAAGGGAACGCCAAATGAAAAGGGCGCCGCGCGGCGCCCTTTTCATTTCTGATTTTGCGACTTGCCCGCCTTATTGCGGCAGCTTGTCGTCGATGCCCTTGACGTAGAAATTCATGCCGAGCAGCGTGCCGTCGTCGGCGACCTCGCCGTCCTTCAGCCAGGGCGAGCCATCCTGCTTGGACACCGGTCCGGTGAAGGGATTCCAGCCGCCAGCGATCTTCTTCTCGGTTGCCTCGGCCATCGCCTTCACGTCGTCGGGCATGTTGGTGTAGGGCGCGAGCTTGACCGCGCCGTCCTTGATGCCCAGCCACACATTGTCCGGTTTCCAGGTGCCGTCGAGCGCCGCCTGCACGCGGCTGATGTAATACGGGCCCCATTCGTCGGTTAGCGAGGTCAGTTGCGCGTGCGGCGCGAACTTGATCATGTCGGACGACTGGCCGAAACCGTGTAGCTTGCGCTCCTCGGCGACCTGCAGCGCGGCGGTGGAATCGGTGTGCTGCACGATGATGTCGGCGCCCTGGTCGAACAGTGCCTTGGCGGCGTCGGCCTCCTTGCCCGGGTCGAACCAGGAATTAACCCAAACGATCTTCACCTTGAAGTCGGGATTGATCGACTGCGCGCCGAGCATGAAGGAGTTGATGCCCATCACCACTTCTGGGATCGGGAAGGAGACGATGTAGCCGGCGAGGCCCTTCTTCGATTCCTTGGCCGCGATCTGGCCGAGCACGTAGCGGCCTTCATAGAAGCGGGCGTTGTAGATGCCGAGATTGTCGCCGGTCTTGAAGCCGGTGGCATGCTCGAACATCACCTTGGGAAACTTCTTGGCCACCTTCACCTCGGCATCCATGAAACCGAATGAGGTGCCGAAGATGATCTTGCAGTTCTCGCGCGCCAGGCGCTCGAAAGCGCGGTCGGCGTCCGGGCCTTCCGAGACGTTCTCGAGATAGGCGGTCTCGACCTTGTCGCCGAGCGCCTTCTCGACCTCGAGGCGGCCCTGGTCGTGCTGGTAGGAGTAGCCGAAATCGCCGATCGGACCCGTATAGACCCAGCAGGCCTTCAGCTTGTCGGCGGCTTCGGCGGTTGCCGCCAGCGACAGGGCCGCGGCCGTGGTCATCAACGCAATAAGCAGTTTTTTCATTGTGTTACCTCTCTGAGTTAAGCCTTGGAGCTTCCCGTCTTTTTGTTGTTGTCAACGATCCGGAACGAATGGCTGCCCCAACGAAGCCGGCGTGTTCATCATCGTCAGCCGCTTGTTGCGGGAGATTAGAACGAGAACCACGATGGTTGCCAGATAGGGCAGCGAAGAAAGAAACTGCGAAGGCACCGGAATGCCAAATGCCTGTGCATGAAGCTGGCCGATCCATACCGCGCCGAAGATATAGGCGCCGGCCAGCACCCGCCACGGGCGCCAGGAGGCGAACACCACCAGCGCCAGCGCGATCCAGCCGCGGCCCGCACTCATGTTCTCCACCCATTGCGGCGTATAGACCAGTGACAGGTGCCCGCCGGCAAGGCCGGCGCAGGCGCCGCCGAAGATCACGGCGAGATAGCGGTAGCGGATGACCTTGATGCCGAGCGCGTGCGCTGACGTATGGCTGTCGCCGATCGAGCGCAGCGTAAGCCCCGTGCGCGTCCTGAACAGGAACCACATCACCGCCGCTGTCAGCGCGATCGAGATATAGAACACCGGATCCTGGCCGAAGATCAGCTTGCCGACGACCGGGATCGAGCTGATGCCCGGAATGTCGAGGTTGGGCAGCCTAACGCCCGGTTGGCCGACGAAGGTGGTGCCGATCATGCCGGAGAGGCCGAGGCCGAGCAGCGTCAGCGACAGGCCGGTCGCCACCTGGTTGGTCGCGAGCGACAACGTCATGACGGCGAACAGCAGCGAGAACAGCGCGCCGACGATGATTGCGGCAAGCAAGCCGATCCACGGCGATCCGGTGAGGTAGCCGGCGCCGAAGCCGCCGACGGCGCCCATGATCATCATGCCCTCGACCCCGAGATTGAGCACGCCGGAACGCTCGACCACCAGCTCGCCGATCGCAGCGATCAGAAGTGGCGTCGCCGCGGTCGCGATGGTCAAAAGGATGTTGACGGTGATGTCCATCAGCGGGCCTCCTCGAGCTTCGGCGCTGCTTCGAGCTTTGCGCCGTTCGGCTTCACCAGCGCCATGCCGATCAGGCGAATGCGGTAGTGGATGAGCGTGTCGCAGCCGAGCACGAAGAACAGGAGCATGCCCTGGAACACGCGCGCCACCTTGTCGGAAATGCCGAGCGCGCTCTGCACCGCTTCGCCGCCGAGATAGGTCAGCGCCAGTACCAGGCCCGCGGCGACGATGCCCAGCGGATTGAGGCGGCCAAGGAAGGCGACGATGATGGCGGTGAAGCCGTAGCCGGGCGAGATCACCGGCTGCAACTGGCCGATGGCGCCGGAGACCTCGGAGATGCCCGCCAGACCCGCCAGCGCGCCTGAGAGAAGGAAGGTGAAGAAAACCATCCGGTTGAAGCCGAAGCCGGCAAAGCGCCCTGCCCTCGGGCTGGAGCCCAGCACGCGCACCTCGAAACCTTTCAGCGTCCGGCTCATCATCAGCCAGATCGCTACGGCGGCCACCAGGGCGAAGACGAAGCCCCAATTGGCGCGGCCGGCATCCGGCATCAGCTCCGGCAGTACCGCCGAATCGCCGAACTGGATGGTCTGCGGAAAGCCATGGCCCTGCGGATCGCGCCACGGGCCGCGCACCAGCCAGTCGAGGAAAAGCTGCGCGACATAGACCAGCATCAGGCTGGTCAGGATCTCATTGGTGCTGAAGCGCGTCTTCAAAAACGCCGGGATCGATGCGTAAAGGGCGCCGCCGACCATGCCGAGCAGGAGCATCAGCGGGATCACCAGCGGGCCTTCGAATTGCGGGAACAGCACCGGGATGATGGAGCCGAAGATTGCGCCGAAAATGAACTGGCCTTCGGCGCCGATGTTCCAGATGTTGGCTTTGTAGCAGACCGACAGGCCGACCGCGATCAGGATCAGCGGCGCCGCCTTGATCGCCAGCTCGTGCAACTGCCAGACCTGGCTGATCGGCTCGACGAAATAAATCTCGAAGGCATTGAGCGGATTGACGCCGAGCAAGGCGAACATGATGGCGCCGGCGATGATCGTCAGCGCGAAGGCGATGAAGGGCGACAGTATCGAGAACAGCGCCGAGCGCTGCGGGCGTTTGACGAGTTCGATGCGCATCATGCGACCTCCAAGCTGTGTTCGGCGTGGCCGGGCTCGGCGCCGCCCATCAACAGGCCGATCTTCTCGAAAGTCGCCTCGGCGATTGGCAGCGGTGTCGACAGTTCCCCGTTGTGCATGACGGCGATACCGTCCGACAATTCGAACAATTCGTCGAGGTCCTGGCTGATGACCAGGACAGCGGAGCCGCTGCGGGCGAGCTCGATCAAGGCCTGGCGAATGTGAGCGGCGGCACCTGCGTCGACGCCCCAGGTCGGCTGGTTGACGACCATGACGCTCGGCTTGCGGTCGAGCTCGCGGCCGACGATGAATTTCTGCAGATTGCCGCCCGACAGTGCGGCGGCCTCCGGATCGGGCGCACTCTTGCGCACGTCCATGGCTTTGATGATGCGCTGGGCGGCGCTGTAAACCGCGCCGTTCCTGACCATGCCGCCCGAACCCACGAAGGCCTTGCCGTCGGTGGCATGGCGGGACAGAAGCAGGTTTTCAGAAAGCTTCATGCGCGGCGCGGCGCCATGGCCGAGGCGCTCTTCCGGCACGAAGGCGGCTCCCATCAGCCGCCGGCCAGTGATCGACAGGCCACCGGCGTCCTTGCCGCGGATGCGCACGGAACCGGCATCCTGCTGCAGCACTTCGCCGGAGATGGATTCGAAGAACTCGCCCTGGCCGTTGCCGGCAACGCCGGCGATGCCGATCACTTCACCGACACGCACCTTGAGGTTGATGTTCTTGAGCGGGATGGCGAAGGGCGTCGCCGGCTTGCGGCTGAGGCCGCGGATTTCCAGCAGGGCCGGCGCCGTCTCGATGCCTTCGGCCGGCGCGCGCACCACCGCCTTCACCTCGCTGCCGACCATCATGCGGGCAAGCGATGCGGCCGTCTCCTCGCGCGGATTGCAGTGGCCGACGACCTTGCCGTGGCGAAGCACCGTGGCACGGTCGCAGATGCGTTTGACCTCTTCCAGCCGGTGCGAGATGTAGAGGATCGACTTGCCTTCCGAGCGCAGGCGCTCCAGCGTCTCGAACAGCTTGTCGGCTTCCTGCGGCGTCAGCACCGAGGTCGGCTCGTCGAGGATGATGAGCTGCGGCGTCTGCAGGAGACAGCGGATGATCTCGATGCGCTGGCGTTCGCCGACGGAGAGGTCTCCGACCAGCGAATCCGGATCGAGCGGAAGGCCATAGCTGAAGGACAGCGCCCTCGCCTTCGCCGCAATGGTGCTGATCGGGGAACCGTCATTGAGAGAAAGCGCGATGTTCTCGGCCGCCGTCAGCGCCTCGAACAGCGAGAAATGCTGGAACACCATGCCGATGCCGAGCTTTTTGGCCACGCCCGGGCTGGTGATCTTGACCGCCCTGCCATCCCAGAAGATCTCGCCCGAGTTCGGCTCGAGCGATCCGAACAGCATCTTGACCAGCGTCGACTTGCCGGCGCCGTTCTCGCCGAGCAGCGCATGGATCTCGCCCTTCGCGATGTTGAGATCGATGTGATCGCACGCCGTCAGCGTGCCGAAAATCTTGGTAAGGCCACGAACCTCGAGCAGGTTCGACCTGTCATGATTTGCACTCACAGTGCCTCCCATCCGGTTTCCCGGATATGTTCTGTGTTCCCGAAAGCATGGTATGCGCGGCCGGCTCCCATCGGAAAGCAGCACCCAACTTGAAAGAGCTTCAAGAATTTCAGCGGAAACTCAAGGGTTAAGATAGACCTCTTGAGAACAACGGCAAATCCGCATCGCTTTTTCAGGCAAGCCATTCCTTCGGGCACGGCAAGTCGCTGAAAACAAGGCAGCCGGCCAGGGTATGATGCCCAGAAGCGTGAAGCCGTGAAAGCGCTCTAGGGAATGAGAATAGTCGTTCCCGTCGTCTTGCGGGCTTCGAGATCGGCTTGCGCCTTTGCGGCGTCCTTCAGCGCATAGCGCTGGTTGATCTTGATCTCGACGGCGCTGCTCTTGACCACGTCGAACAGCGCTTCGGCCGACTTCACCAGATCCTCGCGTCTGGCGTTGTAGACGAAGAGCGTCGGCCGAGTCGCATAGATCGAGCCCTTCTGTGCCAGGAGCGACATCGAGAAAGGCGGGATCGGCCCGGATGACTGGCCGAAGCTGACGAACATGCCCAACGGCCGCAGGCAATCGAGCGAGGCCGGAAACGTGTCGGCGCCGACCGAATCGTAAACGACGTCGCATTTCTTCCCGCCGGTAAGCGCCGCGACGCCCGCGACGAAATCCTGTTCCTTGTAGTTGATGACGTGGTCGAAGCCGTGCGCCCGGGCAAGCTCGATCTTGTCGGCGGAGCTCGCGGTGCCGATCACGGTCGCGCCCAGATGCTTTGCCCATTGGCCGAGGATGAGGCCGACGCCGCCGGCCGCCGCGTGGTAGAGGATCGTATCGCCGGCTTTCACCGGAAAGGTGCGGCGCAAGAGATATTCCGCAGTCATGCCCTTCAGCATCATCGCCGCCGCCTGCTCGTCGCTGATGCCGTCCGGCACCTTGACCACGCGGTCGGCTGCGATCACCCGTTGCTCGGCATAAGCCCCGACATTGACGGCATAGGCGATGCGGTCGCCCGGCTTCAACCAGTCGACGCCGGTGCCGAGCGCCAGCACCACGCCCGCCGCCTCGCCGCCCGGGATCAGCGGAAGACCGCCGGGTGGCGGATAAAGCCCGGAGCGATAGTAGACGTCGATGAAGTTGAGGCCGATCGCCGTATGCCGGACCAGGATCTGGCCTTCTCCGGGCTGGCCGGGATCGGCATCTTCATAGGCCAGGACTTCGGGGCCGCCATTGACGTGGATGCGGATTGCCTTGGACATCGCTCAACTCTCTGATGGGTACGTGAACTGGAGCATGACCCCCGAAAAGGGAGAGCCGATTTTCGGAAGATCGCGCGCCGATAGATAGCTAGGTCAGGATGACCATTCGGCCAAAAATATCCTGATCCAGGATCAAGGCTTCTTGGCGCCCAGATTGGGGAACATCTGCATGACGCCCCCGATGCAGGCGAGATAGAGGCCGGTGATGGTGATGCCGATCTTGGTGAAGTCGCCGACCTGCTCACCCAGCACGCCGATCTTGTTGTAGAAGCTGGCAAGCGCGGCCTGCGCCAGCGCCAGCGCGCCGAAGGCGCACCACAAAAGGATCATGCCGAGATTGAGCGACCTGAGTCGCACCACCCGCACCGGGTGGATGAAGTTGATCGGCAGGAAAGTCAAAATGCCGGCAACCACCACCACGGCGAAAGACACCCATTGCCCGGGCTCGATGACGAAGAGCGTGAACACCACCATATTCCAGACGACCGGGAATCCCTTGAAGAAGTTCTCCTTCGTCTTCATGCCGGTGTCGGCATAGTAGATCGCGCTGGAGACGACGATGATTGCCGCGGACAGGAAGGACAGGTTCTCGCCCATGAAGCCGCGCTGGTAGAGCGCGAAGGCCGGGATGAGCACGTAAGTGACGTAGTCGATGATGTTGTCGAGGAGTTCGCCCGACCATGTCGGCAGGATTTCCTTCACCTCGAGCTTTCTGGCGATTGGCCCGTCGATACCGTCGACGAACAGCGCCAACCCCAGCCACCAGAACATCGCCGTCCAGCGCTCCTCGCTTGCCGCCACCAGCGACAGGAAGGCAAGGAACGATCCCGACGCAGTGAGCAGATGCACGGAAAACGCGCGCGCCTGCGGCCACGTCACCTTCTTCTTCGGCAACGGGATGCGTTGCGCGATCTTCTTGGCTGCCTTGCCGGCCCTTGTGTTCTTGCTCACGGTCCCCGCCAGTCCAGCTTGCAGATTTCGGCCGAGCGGCCGGCGAAATTCCAGTTGCGGCCGAAGGCGCGCATCTTGCTCTTGTCGGACTTCGCCACGATGATCTCCGGCGCGATCCAATATTCGGAATTGGTGATCACCGTATCCTTCTCGCGGTCCTTGCCGGGGATCGGCGTCACCGCGCCGTCGATGATTTTCGGTATCTGGAAGACGCGCGTCTTGTCGCGGGTCTCGTAGGTAATCGGCACCTGCTCGACGCCGAGGAATTTCCCGACGAGGATCGAGAGCAGCGAGGTGGTGCCGCCGGCCTTGCCGGTGAATATCTTGGTCAGCGCCTTCACCGCATGGATTGAAGCGCGCTTGTCGATGAACAGGCCGGCCGTCCAGTTGCCGCGGCTCATGTAACCGGGAATTTCCATGATCAGGCCGAGATTGAGACCGGAAAGGTCGACTTCGCCGAAGTGCCCCGCGTCGATGCGGAAGCCGGCCCAAGTCTGGCAGTAACCCTCGGTCGGCGGGTGGCTGCCCAGCGACAGCACGCAGGGACAGAAAACCGTGCAATTGCAGGAGAGTACCAACTCCCCTTTCGTTGCCCAGCTTTGGTCGGTCATCGAATTCTCCCCTCACACCGAAACTAATAGCAGGGCCGCCGCCCACACAAGCAGTATCGCACCGGCAACCCGGCTGGCCACCCTGCCCGTGGTCTGTTTTTCGATCAGGGTGAACAGGCCGATCAGCGCCATCCAGAAGACGTTCATGGCGCCTACGGCAAACATCACCAGCATCAGCGCCCAGCAGCAACCGAGGCACCAGACGCCCTGCTTCAGGCCAAGTCGGAAAATGCGGCCCGGTTTCGCGCTCCAGTTGGCGAACAGGATCGAGAACGGGTTGCGGCATTTTTCCAGGCATGCCTGTTTGAGGCCGCTGAATTGATAGAGACCGGCGACGAGCAGCGCCGCGGCGCCGGCAAAGCCGACGGCCGGATCGAGCATCCGGCCGGAGCCGGCAAGGGCGTAGACCGCGAGCGTCAACGCGGTGAAGCCGGCGGATGCGGCAAGCCACGTGCCGAGGTAACCGGCGACAAGCACCAGCGGATGAACGACGGGCTCGCCCTTGATCCTCGCGGTATCCGCGATCTCGCAATAGGTGCGGATCAGCGGCGCCGCCGAAGGCAACATGGTCGCCACAGCCATCAGGAACCACATCAGCAAAAGCGCCGGCCCTTGCAGGCCGGTCGGGCCGGCAAGCGGCGCCGGCGCGAGGCAAACAGCAAAGAACCGGTCGAGAAAATCCGGCAAAGGCAGGCTCGGCAGGTTTTTCAGCAGCATGTCGCCGGGCGCGCCGGCGGGGCGGCCTTCGGCCCCACGGATCGCCATCGCGCCGAGGAGGAACCAGGCAAAGGCGATGCCGATCCCGATCGTCAGCATGACCGCGAGACGCGGGCTGCGCGCGACGCCCGCCGCCGCGCGGCCGGCGCGGTCGAGATGGCTGAAATCATGCTGCTCGCCGTTCATGGCACTCGAATGGGCTGAATCGCCGCGTTGATCAAGCCGGCCGATCTGACCTATATCCGGGTAAAGGCCTAACGGGTCGCCTCGCATTCTGGAAGCCTGGCGTGGAGCACAACGACAAAGCGCGCATCCTGGTTGCCGGCAGCGGTCCGGCCGGCCTGATCGCGGCCCTCGGCTTTGCCCGGGCCGGCTTCGAGGTGACATTGGTCGGTCCCGAGGCCAACAGCGCCGACAGCCGCACCACCGCGCTCATGAATCCGGCGCTGAAGGTCCTTGGGCGGCTGGGCGTCCTTGCCGAACTGAGGATCCAGGCCGCGCCGCTCAAGGCGATGCGCATCGTCGACGCCACAAGGCGACTGATCCGCAGCCCAACCGTAACCTTCCGCGCCAGCGAGATCGGCGAGGAACAGTTCGGGCTCAATTTGCCGAACAAGGCTCTTATCCCCATTCTCGCCGGGGCCGTTTCAGCTCATGACGGCATTCATTGGCTGAAATCCACCGTCGAGTCCTGGAGCCTTGACGGCGACCAGGCCCGTGCAAGGCTGGCCGACGGCAGCGAAGTCTCGGCATCGCTCGCGGTCGCGGCCGATGGACGTCTGTCTCCGGCGCGGGAAGCCGCCGGCATTCGCGCCTTCGCGCGGTCCTATCCGCAGTCGGCGCTTGTCCTCAATTTCGGCCACCGCAGCGAGCATGGCTTCGTCTCGACCGAATTCCACACCGAAACGGGGCCGTTCACACAGGTGCCGCTGCCCGGCAAGCGCTCAAGTCTTGTCTGGGTGGTGAAGCCGCAGACGGCGCAGGAGCTTGCTGCGCTCGACGATGCAGCCCTGTCGGCGCGTGTCGAGGAACAGATGCAATCGATGCTCGGCCGGGTCTCGGTCGAGCCGGGCAGGCAGGTCTATCCGTTGTCGGCGGCCTCGCCCGGCCGCTTCGCGCAAAACCGGGTGGCGCTGGTCGGCGAAGCGGCGCATGTGTTTCCGCCGATCGGGGCGCAAGGCCTCAACCTCGGCATCAGGGATGTCGAAGATCTGATTGGAATCGCGAGCGAAAACAGCAGCGATCCCGGATCGCGCCGGACCCTCGCCGCCTATGACACGAGGCGCCGACCCGACATATGGGCGCGCAGCGGCGCAGTGAACCTGCTCAACATGTCGCTCTTGTCCGATATGCTGCCGGCGCAACTGGCGCGCAGCGCCGGCCTCAATGCGCTGGGCAGCTTCGCCCCGCTGCGCGCCTTCTTCATGCGCGAGGGATTGCGGCCGGGCAGCGGCCTTCGCGCCATTGCCGGCGGCCTAAGGAAAGAGGTCGGCCGGTAGGATTCCGTGCCGGATCGCGTAGAGCAGCGCGGTCACCGTTACCACCGAAAAGCATGTCGTGATCAGCACGCTGGCCGAGGCCCGCTGCACCCATACGTCGTACTGCTGCGCGATCACGAAGACATTGGTCGCCGTCGGCAGCGCCGCGAGCAGCATGGCGGAGAAGACCCAGGTCGGCGAGAAATTGCCGATCCAGCTCAGCACGACATAGCAAAGCAGCGGATGGACGATCAGCTTCAGCCCGGCGATCAATGCCAGCTCGTGCGGAACGCGGTTAAGCCGCCTCAGCGCCAGCGTCACGCCCATGGCAAACAAAGCGCAAGGCGCGGCCGCGCGTGCGAGATAGTCGAGGAAACGATCGACAGGCAGCGGCGGGCGGAACTCCACATAGGCGGCGCCGACGCCAAGCGCCGTCGCAATGATGAAGGGATGCAGCGCGATCTTTTTGAGGACGCCGAGCGCCAGTTTGAGCGGCGGCGCCTTCTCCTTGCCCGACAGCGCCATCATCATCGGCGCGACCGTGAAATGCACGATGTTCTCGAAGCAGAAGATCAGCGCCACGGGCACCGCGGCCTGTTCGCCGAACGCCAGCACGGCAAGACCAGGCCCCATATAACCTATGTTGCCGTAAGCCGCGGCAAGAGCGGTGATCGTCGCCTGCGCGATGCCACCGCGGGAAACGATAGCCGACCAGGCGAACATCAACGTGAATATCCCGTAGGTGGCGATGAGCGAGCCCAGGATGAAGCTCCATTCCGTCAACTGCTCGAAGGGTGTCTTGGCGAGCAGTTGGAAGAACAGGGCCGGCAGCGCGACATAGACGATGAACGTGTTCATCCAGCCAAGCGCCTCCAGCGGCTGCCTGGTGATGCGCGCCACCAGGAAACCGATGAAGATCATGCCGAAGAACGGAAGGACGAGGCCGATGACGTCAGACATTTTTCGCCCGAACGGGAAAACTCCCGCGCGGGCTAGCCCGTTGTTTCGTCCGAGGTCAAGGACTTGGCTATTGAATTGCGGCAGTGCCTGCGCCAAATAGGCCCAAGCCGAAAGTCGGGGTCGATTTTTGGCTGCGTGACGTGTAAATTCAAGGTCTTAGGCGCCTTGTGCGCAGCCACGAAGGCGCCTCGGAACCTAAGTGGTGAACGTGATGAAGACGGCCAAATTCTCGATCGGGCAAGTGGTTCGCCACAGGCTGTTTCCGTTCCGCGGCGTGATCTTCGACGTCGATCCCGAATTCGCCAACACCGAGGAATGGTACGAGGCCATTCCCGCCGACGTGCGTCCGCGCAAGGACCAGCCTTTCTACCATCTTCTGGCGGAAAACTCGGACACCGAATACATCGCCTATGTGTCCGAGCAGAACCTGCTCGAGGACCGGTCGGGCGAGCCGGTGAGGCATCCGCAGATCGGCGAGATGTTCGACAAGCTGCCGGACGGCCGTTACGAGCCGAAGCGCCAGTCGAAGCACTGAAGCGCGTCACCCAGGGCGCACAACGTGGACGACAAAAAGCGGGGCGAATTGCCCCGCTTTTTGTTTCCAGACGATGCTCCGGCGATCAGTTCGCGGTCTTGGCCTTGTCCTGCTCGTCCTTGAGCTTCTTGGCGAAGTCCTGATTGTTCTTGGCGACGAAGTCCTGCAGCTTCTTCTGCCGGTCCTCGATGTCCGACTGCTGCAGCGGCGGGCCGTCATAGGCGCCGCTGAAGCCGGTGAGCGCGATCTTGATCGGGTTCGGCTGGTTCTGGAAGTTGATCGAGGTGAGCGTGATGCCCTGCCCCTTCTTGAAGGAAGCGACGAGCTGGTCGCTCAGCGGCACTTCCGCCACGCAACGATCCGGGAAGCAGATCACATAATCGAGCTTCTGCGCCTTGCCTGAATCGATCTGCAGCGCGATGCCCGGAGGAACGAGGCGGCCGGTCGGCACCGTGACCTGGAAGACCTTGCGGTTCACCTTGCCCTTGAGCTCGATCAGGCTGACGCCGGTGACGAGCTGTCCGTTCCCGGCGGTGACGATGTTCTGCACATTGCAGATGTCGACGTCTTCCTGCTTGGTGCAGGCCTTGAACCAGCCCTGAGGAATCTGCGGCTGCTGTTGGGCCGAGGCGGTGAAAAGCCCGGCGCCCAGAACGCCGACCACGCCTGCGGCCAGCACCGAAAGGCGGTACGCGTTGATCGTCATATGGTGCACTTTCCTCTCAAATGATCCCGGGGACCGGCTTCTTCGTGCCGTGTGGTCCAGCTACCTGTTGCCCAAATGAGGCAACAGGATGACTTCGGAGCGCGTGTTACACTGCCAGCGGCGTCGAATCCAGCCCGGTTTCCGCGATTTCTTTGCGGTTTGGTGTCCGCGGGAAGAGTGCGATCGGCGATGCAGCGGCTGAACCCGATTTCCATTGGCGCGCCGATTCAATCGGATGGCGAAATGCTCTACGGTGCACGGCGAATCACAAAGCCGCCCGGCAAGGAGACGGTCATGGACCGCGTTCTCGTTCGGCTGATCGCCGCGACGTCGTTTCTGGCTCTTTCGCTCCTTCCGGCACAGTCGGAGCCGAAGCACGGTATCGCCATGCAGGGCGAACCGGCGCTGCCGCCCGACTACAAGCATTTCGACTACGTCAATCCGGATGCGCCGAAAGGCGGAAGCGTCACCTATTGCGTCGTCGGCTCCTTCGACAACCTCAACCCCTTCATCCTGAAAAGCCTGCGCACCACGGCGCGCGGGATGATCGATACGGTCTACGGCAATCTCGTCTTCGAGCCGCTGATGCAGCGCAACTATGACGAGCCTTTCAGCCTCTACGGGCTGCTGGCCGACAGCGCCGACATGGATCCGGAGCGCAAGAGCATAGAGTTCCATCTCAATCCCAATGCAAAATGGTCGGATGGGCAGCCGGTGACACCGGATGACGTGCTGTTCACCTACGACGTTTTCAAGGACAAGGGCCGCCCACCCTATAGCGACCGCATGAGCATGATCGGCAAGCTGGAGAAGACCGGCGAGCACAGCGTGAAATTCACCTTCAACGACAAGGCCAACCGTGAATTCCCGCTGATCGTCGCGCTGACGCCGATCGTTCCCAAGCACGCCTTCGACAAGGACACCTTCGACAAGACCACGCTGAAGCCGCTGATCGGCAGCGGCGCCTACACCGTGGACAAGGTGTTGCCGGGGCAGCGTATCGTCTTCAAGCGCAATCCGGATTATTGGGGCAAGGACGTCCCATCCAAGCGTGGCTTCGACAATTTCGACCAGGTCACTATCGAGTATTTTCTCAACGCCAATGCCAAGACGGAAGCGTTCAAGAAAGGCATCTGCGCCCTCGACGACGAGACCGATCCGGTCAAGCGCGAGCGCGACATCGACTTTCCGGCGTTCCGGAGGGGCGATGTGAAGGAAGAATATTTCAACACCGGCATTCCCCCGGTGGTGACCGGCTTTCTGTTCAACACCAGGCTGCCGAAATTCGCCGATCCCGTGGTTCGCCGCGCGCTCGGCATGCTCTACGACTTCGAATGGGCGAACAAGAACCTGTTCGGCGGCAAGTTCAACCGTACCATGAGCTATTGGCAGAATTCCGAGCTGTCCGCGCTCGGCCATCCGGCCGACGACCGAGAAAAGGCGCTGCTTGCTCCCTACCCCGGCCGCGTGCCGCCGGATGTGATGGACGGCACCTGGCGCCCGCCCGTGACGGACGGTTCGGGCCAGGATCGCAAGGTGCTCAAGGCCGCCTTCGACTTGCTTAAGGGCGCCGGTTTCCACCTCCAGGGCGGCAAGCTGCTCGACCCGCAGGGAAATCCTTTCGGCTTCGAAATCCTGACCTCTTCGCAGGATGAGGAGCGGCTGGCTGCCATCTACCAGCGCACGCTGGAAAAGATCGGCATCAACGTCGGCATCCGCGCCCTCGACGGCGACCAGATCCAGTCGCGCAAGCAGCGTTACGATTTCGAAGTGCTGATCGGGACAAGCGGCTTCAGCAATTCGCTGTCGCCCGGCAGCGAGCAGCTCGGTCGTTGGGGGTCGGTCGCGGCGAGAACGGAAGGATCGTTCAATCTCGCAGGCGTCGCTGATCCCGCGATCGACGCCGCGATCGACGCCATGCTGAATGCCCGCACCAAGGAAGACTATGTCGCGGCGGTGCGCGTGCTCGACCGGTTGCTGATCTCCGGCAACTACATCGTGCCGATGCAATACAACACCCAGCAATGGCTCGCTTACTGGAGTTATCTGGAACATCCGCAAAAGACCCCCATATTCGGCTATCAGCTGCCGACCTGGTGGCGAAAGCCGAACTGAAGCCAGCCCAACCCGATCCGAAACCAAGCAGGAGACGAGCATGAGCGCCGAGAACTCCATCACAGTGGATGTGGTGTCCGATGTCGTCTGCCCCTGGTGCTTCATCGGCCAGAAGCGCCTTGATAAGGCCATTGCTTCAGCAGGCGGCGTCGACGTGCATGTCCGTTGGCGGCCGTTCCAGCTCGATCCGACCATCCCTTCGGGAGGCATGGATCGTCGCCAGTACATGCTCGGCAAGTTCGGCAGCGAGGAACGCATCCGCGAGATCCACGCGCGCATCGAGCCGCTCGGCGAAGCCGAGGGCATCCATTTTGTCTTTGGCGCCATCAAGGTCGCCGCCAACACGCTGGACGCGCACCGCGTCATCCGCTGGGCGGGCGCCGCGGGCGAGGACGTGCAGAACCGGCTGGTGCGCCGCCTCTTCCAGCTGAATTTTGAGGAAGGCGCCAATATCGGCGACCATGCCGTGCTGGTGAAGGCCGCCGGCGAGGCCGGCATGGATGCGTCGGTGGTCGAGACGCTGCTGCCGACCGACGCCGATGTCGATGCCGTCCGCAACGAGATCTCCACCGCCTCGCGCATGGGCATCACCGGCGTGCCCTGCTTCCTGCTCGAAGGCAAATACGCTGTGATGGGCGCGCAGGATGCCGACACGCTTGCCGATGCGATCCGTCAGGTGGCCCAAGCCAAGGCGCGCGGCGAGTTGGAAACCGCCGCAGGTTGAGTGCTCCATCTACGCAATTTCGCGCGGAGCCGTCGCGTACTTTTCCTGGATTGCCGACTTAACAGTCGGCCCGGCACACACGATCTAGTGAATCGCCCTGGAGACGCGCCATGGTCGGTCATGTCCGTTTCGCCACCGGCGAGATCGTGATCGACAAATACGACGCTGCCGCAAAGACCATCTCCAGTCATTTCAGTGGCTCGGGAAAAGACGAATCAAGCAAGCCTGAAGAGCTCACCGACGGCAAATTTTCGGGCATTCCGGTCACCGAGCAGCAGCCGTTTCGGCCGATCGGGGCCTCTTTTTCGTTCACAAACCCGTGTTTTTTGCTTCCCTGGGGGAAGGTCCGCGCCCGCTGGCTCAACCGCCTTTAACGCACTGGAATAAAAGATGAAATCACCGCGATCGGCGATCCGCCTGCACCCGCTTTCTGTTGCCCACGCGCCACGGCGGGTAACCCCGTTAACATTCTCCGCCAGAAAATTAATGGAAAATGATCAATTGGTGTTACCCTATGTAATAAACTAAGAAAGGTTTGGGCGGGATCGTGATTGAGGTCGGTAGACCGCAACGTACAGTACCGGAGCAAACATCCAGCGAGGCGAAGACCTCGCCCCTGACGCCGGTATCGTCGATGCGTACATTCTGGGGACTGATGCGAGCCTACTGGTTCTCCGACCGGTGGAAGGAAGCCTGGACCCTAACCCTCGTCATCGCGCTGCTGACCGCTCTCTCAAGCAAGGCCGGTGTCTGGTTTGCCCTGGCATTGGGCGAGCTGGGCAATTCGATCGCCTTCCTCCATGACGCCGCCAACCCCCATCCGCTGCAGACCATTCTGACCAATGCCGGCATACTGGTGCTGCTGGTGGTATTGAAGGATGCCGGCTTCACCGGGGTGCGCAATCTCGTTTCGACGACCTTGCACCGCAAATGGCGGGGCTGGCTGAACAACCAGTTCAACCAGGCCCTGCTCGACGGCAACCATACCCATTTCCATGCGCAGCACGGCTCGGTCGCCGGCAGCATTGTCGCCCCCGACAACATTGACCAGCGCATTCAGGAATCGATCAAGGACATGACCGGCGGCGCCATCGGTCTCGCCATGGGTGTCCTAGGCGTGGCGACGTCGCTTTATTTCATCGGCGAAAACCTGATCGGGTCATCGGTCGAGGTCAAAGGCCTGGAATTCCTGGGCAGCTACGGCACGGCGGTCCTGGCTTTCCTCGCCGTCGCCACCTACGTGCCGCTGAACACCTGGATCGCCGTCAAGCTCGGACGACTGCTCGAGCGGCTCAATGTGCGCATGCAGCAGGCCGAGGGCAGCTACCGCAGCGAGCTGACGACGTTCCTGCGCCGCAGCTTCCATGTCGCCGCCTCGCATGGCGAAGGCGTGCAGAAGTCGATGCATGACAGGCTCTATGTCGATATCGACAAGACGTGGGGGCGTCTCAACATTGTCAACACCAGCTACACGTCGTTCGAGCTGATCTACAATTTCGTCGGCGCACGTATCGTTGCCTACGCTCCGGGCCTGCTGTCGTTCATCCATAACCGTCTCGACTACAAAGGCTACATCACCGGCTCCGAAATGGTCGCCCAATTGATCAGCCAGTGCTCGTGGTTCATCCATGTGATGCCGGCGATCGCGACGCTCAGGGCCAACAGCCAGCGCGTGACCGAACTCGCCAATGCCATCGAAAACGTCCAGCATCCGCAGGAATTCTATCAGCAGACCGGCCGCTCCGACTTCAGCTACGCGATCCAAAACCCGGTGTTCGGCCTGACCATCCAGAGGCTTGAGCTGGCGCATCAGGGTGAGGACGCGACACCCTTCCTAAGCGCCGCCAATCTGCGCTTCCGCCGCGGCGAATGGACCTTCCTCAAGGGCGAGTCCGGCTGCGGCAAGACTTCGCTGATCAAGGCGATCAACGGCCTGTGGCCCTACGGCCGTGGCACCATCGTCTTCCCCGAGGGCGTGACGAGCTTCTACGCCGCTCAGGAGGTGAAGCTGCAGCAGGTCTCGCTGAAGCAGCTCGTCTGCCTGCCGGGTTCAGAAAACGACCATAGTGACACGCAGGTCGCCGCAGCCTTGCATAAGGCCGGTCTCGGCGACTTCATCGGGCACCTGGCCGACGAGAGCCGCGAGGGCAAGATCTGGGATCAGGTGCTTTCGGGCGGCCAGAAGCAGAAGCTGGTGGTCGCGCGCATCATCCTGCAGCAGCCGGGGCTTCTGTTCCTCGACGAGGCGACCGGCGCGCTCGATCCGGAGGGCAAGATCGCGTTCCACCAAGCGATCAAGGACAATTGTGCGAACGTCACCGTCATCAGCGTCATGCACGAGGCGGTGGCGCCGCGCTCGCTTTCCGGCGAAGAGTTCTATCACAGCGTGGTTTCGATCGCCGACGGCGTCGCCACCAAGAAGCCGATGGCGCCGAGCCTCCCGCGCGAGCTCACCACCATTCTCGCCCAGCCGCAGCCGGTCGAGGACAAGTGGCTGCGCTTCCGCCGGCTGAAGCAGAAATAGAAGTTATACCAAGCCTTTGACCGGCGGCCGTGGCCCGGCCCGGGCTGTCGTCGATCACAGTCTCGCGATCCGGCCTCCCCGCATCCATTTTCAGCGCCCTTCGCGATTGACTCGGCAAAATGCGCTCCTATGTTGCGCGCGCTCGCTGATTTCCAACTCGAACCCCGCGAGCAGAAAGGTCAACCCGCCATGCCTGGCGACAGTCACAGTCGAACGCAACCGCCGTCCGCCCTGACGTGACCTGATGGCTCACGTCCTGCCGGACGGCAAGGAGTGAGCCATGAACGAATTCGCACCCGTATTGGACGACGAAGCCGTCGCCGTCGCCCGTGTTCTTGCCAACGATCACGTCGCCGACGTCGTCGAAGCCCTCAACCACGAGCCTCGTGAGACAGCCATCGAGCTGCTCTGCGCCGTGCCGTTCGAGCGGCTGGTCGAGATTTTCGACCAGCCGGAACTCGAGGCAGCACCAGAGCTTGCCGAGGCCCTGCCGCGCCCGAAGGCGAGCAAGCTCCTGACCGCGATGTCGGTCGACCGCGCCGCCGACATCTTGCGCGAGCTGAACGAACCGGCCCGCTCGGAGCTGCTCGGCGCCTTGGCGCCGCCGCTGCGCGCTACGCTACTGTCCATCCTGGGATATCCGGAAGGCAGCGCCGCCTCGATCATGACCACGGAATTCGTCAGCGTGCCTTCCGACTGGACCGTCGGCCGCACGCTCGACTACATCCGCAAGGTCGAGCGCACGCGTGAAACCATCTACGCCATCTACATCGTCGATCCGGACACGCAGCTCCTGCTGCGTTCGACCGGATTGCGCCGGCTGATCGCCGGCAACCCGGAGGATTCGATCCTGTCGGTGGCGCCCGACCGCGTGCCGGTGACGGTGACGCCGCTCACCGATCGCGAAAACCTGGCGCAGACCATCTCGAAATACGACCTGCTCGCGCTGCCTGTCGTCGATCACGGCAGGATCCTCGGCATCGTCACCGTCGACGACATCATCGACACGATGATCGAGGAGACGACCGAGGACGTGCATCGCTTCGGCGGCATGGAGGCGCTGGACGAGCCCTATATGAAGATGAGCTTCCTCGCTATGATCCAGAAGCGCGCCGGCTGGCTCTGTGCGCTGTTCCTCAGCGAGATGCTGACGGCTAACGCCATGCAGAGCTACGAGGGCGAACTGGAAAAGGCGATCGTGCTGACGCTGTTCATCCCGCTGATCATGAGTTCCGGCGGCAATTCCGGCTCGCAGGCGACGTCGCTCGTCATCCGCGCGCTGGCGCTGCGCGAGATCGGGTTACGCGACTGGTGGCGGGTGGCGTTGCGCGAGCTGCCGACCGGGGTGGTGCTCGGCTCGATCCTCGGCATCGTCGGCATCTGCCGCATCGCGCTCTGGCAGTATTTCGGCTTCTACGACTACGGTCCGCACTGGATGCTGATCGCCGCGACGGTAGGCGCGGCGCTGATCGGCATCGTCACCTTCGGCTCGCTGTCGGGATCGATGCTGCCCTTCGCGCTGAAGCGCATCGGCTTCGACCCGGCGAGCGCCTCGGCGCCGTTCGTCGCCACGCTCGTCGACGTCACCGGGCTGGTGATCTACTTCTCGGTGGCGCTGTTGATCCTGCGCGGCACACTGCTTTAAAAAAGCAATTCCAGGAAAACTGTGTAGCGGTTTCCGTCAGGAATTGCGCAAAAACAAAGACTTAGAGACAGTTTGGGGTCGCCGGCGTCGCTGGCGACCCCATGCTACAATCAAACCCGTTCGCCGTTCTTCACGCGATAGGTCGGCTTGTACATCGTCACCAGTTCCTCGGCCGCGGTCGGATGAACGGCCATGGTGCGATCGAAATCGTCCTTGGTGAGGCCGGCTTTCAGCGGGATGCCGAGAAGCTGTGCCATCTCGCCGGCGTCGGGGCCCAGAATATGGGCGCCGATCACCTTCCTAGACGCGCCGTCGACCACCAGCTTCATCAGCATCTTCTCGTCGCGGCCGGACAGCGTGTGCCGCATCGGACGGAACGACGCGCGATAGATCTCGACGTCGGGGAAGCGCTTGATCGCGTCGTCTTCCGACAGGCCGACGGTGCCGATCTCAGGCTGCGAGAACACCGCCGTCGGAATGGTGTCGTGGTCCGGCGCGGTCGGATTGTCCTGGAAGGCGGTCTCGATGAAGCACATCGCCTCGTGGATGGCGACCGGCGTCAGTTGCACGCGATGGGTGACGTCCCCGATCGCCCAGATGTTGTCGACACTGGTGCGCGAATATTTGTCGACGACGATCGCGCCCGTCTTGCTGAGTTCGATGCCGACGCCCTCCAGGCCCATATTCTCGGTGTTGGGAATACGCCCGATCGCCAGCATCACCTGGTCGACCGTCAGGGTTTGACCGGACGACAACAGCACGTCCAGCCTGCCCTCCGGGGTCTTGCGCACCTGTTCCGAAACCGCGGGGCAGAGGATCCTGATCCCCTTCTTCTCCATCGTCTCGTGCAGCGAGCGTCGCAGATCCATGTCGAAGCGGCTGAGGATCTCCTGGCCGCGATAGACGAGCGTGGTGTCGACGCCCAGGCCGTGGAAAATATTGGCGAATTCGACGGCGATGTAGCCGCCGCCCTCGATCATGATCGCCTTCGGCAGTTCCTTGAGATCGAAGGCCTCATTGGAGAAGATGCAGTATTCGTGGCCTGACAGTGCCGGATGCGGCGCGGGCCTGCCGCCGGTAGCGATCAGGATTTGGTCCGCGTTGACGGTGCGATCTTCCGCGACCAGATAAACGGAATGCGGGTCGACGAGCACCGCGCGCGAATGAAAGGTCTCGCCGCCGGCGCCTTCGACATTCTTCTTATAGACCGCTTCGAGCCGCGCGATCTCCTTGTCCTTGTTGGCGACCAGCGTCTGCCAGTCGAAGCTCGCCTCGGGCACGGTCCAGCCATAGCCGGCGGCGTCGGCGAAATGTTCGGGAAACTGCGAAGCATAGACGTAGAGCTTCTTCGGCACGCAGCCGCGGATGACGCAAGTGCCGCCGAACCGGTACTCCTCCGCGATGGCGACCCGCTTGCCGAGGGCTGCCGCCACCCGGGCCGCTCTCACTCCGCCCGAGCCGCCGCCGATGACGAACAGATCATAGTCATAAGCGGCCATCGCGACGGGCTCCTGGGGATGAGAAGGACGGGTCACAGGTAGGCTGCAAAACCACAAAAGAAAAGCCCGGGAAACCCGGGCTTTGTGGTCCAGCGGCCATGGGCCGGTCGACGCAGATCAGTTCTGCGAGTCGTCCGCAGGGGCCGAATTGTCGGCGGGAGCCGAATTGTCTGCCGGAGCTGCGCCGTCGGCGGGCGCCGTGGCGTCCGGAGACGGTGCTGCCGGCGCCTTGGCCTTGGCTGCGGCCGCGAGCGTCTCGCCGACCTGCTGCGCCAGGTCGCGGGCAACACCGTTCTGCCAGATGTCGGCGGCCTTCACGAGGTCGCGCGTCACCGCGGGGCCGCTGTCCAGAAGCTTCTTGCCGGCTTCCGAGCTGTAGAAGGTGGCTATGTCGTTGAGCTCCTGTTCGGAAAACACCTTGGCATAGGCAAGGGCTGCTTCCTTTTCGAGATCGGCGCGGCGCGAAGCAAGGGCGAGCGCCTTCTCGGCCACGGTCTTGCCGATCAACTCCTGCATGTCGGGATTCTTCTGGATAAGCTGCGCTTCGAGCGCGCCGGCAGCCTGCGGCAGGATGTTGTCGAACGTGTCCGTCGCATGGATCGCAGCGACGGCTGCGCGCGCCGCCTTCAGGTGCGATTCGCTGACGTCCTGCGCAAACGCCGGCGAGGACAGCGCAAGAACGGCCGAGGCCGCCAGAAACATCGAAAGGCGGCGAACTCGTTTAGGCAACATCATGGTCGGTAGAACTCCCTGGTTTCAGGCTGCATGGACGGTTTCGATACCGTCGCCGCCGGCAATGATGGCCGTTGACGCCAGCCCGATGAATAGACCGTGCTCGACAACGCCTGGAATGGCGAAGAGAGCATTCGAAAGCGCTCTTGTATCCGGAATGCGGCCAAAAGATGCATCGAGGATAAAGTGGCCGCCGTCTGTAACAAATGGCTGGCCCCCCGTCATCCTCAATGTAACCAGGCCGGAAAGGCCGAGCTTTGCCGCGGTGGCTCGAACCGCGATCTCGGTGGCGCGCAGGCCGAACTGATTGACCTCGATCGGCAGCGGGAACCGGCCGAGGGTCTCGACCAGCTTGGATTTGTCGGCAATGACGATCATGCGCTGGGACGCTGCCGCGACGATCTTCTCGCGCAGCAGCGCGCCGCCGCCGCCCTTGATCAAGGTCAGGTCCCGATCGACCTCGTCGGCGCCGTCGATGGTAAGGTCGAGTTCCGGCGTGTCCTCCAGCGTGGATAGCGGCACACCGAGCTCGCGGCAGAGCGCCGCGGTGCGCTCCGAGGTCGGAACGCCGATGATCTTGAGGCCGGTCGCGACCTTCTCGGCCAGAAGCCGCACGAATTCTTCCGCCGTGGTGCCGGTGCCGATGCCGAGCCGCATGCCGCTGCCGACATGGGCGAGCGCGGCCCGCGCGGCTTCGACCTTCAACTGCCTTGCATGCATGGGAACCCCGATTTCGCCGGTCTCGCGGGCCTCCTAGCATTTTTGCCTGCCCCGTCAAAGGCTCCCTCGTTAAAGGCTCTGTGGACCGATCGAGGCTCCTTGCTTGAACCCTGGCCAGCCTGTATCGGCTGCGGCAACGCAATTGTTGCAGGACAGCCCATGACCCGCCCGATCATTGTCTTCGACCTCGATGGTACGCTGATCGATACGGCACCGGATTTGCTGGACAGTCTCAACCACAGCCTGGCGGCAAGCGATCTCGCCGCCGTCGATGAAGCGGGCTTCAGGCGCTTCGTCGGCCATGGGGGGCGCGTCATGATCGAACGCGCGCATGCCGCGCAGAACAAGGCGCTGGCGGCCGAGGAGCACGACCGGCTCCTGAAGCTGTTCCTCGACCACTACACGCTGAACATTCCCGGAAAATCCCGCCCCTACCCCGGGGTCATCGCTGCGCTCGATCGTTTCCAGGCCGCGGGCTACCTGATGGCGGTCTGCACCAACAAATACGAAGCGAACTCCGCGACGCTGATCGGCGCGCTCGGCATGTCGAGCTATTTTGCCGCGATCTGCGGCCAGGACACGTTCGCCTTCCGCAAGCCCGACCCGCGCCATCTGACCGAGACGATCAGGCTGGCCGGCGGCGATCCGAACAGCGCCGTGATGGTCGGCGATTCGCAGACCGACATCGACACCGCCAAGGCGGCCGGCATTCCCGTGGTCGCAGTCGATTTCGGCTACACCGACCGCCATGTGCGCGAATTCGAACCGACGCTGGTGATCTCGCATTTCGACACGCTGACGCCGGACCTGGCGGAGCGGCTGATCGCGGCGGCGCGCTAGGTTTGCGACCACTGAGCTAAATTTGGTGGGATTCGTGAGATCATCCAACCTTTTCAGAAGGTTGGATGGTGGGCGATGCAGGGATTGAACCTGCGACCCCACCCGTGTGAAGGGTGTGCTCTCCCGCTGAGCTAATCGCCCGCTTGTTGCCCGAAGGCCAAGCGAGCCGCGATATAAGGGAGCCAGGCTCTCGAAGTCAAGGCGATCTACAGACGATCTTTCAAGGCCTTCAAACCTCGATCACGCCGTCGCCTAAATCAGCCCCCTCCTCACATTCATCCGGGTCACGGCCGTCACCAGAACGGCGCCGGTCATGAAATAGAGCGTGGCGATGATGTGGCCTTGGTGGAAATGCAGCCCGGCAAACAACAGGGCCGTGACCACGGCAAGGAAGGCGATGACGCGGGAGAAGGCATCGGGCATGGGGCGACCTTGTGCAATGTGTTGAGTGGCCGCCCTCATTCAGCCGCTCGCTCCATAGAGCGGTTTTCGTTTTTTCGCAATCCGCTCGTTGCGGACTGTCAGGCTAGGTCCACTTCCACCCACAGTCCGCCTGGCCCGCGCGCCGCGCCACCGACGAAATCGGTGAAACCCGGCCAATGCGGCGACGTGCCGTCGAGCTTGTTGCCGGCAAGCAGGCTGAGCGTGCCGGTGCCATGGCCGCGATTGCTGGTGAGCGTGCCGGCCTCTGCTTCGATCCCGCCAATCCGGGGCGGCCGGCCTCGCATCGCGAGGCCCGCGCCGTCGCCATGAACCTTTACAAGGAGTCCCTTCGCGGCCGCCACGGCGTGCCTCTCCCCAAAACCAGCCATGGCGCCGACCGTCCGCTCCAGTCAAGCCAAGGTTTCTGCCATGCTTCGATTGAGCTCTTTGCCGACTAGGCAATCATGCAGCCTGTCTTCAAAGCAAAGGCGACCGAGTCATGAACCCACATATTTCAGACACGACAGTCGCTCCCGCGGACATGCATATCTGTGAGCGCCTTCACATACACCGAACAGGATTTGCGCGCAGATATTGCATCGGATTCTCGATGAGAAATTTCGATCACCTAGCCATTTTCAGATTTGCTGTCTGCGCGCATGGGCGCCTCCCACCCAAGCGCGCGGACGGCGTTTCGAAGGATCGGCCCGCAACCGCCATTGCGCCCGGTCTCCTTGCAGTTTGCCGGCTTGTCCGAATTCGGCGTGTCGGGCGTGACATCAGACCTCCTGTCCGCCCTGCCGAATTCGGTCAGCCACCACAAAAGGAGACGACGCTTTGATCGAGCACGCACTTGTCCTACAATTTCCGCTCAACGAGAGGCGGAATCGTATCATGGCTACAAACGGCGCGGACGACAGGAACCTGCCGCGCCTGGCGCGCATAGACCCGCGCCAGTTCGACCTGCTGTTCGCGGGCTGCAAGCTGGAGCGCTATGCCGCCGGCCAGCATTTGTTCGTCCAGGAGGATGCGTCCGACCGCATTTACGGCGTGATGAGCGGCACCGTCGAGATTTCGATCTATTCGCCGGGCGGGCAGAAGCTGGTGGCCAATATCGAGCTGTCGCGCAGCCTGGTCGGCGAGATCGGGGCGCTCGACGGGCGCCCGCGCACCGCGACCGCCATCTGCCTCACCGCCTGCGAGCTGGTTTCGCTGAGCCGGACACAACTCTTTGACCGCATGGAGAAAAACCCGCCTCTCGCACGCGCGATGATCGAGTTGCTGTGCGCGAGACTTCGCTGGGTCAGCGGTGAACTGGGCGACCAGGCCTTTTTCGGCATCGAGGCCCGGCTGGCAAAGCGGCTGGTTTTCCTGAGCGGCGTCATGGCCGACAGCGCCGGCTGGATTCCGATTTCGCAGTCGGAACTCGGCGAGTTCCTCGGCGCGACGCGCGAATCCGTCAACAAGACGCTGAACGATTGGCGCAACCGCCAGATGATCGCCATCAAGCGCGGCGGGTTGCGCATCACCAATCTCGCCGCGCTGAACCACATCGCCGAATCGCAGGACGACGACTGAGCGTTCGGATTCCGCGACCTCGCCGGGTTTCTCTCGTCTCGACGAAGCGACCAGCCGCATCAGATCACAACCGCGAGATCATATAGCGCAGCGCCGAGCGGCTCGGCATGAAGAAATAGCCGCCGCCCCTCGTGGTGACGAACTGCGGCACATCCTTGAGCACAGTGACTTTTTCCCAGGAAGGGATCGAGAACCGGCCGCCGCCACGCCGCGCGCCGATTGTCGGATCCGTCTCGCCCACAAGGCCCTGGAACGAGTTCGATGAGACCCAGGTCTGCTGGATGAACTCGTATTGGCGTTCGATATCGGCGTTGAGGCACATGAAGAGCAGTCCCTTCTCTGTCTTCCCGCCTTTGCCCTTCTTCTCATAGGTGCGGCCGACGCGCAGGATGCGGTGGCGCTTGCCGATCCTGATCTGCGTCTCGCGATCCTCGCCCAGCGAATCGCGCGGATTGGAACGGCGTATGTGGGAGCCGAGCGGACAAGCATGCCCCTGCGGGTCTTCGGCGCCGAGCGCGAAATCATTGTCGATGCCGCGGCCCGGACGCCCGTTCGGGTTGCGCACCAGCGAGCTGCCGTCCTGCCAGCGGCCGAGCATCTTTGCCGCCACCCAGCGCGGTGTAATGGCTGCATCGCCGGTTTCGCCGGAGGCCCGAACGGCCGCCTGCCGGCAATAATCGTCGAACAATTCGACATGCTGCTCGAACTGGCGCACGACGAGGAAGGTGCCGTTGCGGCCGAAATCGCGCGGCGGAGGCGGTTGCCCCGGGATCTGCCGGTTGCGCCGCACCTGCGACAGGATGCCGGTGCGGTCCAGCGCCGCCTCGACCGATGGCGAAGCCGGGTAGAAGCCATGCTCGTCGCGATAGCCGAACAGGAACTCGCCGGGCGCGACGAGATGCATGGGCGCGGCTCCCTTGGCGGCGCGCGCCGTGCCCCGTACGATCGGCTGCGAGACGCCGTCGACGAAACCGAAATGCTCGACCGCCCGCTTGCCGTCGCGCTTCACCAGCAGCGGCAGCTCGGTGGTCACGGACATGCCGGCACCCGTCGTCTGTCGCTTCATGGCCGCGATTTCGGCTTTCAACGCGGCCGGCGTCTCGGCGTAGCAGACGATGACGAGGTCGACAGGATTCTTGGGCGAGCCCCATTGCCATTTGTCGGGAGCGTCGGGACCGGTATCGTTGAGGATGCGGCTGCGCTCGGGCGTCCCCATGCCTTGGCGGAAAGCGACCGGGAACGTATCCAACGGCTCGTCGTCGACGCCGCCTTGAAGCCCGAGCCGGCGCAGGCCGTTGGGGCCGAACGCCACCGTCATGGCACGGCCGGCCGGCACGCCGTCGCCGAAGCTGGTCTTGTCGATGACGAAATCGAGCCACGCCTTGCGCTTGGCTGCCGGCAAACCATCCGGCACTTCGATCGCAAGCATATGCGCGTGACCGAGCGCACCGAATGGGCCGAAGAAGATCGACTGGATTTCCCCGGATTCCAGCTCTTCGAGCGGGGCGGACGCCGGTTCGGGCAAGCTGGTCGTGTCCGCCGGGCGCGCTTGCGGGCGCGGCAGGGAGCCAAACAGGCTTAGCCAGTCGCGCGCCTCGTTGCCGGTGGCCGAAGCGATGCCCCGCCTGATCCTGGAGTTGATGCGGATGCGCGTGGTGTTGAGATGCGGATAGGCGCTATACCAGAACAGCGTCGGCACCTGCTGGCGCCGCGCCCAGCGCTTGAAGCGATCGCCGTCGCGCGCGCCGTCGAGGAACAGCCAGCGCGTGCGCGGATAGCCTTCAGTGTTGCTCCACACACCGGTCAGGCCGGCCGCGGCCTTGGCGATGAAATCCTCGAGATAGCTTTCCCAGCTGCCGCCGTAATTGGAAAAGAACACCAGCCTGTCCGTGCCGGGCAACAACACCCAGCGGGCGAAATGAATGGTGTTGATGGTGGCTAGGAAGCCCGGACGGAATACTTTCTGCGCCGATATCGAGATGAGATAGAAGGTGAGCCTCAGCGCGAGCCGCCTCAAGATCCCAGGCTTCATCGTCGAGATCGCCGTCAGGTTATTCTGCGCGGTGTGATCCTCCTTGGCGAGGATCTTTTCGAGCGCGCCGATATCGACCGGGGTGTTCGCCGGCCGGTCCTTGTCCTCGAGCCGCCTCAGCGCCAGGAAGCAAAGGCCTAGGAACAGGAGGAGAATGGCCAGCAGGCCGAGCACCGAAAGCAGAAGCGCCGCCCCGGCGATCGCGATATTGGCGAAAGTGACGCCATGCGGATTGCCGAACACGAGCACATAGGTCATGCGCCAAAAAGCGAGAACGACGAGCGCGACGGTGGCGAACATCGCCGGAGTGAGCAACGTCGTCGTCAACGCGCGGGCCCAGTGGCCCGCCGGTCGTTCCAGCAAGCTTTCGGCGGGCTCGAACGCCCAGCCGAATTGCCCGAGACAGCGGACATGCAGGCGCGCCTCGGCAAGTACGTCCATCGCATTGCCGTTGCCTACGCGCGGCTTCTCGACGATCTCGCGCACGCTGTCGGCGAGCTTGGCCTCCGCCAGGATCCGCCGCACGGAATGTCCCGGCGTGCCCGAGAAAACCAGCCCGGCGGCGCTGCCGAAGGAGGGCGATATCTCGATATGGTTCTTCTTCAGGAAGTCCTCCAGCGACCCGCCATCCGGCAGGCCGCAGACATCCCTGAAGATCGGCTGCAGCCGATGCCCGATCGATTGCGTGACGGCGGCGATGACCTCGTCGGTGCTGCCGTCGCCCGAGATTTCGAGCACCAACGCGCCGGTCTCGGTCCCCGTCTTCTCGTCCTTGCCGGTCGGAACGACGGCCAGGCTGGTGAAATGAATGGTGCCGACCTCGTCGAGCGCGGCGCGGATCTCGCCGATCGCCGGATTGCCGAGATCCGCGACCTTGTCGCGCACCGCGTCGAGCGGCATCGGTCGGGTGATCGGGCAGACCACCGTCACCATCGACTGTTCGGCGGTGCGGCAAAGCGGCGAGCGCTCGAAATCGACTTTGAGGCTCGCTGGATAGGCGCCGACATTGATCATCTTGCCGGCCCTGCCCCTTGCGCAGGCCAGCTTCGGTTTGCTGAACAGGGCACGAACACATTCGCCGATCTGGATGCGGGCGATCTCTGCGCCGATGCACAGATGGATGCCGTAGCCGAACACCATGTAGTCGCGATGCGGGCGCGACGTATCGAACTCGTTCGGCCGCTGCACGATCTCCGGATCGAACATGGCTGAAAGCGTCGCCGGCATCACCACCGTTCCGGCCTTGACCAAACGCTCGCGGCGCGTGCCCTTGCCGATGACCGCGTCACGCCGCGTGTAGCGCCACGGCCCGATCCAGATCGGCTTGAAGCGCATGGCCTCCATGATCGACCGGTCGAGCTTGCCGGTATCGCCGGCCGCGATAGCTGCATCCACCGCCTGTCGCGCATCGGCTCGCGACAGGATCACATCCAGACAGTTGCCGCTGGCGAGCACGTTGGTCGGCACAAAGCCGGCGACCATGCCGAGCATGATCGAATGGATGTCGGGCAGCGAGAGCCGCCCCTGGTCCATCAACGCCACGAGGCGGGCCAGCGGCCGGTCGTCCCTGCCCGCCCTTTCCCTGATCGCGGCGATCGAGCGGTCTATGACCTTGATCAGGCGATCACCGCCGACCACGGCAAGCTGGCGCGTGGTGGGGTTTGCCGTCGGGTCGGAGAAGAACAATGCGCTGAGCGCGATCGACCAGTCGGCGAACTCGGTTTCGTCGTCGATCTCGAGGCCGAAATAATCGCGGCAGATGCGCACCGGCACGATCTTCATCAACCCGGCGATGGCATCGAAACCAGGGCTGGCGCGGGTCATGATATCGCGCGAATGGCGCTCGGCGATCGGCCGGACGATGGCTTCGACTTCCGCTGGCGGGAACGCGCTCAGCACCGCCGATTTCATCTGCCGGTACGCGGCGCCGTCCTGCATGCCGAGAATAAAATTCGAGCCCCGGGCGAGCTCGGCCATTTCCGGCCCGTAGGGCGTCTCGAACTCGTCGCCCCGCTCCAATATGTCGCGCACATCCGCGCCCTTGGTGACGAGCAGGAAATTGCCGAAGCCGAGATTCGGCCAGAAACGGCGCAGCAGCGCCAGCAGCCAGCGCGGATCGCCAAGAAGAAAACCGGCGATGCGGGAAGCGATGCCGTCCTTGGAGCGCAGGCGGTTGATGTCGAAAGGCGGCATCTCGGCGACGGGACGCTGGCTCTTCTGAGCAGCGCGGACGGCGGCGAAGTATTTCAAGGTGATCATCGCGTTCAAGCCCCCCGGCTGTCCACGTCAATGCGATGCCGGCGTTGTTCTGGCCTAGGTTTGCATCGGTCCGGCGTATGTGAACCCATTCACAGTCATTTAATGTCGGCCCCGACAATCATCCGGCAGACTTGGCCAGGTCGAAATTGCCGATCAGGAACTTGTTCTTGGCCGGGTCCGCGAACGGTATCCAACGTATCCTTTGCTCGGAAAAATCGGGATGCCTGGTCATGAAAATCGCAAGCTCGCGCGCCGCCTCGTCGCGCCGGCCGCTTCTCATCAGCGCCCCTATCTTCAGGAACCTGGCGTAGAAGTAGCCTGGCGACAGGTTGAGCGAGCGCTCTGCGGTGGCGATCGCGGCCGGCCAGTCCTCGACGAAGCAATAGGCCGCGGCCAGTTCTCCCAGGTTGTGGAAGCGATAGAGGTCGAACGGGCTCAACCGCTCGGTGTCGAGGAAGAACGGTATCGCGCCGGTCGCATCGCCAAGCAGCAAATGTGCGCTGCCCATGGCCGAGCGGGCGAAGGCAAAGCTCGGATTGATGTGGATCGCCTCGGCAAGGTGCTCGACCGCCAATGCCGGCAGGCCGCGCATGATGTCGGCTGCCCCGAGATAGGCATGGGGGCGCGAATCGAGGCTGTCCATCAGCAGCGCCTTGCGCGCAAGCGTCTCGACCTTCTCGAGATCGTCACTGTCGCCGAAACGCAGCCATGCCCGCCAGAAATACCACCATGCGAGCTCGTTGAGCACGGCGCTCGAATTCGGATCTTCCTGATAGGCCTTGTCGAAGAAGTCGAGGGCGATGTCGGTGTCGCGGCGGGTACGCCTGTTCATGTGCCAGCGGCCACGCCTGACCAATTGCCAGGTTTCGAGGCTTTCCCACGGCACTTGGAACGTGCGCGCCTGCTCGGCGCGATCGACCTCCTTGTCGAGGATGGAAACGATCTCACTGCCGATCTGGTCGCGCAGGCTGAAGATGTCGACGAGATCGCGGTCGAAGCGTTGCGACCAGACCAGGCGCCCGTTCGAGGTGTCGGTGAGCGATGCATTGAGGCGGATCTGCCTGTCGGAGCGCGCCAGCGTGCCGCCGACGATATAGCGCGCGCCGAGCGCATTGCCGATGAGCCTCGTGCCCAGGCTGTCGTCGCGAAACTGGAAGCTGGACCCCTTGGCGATGACCGAAAGCCAGCGCGTGTTGGAAAGCCCGTATATGATGTCCTCGGCGATGCCGTCGGCCATATAGCCGACATCGGGTTCGCTCCCGTTGCCCTGGAACGGCAGCACGGCGACTGCAGGCGGGCCTTTGGCGATCGGCCGGTAATGGCCGGGCGCGACGGGGATGGAAGCGAAGGAAGCCGCCGCCACGGGGCCGTTGCTGCCGCGGCCCGCGATCAGGACCTGCACCGGCAGGGCGATGTTCTTCAGGCTGAATTCGCCGAGATCGGTGAAGACGGCCGACGTCTTGTCCTTCACGTGATGCCATGTCGTGGCCGAGATGGCGACGCCGTCATGCGGCGCGAATTCCTGGAGCCGGGCTGCGATGTTCACGTCGTCGCCGTAGAGCCGGCCTTCCCGGACGATGACGTCGCCGGTGTTGATCCCGGCGCGAAACGGCATGCGCATGTCCTGGGCGACCGCGGCATTCAGCGCCACGATCCGGTCCTGGAAATCGAAGGCCGCGCGCAAGGCTTCGATCGGGGTGCCGAATTCGGCCATGATGCTGTCGCCGGCATCGCCGAACGTGCGCCCGCCAAAGGCGCCGCAACTGTCGGCGATGATGTCGCGCCTCTCCTCGAAGGCGGCGACGGCGAGCTCGTCGTCGATGCCCATCAGCCGGGAGAACCCTACGGCGTCGATTGAAATGATTGTCGCAAGCTGACGGGTATAGTTCCGTTCAGCCATGATCGAGCCCCCAGTCCCCGCTTCCAGTCCAGAACAGGCGACCTGCGCTCAAAAGAAACACGTCGCCGTCTGCCGATGGATATCCCCGGCAGGTCCAGCGCGCCATTGCCACCCTGTTATGACCAGAACTCTATCAGGGTCTTGCCGAAAGCTCTACTACGAACAGCTAATATGACAAACTCCCCATCCGGCGCATGGTTAGTCGTTCGTTACATCGAGCAACACTTCCGGACAACACCTCTACCCTTTGAATCAAAGGACCTTTTGCGCCAAGCGATTCCTAAACTGGGTCCTGCCGAACGTGGATTGGCTGCATTGAGGCAAACGCTTCGGCAAGCGTTATTCTTACGTGGCGGAACCAACCTGCCCAGGTGCGAGTTTCTGACCGCATCTGCCAACACGAGATTTGAGGGCTCTCATGCGCGCTGTTGTCTTGGCAACCGGTATCGCGGTCTTCCTGGCCGGCGGACCGGCCTTCGCGGCGGATGACAAGGCACTACCCCCGCAGAATGCCAAGAAGCTCTCGGAAATCCTCGCCAAGGTCGAGCACCGCACCGACTTCCGCTATGTGAAGGAAGTCGATTGGGACAGCGACGGCTACACCATCACCTACTACACGACGGACAAGGCCAAGGTTCAAATCACCTATGACCCCGTGACCGGCGAACCCAAATAGCCTGTGCCTCAGCGTTCCGCCAAGTCTACCGAGCATACAAGCCCCTGCCCGCCAGTGTCCCACCTCGGTGCCTTGGTGCTCAACACTCCTTCGCCGCGCGCGAAACCCGGTGCGGCGGACCACGCTTGCATCGATAAACCTTTGGTGGCTGACTGCTCGCCATGATTGCGGGCACGGGGGTGCATGGCAAAGATCGGCTACGTCCTGAAGCGCATCCTGATGGTGCTTGTCGGCTATCTGGTCGCTGTGCTCGTCGGATTGATCGCCGTGGTGGTGATCTACGCGGTATTGAGCTCGCTGCCCAATGCGCCGGCGTATTTCGGGCTTATGGAGTTCACGCCCGTCGCCGTGCTGATTGTTCCACCGCTCGGCATGTTCGTCTATTTCCTGACGATCATCCTGACGGGGATGCAGACGCTGGTCTTTGCCCTGATCGCCGAGTTCTTCTCGCTACGAAACTTTTGGCTGCACATGGTCTTCGGCGCCGCCGCCGCGGCTGCCGGTTTCATGCTGGTCTGGCGCGACACTGCCGATGACCCGGAACGCTGGGCCGATATGGGCATCATCGCCGGCGCCGGCCTGGTGGCCGGCCTGGTCTACTGGTTGGTTACCGGGCGCGACGCCGGCCTCCGCCGGCCGTTGATCAAAGCAATTCCAGGAAAAGTGTGAAGCGGTTTTTCCGTCCGGAATTGCTTGAAAGTAAAAGCGCTCAGCTTGACGGCGTGCGCACCGCTTCGGTCGCGTCCAGCGCCTGCATCAGCTTGGAATCGCGGTCATAGACGTCGTCGAAATACTCGATTTTGCCCGACATGTCCGGCCATGCGGTGAAATAAGCGACATAGACCGGGATGACACGCGTGACATTCTCGGTCGAATGGCCGTGCTTCAGTTTCTCAGCGATGTCGTCGACCGTGGTGCCGAGCACGGCGGCGGCCATGCCGCGCGGATCCTGCAACCGGACACAGCCGTGGCTGAGCGCGCGCATGTCGCGTGCGAAGAACGACTTCTGCGGCGTATCGTGCATGTAGATGGCATGCTTGTTGGGGAAGAGTATCTTCAATTCGCCCAGTGCGTTGGCCTCGCTCGGCTGCTGACGCACGCTGAAGGGGATTTTAGCGCCATACGCGCCCCAATCGACCTCAGAGGAGGGAATGCGCTTGCCGCGTGCATCCGTCACCTCGTAGCCGGCGCGGTCGAGATAGCCGGGATCGCTGCGCAGCCTTGGCAGCATCTCGTTGACGATGATCGACTGCGGCACGCCCCAATAGGGATGGAAGTCGACCTGCTTGATCTGGTTGTAGAAGAAGGCGGTCTGGTTGGTGACCCGGCCGATGACCGCGCGGGTCTTCAGCTTTTCCTCGCCGTTGTCGATATAGCTGGCGGTGAAGGCGGGCTGGTTGATGAAGACGCGCGGGCTGCCGAGATCCGATGGCATCCAGCGCAATTCCTCGAGCGCCACCATGACCTTCTCGATCTTGTCGGCCTTCGACGTGCCGGCCAGCGAAGCCACCGTGCGCGGGCCGATGACGCCATCGCCCTTCATGCCGGCGCGCTGCTGCACGGCCTTGATCACCGGCACCAGCTCGGGATCGTAGAGCTCGCTCTTGCCAAGCCTGGCGAGCACCTCGCCGTAATTGCCGCCCATCTCATCGTCGAGATTGCGCGAAATCAGCGTCAGCAACTTCGGCAGTTCGGGACTGCTCTCGCCGGGCTTGAGCAGCAATTTGGGATCGACGACGATCTCGTTTTCCTCGCTGGCCTCGAGCGCTTCCAGTTCGACCCGCAGCGCCTGGTATTCGGCATTCTGCGGGTGCCGCGATTCGAGATAGGTGCGGACCTCCTGGGTATGCGCCAGTGTGTTCAGCGCGCCTTCCAGATCGAAGGGCTTGGCCGGGAAATCATAATAACCGGTCATTCGGTTTGGGTCGACACGCCCACTCTGGGCATCATGCGCATAGCGCAGCACGCGCGCCGATAGCGCCATCTCGAAGCGCGCCAGTTCCTTGGTCCGCTCTTCCGGTGTGGCGGAACTGGCGGCAGCCGGAACATCGACGGAGTAGTCGCCCGGCGTCAGGCCGTAACTCGCCGCCTCGCCAAGCACACGCAGCGCGTCCTGCGCCCTGCTGTTGGGAGCGTTGTCGCTCACCCAGATGAAATCCGGATTGGCCGAATAATAGGCGACCAGCGCCTTGGCGATTTCCGGCTCGGCAAACAACTCGTAGTCACTCAAGCCTGCGACGGCGTCACGGAAGCTGTTGCTCGTCACCGACGGGACAAAGGCGGCGTCCTGCGCGGTCGCCGGCTGCGGCGCCGGCAGCAGCGCCTTGAAATCGACCCGCACAAGCTTGTCCGCCCTGTAGGTGTTGTAGGTCGGGCTGCTGATCCTGGCGCCACCACCCTCTTCGGCTGGCACGCTCGGCCGAATCTTGCGCGGCTTGGGCGGTGGCGGAAATTCGCCTTGCGGATTGTGCCGGATGCCGCCGCCGAACAGCATGTCGAACAGCCCTTGCGCGCTCGCCGGCTGCTGTCCGAGGGCAAGCGTCGCCGCGATCGCGATCGGCAGGACGGCCTTTTTGTTCCCGAGGATTTTCATGTTTCACCCGCACCGGTTGAAACCGGTTCCCGTTCCGCACCGCTGGACGGTCCCGCCCTCCGCATGGCGGATGTATGACGTGACTATACCGATTCATACTGATTTCGTTAAGCTTCCATAAATTTCCGGAGCCGTGTTGCAGAACGGTTTCACATCGTCGTGAGACCCGAAGCAGCGATCGCTCCGGGCCCGGCGCACTCGCAAAGGTATCGGAAACAATCAGGCGTTGGCGCCGCCATCGATGGTCAGCGATGCCCCCGTGACGAAGCGTCCTTCAGTGCTCGCCAACCAGGCCACCATTCCCGCGATCTCCTCAGCCTCGCCGAAACGCGGCGTCGCCATCTTCCGGCGCTGGTGCTCCGCATGTGGCCCGTCGGCCGGATTCATGTCGGTGTCGGTAGAGCCTGGATGAACGATGTTGGCGGTAATGCCGCGCGGACCGAGGTCGCGCGCCAAAGCCTTGGTCAGTCCGATCAGCGCCGCCTTGCTGGTCGAATAGGCGCTAAGACCCGGATCCGTTACGCGCTCGGCCAGATTGCTGCCGATCGAGATGATCCTGCCGCCATCCGCCATATACCGCGCGGCGGCCTTGGAGGCGACGAAAGGCGCTCTGAGATTGACCTCCATGCTCTCGTCGAAATCGGCGAGCGACAAGGCGTCGATCGGCCCGGCGCGCCAGATGCCGGCGCTGTTGACCAGGATGTCGAGCCGCCCGAACGCATCCATCGCGTGGTCGACGGCGCTCTCGATCGCCTGGGCGTCGCGCCCATCGGCCTTGATGGCGATCGCGCGCCCGCCGGCTGCCTCGATTTCATCGACAACCGTGCGCGCCTGCGCTTCGCCCATCACGTAGGTCAACGCGACGCTCGCGCCGTCACGCGCGAGTCTTTTCGCGATAGCAGCGCCGATACCGCGGCTGCCGCCGGTGACGAATGCGGCCTTGCCGCGCAACTGATTTGAAGACATCCGATTCTCCTTTGTGTAATGATCGATACACAAATAGCTGCCAAGCTTGCCAGGTGCCGTCAAGTAAATTATGTATCGATCAACACAGAATCGAACGGAAGGGCACCATGCCGGAAAGGGGCCGCCCGCGCAGCTTTGATCGAGCCGCCGCCTTGCGCCGGGCGATGGAGGTTTTCTGGGCCAAGGGCTATGAGGGCGCATCGCTCAGCGATCTGACCGCGGCCATGGGCATCAATTCGCCCAGCCTCTACGCCGCCTTCGGCAGCAAGGAAGCGCTCTTCCTCGAGGCGACCGACCTCTACACGCGCAGCGAAGGCACCGACATCTGGTCGACGCTGAAAGAAGCCCCGACCGCGCGGCTCGCGATCGAGGGTTTTTTGACTGAGACCGCGCGGGCCTATTCACGGGCCGACCGGCCGCAGGGTTGCCTTATCGCGCTCGGAGCCTTGCACCAGGATTCCACGCAAGGGCTGATCTGCCAGGATTTGCGCCGCCGCCGCGCCGAAAATCAGACGGCGCTTCAAGCGCGTCTGGACCGGGCCGTGGCGGAAGGCGAGCTGCCTGCCGATTTCGATTGCCGGGCCGCGGCCACCTTCTTCGCCACCGTACAGCATGGCATGTCGATCCAGGCGCGCGACGGCGCAACCCATGCCGCCCTCATGGCGACCGTTGCCGGCGCCATGGCGGCATGGCGGACGATGGCCGGGGCCAACACCTGACCCCGTGACAAACGCCAGGCTTTGTGATCGAAATTTCGGCGGCCGCAGCAAACGTGGCCGGGAGGATTTGCCGTGAAGAAAGGGTATCGCCAGCTTCTCGACGAGGCGAATGCCGAGATCGAGGTCGTGTCGCCGGAGGAGGCAGCGGGGCTGCTGGAGGATGACGAGACGATCTTCGTCGATCTGCGCGACCCGCGCGAGGTCGAGCGCGACGGGAAGATCCCGGGCGCCAAGCATGTGACGCGCGGCATGCTGGAATTCTGGATCGATCCCGAAAGCCCCTACCACAAGCCGTTCTTCGCAAGCGGCAAGACCTTCGTCTTCTTCTGCGCCGGCGGCTGGCGCTCGGCTTTAGCCACCAAGACGGCGCAGGACATGGGCCTGACGCCGGTCAAGCACATCCTCGGCGGCTACACCGCCTGGAAGGCGGCCGGCCTGCCGGTAGAGCCGGGGCAGAAAAAGAAGGCGGACTGATCACAGTCCTTCGCAACACCTGGGACCGACCCGATGGTTTTCTGGATAGCGAGCGCGGTTGGATCGGTGGTCGCCTCTCCTCGGTTCGACGCCTTCCGGCTATCTGGCCGGCAGACTGCTCAAGGGCATCGACATCCGCGAGCACGGCTCCAAGTCGACCGGCGCGACCAATGTGCTCAGAACCCTGGGAAAATGGCCCGCGTTGGCGGTGCTGCTGGTCAATATATTGAAAAAATTGAAAGGCGTAGCGGCGATCGTCTTTGTTCGCTGGTTCTACCCCTGGTGCTTCACGATATCGTCCGCGCCGCCGCCGACGGCACTTGAACCGCAAATCTGGGTGTCTTGGGCCGTATGCCTGGCCGGACTTGCCGTACTGCTCGGGCATGGCCGGTCGGTCTGGTTGAATTTCACGGACGGAAAATCCGCGGCGGCAGGATTGGGCGTGCTGCTGGCAATGTCGTGGCCCGCGGGATTGGGTGCCGTGACGGCATTTGCCGTCACGCTGGCTCTTTTCCGGGTCGTTTCCCTCAGCTCGATGCTGGCGGCGCTGACGGCGGTCGCCCTTGTCTGCGGCTTGGAGCAACCGTTGCCCTATCGCTTGCTGGTGATCGCAGGCAGCCTCTACGTGATCCTGCGCCATCTCGCCAACATCCAGCGGCTGCTGGCCGGAACCGAGCCCCGCCTAGGTCATAGAAGCCCGGGACAGGGCGCGGCACGTCCCTAGAGCATGATCCCGAAAAGTGGGAACCGGCTTTCGAGAAAGATCATGCTCCAACAAAGAGTAAGATCGTGAGGGCGATTCAACGAAACGCCATCACGATCTAGTGCAAGGTCGCTTCCTACTGCCCGGTCACAAAGCCCACCGCGCGTGCAACGACATCTTTGTCGGCGAGGATTCGCCGATGGCCAAGCCCGTCGGCCCAGTGCAGATGGACATGTTTACCGGCACCCGCGTAACGCTTCGCATGGTCGGCATGGACCTCACGATCGTCCGGCGCGTGGATGATCAGCGTCGGCACGGATGCAGCGGCCAGTTGGCGGTCGCCAGTGAACTCGCTGAGCGGCCGCCCGGAAAGACGTTTCACCCTGTCCGCCATGGCGACGCGGGAGCGCGGCCCGACATTCATAATGTCGCTGAAATCGTCGAAGATCGCAGGCAGCGAGCTCGGCGCGGCAATCAGCACGAGCTTCTGCGCCTTGAGCGGCGGCATGCCTTTGACAGATGCCGCCACGGCATTGGCGGCAATCGCGCCGCCGAAGGAGTGACCGACGACGGCGGCAAAGGGACCAAACCATTCGCCCGCGACCCGCGCCGCGTCCACGGCATTCACCATGTTGAGATGACGGCCGAGCGAATGGCCATGCCCGGGCAAATCGAGCGAGACGACCTTGTAGCCGGCGCCGCGAAACCCTTCGATCAGGGCGCGCATGTATTCGGTGCGCGAGCGCCAGCCATGGATGACGAGCACGGTGCCGCGCGACTCTCTGCCCGGCTCCGCGCGGAATTCGTGCACGGCGACGCAGTCGGTCCTGGTCTTCAGCCGGTGATGGCGCGCTTCGGCCATGAAGGCTGAAGCGCGGTCGACAGCCCGGCGCTCGCCGTCGCTCAAGGCCTTGACGCTGGGTGTCCGGCAAAACAATTCGAACGCGGCGCGGCCGCTGAGACGCGGCGCAACATGCTCGCCCGCGCCGAAAACGCCCCGGATGACCTTCATTCCAAATGATGCCATATTGGCAGTTCATCCATTAGTTCAAGCATGAACATAATAGTTCAAACATGAACATTAAGCAAGAGCTGCCCTGGGACAATCCTCGCTTTCGCAACTGGGTTGCGGTGGCGCGCGCCTGCCACGTGCTGGAGCGCACGCTTGCCGTGAAGCTCGCCCCGTTCGACCTCAAGCCCGCGCAGCTCGACGTGCTGATGAACCTCTACCGGCACCCCGGCATGTCGCAGCACGACCTTGCCCGAAAACTCCTGGTCGGGCGCTCCAACGTCACCATGCTGTTGCCGCAGCTCGAGACGCGCGGACTGGTGCGGCGCGAGGGCGACGAGAAGGACAAGCGGGTGCTGCGGCTGAACCTCACTGAGGCGGGCGAGGCCCTGCTGATGAAGGCGCTGAAGGTTCACATGGCACTGATCGAGAAGGCGATGAGCCAGTCGACGCCGGAACAGTGCGACATGATCGGCGAACAGATGCGCAAGATCGCCGACGTGCTGAAGGAAGCCTGAGCGTAGGTTTGCCAAGACTTGGCTCAGGTGCGCTGAGATTTCGGTCAGGCCGAGTCGAAAATGGTGGGCTCCGAGAACCGGAGCGGAGCGTACTCAAGGTACGTGAGCACCGGAAGCGCAGGAACCCGCCATTTGCAGGCCGGCCTCACCGAACTATCGGCGCACCTGTCACCACATCGTCTTCTTTGCTCTTTCCGGCCATTCCTGGTCGTACTTCTGGCCGTCGATGTTCTTGCGGCTGGTGACCTCGAGGATCTGGCCGGGCGTCGGCAGCGACTTCAGGTCGACATGCCTGGCCGGGTTCCAGAGGTCCGAGCGCACGATGGCGCGGGCGCACTGGAAGTAGACCGTGTCGACATCGACGACGGTGACCGAGCGGGCCGGCTTGCCGTCGACCATGAAGGACGCGCAAAGTCCGACATCGGTCGTGATATGAGCACGGCCGTTGACGCGCAGCGTGGTGCCCGAGCCCGGCACCAGGAAGAGCAGCCCGACGCGCGGATCTCGAATGATGTTCTTCAGCGAATCGGCGCGGTTGTTGCCGCGCCTGTCCGGCATCATCAGCGTCTTGTCGTCGACGATGCGCACGAAGCCGGCAAGATCGCCGCGCGGCGAGCAGTCGAGCCCCTCGGGTCCGCTGGTCGCCAGCGCCACGAAGGGCGAGGCCTCGATGAAGGCGGCATATTCGAGAATCACATGGTCGAGTTCCTTGACGACCGAAGCCTCGCCCGGCAGCCCGTAAAGCGCCTCGAGCTGTTCGATGGATGTGATGCGCGACATCTTCTTCGCCTCCTGACCTTTTGCCGGCGCTACCCCATGTCCATGACGCCTTGACGACAGTCGGCTGCCGATATCGGGCTGCCAGGCGCCGGGCTAGTTCGTTTCACCGTTTCACGGAAACGTTGAAACGCCCTATCTCTTTGTTTTTACGCAATTCCGGGCGGAAAACCGATCACACTTTTCCTGGAATTGCTCTAACGGTCCCGGCTCAGCCCCTTCTCTGCCAACTCGGCAAGATAGGCGTTCCAACGCTCGTCCTTTTCGTGGCCGAGCGTATGCAGATAGTTCCAGGTGAAGATGCCGGTGTCGTGGAAATCGTCGAAGGTGATGCGCACCGCATAATTGCCGACCGGCTCGATCTTGAGGATCGCGACATTGCGTTTGCCGGGGACCGTCACCCGCTGCTCCGGCGAATGGCCCTGCACTTCCGCCGACGGCGAAACCACGCGCAGGAACTCCGCCGGCAATTCGAAGGAATGATGGCCGGGAAAGGTCACGGTCAAGAGCTTGCGGTCCTTCGAGACCCTGAGTTCTTTTGGCGCGGTCATGACTGGTCCTGTCTAGAGACGGATGATTTCAGGTCGAATCGACCTGAAATCTGAATCCGTCTCTAAGTCAAAGAGATAGAGCATGATGTCGTCCGAAAAACCGCTTCACACTTTTCGGCATCATGCTCTGGTTGCACCCTCCCCTACGCCGCTTCGCGCGATCCGGAAAGCCACTTGAGGCCGGCCGACACGCGATGTCGGTCGGGGAATGTTACCAAAGATCAAGACCTTTTATCTTGAATGCGTCGCCGGATCGTATCACATAGCCGTATATAACGACGCCGCTCAGGCCACGGGAAACGCTTGCACATGATCGATCCCTTCGGTCGCACGATCAGCTATCTGCGCATATCGGTCACCGACCGCTGCGATTTTCGCTGCACCTATTGCATGGCCGAGGACATGACCTTCCTGCCGAAGAAGGATCTGCTGTCATTGGAAGAGCTTGACCGGCTCTGCACCGTTTTCATTGAGAAGGGCGTGAAGAAGCTGCGGCTGACCGGCGGGGAGCCGCTGGTGCGCAAGAACATCATGCATTTGGTGCGTCAGCTTTCGCGGCATCTGGACAGCGGCGCGCTTGACGAATTGACGCTGACCACCAACGGCTCGCAGCTTTCGCGCTTTGCCGCCGAACTCGCCGATTGCGGCGTCAAGCGCATCAACGTCTCGCTCGACACGCTGGATGCCGAAAAATTCCACCAGATCACGCGCTGGGGCAATCTCGGCAAGGTCATGGAAGGCATCGACGCCGCGCAGAAGGCAGGGCTGAAGATCAAGCTCAATGCGGTCGCGCTGCGCGACTTCAACGACGCCGAAATCCCCGGGCTTATGCGCTGGGCGCATGGGCGCGGCATGGACCTCACCCTCATCGAGACCATGCCGATGGGCGAGATTGAGGCCGACCGCACCGACCAGTATCTGCCGCTGTCCCTGCTGCGCGCCCAGCTGGAGCGCCAGTTCACGCTGCGCGATATTCCATACAAGACCGGCGGCCCTGCCCGCTATGTCCAGGTCGCCGAGACCGGCGGCCGGCTCGGCTTCATCACGCCGATGACGCATAATTTCTGCGAAAGCTGCAACCGCGTGCGGCTGACCTGCACGGGCACGCTCTATATGTGCCTCGGCCAGGAGGACGCCGCCGATCTGAGGGCGCCGCTGCGCGCCTCCGAGGGTAACGAGCTGCTCGAAGCGGCCATTGACGAGGCCATCGGCCGCAAGCCCAAGGGCCATGATTTCATCATCGACCGCCGCACCAGCCGTCCTTCGGTATCGCGGCATATGAGCGTCACCGGCGGCTGATTTTTTCTGCGATTTGGTGCAGGATCGCCTTTGGTCATCGACCAGGGGGCATCATGCAGCATCTTCGTCGCATCGGCTTGTTTTCCGCGTTTCTGTTCTTGACGGCAACGACGCCGGCCAAGCCGTTCGCCTATGTCAACGCGCGCTTCGGCACCGTGTGCACGTTCCCGGAGCAGATTTTCAGCAAGCGCATGCCTGAGCCGGAAAACGGCGACGGCCTGGAATGGCAAAGCGCCGACGGCGCCAGCGTGACCTGCTACGGCGGCTACAATGCACAGGGCGACACACCCAAGAGCCTCGTCGAGAACGAAAAAGCCAGCCCGGAGCCAGGTGAAAAAGTCACCTACGGCAAGACCGGCAAGAACTGGGCGGTTCTGTCGGGTACGAAGGATGATAAGATCTTCTATCGGCGGTCCGTGTTCGGCAAGGGGGACGTCATCCATACCGTCTTCATCGAGTATCCTGCAGCGCTCAAGGCGAAATACGACCCGCTGGTCGGCGCCATCGCCGCGAGCCTGCACGAGGTGTCCGGGCCACACTCGAAATAAACCATCTACACGGCCTTCCGGCCGATTTACCGCCGGCCTTTTCGGGCCTAGCCTTGGAGCGCGATTTCGCTCTAGGGGGGGGTGCACATGCGCACATTCATGCTTTCACTTGCAATGCTTGGGATTGCCTCCATGCCGGCCGCGGCTCAGTCGATCGGCGGCACCTACACGGTCGCCGGCACCAATTTCGACGGCTCGAAATATGGCGGCGAGGCAACGATCGCGCTGACCAGCGACACGACCTGTACGATCCACTGGGAAACCGGCGGCTCGACCTCGGACGGCATCTGCATGCGTAACGACAATGCGTTTTCCGCCGGCTACGCGATGGGCAAGGAAGTCGGTCTCGTCGTCTACAAGATCGAGAAGGACGGCTCCCTGCATGGGCTATGGACCATCGCAGGCCAGAACGGCAACGGCACCGAAGTGCTGACGCCGAAGTAAGTCTTCGGGATTTCGGCAAATCGATCTCACGGGCCGCGCAGAAATTCGTGGCCCATTCCTTTTGGCGTTGCTGTTTCCGCCGACCTGCTACAGGTTCGATCCAAATAGGATCCGGAAACGCCTTTGCCCCTCTCGCCCAATCTGCGCGGCGCGCTGTTCATGATCGTGGCCATGGTCGGCTTCACCTTGAACGACGCGATCACCAAATTCTCTTCCGAATCGATGAACATGGCGCAGGTCATGCTGGTGCGCGGCGCCTTTGCGACCGTCTTCGTCGTTCTGCTCGCCTGGCGGCGTGGCGCGCTTGCCAATCCGGCCGCGATGCTGCAGCCGATGGTGGCCATGCGTATCGCCGGCGAGGCAGGCGCCACCGTGTCGTTCCTGATCGCGCTTGCGCATCTGCCGATCGGCAATGTCTCCGCCGTCATGCAGGCGCTGCCGCTGGCGGTGACCATGGGCGCGGCCCTGGTGTTCGGCGAAGGCGTCAGCTGGCGGCGCTGGACCGCGATTGCCGCCGGCTTCGTCGGCGTGCTGATCATCGTGCGGCCGGGGTTCGAAGGGTTTAGCGTCTATTCGCTGGTGGCACTGGCCAGCGTTGCCTGCTGCGCGGTGCGCGACCTCTCCACCAAGCGCATCCCGCAATCGATCCCGACGCTTCTGGTGTCGACGGCGACCGCCCTTGCCATGACGGCGCTGGGCGCGCTGCTCTTGTCGCCAATGGGCGGCTGGACGCCGATGAGTGGCCGGGCGACCGCGCTTCTGGCGCTCGCGGCGGTGCTGGTGCTCATCGGCTATCAGTTCATCATCATGGCGATGCGCTCGGGCGACATCTCCTTCATCGCGCCTTTCCGCTACACCGCCCTGCTCTGGTCTATCCTGCTCGGCCTCGTCATTTTCGGCGACGTCCCCGATCTGCCCATGATCGCCGGCGCCGCCATCATCATCGGCTCGGGCATCTATGCGCTCTACCGCGAGCGCGTCGTCGGCAGTCGGCAACCTGCTGCCGAAAGCGCTGGACCCGCCATGGCGCCGGACGCCATATAGGCCGATGGACCAAGACGTTGCGGGGATCATTCTGGCGGGAGGCCAGGCGCGCCGGATGAGCGGCGGCGACAAGCCGCTGCTTCCGTTAGGCAAAACCAGGCTGATCGATCATGTCGCGGCGCGCTTGAAACCGCAGGTCGCGATCCTGGGGCTCAACGCGAACGGCGACCCGGCGCGATTTGCCGGCATGGGCCTGCCGGTGATCGAAGACACGGTGCCGGGCCATGCCGGACCGCTGGCAGGCATCCTCGCCGGCCTCGAATGGGCGGCAAAGCAAACAGGCTGTCTTTGGCTGATGAGCGCCGCCGGCGACACGCCGTTCTTCCCCGACGACCTCGTCGAGCGCCTCGCAGCCGCAACCCGCGACCGGCCCGGCGCGATCGCCATCGCGAGCTCGGACGGCAGATGGCATCCGACCTTCGCGCTCTGGCCGCTTGGCCTGCGCGACGCCTTGCGTCGTTTCCTGGTCGACGAGGCCAACCGGCAGGTTTCGGCCTTCATGGAACGCCAGGGCCACGTCGAGGTCGAGTTCCCCATGATCGCGGCCGGCAGCCAGAAGATCGACCCGTTCTTCAACGTCAACACACCGGACGACCTTGCAGCGGCGGAGCGTCTGTTGCAAATCCTCAGGCCATGAGACGCGTATTCGGCATCACCGGCTGGAAGAACTCCGGCAAGACGACCCTGACGGAAAAGCTCGTCACCGAGCTGGTGGCGCGCGGCTGGACGGTTTCGACCGTGAAGCACGCCCACCATGACTTCGACATCGACAAGCCGGGCGCCGACAGCTTCCGCCATCGGCAGGCGGGCGCCACCGAGGTTGCCATCGTTTCCGGCCGGCGCTGGGCGCTGATGCACGAGTTGCGGAGCGAGGACGAACCGACGCTGGATGACATCCTGGCGCGGCTGTCGCCCTCGGACATCGTGCTGGTCGAGGGCTACAAGCGCGAAGCGCACAAGAAGATCGAGGCAAGGCGGCTCGGAGCCAGGGACCGGACGCCGCTTTCGGCCAACGACCCCAACATCGTCGCGGTCGCCGCTGACTTTACAGTCGAAGGCGAAGACCTGCCGGTTTTCGATCTCGACGATACCAAATCGATAGCCGACTTTGTCGAGCGCAGCACAGGTCTCGTTGTCCAAACCAAGTAACGCAGCGGCACATCCTGATCTTCGTTTGCCGTTGATTTGGAGTTGCTTTTTTCTTGGAAAGAGTGGGAGTATCCGCCTCAGCGGGCGGTAAAGAAGCTCCGCCCACAAGAGCCGCACGGGACAGCGGCCATGACAATATGAGAGGATTATCATGCGTATTGCACTGCGTATCGCGCTTGCCGCTTCGGCCGCGCTGCTGACACTTGGCGTCGCCCAGGCTCAGGAAAAGACCCTGAGGATCGGCACCGAAGGCGCGTACCCGCCCTTCAACAACCTTACCTCGGACGGCCAGCTGGTCGGCTTCGACATCGATATCGCCAAGGCTCTCTGCGACGAGATGAAGGTGAAGTGCACCTTCGTCGCGCAGGATTGGGATGGCATTATCCCGGCGCTCCAGGCCGGCAAGTTCGACGCCATCGTCGCTTCGATGTCGATCACGCCAGAGCGCCAGGAAAAGGTCGACTTCACGCACAAATACTACAACACCCCTTCGGCCATCGCCGTACCGAAGGATTCGCCGCTCAAGGGCGTGACCAAGGCAGACCTCGCCGGCAAGACCATCGGCGTCGCCACCACGACCACCCACTACAATTATGCTTCGAAGACCTACACGGACAGCACCATCAAGGGCTATCCGAGCAGCCCCGAGGAGCAGGCCGACCTCGCCAATGGCCGTCTCGACGCCATCGAGGACGACATCGTCGTGCTGCAGCAGTGGCTGGATTCGCCGGACGGCGCCTGCTGCAAGATCCTCGGCCAGCCCTCGCCTCAGCCGGTCGAGATATTCGGACCGGGCGCCGGCATCGCCGTGCGCAAGGGCGAGACCGATCTGGTCAACAAGCTGAACGCCGCCATCGACGCCATTCGCAAGAACGGAAAGTACAAGGAAATCAACGACAAGTACTTCAAGTTCGACGTCTACGGCGCCGAATCCTGATAAGTTAGCCAGGGCGGTGAGGCACCCCTCGCCGCCCCTCTCTTCTCCCGGGATCGCCACGGAGACACGACCCGTCAATGCCGGCCCAAAGCATTTGGACACTTCTCAGCTGGGGACCGGACGGCTGGAGTGACGACATTGCGTCTGGCGTTCTGGTCACCATTGCATTGGCGCTCGCCACATTGCCGATCGGCCTGGTGATCGGCTTTTTCGTTGCCTTCGCCAAGCAGCATGAAGAGCCGTCGCTCAGGCTCGCCGGCAACATCTACACCACGGTCTTTCGCGGCCTGCCGGAACTGGTGACGCTGTTCCTGTTCTTCTTCGGCATGCCGCTTCTGTTGCAGTATGTGGTGCGGTTGTTCAATCCGAATGCCACCATCGACGTCAACAGCTTCGTCGCCGGCATGATCGTGCTGTCATTGATCTTCTCCTCCTACGCCAGCGAGGTCTTCCTCTCCGCGTTCCGCGCCATTCCGAAAGGCCAATATGAGGGAGGCTACGCCGTTGGCCTGTCGAAATGGCAGACGATGCGGCTGGTGATCCTGCCGCAGCTGATACGCATCGCTTTTCCGGGTCTCGAGAATTGCTGGCTGAGCCTGCTCAAGGACACCTCGCTGGTCTCGGTGGTCAATCTTGCTGAAACCTTGCGCCAGTCCAGTGTCGCGGCGCGCGTCACCAGGCATTCCTTCCTGTTCTACAGCGTCGCGGCGCTGATCTTCCTGGCATTGGCCGTCCTGTCGTCGATCGCCACGAGCTACATCCTGCGCTATCTCGGGCGGTGGGAAGCGCGATGAGCGTCAGCCAGGCGGTCGCCATCGACAAGCCGCCGCCGCAAGCGCGCGGCTGGCCGCGAGCCCGCATCCTCGGCTACGCGCTGGTCGGCATCTGGATTCTGTTCGGCGCCGGCATCGTGGCCTACCTGGTCTATGCCTGGAATCCCGAGTTCTTCGCCAGATACGCGCCGGCCTATCTTCAAGGCTTGGGAACCACCCTGTCGCTGGTGGCGATTTCCATGGTCCTCGGCGCCATCCTGTCGCTTCCGGTCGCCTATGGCCGCATGTCGAAAAGCCCGATCCTGTCCGGGCTTGCCTATTGCTACGTCTATTTCTTCCGCGGCACGCCGCTGCTCGTGCAGACCTACCTGGTCTATTACGGCATCGGCTCGTTCCGGCCTGAGCTTGAGACGGTCGGGTTGTGGTGGTTCTTCCGCGAAGCCTTCTACTGCGGCGTCTTTGCCTTTTCGCTCAACACCGCCGCCTACCAGGCGGAAATCCTGCGCGGCGCCATCGAAAGCGTGCCGCGCGGCCAATGGGAAGGTGCCGCCTCGCTCGGCCTGCACAAATTGCAGACGTTGCGCAAGGTGGTGCTGCCGCAGGCGATCATCGTCGCGCTCAGGCCCTACGGCAACGAGCTCATCCTGATGATCAAGGCCTCGGCGATCGTCGCCATCATCACCGTCTATGATCTGATGGGCAACGCCAAGCTCGCCTACGCGAAGTCCTTCGACATCCAGGCCTATATCTGGGTGGCGATCGTCTATCTGGTGATGGTCGAGATCCTGCGCCACGGGGTCGAATGGATCGAGCGCCGCATCACCATCCACCTGCATCGCTAGATCAAGCCGTTCAGGCCTGCACCAGCCGATGCGGCGCTGCGTGCCTTGACGAATTTTTCGCATGGCCTAGACCTTCCGCCACTGGAAACCGTGTTTTGTTGGAAGGCAGGTCTATGGCATCGGTTGCATTTCTCGGTCTTGGCGTCATGGGCTACCCGATGGCCGGGCACCTCAGGAACAAGGGCGGCCATGACGTGACCGTTTATAACCGCACCAAGGCAAAGGCCGAGCAGTGGGTGACCCAGCATGGCGGCAAACTGGCGCTGACGCCGGCAGAGGCTGCCGAGGGCAAGGATTTCGTCTTCTCCTGCGTCGGCAATGACGATGATCTGCGTTCGGTGACCACCGGCCCGAGCGGCGCCTTCGCGGCGATGAAGAACGGTTCCGTCTTCATCGACAACACCACCGCCTCGGCCGAGGTCGCGCGTGAGCTGGACGAAGCCGCGCGCAAAGCGGGCTTCTCCTTCCTCGACGCGCCGGTGTCCGGCGGCCAGGCCGGCGCCGAGAACGGCGTTCTGACCGTCATGGTCGGCGGTGATGAGGCCGCTTTCGACGAGGCGAGGCCCGTCATCGACGCTTACGCCCGCATGGTCGGGCTGATGGGGCCGGCCGGCGCCGGCCAACTCACAAAGATGATCAACCAGATCTGCATCGCAGGCCTCGTCCAAGGTTTGGCCGAAGGCATTCATTTCGGCAAGAAGGCAGGCCTCGACATCGAAAAGGTGGTCGAGGTGATCTCCAAGGGGGCGGCCGGCTCCTGGCAGATGGAGAACCGCCACAAGACCATGAATGCCGGCAAGTATGATTTCGGCTTCGCTGTGGACTGGATGCGCAAGGATCTCGGAATCTGCCTGGCGGAGGCCAACCGCAACGGCGCCAAGCTGCCGGTGACGGCGCTTGTCGACCAGTTCTACAAGGACGTGCAGGATATGGGCGGCAAGCGCTGGGACACCTCGTCGCTGCTGGCGCGACTGGAAAAATAGGCGACGATGCCTCTGCCCGATCCAAGCTGGAGCGCCGACGACATCATTGCGCATTTGCGCGCGGTCGGCACCGACGAGAACCGGGCGGGCATGGCGCGCTTCGGCATCAATACGGCAAGCGCGCTCGGCGTCGGCAATTCGCAATTGCGGCCGCTGGCGCGAAAACTCAAGAAGAACCATGAGCGATCGCTTCTGCTGTGGAACAGCGGTGTCCGCGAAGCCCGGCTGATAGCGGCCTTCACCGGCGAGTCTAAGAAGGTCGATATCGATCAATGCCGGCGCTGGGCCGCGGATTTCGACAGCTGGGAGATCGTCGACACCGTAGCGGACCTGTTCGCTGAGACGCCATTCTGGCGTGAATTGATAGACGAGTTCGCCGAAGACGACCGCGAATTCGTTCGGCGCACCGCCTTTGCCATGCTGGCCTGGAGCGCGGTGCATCTCAAGAAAGAGCCGGACGCGACCTTCCTTGCTTATCTGCCGCTGATCGCGAAACACGCCGGCGATCCGCGCAATTTCGTCCGCAAGGCGGTCAACTGGGCGCTGCGGCAGATCGGCAAGCGCTCGATGAGCCTGCACGCACCTGCCCTTGCGCTGGCGGAAAAACTGGCGGCATCCTCGGACAAGGCGGCGCGCTGGATCGGCAAGGATGCGGTGAAGGAACTGACGAATGCCAAACAGCTCGCAAGGCTCGCAGCCGCAAAAATTTGACCTTTCCGGCGTCCGCTTTGTCGAGGTGACGCAAGAAACGCGCGGTCGTTTCGAAACGCTGTTCGAGCAGCCCGGCGCGCCGAAATATTGCTGGTGCATGGCCTGGCGCCATTCCAGCCGCGAGCACATCGAAAACGACGAGAAGAAGCGCATGATGATGGCGCGCATCGATGATGGTACTCCCGTGGGCATCGTCGCCGAGTTGGAGGGCAAGCCCATCGGCTGGTGCTCGGTTGCGCCGCGCGAGACCTACCGGAAACTGTCAAGGCAGCAGGACGATAGCGAGACCGGCATATGGTCGATCGTCTGCTTCTATGTGCCGAGGGCTTTGCGCGGCGGCGGGCTGGCCTCCGCCCTGCTCGATGCCGCGGTCGACCATGCCTTCGGCAAAGGCGCGCGTGCCGTCGAAGCCTATCCCGTCGACGAGGCGGCACCCAGCTATCGCTTCATGGGCTTTCGCGGCATGTTCGCCGCGCGGGGCTTCCATGAGATCGGAACCGCCGGCACGCGCCGGCATGTGATGCGGCTCAGCCGTTGAACCCGGACCGGTCAGGACGCTTTTACTCGATTCCGGAAATCGGCTGGCGGAGGATGGAGGGATCATGAACAAGCGGTTCAAATCATGCGCGACGCTGGCCTCCATGCTGCTGTTCGCAGCCACCGGAGCCGATGCCGCGGCCAATGTCGCGCATATCTTCTGGAAAGATCTGCGCCCTGCGACGCAAGCGATTGCCGAGGACGCGAACCTGCCGATGATCGCGGCAAAACTGCCCGACCACGGCGAGACCTTGTCGCTCGATCTGCAGGACAAGATGATACAACTAGCCGGCTATGCATTGCCGGTCGACCGCGAGGGTGACCTCGTCTACCAATTCCTGCTGGTGCCGTGGACCGGCGCCTGCAGCCACATGCCGACGCCGCCGCCCAACCAGATCGTGCTGGTGACGCCAGCGCATCCCTACAAGATGAAAGAGGCCTATGAACCGGTCGCCGTCACCGGCGTGCTGCGGCCCGGCATGGAGAAAAGCCAGCTCTTCATCCTCGACGGCGTGTCGATCGTCCAGTCCGGCTACACGGTGCGAAAGGCCGAGGTGGCGAGCGTCGACAGCGTGCCGGACACGGTCACTCTGCCGGTCAACTCGCCGTGGAATTTCCTAAACAAAAAGAAGAATTAAGGCCGATCGGCGCAACCAGCGTCACGCCGCGTTCGCGCCCGATTCCTTGTCCAGAACCATGTAATCGAGCGGAATTTCCGTCGTGTACTTGATCTGCTCCATGGCGAAGGACGACGAGACGTCACGGATCTCGATCTTGGCGATCAGCCGCTTGTAGAAGGCATCGTAAGCGGCGATGTCGGGCACCACCACGCGCAGCAGGTAATCGACGTCGCCGCTCATGCGGTAGAATTCGACTACTTCCGGGAATTCCTGGATGACCTCGGAGAAGCGCCGCAGCCATTCATGGCTGTGCGAATTGGTGCGGATCGACACGAAGACGGTGACGCGCACATTGACCTTCTCGTGGTCGAGGATGGCGACGCGCCGCTTGATGACGCCCTCTTCCTCGAGCTTCTGGATGCGCCGCCAGCACGGCGTGGTCGACAGGCCGACTTTCTTGGCGACATCGGCGACCGCGAGCGTCGCGTCCTCCTGCAGGAGGCGGAGAATTTTTCTGTCGAGGCGATCCATGGGAAGCTCCAGGGGAATAGTTTCCCCATAATCCCCTTTATCGGCCCCATTAACAAGAAAGAAATTCTGCCAAAGGCCCAAAAAGCGAGTGATATCTTGCAGGATACCTAATCAATGCGATAGCGGATTTCCGATCTCAGGAAGGGCAGCAAATCCATTTCAAACCAGGGATTCTTCTTCAGCCAGCCGGTGTTTCGCCATGACGGATGTGGTAGCGGCAGCACTTTCGGCATGGACGGTCCATCCCATATGGCGCGCCAGTTCCTGACCGTCTCGGTCAGCGACGGCAGCCGTGTCGTGCCCATATGCCATGCCTGCGCATAACCGCCGATTGTGAGCACCAGATCGATCTGAGGCATCAGCGCCATCAGCTGCGAGCGCCAGGCCGGCGCGCATTCGCGGCGCGGCGGCAGGTCGCCACCCTTGGCATCCTGGCCGGGAAAGCAAAAGCCCATCGGCACGATGGCGAATTTTTCGGTGTCGTAGAATTCCAGCGAGGTGACGCCGAGCCAGTTTCTCAGCCGGTCTCCCGAAGCGTCGGTGAACGGCATGCCCGACAGATGCACCTTGGTGCCTGGCGCCTGGCCGGCAAGCAGGATCCGCGCCGTCGAGGACGGCTGCAGCACCGGCCGCGGCTCATGCGGCAAAGGCCGACCGCGGGGCTCATCGATGCAGATATGGCAGGCCCGCACCCTTTCGGTAAGGCGCTCCAGCGCTTGTCTCATATCGGGCGGATTATCCAATTTCCGTCGCTCAGGCCGTCGCGCTCGGCCGGCTTGTCAGCGCCGCGTACCAGCGCAGCACGTTCGCGCATTCCTCCGGCACCTTGATGCGGGCCGGCTTCATGAAATCGATGGCGATCATGCCGGTGATGTCGGCGACCGAATAGGCATCGCCGGCGGCGAATTCGCGCTCCGCCAGTTCGCGGTCGAGGAGATGCAGGAAGTCGATCGCCTTCGGCTTGTTGGCCTCTCCCCATTCCGGAATTTGCGGCACTTCCCATTCCTTCATCGCCGGATGGATGTGCCGGAACGCGGCGGCGACGCTGGCCATCAGGTTCAGTTCCATGCGCCTTTGCCACATCTCGACCTTTGCCTTGCCGAGCGCGCCCGTGCCGAACAACGCCGGCTCGGGATGCAACTCCTCGAAATAGCGGCAGATGGCGATCGATTCGGTGATGATGGTGCCGTCGTCGAGCTCGAGCACCGGCAGGCGGCGCAGCGGATTGCGCTGCGCCACCTCTGCGCCGCGATGTTCCAGCGCGCCCATGTCGACGGGCACCAGCGGCACCGTCAGTCCCTTCTCGGCAAGGAAGACACGCACGCGCCGCGGATTGGGCGCGCGGCCACCGTCGAACAGCTTCATTCCATCCTCCAGCTTCTCCACCGGATCATAGGGCGCGGGTCCACCCATCACCAGAAGCGAACAAATTCGCGCAACGCATCGCCGAACGACGCCAGCGTGCCGTGCCTTCTCTCGACCGGCGCGTCATGATGGCTGTCGCGCCATTGCCGCGGCTCCTCGAAAGTGCCTGCCCAGATGCCGACCTTGGCCGCTCTCGCCACTGTTTCCTCGGTTTCGAAGTCGCCGAAGGCAACCGCCCATCCGGCCTGCACCTGGGCCCGGTTTAGGTCGGTGTCGCCCGCCTTGCAATCGCTGAGCAGCCGGCCGTAGCGGTCGCGCTGCCAGCCGCTGCAGGAAACCGGCCTGCCGGCGATCAGCCGCACCAGCGACTGCCGCGCCAGCTTGCCGCAGGGATAGTCGGCGCCACCCTTCTGGCAGGTTTGCTGGTATTCCGGAGCGTCGATGCCGCGCATGCGGATGCGTTCGCTCCCGAGTGTGATCGAATCGCCGTCATTGACGATTGCCGTGCCTTGCTCGTTGCGTGTCTCGAAGCGATCGAGCCGCGCCGCCACCAAGATGAGCAATCCCAGCAAAAGGAAGGCAAGCCCATAGTCCAGCAGCGTGCGCCAGAGGCTGCGCGGCGGGCTCGCCGCATAGCGTCGGCGCGGTCCTCGCACCCCGAAACGGCTCATATGGCAAACAGTCTCTTAATCATTCGAACGTAGCTTAACGAACTGACAGTCGCTGCGCGCAGAAATTGAAGTCTGTATGCCTTTGCAACGCTCGAACACAGCGGATAAATTTATTGTGGACCGCCGTAAACCGCACCGCAACAGCGATGTGGCGCGCGCGGTGCGCAAGACGCGCGACCGCCTTTCGCAGCAGGCGGGCAGTCTCGACTTCGACCGTGAACTGCTGAAGCTGCATGCCCGCACCATGGTGGTCAGCGCGGTCGCTATCCCCCTGCTGGTGCTTGCGGTAGCGGCCATCGGCCGGCTGGCAGGCCTGGACAGCCAGATCACCATCTGGGCCTTGGCGACGCTGCTTTGCTACACGATCGTCGCCTTCATGGCGCGTCGCGTGGAGCGGACCGAGGCGGCCGAGCTCGACCCAGCGCAGACGCGCCGCGACTTCCTGATCGGCCATTTCCTATGCGGCCTTGGCTGGGCCTGGTTCGCCTGGATCGGTTGCAACACATGCCAGATCGACCAGTTCCATGTGGCCAAGGCCATGGTGATCCTGGTCGCCATGGCGATGACGGCGGTCTTAGCCTCCTCGCTTGGCGGCGCCCTGTTCGCGACCTTCGCCATTCCCGTTGCCGTTTATGTCTACACCATCATGCGTCTGTGGACGCCGATCGAAGCCACGATGGCGGCATTGCTCATCGCAGCACTTCCCTTCTTCGGTTACGTCGCACGCCACCTCAACCAGGCGTCGTTGATGGTGCTGTCCTTCCGCTCGGAGAAGGACGCGCTGATTGCCGAAGTGGAGACGGCAAAATCGATGTCGGACGAGGCAAGGCGGCGTGCCGAGGACGCCAACCTGGCGAAATCGCGTTTTCTCGCCTCCATGAGCCACGAGCTCAGGACGCCGCTAAACGCCATCCTTGGCTTCTCCGAAGTGATGGCCAATGAAGTGCTGGGTCCGATGAACAATCCGACCTATCGCGACTATGCCCATGACGTGCATGAGTCCGGCCAGCACCTGCTCGACCTGATCAACGAGATCCTCGACCTGTCGCGCATCGAGGCCGGCCGCTACCAGCTCAACGAGGAGCCGGTGGTGCTGGTGACCATCGTCGAGGACTGCTGCCACATGATGGAGCTGCGCGCCCGCAACAAGGACATCCGCATCATCCAGGAATTCGAGGAGACCTTGCCGCGCCTCTTCGCCGACGAGCGCGCCGTCCGGCAGATCACGCTCAACCTTCTGTCCAATTCGATCAAGTTCACCCCGTCCGGCGGCGAAGTGCGCGTGCGTGTCGGCTGGACCGCCGGCGGCGGCCAGTACATTTCGATCAAGGACAACGGCCCGGGCATACCGGACGAGGAAATCCCGGTGGTGCTTTCCGCTTTCGGCCAGGGCTCGATCGCCATCAAGAGCGCCGAACAGGGAACCGGCCTCGGCCTGCCGATCGTGCAGGGGCTGCTTGCCATGCATGGCGGCACATTCGAGCTTCATTCCAAGCTGCGCGAGGGCACCGAGGCGATCGCCATCTTTCCGCTGAGCCGGGTGATGGAGGAACTGCCGGCCCTACCGACCAAGGCTGTCGCGGCAACGCGCGGACGCCGCTAAAGCGCTCTTGGAGCCTTTAACGGCGGACGGCCGCCGCCATGCCCGAACTCGTCAACGCCGCGGCCTTGACGATACCGGCGGCGAGAGCCGCGCCTACGCCTTCGCCATGGCTGATGCCGAAATCGAGCAGCGGCCGCAGTCCGAGCCTCTCGGCCGCCTTGCCGTGGCCAGCCTCCGGCGACAGGTTGGCAAGCAGGCAATGATCGAGCGAGACTGGATTGGCCGCATGCAAAACCGCGGCCGCCGCGGTCGCCACGAACCCGTCGAGCAGGACGGGGATCTTTTCCATGCGCGCCGCCAGAATGGCGCCGCAGATCGCCGCGAATTCGCGTCCGCCGACCCTGCGCAGAGCCTCGAGCGGATCGCTGAGGCCGGAACCATGAAACGCCAGCGCCCGATCGACAACCTCGGCTTTTCGCGCCATCGTCGCCGCATCGGCGCCGGACCCCGGCCCAACCCAATCCGTCCCCTTGCCGCCGAACAGCGCGGCGCAAAGGGCAGCCGCAATGGTCGAATTGCCGACGCCGAGATCGCCAAGGCACAGAAGATCGGCGCCGCCCGCGACTGCCTCCATGCCGAAGGCCATGGTGGCGGCGCAGCCGCGCTCATCGAGCGCATCCTCCTCGGTGATGTCGCCCGTGGGGATATCCAAGGCCAGATCGAAGACTTTCAGGCCGAGATCGTTGGCGATGCAGACCTGGTTGATCGCGGCCCCGCCGGCGGCGCAGAGCTCGACTTCATCGGCGGTCGCGGCAACACGCCGCGGCGAAATGCCATGGCTGACGGCACCGTGATTGCCGGCGAAGATCGCCATCAGCGGCCGATTGATCGCCGGCGGTGCGCGCCCGCTCCAGGTGGCAATCCAGGCCGCGATGTCCTCGATTCGTCCCAGCGATCCTTTCGGCTTGTCCGCCTTGGCGAACAGTGCCCGGACGCGGCCGCCCGCCGCGTCATCGGCCGGCGGCAGGGCCGCCAGGAGGCTTCGGAAATCGTCGAAAGGCTGAGCAGGCATTTATGTCGGTCGCGGTTCGTTGCGAAAATCGCAAGCGGCATAGCCGCCTTCTCCCGCCGGCACAACCGCCTGACGATGCCGCGAACGCGGTGCCTTGCGGCGCAATAAGGAGGGCTTGCATTGCTCGGGCGGTTGCACCATGTGGGATGAAGCCAAGAGAACAGCATGACCGCCATCGAATCCCCCTGCATCCTGGTCTGTTCGATCGATATGAAAACCGGCTTCTGTTTCGGTTGCGGCCGCACGCGTGACGAAATTTCCAGCTGGCTCACGATGACCCCCGAAACGCGCCGGGCGGTAATGGCCGAACTGCCGGCACGGCTCGAAACGGTCGAGCGACGGCCGCGCCGCGAGACCCGGCGTGCCCGCATGGCGCGCGAGCGCGGCCTTTTGTGAGAAGAAACCGATGAACCGCCTGTTCTGGATCGTCATGGCGGCGATCGGCGTCGGGCTCGTGCTGCTCATGCTCAACAATTCGGCCGGCCACACTTTCGGCATGAACAACAATGACTTCGGCCGACTGATCTGGGTCGGCGTGCTGGTGATGGTGATCGGCGCGAGCCTGCTCCGCTCGGGCCGGCCGCTGGGCGACATGGCACGCAATATCGGCGTCTGGGCCGCGCTGATCCTCGTGCTGATCGCCGGTTATCAATATCGCTACGAGCTGCAGGACGTCGCGAGCCGCGTGACGGCCGGCTTCGTGCCCGGCAGTCCGCTGGCGCTCGGCATGGAGAACGGCCGTCCCACCGTCACGCTCGACAAGGCCGACAACGGCCATTTCGAGGCCCGCATCCTGGTCAACGGCACGCCGGTGCGGGCCGTGGTCGACACCGGCGCGACCAGTACGGTGCTGACGTCGGAAGATGCCCAGGCCGCGGGCTTCAACCCTGCGGCGCTCAGCTACAGCATCGACGTCTCCACCGCCAACGGCATGGCGCGGGCGGCGACGGTCAGGACCGACGAGGTGGCGATCGGCGGTATCGTGCGCAAGGATATGTCGGTGATGGTCGCCGCGCCCGGCATGCTGGACCAGAGCCTGCTCGGCATGAACTTCATCGGCTCGTTGTCGGGTTTCGACGTGCGCGGCGACCGCATGATCCTGCGGGACTGATTAAAGATCAGGCTGCCTCGGCTTCCGCGGCCGTGAAATCAATCGCCGCGAATGCGGTCTTCAGCACCTCCGGGCCGGCACCGGGTTTGTTCGCGTCGGTGGAAAGAATCTGTCGGAAACGTCGCGCACCGGGCAAGCCGTGGAACAGCCCGACCATATGGCGGGTGATGTGGCCGAGCCGCCCACCCCGCTCGATGTGGCGCGCGGCATAGCCGGCCATGGCGTCGATCAGCGCCGGATAGTCGAAGCCGGCAGCCGCCTCGCCGTAGAAAGCAGCATCGACGCCGATGAGGATGCCCGGCATATGATAGGAGGCGCGGCCGAGCATCGCGCCGTCGACGTGGGAAAGATGCGTCGACGCCTCGCCAAGCGATTGAATACCGCCGTTGATGCCGATGAATTCGTCCGGCTTTCTGGCCTTCAACCGGTAGACCCGCGGATAGTCGAGTGGCGGGATGTCGCGGTTCTCCTTGGGGCTCAACCCCTCCAGCCAGGCCTTGCGGGCATGCACCCAGAGCGCTTCGGCGCCGGCGGCTAGCACGCCGTCGGCGAGGGCGTCGAGCGCGGGCTCCGGGTCCTGATCGTCGACGCCGATGCGGCATTTGACCGTGACCGGGATTTTCACCGAAGCCTTCATCGCCGCGACGCATTCGGCGACCAGTGCGGGCGTCTTCATCAGGCAGGCGCCGAACGTCCCCGACTGGACTCGGTCTGACGGGCAGCCGACATTGAGGTTGATCTCGTCATAGCCGAAGGCTTCGCCGATCCGAGCGGCTTCGGCGAGCTTTGCCGGATCCGATCCGCCGAGTTGCAGCGCGACGGGATGTTCTACAGCGTCGAAACCGAGCAGTCGCTCGCGCGCGCCTTGGATGACCGCGTCCGCCACCACCATTTCGGTGTAAAGCAGCGCGCGGCGCGTCAACTGGCGGTGGAAGAACCGGCAATGCCTGTCCGTCCAATCCATCATCGGGGCCACGGCGAGCCGGACCTTTTTGTAATCGCTGCTCTTGTCCATCACGTCCGGCGAATTTCAGAGCCTCGATGAAAGAGACACCGCGCACACATAAGCGATTTCGCGACGATTTCCTACCGCGAGCCTGGGGAGCACAACGCGGAAGAGACGCACCAACGCGGCCTTGCTGGGCCGAGCAGTTGAACAAACAGCCGCCACGCCAGTCAGGCGCAGCGTTCCCAATTTACGAATAGCGGCTCGCGCCTAACGCCTCAAGGCGTAGACATTATCCATCGGCGCGCCGCCCAACGGCAGCGCCATATCGTCGTCGAGGAGCCGGGTGATGCGGGCAAAGCCGACAAAGGCTTTCCGCGCTTCCTCGGCCGACATCTTGCCCGACATAGCCGCCGCGCAGCAATTCAGCGCGCATTGGTAAACCGGGCCGCGTCGTCCCGTGGGCCACTTCCGCAGGAACACCATCGCCTCGGAGACGCTATCGACTTCCTCCACAGGGTATCCCTGCCCACGCGCAATTCGCACTGGGGTAAAGAAATGCAAGCGATCCATGATTATCCTCCCGGTCGGCCGCAGAGCGGTCGAACCCCACTAAACGCACGTCTCGCTGATCGGTTCCAAACAAATTTGATTGCCGATGGAAAAAATCTGCAACCATCAGGTCGCGCCCGGCATGCGGGAAAGATCTGGCGACTCGGGCTGGCTGCCAGCCGGGCGCCCTCGGACAACGGCGATTCTCGTTGAATGTCTTTAAGGCGAAAGCCGGCAAATGGGTTGCTTGCCGGTTCCCCAGGGTCAGGCTTAACCTTCATGGTCAAACGCGTGAGGGCGCGTTTTGGAAAAGGGGAACACTTGCAATGACCATTCAAGGCGCCTCGCCCGACCTCTACAACGAGGATCTGGCTCCCGCAACGGTCAGGAACTGGGGACCGTTTTCGATCTTCAACGTCTGGACCTCGGACGTCCACAGCCTCTGGGGCTACTATCTGGCCGCCAGCCTGTTTCTGTTCTGTGGCGGTTTCGTCAACTTCATCATCGCCATCGGCATCGGCTCGCTGATCATCTACGGCCTGATGAACCTGGTCGGCTATGCCGGGGTGAAGACCGGCGTGCCCTACCCCGTGCTTGCCCGAGCCTCCTTTGGCATTTGGGGCGCCAACGTCCCGGCCTTGGTCCGCGCCATCGTCGCCTGCTTCTGGTACGGCGCCCAGACGGCTGCGGCGTCGGGCGCGATCGTCGCGCTGCTGACGCGCCTGCAATGGTTCGACGAGTTCAACAAGAGCTCGCATCTTCTCGGGCATTCGACCCTGGAGGTGATCTGCTTCGTCATCATCTGGACGCTGCAGCTGCTGATCATCCAGAAGGGCATGGAAACTGTCCGCCGCTTCCAGGATTGGGCCGGCCCGGCTGTCTGGATCATGATGCTGATCCTCGCCATTTTTCTTTGCGTGAAGTCCGGCACTTTCGCCTTCACCAGCGACATCCCGATGGATGTGCTGCTGGACAAGACCAAGGACGCCGGCGTTCCTGGCGAGCCTGGGTCCTGGACCGCCCTGTTCGCGGTGGCGGCGATCTGGGTCACCTACTTCTCGGCGCTCTATCTCAACTTCTGCGACTTCGCCCGCTACGCGCCGGACAATGCGGCTTTGCGCAAGGGCAACATCTGGGGCCTGCCGGTCAACCTCATCCTGTTCTCGCTGGTGGCCGGCGTCACCACGATCGCGGCCTATGACGTCTATCACGAGGTGCTTCTGCATCCCGACCAGATCTCGGCCAAGTTCGACAGCTGGTTCCTGGCCGCACTTGCCGCGCTGACCTTCGCCGTGGCGACGCTGGGCATCAACGTGGTGGCCAATTTCGTCTCGCCGGCCTTCGACTTCTCCAACGTCTTCCCGCGCCAGATCGACTTCAAGAAGGGCGGCTACATCGCGGCGCTGATCGCCCTCGTGCTCTATCCCTTCGCGCCATGGGAAGGCAGCGCCGCGTCCTTCGTCAACATCATCGGCGCGACGATGGGACCGATCTTCGGCGTGATGATGGTCGACTACTATCTGATCCGCAAAAGCGAGGTCGACGTCGAGGCGCTCTACCGCGAGGACGGCGAGTTCCGTTTCCAGAGCGGCTGGCATGTCAACGCCTTCATCGCCGCCGGCATCGGCGCCATCTTCTCCTCGATCCTGCCCAACTTCACCAACTGGCTTCCGTCCTGGTGGGGCGTCTATGGCTGGTTCTTCGGCGTGACGATCGCCGGCGCCGTCTACTACGCGCTGCGCAGCATGGCGCTTGGCGCGGGTGCGAAGGTGGCGAAGGCCTGAAACAAGGCAGTAGGCAGTAGGGACCAGGCAATAGAAAATGCCACCCTGCTGCCTACTGCCTACTGCCTACTGCCTACTGCCTACTGCCTACCATCTCCGCTAGCCGCCGCACCGTGTTCCAGTTCCGCGCCGTGCCGACGCCGAAGCGCTTGTGATTGGCGGCGGCGAGCAGCCGCGAGCTCGGTCGCTCGCGCGAGAAGACAAGCCAGATATCGCCGTCGATCAAAAGTACCTTCTCATCGTTAGCAGCGCGGGCCTGAAGTTCCGACAAGGCTTCCTCGCCGACAGGCTGGCGCATGACCCGAACCGCGACCTGATCAGCGGCTTCAGCCGACTCGGCAGGGAACGGATTGGAAGCCGCAAGCTTCAACCAATCCTCGGCCCCACGCACGATGATGTCGACATGGCGGCCGAAGGTCTTTTCAAAGGCTATTTCCAGCCGCTGCTCGAGCTTTGAGATTTCGCCCGCCCGCGCCTCGAACACCAGATTGCCGGTCGCGACCAGCGTGCGGACGTTCTTCAGCCCCAGTTCCTCAGCCATCGCCTTGAGATCGGCCATGACCACGCGCCGCCCCTCGCCCAGGATGATGCTGTAGAGCAGCGCGACGTAGGTTTGCATGGCCGATGTGCGGGCCGGTCGCTCAAACCAGCCGCGACTGATCCACGGCGGCCGAAATGAAGCTGGCGAACAACGGGTGCGGATCGAGCGGCCGGCTCTTCAGTTCGGGGTGGTATTGCACGCCGATGAACCACGGATGGTCGGGATATTCGACCGTCTCGGGCAGCACGCCGTCGGGCGACATGCCAGCAAAAACCAGGCCGCAATCCTCGAGCCGCTGCTTGTAGTCGATGTTGACCTCGTAGCGGTGCCGGTGGCGTTCGGAAATCTGCGTGTCGCCATAGATTTCGGCTATCTTCGAGCCCTTGGCGAGTTCGGCCTGGTAGGCGCCGAGCCGCATCGTGCCGCCAAGGTCGCCGGTGGCCCTGCGCTTCTCCAGCATATTGCCCTTAAGCCACTCGGTCATCAGGCCGACGACGGGCTCATCGGTCGGGCCGAATTCGGTCGACGATGCATGGTCGACGCCCGCCAGCGAGCGAGCCGCCTCGATGCAGGCCATCTGCATGCCGAAGCAGATGCCGAAGTAAGGCACCTTGCGCTCGCGCGCGAACTTTGCCGCCAGGACCTTGCCTTCCGAACCGCGCTCGCCAAAACCGCCGGGAACGAGGATGCCGTGCACCTTCTCCAGCCACGGCGCTGGGTCTTCCTTCTCGAAGATCTCGCTTTCGATCCAGTCGAGCTTGACTTTGACCCGGTTGGCGAGGCCGCCATGCGACAGCGCCTCGATCAGCGATTTATAGGCATCCTTGAGCCCGGTGTACTTGCCGACGACGGCGATCGTCACCTCGCCTTCCGGATTGTGGATGCGCTTGGACAGCGCCTGCCACGGCTCCATGCGCGGCTTCGGCGCCGGGTCGATGCCGAAAGCGGCCAGCACTTCCGAATCGAGCCCTTCCTGGTGATAGGCCATCGGCACGTCGTAGATATGCGGCACGTCCAGCGCTTGAATGACGGCGCTTTCGCGCACGTTGCAGAACAGCGACAGCTTGCGGCGCTCTTCCTTGGGGATCGGCCTGTCGGCGCGCACCAGAAGGATGTCGGGCGCGATGCCGATGCCGCGCAATTCCTTCACCGAATGCTGCGTCGGCTTGGTCTTCAATTCGCCGGCCGTCGGGATGTAGGGCATCAGCGTCAGATGCACATAGACCGCGTTGTTGCGCGGCAGGTCGTTGCCGAGCTGGCGGATCGCCTCCAGGAATGGCATCGCCTCGATGTCGCCGACCGTGCCGCCGATCTCGCACAGCACGAAATCGTAGTCGTCATTGCCGTCCAGCACGAAGTGTTTGATCTCGTCGGTGACGTGCGGGATCACCTGCACGGTCGCGCCGAGATAGTCGCCGCGCCGCTCGCGCTCGATGATGTTCTTGTAGATGCGGCCGGTGGTGATGTTGTCCTGCTGGTTGGCCGAGCGGCCGGTGAACCGCTCGTAATGGCCGAGATCGAGATCGGTTTCGGCGCCGTCGTCGGTCACGAACACTTCGCCATGCTGGTAAGGCGACATCGTTCCGGGGTCGACATTCAAGTAAGGATCGAGCTTTTTGATCCGCGCGCGATAGCCTCGCGCCTGCAGGAGAGCCCCAAGAGCTGCTGCGGCGATGCCTTTTCCGAGTGAGGAAACCACGCCGCCTGTGATGAATACATATCGCGCCATGGGAGTCATCGCTTAACGCGGCCTGATTGATTCCGCCAGAGAAAAAACCGCCGCGAAGGCTTTTTCCCAAAATGGCGCCGGTGCCTCTAGAGCATGATCCCGAAAAGTGGAAACCGGTTTTCGGGAAAGATCATGCTCCAAACAAGGAACAGCCTTGGATTCGGTCAAAACAAAAGGGCCGGCGGTGCCGGCCCTTTCGGCAGTTTGATGGAAATCGTTAGATAATAACGACCTTGGTACCGATCTTGACGCGGCTGTAGAGGTCCATGACGTGCTCGTTGATCATGCGGAAGCATCCGTTCGACGCGCTGGTTCCGATCGACTGCGGCGCGATGGTGCCGTGGATGCGCAGATGCGTGTCCTTCTTGCCGTCATAGAGGTAGATAGCGCGCGCGCCGAGCGGATTCTCGCCGCCGCCGGGCATGCCGTCCTTGTACTGGCCGTAATGCTTCGGCTCGCGCTTCTGCATATCGAGCGTCGGAATCCAGCGCGGCCATTCCTGCTTGTCGCCGACAGCCACCGTGCCCTTGAACTGCAAGCCTTCGCGGCCGACAGCGATGGCATAGCGGCGCGCGGTCGAATAGCTCTCGACCAGATAGAGGCGGCGAGCGCTGGTATCGATGACGATCGTGCCCGGCTCATAGCCGGAGAAGGAGACATCCTGTGGCACGAATTCCGGCTTCACCTTGAAGGGCCGCTTGGCGTCCTTCTTGGCGAGCGCCGAATCGAGCGCACGGGTCTCGGGCAGATAGTTGATGGAAGTCGCCTGGGCGCCGCCGAAGAGGCCGGCGAACAGCCCGCCGCTGCTCGTCTGCTTCTGGCCGGGTTGCTCACTGCGCAATTCGCCGTTGTTGCCGGTGGCGGTGACGTTCATGGCTTCCGCCGGGATCGGCTCTTCGGCCTTGACCGGAGCGAGCGGCGCTATCGGCTCCAGCGGCGCAAGGATCTTGGTGGTCTTCTTGGCAGGCTTGGCGTCGGCAGCTTCGGCCGGAGCGGCCGCGCCACCGCTCTTTCTGGCGAGCCATTCCTGGCGCGCGGCATCCGCCTTGGCCTTGGCCGCCTCGCGCATCGCCATCTTGCGAGCCTCGAGCGCCTTCTGCTTGGCGGCTTCCTTGTCGGCCGCGATCTTGGCCTCGAGCTTGCTGATCTGCGCAAGATCCGCCGAGGTCGGACTTTTCTTCTTCTTGAGAAGCCTCAGCTGCGATGCGTCGCTCTTGGCGGCGACAGGAATTGCGTCGGTCTTCTCAACCGACGGGGAAGTGGCCAGGTTTGCCGGTCCGGCAAGGGCCGAGGAACCCATGCCGAGGACGGCACAGAATCCCAGAAGGATTAAGCTGCGAAGCTGCATGGCGAAGATCCGATTTCAAAGCAAGTTGCCCACGGCGTCGCCCGGCGCCCCCCAAGGACGCCGAAAAGTGCCGCGCGCAATCTATAATCGATTAGCCGTCATCGCCTCAAGCTGAGGCACGCGCTACGCCCGGTTGAATCTTCGTGATCGGACGCGCATTTGCCGCGACTGTGTTCAAAGAACCACAGATCGCGGCCCGGTGCTTTTCCGGCTACTGGTTTGGAACCTGCGGGGTAACCGGCAAGGTGACGCCGTTGTTTGCCGGCGGCGTGGCCGGATTCGCAGGCGCCGGAGCGGGCGTCGCCGGGGCCGGCGCGGCGGTGCCATTGGCAAGCGGCGTGGTGGTCGTCGCACCGCCCGACGGGGCCGCGGGAGCCGCGGGCTTGGAGGCGCCCACCGGTCCGTTGGAACCCGGCAGCTGGTTGAGCACGCCGTTGCCCTGGCTGGACGTCGCCGGGCGGTCGAGGATGTCGATCGGCTTCTCGCTGTAGCGGGCAAGGATCGACAGCGCCAGCGAAGTCACGAAGAAGGCCGCCGCCAGGATTGCGGTGGCGCGAGTCAGTGCGTTGGCGGCGCCCCGCGCCGTCATGAAGCCGGAACCGCCGCCGATGCCCAGACCGCCGCCTTCGGAGCGCTGCAGCAGCACCACGCCGACAAGCGCGAGCACGACCATGAGGTGGATGACGATCAGTACGGTTTCCATAATTTATCCTGGCGAGGCCAAGCGCTGCCGCGCATACGACCGGTGTTTTGGAGGCGGCTCCTTACAATGCTTTGGCGGCATTTCCAAGCCCGTGGCCGGGAATATGGGAAGCAATGCGGCCAATACAACGATTTATGCCGCGCAGGCTTGGCAGACGCTCTCTAAAGCATGTCTCCCGAAAGTGGGAACCGGTTTCGGGATAAGACATGCGTAAGATCAAAACCTGAAGCGCATGGAGCGAACCTGAAAGATCGCGGCGCGCTTTAGGAGATGTTCATGTAGGCTTCCGCGATGGCCAGGAAGTCGGCCGCCTTGAGGCTGGCGCCGCCGACCAGCGCGCCGTCGACATTCTCGACGCCGAGCAGTTCCACCGCATTGGAAGGCTTGACCGAGCCGCCGTAAAGAATGCGCATCTTCGCCGCGGCATCGCCGAGCAATCCGGTCAGCTTGCCGCGGATATGCGCATGCGCCTCGGCAACGTCGGCCGCGGTCGGAGTCAGGCCGGTGCCGATCGCCCAGACCGGCTCATAGGCAATGATGCTGTTCGCCGCGGTGGCGCTGGTCGGAACCGACCCTTCGAGCTGGCGCGACAAAACGTCGAGCGTGGCGCCTGCCTCGCGCTCGGCGCGCGTCTCGCCGATGCAGATGATGGCCACCAGCCCTGCCCGCCAGGCGGCCGATGCCTTGGCATGGACCGTCGCGTCATTGTCGCCGAACAGTTCGCGGCGCTCCGAATGGCCGACGATCACATGGCTCGCGCCGGCATCCTTGAGCATCTCGGCCGAAATCTCGCCGGTGAAGGCGCCGCTCTCCTTTGGATGGCAATCTTCTCCGCCGGCCCGCACCGGCGTGCGCGACAAGATCTCGGCGGCGCGCTGGAGCAAGGTCGCCGGTACGCACACCAGGGCTTCGGTCTCAGCGTCGAGCCCGCTCATGAACCCGTTGCCGATCGACCGCAACTCGTTGAGCGAGGCGCTGGTGCCGTTCATTTTCCAGTTGCCGGCGACAAGCGGGCGGATTCCAGGGGTCATGGGGCGCGTTCTCCGGGCGACATTAAGCAGCGCCCTCACTACCAAAATCAGGTCACAAAGCAATCGACAGTGGACCGGAAGGGCGCTATTGCGCTTGTTTCAGACTCGGCGCATGCGAAAATGCGCACAAATCGGAAGTATGCATGCTTGGTATATTGAGAAGCGCGGCGGGCACCTGGGTCGCGAAGGCGTTGCTGTCCTTGCTGGTGATCAGTTTCGCCGCCTGGGGCATCACCACCCGCATGGTGGGGGGCGTTCTCGGCGGTCATCACGCGGTGATTACGGCCGGCGGCACGGAGGTCTCGATCAACGAGTACCGCCTCGCTTACGACCGCCAGCTCAGCCTTCTGTCGCAGCAATATGGCCAGCGCGTCACCCAGGAGCAGGCCAAGCTGCTCGGCGTCGACAACCAGGTGCTGGCGCAGCTCGTTTCGGGCGCCGTGCTCGACGAGCAGGCGCGCAAGCTCGGGCTCGGCCTTTCCAAGGACCGGCTGGCCGAACTGACGCGCGAGGACCCGGCTTTCAAGGGCCCCAGCGGTCAGTTCGATCGCCGGACCTTCGAATATCTCCTGCGCCAGCTCGGCATGCGGCCTGAGGACTATCTCAAGAACCGCGCGCAGGTGGCCGTGCGCCAGCAGATCGTCGAGGCGATCTCCGACGGCCTGAAGGTGCCGCAGACGTTCCTGAAGGCGGTCTCGCTCTATCGCGGCGAGGATCGCACGATCGACTATCTCGTCCTGCCGAAGACCCTCGTGCAGCCGATCGAGGCGCCGTCCGACAGCGCCATCAACGCCTATTTCGAGGCCAACAAGAAGACCTATGCCGCGCCGGAATACCGCAAATTCTCCTATGTCCGGCTGGAGCCGCAGGACATCGCGGATCCGTCCGCAGTGACCGACCAGCAGGTCAGCGACGACTACAAGAAAAATATCGCGCGCTACACGACGCCCGAGATGCGCACCATCGAGCAGTTGGTGTTCAGGACGCCGGATGCGGCGAAGGCCGCCTACGATTCGCTGAAGGCAGGCGCCACTTTCGACAAGCTCATCACCGCCGAAGGCAAGACACCGGCCGACACGCTGCTTGGCACGCTGTCGAGGGACAAGATCGCCGACAAGGCAGTCGCCGATGCCGCCTTCTCGCTCAACGTCAACGAGGTGAGCCCGGTCGTTCAGGGCGCCTTCGGCCCCGTGCTCTTGCGCGTCACCGAGATCAAGCCGCAGGTGGTGAAGCCGCTTTCGGAAGTGTCCGCCCAGATCCGCAAGGACCTGGCGCTCGGCGAAGCAAGCCGCATCCTGCTCGACGTCCATGACAGCTATGAGGACACCCGCGCCTCGGGCGCCTCGCTTGCCCAGGCCGCCGAGAAGCTGAAGCTCAAGGTCGTCACCATCGACGCTATCGACCGTACGGGCCAGCGGCCGGACGGCACGATCGTCAACGACCTGCCGGAATCAGCCACGCTGATCAAGTCGGTGTTCGCGGCCGAACCCAACACCGAGAACGAGGGCCTGACGACCGCGGACAATGGCTTTGTCTTCTACGAGGTGCAGTCGATCACGCCGGCGCGCGACCGCACGCTGGACGAAGTCCGCAAGAAGGTCGTGGCCGACTGGACGGAGGCCGAGACCGACAAGCGGCTCGACGCGAAGGCCAAGGAGCTGGAGAAGCGCCTCAAGGCCGGCACCACGCTCGACGTCATTGCCGGCGAGCTCAAGCTCGACAAGCAGACCAAGCGCGGCCTGAAGCGCGAAGCCGACGATGCCGATTTCGGCAAGGAGGGCGCCGCGGCGATGTTCAGCGTCGGCGAAGGCGGCACCGGTTTGATCGCCTCGCCCACCGGCGACGGCCAGATCCTGTTCAAGGTCGCCGAGGTCTTCGAGCCGGCGGGCGCCGACGGCAGCGCGGTGCCCGACGACGCGCAGAAATCCTTCGGCGCCGGCATGTCCGACGACCTGCTCGACCAGCTGGTGGCGCAGCTGCAATCGCAATATGACGTTCGCATCGACCCGAACGCTGTTTCGCAAGCACAGACACCATGAGCGCGCTGAAGACACACATAGCCAAGGTCGCCGCGGGCACCGCGCTTTCCTTCGAGGAGGCGCGTGAGGCGTTCGACATCATCATGTCGGGCGATGCGACGCCCGGCCAGATCGGCGGCTTCCTGATGGCGCTGCGCGTGCGCGGCGAGACGGTGAGCGAGATATCCGGCGCGGTGGCGACGATGCGCGCCAAGATGCTGCGTGTCGAGGCGCCGCACGGCGCCATCGACATCGTCGGCACCGGCGGCGACAATTCGCACTCGGTCAACATCTCGACCGCTTCGGCCTTCGTCATCGCCGCCGCCGGCGTGCCCGTCGCCAAGCATGGCAATCGTGGCCTGTCCTCGCTGACCGGCTCCGCCGACGTGCTGACGGCGCTGGGCGTCAAGATCGATATCTCGCCGGAGATGATCGGCCGCTGCATCCACGAGGCCGGTGTCGGCTTCATGTTCGCGCCGGCGCATCATCCGGCGATGAAGCATGTCGGGCCGACCCGCGTCGAGCTCGGCACGCGCACCATCTTCAACCTGCTCGGTCCGCTGTCGAACCCCGCCGGCGTCAGCCGTCAGATGGTCGGCGTTTTCCTGCCGGAATGGATCATGCCGGTGGCCGAGACGCTGAAGGCGCTGGGCGCCGAGCACGCTTGGGTCGTCCATGGCGATGGCTATGACGAGATCACCACCACCGGCGAGACCCAGGTGGCGGAGCTTGCCGGCGGCGAGATCCGCAGCTTCACCCTGACGCCGGAAACCGTCGGGTTGAAGCGGCACACCAAGGAAGAGCTGCGCGGTGGCGACGCGGCCTACAACGCCAAGGAATTGCGCGATATGCTGAGCGGGGCCGCCGGTGCTTATCGCGACACGGCGCTGATGAATGCCGGCGCCGGGCTGGTCGTAGCCGGCAAGGCGACGACTTTGGCCGACGGCATCGCCGCCGCGGCACAAGCGATCGACAGCGGCCGCGCGCTTGGCGTGCTGGACAAGCTGGTCGAGATTTCGAACGGGTAAGGCCTTGTCGGATATCCTGCGCAAGATCGAAGCCTATAAACGCGACGAGATCGCTGCGGCGAAAGCGAAAGTGCCGCTGGCCGAGATCAAGGCTCGGGCAAAGGATGCCGGTGCGACGCGCGGTTTTTTGGCGGCGCTCGAGGCGAAGCGCAGAGCGGGGAGCTTCGGCCTGATCGCCGAAATCAAGAAGGCCAGCCCTTCCAAGGGCTTGATCCGAGCCGATTTCGATCCGCCGGCGCTGGCCAAGGCCTACCAGAAAGGTGGCGCCGCCTGCCTTTCGGTGCTTACTGACGCCCCGTCTTTCCAGGGCGCTCCGGAATTTCTCACCAATGCGCGCAAGGCGGTATCCCTGCCCGCGTTACGTAAGGATTTCCTGTTCGACCCTTACCAGGTCTACGAAGCACGCGCATGGGGCGCAGACGCCATCCTGATCATCATGGCAAGCGTGGACGATGCCTTGGCGGGCGAATTGGAAGCTACCGCCTTCGAACTCGAGATGGACGCGCTGATCGAGGTGCATGACGAGGCCGAAACGGAGCGCGCGCTAAAATTGTCGTCGCGGCTGATCGGTATCAACAACCGCAATTTGCGGAACTTCGAGACCAGCCTCGAGACATCCGAGCGGGTGGCGCCGATGGTGCCGGGCGGCTACCTGCTGGTCGGCGAGAGCGGCATCTTCACCCACGACGACTGCCTCAGGCTGCAGAAGACCGGCATCAGCACCTTCCTGGTCGGCGAGAGCCTCATGCGGCAGGCGGACGTAGCCGCGGCGACCGAGCTTCTGCTGACGGGCAAGGCAGCGGCCGAGGCCATCTGATATGGCCCTCACCCATCTCGGCGCCAAGGGCGAAGCCAACATGGTCGATGTCGGCGACAAGGTCGAGACGACGCGCACGGCAATCGCCGAAGGTGTTGTCACCATGCAGCCGAAAACGCTGGAGATGATTCTGGCCGGCGATGCCAAGAAGGGCGATGTGCTGGGCACGGCGCGCATTGCCGGCATCATGGCGGCGAAGAAGACGCATGAACTGATCCCGCTTTGCCATACTCTGCTTCTCACCAAAGTGGCCGTCGACATCGAGCCGGACCGCACGCTGCCCGGCCTCAAGGTCACCGCGCTCGCCCGCGTCACCGGCAAGACGGGGGTGGAGATGGAAGCGCTGACCGCCGCTTCGGTCGCGTGCCTAACTATCTATGACATGGCCAAGGCGGCGGACCGCGGCATGGTGATTTCCGGTATCCGGCTGGTCGAGAAGACCGGCGGCAAGTCCGGCGACTACAAGGTGGATGCCTGATGGCCCTGGTTCCGGTCGCCGAAGCTCTCGAACGATTGCTCGACGGCGCGGCGCCTTTGCCGGGCGAAAGCATGCCGCTGGCGGACGCGGCCGGGCGGGTCCTGGCGGAACCGGTTGTGGCGCTGCGCACGCAGCCGCCGTTCAACGCCTCGGCGATGGACGGCTACGCCGCACGCTCCGCCGATGTTGCCGCTGCGCCGGCGCGGCTCGAGGTCATAGGCATGGCGCCGGCCGGGCGCGGCTTTTCCGGGACCGTCGGCGACGGCCAGGCCGTGCGCATCTTCACCGGCGCGCCGCTGCCTGAAGGCGCCGACACCATCGTCATCCAGGAAAACGTCCGTGATCTCGGCAGTGGCCGGATCGAGGTGACGGAACCGACCGCGCAAGCACGCAATGTCCGCCGCCGCGGGCTCGACTTCGTCCAGGGCGACGTGCTGCTCGAAAAGGGCCGTGTACTCGATGCCGCGGCGCTTTCGCTGGCCGCCTCGGCCAACCATCCCGCCTTGAACGTCGTGCGCCGGCCGCGGGTCGCCATCATCGCCACCGGCGACGAATTGCTGCCGCCGGGCAGCGCGCTCGGCCCCGATCAGATCATCTCGTCCAACGCCTATGGCGTTGCCGCCGCCGCCCAGTCGGTCGGCGCGCGTGCGCTTGATCTCGGCATCGCGGCCGACCGCAAGGAGGCTATCGCTGCGCTGGTCAGGAAAGCGGTCGAGGCGAACGCCGATGTCATCGTCACGCTCGGCGGCGCCTCGGTGGGCGATCACGACCTGATCCATGACGTGCTGACCGGCGAAGGCATGAAGCTCGACTTCTGGAAGATCGCCATGCGCCCCGGCAAACCGCTGATGTTCGGCCGGCTTGGCAATGTCCGCTGCATCGGCCTGCCCGGCAACCCGGTGGCCAGCATCGTCTGCTCGCAACTGTTCCTCAAGCCGCTGCTTGCCCGGCTCGGCGGCCGCGACTACAGGCAAGACCTACGAAGGGCCCGGTTGGGCGCCCCGATGCAGGCCAACGATCTCCGGCAGGACTATGTGCGCGCCGTCGCGCGCGACAACGATGGCACGCTCGTTGCGACCCCCTTCGGCATCCAGGACTCCTCGATGTTGAGAATGCTCGCCGACGCCAACGGCCTGATCGTGCGCGAGCCCTTTGCGCCGGCCGCCGAAACAGGCGCCGAATGCAGCGTCCTGATGTTACGCTGAACAAAACGTCAACAAATTCACTAAACTTTAAACGGTTGCGGAACACAACTGGAACAGATAGTGTTTGTTCTGGGTTTGTTTTCTGATTCTGGTTTCAGAACCCGTGGGGGCCGCCATGCTGACGCGCAAACAACATGAACTTCTGATGTTCATCCACGAAAGGCTGAAGGAAAGCGGGATTCCGCCGTCTTTCGACGAGATGAAGGAAGCGCTCGATCTCGCCTCCAAGTCCGGCATCCACCGGCTGATCACGGCGCTGGAGGAACGCGGCTTCATTCGCCGGCTGCCGAACCGGGCGCGTGCGCTGGAAGTGCTGCGCCTGCCCGACTCGATCGCCCCCGGCCTCAATGCAGCGAAGAAGTTTTCGCCGAGCGTCATCCAGGGCAGCCTGGGTCAGAACAATCTCAGCCGTCAGGTGAAGCCGGCCACGCCGTCGCGTGCCCCGACGCCAAGCAATGACGACGATGCCGGCTCGGCCGTATCCATCCCGGTGATGGGCCGCATTGCCGCCGGCGTGCCGATCGACGCCATCCAGCATCAGACGCATTCGATCGCCGTGCCGCCGGACATGATTGCCGGCGGCGAGCATTACGCGCTGGAGGTGAAGGGCGACTCGATGATCGAGGCCGGCATCTTCGACGGCGACACCGTCATCATCCGCAACGCCAACACGGCCAGCCCAGGCGAGATCGTGGTGGCGCTGGTCGACGACGAGGAAGCGACGCTCAAGCGCTTCCGCCGCAAGGGTGCCTCGATCGCGCTGGAGGCCGCCAACCCGGCCTACGAGACCCGCATCTTCGGGCCCGACCGGGTAAAGGTGCAGGGCAAGCTTGTCGGGCTGATCCGCCGCTACTGATCCGGTTGCGAAGGTTTCGCATCCGTCCGTTCAGGCTTCTGATAGGGCGGCAGTCCTCTCGCCTCGCGCGTATATTTCCGCTGCTCGTGCCAGGGCCGGTATGGCTCTTCCACTGCATAGCGAACGGCCGGCCGCGCGGTTGCCGATTGCGGATCGAAGAAAACGGCGGCGCTGCCGTCGCGCGCCAGTTGCCGCTTGGTGACGACAAGCACGCGCGGATCCCAACAGGGGTTATAGGCCGTGGCGTCGTTGATGACGATGAGGTCGGCGAAGCCGCAGGCCGGCCGGGCGCTGTCGCGGCCTTCGGCGAGCGCCACGATCGCGCCGGATGGATGCCGGCCGATGCAGAGATCGCCCGTGCAATAGAAGGGCGAGCCGGGTGGCAGGTCGACGGGATCGGCGATGTCCAGCGTATCTTTGGCGAACCTTTCCGGCGGCACGATATCCTCGGCCTTCAGCGCCCGCTTCCAATTATCGGTGGTGAATTCGTTGGAGCGTTCGCGATTGACGGCAAGCTCCCCGCCGCCGATCGGCATCGCCACCAGATGCGCGTCCTCGGAGATGAGCACATCCGGCGTGCGGACATGCGGAATGGCCAGCAGCGCGGCGAGCGCGAAGGGAACGGCGGCGAGCCTGAGCCAAGTGGTGGCCATTGTCGCGATGACCAGCGCGATGGTCGCCAGCAGCACCGACTGGATCGAGATCAGCCCGACAGCGTCTACCGGTGAGCGCTCCGATATCCATGCCGAAATGGCGATCAACGCCGTCAGGCCCTTGCCCATGACAAAGAGGAACGGACCGTCGAAGCCGAAGGGCATGGCCAGCGCGCTCAGCACGGCGAACGGCATGACGATCAGCGAGACGATCGGCATGACAGCCAGATTGGCAAGCAGGCTGAGCGGCGACACGCGCTGGAAATGCCAGATCGCAAACAGCAACGTCGCGCTGCCCGCGATGAGCGACGTCACGGCGGCGCCGCCCACGCCAACCGCCAGTTTTCGCGACAGGAACCCGAGGAACGAACGCTTTGCCGGCGGCGCGGTCGTTTTGCCGGCGCGATAATCGGCAAAGCCGGCATAGGCGCCGACCAGGGCGGCGGTGGCGGCGAAGGACATCTGGAAACTCGGGCCGACCACTTCATGCGGCGAGACGAGAATCACGGCGATGGCTGAGATCGCCAGGTTGCGCATGGTGAGCGCCGCTCGGTCGAAGAGCACGGCGGCGAGCATCACGGCGAGCATAATGAAGCTTCGCTCGGCCGCCACCACGATGCCCGAGATCACGAGATAGGCGGCGATCGAGATGAGCGCGATCGCGGCGGCGTATTTCTTCACCGGCCGCCGCGACGCGAAGTCGGGAAACAGCGCGAAGGCGCCGCGCAAAAGTACCATGATCGTGCCGGCGACCAGCGCCATGTGGAGGCCGGAAATCGAGATGATGTGGTAGATGCCGGTGCGCCGCATCGACTCGTTGATCGCTTCCGGAATGCCGGCGCGCACGCCGACGATCAGAGCCGCCGCGATCTCGCCCTCGGGCCCTCCGATGCTGCTCCTGATGTGGTCGGCGATCCCCTCGCGCGCGTTCTCGATTGCCGATGCGAAGCGCGCGCCAAAAGGCGCATCCACCGGCGCAACAAGTTTCGGATCGCCCAGGAAAAAACCGCTGCCGCCGATGCCGGAAAAGTAGCTGTCAAAGGAAAAGTCGTAGCTGTCCGGCCGAACCGGGCCGGTCGGCGGCAGCAGCTTCGCATAGCCCGTCAGCATCGATCCGGCCGTCATGCCGGGCGGGATCCTGCGCGCCGACAGCCTGACGCGGTCCGGTGCGTAGCGCAGCTTCGGATGTTCCGTTGAGATCAGATCGATGGTCAGCCGGACACGGCCATTGGCCATCGCCTCGGCGATGACGAGGCGGCCCGTCAGCCGTGTCTGGATTTCGGAGCCCAGCATCGGGGTCGCCATCCGCCAGGTCTCCACCTTGGCCGCCAGAAAGCCGAGTGCGCAGAAGAGCGATGCCATGAAGACAAGATGCGTTCTCTGCCGGGAGCGCGATATCGCCGCGCAGACAGCCATCAGAACCGCCGCCGCAAGCGGCCTGTAGAGATCCGGCTCGGTGCTCAGCGAAAAGTAATAGATCACGCCGGCGGCCAGGAACACCGGCACCAGCAGAAAGCCTACGCCGCGGTCGAGCTCGGTGGTGGCAGCGACCGCAACGCTTCGGCGCAGCGCAGGAAGCGAAACGCGGCCAAGCTGTTTGCGGATCCTGCCGACGATCCCTGTTGGCACGGCCGGCTGCAGCGCGCCGCCACCGGGCGGCGGCCGTTCGGCGGGTGGACGGAGTTCCGGAAGCGAAAGCGGCGCTTCTGCGGTGGGCTCGGTATGGGCAAACATCAGGCGTTCGCTGACGCCTGCTGTCATTCCCCCGCCCTCTTCCGTGCCCCGGCCACGTCCAGCCATCGGGTCTGCCCCTTGCGCCCCAGACCGCCTATGCTACATGAACGCCGGTCGCGTGGAAGTCTGCGCGAAATATGCATTTTTCAGTGCTTCTTCGAGAGTTCCATGCCCGACAAGGTCGTCACACGTTTTGCCCCCTCGCCCACAGGCTACCTACATATCGGCGGGGCGCGCACGGCGCTGTTCAACTGGCTTTACGCCAAGCACACCGGCGGCACGATGCTTTTGCGCATCGAGGACACCGATCGCGAGCGCTCCACCGAAGCCGCCACGGCCGCCATTCTCGACGGTTTGACCTGGCTTGGCCTTTCCTGGGATGGCGATGCCGTCTCGCAGTTCGAGCGCGCACCCCGCCATCGCGAGGTGGCCGAGGAGCTCGTGCGCATGGGCAAGGCCTATTACAGCTACGAGACGCCGGCGGAGCTGGAGGCGATGCGCGAGGCCGCCAGGGCCAAGGGCCTGCCGCCGCGTTACAACGGCCAGTGGCGCGACCGCGATCCGTCCGAGGCCCCGGCAGGCGTCAAGGGCGCCATCCGCATCAAGGCGCCGACCGAAGGCGAGACGGTCGTGCAGGACCGCGTGCAGGGCGAAGTGCGTTTTCCCAACAAGGATCTCGACGACTTCATCATCCTGCGTTCGGACGGCAACCCGACCTATATGCACGCCGTCGTCGTCGACGACCACGACATGGGCGTCACCCATATCATCCGCGGCGACGATCACCTGACCAACGCCGCGCGCCAGACCGTGATCTACAACGCCATGGGCTGGGACGTGCCGTCGATGTCGCACATCCCGCTGATCCACGGCGCCGACGGCGCCAAGCTGTCGAAGCGGCACGGCGCGCTCGGCGTCGAGGCCTATCGCGCCATGGGCTATCTGCCCGAGGCCTTGCTCAACTATCTGGCGCGACTTGGCTGGAGCCATGGCGACGACGAGGTGATGTCGATCAAGGACATGATCGCCTGGTTCGATATCGGCGACGTCAACAAGGGCGCGGCCCGCTTCGACTTCGCCAAGCTCGAGGCGCTGAACGGCGTCCACATGCGCAAGATGGACGATCGCTCGCTGTTCGACATCTTCGTCGCCACTCTGCCTTATCTCGAGGGGGGGCCGGCGCTTGCCGCGAAGCTCGATGACAAGCGCAGGGCGCAGTTGCTCGCCGCCATGCCCGGCCTCAAGGAGCGGGCCAAGACCCTGGTCGAGCTGGTCGACGGCGCAGGTTTCCTGTTTGCCGAGCGGCCCTTGCCGCTCGACGAGAAGGCGGCGGGCTTGCTCAGCGCGGATGCGCGCGCGATTCTGCGCGGCGCGCATGGGGCATTGTCTTCCATCCATGGCGACTGGAGCGCCGCTTCGGCAGAGGCCGCGATCCGCGAGTTCGCGCAGGCAGGCGGACACAAGCTCGGCGCCGTGGCCCAGCCGCTCAGAGCCGCGCTGACGGGCCGCAGCACCTCGCCCGGCGTGTTCGACGTGCTGGCCGTTCTGGGCCGCCAGGAAAGCCTGGCGAGGATTGACGATCAAATCGATTAGGAGCGAACTGGCCCAAGAAGATTGGCATTGAAAGGTGTGTTTCGCAGTGCAACATTAGGCCTTGGCCCAATCTGGCACGCACCTCCTAAAATGCGGTGGCGAGTTCGCGCATTCCGGTGATTTCGACGTGTCGTTTGCAGGAATTGCCTTGCCGGCATGAGGAAACATAAAGGAGTTTGGGAATGAGCGAAGCTGCGACAAAACTGGAACCTGGCGGCAAGGCGCACGAATCGACCGCCAGGCTCGAACTCGCCGGCAAGACGCATGAATTCAAGGTGCGAAGCGGGTCGACCGGGCCTGACGTCATTGACATCGGCGCGCTCTACAGCACGACCGGCGCCTTCACCTACGATCCCGGCTTCACGTCAACGGCAAGCTGCGAGTCGGCAATCACTTTCATCGACGGCGATGCCGGCATCCTGCTGCATCGCGGCTATCCGATCGACCAGCTTGCCGAACATGGCGACTTCCTCGAGGTCTGCTATCTGCTGCTCTACGGTGAACTGCCGACCAAGGCGCAGAAGGAGGATTTCGACTATCGCGTGACGCGCCACACCATGGTGCACGAGCAGATGTCGCGCTTCTTCACCGGCTTCCGCCGCGACGCGCACCCGATGGCCGTGATGTGCGGCGTGGTTGGCGCGCTGTCGGCCTTCTATCACGACTCGACCGACATCTCGGACCCGTATCAGCGCATGGTCGCCTCGATGCGCCTGATCGCCAAGATGCCGACGATCGCGGCGATGGCCTATAAATACCATATCGGCCAGCCCTTCATTTATCCGAAGAACGACCTCGGCTTCGCAGCCAACTTCCTGCACATGTGCTTTGCCGTGCCGTGCGAGGAATACAAGATCAATCCGGTGCTGGCGCGCGCGATGGAGCGCATCTTCATCCTCCACGCAGACCACGAGCAGAACGCCTCGACCTCGACGGTTCGCCTCGCCGGCTCTTCCGGCGCCAATCCCTTCGCCTGCATCGCCGCCGGCATCGCTTGTCTGTGGGGTCCGGCGCATGGCGGCGCCAACGAAGCGGCGCTGAACATGCTGGGCGAGATCGGCCATGTCGATCACATTCCGGAGTTCATTGCCCGCGCGAAGGACAAGAACGACCCGTTCCGTCTGATGGGCTTCGGCCATCGCGTCTACAAGAACTACGATCCGCGCGCCAAGATCATGCAGAAGACCGCGCATGAGGTGCTGGGCGAGCTCGGCATCAAGGACGATCCGCTGCTCGACATCGCGATGGAGCTCGAAAAGATCGCGCTGACCGACGAATATTTCATCGCCAAGAAGCTCTATCCGAATGTCGATTTCTATTCCGGCATCACGCTGAAGGCGCTGGGTTTCCCCACCACCATGTTCACCGTGCTGTTCGCGGTCGCGCGAACCGTCGGTTGGATCGCCCAGTGGAAGGAAATGATCGAGGATCCGCACCAGAAGATCGGCCGCCCGCGCCAGCTCTATACCGGCGCCACGGAACGCGATTACGTGCCGATTGCGAAGAGATAGGGAATGGTGAGTAGGCAGTAGAACGAGAGCTCCTACTGCCTACTGCCTACTGCCTACTGCCTACTGCCTACTGCCTACTGCCTACTGCCTACTGCCTACTGCTACTGCCTTCCTGATACATCCCATCACCACTTCCGCGGCGATCTCGCCCGAGGGCCGCTCGGTCGCCATACGCCGGGCGATCTCGGCAAAGCCTGCCTTTTGCCAGGCGCGCATGCCGGTGTCGGCGAACAGGGCTTCCAACTGCCGGGCGAGATTTTCCGGACGGACATACTGGTCATAAAATTCTGGAACCAGCGTGCGGTCGGAGATGAGGTTGGGCAACAGCGCCGACCATGTCGTCACCATATGCTGCAGAAGCTGGCGCGCGATCGGGTCGAGCTTGTAGCAGGACACCATCGGAACGCCGGCAAGCGCGAGCTCGAGCGACACTGTTCCAGACGCGATCAACGCCGCATCGGCCTTGCCGAAGGCCTGCCATTTGCGCTCCGGCTCGGTGATGATTTCCGGCTTGTCGTCCCAGCTAGAGATCGATGCCTTCACCAGCTCGGCGACATGCGGCACCGTCGGTAGGAGCAGGCGCAGATTATGGCCGCGTTGGCGCAGCGCCGACATCGCCTTGCCGAAGGGTTCCATCAGCCGGCGCACCTCGCCGCGGCGCGAGCCGGGCAGCACCAGCACCGTCTTGACCCGATCGTCGGCGAGATCGCGCGGCTGGCTCTGCGTCTTGGCGGCGCCGAGCACGCCCGGGTCCTGCGTCAGCCGGTGACCGACATAAGTGCCCGGCGGCCCGCCGAGGCGGGCAAGCGCCTTCACCTCGAAAGGCAGGATGCAGAGGATATGGTCGACATAGGGCTTCATCGCCACCGCCCTGCCCGGCCGCCAAGCCCATACACTCGGGCAGACATAGTGGACGGTCGGGATGGCCGGTGCTGCCGCGCGGACCTTCTTCGCGACGCGCAGTGAAAAGTCCGGGCTGTCGATGGTGACGAGGCAATCGGGCCGCTCGGCCGCGATCGTCGCCGCCGTCTGGCTGATCCGGCGCATCAGCCGCGGCAGGTCGCGCAGCACCGCGCTGAAGCCCATCAGCGCGATCTCGCTGCCGTCGAAAAGCGGCGTGAGCCCCAGCTGCTGCAGATGCCGCCCGCCAATGCCCACAATTTGCACCTTGCGGCCGGTGGTACGCTCGAGCGCGCGCACGATGTCGGCGCCGAGCAGATCGCCGGATTCCTCGCCGGCGACGATCGCCAGCTTGAGCGGCTTGTCAGCGACCATTAGCCGGCTCCCCATCAGCCAATTCCGTCGCGGGCAGGCCGACGATGAACAACCCAAGCGCGTTGGCGCGCGCCAGCGTTTCCGGGCCTTCCAGAATAAGCGAGCGGCCGGCTTCCAGCGCAATGCCGGCCAGTCCGGCGGCATATGCGGCCTCGACCGTCTGCGGGCCGATGGAGGGCAGGTCCGCACGCAATTCCTGGCCGGGCTTGGCGCATTTGACAAGGACGCCGCGCGTCTTGCCGGCAAGCCTGCCGTGGCCGCGCAATTCCCTTGTCCGCTCGAGCAAAGCGGCGGTGCCCTCCACCCCCTCGAGCGCTATCGCCCGCCCGCCGATCGCGATCGCCGCCTGCCCGATGTCCAGCGCGCCGATGGCCTTGGCCGCCGCGCGGCCGGCCTCGATGTCGCGCCAGTCCGATTGCTTTGGCGCTGTGACCGTCAGCGTGCCTTTGCCGGCGGCGAGTTCCGGCACGACCTCGTGCGCGCCGACGACCGCAATGCCGCGCTTCTCCAATCCACGGGTGATGACTTTCAAAAGCCCATCGTCGCCGCGCGCCAGCGCCGAGATCACGGAAGGGATTATCGCCAGCAGGCCAAGGGTCGGACGGATCCTGGCCAGCCGTGGCCTGCGCCTGATCTCGCCGGCCAGAACCAGATGGCTGATATTCCGGCGTTTCAGCAACGGGACCAGGGAACCGACGTCTTCCAGCGCAAGCGTCGCCTGCTCGTACCCTGCAAAATCCGCCTCGCGGTCGACCTCGCCTTCGGCCATGATGATGAAAGCCGAATATCCCTGCCGCGCAAGGCCCTCCGCCACTTCGACCGGCAGGCTGCCGCCACCGGCGATGATGCCGACCTTGGAGCCGGGCGTGAGTACGAGCCGTGTCTCGGCGGCCTCAGCCCTCGTCATCGCCATCATTGTCGTCGCCGTCACCCTTCGGCGGCGGCATGGCATAGTGCCGCTTGCCGCCGCTGGCGATGAAGTCGATCATCTTCATGGCGGCGGGAGACGAAGAGGCGAATTCCGCCCTGGCGAGCTCGATATTCTCGGCGACGCCGCGGGAACGGTCGAAAATCGACCGATAAACCTTGCGCAGCAGGTAGATTTCCGAGCGCGGCATGCCGGAGCGCTTGAGCCCGATAATGTTGAGGCCGCGCAAATTGGCGCGATTGCCGGCGGCGATCGCGTAGGGAATGATATCGCCGACGACCGCCGAGCAACCGCCGATAAAGGCATTGTCGCCAACACGCACGAACTGGTGAACGGCCGTCAGTCCGCCGATATAGACGTTGTCGCCGACCTCGCAGTGGCCGCCGAGCGTCGCGCCATTGGCGAAGGTGGCATTCTTGCCGACGACGCAGTCATGGGCGATGTGGGCATAGGCGAGGAAATTGCCGTTGTCGCCGACACTCGTCTCGCCACGGCTGGAATCGGTGCCGACATGCATCGTGACGCCTTCGCGGATGGTGCAGTTCTCGCCGATGACGAGCGTGGTGCGCCCGCCCTTGTGCTTGGTGTTCTGCGGCGGCGCGCCGAGCGTCGCCATCGGATAGACCCTCGTCCCTGCCCCGATGGTGGTGGCGCCTATCACCGACACATGGCTGACCAGTTCGACGCGGTCGGAGAGAATTGCATCGGCGCCGACATGGCAGAAGGGTCCGACGCGGACGCCTTTGCCGAGCCGGGCTCCTTCTTCGACGACCGAGGAAGGATGAATGGATGTCTCGACTTTCATGAGCATTTCAAATCGTCAGCCGGTAACCATCATGGCCGAAACTTCGGCTTCGGCCGCCTTCGCGCCATCGACCATCGCCTCGCAGGCGAACTTCAGCAGATTGCCGCGTTTCTTGATCTTCTTGACATGGATCCTGAGCTGATCGCCCGGAACCACCGGTTTGCGGAACTTCGCATTGTCGATGGTCATGAAATAAACCAGCGACGGCTTTTCCGTATTGAGGCTGCGAATGCAGATCGCGCCCGCGGTCTGCGCCATGGCCTCGATGATGAGCACGCCGGGCATGACCGGCTGCTGGGGAAAATGGCCTTGAAAATGCGGCTCGTTGATGGTCACGTTCTTGATGCCGACGGCGGAGTCGTCGCCGTCGATCTCGACGATACGGTCGATCAGCAGGAACGGATAGCGGTGCGGCAGGAGCTTCATGAGCCCCATGATGTCGACCGCCTCGAGTGTCGTTGCCACCATGTCAGCCATTTCCGTCGCCTTGCTTGCGGGTCCTGGCCATCTTGCGCAGCATCGCTATCTCGCGCATCGCTTCCGCCATGGGCTGCGCCGGATAACCTCCCCAGACCTCGCCTGCCGGCACGTTGTTCATGAATCCACTTCTCGCAGCAAGCTTGGCCCCCGGCCCGATGGTCAGATGATCGGCGAGGCCGACACCGCCACCCATGGTGACGTTGTCGCCGACGACGACGGAACCGGAAATACCCGAAAGCCCGGCTATAATGCAATTGCGGCCGATGCGAACATTGTGGGCGATCTGCACCAGATTGTCGATCTTGGTGCCTTGGCCGATGATGGTGTCGGACATCGCGCCGCGGTCGACGGTCGAATTGGAGCCGATCTCGACATCGTCCTGGATGATGACGCGGCCGATCTGTGGCACGCGCTCAGGTCCCTTGGCGCCGCCGACGAAGCCGAAACCGTCCTGGCCGATCCGGGCGCCGCCATGGATGATGACGCGATTGCCGACGAGCGCATATTGAATGCTGGCGCCGGGGCCGATGAAGCCGTCGCGGCCGATCTGGCAGGAACGGCCGACAACGGCGTGGGGCGCAACGACCGTGCCGCTGCCGATGGATGCGCCGGGTCCGATCACGGCACCGGCCTCCACGATCGCCCCGTCCTCGATATGCGCGGATGGATCGACGAACGCATGCGCAGAGATGCCGGTTTCTCCGGTCATTGGCCCCGGTGTCGCGGCCTGCGGAAACAACAGGCGCCCGACCATCGCAAAAGCCTGTTGCGGACGTGGATGCATGAGCACGGCGATGCCCGGCGGCGCCTTGCTGGCAAAATCGGCGGGGCACAGAACCGCGGCCGCCCTGAGCGACGGCATAAGCGCGAAATTGCGCTTGCCGTCGACAAAGACGAGCGCGCCGTTGCCACCCTCATTTGCTGGAGCCAGCGCCTCGATGGCAATTTCGGCCTGAGCGGAATCGAACAGGCTGGCGCCGGTCAGATTCGCGACCTCGCCAGCCGTATACCGGCGTGAAGGCGCGAAGAACACCGGATCGGTCATTCCAGAAGCAATATCCAGCTGGGTCGGATCAGTCCACTCCGGGCCGTCAACCGGCCCGGAACGATCGCAACCACGAAATCAGAAGCGGGTCGCGATACCGAAGTTGAATTCCTGAACGTTGTCGGTCGACTCTTTCTTGACCGGAATCGCATAGTCGATGCGGATTGGGCCGAACGGCGAAGCCCACATCAGGCCAACCCCGACCGAGGCGCGCAGCTTCATGCCGGCCGAATCCGGATTGACGCCGACAAGATTGTTGCCATAGAGCGTCGCCGCATCCGCAAAGACGGCGCCACGCAGACCGAAGCTCTCCGGAATGACCGGCAGCGGGAACTGGGCTTCCGCGGAGGCATTGAAATAAGTCGTGCCGCCAAGGTGATCGCCGCTGTTGTCATTAGCCACCGGACCAATGCCGCCATACTCAAAGCCGCGGATCATGCGATCATTGCTCTGGAAAAGATCGAAGATACGCAGATCGCCATTGCCGTAGCCAGCAATGTAGCCCGCGCCGCCGGAAACCAGACCGACGATATCGAGCTGCTCGGACAGAGTCTGATAGACGCTTGCGCGTCCCGTAACCTTGACCCACTTGGCGTCGCCGCCCAAACCGGCAAACTCGGTCGTACCGGTGATATAAAGACCCTCATGCGGGTTCTTCATATCGTCGATCGTGTTGTAGACCAGACCGAGGCTGACCGACGACTTGAGCCAAGGGCTTTCCGCAACACCATCCCGAATAGCCTGGGAGATCGTGCACTTGCCTGGATCGTAGGCTCCATTGGCATCCACACAATTGTCCGAGAGAGAATACTTCTCTTGCGAGATGTTATACGCCAGCTGCGTCGAAATGTTGTCGGTAATCGGCAGGCCGAACCGAACAGTCGCACCGGTGGTATCCGTATCGTAGTGATCATATTCGCGGGTCGACTTGTAGATGTCGAAGCCAGCCGCGATACGCCGGCCGAGGAAGTAAGGCTCGGTGAAGGAAAGTGCGAAGTCGCGCGAATGCTTGCCGCCGCCGGCCGACAGCTTGATGTACTGGCCGCGGCCGAGGAAGTTGCGCTCCGTGATCGAACCCTCGATCGACGGTCCGGGCGTGTCGCCGCCGGTCGAATAGCCGGCGCCGACCGAGAATTCGCCGGTCGACTTTTCGACCACGGTGACCACCAGCACGACCTGGTCAGGGGCCGAGCCCGGAACGGTCGAAATTTCCACGGACTGGAAGTAATCAAGGTTCTCCAGCCGCTTTTTCGCGCGCTGGATGAGAACCTGGTTGAAGGCATCGCCCTCGCTGACATCGAATTCGCGACGGATGACATAGTCGCGCGTACGGTCGTTGCCGCGGATTTCGATGCGCTCGATATAGGCCTTGGTGCCCTGGTCGATGGTGTAGACGACCGAGATGGTGTGATTCTCGAAATTGCGGTCGCCGCGCGGCGTCACCTGGGCGAAGGCATAGCCCGAGCCCGCGACCTTCTCGGTCAAGGCGACGATCGAATCCTCGACGTCCTTGGCGTTGTAGACGTCGCCCTTATGGGTTTCGACGACCGATTCCAGCGACTTCGAATCGACTTCGGGAATGGTGCTTTCCACGCTGACGTCGCCGAACGTGTAGCGATCGCCTTCCTGCACGGTGATGGTGACCGTGTATTTGTTGGTCGTATCGTCAAGCTCGCCGACTGCGGAGACGACCTGGAAGTCGGCATAGCCGTGATTGTAGTAGAAGCGGCGCAGCAGCTCCTGGTCGGCGCGCAGCTTGTCCTCGTCATAGACGTCGTCGCGCAGCACGAAGGACAGCCAGGACGAGCGCTTGGTGTTGATGACGTCCGACAGGCGGCGGCTGGAATAAGCGTGATTGCCGACGAAATTGATCGCCGCGATCTGAGTGCGGCCGCCTTCAGTGATATTGAAGACCACGTTCACCCGGTTGTCGCCGAGATCCATGATTTGCGTCGTCACCGCAGCGTCGTCGCGGCCGATGCGCTTGTAGGCCGCCTTGACCGCCTCGACATCGGCGTCAAGCGCCTGCTGCGAGAAGGTCGCGCGCGGCTTCAGCTGAATAGCAGCCTGGAGCGCGTTGTCCTTCAGCTTCTTGTTGCCCTGGAACAGGACCTGGTTGACGACCTTGTATTCGGAAACCTTGACGACCAGGCTCGAACCGACCTGGTTGATCTGTACGTCCGAGAACAGCCCGGTGCCGAACAGCGCCTTGACGGCGTCGTCGATATCGGAGCTGGAGAAAGGCTTGCCCGGCTTGATCGAGATGTAATTGCGGATGGTCTCGGCGTCGACGCGCTGGTTGCCGCTGACCTCGACCCGCGAAATCACCGCAGCCTCGGCCACAGATGTGGCGGCCAACTGCACTGCGAGCGCGCCTGGCACGACCAGAGCGGCGGACAAAGCCGCCGCGGAAGCGGCGCTCAGAAACTTGGATGCTGCCTTCATCGGGCTTTGTACCTTTTTCTCGTAGTCCCCACGGCGAGAAAACCGGACGTGCGGTATTTTCCCTTACCGTATTAACCGGATTTTCCCTACACGCAAGGCTCCCGGTTAATTTGTATTTACTTAACCGTACCGCGTGGCTTTCGCGTCACGCATATCCCCACGCATGGTAAACGGCATCTCAATATGACAGGCGCTGAAGCCAAATTTCTTCATGATTTCAGCACCCAAACAGATCGTTCCAAAACACGAAGCCCATGAAGCCGAGCACCAGGAACAGCCCGGTCCGGTAGGCCATCTCCATCGTTCGCTCCGAAACGGGCCGCCTTATGACGGCCTCCACGCCGTAGAACAACAGGTGGCCGCCGTCGAGGGGGGGAATCGGCAGGAGATTGAGAAATCCTATTCCGACTGACAGAAATGCAACAAGCTGCACCAGCCACTCGAAGCCGAGCTTGGCTGCCTGGCCCGACATCTTCGCGATCTTGATCGGCCCCCCCAGCTGGCATTTGTCCTCGCGCCCAAGCGCAAAGCGCTGCAGGAACTGGCCGGTGCGCTCGATCACGTGCCCGGTTTCCTCAACCGCGGCCACCACCGCGCCGACCGGCGTATAAGAGATCAGGCGCGGCTGCCCGAGCTCGGCGTTGTTGACGACGCCGATCACCGCGACCTTGACCTTGTTACCCAGGGCATCCTGCTGCTCCATGGGCTCCGGGGTCGCCGTAACGTCGATTTCCTTGCCGTCGCGCAGCATGGTGAAGGTGATGGCATCGCCTGCCCTGCCCGAAACCAGCCGCTGCACGTCGGCGAAGGTCTCCACCTTGCTGCCGTCGACTTTGACGAATCGGTCGCCTGGCTGGATTCCGGCTTTTTGCGCCGGGCTGCCGGCGGTGACTTCGGCCACCGTCGGCTCCAGGACCGGACGGCCATAGAGGGAAAAAAGCACCGCAAACACGGCGATCGTCAGCAGGAAATTGAACAGTGGCCCCGCGACGACGGTGGCGGCGCGCTTCCAGATCGGTTGCGTATGGAAAGCGACCTCGCGCTCGGCTTCCGTCAGCGTTTCGAGCTCTTCCGTGCTCGGCTGGCTCGACGTCGCATTCATGTCGCCGACGAATTTGACGTAGCCGCCAAGCGGAATGGCGCAAAGCTTCCAGCGCGTGCCGCGGCGGTCGTAAAACCCGAAGATCTCAGGGCCGAAGCCGATGGAAAAGGCCTTAACGCCGATCCCGCACCAGCGGCCGATCAGATAGTGGCCCATCTCGTGGACGAACACGACCACGGTCAGCACGAACAGGAACGGCACGAGCGTGCCAAGGACGAAGCCCTGTGTGCTGAACACCGTGTGAAAGATGTCGTTCAAGTCATGCCCTCAAATTCGCCCGCACGCGACATTCCACCCCGACTGTGGCATCAATCCGGGCGAATCCGCGGCTCTCGCCACTTTTCGCCTTACTGCTGCGTCGTTCAGTTCGGAAACAGCCCCAATGCCGGATGCTCGGCGCCCGCCGCGATCCAGCCCATGACGTACAGTGCCAATGCTGCCGCGACAAGCCCGTCCACCCTGTCCATGACACCGCCATGGCCGGGAATGAGATTGCTCGAATCCTTGGCGCCGTGCCGCCGCTTGACCCATGATTCGAACAGGTCGCCGATCTGCGAAACGACCGAGAGGACCAGCGCGACAAGGCCAAGCTGGACGAGATTGCCGGCGCCGGCGGCGATTGCGAGCAAAACTCCGGCGATAACGCCGCCGGCCGCGCCGCCCAGCGCGCCGCTCTGCGTCTTGCCGGGCGAAATCGACGGCGCGAGCTTCGGGCCGCCGACGGCTCGACCGACGAAATAGGCCGCTATGTCCGTCGCCCAGACCACGGCGAACAGGAAGAGAATCGCAATCAGCCCGGAATGATTGTCGTCACGGAGATAGGCGAGCGAAAAGCCGGATAGTGCCGCATAGGCCACCCCGGAGGCTTCCCACTGCGCAGCCCCCCGGATCCGGGCGGCAATGGCCGCGACCGCCACAAGCATCGCGACCAGCAAAAGCAGCCACAAGGCCGGCAGGCCGGCGATCAGCGCGACGATGAAGATCAGAATCAGCGCTTCAGTCAGGAAGCCGAGCGCCGCGCCGTTGCCGGCGCGCGCCATGCGCGTCCATTCGTAAAAGATCAGCGCCGCTATTCCCGCGCCAAACAGCCGGAACGGCAATCCGCCGAGCCAGGTGAGCGAAAGCGTCAGAGCCGCCATCACGATTGCCGAGATGACGCGCTGTTGGAGGTTGCTCATGCGTGGCGGCGCCTAAAGCGCAACATCGCGGGCGGCGAGCCCGCCAAAGCGTCGTTCACGGCCGGCAAAGTCGCGCAACGCGTCGGCCAGATGCTCGCGGCTGAAGTCCGGCCAATAGCAAGGCAGGAAGACAAGCTCGCTATAGGCGGCCTGCCAGAGAAGGAAGTTCGACAGCCTGAGCTCGCCGCTGGTCCGGATCACCAGTTCGGGATCGGGAATGCCCTTTGTGTCGAGCGACGCAGCGAAGCTTTCCGCCGTGATCGCCTCGCTCGCCATGTCGCCGCGCGCGACGGCTTCCGCCAGCTTGCGGGCGGTGCGCACGATCTCGTCTCGGCCGCCATAGTTGAAGGCGATCACCAGCGTCAGCGCCTCGTTGCCGGCAGTCAGCGATTCGGCCTCCTGCAGCAGGCCCCTGATGTCCGGCTGCAGCCCCTCCTTGTCGCCGATCACCCTCACCCGCACCCCGTTCTGGTGCAGCTCGGCGAGATCGCGGCGGATGAACAGCTTCAAGAGACCCATGAGGTCGCTGACCTCGGATTTCGGCCGCGACCAGTTCTCCGAGGAGAAAGCGTAGACGGTCAGATAGGAGATGCCGAGCTCGGGCGCCGCACGAACGGTCTTGCGCAGGGCCTCGACGCCAGCGCGGTGCCCGGCAAGCCGCGGCAGGCCGCGCGCCTTGGCCCAGCGTCCGTTTCCATCCATGATGATCGCGACATGCGCGGGCGTTGCCATAGTCTCGCTTTCGAGCCGGGAACCCGACCCTAAACCTGCATGATTTCAGCTTCCTTATCGGAAAGCAGGTGATCGATGGTGCTGATCATCTCGTCGGTCAGCTTCTGGACCTGGTCGGACCGCTTGCGCTGGTCGTCCTCGCTGATGGTGCCGTCCTTCTCAGCCTTCTTGAGGAAATCCATGCCGTCGCGGCGGACATGGCGCACCGCGACGCGCGCGTTCTCGGCGTAGCCATGCGAGATCTTGACCAATTCCTTGCGGCGCTGCTCGTTGAGTTCGGGCAGCGGAATCCTCAGCGTGGTGCCGTCGACGATCGGGTTGAAGCCGAGATTGGCCTCGCGGATAGCGCGGTCGACCGCGCTGACCATCGACTTGTCCCAGACCGACACCGAAATCATGCGCGGCTCCGGCACCGAGACATTGGCGACCTGGTTGATGGGCATCGCCGTGCCGTAGGCCTGCACCTGAACGGCGTCGAGCAGGTTGCTGGAGGCCCGGCCGGTGCGCAGCGAAGCCAGGTCATGCTTGAATGCGGCGATCGCTCCGTCCATGCGTCGCTTCAGGTCTTCGTACTCGCCACTCATGATCATCTCCTCGACCCGTTCGCCGGGTTCACTGCTTCTATCGTTATTCGGTCGGCGGTTCCGTGATCGTTTGACGGATCCCGGCGCCTGCTACTTGTCGGTGACGACCGTGCATTGGCCGCCGCCCCTCAGAATATCGCCGAAACCACCTTTTTCGTGGATCGAATAGACGATTATCGGAATGTTGTTTTCGCGCGCAAGTGCAATCGCTGCCGTATCCATGATCGCAAGCCCGCGTTTGATGACTTCGGCGTGGCTGATGCGGTCGAAGCGGACAGCGCTCGGGTCCTTCTTGGGATCGGCCGAATAGACCCCGTCGACCTGCGTGCCCTTGAACAGCGCATCGGCGCCGATCTCGGCGGCACGCAGGGCCGCTGCCGAATCGGTGGTGAAGAACGGGTTGCCGGTGCCGCCGGCAAAGATGACCACCTTGCCCTGGTTCATATAGGCGGTCGCCTGGCGCTGCGAAAAACTTTCGCAAAGTTCCGGCATGGCGATCGCCGAAAGCACGACGGCGTCCACGCCGATCTTGTTGAGCGAAGTGCGCAGCGCCAGCGAGTTGATGACCGTGGCGAGCATGCCCATGTGATCGCCGGTGACGCGGTCGCCGCCCTTGGAGGCGACCGCGACGCCGCGGAAAATATTGCCGCCGCCGATGACGACGCCCACTTCCACGCCCAACGCGCGTGCCTCGGCGATGTCCGCGGCGATGCGGTCGACCACGGAGACATCGATGCCGAAATGCTGCTCGCCCATCAACGCTTCGCCGGACGCTTTCAGCACGACACGTCGATAGAGGGGTTTCACCGTCATCTCATTCCTCGAAATCTCGGCGCGGCAAATTTGGAGGCAAACCGCCCCCGCTTCATCCGGCGATGCTGTCATGACGGGTTGACCCGATACACGAAGGGCGCGGCGATGTCACGCCGCGCCCTCGTGCAAAATTCCAGGCTTTTTCGGTCGGTAGCCGCCTTGATCAGCTGCTTGAGATGCTGACCGCCTCGCCTTCGATGATGACCGCAGGCGAATAACCGGCCGGCTTGTCGCCGGTCACCACGCCCCCGGTCACCCGGACCTGGATCTCGGGCCCGAAATAGGAATGTGGGAACGGCGCCGGCGCGGCGCTGACCTTTTCCAGCCGCGCGCGAAGCTCTGCGGGTATCGAAAAATCGAGCGCGCCGAGATTATCCTCGAGCTGGTTGAGCTTCGTCGCCCCGAGGATGACGGACGCGACGCCGGGCTGCGTCGCCACCCAGGCGAGCGCGACCTGCGCCATGCTGCGGCCAAGCTCGGCCGCCACCTTTTCGAGCTCCGCCACGATCGTCCAGTTGCGGTCGCTGAACTTCCGGAAGCCGGGATGCGTGGTGTTGCGGAAGCCGTCGAGCCTTCCGGCATTCCCGGCTTGCGTCGGCCTGTATTTGCCGCTGAGCAGGCCGCTGGCCAATGGGCTCCACACCATGATGCCGGCGCCATGACGGGCGGCGAAAGGCACATATTCATGTTCGATGGCGCGCTCGGCGAGCGAATATTCGAGCTGCAGCGCCGAGACTGGCTCATAGCCGCGCAGTTCGGCGATCGCCTGTGCGCGACCGGCATACCAGGCCGGCACGTCGGAAAGGCCGATATGGCGCACCTTGCCGGCGCGAACGAGGTCATCAAGCGTGCGCAGCACCTCCTCGGCCGGGGTGATCCGGTCCCAGACATGCAACAGGTAGAGGTCGATATAATCGGTGCCGAGCCGCTTCAGCGAGGCGTCCACCGCCCGCATGATGTTCTTGCGGCCATTGCCGCCGGCATTGGGATTGCCGGCCTCGGAATTCATGGTGAATTTGGTGGCGATCACCGCCTTGTCGCGCAGGCCGCGCTCGGCGACGAACTCGCCGAGCCAGGTCTCGGCTGTGCCGCCGGTATAGAGGTCGGCCGTGTCGAAGAAGTTTCCGCCGGCTTCCACATAAGCATCGAACATAGCGCGCGCGGTCTCACGGTCCGCGCCCCAGCCCCATTCGGTGCCGAAGGTCATGGTGCCGAGCGCCAGCCGGCTGACGCGCAGCCCGCTGTTGCCAAGCGTGTAATAGGTCATGGTCATGGTGGTCTTCCGATTCTGAACTGATTTGCTGCCGGTCACTGGCCGGGGGTCGCCTTGACCCAGGGATTGCCGCGCTCATGCGTCATGCGGAAGGTGAAGCCGTCGACCTTCCAGCCGGCAACCGAGCGCGTCAGATGGTGCTCATAGGTGCCCCAGACTTCCCAGAGCGGGTCGCCATTGCCTTCCATCCGGTTCCAGGCATAGCCGTTGGAATGGACGGTCGCGGCATCGGCCTCGAGCACGACCTGATGGTTGGTGCGCAGATGCAGGCTGGTCTTGCTGCCCTTGAGATTGCCCGCCCAGGCGCCGATCAGCTCGTCGGAAGCGATGTTGGCCGCGGGTTGCCCGGACAGGCTGCTGAAATCGGCGGTGACGCGGTCGGCGAAATAGCTGCGGGCAAGCGCCCAGTCCTGCGCATCCACGGCGCGGTCGATGGCGTCGGCGATGCGGATCACCGCGCGCTCATCGGCAAGCGCCTGCCAGCCGGCCGGTTCTGCGCCACCCGCATCCACCGGCGCCAGCGCCATGCCTGCGGCAAAAGTTACATGTCTCAACGCGGTCATTTGTCTCTCCTCGAGCATCAGCCCATCGCCGATGTGGCGACGACAATATGAGCTGGCCCTGGCACATCGATAAGATTGCATTGTTCGCAAAGACTGTGCGATATCATTCATGAATGGATCGCGATCTGCTTACACATTTGCCGGTCATTGTCGCCGTGGCGCGGCGCGGCGGCTTCGCGCTTGCCGCTGCTGAGCTCGGCATGAGCCCGTCTGCCGTCAGCCATGCGGTAAGGCTGGTGGAAGAGCGCATCGGCCAGCCGCTCTTTGCGCGCACGACGCGCAGCGTCTCGCTGACGGAAGCCGGCAAGGCGCTGGTGGAGACGGCGGCCCCAGCCCTCCAGGACATCGCCGAGCGGATGGACCGCATCCGCGGCGTGAAGGGAAGACCGGCCGGCCTGCTCAGGATCAACGCCTCCAACATAGCGATCCCCCTGGCGGTGACACCGGTGGTCGCGGCGATGGCCGAACGCTATCCCGATGTGACGGTCGAGATCGTTGCCGACCAGGGATTGATTGATATCGTCGGCGAAGGTTTTGACGCCGGCATCCGGCTGGGCGAGATGATCGCGCAGGACATGGTCGCCGTCAGGATGACGCCGCCGTTCAAAGCCGTGATCGTCGCCTCTCCCGCCTATGTCGGAAAGCACGGCCGTCCGCGCGACGTGGCCGATCTCGCCAATCACAACTGCATCGGCTACCGGCTGGTTCGGTCAGGCGCGCTCTACCGCTGGGACCTGAACGACAACGGCAAGGATGTCGTCGTCGAAACGCGCGGCACGGCTATCGTCACGGATTCGCTTGGCGCCATCGACCTGGCGCTCGCCGGCATCGGGCTCGCCTACGTCTTCGAGCCGCTGGTGCGCGCCGACCTTGCCGCCAGCCGCCTCATCCAGATCCTGCCGCAGACGGCGATCGAGGAACCCGGCCTCTTCCTTTATTTCCCGCGCCGCGCGTCGATGGCGCCGAAGCTCAGGGCCTTTATCGACACCGCACAAGAAATCGGCCGGGCATCCATGCGGACACCCGGCCGAGTTGCCTGAGCTCGTGAGCTCTTCACCTTAAGGGAAACGCCGAGCGCTCCCCCGGATCAGAGCTATTTCTTGACCGCGGCCGCGACTTCCGCGGCGAAATCGGTCGTTTCCTTCTCGATGCCCTCGCCCAGCGCGTAACGCAGATAGGCGGTGATCTTCGCCGGGGCGCCGATCTCCTTCTCCGCATCCTTCAGCGCCTTCTCGACGGTGATGTCGGGATTGAGCACGAAGGCCTGCTTCAAAAGCACCACCTCTTCATAGAACTTGCGCAGGCGGCCCTCGACCATCTTCTCGATGATGGCTTCCGGCTTGCCCGACTGGCGCGCCTGGTCGGAGAAGATCGCCTTCTCGCGCTCGACGAGCGTCGGGTCGACTTCCTCGGCGGTCAGCGCGACCGGGTTGCTGGCGGCGACATGCATCGCCACCTGGCGGGCAAAGGCGTTGGCCGCATGCTCGTTGCCGGTGGTCTCGATCGCCACCAGCACGCCGAGCTTGCCGAGGCCATCGGCAACGGCATTGTGGACATAGGTCGCCACCACGCCATGCGGCACGGTGAGCTTGGCCGAACGGCGGAAGCCCATGTTCTCGCCGATGGTGCCGACCGCGTCCTTGATGGTCTCGGTGACCGACTTGTCGGAGCCCGGATACTTCGCGGCGGCGACCGCCTCGGTCGTGCCGTAGGCGAGCGCAACCTTGGCGACGTTGGCGACGATCTCCTGGAAGGCCGCGTTGCGGGCGACGAAGTCGGTCTCGGAATTGACCTCGACGATTGCCGCTTCACGCACGCCGGCGTCGACGCCGATCAGGCCCTCGGCGGCGGTGCGCCCGGCCTTCTTGTCGGCCTTGGAGATACCCTTCTTGCGCAGCCAGTCGACGGCCGCTTCCATGTCGCCGTTGGTCTCGTTCAACGCCGCCTTGCAGTCCATCATGCCCGCGCCGGTCAAGTCGCGGAGTTCTTTGACCTGTGCAGCCGAAATCGTCATTGTCGCCTCTTTGTTCAAATGCGCCGACGCACCAACCGGGACTCGGATGATGCGCTCGGCAAAAGCGCTTTAGCGCGCCAACTTATTGGAAAGATGAAGGCCGGGATTCCGGCCTTCCTTATCAAGCTTCCGGAGCTTCGGCAGCCGGAGCGTCGAGCGCCGGCTCGACCGGAGCCTCGGCCGAAGCGCCGATGTCGACGCCGAGCGCGCCCTGCTGGCGGGCGATGCCGTCGATGGCCGCCTTGGCGATCAGGTCGCAATAGAGCTGGATGGCGCGGGCCGCGTCGTCATTGCCGGGGATCGGGAAGTCGATCTTGTCCGGGTCGCAGTTCGAATCGATGATGGCCACGACCGGAATACCGAGGCGCTTGGCCTCGAGGATGGCGATCGCTTCCTTGTTGGTATCGATGACGAACATCAGGTCCGGCGTCGAGCCCATGTCCTTGATGCCGCCGAGAGCCTTGTTGAGCTTCTCGCGCTCGCGGTCGAGGTTCAGGCGCTCCTTCTTGGTGAGGCCCTGGGCCTCGCCGGCCAGCGTCTCGTCGAGCTTGCGCAGGCGCTGGATCGAGTTCGAGATCGTCTTCCAGTTGGTGAGCATGCCGCCCAGCCAGCGCGAGTTGACATAATACTGGGCCGAACGCTGCGCGGCGTCGGCGACGATGTCGGAGGCCTGGCGCTTGGTACCGACGAACAGCACGCGGCCGCCCTTGGCGACGGTGTCGGACACCTGCTTCAGCGCCTGGTGCAGCAGCGGCACAGTCTGCGACAGGTCGATGATGTGGATGTTGTTGCGGGCGCCATAGATGTAGGGCGCCATCTTCGGGTTCCAGCGATGGGTCTGGTGGCCGAAGTGAACACCAGCTTCCAAAAGCTGGCGCATGCTGAAATCTGGCAGAGCCATTCTTTAGTTCCTTTCCGGTTGGCCTCCACGGACACAGGCATTTCGGACGGGATGTCCTGATGCCACCGGAGGTTTCAGCCGGATTTCTCCCGGGCAGACACCAAAGTCCGTGTGTGGAATGAGCGCGCATATAGAGGGGAAGTCCGTCAAACGCAAGCCGGGTGCCGGAAAACGCCCAGACCTACGGCGATCCGCCCAATTCTCAGCGTTTTACCTTGCCGTTCGGCACTCTGACGCGACGAAAGATCGCAACGATCTCCTCGCGGCTGCATTCGATCGCGCCAAGCCGGACGGCGCGGTCGCGCTCGAAGCCGGTGATATCGTAATGCGGCGCCGAGGTCTTGGGCGGTCCCTGATAGGAGGAAAGCTTGAGGCCGAGCTCGGTGGCGAAACGATGCAGCTCATCCGTGTCGTCGGCAAGGAGGTGGCACCAACGGTGGCCGGCCCATTTCCAGATCGCCGCATCGACATAGACCGCCATCAGGCCCGCCGCATTCCGTGATCCCGACACATGGCGAGTTGGAGCAAAGCGTGCAAGCCTGATCGCCTGCCGTCGGGAGGCTGCTATTTCGAAGCCGGGCAAGGCTTGGTCTGGTCGAACAGCGACAGGTTCACCAGCTTACCGGTCATCGAGAAGTCGCCATAGTCCATGACGAGGTCGCGGGTGATGCCGTTCTCGTGCAGCTTGAAGCTGATCCGGTATTCCGGCACTTCCTCGCCGCTTTTGTCCGTATCGTCGAAATAGGCGATGTCGACGGGCCAGTATTTGTCGGAGGCGAGCTTGGCCAGCGCCGGCGCTTCCGGATCAGTCTTGCCGGCCTCGGTCTTCTTCCCGACGATGACGGTGGTGGTCATCACCTTGTTGGCATCCTCGGAGCCGTCGAACAGGTTGGTCTGGTAGAAATTCTCGCCCTTCTCGGCCTTGCCGATCAGCTCGACCAGATGCTGGGTCGGAAACTGCGTGGCCGCGAGCTCGAGGCTGCTCTTCTCCGGCTTGTCGATATCGACCTTGAGGCCCTTGGCCTCCCTGGTGGCCGTGCCTCTGACCTCCTTGTCGAGGTTCTGGTCGACAAAGGATTTCGTCACGAAGGAAAAAGTCTTGCCCTCGGCGTCCTCGAAAGTCGTCGTCTGCTGGTCGGTCAGCCTAGTGTTGTCGTTGGTGACGATCTGGGTGACGAAGCGGAACTTGACCGTATAGCCTTCACAGGCGGAGCCGTTGAACTCGTAGACCATGCGGCCGGTGATGCCGGTTATCCCCGAACGGTCGGAGGCCTTGTTGAGCGTCAGATCGTAGACGGCGCGATGCGCCTGCAGCGCGGGCACCGCAAAGGCCGGCGCCATTGGGAACGCGGCCGAAAGACAGGCGGCGGCGATAAAAAGGCGCGTTGCGCGCATGCGTTGCTCCGATCGTCACGGCCGGGGGGGCAGGCCGCAGGGAAAGATAGTCCAGCTTAAAAAAAGTCGTGGCGGAAGCGAGGCAAAAATAGCAATTTCGGCCCGGCCAACGCGGCGTCTTCCAGCAATAGGGAAAACCAATGAGCGAAACAATCGAAAAGCGGCTAAGCGATCTTGGCGTCACCATCCCGGCCGCCGCCGCGCCCGCCGCGAATTACGTGCCCTACTGCCGGACCGGCAACACGCTGTTCACCGCCGGCCAGCTGCCGCTGAAGGACGGCAAGCTGCAGGCAAGCGGATTGCTCGGCCGCGACATCGATACCGCCGCAGGCAAGGAAGGCGCGAAATTCTGCGCCATCAACATCTTGGCGCAGGCCAAGGCAGCGCTTGGCGATCTCGAAAAAATCCGCCGGCTGGTCAAGATCACGGTCTTCGTCGCCTCAGCGCCGGACTTCGTCGAGCAGCATCTGGTTGCCAACGGCGCCTCCGACTTCCTGGTCGCAGCCCTCGGCGAACGCGGCAAGCATGCCCGCTCCGCCGTCGGCACCGCCTCGCTGCCGCTCAACGCCGCGGTCGAGATCGAAGCGATCTTCGAAGTCGAGTGATGCCCAACATGACCGATCTCTCCTGGCTGATTGCTCGCCCTGTCGCGCATCGCGGCTTCCACGACATGAACAAGACCCGCTGGGAGAATACGCTGTTGGCCTTCGCCGCGGCGGCCGAGCGCGGCTACGCGATCGAATGCGACGTGCATATCTCGTCAGACGGCGTCCCGGTCATCATCCATGACGGCGACCTGAAACGCCTCACCGGCCAGGACGGATTCGTCTGGCAGCGCACCGCGGCCGAGCTGGCGACGCTCAGGATCGGCGGCACCAAGGACCATGTGCCGACGCTTGAGGAAGCGCTCGACCTGATCGATGGCCGCGTGCCGCTGGTGGTCGAGCTGAAAGGTGTTCCCGGCCACGACGCGGGGCTGGTGGCAAGCGTCGGCCGACTGCTCAAGCGCTACAAGGGCAAGGTGGCGATCATGTCGTTCGACCACTGGCTGATCCGCGACTTCGCCAAGGACGCGCCTGGCATCCCCGGCGGGTTGACCGCCTACGGCAGGGACAACCAGTTGATCGAAGCGCATTTCGCCATGCTCGCGCACGACCTCGCCTTCACCTCCTACGCCGCCGGCGACCTGCCGAACCCCTTCGTCAGCTTCGTGCGCGAAAAGCTGAAAATGCCCGTCATCACCTGGACCGTGCATGACCAGCCGGCTGTCGACCTCACCTTCAAATATGCCGACCAGATGACCTTCGAGGGCTTCGAACCCGATCTGGTCAAGGTCGCCTAGAGCCGGATGATTTCAGGTCAAACGACCTGAAATCATCCGGCCCTAAACAATCTAAAGAGAGAGCATAATGTCGTCCGAAAAACCGTTTCACACTTTTCGGCATCATGCTCTGAGGCGGTGCCTGAAACGTGACTTGTAGCAGCCTTGAGGACGCTTAAATAAGCCGCATGGATCAAGGCGACAACGACGATGGACGGGCAGCGAACGCGGATTATGCGATCCGCGTCGCTGCGGGCATCGGCGCCTTCACCTGCGAGGAATGGGACGGCTTTGCCGGAACCACGCGCAGCGATAAAGAAAACGGCTACAACCCGCTTGTTTCATTCGCTTTTCTAAGCGCCTTGGAGGACTCCGGCTGCGCTGTCCGGCGCACCGGCTGGCAGGGCCATCACCTGCGGCTGGAAACCGCGCAAGGCAGGCTTCTCGGCGCCGTCCCTTGCTATCTCAAGTCGCACAGCCAGGGCGAATATGTCTTCGACCATGGCTGGTCCGACGCCTTCGAGCGGGCCGGTGGCCGCTATTATCCCAAGCTGCAATGCTCGGTGCCGTTCACGCCGGTCACCGGCCCTCGCCTGCTGGTCAGCAAAGGCGAGGACGCGGGCGCCGTGAAGGCCGGATTGGCGGAGGGCCTGAAGCTCGTGACCGACAAGCTCGGCGTCTCTTCCGCGCATGTCACCTTCGCCACCGAGCCCGATGTCGCGACGCTGGAAGCGGCCGGTTTTCTTCACCGCACCGACCAGCAGTTCCATTTCTTCAATGACGGCTTTTCGACCTATGACGACTTCCTCGCCACGCTCGCCTCGCGCAAGCGCAAGGCAATGAAGAAGGAGCGTCGCGAGGCGCTGGTCGACGGCATCTCGATCGACTGGCTGACCGGCAAGGACATCACCGAACGCGCCTGGGACGATTTCTTTGCTTTCTACATGGATACCGGCGGCAGGAAATGGGGCCGGCCCTATCTCAATCGCCAGTTCTTCTCGCTGATCGGCGAACGCATGGCCGACGACATTCTTCTGGTGATGGCCAGGCGCAACGGCCGCTACATCGCCGGCGCCATCAACTTCATCGGTTCCGACGCGCTCTATGGACGCAACTGGGGTTGCATCGAGGACCACCCCTTCCTGCATTTCGAGGTCTGCTACCATCAGGCAATCGATTTCGCCATCGAACGCAAGCTCAAGGTGGTGGAGGCAGGCGCGCAGGGCGAGCACAAGCTGGCGCGCGGCTACCGGCCGGTGACCATGCATTCGGCGCACTACATCTCGCATCCCGGCCTGCGCAACGCCGTCGCCGACTATCTCAGGCGCGAGCGGCGCGAGGTCGAGCGCATGGGCGAATATCTCGAAGAGCACACGCCCTTCCGCAAGGACCTGGAGGAATAGCCGGTCTGGCGGTCAGTGCGGCTTTCTGGCAGCGACCGGAACAAGGAACGAGAAGCAGGCGACCAGAAAGAGCACGGCGCCGGCGAGCGCCAGCAGATCGCCCGCGCGCCATGCGGCGGCGATGAAAAACAGCGCCGAGACAATGAACAGCAGCCAGCCTGCGACGACCCAAAACCGCGCTGAACGGCCGGCCGGCCATCATCGTGCGTTACGGCATCACCAGCCCTCATTCACGGCCGCCCTCACCGGCCTGCCGCCTTCCGACAGGGCCTTGCACAAAACCTTCTACGCGATCGAGATAAGTAAACGGCGCGTTGCCCGGCGATTTGGCGGCTCCTGCCATGTTCCACGCGGCCTTCCTGTCGACGTTGACCATGTCGGCCGCGCGTCTGCCGTTCGATCCGGTATTCGCGACCAGGGCGGCCCTTCTGGCGGACTGTGCCGCGCCTATTTCGCGAGCGAGTCTGTGCGCAAGAAACGCTTCCACCGGGCTCTTGTCGAAGCGGGCATGGTCGATCTCGCCTGAACGCCTTGCCGCCTACCGGCGGCTTCGCTACACCGGGTAGCGAATGCAATTGGGAGTGTCCCCCATGGCCGAAGCCTATGATCCCGGCAACATCTTCGCCAAGATCCTGCGCGGCGAGATCCCCTCGCACCGCGTCTACGAGGACGACGCGGTCGTCGCCTTCATGGATGTGATGCCGCAAGGCACGGGCCACACGCTGGTGGTGCCCAAGGCGCCGTCGCGCAACATGCTCGACGGCAATCCGGCAACGTTCGGACCGTTGTTCGGCGTCGTGCAGAAAGTTGCGGTCGCGGTGAAAAAAGCTTTCAACGCGGACGGCGTCACCATCATGCAGTTCAACGAGCCGGCTTCCGGGCAAACCGTCTACCACCTCCATGTCCATGTCATCCCGCGCTTCGAAGGCGTGCCCTTGAAGCCGCATTCCGGCCAGATGGAGAAGCCGGAGGTGCTGGCCGAGAACGCCGACAAGATCCGCGCGGCGCTGGGAAGCTGACCAGACCTCGACTCTGTTCCTGCGCGCTGACCGCTCAAAAGAAAAGAGCCCCATTGCCGGGGCTCTTTTGCATTTCACATGAAGGCCGATCAGCCCTTGCGCGGCAGTTGCGGCACAAGGCTGCGTTTGTTGCCGTCCTTGCCCTTCAGCTCCGGCTTCTGCGCCACGGCCTTCTTGGGCGCCGGCTTCTTGGCCGCCGCCTTCTTCGGCTTCGGCGAGTCTTCCGGCTCTTCCTTCTTCGGCTGCACGGGCGACTCGTCGGCGAGCGATTCGAGCTTCAGGCCGGATTCGCCGGTTTCCTTCTTCTCGACGGTGACACGCACCGTGCCGCCCTTCTTGAGCTTGCCGAACAGCACCTCGTCGGCCAGCGGCTTCTTGATGTGCTCCTGGATGACCCGGCCGAGCGGACGCGCGCCCATGCGCTCGTCATAACCCTTGTCGGCCAGCCAGGCGATCGCGTCCGGCGACAGATCGAAGGTGACGCCACGCTCGGAGAGCTGGGCCTCGAGCTGCATGACGAACTTCTGCACCACCTGATGGATCACCGGCACCGGCAGCGAGCCGAACGGGATGATCGCGTCCAGACGGTTGCGGAACTCCGGCGTGAACAGCCGGTTGATCGCCTCGACATCGTCGCCCTCGCGCTTGGTCGAGCCGAAACCGATCGCCGCGCGCTGCGCATCCGAGGCTCCCGCATTGGTGGTCATGATCAGGATCACGTTGCGGAAGTCGATCTGCTTGCCGTTGTGGTCGGTCAGCTTGCCGTGGTCCATCACCTGCAACAGGATGTTGAACAGGTCCGGATGCGCCTTCTCGACTTCGTCAAGCAGCAGCACGCAATGCGGATGCTGGTCAACGCCGTCGGTGAGCAGACCGCCCTGGTCGAAGCCGACATAGCCGGGAGGCGCGCCGATCAGCCGCGAGACGGTGTGGCGTTCCATGTATTCCGACATGTCGAACCGGATCAGCTCGACGCCGAGCGAGGCGGCAAGCTGCTTGGCGACTTCCGTCTTGCCGACGCCGGTCGGGCCTGAGAACAGGTAGGAGCCGATAGGCTTCTCCGGTTCGCGCAGGCCGGCGCGCGCCAGCTTGATCGCCGAGGTCAGCGCAGTGATGGCCGTATCTTGGCCGTAGACCACGCGCTTCAGCTCGATATCGAGCCCCTGCAGCACCTTCTCATCATCTGCCGAGACCGTCTTCGGCGGGATGCGCGCCATGGTGGCGATCGTCGCCTCGATCTCCTTGATGCCGATCGTCTTTTTGCGCTTGGCCTCCGGCACCAGCATCTGCGAGGCGCCGGTTTCGTCGATCACGTCGATCGCCTTGTCCGGCAGCTTGCGGTCGCTGATGTAGCGGGCCGACAGCTCGACCGAGGCCTTGATCGCCTCGCTGGTGTAGCGGACCTTGTGGAACTCCTCGAAATAGGGCTTCAGGCCCTTCATGATCTCGATGGCGTCCTCGATGGTCGGCTCGTTGACGTCGATCTTCTGGAAGCGCCGCACCAGCGCGCGGTCCTTCTCGAAGAACTGCCGGAACTCCTTGTAGGTGGTCGAGCCGATGCAGCGGATCGCGCCGGACGAAAGCGCCGGCTTCAGAAGGTTCGAAGCATCCATGGCGCCGCCCGAAGTGGCGCCGGCCCCGATCACGGTGTGGATCTCGTCGATGAACAGCACCGCGCCCGGATAGTCCTCGAGCTCCTTCACGACCTGCTTCAGCCGCTCCTCGAAATCGCCGCGATAGCGGGTGCCGGCCAAGAGCGTGCCCATGTCGAGCGCGAAGATGGTGGCGTCCTGCAGCACTTCCGGCACGTCGCCCTCGACGATGCGCTTGGCGAGCCCCTCGGCGATGGCCGTCTTGCCGACACCGGGGTCGCCGACATAGAGCGGGTTGTTCTTGGAACGGCGGCACAACACCTGGATGGTGCGGTTGATCTCGCTGTCGCGGCCGATCAGCGGGTCGATCTTGCCGGCGCGCGCCTTGTTGTTGAGGTTGATGCAGTAGGCCGTCAGCGCGTCCTGCTGCTTCTTCTTGCCGCCCTCTTCCTGCGGCTCGGCGCCGTTCTGGCCGCCCTGCTCGTCCTCGGCGCCGCGCGGCGTGCGCGATTCCGAAGCGCCGGGGCGCTTGGCGATGCCATGCGAGATGTAGTTGACCGCATCGTAGCGGGTCATCTGCTGTTCCTGCAGGAAATAGGCGGCGTGGCTCTCGCGCTCGGCAAAGATGGCGACGAGCACATTGGCGCCGGACACTTCCTCGCGGCCGGACGACTGCACATGGATCACGGCGCGCTGGATGACGCGCTGGAAGCCTGCCGTCGGCTTCGAATCCTCGTCGTAACCGGTGACGAGGTTGTCGAGCTCCGTGTCGATATAGGTGAGAACGGTATGCTTGAGCTCGTCGAGATCGACGTTGCAGGCACGCATGACGGCGGCCGCCTCGGTGTCGTCGATAAGGGCGAGCAGCAGATGTTCGAGCGTCGCATACTCATGATGCCGCTCGTTGGCGAATGTCAGCGCCTGATGTAGCGCCTTTTCCAGGCCTTGGGAGAAAGCCGGCATGTTACCTCACTTCTTCTCCATCACGCATTGCAGCGGATGCTGATTCTGTCGGGCGAAATCCATGACCTGGGACACTTTGGTCTCGGCCACCTCGAATGTGTAGATGCCGCACTCGCCCACTCCATGATTGTGAACATGAAGCATGATGCGTGTGGCGGCTTCGCGGTCCTTTTGGAAAAACCGTTCCAGGACGTGAACGACGAACTCCATCGGAGTGTAGTCGTCGTTCAGAATAAGGACCCGGTAGAGGCTGGGCTTCTTGGTCTTGGTTTTGGTGCGCGTGATGACAGCAGTGCCGCGACCGGGATCGTTGCGGTCACCGTCACCTTGCATTCGCACCACGTCTGCCGTGGCAGTCAAACCGATCGTCACGTAGTCCAGCCTTTTCGAATCCTCATGCGAGCTCAACATGTAGGTTCTCGATGGACGATTTTAAGCCCTTCTGTTTAGCTGACAATATGGCTAGGTGGGCAAACCTCAGCGAAATTCTCAATCGTGAATGCGGCAAGGCGCATCGGGTTGCGATTGCGCATGAAAAAACCCGGCCGCGTTTCCGCGACCGGGTCCTTTCCGCAGGCCGGTTGGCCGTATCGGCTGTGACCAGCCGAAATTACTTCGCCTTGGCGACCACCGATTCGAAGGGCTTATAGGCTTCCTTGGCGAGCTCGGCATAGAGATTGCCGATCTTGCTGGCCTCGGCCACGAAGCTCTCATAGCTCTGCTTGGCGTAATCGGTCTGGATCTCGATGGCCTTCTCGATCGACTTGGCCGAGAACAGCTTCTCGAAGGCGGCGCTGCCGGCCTCGAAGCTCTTCTTGGTGTATTCGCCGGCCTCGGTGGCGATCGCCTGCGCTCCCTTGGTGAGCGAGGCAAAGCTCTTCAGCCCCGTGTCGGCAAACTCCTTGCCGTATTTCGTGAAGTCCTCATAGGTCTGGGTCATTTCATACTTCCCTTCGGTTGAAACGCCCTTTTGGCCCCGGGCGCCCTTGTGCAATGCACCTCAATATATTGTGCAATGCACAAAAGTCAAGAATCCCTTGGCGCGCGGGGGCTCCAGCGCCCCCGGCCGGTAAAATTCGATTAAAGAGAAGCTCGATTTGCCGAAAAATGGTGAACGCGGCGGTTACCATAAACGGATTGGTAACGCTGCGCGCGATAGCTTGGCCGGAAGCGAGGCAGGCAGTCCCTTAGCCGCCTCCGGGGCAACGAAATTTCAGGGTAAGTAACGGTGCGTCAGGCGTTGTCGGGCTTCGTCTCCAAATCTTCATTCTCCCTCAAGGCGATCATGGTCGCCGCGCTCGCGGTGACAATTGTCGCCGCCGATGTCGCGTCGGCGCTTGCCGCGAAGTCCGCGGCCATCGTGGTCGATGCCAAGACCGGTAAGGTGCTCTATTCTGCCGACGCCAACGGCCGGCGCTATCCGGCATCGCTCACCAAGATGATGACGCTCTACCTCACCTTCGAGGCGCTGGCGAAGGGCAGGATCAGCAAGGATACGCCGGTACCGTATTCGGCGCATGCCGCGTCCGAGCCGCCGACCAAGCTCGGCGTGCGCGCCGGCGGCTCGGTTCCGGTCGAGACCGCGATCCTTTCGATGGTGACGAAATCGGCCAACGACTCCGCCACCGCGCTCGGCGAGTTGCTCGGCGGCAGCGAAGACAATTTCGCCCGCATGATGACGGCCAAGGCGCGCCAGCTCGGCATGAACGGCACCGTTTTCCGCAACGCCAACGGCTTGCCCGACCCGGGCCAGTTCACAACGGCGCACGACATGGCAATGCTGGGCATCGCGCTGCGCGAGCACTTCCCGCAATATTACGGCTATTTCTCGCAGCGCTCGTTCCTGTATGGCCGCCAGCGCATCAACGGCCACAACCGCCTGCTTGGCCGCATCAAGGGCGTCGACGGCATCAAGACCGGCTACACCCGCGCCTCGGGCTACAATCTCGTCTCCTCCGTCGCCGACGGCGACCGCCGCCTCGTCGCGGTGGTGATGGGCGGCGCTTCCGGCCGCAGCCGCGATAACCAGATGGCCGCGCTGATCAACACCTATCTGCCCCGCGCCTCGACGCGCGGCGGCGGCGATCTCATCGCCAAGGCCAAAGACAATCCGGACAAGACGCTGGCCAAGGCCTTGCTGCCCAAGCATGACGCGCCGACACCGGACGCCAAGCCGGCAACGGACGACACCGTCGTTGCCTCGGCCGACGACGTTAAGGACGATACCCAGCAGGTCGCGGAAGAGACCAAGCCGGTGCTCAAGGCCCGCAAGGTCAAGACGGTCGCGATAGCAGCCATGGCGCCGGCTCCCAAAGCTGAGGACACCGGCGTCGCCGCCTATGCCGAGCCGGCGCCCGCCGCGCCCGCGATCGATCCTGTCAAGACGTCGTCGGTGCCGTCCGGCTGGGTGGTTCAGATTGCCTCTTCACCCACGAAGTCGGGCGCTCAGAGCCTGCTCGACCAGACCGCCAAGCAGGCGCCGAAGATCCTGGCCGACGCTTCCGGCTTCACCGTCGCCTTCGACAAGGACGGCACCACCTACTACCGCGCCCGCTTCGGCGGCTTCGGCTCGAAGGACGCCGCCTGGAAGGCCTGCGATGCGCTGAAACGCAAGAAAATCTCGTGCTACGCCGTCGAGCAGTAGGCGGCTGTTGAAATCTCCCGGAAGGTACCGGCGTCGAAGGAGACTAATCGTGATTGGAGAGCAAGACGTCCTTGGCTTCATTGATCCGCGCCGCCAGGACAGACGTGCCGCCGACGTCGGCGTTCAGGCGCTGCATCAGGCGGCGGTGCGCCTTGCGGATATCCGCCGCGGCAGCCCCCGCTTCAAGACCAAGGACCTTGTAGGCCTCCTCCTTAGTCATGGCGCCCGCACCTGGCGCAACACCCAGCCCTTCGCCACCGTGCGGCTGCGCGTCCTTGCGCCAGACGGGAAAACGGCCGTCAAGATACGTCTCTAGAAGCTGGCGGCTCTCGAGATCGGGGCTGAGTTCACCATGGAGCTGGCGCAGGTCGGTCAGCCCCATCGCCCCAAGCATCTTGCCCTCATAGCGCCCGGCCAGAACGAGCCCCTCAAGCCTGCCGCTGTCATGGTCGAGGTCCATCTCCAGCGCTGCAGTGCGCACCGTCGAGTGCTTGGATGCCGCCGCCCTGGCCACCGGCCGCCTCGTGCGTATCCAGCCGACCCAGGCCAGCGCCGCGAGCAGCAGCAGTCCGCCGATAAGGCTGCGACCGAAGATCAGCATGGGCGCGCCGACCAGCCCAAGGAAGGCCGGCCCGAGCGATCTCAGACCGTCGGCCATCCTTGCCGCGTCCGCGCGCACAAAGAGCAACGCGGCGCCGAAAAGCACCACGAGCACCGCTGCCAAAGCGAGGATCACACCCATCGGTTAGCACCGCCACAGAGACGACCGAGCATAGAAATAGGATGGGACCAAGGTCTGGCGCTTGCAAGTCCCACATCAGGCGAGCCAAAGGGCCAGCGCAGAGGACGATCCGCAAAGCCGCGCCGGGTGTGTTGAGATTCAGGTCAGGCCGGGATCACCTGAATGTCAACGCAGCCTAGAGCAGGCCGAGTTCGGCAAGTTCCAGCCTGAGCTTCGGCGACATCTCGGCGAGCGCCGCCCTGCCCTTGCCGAGATCGGCCGGCGCATCGGCGGGCTTGAGGTAACGCCAGCCCTGGAAAGCGCGGCGCGGCTGCCACTCGGTGCGCATGACCTCGGGATCGAGCACAAGATGACAGCGGCCGATGCCTTCATCGTCGGTGAAGGGCCTGATCTCGGTGATCAGTTGCCGGCACTGCACGCTGCCCTTAATCACCCAATAGAGCGACCCGCCATCCGTGATCTCGCTACCGCGCGTCGGCACCATGCGGGTGGTGTGCCAGTGTTCGGCCGGCTCGCCGGCGCGGCGCCGCTCGTCGAGGCGGAAGGCGATCCACTCTTCAAGGTCCTCGATGCTATCGCAGCCGACGCAGAGTTTGATCAGATTGAGTGACATGCCCCAAGATTTAGCCGCAAGGGTTGACGCGTCAACGCCTTGAGGGACTTCTCCACAGGGCTAGGCGCGGGTCTCAATAAGACCTCAGCACTCCACCACATTGACCGCCAGGCCGCCGAGGCTGGTTTCCTTGTACTTCTCGTTCATGTCGAGGCCGGTCTGGCGCATGGTCTCGATCGCAGCGTCGAGCGGCACGAAATGCGTGCCGTCGCCCTTGATGGCCAAGGAGGCGGCGGTCACGGCCTTCACCGCGCCCAGCGCATTGCGCTCGATGCAGGGCACCTGCACAAGGCCGCCAACGGGATCGCAGGTCATGCCAAGATGATGCTCGAGCGCGATCTCGGCGGCGTTCTCCACCTGCTCGGGCGTGCCGCCCATGACCGCGCAAAGCCCAGCGGCGGCCATCGCCGAAGCGGAACCCACCTCGCCCTGGCAACCGACTTCGGCGCCCGAGATCGAGGCGTTCGATTTGATGATGCCGCCAACGGCGGCGGCCGTCAGCAGGAAGTCGCGGATGCTCGGCTGGTCCGCTTCGGGATGGAAATGCAGCCAGTAGCGCAGCACCGCCGGCAGCGTGCCGGCCGCGCCATTGGTCGGCGCGGTGACGACGCGGCCGCCGGCGGCGTTCTCCTCGTTGACGGCCATGGCGTAGATCGACAGCCAGTCATTGGCGAGCAAGGGATTGGGCCGGTTCTGCTGCCACTGTTCCTGCAGCTTGTCATGCAGTTGCCGCGCGCGGCGGCGCACCTTCAGCCCACCCGGCATGATGCCGTCCTGCGACAGGCCGCGGTCGATGCAGCCTTTCATCGCGCCCCAGATCGCGTCGAGGCCGGCATCGAGCTCCTCGCGTGACATATGCTTTTCCTCGTTGGCGCGCTTCATCTCGGCGATAGAGAGCCCGCTCTTTGCCGCCATCGCCAGCATCTCGACGGCATTCTTGAATGGATACGGCACCTTCTTGCCCTCGGTCGTCACCGAGCCCTTGGCCTTCATGCGCTGCAGCTCTTCCTCGGAAACGACGAAGCCGCCGCCGATGGAGTAATAGATGCGCTTGAGCAGCAGCCGGTCGGATGCGTCATAGGCATAGAAGGCCATGCCGTTGGCGTGGCCGGTGAGCGGCGTCTTGCGGTCGAGCACGAGGTCCTTGGCTGGATCGAAACGGTATGCCGGATGCCCGGGCGGTGAAATCCGCTTCTCCGCCCCGATGCGGGCGACGATGCCGTCGGCCTCGTCCGGATCGACCGTCTGCGGCGTCTGGCCGGCCAGGCCGAGGATCACGGCGCGATCCGAGCCATGGCCGATGCCGGTATAGGCGAGCGAGCCATGCAGGCTGGCGCCGATGCGGTCGACTTTCACACCCGCCGGCCGCGGCCAGTCCTCGGCCAGGATCTCGTCGAGGAAACGGCGCGCGGCCGTCATCGGCCCCATCGTGTGCGAGCTCGATGGGCCGATGCCGATCTTGAACAGGTCGAAAACCGAAAGGAACACGGGGCCGTTGTCTCCTGGAGGCCGATCAAAATTACATATAGGAATTCCCGCGATGTTTCCGCTGTTTTGCAAATCGCGGCGCGGCGACTGCCGACCTTGTTTGCTCCGCCAGCGACATCGCAATGCCGGCGCATCGGGCGCCTGTCGAAGCGCCGGTCCGGCCCGTGTTACAAGAATCATGGGCGACTCACTCCATCTTTCAATGGCAGATCTGGGGGCTTTGACCTTCTTCCTGGCGGTCTGGGTGCTGCACACGCTCGCCTCGGACGGCAGGCTGATCAGCCGCGTCTCGCTGACGACCGCCATGAACGCCCAGCGCGAAGCCTGGATGCGCAACATGGCCGAGCGCGAGATCCGCATCGTCGACACCGCCATTATGGGCGGCCTGCAGCAAGGCACCGCCTTCTTTGCCTCGAGCTCGCTGATCGCGCTTGGCGGCTGCTTTGCCCTGCTCGGCGCCTCGGACCGCGTGCTTCAGGTGCTGGCCGACCTGCCCTTTGGCGCGGCCACGTCGCACGAAGCCTTCCAGATCAAGGTGTTCGGCCTGATGCTTATCCTGGCCTTCGCCTTCTTCAAATTCGGCTGGGCGTACCGCCTGTTCAACTATTGCTCGATCCTGATCGGCGCAGTGCCTACCCCGCATGGCCCGGCCTCACGCAATCCGGTAAGCGAAACGGCGGTGTGGCGGGCGACGCGCATGAACCTGCTCCCGGCAAGCACTTCAACTCCGGCCTGCGCGCCGTTTTCTTCTCGATCGGCTATCTCGGCTGGTTCGTCGATCCGGTCGTCTTCGTCATGTCGACGCTGGTGTTGTTGGCGGTGCTGGTGCGCCGTCAGTTCTTCTCGGCGGCGCGGCGGGCTGTGCTCGGTCAGCCGCCCGGTCCGGGAAAGAACTGATCGATCTTGCCCGAGAGCCGGTAGGCGAAAAGCCCGATCCATTCGCGCACCGCGATGGTGGTCGCCTGCACCGAGTCGACGGGATTGTCGCGATAGAAGCCGACGCCTTCCCTGCCTGAGGTGCGATAATCGACCGGCCACGGAATGGCCGCAAAACCCGCCTTGTCGAACAGCGCCTTGGCGCGCGGCATGTGGAAAGCCGACGTGACCAGCAGCCAGGTCTCGCCCGGTTTCGGCTCGACGAGCTTTCGCGAGAAGACAGCGTTCTCGTAAGTGTTGCGCGATTTGTCCTCGAGGATCATCCGATCGGCGGAGACGCCGAGCGCCCCAAGCAGGCGCGGTGCCGTGTCGGCGTCGCCCTCGCCGTCGAGGAAAAGCGAACCGTTGCCGCCGGACACCACGATCTTCGCTTGGAGAAAGCGTCTCGCCAGGATCGCGGTCTCGACCATCCGGTCGCCGCTGCTGTTCAACTCATAGCCGCCGCGCGCCAGGTTGATGGCGCCTTCGAAGCCGCCGCCAAGCACGATGATGCCGTCGACCTTATCGGGCAATGGCGGCTTCGGAAAGCGTTCTTCCAGTGGCGTCAGCATCATCGCGCCGACCGACGTCCAGGCCGAAAGAACCAGGATAGCGACGCCGAGCAAGCTCCCCGTCGCTGCCAGCCGACGGCGCCGGAACAGCGCTGCCAGCAGGCCGGCGAGCAGCAGGAAGATAGCCAGGTTGATCGGTTGGCCGAAGAACCAGAAGATTTTCGACAGATAGTAGAACATCCCTCACCCTCTCGTCGGAGGGGACGATGCTACCACCACTTTTCCGGCTGAAATTTGCCCGCTGCCTCCTCGATGACATTGGCCGTCTGGAACAGCGTTTCCTCGTCGAACGGGCGGCCGATCAGCTGCAGGCCGAGCGGCAGGCCCTTGCCGTCGAGGCCGGCCGGCACGGAAATGCCGGGAAGACCCGCCATGTTCACCGTCACGGTGAAGATGTCGTTGAGGTACATTTTGACCGGATCGGAGGCCATGTCCTCGTCGGCGATGCCGAAGGCGGCCGACGGGGTCGCCGGCGTCAGGATGACGTCGACGCCGGCGGCGAAGACATTCTCGAAGTCGCGCTTGATCAGCGTGCGCACCTTCTGCGCTTGCAGGTAGTAGGCGTCGTAATAGCCCGCCGACAGCACATAGGTGCCGATCATGATGCGCCGCTTGACCTCGCGGCCGAAACCGGCGGCGCGCGTCTTCTCATACATGTCGACGATGTCCTTGCCTGGCACGCGCAGGCCATAGCGCACGCCGTCATAGCGGGCGAGGTTCGACGAGGCCTCGGCGGGCGCCACGATATAATAGGCCGGCAAGGCGTATTTGGTGTGCGGCAGCGAGATGTCGACGATCTCGGCGCCGGCATCCTTCAGCCAGGCGATGCCCTGCTGCCAGAGCGCCTCGATGTCTTGGGGCATGCCATCGACACGATACTCCTTCGGAATGCCGACCTTCATGCCCTTGATCGGCTTGCCGATCGCCGCTTCATAGTCCGGCACCGGGCGGTCGACCGAGGTCGTGTCCTTCGGATCGACGGAAGCCATCGATTTCAGCAGGATTGCGGCGTCGCGCACGTCGCGCGCAATCGGCCCGGCCTGGTCGAGCGAGGAGGCGAAGGCGACGATGCCCCAGCGCGAGCAGCGACCGTAAGTCGGCTTGATTCCGACCGTGCCGGTCAGGGCGGCGGGCTGGCGGATCGAGCCGCCGGTATCAGTCGCGGTCGCGCCGGCGCACAGGAATGCGGCCACGGAGGATGCGGACCCGCCGGACGAGCCGCCCGGCACCAGTTGGGCATTGTCCAGCGTGCGCTGGGTCTTGGCGCCGCCCGCGGAGACAAATCCACCGTCGCCCTGATGCGTCGTCGGCATCACCACCGTGTCTAGGCGCGAGCGCCGCCACGGATTGATGACCGGGCCGTAATAGGAGGTTTCGTTGGACGAGCCCATGGCGAACTCGTCCATGTTGAGCTTGCCGAGCATCACCGCGCCGTCAGCCCAAAGATTGCTGGTTACGGTCGATTCATAGCGCGGCTTGAAGCCGTCCAGCACGTGGCTGCAGGCCTGAGTATGGATGCCTTCGGTGGCGAACAGGTCCTTGATGCCGAGCGGAATGCCCTCCAGCGCGCCGCCCTCGCCCTTGGCGAGCTTGGCATCGGAGGTCTTTGCCATGTCGCGCGCCTTGTCGGCGGTGACAGCCACATAGGCATTGAGCACCGGATTGGCGCGATCGATGGCCGCGAGATAGGCCTCGGTGATTTCGGCCGCGGAGATCTCCTTGCCGCGCAGCTTGGCGCGGGCCTCGGAAATGGTGAGATGTGTGAGATCGCTCATCAGGCAAGGCTCTTTTCGTAAAACACCGACCATTCGGAGTCGGGATAATCCAGCACCGGTCCGCAACGCGTGAATCCGGCGCGCTCATAGACGGTCCAGGCGGCGGGATGGCGATCGCCGGTTTCCAGCACCAGCCGCATCAGCCCTTCCTGCCGGGCAAGCCCCTCGACGCGTCCGACGATCTCGGCGCCGATCTTGCGGCCGCGATGCGAAGGCCGGGTGTACATGCGCTTGACTTCACCGACCGCGCCATCATGGCGCTTGAGCGCGCCGCAACCGACGGCAAGGCCGTTGTCACGCGCGATGAACACCGTCGTGTCCGGGCCTGCCATCTGCTCGACGGTCAGATGATAGCAATGCTCGGGCGGGGTCAGTTCGAGCAGCGCGGCATTGAGCTCGGCGACCAGCGCCCGCACGTCGTCCTGCAAAGGCGTCTCGACGGCGATCTCGACAGCCACGGCCCTACTCCACCACCTTCGGAACGAGGAAGAAGTTCTCTTCCGTTGCCGGCGCATTGGCGACGATGTCGGCGGGCTTGTTGCCGTCGGTCACGACATCCTCGCGCTTCTTCATCTCCATCGGCGTGACCGAGGTCATCGGCTCGACGCCCGAAACATCGACCTCGTTCAATTGTTCGACGAAGCCGAGGATGGCGTTCAGTTCGCCGGTCATGCGCTCGGCGTCCTCCTCGCTCACCGCGATACGAGCAAGGCGCGCGACGCGCTTCACGGTCTGAAGATCAACGGACATGTTCTTTTCGCCTCGGGAAAACCAGTGCGGGCTATAGCGGCGCGGCGCTCAGCGCGCAACATGGATCATGCCGGCCGATCGGCCTTGAGATGCTTAGGGGGCGCCCAAGGCAGCGCGCCCCCATCGCAGAGGAGCAAAGCGCCTAGATCGTGATCGCCTTGCCGATCTCGGGTAGCGCCACCTGGACGCCCGAGCCTTCCATGCCGGTGACGAACTTGTCGGCCGTCTGGTCGATCATCGAGAACGTGCCGAAATGGCAGGGAACGACGGTCTCGAAGCTGAAGAATCGCCGGCAGGCAAGGGCCGCCACCGCACCGCCCATGGTGAAGCGGTCGCCGATCGGCACGATGCCGATCTTCGGTTCGTGCAGTTCGTTGATCAGGCCCATGTCCGAGAAGATGTCGGTGTCGCCCATGTGATAGAGCGTCTTATCCTCGGGAAAATGCAGGACCAGCCCACCGGGATTGCCGAGATAGGTGTTCGTGCCACCGTCGCCGCCGAAGGAGGACGAGTGCAGCGCCTGGACAAAGGTGGTGGTGAACGGCCCGCAATCGACGGTGCCGCCGATATTGCCCGGGTTGATCTTGTCGCCGCTGACGCCCTGGCCGACGAGATACATGCAGATCTCGAAATTGGCGACCAGCATGGCGCCGCTCTTCTTCAGCACCTCGACGGCGCCGCTGACATGGTCATTGTGGCCGTGGGTCAGGAGAACGTGGGTCACGCCTTCCGCCGGCCCTTCCCAACCGCCCGTCCAGGACGGATTGCCGACCAGATAGGGGTCGATGAGAATGGTGGCGTCCTTGGTCTCGACGCGGAATGCCGAATGTCCGTACCAGGTCAGTTTCATAATGCCTTCCTCGATTTTTCCGTTGCCGAAGGATAGAACGCTGGCGGCAAATTGAAAGTAGCGCGGCGCTCTCCACCGTCAAAAGGATGTGTGACGCCCGGATGTCAGAGGAAGCCGTTGGGCATTATTTCAATCGAGGAACTGCCGGCGCGGCTTGCCGACGGCAAGACGCTTGCCGGGCTCGATCTCGGCGACAAGACGATCGGCATGGCGGTCTCCGATCGCGGGCTGTCTTTCGCTCATCCACGCCCGGTGATCCTGCGCAAGAAATTTTCGCTGGATGCCGCCCAGTTGCTCGCGCAGTTCGAGAAGGACAATGTCGGCGCCGTCGTGCTCGGCCTCCCCGTCAACATGGACGGGTCGGAAGGCCCTCGTGCGCAAAAATCACGCGCCTTCGTCCGCAACATGGCGCCGCTTTCCGACCTGCCTTTCGTGCTGTGGGACGAGCGGCTGTCGACGGTCGCGGCCGAGCGGACGCTGATCGAGATGGATTTCTCGCGCAAGAAGCGCGCCGGCAAGATCGATTCGGCGGCCGCCGCCTTTATTCTGCAGGGAGCGTTGGACCGGCTTCAGTCGCTCGGCCGAGCTGATCGGAACTGATATCGCTCTGCCGGCGCTGCTTGATCCATTCGGCGATGTTGCGCCGGCGGCGGAAGGCCCAAAGCCCCATGAGCAGGAAAAAGTCGAAAACGCAGGTCCGCGCCACCATGCCCGGGATGATAGCCGGATCGACGCCGAGAATCTGGCCGTAGAGCTGGAAAGCGAAATCGTGCACCTGCCGGCTCAGCATCGCATAGCCGAAATTCATGTCGTTGGCCGACAGGAAGAACCATCCCCAGAAGATGGCCATCGGAGCAGCCCAGAGGGTGAATATCGTGCGCATCAGCGCCTGCCTCCAGGCTTGTTTTCCGGGCGGCCGGATATGCGGGAAAGAAGCGAACTGTGCGCGGCGCTCATCGCCATGCGCGCGGCGGCGCGAACATCGCCCTCGGGCAAATGCATTGCGGCAAAGTTGGAGCGGCGTTCGGCCAGCACCGCGACATAGGAGGCAAGCAGCGCCGTCATCTGGATGGCGACGATCATGAACAGGCCGTTTATGCCTTGCGCCACGCCGCCGATGAGGATCAGCGAAAGCAGGAGCGACGCCGCGATGAAGGCGATCCGCGCCACGCTCTCGCCCGCGTCCGGCCTTGCCGCCGCGTTCAGCAGCGTTTCGACGAAGGCCCAGCAGAACAACACCGCGACGGTCAGGAGCGCAATGGAAAGCGGCGCCAGAACGGCAACATTTTCAAGCTCGGGAAGCCCGTTGGCCTTGACTGAGAGGCCAAGCACGCCAAGCGCCGTCGCTATGCCGCGGCTGCCGTCCATGCAGATATAGGCAAGCAGGGCGAAAACCACCGCCCAATGCAAGGCCAGAACTGAGCTCAACACGTGCCGCATACGCTTCCCGCTGACGGAGCTCGGGGAGGCCATGGTTAACCTTTCCCTACTCCAGCAAACGGAGATTGGGCTTTGCAACGGCTCACCGCAATGGAAACCATTTGTTAAGGTTAACAGCTATCCACAGATAGGCAATCCGCCCATGAAGCCGAACAGCGTGAAGCGGTTTTCGGATCATGCTCTTCGATTTAGAGCGGGATCAGGTCACCGGCGGATAGAGCGTGTCGATGATCATGCGCGCGTCGTGGCGCGAATCAAGCATGCCGTAGGTGGTGCGCCACTGGCCGCCCAGCCGCGTTTCGACGAAGGCGTCGGCGATCCGCCCTGCTCCCAGCCGGCGCAGCTCCGCCGCCGCGGCCGACAGCGCTAGCTGTTCGGTGAGCAGCCGCGCCGAGCCCTGGTCGGTCGCCGCCACCTGCATGGCCGCCTTCAGCACGCCGATGGTGCCGCGCCCACCGGCGCCGAGATCGCGGTCGATGCCGGCGAGCACTTCCTCGAACAGGCCGGGCGCGCGGCCGAGCACGCGCAGCACGTCGAGCGCCATGACATTGCCCGATCCTTCCCAGATCGCGTTGACCGGCGCCTCGCGATAGAAGCGGGCAAGCGGCGCTTCCTCGACATAGCCGTTGCCGCCAAGGCATTCCATCGCCTCATAAAGCAGCGCCGGCGCGATCTTGCAGACCCAGTATTTGACCACCGGCGTCATGGCGCGGGCAAAGGCCGCCTCGCCGCGATCGCTTGCCGCCTCGTCGAAAGAACGCGCCAGCCGGAATGACAGCGCCGTGGCCGCGGCGACATCGAGCGCCATGTCGGCCAGAACCCGCTGCATCAGCGGCTGGTCGATCAGGTTCGAGCCGAACACCTGGCGATGGCGCGTGTGATGCACAGCCTCCGCAAGGCCCGCCCGCATCAGCGCCGACGAAGCGACCGCACAGTCGAGCCGGGTCAGCGTCACCATGTCCATGATCGTCTTCACGCCGGCGCCCGGGTCGCCGACCATCTCACCGATGGCATTGACGAACTCCACCTCCGACGAGGCGTTGGAGCGATTGCCGAGCTTGTCCTTCAGCCGCTGGAAGCGGAAGCCGTTGCCGGAACCATCGCCCAGGATGCGCGGAACGAGGAAGCAGGACAGTCCCTCCGATGCCTGGGCAAGCACCAGGAAGGCATCCGACATCGGCGCCGACATGAACCACTTGTGGCCGGTCAACCGGTAAAACCCGCTTCCCGTACGCTCCGCCCTGGTGGTGTTGGCGCGCACATCGGTGCCGCCCTGCTTCTCGGTCATGCCCATGCCGAGTGTCAGGCCGGTCTTCTGCACCGGCGGCTTCTGCGTCTGGTCGTATTTGCGCGTCGTCACGCGCGGCGCCCATTCGCGGAAAAGCTTCGGGCTCGCCATCAGCGCCGCAAGCGAGGCGCTGGTCATCGTGATGGGGCACAAATGCCCCGTCTCGAGTTCGGCGGTCAGATAGAAACGCGCCGCCCTCACCTGATGGCGGCGGCCGATCTCGGCGTCGCCGTTTTCCCACACCGAAGAATGCAGGCCGCCGGCAATCGAGCGGCGCATCAAGGCGTGGTAGGCCGGGTGATATTCGACCAGGTCGAGGCGCCGGCCCTGGCGGTCATGGGTGCGCAATTTCGGCGTGTCGGTGTTCGCGAGACGGGCAAGCTCCTGCGCCTCCGGCGTCATCACGAACCGGCCAAGGCCGTCGAGATCCTTGCGCACGGCCTCGGAAAAACGCTCGGCAAGCTGGATGAGCAACGGATCGCCCCGCCATGCATTGCCGCCTGCCAGCGGCGGCGGCTGGTTGATCACCTCGTCGGTCACGCCCAATCCTTCAGTTGCCCAATCCTTCAATTGGCCGAGAGGTTCTTAGCATTTCCAAGGCCGCGGTCGCGAATCCGGAGCCCCCGGGCCTTATAGCCCAAGCCGCGGAAGGCGCGCGACGAAAATACCGGGGAGAACGCCCGCAATCCAAAGCTGGCGCTTGCCGCAGGCCGGGCCGCACCCTATAGCAGCGCCTTGAGATGACCGACGCTTCGTCCCTGCCGCTCTTTCCCCACCGCCATCTTCTCGGCATCCGCGATCTGTCCCCGTCCGATATCGAGCTGTTGCTCGATCGCGCCGACCAGGCCGTGGCGATCTCACGGCAATCGGAAAAGAAAACCTCGACGCTGCGCGGCCGCACCCAGATCAACCTGTTCTACGAGGCGTCGACCCGCACGCAGTCCTCCTTCGAGCTGGCCGGCAAGCGTCTCGGCGCCGACGTCATGAACATGTCGGTGGCGAGTTCCTCGGTGAAGAAGGGCGAGACGCTGATCGACACGGCGATGACGCTCAACGCCATGCGCCCCGACATCCTGATCATCCGCCACCAATCGGCCGGTGCGGCTGCGCTGCTGGCCCAGAAGGTCGGCTGCTCGGTGGTCAATGCCGGTGATGGCGCGCATGAGCACCCGACCCAGGCGCTGCTCGACGCGCTGACCATCCGCCGCGCCAAGGGTCCGCTGTCAAAGCTGATCGTGGCGATCTGCGGCGACATCCTGCATTCGCGCGTCGCCCGCTCCAACATCATGCTTCTGAACGCGCTCGGCGCGCAGGTGCGCGTCGTGGCTCCCTCGACGCTGCTGCCCTCCGGCATCGACAGGATGGGCGTGATCGTCGCGCGCTCGATGGCAGAAGGGCTGAAGGACGCCGACGTGGTCATGATGCTGCGCCTGCAGCGCGAGCGCATGGAAGGCGCCTTCGTGCCGTCGATCCGCGAATATTTTCGCTATTTCGGCCTCGATGCCGAGAAGCTGAAAGCCGCCAAGGACGATGCGCTGGTCATGCACCCCGGCCCGATGAACCGCGGCGTCGAGATTGCCTCCGAGATCGCCGACGGACCGCAAAGCGTCATCCAGGAACAGGTCGAGATGGGGGTGGCCGTACGCATGGCGGTGATGGAAGCGCTGCTTGATCCGCGCCGCAACCATGAGGGGCGCGGCGCATGAGCGTGACCGTCTTCAGCAAGGCGCACATCGTCGACCCGTCGCGCGGCGTGGACGAGATCGGCAGCGTTATCGTCGACGGCCGCAAGATCGTCGCGGCCGGGAAAACCGCATTGAACCAGGGCGTGCCGGAAGGCGCCACCGTCGTCGATTGCGCCGGCAAGACGATCATTCCGGGCCTTGTCGACGCGCGCGTCTTCATCGGCGAACCCGGCGGCGAGCATCGTGAGACCATCGCCTCGGCAAGCGTGGCGGCGGCAGCCGGCGGCGTCACCTCCGTCGTCATGATGCCCGACACCGACCCGGTGATCGACAATGTGGCGCTGGTCGAATTCGTGCTGCGCACGGCACGCGATACCGCAAGCGTCAACATCTTTCCGGCGGCCGCGATCACCAAGGGCCTGGAAGGCCGCGAGATGACCGAGTTCGGCCTGCTGCGCGAGGCGGGCGCCGTCGCCTATACCGACGGCCGGCATACGATCGCCAATGCGCTGGTGATGCGCCGCGCGCTGACCTATGCGCGCGATTTTGGCGGCGTCATCGCGCATGAGACGCAGGATGCCAACCTTGCGTCATCCGGTGTGATGAACGAAGGCCTCTATGCGAGCTGGCTCGGTCTGTCGGGCATTCCGCGCGAGGCCGAGCTGATCCCGCTCGAACGCGACCTGGCATTGGCGCGGCTGACCGGCGGCGCCTATCACGCGGCCAAGATCTCATCCGCGATGGCGGCCGGCGCGGTGAACCGGGCAAAGACGGACGGAGCCAACGTCACGGCCGGGGTCGCCATCCACAATCTGTCGCTCAACGAGAACGATGTCGGCGAATACCGCACCTTCTTCCGGCTGACCCCGCCCCTGCGCGCCGAGGACGACCGGCTGGCGATGATCGAAGCGATCAAGGACGGCACGATCGACGTCATCGTCTCCTCGCACGACCCGCAGGACGTCGACACCAAGCGCCTCCCCTTCGCCGATGCCGCCGCCGGCGCGATCGGGCTGGAGACGCTGCTTGGCGCGGCGCTGCGGCTCTATCACAACGGCGATGTGCCGCTCACCAGGCTGATCGAGACGCTGTCCACGGCGCCGGCGCGACTGTTCGGCCTGCCGGGCGGCACACTGAAGCCGGGCGCGCCGGCCGATCTCGCGGTCGTTGATCTCGACGAGCCGTGGATCGTCAGCGAAAGCGGCCTGCGTTCGCGTTCGAAGAACACCTGCTTTGAAGGCGCGCGCCTGCAGGGCAAGGTCTTGCAGACGATGGTCGCGGGTCGCACGGTGTTTTCTGCCTAGAGCATGATCCCGAAAGTGGAAACCGGCTTTCGGAGAAAGGTCATGCTCCGACGAAAAGTTAGATTAGGGTGGCGCTTCAACGAAACGTCATTCTGAACCGCCCCATCGTTTTGAGCCTTGCGGAGCCCGCACGGCACAGGATTGCTTGGCGAACCCTCCCGACTCTACCATTATATGACCAATTGGTGCTTGAGCAGTGCCGGCTCTTGCAAACTATGGTTGCATAGCGCACATTAATTCAATCGTAAGACGAGCACCCACAGAGAAGGAATACGGGGGAGACAATGGGTTACGCGATCGCGCTCGTCTTCGGTTATCTGCTAGGCTCGATCCCGTTCGGGCTGCTGATCACCCGTGCGGCCGGGCTCGGCGACGTGCGCAAGATCGGCTCCGGCAATATCGGCGCGACCAATGTGTTGAGGACGGGCAACAAAGGGCTCGCTGCCGCAACGCTGCTGCTCGATGCGCTGAAGGGCACGGCCGCGGCGTTGATCGCCGGGCATTTTTCGCCGGATTACGGCCTTCTGGCGGGTTTCGGGGCCTTTCTCGGCCACCTCTTCCCGGTCTGGCTCGGCTTCAAGGGGGGCAAGGGCGTCGCCACCTATCTGGGCGTGCTGCTCGGCCTTGCCTGGCAAGGCATGCTCGTCTTCGCCATCGTCTGGCTCGCTATGGCCTTCCTGTTCCGCTATTCCTCGCTGGCGGCATTGGCGGCCGCGGTGGTCGTGCCGATCGCGCTCTATTTCATGGGCACGCCGCAGATCGCCGGCCTGTTCGCGCTGATGAGCCTGATCGTCTTCATCAAGCATCATGCCAACATCTCGCGCCTGCTGGCCGGCACCGAAGGCAAGATCGGGGCGAAGGGATGAGCGCCCCGGCCGCCGGCCCGCGGCTCAGCGACCGGCAGCGGGTTGCCTGGCTTCGCCTGATCCGCACGCCCAATGTCGGTCCGGCCTCGTTTCGCGAACTGATCAGCCGCTTCGGCTCGGCCGAAGCCGCGCTCGAAATGCTGCCCGAATTGATGATCTCGGGCGGCGCCAATCGTATCGTCCGCATCCCCTCCATTGCCGAGGCCGAAGCCGAGTTGGACGCCGCCCGGCGCGCCGGCGCCCGCTTCGTCGGCATCGGCGAGGCCGATTATCCACCCCTGCTGAAGACCCTGGACAATCCGCCGCCGCTGCTGGCGGTGAAGGGCGAAGGCGCGGTCTTCCGCTTGCCGGCGGTGGCGATCGTCGGCGCCCGCAATGCGTCGCTCGCCGGCATCAAGATGGCGCGCATGCTGGCGGCCGATCTCGGCCGCGAAGGCTACGCCATCGTTTCCGGCCTGGCGCGCGGCATCGACACGGCCGCGCACAAAGGCAGCGTTTCGACCGGCACAATCGGCGTGCTCGCGGGCGGGCTCGATGTCCCCTACCCGCCAGAGAATGCCGGCCTGTGCGACGAGATCGCCGATCGCGGCGGCGCCATCGTGTCGGAAATGCCCTTCGCCTGGCAGCCGCGCGCCCAGGATTTCCCGCGCCGCAACCGCCTGGTCGCCGGCATGGCGCTTGGGCTCGTGGTGGTCGAGGCTGCGCAGCGCTCCGGTTCACTGATCAGCGCCCGTCTTGCCAATGAGATGGGCCGGCTGGTCTTCGCAGTGCCGGGCTCGCCGCTCGATCCGCGCGCCGCCGGCTGCAACGCCCTCCTCAAGGACGGCGTCACGCTCGTCACCGAAGCCGTCGACGTGCTCGGCGCGCTGGCACCGCTTGCCGGCACCCGGCTTCCTAGAACACTCCCGCTTGCCGAGGCGCCCGACACGTCGGCCATGCCGCCGCCCGGCGAAAACGACCGCGCCGATGTGCTGGAAGCGCTCGGACCGACGCCGACAGGGATAGACGAGATCATTCGCCACACGGGATTAAGCGCCGCGCAGATATCGATGGTGCTGCTGGAACTCGACCTCGCGGGACGACTGGAGCGTCACGCCGGCGGGAATATATCGCTGATCGCGTGACCTGCGGGGCTCCTAGCGGAACAAATATTTCGACACTTCCGGATTGCCGCGGCGCCACATCACATTGTCGAGGAAATAGTGGTGCACGTTGATGAAGATCAGCACGATGAAGAAGAACAGCGAGGAACCGAGCACCTGCCTGTCGTAGGGGACCAGGGCGGTCAGCACGAACGGTATCAGCCAGAAGCCGAGATAGCCGAGGGCAGCGCCTCCAATGATGAATCCCAACACCCGCAGCCTGTAGCGAGGGCCGAGGACGGACAGCATTTTCGGCTCCGGATCCCCCGCCGCATCCGAAACGTCACGCTCGACATTGGTCTGATAGCGCCACACCACGGCCAGATATTGCAGCGAATGCAGCGCCGGCACCACCAGCAGCCAGAGCGGGTTTATCCTGGCAATCAGGATCCAGAGATAAAGCGACGCGACATAGGCAACGATGCCGTTATACGGAAGGCCGCCATTTTTTCGCCAGCGGCTGGCCAGCATCATGAGTGTAGCCGCTGTCGATACGACGGCCGCGGCCAAGGCAATGTCGGTGATCCATGAAGGCGCGGCGAAGGTGTAATACTGGAGCCCGTAATACTGTCCCGCGGTCACCGCCGTGTTGGTCTGCAGCCAAGCCAGGATCCACACAGCGTAGCTGTTGACGAGCAACACCTTCTTGTCCCGGTCATCGAAGAATTTGCGCTTCAGGACGGCGTCTACCATCAGCATACCGTAGCCTTGCTTGACATAGTGCCAGCCGACGAAGAAGAACATCGCGTTGGCGGCGAGGCCGAGCAGCCGCGTGTTCGACGTCGCCGCGCCATAGGCGAAGAATAGAGCCATGATCACCGGAACGATGACGCCTGCGAAAATGTAGCGAAGCTGCAGGCTTCGGTCGTAGCCGTCGCCACGCGCCTTGCGGCCGAAATTGCGATAAAAGATCTGGTAGGAATGGGCGAAATGCGGGTAGTTCACCAGATAGGCCACGATGACCATCGTCGCGGCCAGCGGGCCTTCATAATCGCGCGGCACGAAGAACAGCACCGGCAGGATCAGGAACGCGCTGCCGCCGAGCATCAGGAAATCGGCGGCCGGGCCGAAGAGATATCTGCCCGGCGGCGTCGCCGCTTTGCGGGCCGTGGTCTCTACCGAAAGGTCAAGTGCCATCCTGGAGCCTCCGTCGGGCCCCCGAGTTTAACCATGCTCCCTGTCCAGGGACAAGTTTGCCCGTGACCGGCACTCATTGTCTTGGAAAAAGTCGGTCTTGGGAAAAATCGCCCCCTCAGGGCAAGGCAGCCCGAGCGATCTTCAACAGCCGCTTTCGGGCTTCTGCCACGCGCTTCTGTTCCGACCGTATGCGGCTGCACAGCGCAAGGTTGATCCCGACGCCACGGTCCTCGTCCAGCATTTCCTTTGCGTGATTGAGAGAAGTCTCCGCGCGCTTTACGCTCTGCCTGGCCCTGGCCAGTTCCAAATTCAGTACGTCCACTGTATCCGCATCCTATTTGCGGTCCCTTCGACAGGGAAACAGCCGCGCATAATTTTGGTTCCGATTGCCGGGAGATGGACGGTTTGGATCATTGATTTTGGTGAGCGCGATGGGATTCGAACCCATGACCTACTGATTAAAAGTCAGTTGCTCTACCGGCTGAGCTACGCGCTCCCGCGGGCTCGAAACGCCGCCCTCGAAATTGCGCGGAACATAGGGAGAGTGCCGCGGCCGGTCAACCGGAAAAAGATGGGCCTCCAAGGCGGATTTTTTGAACGGATTCGAGGCGTCGCCGAGGTGTTTGCGAAGAGCTTCCGATGCCCACGCCAATGATCCGGGTCCGCATTGCTTCGGAAAGCTCCACAACAACGGGTTGATATGGAAGGGGAACAATTTGCAACCCGGACCCGTTTCGCAGCAGGGACGTCGATCAACCTCGAGGAGAAGATTCATGAACAAGATCGTATCGGGCCTGCTGGCAGCCGCTCTCTCGGCGTCGTTCGTCGCGGCGGAGGTCGTGCCGGTCAACGCTCAGCCAAACTATGTCCCGCAACCCCAGGCCTTGTCGGATGTGCAGACGGTGCAGTATCGGGATTGGAGAAGGCACCGCGGCTTCAACCGTGATTTCTCGCCTCGTGGTGACTCCGTCTACTGGAACGGCCATCGCGGCTATCGTGAGTATCGCCGCGGCTATCGCCGGCATGGCGACTACTGGTTCCCGCTGGCAGCTTTCGCCACCGGCGCGCTGATCACCGGCGCCATCGTCAACAGCGAGAACAATCGCGTGTATCGCGGTAACTCGCACGTGCAGTGGTGCTACGACCGCTATCGCTCTTACCGCGCCTCGGACAACACCTTCCAGCCCAACAGCGGTCCCCGTCGGCAGTGCGTGTCGCCCTATTGACGGCCTTCAGTCAGTGTCCAGGTCGTTGACTGAGCCCGCGCCGCGAGGCGCGGGCTCTCTCGTTGCCCCTCAGCCGAATTCAACCGGCCCAACTAATGCTCTTCAAAATCAGATACAAACCTACGCCGTCGCCGGGAGGAGTGCGATAGGCTCCACAGGCCTTGCAAATCCGAGCCACTGCAGAGGTGAGCCCCAGCCGAGTGCATCAAGATCTTCGTCCCTCACATAGCCTTGAGTTAGCTCGCTGATGCCGTGCTTCTCACCAAAAGATCGAGCTGATTGGGCGTCGGCTGTGAACTCCGAAGGCCAATTCGAATTTGCCCAAGCCCAGAGCCAATTGCCGGCTTTGGCGCTGGTGGTGCCCGCGATCTGGATTTCCGAGATGACCTCGACGCCGCTCTGATCGGAAAACATTAACTTTCCGGCCGTCAAGTCGTAGTTGTAGCGCGACCAGCTGCCGAGGCGGAAATCCTTCGCCAGGCGCGCGTTCTTGGCGGCGAGCTGTTCAAAGGCCTCATCGCGCCATGCAGGATACCAATCCGGCTGCATTTCCCCCCGGTCCAGAGATTGCTACTGCGTGCTCAGCGTCCGGCGCACCGCATCGCGCCATCCGGCCAGCTTCGTCGCGCGCGTTGCGGCGTCCATTTCCGGCTTGAAGCGCCGCTCAAGCGCCCAGCTCCTGGCGAATTCCTTCGCTTTCGGCCACACGCCGGCCTTCGACCCGGCAAGCCAGGCCGCGCCCAGCGCCGTCGTCTCCAGGATCGTCGGACGGTCGACCGGCGCGTCGAGAATGTCGGCGAGCCGTTGCATGGTCCAGTTGGACGCCACCATGCCGCCGTCGACCCGAAGCACCGTCTTGGCCGAGGCGCCTTTCCAGTCCTTGCGCATGGCGTCGAGCAGGTCACGCGTCTGGAAGGCGACCGATTCGAGTGCGGCGCGGGCAAATTCCGCCGGTCCGGAATTGCGCGTCAGGCCGAAGATCGCGCCGCGCGCGTCCGCGTCCCAATGCGGCGCGCCGAGGCCGACGAAGGCCGGCACCAGATAGATTTGTTGCGTCGGATCGGCGGTCGCAGCGAGCGCACCGCTTTGCTCGGCCTTGCCGATCACCTTGATGCCGTCGCGCAGCCATTGCACGGCGGCGCCAGCAATGAAGATCGAACCTTCCAGCGCATAGGTGGTCTTGCCGTTCAACCGGTAGGCGATCGTGGTCAGAAGCCGATTCCTCGAGCGCACAAGGTCGGCGCCGGTGTTGAGCAGCGCGAAGCAGCCTGTACCGTAGGTCGACTTCATCATGCCGGGCTCGAAACAGGCCTGGCCGATGGTCGCCGCATGCTGGTCACCGGCGACGCCGAGGATCCGCATCTCGGCCCCGAAAAGGCTCTTCTCGGTGACGCCGAAATCGTCGGCGCAATCCTTCACGTCCGGCAAAATCGCGGCCGGGATGTTCAGGATCGAGAGCAGCTCTTCGTCCCAGACATTCTTCTCGATGTTGTAGACGAGCGTGCGCGAGGCGTTTGTCGCGTCCGTGGCGTGCACTTGGCCGCCGGTCAGTCGCCAGATCAGGAAACTGTCGATGGTCCCGGCGAGCAGTTCGCCCTTCTCGGCGCGCTTCCTGGCGCCCTTCACCTTGTCCAGCATCCAGGCGATCTTGGTGCCGGAGAAATAGGGGTCGAGCAGCAGGCCGGTCTTCTTCGTGAATTTTTTCTCCAGCCCCTGCTTCTTGAGCTTCCGGCAGAGCGGCGCGGTGCGGCGATCCTGCCATACGATCGCATTGTGGATCGGCTTGCCAGTCGCCTTGTCCCAGATCACGACCGTCTCGCGCTGATTGGTGATGCCGATAGCCGCGACATCCGAGGCCGTCCGGCCGGCGGACTTCAGCGCCGCCTTCACCGTGGCGAGAACGCTTGCCCAGATGTCTTCCGGATCGTGTTCGACCCAGCCGGAGGCAGGGTAATGCTGCGCGAATTCCTGCTGGCCGGTACCTGCGACCTTCATCTTATCGTCGAACAGGATCGCCCGGGTCGAGGTTGTTCCCTGGTCGATCGCTAGCACAAAACCGCTCATTCCATCCCTCCGCTTCTCATGCAACAGGGGAGACGGCCAAGCCGCCTCCCCTGCATTCCTTACGCGGGCATACGCGCCCACGTCATGCAGTTACTTCTGCCAACTCTTCACCAGCTCGTCGTAATTGATGGTGACCGGCTTTTCCTTCTCGTTCTCGATCTTGAGCTGCGGCGCAAGATTGCCTTTCGAGACGGCGTCCTTGTTCCAGTAATCGAGGTCATGCTCCTCGGCCATCTTCGGGCCGATGTCGCCCTGGACGCCCGACTTCTCCAGACGAGAGAGCACCTTCTCCTGGTCGGCGCAGAGCGAATCCATCGCTTCCTGCGGGCTCTTGGCGCCCGAGGACGCGTCGCCGATGTTCTGCCACCACAGCTGCGCCAGCTTCGGGTAATCCGGAACGTTGGTGCCGGTGGGGGTCCACTGCACGCGCGCCGGCGAGCGGTAGAACTCGATCAGGCCGCCGAGCTTCGGCGCCCGTTCCGTGAAGCTCTTGTCGTGGATGGTGGAGTCGCGGACGAAGGTCAGACCGACCTGGCTCTTCTTCACGTCGACCGTCTTCGACACCACGAACTGAGCGTAGAGCCACGCAGCTTTGGCGCGGTCGGTCGGGGTCGACTTCAGCAACGTCCACGAACCGGCATCCTGGTAGCCGAGCTTCATGCCGTCCTTCCAGTAGACGCCATGCGGCGACGGCGCGACGCGCCATTTCGGCGTGCCGTCGTCGTTCACCACCGGCAGGCCGGGCTTGGCCATGTCGGCGGTGAAGGCGGTGTACCAGAAGATCTGCTGGGCGATATTGCCCTGCGAGGGTACCGGGCCGGATTCGGAGAAGGTCATGCCCTGGGCTTCCGGGGGCGCATAGGCCTTCAACCAGTCGAGGTATTTCTGGATGGCATAGACCGAGGCGGGGCCGTTGGTATCGCCGCCGCGGGCGACGCAGGAACCGACCGGACGTGAATTCTCGTCGACCTTGATGCCCCATTCGTCGACCGGCTTGCCGTTCGGGATGCCCTTGTCGCCATTGCCGGCCATGGAAAGCCAGGCATCGGTGAAGCGCCAGCCAAGCGACGGATCCTTCTTGCCGTAGTCCATGTGGCCATAGACCTTCTTGCCGTCGATCTCGCGGCCGGTGAAGAACTGGGCGATGTCCTCATAGGCCGACCAGTTGACCGGCACGCCGAGGTCGTAGCCGTATTTGGCCTTGAAATCCGCCTTGTTCTTCTCGTCGTTGAACCAGTCGTAACGGAACCAGTAGAGGTTGGCGAACTGCTGGTCGGGCAGTTGGTAGAGCTTGCCGTCGGGTGCGGTCGTGAACGACTTGCCGATGAAGTCGTCGACGTCGAGCATCGGATCGGTGACGTCCTTGCCCTCGCCGGCCATCCAGTCGGTCAGGTTGCGCGCCTGCTGATAGCGCCAATGCGTGCCGATCAAGTCGGAATCGTTGACCCAGCCGTCATAGAGGTTCTGCCCGGTCTGCATCTGGGTCTGGATCTTCTCGACGACGTCGCCTTCCTGGATGACGTCATGCGTGACCTTGATGCCGGTGATGGCGGTGAAGGCCGGTGCAAGCGTCTGCGACTCGTACTGGTGCGTTGTCAGGGTTTCCGACACGACCTTGATTTCCATGCCGGCGAACGGCTTGGCGGCGTCGATGAACCACTGCATTTCCTTTTCCTGATCGGCGCGCGAAAGCGTCGACAGGTCGCCTATCTCCTTGTCGAGAAAGGCTTTTGCCTCGTCCATCCCGGCATAGGCGTGGCCCGCTCCAAGCAATAGGACAAGGGCGGTCGTCGATGTTAGAAATTGCCGTCGCATGTGTCTCCTCCAGTCTTAGGTTTCAAGTTCAATCCGGAGCGGACCGCCAGCACGCGGCCGCTTCGGCTATTCCCCCTCTATACGTATCGGAATACGCCGATGGCGTAGACCACGGAGAGAGCGAGAGCCCACCACAGGTTGGGCCCAACCAGGCCCAGCCAAGCGAGATGGATGAAGGCGCTGCCGAGCAGCGAAACGAAGAGGCGGTCGCCGCGCGTCGTCTCGAAGCGCAGCACGCCGACGCGCGGATTGCCGCCCGGCGAGACATATTCCCAAACGCCCATGCCGCAGAGCATCAGCGCAATCACGATGAAGAAGGCGGCGGTCGGCCACGTCCACGCCATCCAGGAGAAGTCGAGGTTCATGATCAGACCCTCCCCAGGGCGAAGCCCTTGGCGATATAATTGCGCACGAACCAGATGACCAATGCGCCGGGGATCAGCGTCAGCACACCGGCGGCCGCGAGCAGCCCCCAGTCCATGCCGGCGGCGGAGACCGTGCGGGTCATGGTGGCGGCGATCGGCTTGGCATCGGTCGTCGTCAGCGTGCGCGCGATCAGGAGTTCAACCCACGAGAACATGAAGCAGAAGAAGCAGGCGACGCCGATGCCGCTCGCGATCAGCGGCATGAATATCTTCACGAAGAAGCGCGGGAACGAATAGCCGTCGATGTAGGCGGTCTCGTCAATCTCCTTCGGCACGCCGGACATGAAGCCTTCGAGGATCCACACCGCCAGCGGCACGTTGAACAGGCAGTGCGCCAGCGCCACCGCGATATGCGTGTCGATGAGACCGAAGGCCGAATAGAGCTGGAAGAACGGAAGCGCGAACACCGCCGGCGGCGCCATGCGGTTGGTGAGCAGCCAGAAGAACAGGTGCTTGTCGCCGAGGAAGCGGTAACGCGAGAAGGCATAGGCCGCCGGCAATGCCACCGCCACCGATATCACCATGTTCATCACCACGTAGGTGATCGAATTGATATAGCCCGAATACCAGGACGCGTCGGTGAAGATGATCTTGTAATTGCGCAGCGTCGGCTCGTGCGGAAAGAGCGTCAGCGAGGAAATGATCTCCTGGTTGGTCTTGAAGCTCATATTGATCAGCCAGTAGATCGGCAGGAGAAGCACGATGATGTAGAGCGTCGGCACGATCCACCACCAGCGCGATTCCTCACCGCGGCGGCGCATCAGCTTGGCCACCTCGTCCCGGGACAGCGTGCTGCCCACCTCGGTGACCGCCGTTTCGCTCACGCGCGTCGTATCGTTGGCGCTCGCCATCTGTCAGCGCTCCGCGTCGTAGTTGGTCATCACGGTGTAGAACACCCAAGACAACAAAAGGATGATCAGGAAGTAGACCAGCGACATGGCTGCCGCCGGACCGAGGTCGAACTGGCCGAGCGCCGTCTTGACGAGATCGATCGACAGGAAGGTCGTCGAATTGCCGGGGCCGCCGCCGGTGACGACGAAGGGCTCGGTATAGATCATGAAGCTGTCCATGAAGCGCAGCAGCACGGCGATCAGGAGCACGCGTTGCATCTTCGGCAGTTGGATGTAGCGGAACACCGCCCAGCGCGAGGCGCCGTCGATCTTGGCCGCCTGGTAGAAGGCGTCGGGAATGGAGACCAGGCCGGCGTAGCAAAGCAGCACCACCAGGCTGGTCCAGTGCCAGACATCCATGACGATGACGGTGACCCAAGCGTCGAACGGGTCCTGGACGTAGTTGTAGTCGATGCCGAGCGCGTTGACGTAGTAGCCGAGCAGACCGATGTCGTTGCGGCCGAACACCTGCCAGATCGTGCCGACGACGTTCCACGGGACCAGCAGCGGCAGCGCCATCAGCACCAGGCAGACCGGCACGCCCCAGCCCTTCTTCGGCATGTTGAGCGCGATGAAGATGCCGAGCGGCACTTCGATCGCCAGGATGATGAAGGAGAAGATCAGGTTGCGCACCATCGCTTCCCAGAAGCGGTCGGAATGCAGCAATTCCTCGAACCACTCGGTGCCGGCCCAGAAGAAGACGTTGTTGCCGAACGTGTCCTGCACCGAATAGTTGACGACGGTCATCAGCGGGATGACGGCCGAGAACGCCACCAGAACCAGCACCGGCAGGACGAGGAACCAGGCCTTGTTGTTCCAGGTCTTGTCCATCTATGCCCCCATCTCGACAAGCCAGGAACCGGCATAGATGTTGATGCCGGCCGGATCGAAGCGGACTTTCGGCTCGGCAGGCATCTCGTCGTCCTCGCCGATCACCGCGGCAATCTCCCTGCCCTCCAGATTGGCGCGCACGACCTTGTGGCGGCCGACGTCCTCGACCTTGCTGACCTGCACCGCCATGCCCTCGCGGCCGAGCCGCACATATTCGGGACGGATGCCGAGCTCGACGGCGCCGGCTTCGGCTTTGGGCACGCCCGGCAATTCGATGCGTTGCGCGCCGAGTGTCGCCGTCCTGCCGTCGAGCGACACCGGCAGCACATTCATGCCCGGCGAGCCGATGAAATAGCCGACGAAGGTGTGGCGCGGACGCTCGAAGAGCTCGGCCGGCGTGCCGATCTGGACGATCTCGCCGTCATACATGACCACCACCCGGTCGGCGAAAGTCAGCGCTTCGGTCTGGTCATGCGTGACATAAACCATCGTGTAGCCGAAGCGCCGATGCAGTTGCTTCAACTGCGAGCGCAGCACCCATTTCATATGCGGGTCGATCACCGTCAGCGGCTCGTCAAACAGGATGGCGTTGACGTCGGAGCGCACCAGGCCGCGCCCGAGCGAGATCTTCTGCTTCTGGTCGGCGGTGAGCCCGCGCGCCTTCTTCTTCGCCAGCGAAGCGAGATCGATCATGTCGAGCGTCTCGCGCACCTTGCGGTCGACGTCTGTCTCGGGCACGCGGCGGTTGCGCAGCGGGAAGGCCAGATTGTCGTAGACGGTCATGGTGTCGTAGATGACTGGGAACTGGAACACCTGCGCGATGTTGCGCTCCTGCGTCGACAGGTTGGTCACGTCCCGGCCGTTGAACAAAAGCTGGCCGTGCGAGGGATGCAGCAGCCCAGAAATGATGTTGAGCAATGTAGTCTTGCCGCAGCCGGACGGTCCGAGCAGGGCATAGGCGCCGCCATCCTCGAAGGTGTGATGCACCTCCTTCAGCGCGAAATCGGAATCCTTCTGCGGATTGGGCAGGTAGGAGTGGCGGATATGGTTGACCTCGATGCGCGCCATCTGATCCTCCTCAAGCCGCCAGCTTCGACGCCGTCACGGCGCGACCGTTCTGGTCGAACACCATGATGTGGCGCGGGTCGATGAACACCTCGACCTCGTCGTCCGTCTCGAAATCGAGGATGCCGTGCGCCAGCATCACCCAGCGCGCATCAGCGAAGTCGAGATGGACAAAGCTTTCCGAGCCGGTGATCTCGGTGATGGTGACCTTGGCCCGCACCGGCACCGCGCTGGCGTTCGGCCGCTCCAGCGATAGATGATGCGGCTGGAAGCCGATCGTGTAGCTGGCATCCGCAATGCCCGCGAGCTCCGGCGGCACCGGCAGCTTGACGCCGCCTTCGAGCAGGAAGTCCGCGCCCTTCTTGGAGAGCACGATGGTGTTGAGCGGCGGGTCAGCGAAGGTCCGTGCCGTCACCAGGTCGACCGGCTTGCGGAACACGTCGACGGTCGGGCCGAATTGCGTGACGCGGCCTTCCGAGAGCGTCGCGGTGTTGCCGCCGAGCAACAGCGCTTCGTGCGGTTCGGTCGTGGCATAGACGAAGATGGTGCCGGCGGCAGCGAATATCTTCGGCAATTCGGCGCGCAATTCCTCGCGCAGCTTGTAGTCGAGATTGGCCAGAGGCTCGTCGAGCAGCACCAGGCTGGCATTCTTGACGATGGCGCGGGCAAGCGCGGTGCGCTGCTGCTGTCCGCCCGAAAGGTTGAGCGGCGTGCGGTCGAGATAGGGTGTCAGCTTCAAGAGCGCCGCCGCGTTGCGCACTTCCTTGTCGATCTTGGCCTGCTCGACGCCGGCGACCCGAAGCGGCGAGGCGATGTTCTCGTAGACGGTCATCGCCGGGTAGTTGATGAACTGCTGGTAGACCATGGCGACGTTGCGCTTCTGCACCTTCTGTCCGGTGACGTCCTTGCCGTCGAACCAGACCGAGCCGGATGTCGGCGCATCGAGACCCGCCATCAGCCGCATCAGGCTGGTCTTGCCGGAGAGTGTCGGCCCGAGGAGCACGTTCAGCGAGCCGTGCTGAAGCGTCAGCGACACGTCGCGGATATGCTCCTGCGCGCCGACCGTCTTCGTCACGTTCCTCAGTTCCAGCATCACGCCTCCTCCCAGGCCTTGCGCATCAGTGGCCGAACCTCATTCCGCCGCCACGACGTGACGGTTGCTCAGTCCGCGCATGAATTCCTCCAGCGCCGCCGCCTGCTCGCGGCTGAAATGCAAGCCGCGCTTGGTGCGGCGCCACAGCACGTCCTCGGCGGTGACCGCCCATTCGTTCTCGACGAGATAGCGGACTTCCGCCTCGAAAAGGTCGGCGCCGAAATTGCGGCCGAGATCGGCATTCGACTTGGCGAGCCCGAGCAGCTTTTCCGCGCGCGTGCCGTAAAGCCGGGTGAAGCGGCGCGCCAGCCGCTGGTCGAGGAACGGATAGGCGCTCTTCAGCCTGGCGACCTGGGCATCGAAACCGGTCGCGGGGAAATCGCCGCCGGGCAGCGGCGCGTCATGCGTCCACGGCCTACCGCGCTTGCCGAGAAAGCCCTCGACCTTTTCCAGCATCGATTCCGCCAGCCGGCGGAAGGTCGTAATCTTGCCGCCGAAGGCGTTGACAAGCGGGGCAACGCCCTCCCCGCCATCGGCTTTGAGCACATAGTCGCGCGTCGCCTCCTGCGCCTTGGACGCGCCGTCGTCGTAGAGCGGGCGTACCGCCGAATAGGTCCAGACGATGTCGGAGCGCTTCACCGGTTGCGCGAAATACTCGCTCGCCGCGGCGCACAGATAGTCGATCTCGGCATCGGAGATATTCACGTCATGCGGATCGCCCGGATAGTCGCGATCGGTGGTGCCGATCAGCGTGAACTCTTCCTCGTACGGAATGGCGAAGATGATACGACCGTCCTTGTTCTGGAAGAAATAGGCGCGCGGATCGTCGAACTTCTTGGCGACGACGATGTGGCTGCCTTGCACGAGGCGGACATTGTGGACCTCGCTCTGGCCGACGGCGGCCGAGAGCACGTGATCGACCCATGGGCCGGCGGCGTTGACGAGAAGCCGCGCGTGAACCTCCTCGGTTTCGCCGGTCAGCACGTTCTGCACCTTGATGGTCCAGGTCGAACCGCCGCGCCGCGCGCTGACGACCTTGGTGCGGGTGCGGATGATGGCGCCCCGGTCGGCGGCGTCACGTGCGTTCAGCGCCACCAGGCGCGCATCGTTGACCCAGCCGTCCGAATATTCGAACGCCTTGCGGAACAATGGCTTGAGCGGCTTGCCTGCCGGATCGCTCGCCATGTCCAGCGTCTTCGTCGCCGGCAAGAGCTTGCGCCCGCCGATATGATCGTAAAGGAACAGGCCGAGACGGATCAGCCAGGCGGGCCTCAGGCCCTTCGCGTAAGGCAGGACGAAGCGCATCGGCCAGATGATATGCGGCGCGTTCTTCCACAGGACCTCGCGCTCCATCAGCGCTTCGCGCACCAGCCGGAACTCGTAGAATTCGAGATAGCGAAGGCCGCCATGGATGAGCTTGGTCGAGCCGGAGGAGGTCCCGCTCGCCAGGTCGTTCATCTCGGCCAAGTATACCGAGTATCCGCGGCCGACAGCATCGCGGGCGATGCCGCAGCCATTGATGCCGCCGCCGATGACGAAAATGTCATGGATCGGGGATGCGTCCAAAGGGTCCTCCAACGATTTCGCATTACACCATTTTTGTGTTTTACGAAACCGTGTCGGAATTATTTCGAACTAAAACCGAATGTCAAACGAAATATCACAGTAGCGTGAACAGTCGCGATGCACGCCTATTCGAGCGCGGTCTCGATCAGCCGGACCTCCGTCTCCTCGCAAATCCGACGGATCGACGGGATACCGCAGCGATCGGTGATGAAGGTGTTCACCTGCGAAAGGTGACCGATCCGGACCGGCGCCGTGCGCTCGAATTTGGTCCGGTCGGAGACCAGAATGACATGGCGCGCATTGGCGATGATGGCCTGCGCCACCTTCACTTCGCGGAAATCGAAATCGAGCAGCGCGCCGTCATGATCGATCGCCGAGGCGCCGATGACGGCGTAGTCGACCTTGAACTGGCGTATGAAATCGACGGCCGCTTCGCCGACAACGCCGCCGTCGGAGCCGCGCACCACGCCGCCGGCGATCACCACTTCCATCGTAGGATAGATGCGCATCCTATTGGCTACATTAATGTTGTTGGTGATGACCATAAGCCCGCTATGGTCGAGCAGCGCCTTGCTGACGGCCTCGGTGGTGGTGCCGATATTGATGAACAGTGAGGCATTGTCCGGGATCAGTCGCGCCGCCGCGCTGCCGATCGCCTCCTTTTCGTCGGCGGCAATCTTGCGCCGCGCTTCATACTCCATGTTCTCGATGCCGGACGGAAACAGCGCGCCGCCATGGATGCGGGTCAGCAGGCGCTGATCGCAGAGATCATTGAGGTCCTTGCGGATAGTCTGCGGAGTCACATTGAAATGCGTCGCCAGATCGTCGACCAGAACCCGGCCATGGTCTTTCGCCATCTGGATGATTTTGGCGTGGCGCGGCGAAAGAAACATCCGGCATCCTCCATTTTCGTTTTTTTCGTCTATACCGGAAAACGAAAGCGAAGAAAAGGCATGAGCCGGCTAACGAAAATCACCTGGTTGCAAAAGGCAAACCGGTGCGGAACACGTCTGCCGCATCAGGATGGGCGACGCGCAATCTCGGTTACGACGTCGAACGCGGCGTCCACATCGGCCGCCGTCGACCCGAACTGCCCCGCCTGAAAGCGGATCGCCACGCGCCCATCGACCCGCGTTTGCGTCAGGTAAATGCGGCCATCGGTGTTGATGGAGTCGACAAGGCGGAGATTGTGCTCGTCCGGATCGACGCCCGGGGGCGCTTGGTGACGGAACGAGAACAGCGAAAGCATCGGCTCGGAGACGAGCTCGAAATCCGCCTCCTTGGCGAGGCGCGCGGCAAGCCCTTTACTCCAGGCGACGTGGTTGCGGATCATTGTGCGCAGGCCCTCGAGGCCATGGGCACGCAGCAGGAACCAGAGTTTGAGCGCGCGGAAGCGGCGCCCGAGCGGCACCGACCATTCCGAATAGTTGATGATGCCGTCATGGCCGCGCGTCTTCAGATAGTCCGGCTTTATCGCCAGCGTGCGCACGAGATCTTCCGGCTGGCGTACGAACTGGATCGAGCAGTCGAACTGCGCGCCCAGCCACTTATGCGGGTTGAAGACGATGGAATCGGCGCCTTCGACGCCCGCCCAGAAATGCCGGTACTCCGGGCAGATCATCGCCGATCCGGCCCAAGCGGCGTCGACATGCAGATAAAGCTCGTGCCGCTTCGCGACTGCGGCCACCGCGGCGATGTCGTCGGTGCCGCCGGTGCTCGTGCCGCCGACGCAAGCGATGATGCCGGCGGGCATTAGGCCGGCCTCACGATCGGCGACGATCGCTGCCTCAAGCGCGGCCGTGTCCATCGCGCGAAAACGTCCGGAGACCGGGATGCGGACGAGGTTTTCCTCGCCGATGCCTGAGACCCAGATGGCACGGTCGATTGAGGTATGGACCTGATCGGAAGAATAGACGCGCAGCTTGCCCTGCCCGGCGAGGCCCTTCTTGTTGCCCTGCCAGTCGAGTGCCCGCTCGCGCATGGTGAGCACCGCCGCAAGCGTCGCCGATGAGGCCGAATCCTGGATGACGCCGGAAAAGCCCTCGGGCAGGCCAAGCGCCTGGCGCATCCAGTCGACGATGCGTGTCTCGAGTTCGGTCGCCGCCGGCGAGGTCTGCCACAGCATGCACTGCGCGGCCATCGCCGAGACCAGATATTCCGCCACGACCGAGACCGGCGCCGCGTTGGCCGGGAAATAGGCGAAGAAGCGCGGATGCTGCCAATGCGTCATGCCCGGCACGATTTTCGCTTCGAAATCGGCGAAGATCTTTTCCATCGGTTCGGGCAATTCGGGTGGCGAGGCCTCGATGCTCCTGAAAATCTCGCCCGGCGCGATCGCCGGCCGCACCGGGCGGTCGCGCAAGCCCGCACGGTAATCGGCGCCCCAATCGGCAGCCCGCCGCGACCAGTCGCGGAATTCCTCATTCTCCATATCTTTCCTCCCGGCAGCCGTCGAAAGACACGGTCGATCGAGCCGCTTTCGAATTTAATTAACATGTTAATACGGCGAAGCAACGGGGGTGGGAGAGCCCTACCCCGGAAAATCAGGCAGATTTGAAAACGCGATTTTCAGCGCGTTGGACCAGCCGTCGGAAATGGTTCGGTAATAAGGATCATCCTGGCCGATCCGTTGGTTCAGCCCCACCTTGAGCGCATCCTGTTCCAGGAACAGCAGATCAAGCGGCAGCCCGACCGAAAGGTTGGATTTCAGCGTGGAGTCGAACGACACCAGAAGCAGCTTCACCGTTTCGGCCAGGCTCATTGTCCGGTCATAGGCGCGGATGATGATCGGCTTGCCGTATTTCGTCTCGCCGATCTGGAAGAAAGGCGTGTCATCGGTCGACTCGATGAAATTGCCCTCCGGATAGATCATGAACAGCCTGGGCGGGCTGCCCTTGATCTGGCCGCCAAGGATGAAGGAGGCATTGAAGTAGGAATCCGCCTTGTCGCCATTCGGCGAGGCATGCTCGATGACTTCCTTGACCGTATCGCCGACCAGCCGCACCGTCTGGTACATGGACGGGGTTTCGAGTAGCTTCGAATGACGGTCGCTAACGGCCTTGTTGCGTTCGTCGAGCAGGCTGACCACCGCCTGCGTCGTGGCCAGGTTGCCCGCCGACATCAGCACGATGACGCGCTCGCCGGGGTCTTCCCACATATGCATCTTCTTGAAAGTCGAGATCGAATCCATGCCGGCATTGGTGCGCGTGTCCGACATGAACACGAGCCCGCGATCGATCTTGAGGCCGACGCAATAGGTCATGGTCGCTCTTCTGCCAAAGCAATTCCAAGAAAGGCGTATAGCGTTTTTTCGCCCGGAATTGCGTGAAAACAAAGAGATAGAGCGGTTCGGCGATTCTATCAAACGCTGAACCGCTCCTGCGATTCGAGGCGGATTACTGCTCTACCGTGACGGTGACGGCAAGCTTCTCTTGCGCTTGCCCCAAGAGTATGCCCGACACCGGCGAGGCGTCGCGATAGTCGCGCCCCGTCGCCACCCGCACATAGCGCTCGTCGGGCGAGATACCGTTCGCCGGGTCGAAGGCAACCCATCCGAGCCCGACGATATAAGCCTCGGCCCAGGCATGGCTCGCGGCCTGCTCGACGGCCGCATCCATCATCAGGTAGCCGCTGACATAACGGGCGGGAAAACCAAGCGCGCTGGCGGCGGCGATGAAGATGTGGCTGTGGTCCTGGCAGACGCCGGACTTCAGCGCGAGCGCCTCTTCCGCCGGCGTCACGACGCTGGTCGTGCCCGGTCTGTAGGCGACGCGTTCGCGGATCACGCCCATCAGCCGGTGCAATCGCTCGATCTCGGTGCCCTGCCCGACCGCGCCGGCCAATTCGCGTATGCCGTCGCCGGCGGCGGTGAGCGGCGTCCGCTGTGCGAACAGCCAGAGCGGCGCAAAGCCCTGATGCGGTCCCGTCACGCCCGCCGTGTCATGCGTGGTCACCTCGCCCGCGGCCTCCACCGTGATCGAGTTCTGGCCGCTCTCGGCGCTCACCAGCCGCGTGTCGTTGCCGAAATGGTCGGCGAAGCGCACCTCCTCGCGCGCGCCGTCCACCTTGATCGCCCAGGACCCGACTGTCTGCATGCGCCCGCTGGAGGGGAGCAGCCGCAGCCGTTGCAGCAGATACTGCACCGGCTGATCGTAGCGGTACTCGGTGCGATGGGTGATCTTGAGCCGCATAGCGCTCGCCCTCGGCTGTGCTCAATAGAACCGGTAGTCCTGGGCAATCTCGTCGCCCAGCCTGGTGTTGTCGCGAATGAACTCGTGCAGGAACTCGTGCAGGCCGTGATCGAATATGTCCTTGATCGACCCTCTCTTGAGCAGCGCCTGGATCTTCTCGGCCGTGGCATGGCAGGCATGGCGCTCGCCGTAATCGTCGGCGAGGAATTTCAAATGCTCGCCGAGGAAGCGGTAGCAGAAGGTCAACGAGCGCGGCATGCGCACATTGAGGATCAGATAGTCGGCGATGTTCGTCGGCTTGTAGTCGGCTTCATAAACCCAACGATAGGAGCGATGCGCCGACACCGAGCGCAGGATCGACTCCCACTGGTAGTTGTCCAACGTCGAGCCGACCCAGGACAGCGAAGGTAGGAGCACATAATATTTCACGTCGAGGATGCGCGCCGTGTTGTCGGCGCGCTCGACATATGTGCCGAGCTGCGAGAAATCGAAGATCTCGTTGCGCAGCATCGTGCCGTAGAACGAGCCGCGGATCAGCGCCGTCTCGCGCTTGATGGCATCGAGCACGGTCGGCAGGTCGCGCTCGTCGATCGGCCGCGCCAGCATGCGCTTCAGCGACATCCACGCTTCATTGATGCTTTCCCAGGTCTCGCGCGTCAGCGCCGTGCGCACCATGCGGGCATTGTTGCGCGCTGTCTCGATGGACGACATGGTGCTCGACGGGTTCGAGGTGTCGCGCAGCAGAAAGTCGGAGACGTTGGCGGCGGTGTACTCCTGATACTTCTGGCTGAAGGCAACGTCCGAGCCAGCGCTGAGCAACACCGAATTCCACTCCTCGGATGCATCCTGGGTGCGCGTCAGCGCCATGCGCAGGCCGGCATCGACAAGGCGCGCCATGTTTTCGGCCCGCTCGATATAGCGGTTCATCCAGTAGAGACCGTTGGCGGTGCGGCCGAGAAGCATGGGAAGGCCCTTCGGGCTAGTGAGTGGCGAATAGGGAGTAGTGAGTAGTAAGCAATTGAATTTCAACGGAGTATGGCATGCGCTTCCCCTCTACATTTCACTACTGACTACTCACTATTCCATACTCACTCATATCAATCATCCAACACCCACGTATCCTTCGTCCCGCCACCTTGCGAGGAATTGACGACAAGCGAACCTTCCTTCATGGCAACGCGCGTGAGGCCGCCTGGCACGATCTGAATGCGATCGGAGACCAGCACATACGGCCGAAGGTCGACATGGCGCGGCGACAGGCCTTTTTCGGTCAGAATCGGACAGGTCGACAGCGCCAGCGTCGGCTGGGCGATGTAGTTCGAGGGCTTCGCTTGCAGCTTCTTGGCGAACTCCTCACATTCCTTTTTTGTCGCCGCCGGGCCGACCAGCATCCCGTAGCCGCCGGAGCCATGCACTTCCTTGATCACCAGTTCGCCTATGTGCTCGAGCACATATTTGAGGCTGTCCGGCTCGGAGCAGCGCCAGGTCGGGATGTTGCCCAGGATCGCCTTGCGGCCGGTGTAGAACTCGACGATCTCCGGCATATAGGAATAGATCGCCTTGTCGTCGGCGATGCCGGTGCCCGGCGCATTGGCGATGGTGATGTTGCCGGCGCGATAGACATCCATGATGCCCGGGACGCCAAGCGCCGAGTCCGGCCGGAACGTCAGCGGATCGAGGAAGGCGTCGTCGACGCGACGGTAGAGCACGTCGATCTGCTTGTAGCCTTCGGTCGTGCGCATCGCGACATGGCCCTCGACGACGCGCAGATCCTGTCCTTCGACCAGTTGCACGCCCATCTGGTCAGCGAGGAAGGCGTGCTCGAAATAGGCCGAGTTGTAGGACCCAGGCGTCAGCACCGCGATGGTCGGCGTGCCTATGGCGCTTTGCGGCCTGACCGCCGCCAGCGACTGGCGCAGCAGCTGCGGATAGTTCTCGACCGGCCGCACCTTGATCTTCTGGAACAGCTCCGGAAAGAGCTGCATCATCGTCTCGCGGTTCTCCAGCATATAGGAGACGCCGGACGGCGTGCGGGCATTGTCCTCCAGCACGTAGAACTCGTTCTCCGAGATGCGGACGGTGTCGACGCCGATGATATGCGTATAGACGCCGGCCGGCGGCCTGACGCCGATCATCTCGGGCAGGAAGGCCTCGTTCCTGGCGATAAGATCCTTGGGCACCCGCCCGGCGCGCAGGATCTCCTGGCGGTGGTAGATGTCGTCGAGAAAGGCGTTCAGTGCCTGCACGCGCTGTTCGATGCCCTGCGTCAGCCGCCGCCATTCCTGGCCGGAAAGGATACGCGGGACGATGTCGAAAGGGATCAGCCGCTCGGAAGCTTCCTGCTCGCCATAGACGGCAAAGGTGATGCCGGTCTTGCGGAAGACGCGCTCGGCGTCCTGCATCTTCTGGGTAAGCCTGGCCGGGTCCTGCTCCTTCAGCCAGCGATCGTAAGCCTCATAAGGTCTTCTCAATCCGGAGACTTCCGGAAGCATTTCGTCGAACGCTGCCAATCGCGTACTCCCCTCTGAGGACATTTCACTGGCCCCGCCGGAGAAAATCAAGCGCAATCGGTGATTTAGGAAGCCGTGACGGCTACTCTATGCAAATTGCCTAAAATCAAGGCGCGGACAGCAAGGCCGGGTCAGCTCCTGCTTGCCGGCAGGGCACAGACAGGCCCGGTCAGAACGCCCGGAAGGTCACGATGGTGAAGGTGTCCTTGATTCCAGGCAGAATCTGCACCCGCTCGTTGACGAAATGGCCGACGTCTTCCTCGTCGTCGATATAGAATTTGGCAAGCAGGTCGTAATTGCCCGCGGTCGAGTAGATCTCGGAGGCGATCTCGGCATCGGCGAGCGCGCTGGCAACCTCATAGGACTTGCCCAGGTCGCACTTGATCTGCACGAAAAATGCCTTCATTGCCCGGTCCTGCCAGCCTCGGAGCAATTCCAGGAAAAGTGGCCTGGCGGTTTTCCGTCCGGAATTGCGTCAAACAAATAGTTGGAACGGGTCGGCGATTCCAGGAGCCGATCCGTTCCAACGAATAAGCGGCCCTTGTGGCAGACTGCCGCCCGGCTTTCAAGCTTCACGCGCCGCGCACCTCAAAGAGCCTCCCGACGCTGAAATGGCGAAATCTTCGCAGCGCGGCGAAACCAAGCCATGCCGCGACACGTATGTTAGATTCGTTCGCCAGCGAATTCCGGGGAGGCAGGCCATGCGCCGCGCATTGTTAGCACTAGCTCTCGTTCCGCTGCTTCTGGCCTCGCTTGCCTTCGCCGGCGATGCCGAGATCAAGGCCGCGCAGACCGTCATCGACAGCCAGTTGAAGGCCTTCATCGCCGATGACGGCGCCACCGCCTACAGTTTCGCCGCGCCGAACGTGAAACGGATATTCCCGACCGTCGACACCTTCATGAACATGGTGACGAACGGCTACGCGCCGGTGCGAAAACCCCAATCCTATTCCTTCGGCAAGGTCGAGCAGACCGCGCCTGGTTCGATCGTCCAGCAGGTGCTGATCGTTGGGCCCGACGGCAAGGACTACGAGGCGGTCTATACGCTGCAGCAGCAGGCGGACGGCAGTTTCAAGATCACCGGCTGCAGCCTGCGCGCCTCGACTTCGGTCAGCGCCTGAGCAATCTCAGGAAAGCGCGGAGCGATTTCCGTCCGGAATTGCGTCAAAATAGATATCGGCGTCACAGCACCGGAATATCGCCCCTCGCCCAGCCTTCGGTGATCTCGGCGGCGCGCGCTTCGAAGGCTTGCGCCGCGATGGCCGCCCGGATGTCCTGCATCAGCTTCTGATAGTAGGACAGGTTGTTCCAGGTCAGCAGCATGGCGCCGAGCGCTTCCTGCGAGCGCACGAGGTGGTGCAGATAGGCGCGCGAGTAATCGCGCGCAGCCGGGCAGTCGCTCTCCTCGTCGAGCGGCCGCGGATCGTCAGCATGGCGGGCATTCCTCAGATTGACCTTGCCGCGGCGCGTATAGGCAAGACCGTGGCGGCCAGCGCGCGTCGGCATCACGCAGTCGAACATGTCGATGCCGCGCGCCACCGATTTCAATATATCGTCCGGCGTGCCGACGCCCATTAGATAGCGCGGCCTGTCGGCCGGCAGTTCCGGGCAGGTGATGTCGAGCATCTCCAGCATCACCGACTGCGGCTCGCCGACCGCCAGCCCGCCGACGGCATAACCCTTGAGGTCCATCGCCTTCAGGGCTTGAGCGGAGCGCAGACGCAAGGCCGCGCTGTCGCCACCCTGGACGATGCCGAACATCGCCTTGCCCGGCTGGTCGCCGAACGCGGTCTTGCAGCGTTCGGCCCAGCGCAGCGACAATTCCATGGCGCGCTCGATCTCCTTGGTCTTGGCCGGAAGCGCGGTGCACTCGTCGAGCTGCATCTGGATATCGGAATCGAGCAGTCCCTGGATCTCGATCGACCGTTCCGGCGACATTTCGTAAGGCGCGCCGTCGATATGCGAGCGGAAGGTGACGCCCTGTTCGGTCAATTTCCGGAGCTTCGACAGCGACATGACCTGAAAGCCGCCGCTGTCGGTCAGGATCGGATATGGCCAGCGCGCGAACTCATGCAGGCCGCCGAGCCGGGCGACGCGCTCGGCGCCTGGCCGCAGCATCAGATGATAGGTGTTGCCGAGGATGATGTCGGCGCCGACGCCGCGCACCTGGTCCATATACATGGCCTTGACGGTGCCGCCGGTGCCGACCGGCATGAAGGCCGGCGTGCGGATCTCGCCGCGCGGCATCGAGACAAGACCGCGCCTGGCCTTGCCGTCGGTAGCAAGCACCTTGAAGGAAAACGTCTCAGCCATTGAACTGCCCGTCGATGGCCGGCGCGCAGACTGTCTTTCGAGATCAACGTCCATCGCTTGTCTCCGCTCGAAAAAGCAGGCTGGCATCGCCATAAGAATAGAACCTGTAGCGGTCCTCGATCGCATGCGCATAGGCCGAACGCATCGTCTCCAGCCCGCTGAAGGCCGAGACCAGCATGAACAGCGTCGAGCGCGGCAGATGGAAATTGGTCATCAGCATGTCGGCGGTGCGGAAGCGATGGCCGGGCGTGATGAAGATATCGGTAGGCCCCGACCAGGGCTCGATCCTGCCGTCGTCAAGAGCCGCACTCTCGAGCAGGCGCAGCGACGTCGTGCCGACGCAGACGATCCGCCCTCCCCGCGCCTTCGCCGCGTTGAGCGCCGCCGCCGTATCCGGGCTCACCGAGCCGGTCTCGGCATGCATCTTGTGATCGGCCGTGTCGTCGGCCTTGACCGGCAGGAAGGTACCGGCGCCGACATGCAGCGTGACGAAGCGGCGCTCGATGCCGTGGGCGTCGAGCGCGGCGAACAGCTCCGGCGTGAAATGCAGCCCGGCGGTAGGGGCAGCAACGGCGCCCTCTTCCCTGGCATAGATCGTCTGGTAATCGGCGCGGTCGCGCTCGTCGTCATCTCGCTTGGAGGCGATGTAAGGCGGCAGCGGGATGTGGCCGACCGCATGCAGCGCCTCGTCGAGGAACGGCCCGGACAGGTCGAAGCCGAGCAGCGCCTCGCCCGCCTCGCGCTTCTCGAGCACCGTCGCGTCGAGTTGGCCGAGGAAGCAGGAATTCTGGTCATGGCCGAAATGGATGCGGTCGCCGGCGGCGATGCGTTTGCCCGGCCGCATGAAGGCCTGCCAGCGGTCCGGCGCCACGCGCATATGCAGCGTCGCCTCGACCTGCGCCACCGCCTCGCCGCGCTTGCGCATGCCTTTGAGCTGCGCCGGAATAACCTTGGTGTCATTGAACACCAGCACGTCGCCTTCGCGAAGCAGCGACGGCAGATCGGAGACGATGCGATCCTGCAGCGTTTCGCCCGGTTTGACGACGAGCAGCCTGGCGCTGTCGCGCGGCTCCGCCGGGCGAAGCGCGATGCGCTCCTCCGGCAAGTCGAAGTCGAACAGGTCGACGCGCATTAGAAAAGCCGGATAAGCAGCGCCCCGGCAAGCAAGAGCACGGCGCCGGCGACGCGGCCAAGCGAGATTTCGCGCACCGCCACGCCAAGGAAGCCGGCGCGGTCGATCAGCATGCCGGCAATCAGCTGGCCGGCGACCAGAAAGGCCATCAGCGCGGCGGCGCCGATCCGCGGCGTCAGGATCGTCGACAGCGTCACATAGAAGCCGCCGAGCATACCGCCGGCAATGAACAGCCACGGCGCCGGCGCCTTCCAGTCGAGCGAGATGCCCTGCAGCTTCACCACTGTGATGGAGATGATGCCGAGCACGATGGCGCCGGACAGGAAGGAAAAGGCGGCGGCCGCGACCGGAAGGCCGAGGCCCTTTGCCAATTGCGAATTGATCGGTGCCTGGATGGCGATGAAGGCGCCGGACAGGATACCAAGCAGGGACCAGACAGCGCCCATCATCGTTCCGCCCTTACTTGACGTCGGCCGCGACCTTCAGCGACACGATCTTGTCGGGATCCTGCACCGGCTCGCCGCGCTTGATCTTGTCGACGTTCTCCATGCCTTCGATGACCTGGCCCCAAACCGTGTACTGGCGGTTGAGGAAGGCGGCGTCGTCGAAGCAGATAAAGAACTGCGAATTCGCCGAGTTCGGGTTCTGTGCCCGAGCCATCGAGCAGGCGCCGCGACCGTGATTGGCGTTGGAGAACTCGGCCTTCAGATCCGGCTTGTCGGAGCCGCCCATGCCCGCGCGCGACGGCGCATAGGTCGGCTTCGAGGAATTGCCGAACTTGACGTCGCCGGTCTGCGCCATGAAGCCGTCGATGACGCGGTGGAATACCACGCCGTCATAGGCGCCCTCACGCGCCAGTTCCTTGATGCGGGCGACGTGCCCGGGCGCCAGCTCGGGATACATCTCGATGACGACCGGGCCCTTGGTCGTCTCCATGATCAGCGCGTTCTCGCGATCCTTGATATCAGCCATGTCAGAAATCCTTTTTGAAAATTGAGGGAGTTATTTGCCGTCGGCCGCGATCCGAACCTTGATCATCCGGTCGGGGTCGGCGACCGTGCCGTTGTCGGCCTCGTCGCCCTTCTTGATCTTGTCGACGAGATCCATGCCGCCGACCACCTTGCCGACGATGGTATATTGGCCGTCGAGGTTCGGCGCCGGCGCGAACATGATGAAGAATTGCGAGTTCGCCGAATTCGGGTCCTGCGAGCGGGCCATGCCGACCACGCCGCGCGTGAACTGCTCGCTCTGCGAGAACTCGGCCGGCAGGTCGGGAAGGTCGGAACCGCCGGTGCCGACGGCTTGCGGGTTGAAGCCCTTCTTCATGTTGCCGAATTTGACGTCGCCGGTCTGCGCCATGAAGCCGCCGATGACGCGGTGGAAGGCGACGTTGTCATAGGCGCCGTCGCGCACCAGCTTCTTGATCTGCGCCACGTGCTTGGGCGCCAGATCGGGACGCAACGCGATGGTCACATCGCCGTCCTTGAGCGTGATGATCATGGTGTTTTCCTTGTCGGCGGCGCCGGCCGGCCCGGATATCGAGAAAAGGGATGCCGCGACAAGGCCGGCAAGCACGACAAGGAACGAAGCGAGCTTCCTCAGCTGCATAGGGATCTCCGGGAAAAGCCTATCTGGTGAACTTGGCGTTGAGCGCGCCGGCGACGGCCGCTGGCACGAATGGGCGGATGTCGCCGCCCATCGAGGCAATCTGGCGCACGAGTGTGGCGGTAATGGTGCGCACGGACGGGCTGGCGGGGAGAAAAACCGTCTGCAATTCCGGCGCCATCGTCTCGTTCATGCCGGCCATCTGCATCTCGTAGTCGAGGTCGGTGCCGTCACGCAGGCCTCGGATCATGATCGAGGCGCCGTGCTTGCGGGCCGCCTCGATGACCAGCCCGTCGAAGGCAACGACCTTGATGCGACCACCGTCGCGGCCGAACTCGGCCTTGGTCGCGGCCTCGATCAGCTCCACGCGTTCCTCGAAGGAAAACAATGGCTTCTTGCCCGGATGAATGCCGATCGCCGCATAGACGGTATCGGCCACTGCCAGCGCGGCTTTCAGCACGTCGAGATGGCCGTTGGTCAGCGGGTCGAAGGAGCCAGCGTAAAGGGCGGTGCGTTCGGTCATGGCAGGCTTCTAGAGCAATTCCAGGAAAAGTGTGAGCAGTTTTCCGTCCGGAATTGCGCAAAACAAAAAGATAGAACGGTCCGCCGTTTCCGACGAAACGCTTTAGGGAGCCTCTCGAAGGATGGCAAATCCCACCGACCGGTCGGCCGTGAACCTTTTCGCGCCGATGAACGACAGATGAACGCGGCAATCACGATCGTTTCACGCAGCGTTCACTAGGTTGGCGCTTCAAGGAATGAAACCAAACCCCCATGTCATCGTTGTAAGCCCAGGAGAACACGCAAATGCTGATCTACATGCTTGCCACTGCAATGACCATCGTGATGCTGATCGCGACTGCATTCGGATTGCACCAAGAAGCGGCGCGGGTGCGCGTCAAGGCCAACACCAAGCGGCTCGATTTCGCGCATCGCAACGTCTATCGTCGTCACTGATACCCGCCAAGACCGAGCCGGCCCAAAAGGCCGGTTGAGCCGGACGAAATCTATTCGCTTCGGCCCGTATCATTCCCATCAGTCTCGCTCGAAGACACGTCTTCCGCCTCCTCGTCAGACTGCGGCTCCGAAATCCGCTCGACCGACACAACCTTCTCGCCTTCGGCCGTGTTGAAGATCGTCACGCCCTTGGTGGCGCGGCTGGCGAAGCGTATGCCGTTGACCGGCACCCGGATGACCGTGCCGCCGTCTGAAACCAGCATGATCTGATCGTCATTGCCGACTGGGAAGGTCGCGACCAGGCGGCCGATCTCGGCCGTCTTCGACACGTCGGTGGCACGGATACCCTTGCCGCCGCGGCCCGTCAGGCGGAAGTCGTAGGACGACGAGCGCTTGCCATAGCCATATTCGGTCACCGTCAGCACGAGCTGCTCATGCGCCTTGAGGAACTCGTAGCGCTCGTCGGAAAGCTCTGCTTCCTCGCCGACCTCCTCATTGGTGAGCGCGATCTCCTCTTCCTCGCCGGCTCCGCCGACGGCAAGCCGCCGCTCGGCCGCCGCGCGCTTCAGGTAGGCTGCGCGCTCGGCGGGTGAGGCATCGACATGCTCGATGATCGACATCGAGATGATGCGGTCGGTCTCGGCCATGCTTATGCCGCGCACGCCGACGGAATTGCGGCTCTGGAAGACACGCACGTCGGAGACCGGGAAACGGATGCACTGGCCGGAATTCGCCGTCAAAAGCACGTCGTCATTGTCGGTGCAGGTCTCGACACCAAGGATCTCGTCGCCCTCTTCCTCCAGCTTCATGGCGATCTTGCCGTTGCGGTTGACCTGGACGAAATCGGACAGCTTGTTGCGGCGCACGGTGCCGCGCGTGGTGGCGAACATCACGTCGAGCTCGCCCCAGTTGCTCTCGTCCTCCGGCAGCGGCATGATCGTGGTGATGCGCTCGCCCTGTTCGAGCGGCAGCATGTTGATCAGCGCCTTGCCGCGCGATTGCGGGTTGCCGATCGGCAGCCGCCAGACTTTTTCCTTGTAGACGATGCCGCGCGAGGAGAAGAACAGCACCGGCGTGTGCGTGTTGGCGACGAACAACCGGGTGACGAAATCCTCTTCCTTGGTCGACATGCCGGAGCGGCCCTTGCCGCCGCGGCGCTGCGCCCGGTAGAGCGACAGCGGCACGCGCTTGATGTAGCCGGAATGGCTGACGGTGACGACCATGTCTTCGCGCTGGATCAGGTCCTCGTCTTCCATGTCCGCCCCGCCCTCGGAGAGCTCGGTGCGGCGCGGCGTGCCGAATTCGTCGCGGACCGCGATCAGCTCGTCCTTGACGATCTGCTGGATACGCGCGCGCGACGACAAAATATCAAGGAAATCAATAATCTCGGCGCCGATCTTGTTCAACTCGTCGGCGATCTCGTCGCGGCCCAGCGCGGTCAGGCGCTGCAGGCGCAGGTCGAGGATGGCGCGAGCCTGTTCCTCGGAGAGATTGTAGGTGCCGTCCTCGTTGATGCGGTGGCGCGGATCGTCGATCAGCTTGATCAGCGGCGCGACATCATGCGACGGCCAGCGCCGCTCCATCAACTGTTCGCGCGCCGTCTGCGGATCGGGCGCGGTGCGGATCAGCTTGATCACCTCGTCGATGTTGGCGACGGCGATCGCCAGACCGACCAACACATGCGCCCGCTCGCGCGCCTTGCGCAGCAGGTACTTGGTGCGGCGGCTGATCACCTCCTCGCGGAAACCGACAAAGGCCTTCAGCATGTCGATCAGCGTCATCACTTCCGGCTTGCCGCCGTTAAGCGCCACCATGTTGGCGCCGAACGAGGTCTGCAGCGGCGTGAAGCGGTAAAGCTGGTTCAGGACGACGTCGGCGACTGCCTCGCGCTTCAATTCGATGACGACGCGGTAGCCCTGGCGGTCGCTTTCGTCGCGGATGTCGGAAATGCCTTCGATGCGCTTTTCGCGCACCAGCTCGGCCATCTTCTCGATCATCGCCGCCTTGTTCACCTGATACGGAATTTCGGTGACGACGATGGATTCGCGGTCGTTGCCGCGTTGTTCGATTTCGACGCGGCCGCGCATGACGATCGAACCGCGGCCGGTGGAATAAGCGCTGTAGATGCCTGACCGGCCAAGCACGATGCCGCCGGTCGGAAAATCCGGGCCGGGCACGATCTCCATCAGCGCCGGCAGGTCGATGGCCGGATTGTCAATGATCGCCATCGCCCCGTTGCACACTTCGACTAGGTTGTGCGGCGGGATGTTGGTGGCCATGCCGACGGCGATGCCGCCCGAACCGTTGACCAGAAGGTTCGGGAAACGCGCGGGCAGCACCTTGGGCTCTTGTTCGGCGCCGTCGTAATTATCCTGAAAATCGACCGTTTCCTTGTCGATATCCTCCAGAAGCTCGTGCGCCAGCTTGGTGAGCCGCGACTCGGTGTAGCGCATGGCCGCGGGCGGGTCGGCGTCGATCGAGCCGAAATTGCCCTGCCCGTCGATCAGCGGCACGCGCAGCGACCAGTCCTGAGCCATGCGCACCAGGGCGTCATAGATCGAGGCGTCGCCGTGCGGATGGTATTTACCCATCACGTCGCCGACGATGCGCGACGATTTCACATGCTTGCGGTTCCAGTGGTAACCGCCTTCCTGCATGGCGTAGAGGATGCGGCGGTGAACGGGTTTCAGGCCGTCGCGCACGTCGGGCAGCGCCCGGCTGACGATCACGCTCATGGCGTAATCGAGATAGGAGCGCTGCATCTCCTCGATGATCGAAATCGGCTCGATGCCGGTGGGGCCGCCGTCCGGCCCGCGCGGTGTCTTCTGGTCGGTCAAATCAGGTCACAATCCAGTCGGGAATCACTGCATGCTTATATAGGAAGCCTCGCCGAAACTCCAATGTCGGCCGGACTTTTCCAGAGACAATTTTGATGGTAATTTCAAATGGATACCGCTGATTGCGACGATATGGCCACCGTCGTTTTCGCCGTCATGCGGCAAGGTCGGCGATGGATCGGGCAAAAACCCCAAGTGCTGTGAACCAGGCCTCATGGCTGCCCTTGCGGGCGTTAAGCGGCTGGAGCGTCAAGGACTTCAACGGCGACCTAGCGGCAGGCGTCACGCTGGCCGCGATCGCCATTCCCGAGCAGATGGCGACGGCGCGGCTCGGCGGTTTCGCGCCGGAGATTGGCTTTTTCACCTTCGTCGCCGGCTCGGTCGCCTTCGCGCTGCTCGGGGCCAACCGCCAGCTGTCGGCGGGCGCGGATTCGACGATCACCCCCTTGTTCGCCGGCGGTCTGGCATTGATCGCCACCTCGGGCTCGCCGCATTACCTGGCGCTGGCGGCCATGCTGGCGCTGATGGTGGGGCTGTTGGTGGCGCTCAGCGGCATTTTCCGTCTCGGCTGGATTGCCGATCTCCTGTCCGTGCCGGTCACGACCGGTTTCCTCGCCGGCATTTCCATCCATATCATCGTCTCGCAACTACCTTCCTTGCTTGGCCTGCCGCCCGAAAGCGGCGAGACGGTGCGGCGGATCGGCGAGATAGGCGCCAATCTCCACCTCACCAATCCCTGGTGCCTGGCAATCGGCCTTGGCGTCTTCGCCGCCGGACAGGTCAGCGCGCGGATCCCGGCGGCATTGATCGGCATGGTGCTGGCGACGCTTGGCGTTGTCGCCTTCGATTTGAGGAACCGGGGCGTCGAGGTGCTCGGCGCCTTGCCGAACGGGTTGCCGATCCCCGGCATGCCGACCGCCGACTTCCAGGACGCGCAGGCGCTTGTCCCGCTGGCGCTGCTGATCGCCATCGTCGTCATGGTGCAGACGGCGGCCACCAGCCGCGCCTTCCCGCCGCAGGATGGCGAAGCGCCCGACCTCAACCGCGACTTCGTCGGCGTCGGCGCGGGCAGCATCGTGGCCGGCCTGTTCGGGGCCTTTGCCGTCAACGCTAGCCCGCCGCGCACGGCTATCGCCGCCCAGACCGGCGGACGCTCGCAGCTTTCGGGCCTGATCGCGGCGGCCATCGTTCTGGCGCTCGGCGCGTTCGGCGGCAGCCTGCTTGCCAACGTGCCGCAAGCGGCCCTCGCCGGCGCGCTGATGTTCGTGGCCCAGCATATCTTGCGCTGGCAGGTGTTCGCCAAGGTCTGGCGCCAGGCGAAGGTCGAGTTCGCGCTGATCCTGATCACCATGATCGCCATCGTCGTGCTGCCGATCGAAACCGGTGTCGCGATTGGCATCGGCCTGTCGCTGCTGCACGGCATCTGGGGCTCGACGCGCACAGCACCGATCGAGCTGGCGCAGGTGCCGGGCACATCGGTCTGGTGGCCTCCGAGCGGTTCCAGCCCGGGCGAGCGGCACTCCGGCGTGCTGGTGGCGGCGTTCCAGGCCCCGCTTTCCTTCGTCAACGCCGACCGTTTCAAGCGCGGCCTGAGCGACCTGATCGACGCCAGGAACGAGGATGTGAAGCTGGTGGTGCTGGAGGCCAGCAACATCGTCGAGATCGATTATACCGCCGCCCAGGCGCTGATCGACACGATCCGCCATTGTCGCGACAAAGGCGCGGTCTTTGCTATCGCGCGCATGGAATCGCTGCGCGCCCAGGCGGCGCTGACGCAGTTCGGCATCGCTGACATCGTCGGCGCTGAGCGCATTTTCCACAGCGTCGACGCGGCGATCAGATCACTTGGTCCGTGGAAACCGCAGCTCAAGAAACAGGATAACATGCCATGATCGATCCTCGAGAGCCCATTGTCACCCCGGTCCCCGTCGAGGATCTGAGGCCGACGCAGATCACGGTCGGCATGCGGGAGGTTGCGCTGAAGCGCCAGATGATCCGGGCGCAGGACGCCAAGAAGAAGACCGGTGTCTTTCTGGGCAGACACATGGTGCCGGTGGTGCTCGGTCCGAAAAACCGCAACTACGTCACCGATCACCACCATCTCGCCCGCGCCTTGCTCGAGGAAGGCGTCAAGGACGTGCTAGTGACCGTGATCAGCGACCTGTCGGCACTCGACAAAGACGCCTTCTTCTTCGTGCTGGACAATCGCGGCTGGATGCACCCCTTCGACGAGAACGGCCGGCGCCGCGATTATTCGGCCATTCCAAAAACTATCGGCGAGCTGGTCGATGATCCTTATCGGAGTATGGCGGGCGAACTGCGCCGGCAGGGCGGCTTCGCCAAGGACACGACGCCGTTCAGCGAGTTCATCTGGGCGGATTTCCTGCGTAGGCGCATCGACAAGGATGCGGTTGCGAAGAACTTCGACAAGGCGATGAAGCAGGCGCTGGCGCTGGCCAAAGGCAAGGATGCGGACTATTTGCCCGGCTGGTGCGGGCCGACGTCCGACTGACGGCTGCCGGGCCTGCACTCGTGCTTTGGCTGTCGCCACTGTCTGCGGCTCCGACTTGAAACGGAAATGAGCCGCTCCAATTGCTCCCAGCAGGACCCCGCTTGCGTGTGGAGATGACAATGGACGTCCTTTCCCTCAAGACCGGATTGCTTTCCGCTGGAATTCGGTTTCTCGCTTTGGCTTCCGTTGCGGCGGTCACTTCCGGCCTGGACCTGAGCGCGGCGCAGGCTGCGCTTCTTGCCCGTGTTCCAGCCGCCCGCGAAATGGCGGTCTGCGGCGACATGCTGTTCGTCGGCACAAAAGGTTCCTCGGTCTATTCGTTGCCAGTGTCCGGGGGGCGCGCCCGAGTGGCCGCCTCGGGATTCTCGGCTGCGAACGGCGTCGCATGCTCCGGCAATCATCTGTTCGTAGCATCGAGGAACAGCGTGACCGCCTTCGACATCGGGACAGACGGCACTCTGAGCGGCAGGCGCGATATACGTCGCGGGTTAGCGAATTCAGGGGTCCATAGTTATCGCTATATCGGGGTCGGTCCTGATTCTCGGCTTTATGTCTCGCTGGGTTCACCTTGCAACATATGCCGGACGCAAGGACTGCAAGGCACGATCGTCAGTATGAAGCAGGACGGGTCCGATTTTCGGCGCGCCGCCTGGGGCGTGCGCAATTCGGTCGGCTTTGACTGGAACGGCGGCACCATGTTCTTCACCGACAACGGTGCCGACAGGATGGGCGATGACATCCCGCCCGACGAACTGAACGAACTCCAGCCCGGTGGATTCTATGGCTTTCCCTATTTCGGTAGCCGGGTCCGGCTCAAGGGATTCGAGAACGCGGAGCCGCCCGCGCAGCAGATTCCGCCCGTCTTCGAGTTCCAGGCGCACGTCGCAACGTTAGGAATCCATTTCTTCCACAGTCTCGGCGGCGACGCTTTGGTCGCCGAGCACGGAAGTTGGAACAGGACGGTCCCGGTCGGCCGCGAGGTCGCACGCGTGCACTTCCAGGGCGGCCGCCCTGTTTCGGTCGCGAGATTCGTCAGAGGCGTTGGTCGCCCTGTAGATGTTAAGGAAGCGCCGGATGGTTCCGTCCTCGTATCCGACGACAGCGGAGGCGCGATTTACGTTTTCAAGCAATGACCACAGGGCACCCGAGACGCCTGGTTATTGGCCAAGTTGCCGGGCCAATCAAAACGCGTACGGCTCTATCGTTTGTGGGATCGCCTGGCTCGGTATGCGCCCGGCGCCTCTCCCATCTCTCGCCGGAACCGGCGGTTGAAGGTCGACAGGTCGTTGAAGCCTGCGTCGAAAGCGATCATCGAGATCGTCGCGTCCGAGCTGCGCAGGCGCACCGCGGCGCGGTGCAGTCTGGTCCTCAGCAGAAACTGATAGGGCGTCATGCCGGCCACGTATCGGAAAATGCGCAGGAAATGATAGGGGCTGGTCGCCGTACCGTCGGCAAGCTCGCTCAGCGAAAGTGGCCGTTCGGCATTGAGCTCGATCAGCCGCACCGCTTCGGCAACCCGTTTCTGGTCGCGGCGGCCGGGCGTTCGGGTCGCGGCGGCGGACCCGGCCGCAGCCGCAGCGACCGCGCCGGCAATGCGCAGGCCGAGTTCCTCGAACGCCTCGTTGTCACTCCTTTCCCGCGCGGCCTCCGCCTCGGCCAGCACCGGCGCCAGCGACGGTAGGGGCGGCAGCCGCGGATCGGCGAAACCCAGACGCTTCGCGCCCGGCAGTTCGGCCACGACGCGCTCCAGATAGGCCGGCGAAAAATGGAAGGAAAGGCAGCGATCGCCGGCGCCGTGCTCGTGCCCGCATTCATAGCAGGCGCCGGGATTTCCGAGCAGGATGGCGCCCGGCACAAGCATCGCCGTGCCCTGGCGCGTGCGGTAGCGGAACGTGCCCCTGGTTACCGCGGCGATGCAGAAGCCGCGATGCTCCTCCTCAAACGGCCTGTCACCGGCGACCGCCGCGCACACCACGTCGGACACTGACCAGCCTGATCCGGAAGCCAGAGTTTTCTGCGTTGTCGTCATGTTCGAAAGATAGCAATTTTTCCCAAGCGACGAACCCTGCCGCGCGCCTATTGCTTGCCCTCTCCTGACAAATGAGGCAGCAACCATGACCGATCCCTTTGCCGAAGCCCTGCACAGCGACGGCCCCATTCCGGACCTCGCCGAAAAATTGAAGCTCTACGGCCGCTTCATCGGCGCCTGGACGTTCGATGCCACCCGCATTCTAGAGGACGGCGCTAGGCTCACCGGTCGCGGCGAGGTGCATTTCGGTTGGGTTCTGGAAGGCAAGGCCGTGCAGGACGTCTGGATCCTGCCCGCCCGCGACGCGGGTCCATCCCCGTCCCTCGGGCCATGGACCTTCTATGGCACGACATTGCGCGTCTACGATCCCGGCGCCGATGCCTGGCACATCTTCTGGAGCGACCCGCGCAACCAGTATTACAGCCGGCAGCTCGGCCGCGCCGAGGGCGACGCGATCGTCCAGCTCGGCGCCGACGGCACCGGCGCGTCGGTGCGCTGGAGCTTTTCACGTATCACCGAAAACTCGTTTCGCTGGCTGGGCGAGCGCTCCCATGACGGCGGCGCGACCTGGCGCATAGAGGTCGAGTTTCTGGCCCGTCGAGTGAATGAGCCTCGATAACGATCGGAAAGTCACCAGGAATTGGAAAGCAGCGATTCCTTGCGCCTGCTTTCACAGCTTCGCGCACCATTTCTCTCCCGCCTGTTTCCACCGACCGGGCTTTGCTCTACCAATTACGGAGGCTGGGCTTCGCCTGGCGGGAGGGGCCAGCGATGCCGAGTTTCGACAGCCTGTTCAACGCCTTCGTCACCATCCTGGTGACCATCGACCCGCCGGGGCTGGCGCCGCTCTTCCTGGCCGTGACGCGCGGCATGAACCGCGAGGAGCGCCAGCAGGTCTCGGTTCGCGCCTCGGTGATCGGCTTCCTGGTCATGGCGCTGTTCGCGATTGCCGGCGCGGCGATCCTGTCGGTGTTCGGCATCACGCTGCCGGCCTTCCGTGTCGCCGGCGGTTTTCTCTTGTTCTTCATCGCCTTCGAAATGGTCTTCGAGCGCCGGCAGGACCGCAAGGAGAAGATCGGCGACGTCGCCATCACCAGGGACATGATCCACAACATCGCCGCCTTCCCGCTGGCGATCCCGCTGATCGCCGGTCCGGGCGCAATCTCGGCAACCGTGCTGCTGTCAGGACATTTTGAAGGTTTTGCCGCTCAGGCAGCGCTGGTCGGCATCATCTTCCTCTGCCTCGTCATCACCTATCTGGTGTTCGTGCTTTCGGAACGCATCGACCGCATACTCGGCCAGACCGGCCGCTCGATCCTGACGCGCCTGCTCGGCGTCATCCTGGCAGCCTTGGCGGTGCAGTTCGTGGCCGACGGTGTCAGGGCGCTGATGGCGGCCTAGTTCATCCGCAGCGAGCCACTCACCTCATTGCCTACTGCCTACTGCCTCTGTCTCTGTCTCTACCACCTCGAAGTCATGCGTGAGCCTCGCCGTCTTGGCCATCATGGCTGACGCCGAGCAGTATTTCTCGACCGACAGGTCGATCGCCCGCTTCACCTTGTCATGCGACAGCGCGCGGCCCTTCACGATGAAATGCATATGGATGCTGGTGAACACTTTCGGGTCGGTCTCGGCGCGGTCGGCGTCCAGCTCGACCACGCAGTCCTCGACCGCCTCGCGGCCTTTCTCGAGGATGTGCACGACGTCGAAGGCCGAGCAGCCGCCGGTACCGATCAGCACCAGTTCCATCGGGCTCGGTCCGGGCGTCTTGCCATCCGGCCCATGCGCCGTGCCCAGCACGACCTTATGCCCACTGCCGGACTCGCCGACAAAGGTGCGTTCCTCAACCCATTTGACGCGTGCTTTCACGTTGATCTTCCTTGAGAAATTCCAGTCCGCGCTCAGGCGTGTTGAGATACAGGTCAGGCCCCGCCGAAAATGGCGGGTTCGGAGAACCGGAGCGGAGCGTACTTGAATACGCGAGCACCGGAAGCGCAGGAGGCCGCCATTTGCAGGCCGGCCTCACCTGAATATCAACACGCCTTACTGGCCGAACACGACGGCGTGCATGATCCGGCCAGGCAGCAGCGTGAAGATGCCGGCGCCGACCAGCGCGAACAGATAGAGTTTTATCATCGCGCCGCGATGCGCGGCGACCTTATGCGTGTGCGCATACCACGCCGCCAGCGGTACCGTGACCAGCACCAGGACCGATAACAGATGGATCGGGCTGAATGGACCGATGAGCCGGATCTGCTGGATCCAGAAACTGGATATGGCGATGACCAGCATCAGCGCCACCCAGGCATAACCCAGCGCGCGGTGACGCAAAGTACCCTTCGGCAGCGCCAGCTGGACGCCGCCGATGGCTAAAGCGGCAAAGGCCGCGAAGGCATGCCATGGAATGGGAGGCGGCGCAGACAGAAGCGGCCCGAGCGACATCGCGCCTCCCCCTCAAACGATCAGCTTAGAACGGGATCTCGTCGTCCAGTTCGCGCGACGAGCCGCCGCCGCCCCTGGAACCTTCGCCGCCGCCACGGCTGAAACCTTCGTTCGGGCCGGACTGGCCGAAATCGGAGCCGCGGCTGCTGCCGCCGCCGGAATAATTCCCGACCTGGCCGCCGCCACCCTCGCCGCGCGCATCGAGCATCTGCAATTCGCCGCGGAATTTCTGCAGCACGATCTCCGTCGTGTAGCGGTCATTGCCGGTCTGGTCCTGCCATTTGCGGGTCTGCAGCTGGCCCTCGACATAGACCTTCATGCCCTTCTTCAAATACTGCTCGGCCACCTTGGCGAGCTGGTCGTTGAAGATGACGACATTGTGCCACTCGGTCTTTTCCTTGCGCTCGCCCGAGTTCTTGTCGCGCCAGCTTTCCGACGTGGCAACGCGGATGTTGACGACCGGATCACCGGAATTCAGGCGGCGGATTTCAGGGTCCGCCCCGAGATTGCCGACCAGAATGACCTTGTTGACGCTACCCGCCATCTTGCTTCTCCGCGCTCATCCGAAACAAATTTTAAGTCGCTCACCTTACAGCCTCGGGGTCGCCCATGCCCGCAAAGGCTGGCTTTTCCCACAAGGTTTTTGTTCTCTTTTCGTTCTAGTCACAACCGCCTTCTCTGTCAAGGAATGTCAGCAAAGGCAGGGTTTAGACCTGTGTCTCGATATGGCGATCAAATAGCCGCTTGCCAAACCAATAAGTATCGACTTATGCTTTGTCCATGATCGAAGCAGAGATTTTCCGGGCGTTGGCCGACCCGACGCGGCGCGCCGTCTATGAGCGGTTGACGGCCAGCGAGATGAGCGTGAGCGAGTTGCGCGCCGGCATGAGCGTGTCGCAGCCCGCGGTCTCGCAGCACCTCGCCGTTCTGCGCGGCGCCGGCCTGGTGGTCGAGCGGCGCGCTGGCCGCAACGCCTATTACCGCGCCGATCCGCAGGGGCTCGACCCGCTGCTCGGCTGGATCGAACGCTACCGCGCCTTCTGGCCGGAACGCATCGAGAAGTTGAAGACGGTTCTGAAGGGAATGGATCAATGACGGCAACCGAAAACCCGACGGTCAACGAAGCGCCCCTCAGCTTCGAATGCGACCTCCCCGATCCGCCGGAAAAGGTCTGGCGGGCGCTGACCGAGCCGGAACTGCTCGCCGCCTGGATGATGCCGAACGACATCAAGGCTGAAGCCGGCAGCCGGTTCGCTTTTGGCGGACCGGATACGCCGGTCGAATGCGAGGTGCTCGAGGCCGAGCCCGCCAGGCTGCTGCGCTATTCCTGGCGCGAACGGCCCGGCGCGAAGGATGCCGGCCGGCTTCCCGCCTTCGACAGCGTCGTTACCTTCAGGCTCGCCGGCACGGTCACGGGCGGCACGCATCTCAGCATCGTGCATGACGGCTTCGTGCCGGTGGCGCAGCCGCTCGTCGCCGTCTCGGGCGCGGGATGCGGACTTTCGCTGAACGCACGCAAGACCCCAACCGCCGCCAATGCGCCTTGCATGATGCTGCGCGCGGCCTGATCGAAAGGAATCCGTCATGAGCATTGCCAATCTGGTGCCGATGGTCATCGAGCAATCGAGCCGCGGCGAGCGCTCCTTCGATATCTTTTCGCGGCTGCTGCGCGAGCGCATCGTCTTCATCAACGGCGAGATCAACGACAATGTCTCGGCGCTGGTCTGCGCCCAGCTTCTGTCGCTGGAATCGGACCATCCCGAAAAGGAGATTTCGCTCTACATCAATTCGCCCGGCGGCATGGTGACCAGCGGCTTCGCCATCTACGACACCATGCAATACATCTCCTGCCCGGTGTCGACGGTCTGCATGGGCTTCGCCGCCTCAATGGGCTCTTTCCTGCTGATGGCCGGCTCCCCGGGGCGCCGCATCGCGCTGCCCAACACGAGGATAGTACTGCATCAGCCTCTCGGCGGCTTCCAGGGCCAGGCCTCCGACATCCAGCGCCATGCCGAGGACATCGTGCGCACCAAGCAGCACATGACCGAACTCTACGCCAAGCATTGCGGCCGAACCTACGAGGAGGTCGAGCGCACGCTCGACCGCGATTACTTCATGAGTGCTGCGGAAGCGAGGGACTGGGGCCTCGTCGATCACGTCTACGACACGCGCAAGAAAGCGGCCTGAGGTCGCGGGGCGGGCGCGCGGCAATTTGATCGCCGCGCATCTGGCATCCCTTTGGTCGCGTCCCTATAGTCCGCGCATGATCAGGTCCGCTCAGCCCAGACATTTATGCGCTGCCCTCGCCGCGCTTGCCGCCGTGCTGATGTCCGGCGCCGCGCTGGCCGAGGACAGTTCGCCGCAGAAACTGCCCGGAGTCAGCGGCGACTACCGCATCGCCAAGCCCGCGCCGCAGCCGGAACCCGATGACGCCCAGCCCACCGGCAGCGACGGTTCGTTCAAGATCGGCAACACCGATGTCAGGATCGGCGGCAGCATCACCATCGACATGGCAACGGGCGGCATGAAGCTGCCGAACCGCTGATGGCGGTCGCAGGCTAGCGCTTCGCAAAATGTAAGCCCCATCCCTGCTGTGCAGACGGATGGGGCTTCATGGATCTGAAATCCAACTTTAGCCGGGAGTGAACTGCCGGCGTTCTGTCTCGGATGCAACGCGGCGTTCAGCCGACGATCCGACTATGGTCTCTGATTGTTGGCAATCGGCAAGTCACGGTTTGTCGGGCCGGCATTTCAAGTCTGCCCTGGCACTTATGCCCGCCGCGGCTCCATCTCCGTGTGGAGCCTCAAGGGACTGTCCGGTGGCGTCATGCTCCGCTCCTGGGTCCGTTGCGACAATGTCGTTCGAAGCGCAAATCGCTATCACCTGCGGCGTCTCGCAGGCCGCCTGTTGGGCGGCGAGGCCATCGAAAGACGGCCGGCTTCGTTGACGGTTTGAGACTGCTCCCGTGGGTCCCTGGCGTCAACACTTGAATAGCCGGTTACCGAAAAATGTGATCGCCGGTAGGTTACGTTCGGGTAACCCGAGCGGCTCCGTGGATCAACGAGGCGGGGATCGGCGGCACTTGCTTCCACGACGCTTCGAGCGACTGATCCCACGGTGCTTGACGCGACTTTGTTTCCACAGCGCTTTGTCAGGAGCGTGTTCGGCCTTTGTTCTTTCCGCTTGCCCGCTCGCGCTAAAGGCGGTTAAACCCATGATCGGCTTCTTCCGTCGAGATTGTGGCGTCTCTCGACGCGGCGGCAAAACAACCTACATATGGGATGGCCGGGACAACCCGCCCAATCCAGCAAATTCCAGATCTGAGGCGGCGACCGGCGATGGCCGACCATAAATATCTTTCCATTCGCGGGGCGCGCGAACACAATCTCAAGAACGTCGATCTCGACCTGCCGCGAGACAGCCTGATCGTCATGACCGGGCTGTCGGGCTCCGGCAAGTCGTCGCTCGCCTTCGACACGATCTATGCCGAGGGCCAGCGCCGCTATGTCGAAAGCTTGTCGGCCTATGCCCGGCAATTCCTCGAGATGATGCAGAAGCCGGACGTCGACCAGATCGACGGCCTGTCGCCCGCCATCTCGATCGAGCAGAAGACAACCTCGCGCAACCCGCGCTCGACGGTCGGCACCGTCACCGAGATCTACGACTACATGCGCCTGCTCTTCGCGCGCGTCGGCATCCCCTATTCACCGGCCACCGGCCTGCCGATCGAGAGCCAGACGGTCTCGCAGATGGTCGACCGCGTGCTGGCGCTAGAGGAAGGCACGCGCCTCTATCTGCTGGCGCCGATCGTGCGCGGCCGCAAGGGCGAGTACCGCAAGGAACTGCTGGAGCTGCAGAAGAAGGGTTTCCAGCGCGTCAAGGTCGACGGCACCTTCTATGAGATCGCCGACGTGCCGGCGCTGGACAAGAAGTACAAGCACGATATCGATGTGGTGGTCGATCGTATCGTCGTGCGCGGCGATCTGGCGACCAGGCTCGCGGATTCGATGGAGACGGCGCTGAAGCTCGCCGACGGGCTGGCTGTGGCCGAGTTCGCCGACCGGCCGCTCGACGCCAGCCTCACCGGCGAGGACTCGGTCAACAAGTCGAAGAACGAGACGCATGAGCGCATCCTGTTCTCGGAAAAATTCGCCTGCCCGGTGTCCGGCTTCACCATTCCCGAGGTCGAGCCCAGGCTGTTCTCCTTCAACAATCCCTTCGGCGCCTGCCCGACCTGCGATGGCCTCGGCAGCCAGCGCGCCATCGATCCCAACCTCGTGGTGCCGGATGAGAACGTCTCGCTGCGCGACGGCGCCATCAGCCCGTGGGCGAAGTCGACCTCGCCCTATTACGCCCAGACGCTGGAAGCGCTCGGCAAGGCCTATGGCTTCAAGCTCGGCGACAAGTTCAAGGACCTGAGCGCGGAGGCGCAGAAAGCCGTGCTGCATGGCACCGGCGAGCGCGAGATCACCTTCCAGTATGACGATGGCCTGCGCTCCTATAAGACCACCAAGACCTTCGAGGGCGTCATCCCCAATCTCGACCGGCGCTGGAAGGAAACGGAATCGGCCTGGATGCGCGAGGAGATCGAGCGCTTCATGTCGGCCACTCCCTGCCCCGCCTGCAACGGCTACCGCCTGAAGCCGGAAGCGCTGGCAGTGAAGATCGCCGGCAAGCATATCGGCGAGGTCACTGAGATGTCGATCCGCAAGGCCGACCAGTGGTTCACCGACCTGCCGGCGCAGCTCAACGAGAAGCAGAACGAGATCGCGGTCCGCGTGCTCAAGGAGATCCGCGAGCGGCTGCGTTTCTTGAACGACGTCGGCCTCGATTATCTGACGCTGTCGCGCAACTCCGGCACGCTGTCGGGCGGCGAGAGCCAGCGCATCCGGCTGGCCTCGCAGATCGGCTCCGGCCTCACCGGCGTGCTCTATGTGCTGGACGAGCCGTCGATCGGCCTGCACCAGCGCGACAATGCGCGCCTGCTCGACACGCTCAAGCACTTGCGCGACATCGGCAACACGGTGATCGTCGTCGAGCACGACGAGGACGCCATCCTGCATGCCGACTACGTCGTCGACATCGGCCCGGCCGCCGGCATTCATGGCGGCAGGATCATCGCGCAGGGCACGCCGCAGCAGATCATGGCGACGCCCGCTTCGATCACCGGCAAATATCTGTCCGGCGAACTCGAAGTGGCGACGCCGGAAGTGCGACGCGAAGCAAAGAAGAACCGGCGCATCAAGGTCGTCGGCGCGCGCGGCAACAACCTGAAGAACGTCACGGCCGAGATCCCGCTTGGCACTTTCACTTGCGTCACCGGTGTCTCCGGCGGCGGCAAGTCGACCTTCCTGATCGAGACCTTGTTCAAGGCGGCCTCGCGCCGCATCATGGGCTCGCGCGAGCATCCGGCCGAGCACGACCGCATCGAAGGGCTGGAATTTCTCGACAAGGTCATCGACATCGACCAGTCGCCCATCGGCCGCACGCCGCGCTCGAACCCGGCGACCTATACCGGCGCCTTCACGCCGATCCGCGACTGGTTCGCGGGGCTTCCGGAGGCCAAGGCGCGCGGCTACCAGCCGGGCCGCTTCTCCTTCAACGTCAAGGGCGGCCGCTGCGAAGCCTGCCAGGGCGATGGCGTGATCAAGATCGAGATGCACTTCCTGCCCGATGTCTACGTCACCTGCGACGTCTGCCACGGCAAGCGCTACAACCGCGAGACGCTGGACGTGCTGTTCAAGGGCAAGTCGATCGCCGACGTGCTCGATATGACGGTCGAGGAAGGCGTCGAGTTCTTCTCGGCGGTGCCGGGCGTGCGCGACAAGCTGGAGACGCTGAAGCAGGTCGGCCTCGGCTACATCCATATCGGCCAGCAAGCGACGACGCTTTCGGGCGGCGAGGCGCAGCGGATAAAACTCGCCAAGGAACTGTCGCGCAAGGCGACCGGCAAGACGCTCTACATCCTCGACGAGCCGACCACCGGCCTGCACTTCCACGATGTCGCCAAGTTGCTCGAAGTGCTGCACGAGCTGGTCGATCAGGGCAACACGGTGGTGGTGATCGAGCACAATCTCGAGGTGATCAAGACCGCCGACTGGGTGCTCGACCTCGGCCCCGAAGGCGGTGACGGCGGCGGCGAGCTGGTGGCATCGGGCACCCCGGAAGCGATCGTGCGCGAAAAGCGCAGCTACACCGGCCAGTTCCTGAAGGAGCTTCTGGAGCGCCGCCCCGGAGGCAAGCGCGAAGCGGCCGAGTGATGGCAGGCAACAGCCTCGTCTCCGTCGAAAGCCGCTTCGGCGCCGTCGCGGCCATAGCTGCCGGGATGCAGAAGTTCGTCGCGACCGCTGCCGGAGTGGACCAATCATGAGAGCGGCCCGCCCCGAAGACCTCGCCGCCGTCGTCGGGCTCACCGGCGATGCCTATGCCCCTTACACGCCCATCTTCGGTGGGCCGCCCGTCCCGGTCACCGAGGACTATGCGCCGCGCATCGAGCGCGACGAAGTCTGGCTGCTGGAAGAAGGCTCAAAGCTCGCCGGGCTGATCGTGATCGAACGGCATTCCGACCACGCCATGATCTTCAGCGTTGCCGTCGCGCCGGCTTTCCAGGGCAAAAAGCTCGGGATCAGGTTGCTGACCTTCGCCGACGAGCAGGCGCGGGCATGGGGCGTGCCGGAGGTGCGGCTCTACACCAATTCGCGCATGGAACGGAACATCGCGCTCTATTCCGCTTACGGCTATCGCGAAACGGGTCGCCGTGCCAATCCATACCGGCCAGGATGGACATTGGTCGACATGGTGAAGCCCGTCGACCGGGCGGCCTGATCGCAGGTTCAAACGGAGGAGGAAGACGATGACTGCCCAAGGAAAAATCCGCTCCGGCATGGGCGGCTGGACCTTCGAGCCCTGGGATACCGCCTTCTATCCGGAGAAACTCGCCAAGGCTAAGCAACTGCACTATGCCAGCCGCCAGGTGCCGAGCATCGAGGTCAACGGCACCTATTATTCCAGCTTCAAGGAACCGACCTTTGTGAAGTGGGCCAAAGACACGCCGGAGGGTTTCGTCTTCTCGCTTAAGGGCAACCGCTTCGTGACCAACCGCCGCGTGCTCGGCGAAGCCGGCGAATCGATGATGCGCTTCCTCGGCTCCGGCGTTGCCGCGCTCGGCGAGAAGCTCGGCCCGATCCTGTGGCAATTCGCGCCGACCAAGAAATTCGACGCCGACGATTTCGAAGCGTTCCTGAAGCTTCTGCCCGAAAAGCAGGACGGCGTGCCTTTGCGCCACGCGCTGGAAGTGCGCCACGACAGCTTCATCGTACCGGAATTCCCGGCCCTCGCGCGCAAATACAAGGCCGCGATCGTCTATGCCGACCACGCGAAGTATCCTGCGATCGCCGACGTCACCGGCGATTTCGTCTATGCACGCCTGCAGACCGGCAGCGACGACAACCCCGACTGCTACACGCCGAAAGGCCTCGACGAATGGGCGAAGCGCGTAAAGACCTGGGCGGAGGGCAAGCAGCCCGCCGACCTGCCGCGCGCCGATCCCAAGACCGATGCGCCGGTCAAGCCGCGCGACGTGTTCGCCTATTTCATCACCGAAGGCAAGGTGCGCGCGCCGTTCGGCGCCATGGCGCTGATGAAGCGGGTGGCGAACTGATAAGGGCAAATCCAGCAATCTTCGGGGCGATCGTAACGTAATCGATACTTCCTTGCTGCACTAATGGACCTACGTCAGGTTGCAGAAGCCCGGCGCCGGCAGGGACGCGTGCATGCTGCTCGACTACAATTCATTGCTTCTGGCCGTCGGCTTCTCCGCCGCTTGCCTCAGCCTCACCCTGGTCGGAACCTGGATGGCCGCCCGTTCCGACAAGTTCCTTTTGACGTGGGCTGTCAGCGTGCTGATCGTGGTGGTCGAAGTCTTTGCCTACGACGCCTATATCGCCAGGCCCGGAACGGCGCTCGGCGTGCTGACGCTGGCGCTGCTCTTGCTGGGCTTCTCGGTGATGCTGGGTGCTGCCCGTCAATTCAGGACCAGGCGCTCGCCCTTGCCGCTGATCGCGCTCGGCGCCGGCATTTCCTATACTATCGCGCTGCCGCCTATGGCGCTCGGCTATGACGGGCTGGGCTTCATGCTGGAGAACGCTCTGGCCGCGCTGCTCCTGTTCGGCACCGCTTATGAATATTGGCGGGGCCGCGCGGAAGCGCCTGTCCATCTCATCGGCGTGGCGCTGCTCTATTCGCTGACCGCGGCATCCTTCGTGCTGTGCGCGGCCGTGCTGGCACGGGACGGCAGGCTCGTCCTTGGCCATGCGCCAAGCAACTGGGCGGAGGATCTGAGCCTCATCATCGTCATCGCCTCCATGACCGGCATCGGCGCATTGTCGCTGGCGCTCAACCAGGGGCGGCACGCCCGCCATCATCAGCGCGAGGCGCAGACCGACGCCTTGACCGGCCTGCTCAACCGTCGCGCCTTGTTCGACCTGCACGGCCAGACACCGGTCGGCGCTTTCACGGCGGTGGTGGTTTTCGATCTCGACGGCTTCAAGGCCGTCAACGACCAGTTCGGCCACGCCGCCGGCGACGAGGTGCTGAAGGTCTTTGCCGAGGTGCTCTCCGCCGACCTGCGCCCAAACGACTCCGTCGCCCGCATGGGCGGCGAGGAATTCGCCATGGTGCTGAGGCGCACCTTGCCCGAGACAGCCGAGGCGACGGCCGAACGTGTCAGGGCTGCGTTTGCCGCGCGTACGGTCGAGACGGAGACCGGCCCATTGCGTTGCACGGTCAGCGCCGGCTTCGCCTTCGGCAGCACGGACGGCATCAGCTTCGACAAGGTCCTCAGCGCCGCCGACAAGGCGCTCTACGCCGCCAAGCGCGGCGGCCGCAACCGAGTGCTCGATTTCCGCCGTGCGGGTTGAAGCTTAGACTAAGGCATTGCCCTCAGTGGTGGGCGATCACTTCGTTGAATGCATCGAGATCGACGTAGAAGACCTTGGTCATTTCACCCAGCAGATCATCCTCGTCATAGCCCTGCGACATCAGGATGTTGATCGCCGCCATGATATCGACGCGATCTGTGAGCCGCCGCTTCTGATAGTCCTCGACAAAACGTTCCATCGCCGTCCCCTGGCACGAATCTTTTTGGACGCGTTGACCGACAATCACTGCGGGGAAAGCTAGGCAGGCTTGCTTGCGTGGAACTTGCGGGCGGTGACCGCGCGCCTTCCCCTCATTGGCGACTGATACGGAAGCGGCCGACTCTCACCAAGGCTAAGAAAAGGCTAGCATGCAGCCCATGTTCCGCCAGGGCAGCAGCCAATCAAATCGCAGCAAGCTGTCTTCGCGCGAGCAGCAGCAGCGATGCCCGGCCGGGCGCGATCATGCGTCGTGCTCCGGCCGGGCGCCTTCCCCTCGAAGGCAACATCTGCGTTCGTCAGCGCATCGCCGGCGAACGATCTCGTGGAGGCACATAGGTCCTTGGCCCACCAAGCATTGCAATCCCCATGCCAAATCGGTCCCGTTAAATGACACGCAGGATATTTCATATTTTCAGCCAGTTAGCTGAATACGCGGTAGAATGCGTCTGGTTGCCGGTCTCATTCGTGAGGAAACTTTACGCGCCCAGGTTCTGCACAATTGATCCAATGCCTAAACTTTGTTCAGAGCTGTCTGGCAACGATACCGGCCCGGTTGCAGGCTCATGGCGAAATGGGGCAAGGTCGCCGTGCAAACGAGCGACGTCATGGCCCTGCGAACGATCCTGACTTTCCTGCTTCTGATATCCACTGCCGGCGCCGCCCGCACCGATTTCGCCAACGGCAAGCTGCCGGACGGCGTCTATCACTGCGAGGTCTACCTGCTCGGCCTGTTCCTCAATCTCGGCGAGATCACCATCAAGGGCAGCCTCTACAGCGGCCCTGTGACCTTCGGCGCCCCGCCGCCGCCTTACAATTACCAGATGAACCCCAATGGCGAGATCACCTGGCTCGGTCCGCTCGGCGGCTACACTAGCGGCGGCAATTCGATCTCGATGACCCAGGCGACGCTGGACGACCCGAGCGCTCCCTCCTTCGACATCATCATGAAGCAGCAGGACGGCGCCTTCACGGCCTCGACCTGCACCAGAAGGTAGCCGCGCATAAAAAAGGCGCGGAACCCTTTCGGGTCCCGCGCCAGCAGGCAGTCGGGAGGACCAACGCAATTCCAGAAAAAGTGCGTAGCGGTTTTCCGTCCGGAATTGCGTCAAACAAAATAGCTGGAGCGGGTCGGCGGTTACGCCGAACCGCTTCAGATGGTCTTGGCCGACATTTGCGCGGCGATGTAGTCGGCCTGGCGGATCGCCAGCGTCACGATGGTCAGCGTCGGGTTCTCCGCGGCGCCGGTGGTGAACTGGCTGCCGTCGGAAACGAACAGGTTCTTGATGTCGTGCGACTGGCCGTGCTTGTTGACCACGCCGTCCTCCGGCTTCTCGCTCATCCGGTTGGTGCCGAGATTGTGGGTGGAAGGATAAGGCGGCGTCGGGAAGGTCCTGGTCGCGCCGACCGCGGCATAGAGCGCCTGGCCTTGGCTGTAGGCGTGGTTGCGCATGGCCTCGTCGTTCGGATGATCGTCGAAATGGACGTCGGCGATCGGCATGCCGTGCTCGTCCTTTTCGTCCTTGTGCAGCGTGATGCGGTTCTCCTCTCGCGGCATGTCCTCGCCGACGATCCACAGGCCGGCCATATGGTCGTAATGATCGAGCGCCGTGGTGAAGGAACGGCCCCAGCCGCCGGGGTTGAGGAAGGCCGCCATGAACGGAAGGCCGAGCGACAGCGTCTCCATCTCATAGCCGCCGACGAAGCCGCGCGAGGGATCGTGGCGCGCCTCGTCGCGGATGATGCCGGCCATGGTGGTGCCGCGATACATATGTACCGGCTTGTCGAAAATGGCATAGACCGAGCCGGTGGTGTGGCGCATATAGTTCTTGCCCACCTGTCCCGACGAATTGGCAAGCCCATGCGGGAACTTGCTCGATTCCGAATTGAGCAGCAGGCGCGGGCTCTCGATCGCATTGCCGGCGACCGCGACGACGCGGGCCTTCTGCTCCTGCAGTTTGCCGTCCTTGTCGGCATAGACGACGCCGGTCACCTTGCCTGAAGCGTCATGGTTGATCTTGATCGCCATCGAGTTCGGCCGCACCTCCAGATGTCCGGTCGCCTCGCCCTTCGGGATCTCGGTGTAGAGCGTCGACCATTTGGCGCCCCATTTGCAGCCCTGGAAGCAGAAGCCGGTCTGCTGGCAGGAATTGCGGTCGTCGCGCTCCACCGAATTGATGGCCATATTGCCGGTGTGGCATTCCTTGTAGCCGAGCTTGTCGGCGCCGGCCTTGAGCACCTTGAAATTGTTGTTGCCGGGCAGCCGCGGCCAGTTGTTGGTTCCGGTGACACCCATCTTGGCTTCGGCCTTGGCGTAATAGGGCTCCATCTCGGCCAGCGTCACCGGCCAGTCGAGGAGGTTCGCGCCCTTGACCTTGCCGTAGGTCGTGGCCGCCTTGAACTCATGCTCCTGGAAACGCAGCGAGGCGCCCGCCCAGTGCGTGGTCGAGCCGCCGACCGACTTGACGATCCAGGCCGGCAGGTTCGGAAAGTCCTTGGCGACGCGCCAGTCGCCCGACGTGGTGCGCTTGTCCTTCCAGGCGAGCTGGGCAAAGGACTCCCACTCGTCATTGATGAAGTCCTCATATTCGTGGCGGGCGCCCGCCTCGAGGATGACGACGTCGATGCCTTTCTGCGCGAGCTCGTTGCCGAGCGTGCCTCCGCCCGCGCCGGAGCCGATGATGACGACCACGCCGTCATTGTTGAGATCAAATTGTGCTGCCATGGTTTCCTCCCATGAAATTCTGTCGAAAAGCGGTTCAGGAGCAATTCCAGGAAAAGTGCGTAGCGGTTTCCGTGCGGAATTGCGTAAAACAAAGACTTAGAGTGGTTCGGCGAAACGCCGAACCGCTCTAGGACAGAGCGGCTCAGAGCCACTCGACGTCGTTGAAGCCGCGCGCGATATAGCCGCCCTTGGAATAGGACTCGCCCTCGTAACCGAAGATCGGCCACACCTCCTTCTGGTTGTAGAGGCTGACGACAAGTCCGCCGCGCACCGCCTGGAAGAACGGCGTCTTCTCGATGCCGGTGAGCAACGCCACCCGCTGCTCCTCCCAGCCAAGCCCGCGATAGCCGCCCTTGCCCGCCTTCTTGTCGAGCTCGGCGATACCCTTCTCGATCAGCTCCTTGTGGGCCGGGTCCTTGGCGGCCGTCTCGTCGTGGTCCTTGACGGCAATGGCGTAATATTTGTCCGGCACCTGGTCGTGCGGGTAGATGTCGCGCGCCACCTGGATCAGCGTCGCCATCGTCTCCGGCTTCAGCGCCGAGGTTTCGAGACCCCAGGCGTGCTCGGGGCTGATGACGGCGCTGCCCGAGATGATGAGCAGCGCGCCCGCGCCGCCGCGCTTCAGAAGCTCGCGCCGCGAAAGCCCGGCCTCCGTCCCGTAGCCCGGCTGCTTCTGGTAGACTGTAACCATGATTTCCTCCCTGCTTGCTGATCGCACCCCTGAGAGAGTGCCGTTGCTGGCGCCGCGCCTCTCCGCGGCGAATATCCCCTATTGAAAGCGCCCTCCCCGCTGCAGGACCTCGATCTTGTAGCCGTCGGGATCCTCGATGAAGAAGAAGCGGGCGATCAGCGCCCCGTCGTGGTTGAACTCGACGATCTTCTTCGGGTTGAGACCGAGCGCGCCGATCCGGTCGTGCTCGCTGTCGAGATCGGCGACCGAGACGGCGAGATGGCCGTAGCCGTCGCCAAGCGCGTAGGGCTCGGTGCGCCCCTTGTTGACGGTCAGCTCCACCTCGAAAGGCGAACTCTCATTGCTGAGATAGACGAGTGTGAAGGTCTCGAAATCGAGCCGCTGCGCGACCTTAAGGCCAAAGGCCTTGCCGTAGAAATCGACGGACCGCGCCTCGTCGAGCACCCTGATCATGGAATGGATCGTCTTCGCCAAATCGGACTCCGTGAGCTCTCTTGCTTCGAAGCCGATTATGCGCGCCGGCGAAAAATGGTGGTGGCAGCCGATTACCACGCTTGGAGCTTGAAAACGGCTAGTGTCGCTCCAGTTTCATCTGCATGCCGCCCAAAAGTGTGCCGCGGTTTGGGGAACGGCATGCAGGACACAAAAGGTTTAAAGCGCGTCGCCGAAACGGCTTCGGCGACGCGCTTTAAGGACGAAAGTCTGATTGCCGTCGACGGCTATCGGATCGAAAATGACCGACGCAGGCAGTGTTCAAAAAGGCGCCAGCCGACCCAATCGGCGCCAAGACAAACAACAACGGGAGGTACCGATGTGCAGAGTCTTCGCCGGGCAGGACCCGGAAGGCTACCGGCAGATCAACAGGTCGATCCGCATCGACGGCCATTCGACCAGCATCCAGCTCGAGGCGACGTTCTGGGGTCTGCTAGACGAGATCGCCGACAGCCAGGGACTGACGACCCCGAAATTCATCTCGAAACTCTATGACGAGGCGATCGAGATCAACGGCCAGATCCCGAACTTCGCTTCCATGCTGCGCACGACCTGCGCGCTTTATCTGCGCGGCCACCGGCCCAGCGTTGAGGACCAGGCTGCGTTGAAGCGGGAAGCCGCCTAACACGGCATGGTGAATTCCCCTGGACAGGCCAGGCGGCGGAGCGATCCGCCCACCGACAGGTTATTGCATCCATCTAAAATACAGGCACAACGGACAACGGCGGCAGGCCTAACCAACGATTGACGATGCGCTTGACGGACAGTCTATCTTTCCGCAGGCTGGCACAAATCGAGCTATGCGGCTTGAGCTTTACAGTTTCCATCATCTTTAACTTGGGCGTGATTTCCCGAGGCCGGCACCTTTATCTTCGAGGCACCTAATATGAGCCATCGCTATCCTATCAGGATGAACCGGCGTCTTTTCCTCTCCTCTGTCGCCATGCTGACGATCACAGCTCCGGCCGTGAGCTTCGCGCGAACGATCTCGGGCTCCCTGCCCTGGGAGCCGATGGCTTCGGATCCGCCGGCGCGGGTCATCCCCGGCGGGTGGCAGTTCTTCACGCCGAAGGAAGCGGCTCTGGTCGAGGCCATCGTCGACAGGCTGGTCCCCCACGACGACCTCAGCATCGGCGGCAAGGAGGCCGGCTGCGCCGTCTACATCGACCGGCAACTGGTGGGCGCATTCGGGACATCGAGCCGGCTCTACACGCAAGGGCCGTTCAAGCCGGCATTGCCGACACAGGGCTACCAGGGCGAAGCCGACCCGGCACAGCGCTACCGCGCCGGACTGGCTGCCATGGATGCCTTCCTGAAACAGCGCGACGGCAAGACATTCGTCGAGCTCAAGCCGGAGGAACAGGACGCTTTCCTCACCGAGATGGAAGCGGGCAAGGTCGATCTGCCCAACGGAGTCAAGGCCGCCGGATTCTTCGGGCTTTTGCTGCAGAACACGATGGAGGGCTTCTTCGCCGACCCGATCTATGGCGGCAACAAGGACATGGCGTCGTGGCGCATGCTCGGTTTCCCGGGCGCCCGCTACGACTACCGGGACCACGTCGCCAAGCACAATCAGCCTTATCCGCTGACGCCGGTGTCGATCGCCGGGCGTCCGGAATGGCTCGGCAAGGGAGCCTGACCGATGACAAGGATATTGCCGCGCAAGGATGTCGTCATCGTCGGCCTCGGTTGGACGGGCGCGATCCTTGCCAATGAGCTGACGGATCAGGGGCTGGACGTGCTCGCCGTCGAGCGCGGTCCCTGGCGGGATACCGCGACCGATTTCAACATCGGCTATGCGCAGGATGAGTTGCGCTACTCGATCCGTCGCGATCTCTTCCTGCAGCCGGTCGTCGAGACCATGACGATGCGCAACGATCCCTCGCAGACGGCGCTGCCGATGCGCGATTTCGGCTCTTTCCTGCCGGGCAATGGCGTCGGCGGCGCCGGTGTCCATTGGAACGGCCACACCTGGCGGTTCTGGGATTCCGACTTCAAGACCAAGACCAATCTGACGAATAAATATGGCGCGGCCCGGATAGCCGACCTCCAGGTCGAGGACTGGGGCGTCACCGGCGCCGATATGGAGCCTTATTACGATCAGTTCGAGTATCTGGCCGGGATCTCCGGCAAGGCCGGCAACATCAAGGGCCAATTGCAGGAAGGCGGCAACCCGTTCGAGGACCCGCGGGCGCGCGATTACCCGAACCCGCCGATGCAGATGACCTACGCGCCCACCCTGTTTGCCGAGGCTGGCAGGTCGATGGGATTGCATCCGTTCCCGACCCCGTCGGCGAACATGTCGCGCGCCTACACCAATCCACTCGGCATCACGCTTGGCCAGTGCACGTTCTGCGGCTTCTGCGAGCGCTTCGGCTGCGCCAACTATTCCAAGTCGAGCGCCCAGACGACCGTCCTGCCGGTGCTGATGAAGAAGGCTAATTTCGAGGTCCGCACCGACAGCGAGGTGCTTCATGTCGACCTTGCCTCCGGCGGTAAGTCCGCGCGCGGCGTGACCTACATTGACTCCTCCGGCGAGGAATATTTCCAGCCTGCCGACCTGGTGCTTTTATGCGCCTACGGCCTGCACAATGTGCGGCTGATGATGCTGTCCGGTATCGGCAAGATCTACGATCCCAACAGCGGCGAAGGAACGGTCGGACGCAACTACTGCTACCAGACCAACGCCGGCGTGCAGGTGTTCTTCGACGACAAGAACTTCAATCCGTTCATCGCCGCCGGCGCGCTCGGCCAGACGATCGACGATTTTAATGGCGATGCCTTCGATCATGGCGGCCTCGATTTCGTGGGTGGCGCGGGCATCAACTGCATCCCGACCAACGGGCGCCCGATCGGCACGCGCCCGACGCTTCCCGGCACTCCGAAATGGGGCAGCGCCTGGAAGAAGGCCACCGTGGAGGGCTACAAGAGCACGCTTTCCTTCTCCTCGCAGGGAAGCAGCTATGCCACGCGCGCCAACTATCTAGACCTCGATCCGACCTACAAGGATCGTTTCGGCCGCCCGTTGATGCGCATGACCTTCGACTTCCCCGACAACGACGTCCGCATGTCGAACTATCTCTGCGACCGGATGGAGGAGATCGCCAAGAAGCTCGGCGGCAAGCAATACGCCGTCGGCCGGCGCAAGAAAGGCTGGGACAGCGTGCCGTACCAGAGCACGCACAACACCGGCGGCGCCATCATGGGGACGGACCCCAAACGAAGCGCCGTCAATGTCTTCCTGCAAAGCTGGGACGTGCCGAACGTCTTCGTCATCGGCGCTTCGGCCTTCCCGCAGAACGCGGGCAAGAATCCGACGGGAACCGTGGGCGCGCTCGCTTTCCGCGCCGCGGATGCCATCCGCAACCAATATCTGCGCAATCCGGGCGCACCGCTGGTGCAGGCATGAGGACGCTGGCCATCACCCTTGCCGCGGGTCTCGCCACCCTGTGCTGGACCTCCGCGATCGCCGCCGACCAGGCGGACCAGATCATTCGCGGCCAATATCAGGCCGTGCTCGGCGATTGCGCCGGTTGTCACACGAGGCCAGGCGGCAAGCCTTTGGCCGGCGGCCTGCCGCTCGAAACGCCGTTCGGCGCCCTGGTCCCGCCAAACATCACGCCCGACAGCGAGACGGGCATCGGCAACTGGAGCGAGGCCGATTTCCGCAACATGATGAAGACCGGCATCGGCCACAATGGCGTGCGGCTTTATCCGGCGATGCCCTACCCGGCCTACACCAGGATGACCGAACAGGACATTTCCGACCTTTGGGCCTATCTCACCACGGTCGAACCGGTCTCGAACAAGGTCGAAGCCAACCAGTTGCCGTTCCCGCTCAACATCCGTCTGTCCATGTGGGGCTGGAACCTGCTCAACTTCAGCGAGACGGCTTTCACGCCGGACCCGTCCAAGCCGGCGGAATGGAACCGCGGCGCCTACATCGTCCAGGGGCCTGGCCATTGCGGCACCTGCCACACGCCGAAATCATTCCTCGGCGCCGACAAGGACAGCGTCTTCCTGCAGGGTGCTTCGCTGCAGGGCTGGTTCGCGCCCGACATCACCAACAATACGCAATCCGGTCTTGGGAAATGGTCCGAGGACGATCTGATCCAGTACCTCAAAACCGGCGTCAACGCGCATTCGATCGCCTCGGGCCCGATGGCCGAGGCCGTAGAGAACTCGACCTCCAAGATGACCGATGCGGATCTGAAAGCCGTCGCCGTCTATCTGAAGAGCCTGGGTTCGGATACCGGCAACGCGCAACCGGCAAAACCCGACCAGGCAAGGATGGTGACCGGCGAGGCCATCTACCGGGACAATTGCTCGGCCTGCCATGGCGGCGACGGCGCAGGCGCAGGCGCCCTCTTCCCGGCGCTCGTCAACAACTCCATCATTGCCCAGGGCAATACGGAGACGCTGGCCCGATTGGTCCTGGCGGGAAGCCAGGCCGTGCATACGCAGCACGCGCGCACCACTCCGGCAATGCCATCCCTGGCCTGGCGGTTGAACGATCAGGAGGTCGCCGACGTCCTGACCTATGTGCGCAACAGCTGGGGCAATGCCGCTCCGGCGGTTTCGTCCGGCGAGGTCGCCGCCGTTCGCAAGGAATTGACCCAGTAGATTTAGCTCTCGGCTGCGACTTCGAGCGCCAGCCGGGTCATGTCGGTGAAGAGGGCCTGACGCTCCGAATAATCGGTCAGCTCGCCGGTGGCGATGTGATCGACCACGGTGAGCAGCGACAGCGCCTGCGCGCCGAACTTCGCCGCGATCCGATAGAGCGCGCTGGTCTCCATATCGACCGCCAGCGCTCCGAGCGCCCTCGGCTCGTCGAACCGCGCCCGGCCGTCGGGATGGTGGAACACGTCGCTGCAGATCGTCAGTCCGGCGCTGCAGGCGATGCCGAGATCGGCTGAGCGTCGCAGCGCCAGCGCATGCAGCGCCGGGTCGGGTCCCGCCGGCTGGAACAGCCCGAACACCTGCCCACTGATTGGCCCCTCGGCGCGCACCTGGCTGGAGATGACCACACCGCGTAGGGGCACCGCTTCCGACAAGCCGCCGCATGTGCCGGTGCGTATCAACGTTTTGACGCCGTAACAGTCCATGAGCTCAAAGGCATAGATCAGGAAAGACGACACCCCCATCCCGGTCGCCTGGATGCTGACCGGCTTGCCGCGGAACCGGCCGGTGAAGCCCAGCGCGCCCCTTCTGCGGTTGACGCAGCGCGGGGCCTCGAGAAAGGTTTCCGCCATCCATTGGGCGCGCTCGGGATCGCCCGGCAACAGCACGGTTTCGGCATAGTCCCCCCGGCCCGCCTCGATATGCGGCGTCACGTGCTACTACCACCATGATAGACCCATCCGAAGACCATCATGACAGGGTGGCCGCAATGCGCAAGCGCTGGCTTACTTAAGCACAGCGCTGAAACGCCCTACGATTCCAGAACGTCCTTGACGATCGTCGCCAGTTGCTTGAGCGAGAACGGTTTCGGCAGGAAGCCGAAATGCGCGTCGGCTGGCAGATTCTTGGCGAAGGCGTCCTCGGCATAGCCCGAAACGAACACGAACTTGATGTCCGGCTGACGCTTGCGCAACTCGCCGAGCAGTGTCGGCCCGTCCATCTCCGGCATCACCACGTCGGACACGACGATATCGATCTTGCCGCCGAGCGCCTCGAACACTTCCAGCGCCTCGACGCCGGACGACGCCTCATGCACGGTATAGCCGCGCGAGGTCAGCGCCCGCACACCGCCCATGCGCACCGCATCCTCATCCTCGACCAGCAGCACGGTGGCGGAGCCGGAGAGGTCTTTCGCGGCATCGGTCGGCTTCGCCGGGGCCGCCGCCGCGGCCGCCGGCGCGTCGCCGGGCTCGGCCTGCTTTCTCGCTTCGGCGATGTGGCGCGGCAAGAAGATGCGGAACACCGTGCCCTTGCCGACTTCGGAATCGCAGAAGATGAAGCCGCCGGTCTGCTTGATGATGCCATAGACCATCGACAGGCCGAGGCCGGTGCCCTTGCCCACTTCCTTGGTCGTGAAGAACGGCTCGAAGATCTTCTTCAAGACGTCCGGCGCGATGCCGCTGCCGGTGTCCTCGACTTCGACGAGCACATAATCGGCCGGCGTCAGCTCGCGGTAGGCGAAGGATTTGCATTCTTCCGTCGTGACGTTGCGGGTACGCACGGTGAGATCGCCGCCGCTCGGCATCGCGTCGCGCGCGTTGACGGCCAGATTGACCACCACCTGCTCGAACTGGCCGATATCGACCTTGACCGGCCACAGGTCGCGGCCATGGTCGATCTTGAGCTTGATGTCGTTGCCGACCAGGCGGGCAAGCAGCATCCGGAGATCGGCCAGGACATCGGTCAGGTTGAGCACTTCCGGGCGCAGCGTCTGCTTGCGCGAGAAGGCCAGCAATTGCCGTACGAGCGAAGCCGCCCGGTTGGCGTTCTGCTTGATATTCATGATGTCGGGGAAGGACGGGTCCGACGGCCGGTGGTTGGTCAAGAGAAGGTCGGACGCCATGATGATGGCGGTCAGCACGTTGTTGAAGTCGTGCGCGATGCCGCCAGCGAGCTGGCCAACCGCCTGCATCTTCTGGCTCTGCGCCATCTGGCCCTCGAGCGCCTTCTGCTCGGTAGTCTCGACCGCATAGACGATGGCGGCTTCCTCGGCGCCTTCGCCGCCCGCGCTGTCGGCGACGGCATTGACGTAGAAGCGGATGTGGCGCTCCTCATTGCCGGGCAACACGGAGTCGATCGGCTCGATATTAGCCTGCCGCTGCCTGGCCTTTTCGAAGGCGGCGGCAAAGGCCGGCCGGTCGCGTTCGTGGACGATGGTCTCGAAGCGTACCCGCCGGTCGACGGCGTCGCGGTCGACCACGGATGAAAACAGCTGCAGGAACGGCGCGTTGGTGCGCAGGATGCGTCCGTTCGCGTCGACGCCGGCAATGGCCATCGGCGTCGAGTTGAAGAAGCGCGTGAAGCGAACCTCGGATGCTCTGAGCTCGGCCGAGGCGTCCTCGCCCTGTGTGCGGTTGAGCACGATCGTTCGCGTGGGACCGTTCACGCCTTCGCGGCTTGCCGAAACCCGGTGCATGAAGCGCACCGGCAGCGCCTGGCCGCTCATGGTGGTGAGATCGAGGTCGATGACGGCGTTGCGCGTGGTGCCGGGATCGGCCTTGACCGAGCGGACCAGCGCCATGCCGTCGCCGGCGATGATTTCGGGCAGCGTGATGGCGCCCGGCGTGAAGGAGGCGAGGTCGATGCCCAGCCACTCGGCAAGCGTGGCGTTGATGTAGGTGACGCGGCCTTCCTGATCGGCCGAGAAGAACCCGGCTGGCGCGTGGTCGAGATGGTCGATGGCCTTTTGCAGGTCGAGGAAGAAGCGTTCCTGCTCCGCCCGTTCCTGCGAGATGTCGGCGAGCTGCCAAGCCAGCATCGGCAGCCTTTGCCCGGGCATGCTGAAGGCGCGGGCACGCGCCCGATACCAACGCGCGCCGGGCTCGGCGCCCGGTTTGATCGACTGCGCCAGCCGGAATTCGCCGTCGCCCGCCTGGCCGTCGCGCAGGCCCGATGCCAGCCGGTAGATCGTCATCGACGCCTCGGGGACATCCGACAACAGCCCCTCGACGGTCTTGAGGTCGGCGGCCGAGGCGGCACCCGTCATGTCGGCATAGGCGCGGTTGGCGTAGACGACTCGACCCTTGGTGTCGGTGACCAGCAGGCCCTGCGACATCGAGTCGACGAAGGCTTTCGACAATTCGTCGCCGGTCGAGCGCGGCGCGATCTGCACGAAGCCGATCGCGGTCGCGAACAGGAAGCCGACGCCGATCATGGCGAGCACGCCGAGCATGCCGAGCAGGAAGGGATCGCCGAGCCGCTCGCGGAAAAGCCCGAAGACGATCGCGGCGCCGGTCAAGACGACGATGAAGACGATGAGCCTGGTGACGGCGCCCGGACGCGTGTTCTGGTCGACGATCGGTACCGGATAGAAATCGCCGCGCGCTTCCTTGGCCATGTTCCCCCTGCTCGTGATTCCGGTGTCCGATGGGCGCGGACGGTCGGTTGAATCACATTCTCCTGTAACGGAAAAGACCCCGGCGGCAAATGTCCGATAAAATCAACGATTCATGTTTCAAACTGTTCACGATCGGTGATGTGAACTTGCGGCCGGCCGCCGCCGCGGTCTAGTGTCGCCTCACTCGAACAGGCGATTGGGTGCACCGATGCTGCAGTGGCTGGATAGCGTGGCGGGTCCGGGTTATGTCGCTGCAATCTTGTGGACGTTCGCGGCGCTCATTTTGCTTGTCGTCGTCCTGCTCGTCATCAAGGTGGTGCGCAACCTGACCTTCGGCACCTTCGTGGCCGGCGGCAGGAACCGCAAGACGCGCCTTGCGGTCATGGACGCCACCGCCGTCGACAGCCATCGCAGGCTGGTGCTGGTGCGCCGTGACGACGTCGAGCACCTGATCTTGATCGGCGGACCGACCGATGTAGTGGTCGAGCGCGATATCCGGTTGGCAGCGCCTCGCCGCCCGGCGCTGACCGGCGACAGCGGCCAGCAGCAGGCAACCGCCGCGCGGCCGCGCACGCCGCAGCCGGCGCCTCCACCCGCCCCCGCGCCCGTCAGGCAACCGCCGCCGCCTGCTACTCAGCCGGCTGCCGCCACGCGTCCGCGTGCGCCGGCGCCCGCTCCGGTGCCGCCCAAGCCGGCGGCGCCGAGCCAGCCGACGGCGAAGGTCATGCCGCTGCCGGGCTACGGAACGACCAACGGCAGCACCAGATACACGCCGCCGCCCTCAAACGATTCCATCGACGACACGTTGATGCACGAACTCGAGACCTCTCTCGACGAGACGCACGCCCAGCCGGCGGCAAGCAAACCCGCGCCAAAGCCTTCCCTCGATGATGAGATGACCAAGCTGCTTGGCGAACTGGGCAGCCACAAGCGCTGACCTGACGGCAGCTTGCCGGTCCCGGCGAACCTTGCCGCGGCCCTTGACGCAATTCCAGGAAAACTGCGCACGGTCAGGCTTGGCGACTTCGCCGCAGCCTTCCATCCGATTTGCATCAGAACAAAAGAGATGGGAGCGTTTCACGGCTTCCGTGAAACACTCTGATCTGAAAGCAAAAATGGCCGGAAATCCGGCCATTCTCTACGTCTTCTTGTCTATTCAGGTCGCGTCAGTCGTCGCGATAGACCTTCTCGCGACGCTCATGGCGCTCCTGCGCCTCGATCGACAACGTCGCGATCGGGCGCGCGTCGAGCCGCTTCAGCGCGATCGGCTCCCCGGTTTCCTCGCAATAGCCGTAGGTGCCTTCGTCGATGCGCTGGAGCGCGGAGTCGATCTTGGAGATGAGCTTGCGCTGGCGGTCCCGGGCGCGCAATTCGATAGCACGGTCGGTTTCGGAGGAGGCGCGATCGGCCAGGTCGGGGTGGTTTGCGTTTTCCTGCTGCAGGATTTCGAGGGTTTCGCGCGCTTCGCGCAGAATGTCATTCTTCCAAGTGATAAGCTTCTGGCGGAAGTACGATTTTTGCCGTTCGTTCATGAACGGCTCGTCTTCGGAGGGTACGTAATCGGCGGTAACGATGTCGTTCATTCGACTCACCCAACAACCCCAAAATTTGGCGCCTATATATTCGGGGACAAGAGCCTGCACAAGCGCTATCGGCGAGTGTTTCACGCAATTGTTAGTCTCACATGGGCGGCTCCGACGACGTTGTTTCGACGGCAGAAAACGAATTCGCGCGCGATTCGTTGCAGCCGCCGGCATCGGCCATTGTGCAGGACATCGTTCTGGTGACTAATCGCGCTTTGATCCGAAGCGCCATGGGGGTTCCGGTTGAGCAGGCTTTATCTGTTGCGGCACGCCAAAGCCGGCTGGGCGCTGCCTGGCGTGCGCGATTTCGACCGCCCGCTCGACGCATCGGGCATGGCCGATGCCGAAGCGATGGGAGAGGCCATGCGGGCCCGCAATTATGTGCCGGACGTCACGCTTTGCTCCAATGCCAAGCGGGCAAGGCAGACGCTGGAAAGCCTGGCGGGGCGCACCGACACCGGCCGGGTGCTGTTCTTCGACACGCTCTACAGCGAGGATGCGGCCGGCTATCTCGACATCATTCGCAAAAACGGCGGCGCCGGCCAGCTTCTGGTGGTCGGCCACAATCCCATGACCGAGGATCTGGCCATGGCGGTGTCGGGCGACGGCGACGAGACGGCGCGCGGCATGATGAATCACGGCTTTCCGACCTCCGGCCTCGCCGTGGTGCGCTTTCCCGGCAATCTCGCGGAGGCGGCGCAAGGCAACGGCTATCTCGAAGCCTTTCTCACGCCCGCCAACCTTTGAGGCCATTTCAAACCCGCGGCCCAAAGCCTATATCGGGCGCGGACGCCCAACCAGAGGCCTGATTTGGCATCATCGCTCACCAATTTCACCGACGAGGCAAGGATTGCGCTCGACACGTTGTCGGGCCGCGCCGCCGGGCTCTTCTCCCCGTCATTGCGCCTTGGCGTCACCGGGCTCTCCCGCGCCGGCAAGACGGTGTTCATCTCCGCGCTCGTCCACAACCTCATCCATGGCGGACGCCTGCCGCTGTTCGAGGCGCAGAAATCCGGCCGCATCGCCCGCGCCTTCCTGGAGGAACAGCCGGACGATGCCGTTCCGCGTTTCCAGTATGAGGACCATGTCGCGGCTCTGGTGAACGATCGCGTCTGGCCGGACTCGACCCGCGCCATCTCCGAGCTCCGGCTTACCATCGAATATGAGTCGGCTTCGGGCTGGAACCGGTTGTTTTCAGCCGGAAAACTATCCATCGACATCGTCGACTATCCCGGCGAATGGCTGCTTGACCTGCCGCTGCTCAGCAAGTCCTTCGCCGATTTTTCGCGCGAGGCCGTCGAGATGGCCGCCCTGCCCGTCCGTTCCGACCTGTCGCAGGCCTGGCGCGAGCTGGCTTCCACCGTCGATCCCGATGCCGACGCCGAGGAGATGACGGCGCGCCGTCTGGCCGAGAGCTTCGCCGCCTATCTCAAGGCCTGCAAGCTCGACGACCGCGCGCTGTCGACGCTTCCGCCTGGACGTTTCCTGATGCCGGGCGATCTCGAAGGCTCGCCGGCGCTCACCTTCGCGCCGCTGATGACATTGGCGCAGGGCCGGCCGCGCTCCGGATCGCTGCAGGCGATGATGGAGCGCCGCTACGAGGCCTACAAGACGTATGTCGTCAAACCGTTCTTTCGCGAGCACATCACCCGCCTCGACCGGCAGATCGTGCTGATCGACGCTATGCAGGCGCTCAATGCCGGCTCGGCAGCGATGGCCGATCTGGTGCGCGCGGTCACCGAGATCCTGTCCTGCTTCCGGCCCGGACGCGGCAATTTCCTCACCGATTTCTTCTCGCGTCGCATCGACCGCATCCTGGTTGCCGCGACCAAGGCGGACCATTTGCATCACGAAAGCCACGACCGGCTGCAGGCGATCGTGCGCCGGCTGACTGACAGGGCCGCGGCGCGGGCGAATTTCAGCGGCGCCGCCGTCGATGTCGTCGCCATGGCGGCGGTTCGCTCGACCCGCGAGGGCACGGTGAAGCAAGGGCGCGAGACGCTGCCGGTCATCATCGGCACCCCGCTGAAGGGCGAGACGATCAACGGCGAAACGTTCGACGGAAAGGCCGAAACCGCCATATTCCCGGGTGATTTGCCGGAAAAGGTCGATGCGGTGTTCGACAGTTCCGGATCATCGCCCGACAGCACCGAACCGGCGATCCGCTTCGTGCGTTTCCGTCCGCCGAAGCTCGAGCGCACCGCCGAAGGCGTCACGCTGTCCTTGCCGCATATCCGGCTCGACCGCGCGCTGCAGTTCCTGATCGGAGATCATCTGGCATGACCGCGCCCCGCAAACCGGCGGCCTTCCGCATCGAGCCCGAGACCGAGGCGCCGCCACAACCGCCGCGAAACCGCGTCACCGAGGAGCAGCCGGCGCGCAGGCCGCGTGCCGCGAGGGCCGACGTAGCGGTCGTGATCCCCTCGGAAGTCGACGTCTTCGACGAACCGGACATCGAGGCCGCGGGCCCGCCGCCGGCGACGGCGCCGCGGAAGCGTTCCCTGCTGGCACGGCTGTTCTTTGGGGCCCTCAGCGTGCTCGTCTCGCTGGCGGTCGGCTTGTGGGCCGACCAGTTGATCCGCGACCTCTTCGCGCGCGCCGAGTGGCTTGGCTGGCTGGCGGCGGGCATGGCGGCGATCGCGCTGCTCTCGCTGCTCGTCATCCTCATTCGCGAATTTCTCGCCATCGCCCGCCTTGCTGAAGTCGAAAAGATGCAGAAACGGGCGCTGGATGCCGTGGCGCGCGACGATCCCAAGGCGGCGCGCGCCCTGGTCGACGAGCTCTCGACCTTCGTCGCCGCAAAACCCGAGACCGCCGCCGGACGCCGTTCGCTCGCCGAATTGCGCGGCGAGATCATCGATGGCGTCAATCTGGTGCGGCTGGCCGAGACCGAAATCCTGTCGCCTCTCGATGCCCGCGCGAAAATCATGATCCTGGAGGCCGCGAAGCGCGTGTCACTCATAACAGCGGTCAGCCCCCGCGCGCTGGTCGACGTCGCCTATGTCGTCTTCGAGGCCGGCCGCCTAATCCGGCGGCTCTCCGAACTCTACGGCGGCCGTCCAGGCACGCTCGGCTTCTTCCGGCTGGCGCGCGGCGTGCTCGCGCATCTAGCGGTGACCGGCTCGATCGCGGTCGGCGACAGTTTCGTGCAGCAGATCGTCGGCCATGGCCTTGCCGCAAAACTCTCGGCAAAGCTCGGCGAAGGCCTGGTCAACGGCATGATGACGGCACGCATCGGCATCGCCGCGATGGAGACCGCCCGCCCCTTGCCGTTCATCGCCGTCAAGCGCCCCGGCCTCGGCGATTTCCTCTCGGCGCTGACGTCCTTCGCGGCAAGAAAAGACGGTCAGCCGGACCAATAGGGTAAATGCGAAAACCCGGACCAGTGACGAAGCATTAACCAATCTTCGCCATGGTCGATCAGGTCCCAACAACAGACTCTGCCGTGCCGGGTGTCGTCCATGAGAAGCGTAATCTTGTCCTGCGTGCTGCCTGCGACGGTTGCGATTGCCGCGCCGCTCGGATTGGTCGGAAAGACCTTCGCGGCGGAACCGGACAAGCAGTTCTTCCGCTCCGTCGAAGGCAGATGGGTCGGCCCCGGCGAGATCATCGCCGGCAAGTACAAGGGCACCAAATTCACCTGCGATTTCAACGGTTCGACGCCCGCCAGCAAGCTCGGCATGACGCTTGACGGCGGCTGCAGGGTTGGCGTGTTCACGCAAAAGATGTCCGCCAGCGTCGAGCGCAAGGGTCGCGACGGTTACAGGGGAACCTTCATGGGCGGCTCGACCGAAAGCGGAATGGACATTGTCGGCGGCAATGTCGTCGACGCCCAGAAAGTCGTCTTCACCATCAACCGCAAGCAGTTGAATGGCGTCATGCAGGCGCGTGTTCCCGACGGCAATTCGATGACCGTGACGGTGGCCGTGCGCGTCAACGATCAGCTGGTGCCGGTCATCGGCATGAGCCTGAAGCGGGTCGACTCGGTCGAGGTCGGCGCCATCGTCAAGAACTGATCCGGCGCGGTCTCGACAGCCACGCCCGCCACCCAAAGTAGACAGCTCAAGTCAAGGTCGGGAAGTGGCAGGCCATTTTGCGGCCTGGACGATGTTCCGTCAGTTCCGGCCGCTCGGAGCGACAGCGGTCCGCCGCGATCGGGCATCGCGGATGGAAACGGCATCCGGACGGCGGCTTGAGCGGGCTCGGCACGTCGCCGGTCAGGATGATGCGCTTGCGCGTGCCCGTAGGCGTCGTCTCTACGACGGGAACGGCCGAGATCAGCGCCTGGCTGTAGGGATGGGCGGGTGTCGCAAAGACCTCTTCCGCCGGGCCTTCCTCGACGATCGAGCCGAGATACATGACCGCGATGCGGGTCGAGACCTGGCGCACCACGGAAAGGTCGTGGGCGATGAAGATATAGGTGAGTTTCAGCTTCTCCTGCAGATCGGCGAGCAGGTTGACGATCTGGGCCTGCACCGACACGTCGAGCGCGGAGACCGGCTCGTCCAGAACGACGAGATCGGGATTCAACGCGATCGCCCGCGCGATGCCGACGCGCTGGCGCTGCCCGCCGGAGAACTCGTGCGGATAGCGCATCATATGGTCCGGCAGCAGTCCGACCAGCTCGAACAACTCCGCCACCCGCGCGGCGATCTCTTTGGCCGAAAGCTTGCCGTGGATGCGCAGCGGCTCGGCGACGAGGTCGCCTACGCGCCGGCGCGGATTGAGCGAGGCTGAGGGATCCTGGAAGACCATCTGCAGGCGCCGTCGCAATGGCCTGAGCTCGGACAGGGACTTCGAGGTGATGTCGTCGCCCTCGAACAGAAGCTTGCCGTCGGTGATGTCGTAGAGCCGCACCAGGCAGCGCGCCAGCGTGGACTTGCCGCATCCGGATTCGCCAACGAGGCCTACCGTCTCGCCGCGCCGCACGGTCAGCGAGACGTTGTCCACCGCATGCACCGTACGCCTGCCCTCCGCGGAAAAACGAGTACCGATCGAAAACCGTTTTGCCAGCGAGCGCGTCTCGAGGATCGGTCGGTCGGCGTCAATCATCGCCTCGCTCATGCCTGTGCCACCCGAAAACATGCCGCGGCATGCGCGCCGCCACCGAGACCCGGCCTGCCACTCTCGCAGGGCTCGTAACGGACCGGACAGCGCGGACCGAATGCGCAGCCTTGCGGCAGCCGCAGCAAGGAGGGCGGCGAACCGGGGATCGCCGGCAGGCGGCGAGGTTTCTGGCCGGTCAGCGGCGGGATCGAGCCAAGCAGCGCCCGTGTATAGGGATGTCTCGGATCGGAAAACAGCTCCATGCGGGTCCCACGCTCCACCACGCGGCCGGCATACATGACCATGACGCGGTCGGCGAGCTCGGAGACGACGCCCATGTCATGCGTGATGAAGACTACGGCCGATTTATGCTTCGCCCGCAATTTGCGCACAAGGTCGAGAATGCCGGCCTGCACCGTGACGTCGAGCGCGGTGGTCGGCTCGTCGGCTACCAGCAGCGCCGGATCGCAGGACAAGGCCATCGCGATCACCGCGCGCTGCCGCATGCCGCCGGAAAGCTGGTGCGGATAGCGCGACATGGCCTCGTGCGGATTGGGGAAATTCACCTCCGCCAGCAGCTCTTCGACGCGCTCCATCGCCTTGGCCTTGCTGACGCCGCGATGCGCCCGGATCTGCTCGGCGATTTGCCAGCCGATCGTGTAGACCGGCGTCAGCGCCGTCATCGGATCCTGGAAGATCATCGCGATCTCGTTGCCGCGCAGGCGTCTCAGCTCGCGCGGCGGCAGGCCCACCAGCTCGCGGCCCTTGTAGCGGATCGAGCCTTGGATGGTGGCGTTGGGGTCGGTGATGAGCCCCATGACGGCAAGCAGCGACACCGTCTTGCCCGAGCCGGATTCGCCGACGACGCCAAGGATCTCGCTTTCCTCCAGGTCGAAGGAAACGCCGTCGATGGCGCGCACCGGCCCATCATGGGTGCGGAAAGACACTCTGAGATCGCGCACGGACAGGATCATGATGCCCTCAGGCGCGGATCGAGGAGGATATAGACGAAGTCGACGACCGCGTTGGCTATCACCACGAACATCGATGCGTACATGACCGTCGCCATGATCATCGGCAAGTCGAGGTTCTGTAGCGCGTCATAGGTGAGCTTGCCGATGCCGTGCAGGCCGAACACGACCTCGGTCAGAAGTGCCGAGCCGCCGACCAGCGCGCCGAAGTCGAGGCCGAACAGCGTGACAAAGGCGATCAGCGACGTGCGCAACGCATGGCGGAAGAGGATGCGGGTCTCCGACAGGCCCTTGGCGCGGGCGGTGCGGATATAGTCTTCCTGCATGGATTCGATGATGGCCGCGCGCAGCACGCGCCCGTAGATGCCGATATAAAGGATCGCCAGCGTGATCCATGGGATGACCAGCGTCAGGAACCAGCCCCTGGGGTCGTCGGAAAAGTTCTTGTAGCCGAGCGGCGGCACCCAGGAGAACGCCCAGCTGTCATGATAGCGGCTCTGGGTGATCAGGTTCATCACCTCGCCCAGCCAGTAGACCGGCATGGAAATGCCGAGCAGGCCCAGCGCCATCAGGAGCTTGTCCAGCCAGCTGTCCCGGGTGGCCGCCGCGACGATGCCGATGATGATGGAGACGACCACCCACAGGACCGCGGCCCCGAACACCAGCGAAAGCGTGACGGGGATAGAATCCATGACGGCCGGCACGACCTTCCAGCCGCGATTGACGAAGGAGGTCAGATCGCCGGTGACGAAGATCTTCTCCATCATCCGCGTGTATTGCACATAGAGAGGCTGGTCGAAGCCGAAGCTGTGGCGCACCGCCGCCAGCACTTCCGGAGAAGCGTTGCGGCCGGCGATGCGTGCGGCGGGATCGGCGCCGGGCGTGGCGAAGAAGATCAGGAAGACGATGACAGAGATGCCGAACATCACGAACAGCATCTGACCGAAACGGCGCAGGATCGCGTAAATCATCAGTCGCGCCCCAGCCGGACCTTGGAGCGCGGGTCAAGCGCATCGCGCAGGCCGTCGCCGAAGACGTTGAGCGCCATGACCGAAACCGCGATCGCCAGGCCGGGCACCAGCGCAACCAGCGGCCGCGTGTAGAGGAGCGCCTGCCCGTCCTGGATGATCGTGCCCCAGCTTGCGGCGGGCGGTTGCACGCCGATCGACAGGAACGAAAGCGCCGATTCCGTCAGCATGTTAAGCGCCATCATCAGCGGCACGAAGACGATGAGCGTGGTGGTGATGTTGGGCAGGATGTCGCGCAGCAGGATGCGCCAGCCCGGCACGCCCAAATTGATCGCGGCGAGCACGAACTCGCTGTAGCGCAGCGCCAGAACCTGCCCGCGGATGGGGCGCGCGACATAAGGTATATAGACAATGCCTATGATGATGATCGGCAGCCATAGGCTGCCCGATTGGATCTCGATCGGTCCGATCGCGATGCCTTGAGCGATGGTGACGATGGAAAGCGAAATCGCCAGCAGATAGATCGGGAACGCCCAGAGCACATCCAGCAAACGCGACAGCACCGTGTCGGTGATGCCGCCGAAATAGCCGGCGATCAATCCCGCCAGCGTGCCGACGATCAGCGTGAAGATGGTGGCGGCGCCGGCGATCAGCAGCGAGTTGAGTCCGCCATAGAGCAACCTCGCCATGACGTCCCGCCCCTGGCTGTCGGCGCCGAGGAAATAATTGCCGAGCCGCCAGGTCGGACCGATCGGCGTGTAGCCAAGCCCCAGTCCCTCCGTCGACTGTTCCATCACGGGAACGTCGGCGCCGTCGATCTGGATGACGGCGTCAAGCGTCGACGCGAACGGGTCCGTGCTCGCCCATTTCGCGTAAAGCGGCGCGCTGAAACAGGCGAGAACGATGATGAGGAACACGGCCAGGGACGCCATGGCGGCCCTGTCCGTTGCCAGCTTCGCAAACGCGACGGCCCAAGGCCCTCGCGTTTTGCGCGGCATGGCGGCGACTTGGCTGGACACGATGCGCCTTCTGCTGTTGGTTACTGCACCCAGGCCCTACTGCACCCAGGATTGGGTGATAATCCAGTTGAACTGCGGGTTGAACTTGAAATTGCCGATGCGCTTGCTGACGAAATCAAGCCGCTTCGGCGTGAACAGACCGACCGCCGGCGCCTTGTCGGTGACCTGCTTGTCGATCGCCGCCCACAATTTGTCGGCCGCCTTCTGGTCGGTCACGCCGAGGTCCAGCGCCTTCTGCATCTGCGCGTCGATGTCCTTGTCGCAGAAGCCGGAGATGTTGATCGACGCGTCCGAGCCTTCGCGATAGGAGGCGCAGCTGAACAGGATGTTCAGGAAGTCCGACGCCGCAGGGTAGTCCTTGTACCACTGGGTGACGGACATCTGCACTTTGTTGTTGGTGTTCTGGATATAGGTGAACTGCAGGTTGGACGAGATCGGCTTGACGTCGGCAACGTAGCCGATGTTGGTCAGTACGCTCTGCAGATAGACGCCGATCGACCGCGAGATCGCGGTATCCTCGACGATGATGGTCACCTTCTGGCCCTTGGTGCCCGATTCCTCGACGAGCTGCTTGGCCTTGTCGACATCCGGAGCCGACCATTTGGCACCCGGGTTCTTGGTGAAGGGGCAATAGTCCTCATGTCCGGGGAAGTCCGGCGGCAGGACCTGGCAGACCGGCGAGGCCAGCACCTTGCCGCCGAACAGCTTGACCAGCGTGTTGCGGTCGACGGCGTAAGCGACGGCCTGGCGGGCCTTTTCATTGTCGAACGGAGCCATGCGGGTGTTCAGCGGCGCGTACCACCAGGCCGAAAGCGGCGAGATATGCAGCTGGTCCATGGACTTGCTGCCGAGCTCGCCGAGGCGGTCGCTGGGCAGCGCGTCGAACATCCAGTCCGCTTCGCCGTTCTGGATGGCCGTCACGGCCGCCTCTTCCGACAGGCCGAAATCATACTGCACGACATCCGGATAGCCGTCGGGCTGGGCTTCCTCGCTCCACTGCTTGAAATTGGGATTGCGGGAAACCGTCATGCCCTTGTTGGGGTCGAAGGCCGAGATCATGTAGGGGCCGGTGCTGGGAATCGGCTTGGAGCCCATATCCTCCGCCGGCGTGTCCGCCGGCAGGATCACGGCATGCGGCAAGGCAAGTTTGTAGAGGATCTCGGCGTCCGGCTTGGTCAGATTGAGAGTGATCGTGCCGGCCGCCTCGTCGGCGACGACGCCGCCTTCCAGCGTGCAGCTCTTTGTGTCGGCCAGGCATTTGTCGGCGCCGACAATGCCTGCATAGAAGGTGCCGGAGGTCGGCCCGGAGACCTTGAAGATGCGCTGGAATGAGGCGACGACATCCTTCACGCCGAGGTCCTGGCCGTTGGAGAACTTGATGCCCTTGCGCAGCTTGAAGGTGAAGGTCTTGCCGTCATTGCTGACCGTGGGCAGCGCCTCGGCCAGGTCGGGAACGACGCTGAAACCCTCGACGCCCTCGGCTTTGCGGAAGGCGACAAGGCCGTCATAGATCGGCTGGTACATCTGCCAGCCCTGGTCGGTGTAGTTGATATGTGGATCGAGGGTGCCGGCCGCCGAGCGGGCGAGAAGGCGAATGGTGCCGCCGCGGTGCTCCTTGAGATATTCGGCATGCGCCGGAGCGAGCCACGAGCCGGCCAGCAATGCCGCGGCCGATGCCGCCAAAAGCAGTTTCTTCATGTCGTCATTCCCCTTTTTCAGTTGTCGTTGTCGTCCAGGAAGTTTCCCACCACCCGCATGCAGAGGTCCTGCTCCTCGACATGCGGCATGTGGCTGGAATGCTCGAATATCTGCCAGCGCGATCCCTTGATGCCGTCCTTGAAGGGCTGCACGGTCGCGGGCGTGGCTTCGTCATAACGGCCGGAGATGATGAGTGTTGGAACCTCGATGGCCGGCAGCCGATCGATGACGCTCCAGCTCTTCAGTGTGCCGATGACGTGAAACTCGTTCGGACCGTTCATCACATTGTAGACGGTCGGATTGCGCACGATCTGGGCAAAAGTCTCCGTCACCTCGGGCGGGAACGGCATGACCCGGCAGACATGCCGTTCATAGAACCGCATCGTCGCTTCCTGGTAGGCCGGATCATCCGTTGTGCCGGCCTGTTCGTGCTTTGTCAGCGTCTCTTGCACGTCCCTGGGCAGATCGGCGCGCAGCCGGTTGGCCTCCTCCACCCAAAGCTTCATGGATGCCGGCGAGTTGGCGATGGTCAGCGACTTCAGGCCCTTCGGCCGGGTCACGCCATACTCGGCGCCCAGCATGCCGCCCCAGCTTTGACCGAGCACATGGAAGCCGCCGCGGATGCCGAGATGGTCGACGAGATTTTCCAGTTCGTCGATGAAGAGTTGGGGCGTCCAGAAATCGGCGCCCTTTTCCGGCAGCAAGGTGGAATTGCCGCAGCCCAATTGGTCGTAGTGGATGACGGCGCGGCCGTCCCTGGCGAGAAGCTTGTAGGCGTCGACATAATTATGCGCGGCGCCCGGTCCGCCATGCAGGATCACCACCGGAGCCTTGCCGGCATCGAGATTGCCGCTGATCCGATACCAGGTCTCATAGGCGCCGAAGCCGGCCCGCCCTTCCTTGCTGACGATCTCGGACGACATCCCGGCTCCCTGTGTGGTTGAAGACATTCTCGTTGTCGCTTAATTCGCCGCCCGGCCGGACTGCACCCACTCTTCCAGCATCTGCACGCCGAAGGCCGTGGCGCCTTCCCGGCCCAGCGGCCGGTCCTTGTCGGCCAGTTCCTTGCCGGCAATGTCGAGATGCACCCAGGGACGGTCCTCGGTGAAATTCCGCAGGAAGGCGGCGGCATAGGGCGCGTCGCCGTCTTCCATGTCCTTGGCGTGATGGCGGATATCGGCGAAAGGCGATTGCAGCCCCTCGTCATAGGCCCGGTCGAGCGGCAGCTGCCAGAACCGCTCACCGACCTTTTCCCCGGCCGCGATCATGCGGGAGGCGATGGTGTCGTCGGTGCTGAACAGGCCGGCAAAGACCGAGCCTAGGCCCCGCATCACCGAATAGGTCAGCGTCGCCAGATCGACGATCACCGAGGGGTTGAAACGGGAAGCGGCGTAATAGAGGCAGTCGGCCAGGATCAACCGCCCTTCCGCATCCGTATCGAACACTTCCACGGTCTGCCCCGACGCGGTTGTGATGATATCGCGCGGCTTGAGCGCCGTGCCCGACGGCATGTTCTCGGCAATGCCGAGCACGCCGACGGCATGCACCGGGCTGCCCTGCCGGGCGAGCGCGATCAACAGGCCGACCACGGCGGCCGCGCCGCCCATGTCGGCCTTCATGTCGAACATCTGCTCGCCGCGCTTGATGCACAGCCCGCCGGAATCGAAGCAGACGCCCTTGCCGACGAAAGCCAGCGGCTGCGCGGGAGCGCCCTTGCCGCGATAGCGCAGGACCGCGACGCGCGGCGATCTCACCGAACCCGAGCCGACCGCCAGGATCGCATTCATGCCGAGTTCCTTCAGCCGTGCGGCATCGAGGATCTCGACATCGATGCCAGCCTCGCGCAGCGGCTCCAGGTGGTCGTGGAAATTGTCCGGGTGGAGATGGTTCGGCGGCAGGTTGACCAGCGTGCGCGCATATTCGACCCCGTCGGCGATGGCGTTGACCCGGGCCAGCGCCGTCTTCAACTCCGGACCGGCCGCGCCGATCAGTTGCACCCGCAAAGTCCGGTCAGCCCCGGCTCCTTGCCGCCGGTTGCGCATATCGAAGCGATAGCGCCGCAGCCGCATGCCGAGCGCGACCCGCGCCAGGACTTCTGCTGCGGGCAGATCCACACCGGCGAGCGGGTCCAAAACAAGAGTAGCCGCGCATTCGCCCTTGCCTTCCAGATGGGCTGCAAGCAAACCGCCGGCCCGCGCCAGGGAAAGCGTGGTTACGGTCTCGGCCCTGCCCAAACCCAGCACCACCACGCGGCGGATGGACATGGCCTTGGGAGGGATGACGTCGACGCAGGCGCTGGATTCCTCAAGCGCGACCGGCTCGGAACACGCACGGGACAGGATCCCGTCCATCTCGGCATCGAGCGCCGCTGCCCGTGGGCCAAAACCGTTTTGAGCGGTTTGCAGGATCACGACGACGGAGGTTTGCGCGGAAATCTCGTCCGCCGTCTCGAAGACTGGCGCCGGCGACTGAGGCATGTAGCTCGTTCTCCCATTTGCGGGGCGGCTCCTGCCAGGTCGGCTGCGTCGTGCGCAAACCTTTCCCGCCACCGATGCAACCGATGAGGCCGGTCCGCGCCGTTGGGGAAATGGTATCGGAGTACCCAAATAATTGTTTTCTGACGGCGACTTAGTCGCTCTTGCCATTTGGGTATCCCCGAACCGGCCAGGGGATCAAACGCCAATTTTGCCCAAGTCGATTGACAAAAACTCAACTGACAATTCATGATCGGCCAATGGCCCTGCCCTCACTCAATGGCATGCGCGCTTTCGAGGCCGCCGCGCGTCTCGGCAGCATCAAGGATGCAGCGGAAGAGCTGCATCTGACGCCCTCGGCCGTCAGCCGCCACATCCGCGCGCTTGAAAGGAACCTCGGCCAGGACCTGTTCGAACGTGGCTTTCGCCAGATCACCCCGACCATCAGGGGCTCATATTACGCGCGCTCTCTCTCGGAAGCATTCGAGGCCATCTGGCGCGCCACCGACGATGTCAGCTTCGTCGATGCGCCGGGTCACGGCAGGACCCAGCGTGTCAGGGTGCTCTGCGTGCCGGCGGTCCTGAACCTTTGGCTGGCCGACCGCTTGCCGAATTTCCGCAAGCTGCACCCTTCCGTGGACCTGGAGATCTCGACTTCGGGCAAGCGCGCCAATTTCGATTTGGCCATCGTCGACGAGTTCGTCTACAAGGCCGGCCCGGCCTTGACACTGCTGATCCCGTTGGTCCTGACGCCGGTCTGCGCGCCCTCGTTGCTCGAAGGGCCGGTGCCGCTCCGAACGCCGGCCGACCTGGTCAATCATCACCTGATCCACGAATGCGAGAGCATGCGCTGGCGGCGCTGGCTGGAGCAGGAGGGCGTTCTCGACACCACGCCCAAATCCAGCACGACGCTCGACGACTGCACCTTGATCATGCGCGAGGTGATAAACGGCGCGGGGATCGCTCTGGCCGACACCATGATGGCGCAGGACCTTCTGCAGCAAGGCAGGCTGGTCGCCCCATTCAACGCCCGCCACACCTATCCCGCCGGCATCTATCTGCACCAGCGCCGCAGCATCGGAAACAAGCCGGGCACCGGTCTGTTCCAGGACTGGCTGCTCGCCGAGATCGCTGACCATAAGCGAACGATGGGTATCGCGTAGCGCGTTCCGGAAAGGCGGGCCGACCGAAGCGCCACGCAAGAAAAAGGCGGCGGCCGACCGGCCACCGCCTTCGCATTTGTCGATGGCTGGGCTCAACCCTTGATGGTGGCGGTCAGCTCGTCATAGGCCTTGCAGGCTTCGTCGAGTGTCGTCGCGCCCTGATATTTCGTCGTCACGGCCTGCACCTTGGCGGTCAGATCGGCCGCCTTGCTCGGATCCTTGGTGATGGCTTGCTGAAGGGCGGCAGCCATGTCCTGCGCCTTCTTGGCGGCGATTTCCTGCGTGCATTCCGGCCCCTTGGAGCAAGCCGAACCGGCCAACGCCGCAACACCGACGGCAACGAGCAAAAACTTCTTCATCTCAATCATCTCCTCAAAAAAGTCAGCCGCCCATCGCGGCTGCCTCCACTGGCCTAAGCCGAGCGTGCCATAACCTCTGATTGTGACGGCGCGCAACGACTGGGCCGCATAAACTTGTGTAACAGGCTTGCAACAGGCGTTTGCCGCGGAGCCGGTTGCTTCGTATCCTGCTGGATGCCCCCTGCTCTTCCAGCCAGTCTCCGCGCCCTTGCCTCCCGCTCCCAGGCCATGCAAGGAGTGCTTCTCATGCATGTCGTCCAGCGTGCAGCGGGTTCTGGGACAACGACATGCGTCAAGCAAAGACCTAAGGCACGCCGCGTGAATCTGTTTCAGGCGGGGCGCTTTGGGGCAACGGGATGACAGGCATGGCAGCGGAAGCGTCGAGCAGCGATCTGGTGCAGGTGGTGGCGCTGCTCGCCGCGGGCGTCGTCGCCGTGCCGATCTTCAAGCGCATGGGGCTCGGCTCGATCCTCGGCTATCTCGCCGCCGGCGTCGTCATCGGCCCGTTCGGCCTGCGCATCTTTTCCGAATCGGAAGCGATCCTCCACGTCGCCGAGCTCGGCGTCGTCATGTTCCTGTTCATCATCGGCCTGGAGATGCAGCCGTCGCGGCTCTGGGGGCTGCGCCGCGAAATCTTTGGACTGGGCGCCTTGCAGGTCGGCGTCTGCGCGGTGCTTCTGACCCTGGTCGGACTGGCGGGAGGCTTTCCGATCGCGCAGTCCTTCGTCGCCGGCGCCGGTTTCGTGCTGACCTCGACGGCGATCGTCATGCAGCTGCTGGAGGAGCGCGGTGAGATCGCCACGCCGAAAGGCCAGCGCATTGTCTCCATCCTGCTGCTCGAAGACCTGATGATCGTGCCGCTGCTTGCGCTGGTGGCGTTCCTCGCGCCCGGCGGCGCCGAAACCAGCTTTTCGGAGCGGCTGACCGAAGTCGGCATCGGCATCGCCGCGATCGTCGGGCTGGTCGTGGCCGGCCGCTACCTGCTCAATCCGCTCTTTCGCATCCTGGCCGACGCCCGCGCCCGCGAAGTCATGACCGCGGCGGCGCTGCTGGTGGTGCTGGGATCGGCGCTCGCCATGCAGCTCTCCGGCCTGTCGATGGCCATGGGCGCCTTCCTCGCCGGCGTGCTGTTGTCGGAATCGACCTTTCGCCACCAGCTCGAAGCCGATATCGAGCCGTTCCGCGGCATCCTGCTCGGCCTGTTCTTCCTCGCCGTCGGCATGTCGCTCGACCTTGGCCTCGTCGCCCAGAACTGGCGGCTCGTCGCCATCTATGTCGTCGCCTACATGGTCATGAAAGCGGTCGGCATCTACGCCGTCGCGCGCATTCTGAAGAGCGGCCACCGCGAGGCGCTCGAACGCGCCGTCTTCATGGCGCAGGGCGGCGAATTCGCGTTCGTGCTCTATTCGTCAGCCGCCGCGGTCGGCATCATCGACGGCCAGGCCAACGCCACGCTGACGGCCATCATCATCATCTCGATGGTGCTGACGCCCTTGGCCATCCTGGCGCTGCGCTACCTCACCCCGCGCGACGAGCAGTCGCTCGACGGCGTCGACATCGCCGAGGGCCTCACCGGCAGCGTACTGATCATCGGATTCGGCCGTTTCGGCCAGATCGCCAGCCAGCCGCTTCTGCTGCGCGGGCTGGACGTCTCGATCATCGACAACGAGGTGGAGATGATCCAGGCGGCGGCCGACTTCGGCTTCAAGGTCTATTACGGCGACGGCACCAGGCTCGACATCCTGCATGCTGCCGGCGCCGGGCGCGCCCGCGCGGTGCTGATCTGCGTCGACAAGCCGGACGCAGCGGTGCGCATCGCGCAACTGATCAAGGCCGAATTTCCTTTGGTCACCATCCTGGCGCGCGCCTTCGACCGCGGCACGGCGCTGCAGCTCGTGCGCGCCGGCGTCGACTATCAGCTGCGTGAGACCTTCGAATCGGCGCTGGTGTTCGGCGGCTCCGCGCTGGAGGCGCTGGGCGTCGATCCGGAAGAGGTCGCCGAGGTCATCGAGGATGTGCGTCGTCGCGATGAAGCCCGCTTCGAGACGCAACTGGCCGAAGGCGTACGCGCCGGCCAGCGTTTCCTGAAGGGCAATATCGGCACGCCTATCCCGACGCCGCTGACGCAGCCGCGCCGTGCCGGCCGTGCGCTGAACCAGGAAACCGCCGTCGTCCTGAACCAGGCAGAGACCAAGAACTGAGGAACAAGGCATGGCAGAGCTCGACCCGCGAGCGCTTTCGGTCACCAAATTCTGGCGCGATGCCGGCGAGGACGCCTGGTTCGAGAAGAACGACGCCTTCGACACGGATTTCCGCGACCGCTTCCTGGAACTGCACTACGCCGCCGCGCGGCGCGAGTGCGACGACTGGAACACGTATGCCGAAGGCTCGCTGGCGTTGATGATCCTACTCGATCAGTTCCCGCGCAACTGCTTCCGGGGCAGCGGCCACATGTACGCGACCGATCCGCTCGCCAGATACTTCGCCGACCGGGCGATCGCCGCCGGTCAGGACCTTGAGCTGGAAGAATTGCTTCGCGTCTTCCTCTATTTGCCCTTCGAGCATTCCGAATCGCTGGCGGACCAGCAACGGTCGGTGGAGCTGACGGCCGCCAGGGCGCCTGACTATCTGAAATATGCCGAGGAGCATCTTGAGATCGTCCGGCGCTTCGGACGTTTTCCGCACCGCAACCGCATGCTCGGCCGCGCGACGACCGCAGAGGAGCAGGCATTTTTGGACGACGGCGGTTTTTCCGGCTGACCAGCCTTTACCCGAGCCACCACTCACGGCCGGACGACAGCCGCTGGATGCCGGAGGTATCGACGGCATTGAGCCGTTCCGACACGCTCCTGCCGCTCACCGAAAGCGCGGGCGCGATTTCGGCTAGCGGCGCCAGCACGAAGGCGCGCTCAAGCATGCGCGGATGCGGCACTTCGAGGCCGGTCTCGTGGATCACCCGGTCGCCGAACACCAATATGTCTATGTCGATCAGGCGCGGCCCCCAGCGCTCCTCGCGCACGCGCTTCAGCCGCTTCTCGACATCGAGGCAAAGCTCGAGCAGCGCGCGTGGAGAAAGCGCCGTCTCGATCGCGGCGGCTGCATTGAGGAAATCGGGCTGGTCGAGCTTGCCCCAAGGCGGCGTGCGGTAGAGCGAGGAGACAGCGGTTACGCGCGTTGCGTCGTCGCCGTCCAGCATGCGCAATGCCGCGCCCATGGACTTCGCCGGCTCGCCGAGATTGCCGCCGAGACTGAGGTAGACGGCGCTATTCTGGCCAGACAACGGTCACCTCGACATGATCGAGCACGCCCGGCACCGGAGCGTTCGGTTTGCGCACGGTGATCGCGGCCTTCCTGATCTGCGAGAACCGTGCGGTCAAGGCCTTCGCGACCTCCAGGGCCAGCGCCTCGATCAGGAAGCGGCGATGTCCGGTCACGATCTCCTCGATAACCGAGAAAGCAACGCCGTAATTGACGGTGTCCTCGATGGAATCCTCGGCCAGCGGCCGGCTGGGCTCGACCGTCAGCTCGGCATCGACATAGAAACGCTGGCCAAGCGTCTCCTCCTCGTCCAGCACGCCGTGGCGGGCGAAGAAAGCGCAGTTCTTCATGCGGATGACATACATGATCAGTGTCCGGGAGGAAGCTCGGTTTCGCGTTGCAGCATAGCATCGGTCAGCGCCAGCGCGTCCACGTTGATTGCGACATCGTGGACGCGAAACAGGTCGGCTCCTTTCAAGCGCAGGATGACGCTGGTGGCCGCCGTGCCGGCCGCCCGATCGCCAGGCTTGCGCCCCGTCGCGTTGCCGATGAAGCGCTTGCGCGAGGTTCCGGCCATCAGCGGATAGCCGAGCGCCTGAAGCTCGGAAAACCGCGCCATCAGGTCGAGGTTTTCCTCCGCCGTCTCCTTGGCGAAGCCGAAGCCGGCATCGAGCACGATCTGGCTGTCGGCGACCTTCCCGGCGCGCGCGATCTCCAGGGATTTGCGCAGGAACAGGAACTGGTCCTCGATCACGTCGGACAGCTTCCGCCGTTCGCGCCCGGTATGCATGATGACGAGCCCGGCGCCGGTCTCGGCGGCGACGCGCGCGATGCCGGGCTCGCGCTGCAGTCCCCAGACATCGTTGACGATATGGGCGCCGGCGGCGACCGCCCGCCGCGCCGTATCCTCGCGATAGGTGTCGACCGAGATCAGCGCTTCGCCCGAAGCGGCGAGCGCGGCGATAATCGGCAACACGCGGCCCTGTTCTTCTTCCGCGGTGATCGGGGCGAAACCCGGCCGGGTCGATTCCCCGCCGACATCGATGACGGCGGCGCCCTCTTCCACCATGCGGCGCGCCTGCTCCAGCGCCTTTTCAGGCGCGGCGAACAGCCCGCCATCCGAAAAACTGTCGGGCGTCACGTTGAGGATGCCGACGACGACCGCCTTCGGACCGAGGTCGAGATAGCGTCCATGCGCCAGCTGCCATCGCCTTGTCGTCATTGTCCATCAACCATGCGTGATCCGCGCGAAATCAATTCCGTTGCGCTGGCGACGGCCCTAAAGCAAGGTGCGTGAAGAGGCAATATGATGAACCGATCCCTGCTCTGCGCCCTGATGCTCGCATTGACCGCCATGCCGGCGGGCGCGGCCAATCTGGTGAAGACCTACAGCTATTTCAGCGTCGGCGGCCGCACGCTCGACGATATCCAGAACCAGCTGTCGAGAAACGGCCCCGAGGTGAAGAGCACCGGCTCGCGGCACCCGGGCGCCACGCAGATGGCCTTCACCACCCGCATCAGCTACGCGCAGAGCGCCGGGTCCTGCCGCATCGCCGACGCGGCCGTCACCGTGAAGGTCAAGGTGATCCTCCCCGAATGGCGGCGCCCGCGCAAATCCGATCCCGGCGTCAGGCTGGTCTGGGATACGCTCTCGGCCGACATCAAGCGGCATGAGGAGCGCCATGTCGAGATCGCCAAGAACCATGCGCGCCTGCTCGAGGATGCGCTGAAAGCCCTCCCCGCACAGAAGACCTGCGAGGCGGCAAAGGTGAAGGCAGCCGCGATCCAGGCAGCCGAGCTCGCCAGGCACGATCAGGACCAGGTGCGCTTCGACCGGGTCGAGAGCGTCAATTTCGAAAGCCGTATCCTTCGCCTGATGCGCTACCGGATGGAGCGCGTCGAAGCCGGACAACTGCCGCCGCCTTGACCGCAAGCAAGCCGTCTCCGAGGCCAATTTCGCCCAAGCATGGTGCCAGACCGGGAAAACTTTCGAAGGACGGTCGAAATCGGCCTATATCGAACGACATATAGCGGGTTCGAACACTCGAACCGCTATCCACGAGAAATGACAGGCGCGACCGGCCGCAGCCGTCTTGGCGCGCAAGGCATCAGCCTTTGAAAGAATGACGCATGGACCAGACCGTCGAGAAGCAGGCGATGGCGCCGAAAGCCGCGCCGCTGATGAGCGAGAACGAGAAGAATACCATCATCGGCGGCGTGCTGTTGTCGATGCTGCTGGCAGCACTTGACCAGACCATCGTTGCCCCTGCCCTGCCGACGATCGCGCGTGCGCTCGGCCACGCCGAATATCTGCCATGGATCGTCACCGGCTATCTTTTGGCCGCAACCGCGGTGGCGCCGCTCTACGGCAAGATATCCGATGTCTATGGACGCCGGCCGGTCATCCACGCCGGCATTCTTATCTTCCTGCTCGGGTCGCTGGTCAGCGCGCTCGCGCCCAACATGCTGGTGCTGATCATCGGCCGCGCCATCCAGGGCGCCGGCGGCGGCGGTCTCTTCGCGCTGGCCCAGACGGTGATCGGCGATCTCGTGCCGCCACGCGAGCGCGCCCGCTACGCGGCCTGGATCTCCGGCACCTGGGCGGTGGCCAGCGTCGCCGGTCCGCTGCTCGGCGGTGTCTTTGCCGAGCATCTGCACTGGTCGTTGATCTTCTGGATCAACCTGCCGATCGGTTTCCTGGCCATGGCCATCGTCAACAACCCGCTGAAGAAGCTGCCGATCGCGGCCAAGCACCACCGCATCGACGGACTGGGCGCAGTGCTGCTGGTCATCGCGACCGCGCTGCTGCTTCTGGCGCTCAGCTGGGGCGGCAGCACCTATCCCTGGTTCTCATCCGAGATCATCGGATTGGTGGCCTTTTCGGCCGTATTCTGGTTCTTCTTCGCGCTGAGGCTGATGAGGGCGGCCGAGCCTTTGGTCTCGCTCGAAGTGCTGGGCAACCCGATCGTGCTCGCCGGCACGCTGTCGATGTTCCTGCTGCAGGCCGCCAACATCGGCGCGTCGGTCTACCTGCCGGTCTATCTGCAATCGATCGTCGGGCTTTCGGTGAGCGAATCCGGCACGGCGATGCTCGGCCTCCTGCTCGGCACGGTTGCCGGCGCCGCGTTCAGTGGCCGCATGATCCCACGATTCGTCCACTACAAGCGCATCGCCATGATCGGCCTCAGCCTGGCAATCCTGTGCATAGGCCTGCTCAGTGCCATTGCGGGACACGCCTCGCTGCTCGAAGTCGAACTCCTGACCACGATGATCGGCCTGGGCAGCGGCACGACCTTTCCGGTCAGCACCGTCTCGGTCCAGAACGCGGTCGACCGCGCGCATCTCGGCGTCGCGACGGGCGTGCTGACCTTCCTGCGGACGCTGGGCGGCGCGCTGGGCGTCGCCATGCTCGGCGCCGTTGCGCTGGGTTTTGGCCTGCCCTTGGCCACCGAAGGCTCGCAGACGCACATCCTGCTGACGTCGGCGACGCCGTTCGTGATGATCTTCCTCACAGCCGGCGTCACGCTTGTGCTGGCGCTGATCACGCTGGCCCTGATGCCCGAAAAAGAACTGCGCGGTCACAACGAGAACGCGGCGCCCGTGCTTGCGGAGTAGATCGCCTGAAGGTGTGTTGAGATTCAGGTCAGGCCGAGTCGAGAATGGCGGTTTTCGAGAACCGGAGCGGAGCGTACTTAATGCATGTCGCCCAAAAGTGCGCAGCGGTTTTGGGAGAACGACATGCATCAAAAACAAGACTTACAGCGCTTCGCCTGAATCGCTTTCAGCGTGATGCGCTTTAAGGTACGTGAGCACCGGAAGCGCAGGAAGCTGCCGTTCGCAGGCCGGCTGAATATCAATACGCCTTAGTCGTGGACGCCGAGCTTCTTCTGCAGGCTCGTCGACGATGTCGTGTACTGGAAGACGATGCGCTCGCCCGGGCTGACGATGCGCTTGGCGGCCTGGGCCATCAACGCCACCTCGTGGAAGCCTGACAGGATGAGCTTGAGCTTGCCGGGATACCAGTTGATGTCGCCCACCGCGAAGATGCCCGGGATCGACGTCTGGAACTTTTCCGTGTCGACCGGAATCAGGTTCTCGCTGAGGTTAAGGCCCCATTCGGCTATCGGCCCGAGCTTCATGGTGAGGCCGAAGAACGGCAGCATGCGGGTGCAAGGCACCTCGACATCGCCATCCGGGCCGCCCTTGATGGTCGCCGATGACAGTTGGCCGCCGGCGCCGGCAAGGGCGCTGACTTGGCCAACCAGGAATTCGAGCTGCTTCATCTCCTGCATGGCATACATCTTGTTGACGCTGTCGGGCGCCGCCCTGAATTCAGGGCGGCGATGGACCAGCGTCACGCTTTTGGCGATCGGCTGTAGGTTGAGCGTCCAGTCGAGCGCCGAATCGCCGCCGCCGACGATGACCAGGTCGTGCCCGCGAAAATCCTCCATGCGCCGGACGGAATAGAAGACGCTCTTGCCTTCATAGTCCTCGATGCCGGGAATGGGCGGACGCTTGGGCTGGAACGAGCCGCCGCCGGCGGCGATCACCACGATCTTGGCCTCGAACACCTCGCCTTCATCCGTGGCGACCCGGAAACTGCCATCCTCCAGCTTTTCAAGGCTCGACACCATGCGGTTGAAGGTGAACTCCGGCTTGAACGGATGGATCTGCTCCATGAGCTTGTCGACTAGGCCCTGGGCCGAGATCGTGGGCCAGCCCGGAATGTCGTAGATCGGTTTTTCGGGATAGAGCTCGGCGCATTGGCCGCCGGGACGGTCGAGAATGTCGATGAGGTGGCATTTCATGTCGAGCAGACCGAGCTCGAACACGGCGAACAGGCCGACCGGCCCTGCCCCGACTATGAGAACGTCCGTCTTGATGGTCTCGGTCATGCGCTGCGCCCTCTTTTTGGGAATGAGCGAGACTGCATGAGCGCCAGCCTGCTGCCAAGCAGCCAGCGTGAAAGAAAATTGGAAAGTTAGCCTCAGCCTTGGCGTTCAGGCACCCTGACGATCAGGCCGTCCAGCGCGTCGCGCACCTTGATCTGGCAGGACAGGCGCGAGTTCGGCCGGACGTCATAGGCGAAATCCAGCATGTCCTCTTCCATCGCCTCCGGCTCGCCGACCTCGGCCGTCCAGGCCTCGTCGACATAGACATGGCAGGTCGCGCAGGCGCAGGCGCCGCCGCATTCGGCTTCGATGCCGGGCACCGCGTTGCGGATCGCGTTTTCCATCACCGTCGAGCCGTTTTCGGCGTCCACGTCAAATCGGGTCCCGTCATGGGCGATGTAAGTCAACTTGGTCATTAAAGTCACCTGAGGAGTCGCAGCCGAGATAATCACTCCACCGGACAAGTCAACTGCGGCGCGAAAGCGCCACGAAATGACGTTTTTCAAAAAGGTGGACGCTCAAGCAATTCCAGTAAAAGCGCGCAACGGTTTTCCGCCCGGAATTGCAAAAAATAAGGAGCTGGAGCGAGTCGGCGATTCCATGAAACGCTGAACCGCTCTAGCGGCTGATGCCGGCGATGAAATCGCGCACTTCCTCGATCAGCGTGCCGAGCCGCTTGAGCGCGCGGACGTCCTCCGGCTGCTTTTCGATGATCGCCGCGCATTCGGCCACCGCAAAGGCGCCGATGCCGCGCGCAGAACCTTTCAAGCCATGTGCCAGAAGCACCCTCTGCCGGGTGTCGGCGTCGGCGATCTGGTCGCGGACGCCGAGCGACTGATGCACGAACAGCGCCAGCACCTCGCGTTCGAGGTCGCGGTCGCCCATCGTCTGACGCGCCAGATGACCGAGATCCACAGGTCTGGCTCCGACCGTTCCGGAGGCATCTCCCCCCGGCATGGAAAACGCTATACCAGTTTCGCCACGCATACGCACTGCAACTCCATCAAGCGGGCAGACGGGCCCATGAAAATAGGCGACTCCGGTCGCCAAGGGGTTAACGACTGCAGGGGAAAAATGTTGTCACGGAGGCGGCCGGATCACGTCTCCGTTAACCTTATATTTAAAGTTTTACGTATCGCCTGGAATGCATGTTTTCTTTACCCCTGTGTGTCATTACGATACGAAGGTCCATTTTTCAGCCTCCTGCTCGGGATAGACAAGCCAGAATCGGGCCAGAATCAGGCCAAAATCATAAGTCCCGCGGCAGCTAGTACAGGGTAGCGAAGGCATGGCTAAGAAACCAACGACGACCAAATCTCTCGACAGCGACGTAGCCGCGGAACTGGAAAAGGCGCTCGACCTTGACCTTAACGGCGACGAAGGCGGCCTCGATATGGCGGCGTCGATGGAGGATCTCGAAGCGCAGATCTCGGCGGCGGCCGACGAACTGGCGCGCGAGGGCCGCAGCCAGAGAGCGGAGCCAGCAAACAACCCTCAGCCCTCCAAGGCGCCCGCGGCCAAGCCGGCCGAGTTGCGGCCCGTCGAGCCGCGCAACGGACAACCGTCCGGCTTTGCGCCTCCCGCAGGCTTCACGCCCGCCAATGACGACCGCCAGAAGGACTATAAGACGCTGCTGCACAGCCTCAACCGGCGCGCGTCGAGCACCGTCTATTGGGTGATCGCCTTCATCTCCCTGGCCTGGATCGCCGGCGCCGGCGGCCTGGCCAATCTCTTGTTCGGCCCCGGCATCTGGAATATCCGCACCTTCGACCAGTTCTTCGCCCGCCCCGAGCTGATCGGCCTGGCGGTCGCCGCGATCGTTCCGGTCATCCTGTTCTGGGCGTTCGCCGCCATGATCCGGCGCGCGCAGGAGATGCGCATCGCCGCGCAATCCATGACCGAGGTCGCCTTCCGCCTGGCGGAGCCGGAAAACCTCGCCCAGGACCGCGTCATGATGATCGGCCAGGCCGTTCGCCGCGAGGTGGCGGCCATGGGTGAAGGCATCGAGCGCACCCTGGCCCGCGCGGTCGAGCTCGAAACGCTCGTCCACGGCGAAGTCAGCCAGCTCGAACGCTCCTATTCCGAGAACGAGGCCCGCATCCGTTCGCTGGTCGATGGTCTCGGCAGCGAGCGCGAGGCGGTCGTCACCCATGCCGAGCGCGTGCGCGCCTCGATTGCCAGCGCCCACGAGACGCTGCGCGACGAGATCGGCTCGGCCAGCGACATCATCCGCGATTCGATCCTCAACGCCTCGACCAAGCTGTCGATGACGATCAACAATTCCGGCGACACGCTGATCGATCGCATCAACGAAAGCTCGACGTCGATCTTCGATTCCGTCGAATCGCGCCTGGACAGCATCACCGACCGGCTTTCGACCTCCGGCGAGGCTTTCGCCAGCCTGCTCGACACCCGTATCGCCAAGCTGACCGACACCACGGACGGCCTCACCCGCTCGCTGACCGACCTGCTCGACGACCGCACCAATGGCATGGTCTCGCTGCTCGGCGGCGCGGCGCGCACGCTGAATTCGGAATTCGAGGCGAGCCTCAGCGGCATCGAGCGGACCCTGGCCGAACGCGGCCAGGCGCTGATCAGCGAATTCCAGACCCGAGCCGAGGCGCTCGACACCGGCACCCAAAAGCTCAACGCCGCCCTCGAAGCCCGCGCCCGCCAGATCAACGAGACGATGGTGGAGCGCGCGAAGGAAATCGCCCACGCCTTCGCCGAAAGCAAGGACACGCTGTCGGCGATGATCGATCAGGGCAAGACCCAGATCGGCGCCGATATGGCCGACATCATCTCGTCGACCTCCTCGATGCTCGAAGCCCGCGCCACCGACTTTGCCGGCCGCATGGAAGCGGCCCGGCATGTGGTGTCGCGCTCGTTCGATACCGACATCCAGCGGCTTGCCGACGCCCGCGCCGGCATCGAGGAAGCGGTCGAGAACCACAGCCGCTCGCTTTCGGAAAGCCGCGAACGCATGGCCGCCGCCATGCAGGATGACCTGGCGAAATTCGCCGAAGGTCGCGCTGCGATCGATGCCGCCGTCACCAATCAGGTGCAGAAGCTGGCCGAAGGTCGCAGCCTGATCTCGCGCGCCCTGGAAGAAGATCTGCGCAAGGTCAACGAATCGCGCGCGGCCATCGACGCCTCGCTGGGCAGCCATCTGGAGCAGATCGAAGAAGGCCGCAACCGGCTCGCCCAGGCCTTGAACGAAGACTCCGGCAGGCTCGTCCAAGCCCGTACAATGATTGACGAAATGGTCGCCGGCCATGTCGGGAAGCTGGCCGAGGGCCGCAACATCCTGGCGCGCGCCCTGGAAGCCGATCTCGGCAAGCTGCAGGACAGCCGCGCCTCGATCGACGGCCTGGTCGCCGGTCAGGTCGAGAAGATCGCCGAGGGCCGTGCCGTGCTGGCCAAGGCGCTCGAAACCGACATCGTCGGCATAAGGAGCCTCATCGAGGCCCACTCGACCAAGCTCGCCGAGGACCGCGGCGAGCTCAGCCGCGCGCTTGAAAGCGATCTGAGTGGCATCCGCGGCCTGATCGACAGCCACGCCGGCAAGCTCGCCGCGGACCGCAGCCTGCTGTCGCAGACGCTGGAAGCCGACCTCGCCAAGCTCGCCGAAAGCCGTGCCTCGATCGACGGGCTGGTTGCCGGCCAGGTCGAGAAGCTCGCTGAAGGCCGCGACATCCTCAAGCGCGCGCTGGAAGCCGACCTCAACACCATCAAGGGTGCCATTGCGGGGCACTCGGGCAAGGTGCTGGAGGACCGCTCCCAGCTGTCGAAGGCGCTCGAAGCCGACCTGCAGGCCGTCAGCGGCGCCATCGCAGATCACCAAAACAGGCTGGCGCAGGATCGCTCGACCTTGTCGAAGACCTTGCAGGATGACCTCCAGGCCGTAAGCGGTGCCGTCGCCGATCATCAGAACCGACTCGTTCAGGACCGTTCCGTGCTGTCGAAGTCGCTTGAGGACGATCTCGCCAAGCTCGCCGAGAGCCGCTCCAGCATCGACGGGCTGGTCGCCGGCCAGGTCGAGAAGCTCGCCGAGGGCCGCGACATCCTCAAGCGCGCGCTGGAAGCCGACCTCAACACGATCCAGGGCGCGATCGTCGATCATTCGCAGAAGATTACCGACCACCGCGCCGAGCTTTCGCGCGTGCTGGAGGCCGATATGGCCGGCGCCAGCAGCCTCATGCAGACCCATGCCGAACAGCTGTCGCAGAACCGCGCGACGCTGTCCAAGGCGCTCGAGGATGATCTCGCCAAGCTCGCCGAGAGCCGCGCCGGCATCGACGGTCTGGTGTCCGGCCAGGTCGAGAAGCTCGCGGAAGGCCGTGACATCCTCAAGCGTGCGCTGGAAGCCGACCTCGCCAAGCTGGCCGAAAGCCGCGCCTCGATCGACGGCCTCGTTGCCGGCCAGGTGGAAAAGCTTGCCGAAGGCCGCGACATCCTCACGCGTGCTCTTGAAGCCGATCTCGCCAAGCTGGCGGAAAGCCGTGCCGGTATCGACGGGCTGGTCGCCGGCCAGGTCGAAAAGCTCGCCGAGGGGCGCGACATCCTCAGGCGCGCCCTTGAAGCCGACCTTCAGAAGCTGACCGAGAGCCGGTCCGAGATCGACAACGTCATCGCCGGCCATGTCGGCAAGCTGTCCGAAGGCCGCGATATGCTGGCCCGCGCCCTGGAGGACGACCTCGCCAAGCTCGCCGATGCGCGCAAGGACGTCGACCGTTCGGTTTCCGGGCATATCGACCAGATCGCCGCCAGGAGCAGCGACATCTCGGCGGCGATCGCCGCCGACGTCGAGAAGATCGAGCACGCCTTCAGCCGGCAGACCGGTATCATCGAGGAGCGCGCCGGCACGATGGAGCGTGCGCTGTCGACCGGCGTGGAAAATGTGCGGGGTGTGCTGGAAAAGACCGCAGTCTTCGTGGCGGGCGCGCTGCGCGACAAGGTCATGGAGGTCACCAGCACTCTGCATGAGCAGGCCGGCGCCGCCTTCAGCGACGCCGATCGCAAGATCGCCGAGCGCGCCGAGCAGACTTCCGCCGCGCTCCTTGCCAGGGCCGAGGACATTGCCCAGGCCTTCGAGGCGGCCGACCGCCGCCTCCACGAGCGCGCCCAGGACACGTCCAGCATGCTCATGGCGCGCGCCGACGATGCGTCCAACGCGCTCATGGCCCGCGCCGAGGAAACCGCCGACAAGCTGGCCACGCGGGCCGGCGAGATCGCCAACACCTTCGACGCGGCCGACCAGAAGCTGGTTGCCCGCGCCGTCGAGACGGCGCAGTCGCTGGCCGCCCGCGCCGGCGACATCTTGCGCAACTTCGAGGGCGCCGACGAGCGGCTCTCGATGCGCATCACCGAATCGGCCGAAGCGCTGGCCGCCCGGGCCGCCGATCTCGGCCGCATCTTCGATGGCGTCGACCAGCAGCTCATGGCGCGCATAGCCGAAGGTTCCGAAGCGCTTTCCGCCCGCGCCGGCGAAATCGGCCGCATCTTCGACGACGCCGACAACCGCCTGGTGTCGCGCATCGCCTCGAGCACCTCGACCATCGGCGAGCACGCCGACACGATCGTCGGCGCCTTCGCCGCCACCGAGCAGCGTGTCGCCGACCGCGCCCGCCAGACCGGCCAGGAGCTTGCCGTGCACGCCCGCGAGATCGAGCAGGCGCTGGCCGGCGCCGACGAGCGGCTTGCCGCAAGCGCCGCTGCCGCCGCTTCCCGCGTCGAGGACCAGGTCGCGAGCGTGGAAAACCGCCTCGCCTACAGCGCCGAGACCATGGGCCAGAAGCTCAACGAGCAGGTCTCAAGCGCCGAGGCCCAGCTCATCTCGCGCGCCAACGTCATTGCCGAGACCTTCACGGCGGTGGGCCAGCATATCGGCCAGAGCACGAACGAGGCCGCGCGCACGATCGGCGCCAACACCCGCGAGCTCAACACCATGCTCGCGGCGCGTTCGGCCGAGATGGCGAAAATCCTCGACGAGACCGCCAAGCCGCTGGTCGAGCGCTTCGCCCAGGGTGGCTCCGAGCTGCAGCGCAGCATGGAAGAGGTCACCGAACGGGCGGCCGAGAAACTGCGCAGCGAGAACACGAACCTCGTCAATGCTCTCGCCAGCCGCACGGCCGAAACGCTGTCGGCCGTCGAAGGCGCTCGCTCGTCGCTCGCCGACAGCGTGGCCGATCTCATTGGCCGCATGACCACCTCCAGCGCGCAGCTCGGGCAGCTCATCGAGCAGGCGGCCGTCAACCTCGGTCAGGTCGAGGAGCGGCTCTCCGGCAGCACGCAGAGCTTCGCCGCGACCACCGAAAAGGCCGCCCAAACCTTCGCCAGCTCGGCACGTCTCGTCGATTCCAACACGACGCGGCTCACCGACCTGTCCTCGGCGACGCTGCGCGAGGTGGCCTCCATCGCGACCAAGTTCGACGAGCATAGCCGGCTGCTCTCCAGCGCCTCCAACCTGCTCAGCTCCGCGCAGAGCAATCTCGAGCACACGCTGGAGCGCCAATCCTCGCTGGAAGACCTCGCCGTCGGCCTGGTCAAGAAGTCCGAAGACCTCGAGAAGGTGATGCGCTCCTTCGAGAACCTCGTCGGCCAGACGATGCAGACTGCGGAAGGCCGCACGATGGAATCGGCGGAAAAGATCCGTACCGCCATCGCCGAGGTCGTCGATTCGGCGACGCGCCGCTTTGCCGACGCGACCGAGGAGATGCGCCGCACCGCGGGCTCTATCAAGAGCGAACTCGACCTGACCCGCGCCGAGCTGAAGAAGGGCGTCATCGAGATGCCGGAGGAGGCCAAGGAATCGACCTCGGCCATTCGCCGCGCCGTCGCCGAGCAGATCAATGCGCTCAAGGAACTGTCGGATATCGTTGCGAAATCCGGCCGCAGCGGCTCAAGCGAGCAAGGCGAGCCCCGCGGTCTGCGCCCTGCTCCGCAGGCACCGGCCCGTGCCGCCGAGCCGCCGCTGCGTCGTCCGGCGGCGCCTCAGCCGCAGCCGCAACCCACGGCGCGCCCTCCCCAGGCGCCGCTTGCCGAGAGCACGCTGCGCGGCACGCTCGACCTGGAGCGCCCTGCCGAAGCGCCGCGCCGCGAGAACGGCAAGACGCCGCAGGGCGGCTGGGTGCGCGACCTCCTGACCAATGCCTCGCGCGAGGAAGAGCTGCGGCCGGCAGCGCCCGCGGAAGCGCCGCGCGCGACGCCTGCCCAGCGCTCGCCGCTGCATGTCATGGAGTCGCTCAACTCGCTCTCCGTCGACATCGCGCGGGCGATCGACCATGACGCCTCGATTGAGCTGTGGAACCGCTACCGGCGTGGCGAGCGCGACGTCTTCACGCGTCGCCTCTACACGCTCAAGGGCCAGCAGACTTTCGACGAGATCCGCCGCAAGTATCAGGCCGAGGCGGAATTCCGCGCCGCGGTCGACCGCTACTGCGAGGATTTCGAGAAGCTGCTCAAGGATGTCTCGCGCAACGACCGCGACAACATCATGGCGCAGACCTATCTGACCTCCGACACCGGCAAGGTCTACACCATGCTGGCCCACGCCAGCGGCCGGCTGCACTGACGCCGCCAAGCAGAACCGGAACTGAAAAAGGCGGGTCTCGACCCGCCTTTTTCATATCGATGATTTCGATTGTCGGCTTGGCCCGGCGCTCAGATCGTCTGATCCGTCCAGCGGACGATGTCCTTCGCCGCCTGGCCGAAGGCGCTGTCCAGCGCGCCGACGTAAGCCGCGTTCCCGCTGCCGGAGACCGGCGCGGTCGCGGTGAAGTTCTTCGAGGCGCGCACCTCGCCGTTACGGTCGTTCAGGATGCGCACGAACAGGTCGACATCGGCATGCTCGCCGCCATCGACGCGCACCTCGAAGGAGCGCACCTCGACGATGATCTGGTAGTCGATCGCCAGCCCCTCGCCCGGCTTGCCGACGCCGGCGAAGCTGCCGGAGCGCTGAAAGGTCTCGGCCAGCCTCGCCTGCACGATCAGCGGCAGCCGATCGGCCCATTGCGCGCCTTTGAGGAACTGGATCGACCGGTCCGAGGGCCTGATGACGATGTTCTGGCTGTCCAGCGCCTTGAGCGCCGACGGCTGGGCGATCAGGATCTGGCGGCGGCTGTGAGCGCGAACGTCGACCGACGGCGCCGACAATTCGAACGTATCGAGCGGCGCCGGCTTGCCGCCGAGGGCCGCGCAGCCGGCAAGCGCAAGCACCAGCAACGCTGCCGCGGACGATCTGAAACTCCCCGCCACCACCCTCACCGACTTCACGCGCGATCCCCGTCGTCCCCGGACCTTACGACCAACCCGCTTTTGCGGTTCATTTTCTTGGCGGTCGCGGCGGCGGAAGTCAACGCCGTGCCCTTCCATCGAACTGTCGGACCTCGCCGTCGCCGCCGGACAGAATGCGCTGCGGATTGCGGCTGAGGTCGGTCACCGCTTCCTCGATGCGGTTGATCGAGCGGCGACTGTCCTGCACCAGCGCTTCCACATTCTGCAGGCCCTGGCCGGAGAAGCGCGACAGATTGTCGACGATGGTGCCGAGGCGGGAGTTCAGCGTGTCGGCCACCTGCTTGAAGGATTTCAGCGTCGCCCTGGCATCGGCCATCACACCGTTGGCCTCGCCGGAGCCGAGGAGATTGTCGACTTTGGCCAGGATGCCGTCGACGCGCACCGAGGCGTCATTGAGGCGCTGCGCAAGCTGGCGGGCGTTCTTGATCGTGTCATTGATGTCGTCGGAACGGTTGGCGATCTTGTCGGTGACCTTGGCGATGTCGGACGCCGCCTTGTCGGCGCTGGCGCTGGCCTTCTGGATGTTGGCCAAAGCGCTTTTGACATCCGCCGGATCGATGCCGTCGAGCACGCCGTTGACCTTGGCCAGCGTCCCTTGCGTCTGCTTGGCGAAATCGTTGATCGAGCCGACCGCCGTATTGACGTTGCCGATGACCGTATCGAACTGCTTCGAGGTCTCCTTCAGGTTCGCCGTCACCGTGTCGACATTGGCCACGATGCTTTTGATTTGGTCCTTGTCGACGGAATTGAGCAAGCCTTCGGCTGCCTTCAGCGTGCTGTCGAGCCGGCCCGAGACGTTCTTAAGCTGATCCGAAAGCGAGCTCACCGCTGTCAGGAACTTGTCGATGCCGTCGGAATTCTTGGCCAGCGCGTCCGAGAAGGTCTCGACATTCTTGACCGTCTGCGTCAGCGGGCCACGAACATCCTTGGTGAAGCCTTCGAGCTCGCTCAGCACCTTGTCGGCGCGGGTGAAGATGTTCTGCGCCGTCTGCAGAAGGTTGGTGACCGCCGACGGATTGGCGGTTATCTCGGGGATCCTGCCCTCCTTCTCCGCCTCGTCGAGCAGCTTCGCTTCCTTGGGATCGGCGCCGCGGAGTTCGATATTGGCCTGGCCGGTCAAGCCGGCAAGGCCGATATCGGCCTGTGTCGACTTGGTGATCGGCGTCATGCGGTCTATCTCGGTATCGGCGATGGCCACCGTCGGATTGTCGACGTCGATGTAAACCCGTTTGACGTCACCGACCTTGACGCCGTTGAACAGCACGAAGCTGCCGCGGCCGAGGCCAGAGGCCGAACCCGGGATGCGCACGCGCAGCATTGTCGTTTCGCCTCTGTCGCCGATCGCCGCGGTCCAATAGACGAAGGCGAAGGCCGCCAGGATCGCACCCAGCGTGAAGATGCCGACAATAATGTAGTTGGCTCTTGTTTCCATCGCCTCACTTATGGCTATGCGCGCGCCGCAAGATCAAGTTGCCGGGCGCGTTTTCCGCGGAAATAGGATTTCACCCATGGCTCCTCGCTCTTCAGCATGTCGTCGATCGTGCCTTCGACGAGCACCCGCTTCTTGCCGAGCACTGCCACGTGATCGCAGGCGGTGAACAGCGTGTCGAGATCGTGCGTGACCATGTAGACGGTCAGGTCCATCGTGTCGCGTAGCTTGACGACCAGTTCATCGAATTCAGCCGCGCTGATCGGATCGAGCCCCGATGTCGGCTCGTCGAGAAAGACGATGTCGGGGTCGAGCGCCAGCGCGCGCGCCAGCGCCGCGCGCTTGATCATGCCGCCGGACAGTTCGGAGGGAAATTTCTGTGCGGCGTCGGCCGGCAATCCGACCAGCTCGATCTTGAGTAAGGCGAGCTCGTCCATCAGAGCCTTGGGCAGGTCGAGATATTCGCGCATCGGCACCTGCACGTTCTCCAGCACCGTCAGCGCCGAAAACAGCGCGCCATGCTGGAAAAGGACGCCGAGCCGCATGTCGATGCGCAAGCGGTCGGCGTCGCTTGCCTTGTCGACGTCGACGCCGAACAGCCTGATCGTCCCCGATTGCTTCGGCATCAGTCCCAATATGGTACGCAACAGCACCGATTTGCCGGCGCCGGAGGCGCCGACGAAGCCGAGGATTTCCCCGCGCTTGATGTCGAGCGAAAGCTTGTCGAGGATCAGATTGTCTTCGATGGCGACGGTGACGTCGCGCACCGAAAGCACGATTTCGTCGTCGTTCGCGTCCTCCCCAGTCGTGGCGCCGTTGCCGTTCGCCATCTCAGAACCCGATCGCTGCGTAGAACATGGCGAAAAGCCCGTCGAGGATGATGACGACGAAGATCGACTTCACCACCGACGCGGTCACGTGCAGGCCGAGCGATTCGGCGCTGCCGCCGACCTTCATGCCTTCGACCGATGCGATGATGCCGATGATCAGGGCCATGAACGGCGCCTTGATCAGGCCGGCGAAGATGGTGCTGAGATCGATGGCCACACGCAGCCTGTCGATGAACGCGGCCGGCGGAATGTCGGAATAGAGCCAGGCGGCGACGATACCGCCGGCGAGGGCCGCGAAATTGGCGATGATGGTGAGGCATGGCAGCCCGATCACCAGCGCGACGAGCCGCGGAAAGACCAGCACGCCGATCGGGTTGAGGCCGATCACCTTCAGCGCGTCGACCTCCTCGCGCATCTTCATCGAGCCGATCTCGGCGGTGATGGCGCTGCCCGAACGCCCCGCGAGCATGATCGCCGTCATCAGCACGCCGAGCTCGCGCAGGATGAGCACGCCGACGAGGTCGACGACGAAGATGTTGGCGCCGAAATAGCTGAGCTGATAGGCGCCCTGCTGGGCGACGATGGCGCCGACGATGGCCGACATCAGCACCACCACCGGTATCGCGCCGACGCCCATGCGATCGATCTGGTTGAAGATCGCGGCGGGATTGACCGCGTGACCGCGCCCGAGCTTCATCTGCGCACCGCGAATCGTGGCGCCGAGGATGTTCATCGAGGCCAGGAAATCGTCGCGCATCTCATAGACCCGCCGGCCGACCAGCTCCAGCGCGCGCAGGATGATGTTGGGCGGCCTGGACGGGCCCGATTCGGGCTCGCGGCGGACCGCGTCGCCGACCGCGCCGAGCAGGATCGAGGCGATCTCGCTCTGGCCCTGCAAATGGACCTCGACGCCTTTCTTCTCGAAGGCGCTGGCCAGCCGGTCGATCAGCCAGGCGCCGGCCGTGTCCATCTTGTCGATGTGGGAAAGGTCGAGCACCAGCTGTTTCGCGCCGCTTCTCTGCTCGATCTTGCGCATGTCGGCATCGACCGCCGCGACGGTGCGCGTCGTCCACACGCCGGAAAAGGCGCAGCCCAGAACGCCGCCTTCCTCGCCAACGGCAACGCGCGGCCGGTGCTCGGCGTCCTTGGCGGCCTCGCCGCTTGCGTCGCGTTTGCGGATGGTCAACATGGTGTCCTGTTTAGCGTGACGGGACTGGCGTGTCGATTTGCCGGCAGACCGGTGTCGCACAGCCGGAGAAGAAAATTATGGCGCGTGTCATTTCGGTCGAAATGGAGCGATTCCCGATCGCCGGCACCTTCACCATCTCACGCGGATCCAAAACCGAGGCCGAAGTCATCACCGTAACGATCACCGACAGGGGACGTTCCGGGCGCGGCGAGTGCGTGCCTTACAAGCGTTATGGCGAGACCATGGAAGGGGTGCGCGCGGCCATCGAGACCATGCGCGACCCGGTCATCGCCGGCATCGACCGGACCGCTCTGCTCACGGCCATGCCCGCGGGCGCCGCACGAAACGCCATCGATTGCGCGCTTTGGGACCTGGAAGCCAAGCTGACCGGCACGCCAGTGGCGGCGGCGATCGGCGCTGTTCCGGCCAGACCGCTGGAAACCGCCTACACGCTATCGCTTGCTGAGCCGGAGGCCATGGCAGCGCAGGCGCGCGCCAATGCCGCGCGGCCTTTGCTCAAGGTCAAGATCGGCGGCGACAACGACATGGCAAGAATCCGCGCGGTGACGCAAGCCGCTCCTCAAAGCCGCATCATCCTCGATGCCAATGAGGGCTGGACCGACGACAATATCGAGGCGAACCTCGCCTTCGCCGCACAGCACGGCATCGCGCTGGTCGAACAGCCGCTGCCGGCCGGCAAGGACGATATCCTGCGCCGGATCGCGTATCCGGTGCCGGTCTGCGCCGACGAAAGCGTGCATGCTGCGAAGGACCTCGATGCGCTGGTCGGCCTCTACGACGCCGTCAACATCAAGCTCGACAAGTCAGGCGGCCTGACCGAGGCGCTGACGTTGCGCGACCGCGCGCGCGACCTGGGCTTCGGCATCATGGTGGGCTGCATGGTCGGCACCTCGCTTGCCATGGCGCCGGCGGTGCTCCTGGCGCAGGACGCCGACTTCGTCGACCTCGACGGTCCGCTGCTCTTGGCGCGTGATCGCGAGCCCGGGCTCGTCTATCATGGATCGCTCGTCTCACCCCCTGACAGGGTGCTTTGGGGCTGAGCGGGAAGCGAGGCCTATCAGCGCCATGCCGATGATCGCGATCGGGATCATCGCCCAGAAACCGTCGACGCCCAGGCGGTCGTAGAGCGGGCCGGACGCGAGCGTCACCGCCGCCATGAAGAAGCCGTTGAAGAAATAGGCGATGCCTTGCGCGGCCCCTGTACGCTCCTCGGAAACCGTCTCGCCGATCATTTTCTGCAGGCCGATCAACACCATTGCCACCGAAACCGAGTGCAGCGACTGGACGAGGAAGAAGCCGGCGACGCCAAGCCCGAGCGGCCAGACGAGCGGAAAGGCGATCCAGCGCACGACCGAGCCGATGCCGGCGATCACCATCACCTTGACCACCGAGACCGAAGCAAAAATGCGGTTGAAGAACAGGAACATGCAGACTTCGGACACCACGCCCCAGGCCCATAGCAGGCCGACGACGGAATCGCCGATGCCGATAGACTTCCAGTAGATCGAGACAAAGCCGTAGAGGAGGGCGTGGCTGGCGGTGATGACGCCGACGCCGAGGGTGAAATAGAGGAAATAGGCGTTGAACAGGCTCGGCGCCTTATGCTGGATCTCGGTGGCCGACAGCGGCGAGGCCTTGCGAGGCCGTCCCATGCGCGGTGCCGCCACTGCCGCGACCAGGGCCGCGCCGAGCGCGATGAAGATGATGGCCGGAACCGCCTGCGGACCGGTGGCCGCCAGGATGAAGCCGCCCACGACATTGGCGCCGAGGTAGGAGATCGAACCCCATTTGCGCATCGCCGTGTAGTTGGAGCCGAAGCGGCGCACGCCCGACAGCGCCAGCGAATCGGCCATCGGCGAATGCGGCGTCCAGACGATCGTCAGCAAAAGCGACACGGCAAGCACGATCGCATAGGTGGCCGGCAGGAAGTAACCGGCCGAGACGACCATCGAGGCCGCGACCAGTATGATGTAGACATTGGCGCGGTCCTTCGCCCGGTCGGCAAGCGCCGTCAGCATCGGCGTCGTCACCACGCGCAGGAACATTGGCGCCGCCAGGATGACGGCGATCTGCTCGGCATGAAAACCCTTCGCCTGCAGCCAGAGCGGAAAATAAGGCAGATGCGTGCCCTGCGACACGAACAAGGTCGCAAAGATCAGGCTCATGCGCAATTCGAAATGGCTGGGCTTGACGAGTTGCTCGGGCGACAGGGGCGGCAGCGACATGAATCGATCCAATTGCGCTGCAATCGACGGCCTGCAACGCGTCTCGATCCCTAACATGCGGCAAGGCGCGGCGGAACTGGCTGGATCAATCGATCGGCGGCAAAGCTGTTGACGAACGGCGCAGGGGAGCAGGCCGCGCACGTCAGCGCGACGAAGGCGGCAGGCTGAACCGCGACGTGCGGCTGCGTTCAGGCTGCCTGAGCCGCCCTGCCCGTCAGGTCGATGATGTCGATCGGCACCAGCGCTTCATTGCCGGCCGAAGCCTCGGGCAGCACATGCGCCCAGGTCAGGATTTCCATGCGGCCATCGAAATGCTCGACCACCGCCGTGCAGCTTTCCACCCAGTCGCCGGTGTTGATGTACTGCACGTCGCCATAGCTTTCGATCGCGGCATGATGGATGTGGCCGCAGATCACGCCGTCGACATGCGAGCGCCGCGCTTCTTCCGAAAGCACCGTCTGGAACGAACTGATGAAGTTCACCGCCTTCTTCACCTTGACCTTGGCCCAGGACGAGAACGACCAGTAAGGCAGGCCGAGCAGATGACGCAGCTTCGTCACCACCCGATTGATCACCATCGCCGTGTCATAGGCATAGTCGCCGAGATAGGCGAGCCAGCGCTGGTTGTGCACCACCGTATCGAACTGGTCGCCGTGGATAACCAGCAGGCGCCGGCCGTCGGCGGTCTCGTGGATGGCGCGGTCGGCGACGACGATGCCGCCGAAATGCACGCCCTGGAACTGGCGGGTGAACTCGTCGTGATTGCCGGCGATATAGGTGATCGAAGCGCCCTTGCGCGCCTTGCGCAGCAGCTTCTGCACCACGTCGTTATGGCTCTGCGGCCAATGCCAGCTGCGCCGCAGCCGCCAGCCGTCGACGATATCGCCGACCAGATAGATGATCTCGGCGTCGTGATGGCGCAGGAAGTCGATCAGGAAATCAGCCTTGGCCGCCTTCGAGCCGAGATGCACGTCTGAAATGAACATTGCGCGGAAAGTGCGGGGCTCTGGGTCTGACATCACGATTACCCTTTGCTTTCGCGTGCCTATGCCCCGATTCATGCAACAACCGTATGACGGTTGCGGTTGGTCCAGCCCAGGCGCTAGCTTGCGCGACCATAGCATCAGGAGAAAATCACCATGGATCTCGGCATTCGCGGCAAGAAGGCCATCGTCTGCGCCTCGAGCAAGGGACTTGGAAAAGGTTGCGCCATGGCGCTGGCCGAGGCTGGCGTCGACCTCGTCGTCAACGGCCGCAACGCCGAGCTTCTGGCCAGGACCGCTGCTGAAATTCGCGAAAAATTCGGCGTCACGGTGATCGAAGTCGCAGGCGATGTGTCGAAGCCCGAGGTGCAGAAGGCGCTGCTTGCCGCCTGTCCCGATCCGGACATCCTGGTCAACAACAATGGCGGCCCGCCGCTGCGCGATTTCCGCGAGCTCGACCGCGCCAAGATCCTCGAGGGTGTGACCCAGAACATGGTGACGCCGATCGAACTGATCCAGGCGGTGATCGACGGCATGGCCAAGCGCGGCTTCGGCCGCATCGTCAACATCACCTCGCTGTCGGTCTATGTGCCGATCCCCGGCCTTGACCTTTCGTCCGGCGCACGCGCCGGCCTGACCTCCTTCCTGGCCGGGGTGGCGCGCACTGTGGTTGACCGCAACGTCACCATCAACAGCCTCCTGCCCGGCAAGCTCGATACCGACCGGCTGCGCGGCCCGCACGAGGCCGGCACTCCGGAAGACCCGGCCACGGCCGCCGCACGCAAAGCGCGGATCAGCGCCGACGTGCCGGCAAAACGTCTCGGCACGCCGGAAGAATTCGGCCAGATCTGCGCCTTCCTGTGCTCGGTCCATGCCGGCTATCTCACCGGCCAGAACATCCCGGTCGACGGCGGCCTCTACGTCAGCGCGTTCTGATCGCCGTCAATTTAAAAGGCTTGAGGCTCGCAGCCTAACCATCTGGAATCGATTGATTATTTTCGCTCCGGCATTGTGAAGGCCGGAGCCCGTTATTTGCCGTCGCGAAAACGCTCCGACGCGTGCTAAAAGGCTCCAAAGCAATATCGCAGAGAGGGGCCGGATGGACGGCGAGAACAAGAAAACGGCCCGGTCGGACCTCGACGAGGCCGCCCTCTTCTTCCACAAGCATCCTACTCCGGGAAAGCTCGAGATCCAGGCGACGAAGCCGCTCGGCAACCAGCGCGACCTGGCACTCGCCTATTCGCCCGGCGTCGCGGCACCTTGCCTTGAGATCCGCGACAACCCGGCCGCCGCCGCCGACTATACGGCGCGCGCCAATCTGGTCGGCGTCGTTTCCAACGGCTCGGCGGTGCTCGGCCTCGGCAATATCGGTCCGCTCGCCTCCAAGCCGGTGATGGAGGGCAAGGCGGTGCTGTTCAAGAAGTTCGCCGGCATCGACGTCTTCGACATCGAGATCGACGCGCCGGAGATCGAACGCATGGTCGAGACGGTGGCCGCGCTCGAGCCGACCTTCGGCGGCATCAACCTCGAGGACATCAAGGCGCCGGAATGCTTCGAGGTCGAGGAGCGGCTGAAGGCACGCATGGGCATCCCGGTTTTCCACGACGACCAGCATGGCACCGCGATCATCGTCGCCGCCGCGGTGCTCAACGGGCTGGAACTGGCCGGCAAGACGATTTCCGATATCAAGATCGTCACCTCCGGCGCGGGCGCCGCCGCGCTTGCCTGCCTCAACCTTTTGGTCTCGCTCGGCGCCAGAGTGGAAAACATCTGGGTCACCGACCGTTTCGGCGTCGCCTATAAGGGCCGCGTCGAGGAGATGGATCGCTGGAAGGACCCTTATGTGAAGGACACCGAGGCGCGAACGCTGGCCGATGTCATTCCCGGCGCCGACGTCTTCCTAGGCCTCTCCGCCGCCGGCGTGCTGAAGCCCGAGCTTTTGCAGCATATGGCGCCGAAGCCGCTGATCCTGGCTTTGGCCAACCCCAATCCCGAGATCATGCCGGAAGTGGCGCGCGGCGCCCGGCCGGACGCCATGATCTGCACCGGCCGCTCGGATTTTCCCAACCAAGTCAATAATGTGCTGTGCTTTCCTTATATCTTCCGCGGCGCGCTGGACTGCGGCGCCAGCGCCATCAACGAAGAGATGAAGATGGCGGCCGTGCGGGCGATCGCCGCCCTTGCCCGCGAAGAGCCCTCCGATGTCGCGGCGCGCGCCTATTCCGGCGAGACGCCGATATTCGGTCCCGATTTCCTGATCCCGTCGCCCTTCGATCCGCGCCTGATCCTGCGCATCGCGCCGGCGGTGGCGAAGGCTGCCTGCGATACCGGCGTTGCAACGCGGCCGATCGCGGATTTCGCCGCCTATATCGACAAGCTCAACCGCTTCGTCTTCCGCTCCGGCCTGGTGATGAAGCCAGTGTTCTCGTCGGCCAAGACATCGAGCACCAAGCGCGTCATCTATGCCGACGGCGAGGACGAGCGCGTGCTGCGCGCAGCACAAGTGGTGCTGGAGGAAGGCATTGCCGAACCGACGCTGATCGGCCGCCCGCACGTGGTGGAGGTGCGCCTGAAGCGTTACGGCCTGCGCATCCGGCCGGGCGTCGATTTCGCTTTGATCAATCCGGAAGACGATCCGCGCTACCGCCACTATGTCGACCTTTTGATCGAGCTCGCCGGCCGGCGCGGCGTGACGACGGAAGCCGCCCGCACCATGGTGCGCACCAACAATACGGTGATCGCGGCGCTCGCGTTGAGGCGCGGCGATGCGGATGCCATGATTTGCGGACTCGAAGGCCGCTTCGAGCGGCATTTGCGCAATGTCTCGCTGATCATCGGGCCGCGCGCCGGCGTCAAGGACCGCGATCTGTCGACGCTCTCCATGCTGATTTCGCAGCGAGGCATTATCTTTCTCACCGACACCTATGTCTCCATCGATCCAACGGCCGAGGAGATTGCCGAGATGACCGTTCTGGCGGCGGAGGAGATCAGGCGTTTCGGCATGGAACCCAAGGCCGCCCTGCTCTCCTTCTCGGATTTCGGATCGCGTGACGCGCCGAGCGCGTTCAAGATGCGGCAAGCCGCGGCGATCCTGGCGCGCATCGCGCCCGACCTTGAATGCGACGGCGAGATGCATGCCGATACGGCGCTTTCGCAACATCTGCGCCAGCGCGTCTATCCGCATTCCAGGCTGAATGGCGAAGCCAATCTGCTGGTCTTCCCGAACCTCGATTCGGCCAACATCACGCTGACGGCGCTGGGCGCCATGATGGATGCGCTGCATGTCGGGCCGATTCTGCTCGGCACCGACAAGCCCGCGCACATATTGACGCCTTCGGTGACCTCGCGCGGCGTCGTCAACATGACCGCGCTGGCCGTCGTCGAGGCGGCGCACAAGGCGCAGGCGCTCGTCGATCTGAATTGAGGCGGTGCCGAAGCAGACTAGGGAACACTTAACCACGAACGCGGTAGCCTTCCGTCCACGGGCAATCGGGATTCCGGGCGGATGAAGGGGTTTAAGCTGATGCATCTTGCGACGCTGCTTGTAGCGTTTACGGGCTCAGCCGTCGCCGTCACGGATTCCCAGGCGACATCTCGCACATGCCGGCAGCTCGAAGCCGAACTCGCCGCGGCGCGCGGTGGCGGCGGCGGACCGGGCCTCGTCCGCAAATATGACGACGCGATCGCCAGGCAGCGCGAGCAGTTGGCCAAGGCCCGCGGCCGGGCGAGCGACGCCAATTGCGGCTTCACGCTGTTTTTGCGCAATGTCAGCCAATGCGCGGCGATCAACGCCTCTATAGAGCGCATGAATGCCAATCTCGACACGTTGCAGGCCAAGCGCGAGCGACTGTCCGCCGGCGGCGGCACGCGGCGTGACCGCAGCCGCATCCTCGCGGCGCTCGATGCCAATGGCTGCCGCGGCGACGAGCCCCCGCCGCGCCGCCCGCCGCTTCAGGAGGCTTCCCGCGACAATGGCGGCGGCAATTTGTTCGAGCAGCTTTTCGGCCGCCAGGACCAGCAACTCGAAACGCCCGATGCCCCCGACATGCCGGACGCGGCGGACGTACCTGCCGATGATCCCAGCGTGCGCAACATCCGCCGCGTCATCAACCAGCCGGACGGCATGGATCTGCCGAGGCTGGGCGGCGAGTTCCATACGATGTGCGTGCGCACCTGCGACGGCTATTTCTTCCCGATGTCCAATGCCGCCTCCGTCGGCGATTTCGAGCGCGACCAGAAGAATTGCGAATCGAGCTGCCCCGGCACCGAGATGCAGGTCTTCTATTCGCGTGGAATAGACGACGATTCGGGGTCGATGACCTCCTCGGTCACCGGGCAACCCTACGCCTCGCTGCCGACCGCCTATCTCTACAAGCAGGCCAACTACTCACGCCCACCGAGTTGCGGCTGCAACGCGCAGGCCGGCAATTTCACGATCATCGGCGGCAACCCGCCCAATCCCGAACAGTCGCAGCCGGAGAGCGGGATGCCGCCCTTCATCCCCGTGCCGGCAGTGAAGCCCGATCCCGGCGCCGATCCCGAAACGCTCGCCAATGCCGAAGGCGGGCTCGATCTGGACGCGATCAAGCGGCTGACCACCAAGGCGCCAGTGTCGCCGGTCTCGGCGCTGCCGCCGGATCAGCGCAAGGTCAGGGTCGTCGGGCCAGCGTTCCTTCCCGACCCATCAGCGGCAATAGATCTGAAAGCTCCGGCCCCGAAGTCCGCCCGGTAAGCGCCAGTCTCAGCGGCATGAACAGCGGCTTGCCCTTGCGCCCAGTGGCTTCCCTGATCTTGCCGGTCCAGTCCTTCCAAACCGTGCCGTTCCACGGCTCCTCCGGCAACAGCTCGAACGCCTGATCGAGGAAGTCGCGGTCTTCGCCGGAAAACTCGGCCGGCTCTTGCGGACCCTCGTTCAGGATGCGCCACCAGATGACGGCGTCCGACAGACGGTCGAGATTGCCGCGCACCGCCAGCCAGAACGGCTCTGCTTTGTCGCCGGAAATGCCCAGCACCATCAGCCGGTCGCGCGCTTCCTCGAACGACATGTGATGCATGAGCGCTCGGTTGAGCACGAAGAGCTCGTCCGGGTCGAATTTCGCGGCTGACTTGGATGTCGCCGCCGGGTCGAAATGGCGGGCAAGCTCGTTGAGGTCGTGCGCGGCGGTGACATTCTCCGACGTGCCGACGAGCACGGCCAGCGAGGCAACCGCCATCGGCTCGATGCCATCCTCGCGCAGGCTTTCGATCGACAGCGCGCCGGTGCGCTTCGACAGCCCCTCGCCCGACACGGTGGTGAGCAGGTTGTGATGGCCGAACACCGGCGGCTCGGCGCCGAGCGCCTTGAAGATGGCGATCTGCACGCCGGTGTTGGTGACATGGTCGTCGCCGCGAATGACGTGGCTTACGCCCATCTCGATATCGTCGACCACCGAAGGCAGCGTGTAGAGATAGGTACCGTCCTCGCGCACCAGGACGGGGTCCGACAGCGAGGCGAGATCGACGGTCTCCTCACCGCGAACCAGGTCGTTCCAGTGCACCTCGGTGCGCTCCGGCTGCAGCGGATCGCTGGTGAAATTGGGCAGCAGGAACCGCCAATGCGGCTTGCGCCCGTCCGACTGGTATTCGGCCACCTGCTCCGGCGTCAGCGTCAGCGCCTCCCGGCCATAGACAGGCGGCAGGCCGCGCGTGCGGCGCACCTTGCGGCGCAGATCGAGCTCTTCCGGTGTCTCGTAGCAGGCATAGAGCACGCGAGCCGCTTTCAGCCGCTCGACCGCCGCGTCGTAGATCTCGAAGCGGCGCGATTGATACTCGGTGACGTCCGGGAAGATGCCCAGCCAGTGCAGGTCGTAAAGAATGGAATCGGCATATTCCTGCTTCGAGCGGGCAATATCGGTGTCGTCGAAACGCTGGATGAAACGGCCCTTGTTGTTCATGGCGAAAAGCCAGTTGAACAGTGCGGTGCGCGCATTGCCGATATGGATGCGGCCGGTCGGCGACGGGGCAAAACGTACGGTAACTGTCATGAGCGGGGCGTAGCGGATGCTTTTGGTGTTGACAAGGCGCGCCCCCGCGCGAACGCAACAGATAGTGCAAGCCAGCTAAAATGAAAAGCCGCTGCCTGACACGCTTCGCGGCGGCCTGACAAACGGCGTCAAGTGCCTGCAAAGCCGAGCTTCTTGTGTCCCCGTTATCCACATGTGTGACACACAAGATGTTGGGGTCACAAAAGCTACAAAAACGAATCCTTGACGGGTCGGAACGAGTCGCTTTTTATGGGGCATGCGCTCCTGTTGCGGGCGTGACCGGAGAGTTCAGAGGCCGGTCTTTTTTCCCGGATTTTGTGCGTTTTGCCCACATTTCCGCCCGTTCACGAGGCCGGCGGAAGCGTTGGGATCGTTAGGGCTTGGGTGGGCGAAAGGGAGAATTGTCGGCCTGGAAAAAATGATCTGTTAACACTATATTTAGTGTTTGCAGGCAGGCTGAACCCTAGATAGTGTGAACCTCCCTCTTCCGAGGGAATCGACCAAAGTTTCAGTTGAGGGACCCGCGGGGGTCGGCCTGCAGCCCGGGTAAACGCCCGGCAAGGTGCTTTGCTGTCTGCATGGCGGCGCCCGCGACGAGGAGAATGCCGGCGTCGCCTGCGGTGCCGGCAAATGGCGGACTGCGCTTTTTGCCGAGTGGGGCAGAAATCCCTTGGGAAAAGCGCTACATATAGACACAAAGGGACCGGACCAATGCGCATCGAGCGTCGCTTCACCAAGCCAGAGCAGTCAGCCTATGCGGAGATCGAATTCCGCAAGGCTTTGTCGGAGATCAAGAATCCCGACGGCTCGGTGGTGTTCCGCCTCGACAACATCGATGTGCCGGCGCAGTTCAGCCAAGTCGCGGCCGACATCCTGGCGCAGAAGTATTTCCGCAAGGCGGGCGTGCCTGCGCGCCTGAAGAAGGTCGAGGAGAACGACGTTCCCTCCTTCCTATGGCGTTCGGTTGCCGACGAGGCCGAGCTCGCCAAGCTGCCCGAGGCGGAGCGCTATGGTTCGGAGACCGATGCCCGCCAGGTCTTCGATCGCCTCTCCGGCACCTGGACCTATTGGGGCTGGAAGGGCGGCTACTTCAAGTCGGAAGAGGACGCGCGCGCCTTCCGCGACGAGCTCGCCTATATGCTGGCCACCCAGCGCGTCGCGCCGAACTCGCCGCAGTGGTTCAACACCGGCCTGCATTGGGCCTACGGCATCGACGGCCCGAGCCAGGGCCACTTCTATGTCGACCCCTTCACCGGCAAGCTGACCAAGTCGAAGTCGGCCTATGAGCATCCGCAGCCGCATGCCTGCTTCATCCAGAGCGTGCAAGACGACCTCGTCAACGAGGGCGGCATCATGGATCTTTGGGTGCGTGAGGCGCGCCTGTTCAAATACGGCTCCGGCACCGGCTCGAACTTCTCCATGCTGCGCGGCGAAGGCGAGAAGCTTTCCGGCGGCGGCCGCTCGTCCGGCCTGATGAGCTTCCTCAAGATCGGCGACCGCGCGGCGGGCGCCATCAAGTCGGGCGGCACGACGCGCCGCGCAGCCAAGATGGTCATCGTCGACGCCGACCATCCCGACATCGAGGACTTCATCGACTGGAAGGTCAATGAGGAGCAGAAGGTCGCCTCGCTGGTGACCGGCTCGAAGATCGTCAAGAAGCATCTCGAAGCCATCATGAAGGCCTGCGTCAATTGCGAAGGCAATGGCGACGACTGCTTCGACCCGGCGCTGAACACCGCGCTGAAGCGCGAGATCAAGGCGGCCAAGAAGGACGCCGTGCCGGAGAACTACATCTACCGCGTCATCCAGTTCGCCCGCCAGGGTTACACCTCGATGTCGTTCAAGACCTACGACACCGACTGGGATTCCGACGCCTACCTCACCGTCTCCGGCCAGAACTCCAACAACTCGGTGTCGCTGAAGGACAATTTCCTGCGCGCCGTCGAGGCGGATGGCGACTGGCAGCTCACCGCCCGCAAGGACGGCAAGGTGCTGAAGACGCTGAAGGCGCGCGATCTGTGGGAAAAGATCGGCTATGCCGCCTGGGCTTCCGCCGATCCGGGCCTGCACTTCAACACGACGATGAACGACTGGCACACCTGCGCCTCCGCCGGTGCGATCCGGGCCTCCAACCCGTGCTCGGAATACATGTTCCTCGACGACACGGCCTGCAACCTCGCCTCGATCAACCTTCTGCCCTACCGCAAGGAAGACGGCACGATCGACATCGCCGCTTATGAGCACACCGTTCGGCTGTGGACCATCGTGCTCGAAATCTCGGTGATGATGGCGCAGTTCCCGTCCAAGGAGATCGCCAAGCTCTCCTACGAATACCGCACGCTCGGCCTCGGCTACGCCAATATCGGCGGCCTGCTGATGACCTCGGGCATCCCTTACGACTCCGACGAGGGCCGCGCGATCTGCGCCGCGCTCACCGCGATCATGACCGGCGTCGCCTATTCGACCTCGGCCGAGATGGCTTCCGAGCTCGGCGCCTTCCCGGACTATGACCGCAACGCCCAGAACATGCTGCGCGTCATGCGCAATCACCGCCGCGCGGCCTATGGCGACAAGGACGGCTACGAGAAGCTCGCCGTCAATCCGGTGCCGCTGGTCGCGTCCGACCTCAAGCAGCAGGCGCTGGCCGAGCACGCCCGCGCCGCCTGGGACCGCGCCATCGAGCTCGGCGAGGAGCATGGCTACCGCAATGCGCAGGCGACTGTCATCGCGCCGACCGGCACGATCGGCCTGGTCATGGATTGCGACACCACCGGCATCGAGCCCGACTTCGCCCTGGTGAAGTTCAAGAAGCTCGCCGGCGGCGGCTATTTCAAGATCATCAACCGCGCCGTGCCGGAAGCGCTGCGCACGCTGGGTTACTCCGAAAGCCAGATCGCCGAGATCGAGGCCTATGCGGTCGGCCACGGCAACCTCAACCAGGCGCCCGGCATCAACCCGTCGATGCTGAAGGCCAAGGGCTTCACCGACGAGAAGATCGCGGCGCTGAATGCGGCGCTGAAGTCGGCCTTCGACATCAAGTTCGTGTTCAACCAGTGGACGCTCGGCGCCGACTGGGTGAAGGAAACGCTCGGATTCACCGATGAGCAGCTTAGCGACGTCTCCTTCGAGATGCTGCCCGCGCTGGGCTTCTCGAAAAAGGATATCGACGCCGCCAACATCCATGTCTGCGGCGCGATGACGCTGGAAGGCGCGCCCTTCGTCAAGGCCGAGCACCTCCCGGTGTTCGACTGCGCCAGCCCCTGCGGCAAGATCGGCAAGCGCTCGCTGTCCATCCAGAGCCACATCCTGATGATGGCCGCCGCGCAGCCCTTCATCTCGGGCGCCATCTCCAAGACCATCAACATGCCGAACGAGGCGACGGTCGAGGACGCCAAGAACGCCTACATGCTGTCCTGGAAGCTGGCGCTGAAGGCCAACGCCCTCTACCGCGACGGCTCGAAACTGTCGCAGCCGCTCAACGCCTCGCTGCTCGCCGATGACGACGAGGATGAGGACGAGGCCGTCGAGCAGCTGATCGCCGCACCTGCCGCGCAGCGCGCCGTGCAGGTGACCGAAAAGATCGTCGAGCGCGTCATCGAGCGGCTCTACCGCGATCGTGAAAAACTGCCGAACCGCCGCAAGGGCTACACCCAGAAGGCCGTCGTCGGCGGCCACAAGGTGTATCTCCGCACCGGCGAGTTCGACGACGGGCGCCTGGGCGAGATCTTCATCGACATGCATAAGGAGGGTGCTGCCTTCCGCGCGATGATGAACAACTTCGCCATCGCGATCTCGCTCGGCCTGCAATATGGCGTGCCGCTCGATGAATATGTCGAGGCCTTCACCTTCACCAAGTTCGAGCCGGCCGGCATGGTGCAGGGCAACGACGCGATCAAGAACGCCACGTCGATCCTCGACTATGTGTTCCGCGAGCTTGCCGTCTCCTATCTCGGCCGCCACGACCTCGCCCATGTCGACCAGTCGGACTTCGACAAGACGGCGCTTGGCCGTGGCATCACCGAAGGCAAGGCGACGCCCTTCTCCAAGGGCCTCTATCGCGGCGCCTCGCCGGTGAAGCTGGTGAGCGGCATCGGCAGCGAGCCCAAGGGTTTCGGCGGAGGTTCGGGTTCCTCCGGGACCACCAGCCCTGCCCGCGCCGCGCCCACGGCCTTCGCCGGCTCCAACGTGCTGGCCCTGAAGCCAGCCAGTGACGAGGCGCTCGCCTACAAGCGCGACTATGAGGAGCGCGCCCGGGAACTGGCCGAGGATATGGTGGAAGAGGAAGCCGAAGCCGCCGGCGGCACCGAGGCTCTGTTCACCGACGCCGCCGCCAACGAAGCCGCCGAAGCAAAGAAGCTCGCCGCGACAAGGCGCCAGCAGTCGCTGCTCCAGGGCTATACCGGCAACGAATGCTCCGAGTGCCACAACTTCACCATGGTGCGGAACGGCACCTGCGAGAAGTGCGACACGTGTGGTTCAACGAGCGGGTGCAGCTGAAGACGGTCCGAAGCTAATCAAAGCGTGCGAGGTAAGCACCTCGCACGCAAATGTCTTCAAGTTATAAGGGGCCAATCAGCTTGGCACTTACCTCGGGACGTTCACCTGCACCGAGAATGCTATAGTCACGACTCCCTTGAAGTGACGGACGTCATCCTCGAAGCTGGGCTATCAATTCCTGGCATATAACAGAGGGCATACGCTGCGAGCGAGGACGCTCTAGAGCGACCGAGAGAATTGAAAAGTTCGAAAATTGGCCTGTGGTTTGATCGAATTCTATTCTTGCTTTGAAGTAGCCCTTCTGCATGACTTCGATGACCACAATGTCGTCCTGCATCTCCAGAAAAACAAATCCTCCTATGCTTTCGCTACCTTGGTATTTACTTTGTGGAATTCTTATCGTCCAAAGGAAACCTGCCAACTCATAGGACAATTCAATTGAAATTTGATCAACTGTATGCTCCATCCGTATTATCTCAAGATCTTGGATGCCGCCAAAGTCTAGCACCGAGAAACTCGCAAAACCCCGTAAACACCGCCAAGGGACATTCGTCGATCGCAAGAATTTTCTCATTTCTCGCGATGATAGTTTTTCAAGAGCGGCAATCGTCGACTCACCGGCGATTGCCTCCATATGGGCGCCCCATTTGCCAACGAAAGCTTTGAGTTCATTCTCCTCAGGCCAAGCCTTCCTGTCCCTTGCGGAGAGAGGGGTAGAGCGAGCTAAAAGCCTTAATTCTGCGTCTGACAGCACAAACTTCACATCTCCCCAGGGATTTCGGCTAACTTGCCCCTTGACCTTCACGAGCCCCATCGCCCTGGCGTGTAGGAGACTTGTTTTCCCATGGCGGGCAAGCTTCGGTACAGTTCCCTTTAAGTTAAGCTGGAAAGCATCCCAAATCAAAGTTATGTAGGAAGGTCTTCCATCAAAGGAGGAGGATACGATTCCAACTAAAAGCCCGTCGGAATTGAGAACGGGACCGCCGCTCATCCCTCCAAGCACATCCATCTCTACTTCACAACAAGGAGAAATCATCCGTTCACCCCGCCCGCAAGGGAAAACTGCCGTCACCAACCCCAACGATACCATCAGGCTCACGAGAGCAGTGCCGTCTTCAATTCTCTGATGCCTAAATCCAAGTGCCCAAAGACGTTGGCCAACAAGCGGCAATGCTATTTGCATTGGGGCTAGCATCAGGGGAGACGTTTCGTAGGCAGCAGAATTTAATGTGCAGCTAATCAAGGATAGGTCCGATATGACATCCCGAGTCTCATCAAATTTGCTCACGACTGAGCTCGCCACGATCTCTTGTGGGAGCCATGCCCGCGCCGCGCCTGGCAGAAAAGTCAAAAAAACGGGAGATATAGCACCGACAGCCATGCACTCCTCAATTACATGAGTTGCGGTAAGGAGAAGCCCCGGACCGACCATCACCCCGCTTCCGAGAATTGTTATTTCTCTTTCTTCCATCTTAGCTACGGCTACTAAAGCGTCCCCGGCATCATACAAGGAGGCTAGTGGTCCGATGCCGTCTTCGGCGGCAAACAAACTTGTCTTCCATGACAGTGGCATTTCTGGCAGTTTTGAGTTGTCTTCTGTAACTGATACAGGATGTGTTGTTTTATTGCTCTTGGGGTTAAGTCGGATTCGGGTGCCGCCCTTATTTGGCGAGAAGCCTAATGATGAAGCTACTACTGGGGGCTTTCTTAGTCACCCCATCTCGCAATCGACGTAGGTAGACAAAATAGAACGAAGTTCGGAGGAGATAATTGCATCCGAACATCGCATTCAGACGAGGTGCGTGCCTGCTCTTGTCCAACGTTCGCACGGAAAGCCCAAACCCACAGATACGAATGCTCGACCACATCACGATCGAAGTCAGCGACCTCACCAGGAGCAAGCTATTCTGCGAACAGGCCTTTGCGCCCTCGGGCTACAGCCTCGCCTTCGGCAAGGACGGCATCTTTTTGGGCCTTTGATGTCGGCAATGGCTGCCTGTTCGAGATCCAGAGCACGGGCCAGACACCGCCGCTCACCCATCTGCATGTCGCCTTCCGGTGAAAAGCAAGGCAGAAGTCGATGCGTTCTACCGCGCGGCGCTCGAGGCGGGCGCCGCGGACAACGGCGCGCCGGGGCCGCGTCCGGGCTATGCGGAAAATTACTACGCCTGCTTTGTGCTCGATCCCGATGGTTACAACATAGGGGCGATGATCAACGAGGGGTGAGGACCGATCGCCTGCGCGACTTCGTCATTCCAGGGCGGAGCAAGGAGCGAAGCGACGCGCGCAGACCCTGGAATCCATGCCGTTAAATCGAGGCCTTGCAGCGGATTCAGAATTCTGCACCGTTGCGCGCCGCGATAAAGGTCACGGTATGGATTCTCGGGTCAAGCCCGAGAATGACGAACGCGTAGGGCCGCCTTTCGCCCCTCGTCCTCTGAAAGCCCGCTCAATCCTTGAACGTGATCCCGTACTTTGCCGCTTTCTCCTTCGGCATGTCGGCCAGCGCCTGGCGCACCGTGTAGCCGCCATAGATGTCGCGGCCGTCGCGGATCATCCAGTCCTCGACATCGGCTTCGGCAACGCTCATGCGGTCGCCCATCTTGTACTGGTTGCCGTTGACCGGTTCGTCGGCGAGCAGGCGACGAAATGACCGTCGCTATAACCGACAAGCTGCAGCCAGATATGCTCGGTGGCGCCGTTCTGCGTCAGCGGAAACTTCACGGTGTAGGTGTCTGGCATGCCGGCGTCCATCAGCTGGTGGAAACGCGCCAGCGTCGCATGGCCCTTGGCCTTGGCGCCTTGCATCGCCTGGTCGGCGGTGGAATAGGCGACGACCTTGATCGGGCGCGGCGCCGTGGGCGAGGCGCCGGGCGCCGCCTCCGGAATCGCAACGGGCTTATTGCTCGGCACGTGCCAGTGCGTGTTGAGAAACCCGTAGCCGAGAGCAGCGGCGAAAACGACTGCCATGACAGGATTGCGCATCGAATCCCTCCAAATGCGATCACGGACACGTTACCGGAAGGTCGTTGCCGCGCCGCTAAAAGACAGGGTGAGCGCCTGGTTAGAAAAATAAAGAAATTGCCATCGACCGATCGGCCGTGCGTGGGCGCGCCGGCGCCCTCTCCTTCTCCCCTTGTGGGAGAAGGTGGATCGGCGCGATAGCGCCGAAACGGATGAGGGGTGTTCCAGCGGAGTGAGGGGCAGGCGATCTTGCTGCAGCGCCCCAAGCCGGCAAAGGTTTCCGCCAAGCTGGAGCACCCCTCATCCGGCCGCTTCGCGGCCACCTTCTCCCACAAGGGGAGAAGGAAGATGCGCCTCAATCCGCGTCGGCCATCATCTGCCCGCCGCCGCCCAGCCAGGCGCGCCATTGGCGCTCGTCGCCGTGGAAGACGTTGAGGTCGATGCGGCCGCTCACGCCATGCGACAGGCCGGAACCGGAATACTGCCAGAACAGCCATTTGCGGCCCGGATAGACCTTTGACGGATGCGCCGCCACCGCGCGCAGCCAGAACGGGTAATCCTGGAAGGCGCCGCGCAGGTTGTCGCGGTAGAAATCGGGGCTGGTGTAAATGATGGGCCGCTGGCCGTAATGGCGCTCCAGCTTATCCATGAAGACCTGCATCTTTTCCAGCACCTTCTCGCGCGAAGGCCGCCGCTTGCAGGAGGAATCCCCGTTCCACTCGACGTCGATGACCGGCGGCAGCGCACCGTCGATCTTGGGTACGTTGCGGATGAACCAGTCGGCCTGCTCGCCGGCGGTGCGGCACCAGTAGAAGAAATGATAGGCGCCGCGCTTCAGCCCGGCGCCATCGGCGTTGCGCCAGTTCTTCATGAACATCGGGTCGAGATGATCGCCGCCGTCGGTCGCCTTGATGTAGGCGAAGTTGGCGCCCTGAGCGCGCAGCTTTTCCCAGTTGATGTTGCCCTGCCAGCGCGAGACGTCGACGCCGTGCACGGCCAGGTGGCGCGGCGAAGAGCGGCCGAAATTGATCGGCTTGGCGTCGCGGAAGGCATAGCGCGTGACCGGGCTGGCAAGCATGGCGGGCGCGGCGCGCGACAGCCGCTTCGGCGGCGAGACGAGTGCTGCCTCCTGCACCGGCGGCTCGACGCTGTCCGGCAGATCGGCCGCCGGGAAGTTCACCGTCTCCTCCTTGGCGAGCCCGAAGGGGCGCGAGCTCTCGTCGCCGGGACTTCCATTGCCTTCGTCAAGCAGCGGCGCCGGCGGCTTGATGCCTGCCATGCCCGACATCGACGCGGTCTCGACGGTTTTTTCCCTTGTGGCGGTCTTCACGCCCTTCGACACCGGCGCGCTCGGCCGCACGACCGAACTGGTCGTCTCGTTGGACGGCATCTGCAAGGCATCGACGCCCGACGTGGACGAGCAGCCGGCAAGGCAAAGCGCTGCGAGCACGAAACTGACGACGCCAAAAATCCGCATCTTTGACCTGTACGCAAGACAAAACAGACCGAAGGCAGGAACAACGCCGCCGGAAGCCCCATTCCTAATGAGAAATTACCAACAAAGTTTGAATCAAAATTTACCTTTGGCGCAACGGTGGTGACCGATTCGGGGTGTGTCCCCGTCACCTCTCCCCGCGCGAATTCGGCGAGGCACCTGCCCTCGCCTGACTTCGCCGCGCTTGACACTTCCGGGGCTCATGAAGGCGCAGCCGCGAGCGAGCTTAGGATCAGGACGATTGTCGCCGGCTCGGCGGACGCATTGAAGCAGGGGCTAAACCTGGCTCGCTTGGCACCCCATATACGGGGCTCGCGCAAAGTGAAACGCTCACGTACCCAGGGATTGTGCTTAATGTCGAAGTCACGAACGATCAAAGTCGCGTCGATCTTCATGATCCTGCTGATGGCGCTCGGGACCCTCGCCATCGGCCCCGCCGAAGCGCGCATGGGCGGCAGCTTCGGCAGCCGCGGCAGCCGCACCTACCAGGCTCCCGCGCCGACCAGGACGGCCCCTTACACGGCGCCCGTCACGCGCTCGATGACGCCGCAGGCCACCCAGTCCACCCCATCGTCACAGTCGTTTCCCGGCTCCGCTCGCCCCGGTTTCTGGCGTGGTTTCGGCGGCGGCTTTGTCGGCGGGCTGGTGGGAGGACTGTTCTTCCAGGGCCTGTTCGGCATGATGCTGGGCCATGGTTTCGGCGGCATAGGCGGCGGGCTGAGCTTCATCTTCCAACTGCTCTTGATCGGCGGGCTCGTGATGCTGGCGATGCGCTTCCTCAATCGCGACAATGCCGCTCCGGCCAACATGCGAAGCGCCGGCGTTCCGTTCGGACGGCAAGGCTGGGGCGGCGCGCCGCCCAGCTATTCGTCCAACGCCGCGAGCTTCGGCTCCACTGACGCATCCGGCGCGGATGAAATTGGCATCACGGATGCCGATCGCGACGCGTTCGAACGAATCCTCGGCGACGTGCAGGCTGCCTTCACCCGCGAGGATCATCAGGGATTGCGCCGGCTGACGACCCCCGAAATGGTTTCCTACCTTTCGGAGGAGCTGGCGGAGAACGCGACTCATGGCCTCAAGAACGAGGTGACAAATCTTCGGTTGCTGAAGGGCGAAGTCGCCGAGGCGTGGCGGGAAGGCTCGCGCGACTACGCGACCGTGGCGATGCGCTGGTCGGCGATCGACATCATGCGGAACCGACAGACTGGTGCCGTCGAGAAGGGCGATCCCAACAATCCGGTCGAAGCCACGGAGCTGTGGACCTTCACCCGCCAGGCCGGAGAGCCATGGCTGCTGTCTGCGATCCAGGACGCGTCCAGTTAAGCCAGAAGCACAACGCAAACAGCGCTTCGATCAACGCCTGAACACGCCGATCATCGGCCCGAGATTCCAGAAATCGTCGTTGCGGCCGATCCCTGGCGCATAAAGGCTGGAGATCGAGCCGTCGAGGAAGAGCGCGTTCGGGCAGCCGAGCTGATCGCGGAACAGGCGCGCAAACTCGTGGAAGGTCACGACGTCGTCCGAGATCGCGAAGACGGCGACGCCATCGGGACGCACGCCGACGCCGTCGCGGATCTTGCGCGAGGTACTGTCGTAACGGAATTTCGGATGGAGCTTGCCGTCGATGACCAGCATCGGCCCGGACTGCGTCGCATAATCGACGCGCGGCGGACGCTTGAGATAGTCCTTGGTCGCACGAACCCCGGCCTTGCCGGCGCTGAGATAGAAGATGCCGTTGGGCTGCATGGAGAAATTGCCGGATCCCGATCCGGTCTTCGCCGGCGTGACCTGCTCACCGCGCTCGACATACAGCCCGACCGGCATGAGGTTCGGATGATACATGCCGGCATTGATACCGAACAGCATGGTGCGCCCTGCCGCCTGCTGCGCGCTGCGCAGATTGTGCAGCGACCGGTAGAAGTCGCCGTCCTCGTTCTTCCAGAACAGCTCGATGGAGAAATGCTTCGGATCGGCCTCGCAGACCAGATAGGACGCGCTCTCGAAAGTCTGGTTGCGACAGGGCGGCAAGGCCACCAGCCATTGGCCAAGGCCCATGCCGGCGCCGACGGCCGCGGGCACCGCCGATTTCACCAGCATCACCAGCAAGGGCACGGCGTGCAGCAACGTCGAAAGATCCATGAGCATACCAATAGCTGAACGGCCCTATGAGGCGAACGGGCAACTCGCCTCTTCCGGCAATTCCGCCCTTCCGGGTGAGATCGTCATGAGGCTGGAATACCCGGGTCCTGCAGCAGATAGAAGATGCTCTTCGGATTGAAATCGGTGATGAGGAAGTCGAAGCTCGCCTGACGATGTGTGTCCACGTGGCCCTCGAGAAACCGAAGGCGATCGAAAGGCTCAAGCTGGCGATCGTATCGGGCGAAGCTGTCGGATGAGATGAAGTCGGACGGGGTATGGGTCTGATCGAAGGACAGGCCGTCGCCGAACACGCTCGGCTGGTTCATTATCGACTGAAGCTCGAACATGAAGTCCACCCACGGATGCCCGCTGCCGTTGAGCGCCACGATCCGCAAATAGAGAATTCCCTCGGTGAAATTGGCTGTTGGCTGCCGTGCCCTGATCGTCAGAATGACGGGGTCGGCCGTTTCCATTTCCTCGCCGAGGATAACCGGATCGGATCTCGTTCCCGTGCCTGAGACCGATCGGATCAGAAAGCCGCCGCGTTCGTCCGAGAAAGAATACTGACCGGCTTGCCATTGGCGGCCAAGCCCATTGGCTTCGGCCGCCGGCATGACAAGAACCAGGCACGAGAGAAATCCTGCAAGGCGGCGCACGCCTTTTGCGTGAACCGCCAGCAGCGCCGGACCTGCTAGGAGAGCCATCCTAGTGCCAGGCCCAGCAACAGCACCACGCCGAGCAGGCCTCGATAGATGACGAAAGGCCAGGCGGAAAAGCGCTCGAGAATCCGCATCAGCCCCCATATGGCGAAGAAGGCCGAGATCGAGGCGACGACAAGGCCGACGGCCAGGATCGACCAGCCATGCGCGTCGAGATGCACCTTGTGCAGCTCATAGAGCTCCTTGAGGCCGGCGAGCGCGATGGCCGGCAAGCCGAGCAGGAAGGACAGGCGCGCCGCCTCCGGCCGGGCGAAGCCCAGCCCCATCGCCGCCGTCAGCGTCGAGCCCGAGCGCGAGACGCCGGGAATGAGCGCGCCGACTTGGGCGACGCCCACCAGCAGCGCGTCGAGGATCGAGGCCTGGCGCAGCATGAGCTTGTGGCTGGCGAAGATCTCGGCGAGCGCCAGGAGGATCGCCATGGCGATGCAGGCCCAGCCAATGACGGCGAGCCCGCGCAGCGGCGAATTGCAGGCGTTGAGCACGCCCGAGAGCGCAAGGCCGGCAATGACGATCGGGACGGTGGCAAGCACGATGCTGATCGCAAGGCGGAAATAGCGGTCGCGGAAATCGCGGCGCGAGATCGCGGCAAGCGATCCGAACAGCACGTCCCTGACATCGCTCCAGAAATAGCTGACCACCGCCGCCAAGGCAGCCAATTGCATGGCGGCGGAAAAGGCCGAGCCGGGATCCTGCCAGCCGAGCACGGCCGGCACGATGCGCATATGCGCGGTCGACGAGATCGGCAGCAATTCGGTGATGCCTTGCACGATGCCCAGAAACGCCACCTTGGCATAACCCAGACCGACAAAGCCGGTATCCAAACCTTGAGTGCAGACGTCGGTCATCTCAATCCTTTTCCCAGCGCCCCGGCCCTGCCCCGGGGCAAAAGTGAATCGTCATTCGAAAAGCCCTGGAGGACAGGCTTAGCCTCACGATAGCGTGATTCCAACTCACGGATTTGTAAGGTGCCGCTAATCCTGCTTGACAACGCCCGGCAGCATATTATCATCCACTAATCTTACACTGTAAGGTAATTGGAGGAGGATTTTAATGTCGACCGCCGCCCTCTGGGAACTGCAGCCAATCATCCCACCGGAAACGCATGCTGCGGAAATTGCGATCGAGGAGGTGTCGCGCGATTTCAGCCGCGCCATGGAGCGCACCGAAGTGGCTGCCTGGCTCGACCTCTACGAAGCGGCGCCCGCCGACTTCGCGACGCGGCATGGGGTGTCGATAGCCAGCGACGGCGATCTGGTCTGGACCACCTGCACGACGATCCCGTTCATCCATTTCAACTGTGTGAAGAATATCGGCGTCGATGGTCCGGCGACGGAAGAACAGGTCGATGCGCTGCTCCAGCGCTACCGTGATGCCGGCGTCATGCGGCCGTGGTTCTATACCAACCCACACGCCGAACCGGCGCGACTGCGGTGCTGGCTGGAGGCGCGCGGCCTGCAGCATCAGGGCGGCTGGGAGCGCATCTATCGCGACGCCGCGCCGCTGCCGGACGAACCGCTTTTTCCGGGCGATCCGCTGATCCCGGTCGATGATCTGCTGGTCGAGGAGGTCACGCCCAGGACGGCGTCGGATTGGGCTTCCTTCATCGGCGCCAATTACAGGCTCCCCGCCACGCCCTGGCTCACGGCGCTTGTCGGCCGCAAGGGTTGGCATCACTACATGCTGAAACGCAGGGGCGCGGTCGCCGCCGTGCGCTCGCTCTTCATCTCAGGCGGCGCGGCCTGGAGCGGCATCGACGCCCCGGTGCCCGGAATCATGGCGCAGAGCTTCGATCTTGACGCCGTGCTCGGCGAAAGGCTGGTTCGCGACGGCATCGCCGCCGGCGTGAAACTGTTCGTCGCAGACATCGAGGCGCCGCGCCCCGACCGCGACGGGCCGGCCTATCGCAATTATGATCGGCTCGGCTTCAAGCTCGCCTATTTGCGCAATCATTACAGCTACTTGCCCGCGTATTCGAGCTGACGGGCGGCTGTTGTCCTTGCGCAATTCCCGGCGGGAAACCGACATATTCTTTGTGGGATGGCCTTAGCGATAGAGCCACTGCTTCAGGCAGCTTCTTGCCACGACATGCGCCGGCGGCACCGAGGTCTGGTCGATGCGCGAATCATCGCCAGCCCTGTCGCGCGCCTTCTCCAGAAGCAGGCGAATCTCGGCCGGACGCACCCGGTCGCGTTCCATCACGAGTTGGATCATCGGGTCGTTCAAAAGCTCGTCCAGGGTGTTGATGCTCTCGCTCATCCGTCGCCTCCTCGATGCCTGCCCGCATGGCTTAGATAGGCGCCAATGATGGCCCGCCAATGACGCTTTGCCGGCTATGTCGTGAATCGAAGATGAAATTTTGTGCAGGCCTGCGTCGCGATGACTCAGGCCGGCGGCGCGCCTTCATATTGCGGCAGGCCGTCGTCGAGCTTTACCCAAGGCTGCTTCGAGGCGGTCCAGAAATGCATGTCGGGCTTGAACAGCGACGGGTCGTCAAGCGAGCCGGAGGTGACGCCGAGAATGCCCCGGGAGTCGCGCCGTGAGAAAAGCGTCGTGCCGCAGGCCGGGCAGAAGCCGCGCTTGAGGTCCGGCGTGGAATTGATCGTCGCGACCGGCCCTTCGATGGTCACGTCGTCGATGCGGAACAGAAGCCGCGCGTTGAAGGCAGCGCCGATCGCTCTCTGGCAGATCCGGCAATGGCAGACCCGTTCGTTGACCGGTTTGACTTCGGCCTTGTAGCGCACCGCGCCGCACAGGCATCCGCCTTCATACTTGGTCATCACCGAACACCTGCCCCGAGGAAATGCCGGGCACCGTAGTGGCCGGCATGACAGGGTCAATCAAAAAACATTGATGGGACGCGATCGCTTGAACTGATGCCACTGGCCGCCTGCCCTCAGGCCGCCAGCGGCCAGGATCATTCGCTGACGATCTCGTCCCAGGTCTTGACCTTGGTGACACCGTCGAGGAACGGCAGCGTGCTGGCGACCAGTTCCGGCGCGAAGAACACGTCGTAATGCGTGCGATTGGGGATGATCGCCAGCCGGTTCTGCGATAGGTGCTCGCGCATCCAGCCGGCGTCCTTCAATCCGCCGCCAAGCATCTGGTAGAACTTGATCTCGTGCTCGGGCTTGTACATGTCGCTGTCGCCGTAGACGAGCATGACGGGCATCTTCAGTTTCGGCACGTCGGCCGAGAAATCATAGTCCTTGCGCATGAAGGCGCCGAGCGCATCGAGCAGTTTTGGGAAATCCTCGGGCTTCGGCGCCACGGCGACGTAGGATTTATACATCGGGGTGTCCTTCATGAACTCGGCGGCCGCCGCGCTCACCTGCGCCTGCTGCGGACGCATCTCGTCATAAAAGCCGTTGGCGGCGTAGCCGGTCGACACCATGACCAGCCGACGCACCGCTTCCGGATGCTGGACGGCCATGCGGAAGGCGACGCCGCCGCCAAGCGAATAGCCCATGACGTCGACCTTGTCGTAGCCGAGCGCCTTGACGGTGGCCGCCATGTCGTCGCCCATCGCCTCAAGGCCGAAAGGCCGTTCGCCGAGCGCGGTACGGCCATGCCCCTGCAGGTCGACGGCGATCACCGTGCGATGTTCGGCAAATTTCGGCAGGATCGGCGCGAACATGTCGCCCGAACCCAGGCCGCCATGCAAAAGAAGCAGCGGCTCGCCCTTACCATAGACGGCGTAATAGTAGTTCACGCCGTCGATCGGCAGCAGGCCTGATTTTTCCGGCTTCAAGAGAGCTTTGGTTTCGCTGGCCATGGCAGATTTGGTCTCCTCGGATTGTGCGCTCGGCGTGGCAATGAGAGCCATGGCCGAAGCAAAGATGGCGAAAAACAGGGTCTTGGACATTTCAGGCTCCTCTCCGCTTGCTTTGCCTCAAGGACGCGGTGAGAGAGCCCAAGCCGACATGGCCTGCCAAATAATTCGAGGGAGAGTGGAAGCGCCTCGGCAGGCGTCCCCACCGCAACGAGAAGTCAGTGGCGCTTGGCCTGCACGAGATAGGCGTCGATCATGGTCTCGCCGAGCCACTTTGCTGCCTCGAGCCGATGCAACCCCTCGACCAGGATGTGGCGCTTGCCATCGTGCCGCACCTGGATCGGCGTCTTCATACCGTTCTCGAGGATGTCCTCGGCGAGATGACGCACGGTTTCGGGATGCAGCGTCTTGCGCCGCGCCGTCGGCACGTAGATGTCGTCGACCTTGACCTTTTGCACCCGCAGCATGTCGGCTCCCGGCGTTGGAACATCGCCTCAAGCTGAGATAGTCCCTTTGCCGGATATCGCCAAGCGCAAGCGCCCTGCTGGCCCGATGCTTTCCATTTGACGCTTGGCCAGCCGATGGTCTCAATGACGGCCTCGTGATCTCAGGTGTTCCTTGACGCAACCGCCCACCAAATTCCCCGATTTCGGGCTGACGCCCGAGCAGCGCCGTGAGGCGGTGCGCGGCCATTATTACGAATGGCCGGGCATGGACGGCGAGCGCGGCGAGATCTGGTGCTATTCCGATCGCTTCTCCTACGGCCCCGGCGAGAAGGTGGCGCTGCATGTCAGCTCGACGGCCCCGCAATTCAGCATGGCCATCGTCCGCGACGGCGGCATCGAAACCAAGGTCTTCGAGAAACCCGGCATCGCCGCACGCTGGCAGGAGACGCCGGATCAGTGCTCGGTCGAGGGGTGCGGCTGGGAGGCCTCGTTCGAATTCCACATCGGCGCCGATTGGCCCTCGGGCGCCTATCGCCTGACGCTTGTCGCCGCAGGCCGCGACGGCAAGCCGATACAGTGCCAGCACCTGTTCATCGTCGCGCCGCTGCCCGGCAGGAAACCCGGCCGCCTGCTGCAGGTCGCGGCGACCGGAACATGGCTCGCCTACAACACCTGGGGCGGGTCCAATCACTACCAGGGCATCACCGGCCCGAACCGCGATCAGTATGCCACCACGGTTTCGACGCAGCGGCCGTGGTGCCGCGGCTTCGTCGTGTTGCCCAAGGATGCGCCGCGGGTGCCTCTCGAAGTCGCCGTACCGCCGAAGACCGTGCCGCGCTATCCGCACATGGAATGGGCTTTTGCCACCGGGCATTCCAAGAAATACGCCTCCTCCGGCTGGGCGAGTTACGACAGCCATTTCTTCCGCTTCGCCGAGCGCGCCGGCTATGCAATCGATCTGGCCAGCCAGCACGAACTGCATTTCTCGCCCGAAATCCTCGACGGCTACGACTGCGTCGTTTTCGTAGGGCATGACGAATACTGGACCTGGGAGATGCGCGACGCCGTCGATGCCTATGTCGAGCGCGGCGGACATGCCGCGCGCTTCGCCGGCAATTTCATGTGGCAGACCAGGCTGGAGGACGAGGGCCGTCGGCAGGTCTGCTACAAATACAAGGCGCGCGCCGAGGACCCCGCCTATCGCGGCGGCGACGTCACCCGCGCCACCAACTCCTGGGAGGCGCCCGAGATCGGCCGTCCCGGCAGCGCCACCTTCGGCCTCAATGCAACGCGGGGCGTCTATGCCGGCTGGGGCGGCTGCGCGCCGCGCGGCGTGCGCGGCTTCCCGGTCTACCGGCCCGAGCACTGGGCCTTCGCCGGCACCGGCATCTATTATGGCGACCTGCTCGGCGCCGACAGCCATGTCTATGGCTATGAGGTCGACGGCCTCGATTTCGAGATCCGTGGCGGCCTGCCATACCCGACTGAAACCAGCGGCGCGCCGGATGGCTTGCAAGTGCTGGCGGTGGGCATGGCGAGCCAGGTCGAGGAAAGCGCCGATATCCCGATCGAGGACCAGTTCCTCACCGACGAGGATGGCCGCTTCACCGCCGAGACGCTGTTCGGCGAGGCGAGCGACGCCAATCTCGACAAGGTCAAGCGCGGCAACGGCATGATCGTCAATTTCCCGCGCGGCAAGGGCGAGGTCTTCCACGCCGGAAGCTGCGAATGGGTCGCCGGCCTGCTAAGGCAGGATCCAATGGTCGAACGCGTGACCAAGAATGTCCTCGACCGCTATCTCGGAAAGTCCTGACATGCCGAAATCGCAAACGCAGCCCGTATCCGATGTCGAAGCACGGCCGCCATCGCATCTGTTCTATCTGTCGAGCCTGCGCCGGCCTCTCGTCGACCGCGCCGAGGGCATCTATTTCTGGACGAAGGACGGCCGCCGTTTCCTCGACGGCTCGAGCGGGCCGATGGTCGCCAATATCGGCCATTCCAACCGCAACGTGCTCGACGCTATGAAGCGGCAGATGGACAAGACCACCTTCGCCTACCGGCTGCATTTCGAGAATGAGCCGGCCGAGGAGTTGGCGCGCGCCCTGGCCGGCAAGCTGCCTGAAGGCATGGACCGCATCTTCTTTGTTTCCGGCGGGTCCGAAGCGACCGAATCCTGCATCAAACTCGCTCGCCAATGGGCGGTCGCCACCGGCCACCCCAAGCGCTGGAAGGTGATCACCCGATTTCCCTCCTATCATGGCGGCACGCTGGGCTCGCTCTCCATCACCGGCGACGACGCGCTCGCCGAAAGCTTCACGCCGATGATGCGGGTGATGCCGACCGTGCCGGCGCCTACCGCTTGGCGCGACCGCGACAACCTTTCGATGGAACAGCGCGGCATCCGCTATGCCGACATGCTGGAGGAAAAGATCCAGTCCGAGGGCCCGGAAAGCGTTCTGGCCTTCATCATGGAACCGATCGGGGGTGCGGCAACGGCTGCGCTTGTCGCACCCGACAGCTATTATCCGCGCATCCGCGAGATCTGCGACCGCTATGGTATCCTGCTGATCCATGACGAGGTGATGAGCGGCGCCGGCAGGACAGGCAAATTCCTCGGCGGCGATCATTGGAACTGTAAGCCGGACATTGTAGCACTTTCGAAGGGGCTGGGCTCGGGCTATGCGCCGCTCGGCGCCCTCGCCGCGCCGATTCGCCTGGTCGAGCCGCTGCTGGCCTCGGGCGGCTTCCAGCATGGCCACACCTATGCCGGCAATCCGCTTGCCTGCGCCGCCGGCCTTGCCGTGCTCGGCGAGATGGACCGGCTCGACTTGATCGCCAACGCCGCCGCCATGGGCGACGTGCTGATGGCGGAGTTGAAGGGATTGCAGAAGCGCTTCCCCTTCATCGCGGATGTGCGCGGCAAGGGCCTGCTCACCGGCGCCGAAATGGTCGCCGATCCGGAGACACTGAAGCCGATCGACCCGGCCAGCAAGGCGACGCAGCGCCTGCTCGATCACGCCTATGCGCGCGGCCTGATAATCTATGGCCGCAAGGTCAAGGGCGGCGGCGACGGCGACAATTTCATGGTGGCGCCGCCGATGATCATCACGCGCGAGCAGATCGGCGAGATGATTTCCATCATCGGCGATTCGCTGGAGACGCTGGCGGAGGAACTCGATCTGCCGGTGGAAGGGTGAGAAAGGTGTTTTGATGCCGGCACCGGTTACGCTCCGCCCCGGTCGCATCGAGGATGTCGAAGCCATTCACGCCGCCTTGCTCCGTCTCAGCACCCACATCGGCGCGCAGGAAGAGATCCAATCGACGCCCGACGACCTCCGCCGCTACGGCTTCGGTGAAAAGCCCGCCTTCTCGACCCTGATCGCCGAGATCGGCGGCGAATTCGCCGGTCTTTGCCTGCACTTCCCGATCTTCTCGACCTGGATGGGCCGGCCGGGCGTCTATGTGCAGGACCTTTACGTCGAGGATCGTTTCCGCGGGCGCCGGGTCGGCGAGAAACTGCTGCGCCGCGTCGCGAAAGAGTGCCGCGCGGCGGGCGGCGCCTATCTGAGGCTCTCCGTCGATACCGACAACGAGACCGCCAAGGCCTTCTATGAGAAACTGGGCATCGGCTGGTCGAGTTACGAGCAGGTGCAGAAGATCGTCGGCGATGCCTTCTTCGCCTTTGCCGACACGCCGGAGGAGTGACGATGAAAGCCTTCTATGCCGAGGAGCAGAAACGCCATGACCCGAAGGCTTTCCTCTCCAGCGGCGCGCCGCAGCCCAATCCGGAAAAGCCGGAGCGGATCGAGAGATTGTTAGCCGGCGCAAGATCAGCCGGGTTGACGGTCGAACGTCCGAAAAATCATGGACTTGGACCGATCTCGGCGGTGCACACGCCCGAATATCTGGATTTCCTCCAGCACATTTTTCCGCGCTGGCAGCGTATCGAAGGCGCTTCGGCAGAGGTGATCCCGAACATCCACCCGATCGCCCGCAACGGCTCCTATCCGGCCTCGGCTGTCGGCCAGGCCGGCTATCACATGGCCGACACCGCCTGCCCGATCTCGGCCGAGACCTGGAACAGCGCGCTGTGGAGCGCCTGGAGCGCGGTGGAAGCCGCTGAAGCGGTGATGGCCGGCGCGGCGTCGGCCTATGCGCTGTGCCGCCCGCCAGGCCATCACGCCTTCGCGGATGTCGCCGGCGGCTTCTGCTTCATCAACAATTCGGCGGTCGCGGCGCAGGTTCTGCGCAAGAATTCCGCCCGCGTCGCCATCCTCGATGTCGACCTGCACCACGGCAACGGTACGCAAGGCATCTTCTATACCCGTCCCGACGTGCTCACCGTCTCGGTGCATGCCGACCCGGTACGCTTCTACCCGTTCTTCTGGGGGCATGCCGACGAGCGCGGCGAAGGCCCGGGCCTCGGCTACAATCTCAACCTGCCGCTGCCGCGCAAATCCGGCGACGCGGCCTTCCTCGAAGCGCTGGCGGCGGCCTTCCAGCGCATCCGCGCCTTCGCGCCGGAAGCGCTGGTCGTCGCGCTCGGCCTCGACGCTTTCGAAGGCGATCCATTCGGCGGCCTGTCGGTGACGACGCCGGGCTTCGCGCGCATCGGCGAAGCGATAGCCGGCCTCGGCCTGCCCACGGTCATCGTCCAGGAGGGCGGCTATCTCTGCGACGCGCTGGGCGACAACCTTACCGCTTTCCTGACCGGCTTCGGCGGCAAGAAAGACTAGCGCTGCTGCCGTAGCATCGCGATCACGCGGTGCACGCTTTCAAGCGTTTCCTCGATCTCGGCCGCCGTATTGTAATGCGCAATGCCGATGCGCACGACGCCCTGCTCAGCCGGAATGCCGAGCTGCTGGACGACCTCCCACGCATAATTGTGGCCTGACCACAGGAAGATGTTTTCGGCGTTCATCTGCCGCACGATCGTTTCCGGTGCGATGCCTTCGACGGTGAAGGAAATGGTCGGCACCCGCTCGGCGAGACGCTCCGGATCGGTGATGCCGTGGATGACCAGGCCCTCGATGTCGGACAGGCCGTCGATCAGTCGCCGGACCAGCGCGTTCTCGTAGGCGATCGACACCTCGAACGCCCTGGCGATCCGCTGCCGCCGCGAGCCGCCCTCGCCGGCCGAAGCGCCGAGATCGGCGAAATAGTCGATTGCCGCCGTCAGCCCCGCCATCAGCTCGATCTGCGGCGTGCCAAGCTCGAACCGTTCGGGCAGGACGTTCGAAGAACAGCGGCATTTGTAGGGCTTGAGGCGGTCGATCACGTCGCGGCGGCCCCACAATATGCCCATATGCGGGCCGAAGAATTTATAGGCCGAGCAGATCAGGAAATCGCAGCCGAGCTCCTGCACGTCGACCAGCCCGTGCGGCGCGAACTGCACGGCATCGACATAGACCAGCGCGCCGGCCTGCCTGGCGATCGCCGTCAGCGCCTTCACCCGGTTGATCGAGCCGGTGAGGTTGGAGGCATAGTTCAGCGCGACGAGGCGCGTCTTGTCCGAAAGCAGCTCCTTGAGCGCCGTCTCCTCCACCTGCCAGCTCCGCTCGTCGAACGGCAGAAAGCGCACGACAAGGCCGAGATCCTCGGCAAGCTGCAGCCAGGGCGAGACATTGCCCTCATGGTCCATGCGCGTGACGATGATCTCATCGCCGGGTTTCATCGTCCGGCCGAGGGTGCGCGACATGTGGTAGGTCAGCGTCGTCATGTTGGCGCCGATGACAATCTCCTCAACGCTCGATGCGTTCAGAAAATCGGCCATTGCCGCATGCGCGTCGTCGACCGCTTTTTGGGCCGCGACCGTAGTCTCGAAGAACCCGCCCAGATTGGCGTTGGTCGAGAGCAGGCAGCGCGACACCGCGTCCGCCACTGTCAGCGGCACCTGCGTGCCGGCGGGATTGTCGAGATAGATGCGCCGGCGTCCTTTATCGGTCAGCGAAAGCGCCGGAAATCTGCCGCGCACGGCCTCGATCGGAAAATCTGCCATCGTCTCCACCCTTTTTGTTTTTCCACGATTCCCGCTCAAGGGCACGGATTGCCTACGCGCTGGTGGATGGCGTCGACCGCCTTCTGCATCTCTTCCGTCCAGGTGACGTCGACCGAGGACAGCGCCATCTCGAGCTGCGCGATGGTGGTTGCGCCGACGATGTTCGCGGTCACGAAGGGCCGGCTCGCCACATACGCATTGGCGAAAAGCGCCGGCTCCATGCCGAAGGAGCGCGCCAGCTCATTGTATTCGAGCAGCACTTCCGCCGCATTCGGCGTCTCGTAGCGCTGGCCGCGGTTGAAGAGCTGCGAGCGCGAGCCCTGCGGCCGCGCGCCGTGGTCGTATTTACCGGTCAGGTACCCCTGCGCCAGCGGCGAATAGGGAAGTAACGCGATCTCCTCGCGCTGGCAGACCTCGGCAAGGTTCACCTCGAACGTGCGGTTGACCAGATTGTAGGCGTTCTGCAGCGAGGCGACGCGCGGACCAATGCCCTTTTCGGCTTCGAAGACGAAGCGCATGAGACCCCAGGAGCTTTCGTTCGAAAGGCCGAGATGGCGAATCTTGCCGGCCTTCACCAGCTCTTCGAAGACGGCGAGGGTTTCGGCAATCGGCGTCTCGTCTCCGGGAGCGCCTGCCGCATCCGCACGCCGCGCCACAGCCCCGACGCGCGTCGGATTCGAGCCCCACGGAATATCCCGGTCCGGCCAGTGGATCTGATAGAGGTCGATATAGTCGGTGCCGAGCTTGGCCAGCGATTTCTCGACAGCGTCGAAAATATCGCCGCGCACCAGCTTCGACGGACGATCGCCGCGGAACCATGTGTTGGCCGTGCGGCCGACGACCTTCGAGGCGAGGATGACCTTGTCGCGATTGCGGTTGGCCTTCATCCAGCTGCCGATGGTCCTCTCGGTCCGCCCTTGCGTCTCCGCCTTGGGCGGGATCGGGTAAAGCTCGGCCGTGTCGATGAAATTCACGCCGCGCGAGAACGCCAGATCCATCTGCGCATGGCCTTCGGCCTCGGTGTTCTGCTGACCCCAGGTCATCGAACCGAGGCAGATTTGCGAAACAAGAAGATCGGTCCGACCGAGGCGGCGTTTATGCATGGGTTCTCCGGCGGGAGGTTTGCGCGGACGGCGCGGGTAGGAAATTCAAGCATAAAGCACAGGCTGGAGTTTCTCCAAGCCCTCGCTCGCAACGACGTTTTGCTTGAATTGCTTGGCTAACGGTGCGCCCCGGCCAAAGCCCGCCGCTTGGCCTCGTCGATCAGCATGTTGGCCACCTGCATGCGGATCATGGCGCGCTGGCGCAGATGCGGCGCCACCCGGTCCGGGTGGTTGGCGAAAGCGAAATTGCGGCGGATGCGGCCGAAATCGGCATTCTTGGCCGGACGGTCGAGGCCGAGCTCGCCGGCGATCGCTTCAGGATCGATCGGCGGCAGCTTCTCCTCCGGCCGCTGTTCCTCGCCGGCAAGGGTCAGTTTCGCCTGATCGAGAAGTGCCGCGAACTCAACCGCGAGGTCGGCGCCGGACTCGCGGTATTCGGCGGCGACGCTCTCGCCGGCGACCTTGATGCGGCCGGAATGCAGCTCATCGGCTACGGACAGATAATCAAAGGGAATAGACGGCCAGGCACCCTCCTCCTCGCCTTTTTTCGAGGCGACGATCAGGTCGTCGAGCAACGAAGCGAAATCGAGCTTGTTCCCGGTGCCGATCTCAGCCTCCCTGTGGTGCCGGCATGCGTTTATGCCGCCGAACATAGGAGGCTCTCGTTAAAAATGAATGCCGGCGATGTTAACAATTGCCGGCTTTTGCGCCCGGGAAAGACGACCAGTGGAAAAGGCTGGACTGCATTTCGTGCAGCCCGGCAGGGGCGCCAGGAGTGGCGAGGAAAAAGCCGGCCATGGGCCGACACGGGTCACTACGATCGAGCCCGCCGGAAAGTTTCACGAAAAATCGATTGTGGCGGAAAATTTCGTGCGGCATGGCAGCCATGCAATTGCTGCACTGCACAACTTTAACAAATCACCTATATCGTGGTGTCGGGAGGAACCAACAGGGGCAACTGAGTCATGGGGTTCTTCACTGAAATGTTCGCTCGGCCGAGGCCGCAGGAACAGCAGCGTTACCGCGCGGCGCTCGCGCTTCTGAACGCGATGAGCAATGACGATCGCGCCGATATCGGCGTCAAGCCGGCGGATTTTCCCCGCATAGCGCGCGAAATGTCGACCCGCTGAACAACACTGAGCCAAAGAGGTTTCCCGGGCTATCGGGAAACCTCAAAGCCTCCAAAAGTCAGCGATTTCCCAAAAATGTCTGCTTGCCGAGCGGCACGCCATTGTGGCGCAGGATGTCGTACGCGGTCGTGACGTGGAAATAGAAATTCGGCGTCGCTATATGCAGCAGGTAGTGCAGGCCGGGCAGCGTGGTTTCGCGGCCGCCGAGCTTTAATTCGATCGTCTTGTCTTCCGATCCCTCCAGGTCAGCCGCCGTAAACGTCGCCAGATGATCGAGCGTCTTGGAGACACGGGCCTGCAGCTCGGCAAAGCTCGCTTCATTGTCCTCGTATTTCGGCACCTCGCGGCCGGCGAGCCGCGACGGCGCACCCTTGGCATGGTCGGTGGCGATCTGGACCTGCCTGGTCAGCGCGAACATGTCTGGCGCCAGCCGCGCGGTAAGGAACACCTGCGGATCGATCTTGCGCTCGCCGGCATTCTGCTCCGCCGCCGTCAGCACGCTGGCCAGCGCCTTCAGCCTCGCGGAAAACACGCCGACCGAGATGTCATACATGGAAATGGTCACGGGCAATCTCCCACGCGGCCCCAGCGCCGCGGGCCGTGAACTAGCGCTTCCCATCACGATTCTTCAAGCGGTCCTGCCCATGGCGTCACCGCGCCGCCGCAATCGCCATGGTAGTATTTTCGTTACCGAGCGGAGGATTCGATGAAAAGAGCCGTTTTCGCAGCGACCGTGTTTTTCTCACTGGCCGGCTTCACGCAGTCCGCGCCCGCGGCGGACGTGCCCTACATCGATGACCGATCAAGCGCCGACGCCGTCATCCGCTCGCTCTACAGCGCCATCAACCGCCACGAATTCGCCCGCGCCTGGAGTTATTTTGGCGAAACGAAGCCGGCAAAAGACTTCAACGCCTTCGTCAAGGGTTACGACGGCACCGACAGTGTTGAGGTCAAGACTGGCGCCGTGTCGAACGAAGGGGCAGCCGGCAGCATCTATTACAGTGTCCCGGTCGCCATCCAGGCAACCGACAACAAGGGCGAGGCCAAGGTTTTCGCCGGCTGCTACACGGTCCGCCAGGTCAACGCGCAGATCCAGGAGCCGCCCTTCCAGCCGATCTTCATCGACAAGGGCGCGCTGAAGCCGTCGACCGAGGATTTCGACAGCGCCGTGCCGGCAAGCTGCGGCGACGGCCCACCCCCGCCGAAGACGGACGAGGCCCTAGAGCAGGCCAAGAAAGCCTTCCTCGCCACCTACGGCAACCAGTGCGACAAGAAGGATCCTGATGGCAAGCCAGTCGGCGAGCCCGAGGCTCACTCTATCCGCTACAAGGACAAGGACGCCCAGCCCAACGATCCCGAACGCGAGACGCGGCTGTTCCGCTTCTTCTGTTCGATGGCCGCCTATAACGAGACGGCGGTTTACTACATCGCCGATGACGTCAACGGCGTCTCACAGTTGCAGTTCACCGAGCCGGATCTCGACATCCGCTACGAGAACAACAACAGCGAAGGCAAGGTCGAATCGATCCACATCATCGGGTTCAAGACCAGCGGCTGGGCGACCAACTCGGACTATGACGACAACACCAAGACCATCACCACATCGAACAAATGGCGTGGTGCGGGAGATGCGTCGTCATCGGGAACCTATCTTTTCCGCAACGGCGATTTCTCGCTCGTCCAGTATGACGTCGATGCTTCCTATGACGGCGAGATCAATCCGCAGACGGTCATCGACTACAACACCGCACCTTAAACGCAGGGCGTCGATCAGGGCGCCTTCGTCAGCATCCAGTTCAGCGTGCCGCGCCAGTCGACCATGCGGATCGGCGTACCATGGGTGCCTGTCTCGAAGCGGACGAAGCGGGTCGGGTAAGACTTCTTGGCCAGGATCGAGCGGAAGAAGGCTTCCTGCTTCTCCACCGGGAACACCACGTCATGGCTGCCCTGCCCGAAAAACACCGGCACGCGGCGCTTGAAGGCGGGGCTGGTGAGGAAGCTGTCGTCCCAGAGCGAACCGAGCAGCAGCAGCCCATTGATGCGGCCGCCGGTGTCCTTGCGCGCAGCGAGCTTCCAGCAGATCATGCCGCCCATCGAGCCGCAGGCGACGAAGATCTTCGCGCCCGGCGATTGTTGGGCATAGTGATCGATCAATGCCGCGACCTGCGCCGCGCCCTTGTCGCCGAAATCCGGGAAATCCGGCGAAAGATAGAGCCCATTGTTAGCGGCCATCAGGTTCTTGATGCGGTTGAAATTTCCGCCGAAGGTGAAGTCGTCAACGCCCTGCTTTCGGCTGCCGCCTTGCCCGTGCAGGTAGAGCACGATGATGGAAGCGCCTTGCGTCCTGCCGACCGCGACATGCCTTATATCGCCGGCGTCGGTCTTCAGCATCAGGTCCTGCTGGACCTTGCGCACGCCGGGATCGGTGTATTGCGCGCGAACGCGCTTTTCCGGCACCTCGTCGCGCTGGTTGATGTCGCGCAGCTCGTGATAGTCGAGCACGGTGTAGGCGCCATTGTCGCCGGTGGACAGCGTCGCCGGATAAGCGAACAGGTCGTCCTTGAACGGCTTTAGCGAAAGCGGCTGGCTATGGGCAGCCTGGACGGCAAAACCGGTTGCGACGAGCAGGGCGAAGAGGAAGCGGAAAGACATGCCGAGAGCCATGCGAAATTCGGCTCTGCTTTGTCAATCCTGCAGAACGCCGCCCGCCCCTTCCAGCGCCTCGCGCGTGTCGACATCGATCGAGGCGCCCTGCCCGATCTCGACATCGATGACGTCGAGACCCTCGGCCTCGACCAGATGGCGCGCGCCGGTGTCGCCCTCGAGCTGCGCGACGGCCGCGAAAAGCGATCGTGGCAAAAGCACCGGATTGCCGCGCTTGCCCTGATGCGAGGCGCGCACCACGGAGCGGCCGCCGGAGCCGCGGAACGCATCGATCAGGCTGTCGAGGTCTTTCGATGAAACGCCGGGCATGTCGCCGAGCACGATCATGGCGCCTGCCGCATCGGGCCCGACCCTCGCGATGCCCGCCTTCAGCGACGATGCCAGACCATCGGCGAAGTCCGGATTGTCGGCGAGGCTCACGCCGAGGCCGGAAAGCGCGGAGCGCACGCGCTCGCGCTGGTGGCCGGTGACGACGATGGTGCTGGCGGCCTTCGAGCCCAGAGCCCGCCGGGCGGTGCGGCGCACCAACGGCTCGCCGTCGAACAGGGCCAAAAGCTTGTTCGGCCCGCCCATCCGGCTCGAGCGGCCGGCGGCCAGAAGCACGATATCGACCTTCAGCGCCGCCCTTGCCGGCTGCGGCGCGGGCTCGCGCGGCTGCGGCCTTGTCGGGATTTCCATCAGAAGTCCGCCGACGCCCATGCCGGCAATGTCGCCCGCCGTCACCTCTAGCCCGGCAATCAGGCGATCGAGCACCCAGTCGAAGCCGTTCTCCTTCGGGCTGCGAGCGCATCCGGGCGCGCCGACGATGCGCTTGCCGTCCAGCGTTCCGAGCACCAGCAGGTTGCCGGGATCGACCGGCATGCCGGCACGGACGACGGTACCCCCTGCGCGTTCGATCGCGGCCGGCACGACGTCGGCGAAATCGCTCATCGCCGAGGCCCCAAAGATCACCACCATGTCATTGTCGCGCGCCAGCTGGGTTGCCGCCGCGGCGACCGGCGCAATCTCATGCGGCGTGCGCCGCTCGGCCGTCAGCCGGCCGCCTGAGCGCGCCAGCCGCGCCTCGGTGACGCGCAGCGTCTTGTCCAGCACGCTCGGCTTGACGCCCGGAAGCACCGTCTGGATGACGCCGACAGTGATGGGCCGATAGGCGTTGACGGCAAAGATCTCGCGGCCGGCGCAAATCCTCACCACCCTGTCCACCAGGCTCGCGGCAACGGCAAAGGGGATGATCTTCACCGTCGCCACCATCTGCCCCTTCTCGACCGGCGCATGCTGCGCCAGTGTCGCGATGGTGATGGCCGGATCGACCGCGTTGATGGCGTCGATCATCCCGGCATCGACGGTAAAGACGCCGGCAGCGCCTGCATGAAGGTTCACCCGCCCGGTTGCGGCCGGCTTGACCTCGATGTTGCGGTGGCTCATGGCGGCGGCGATCTTCGCGGCAGCGGCATCCTCGCCGAGATCATCCTCGGCAAGAACCGCCGCGACGACTTCGCCGATGCCCGCCGCCTTGAGCGCCGCGATATCCTCGCGGCTCAGCCGGTGTGCCTTGCGGAAGCGTTTTTCGCCGGCGGTGGTCGCATGCGCCAGCACCGCACCTTCCGCCGCATCGATCGGAACCGGCCCAAATTTCACGCCACGGCGCCTTTTGCTTCGAGACCGCGCGAGCGGAAGGCATGAATGGTCTGCGCAAGCACCGCGACGGCGATCTCCGCCGGACTGGCCGCGCCGATGTCGAGGCCGATCGGCGCGTGGATGCGGGCGATCTGGTCGGCGCCGGCGCCGAGCGCCAGCAGGCGTTCGACACGCTTGGCGTGGGTCTTGCGGCTGCCGAGCGCCCCGATATAGAAGCACCGCGCGTCGAGCGCCGCCTTCAGCGCAAAATCGTCGATCTTCGGATCATGGGTGACGGCGGCAAGCGCGGTATAGCTGTCGAGCGGCGCGCGCTTCAGCACATCCTCCGGCCATTCGGCATGCAGCGCGACGTTCGGAAAGCGCTCCGGCGTGGCGAACGCCGTGCGCGGATCGATGATCTCGACGGGATAGCCGGCGATCCTGGCCATCGGCCCCAGCGCCTGGCTGATATGCACCGCGCCGACCACCACGAGGCGCGGGCGCGGCAGATGCGCATTGAGAAAGAAGGTCCGTCCTTCCGCCTCCACCGACCGCGAAATGCCGGTGCGGAACGCATTGGCGATCGCCGCCCCGAGATCGCCCGCAACCCGGTCGCCCTCACGCACGATGCGGTCGCGGCCGTCGCCGAGATCGGTGACAAGCACGGCCGCTCGACGGGCGCGGCGTTCTTCGTTGAGTGTCTTCAGGACATACGGATCCATCAGGAAGTCTCTTGTTCGAGCATGATCTTGCCCCAAAACCGGTTCCCGCTTTTTGGAATCATGCTCTAGCCCAGCCTTTCGACATAGACCTTGATGCGGCCGCCGCAGGAAAGGCCCACCTGCCAGGCGGTTTCGTCGGCGACGCCAAACTCAAGCATCTTTGGCTTGCCCGAGCCGATGACGTCCATCGCCTCGGTCACCACGGCGCCCTCCACGCAGCCGCCCGAGACCGAACCATGGAAATTCCCCTCGGCGTCGATGACAAGATGACTGCCGACCGGACGCGGCGCCGAACCCCAGGTCTCGACCACGGTCGCGATGGCGACATCCCTGCCGTCCTTCATCCAGCCTTCCGCGATGATCAGGGGATCGCGGGCCTCATCAAGATAAATGCTCTCATCCATCGTCGCTTCTCACAAAGTCTGGTTTTCAAGGGAAAACTTTAGTTCTCTCCGGGAGAGACATCCCCAGAAAATATGGCTGCAGAACATATGGCTATGCGGCACGCCTCCCGCCAGTTTGCAGCCAGCGGCGCGGATCGACCCCGGCGGCCGGCTGCTGGTCGAGCGAGGCGCAAAGATCGGCCAGCGCGTCGAGATTATGCACCGCCCGGAACTCGTCGACATAGGGCAGCATCGCCATGACGCCGCGGGCGCGCGCCTCGAACCGGTCGAAGCGCAGCAGCGGATTGAGCCAGATCAGCCGCCGGCAGGATTTATGCAGCCGCTCCATCTCGTGCGAAAGACTGGTGACGTCGTCGCGCTCCAACCCGTCGGTGATCAAAAGCACCACGGCGCCCTGCCCCAGCACCCGGCGCGACCACAGCCGGTTGAACTCGGCAAGCGTATCGCCGATGCGGGTGCCGCCCGACCAATCCTTCACCGCCGCCGAGCATTCGGCCAGTGCCTCGTCCGGATCGCGATGGCGCATCTGCCGCGTCAAATTGGTCAGCCGCGTGCCGAAGACGAAGGCATGCACACGGCCCCGCTTTTCCGTCAGCGCATGCAGGAAATGCAGGAAGATGCGCGTGTACTGGCTCATCGAGCCGGAAATGTCGGCCAGCACCACCAGCGGCGGGTGCACTTCACGCTGCGAGCGGAATTTCGGCAGGATAAGCGCGCCGCCGGTGCGCGCGGCCGAGCGCATCATGGCGCGCGGATCGATGCGGCGCCCCTGCGCGTCGGCCTTGAAGCGCCGCGTGCGGACAAGGTCGAACGGCAGCCGCAGGGCCATGATCGCCTTTTTGGCCTCGGCCATTTCGCCGGCATCCATCTGGGCGAAGTCCTTGCCGCGCAGCACCTCGTTGCCGGAAAAAGTCATCCGCGCATCGACCTCGATCTCAGGCGCTTCTCGCGCCGGCTGGTTTTTCCGATGGCCCTCGAACATCGCTTGGCTGACGCGGTTCTCGGCCGCCCGCGGCTTCTGTTTTTCAGCGTTGTCCGGCGCAACCGGCGAGAACATCGCCAGCAGCTTCTCGATCAGCTCGCGCGATTTCCAGAACAGGCGGAAAGCCTCGTCGAAGACCGGATGATCCTCGTGCCGCGAGACGAGCACCGCATGCAGCGTCCAGTAGAAATCGTCGCGCGAGCCGATGCCGGCGGCAAGCACCGCCTCGATGGCGTCCTTCACCGAGGCCGGACCGACGCGCATGCCGGCCTTGCGAAGGGCGCGGGCAAAATAGACGATGTTGTCGGCGATACGCCCATCGGCGAGCGCCTCTTTGGGTTCCGGGGGCGGCGACGGCATCGCACCTACTCCGCCGCCGAAAGCTCGGCCTTCACCTCATTGAGGATGCGCCGGCCCTCGCCTTCGCCGATACGGGCGATGTCGTCCTGGTACTTCAAAAGAACGCCGATCGTGTCCGACACGGTCTCTGGGTCGAGCGCCACCTTGTCGAGCTCGGTCAATGCGCCGGCCCAATCGATCGTTTCGGCGACGCCGGGCGCCTTGAACAGCTCGACCTGGCGCAGCTTCTGGACGAAGGACACGACCTGCGCCGAGAGCCGGCGGTTCGCCTGCGGCACCTTGCGCCGAACGATCTCCAGCTCGCGCTCGGCGTTCGGGTAGTCGACCCAGTGGTAAAGGCAGCGCCGCTTCAGCGCGTCGTGAATCTCGCGTGTGCGGTTGGTGGTGATGATGACGATCGGCGGCTCTTCCGCCTTGATCGTGCCAAGCTCGGGAACGGTAACCTGGAAGTCGGACAGGATTTCGAGCAGGAAGGCCTCGAAAGCCTCATCGGTGCGGTCGAGCTCGTCGATCAGGAACACCGGCGCAGCGCCCGCCTTGCCGGTCAGCGCATCGAGCACCGGGCGGCGGATCAGGTATTTTTCGGAGAATACGTTGCGCTCCATGTCGGAGCGCACGACCTTGCCGGCCGCCTCCTCCATGCGGATCTCGATCATCTGGGCGGCGTAGTTCCACTCATAGACGGCCGAGGAGACATCGAGACCCTCATAGCATTGCAGGCGGATCAGCCGGCGGCCGAGCGCGTCGGCCAGCACCTTGGCGATCTCGGTCTTGCCGACGCCCGCCTCGCCTTCGAGGAACAAGGGCCGCTTCATGCGCAGCGATAAAAACAGCACGGTCGCCAGCGAACGGTCCGCGACATAGTCCGCGCCGGTCAAAAGATCGAGTGTTTCGTCGATCGTTTTCGGCGCGGGGCGCGGCGCGGTCATCTCGTCTCCGTGGATCCCGCTTGCACGTTTCAAAGAACGTGATAGCCGCGGTTGTGGTAGATCAGCGGCCGCAAATTATCGCCGATGCGCAGGCCTGTCACCTTGCCAAAAAGCACACGGTGGGTGGCCAAATCCTTGGCATCGATGATCTCGCAGTCGAACACGGCAAGGGCGCCTTTCAGGGTCGGCGCGCCGGTCGAGATCACATCCCATTCGGCCAGCGCAAAGCGCTCGTCCGCCGGCAGGCCGGTGATGCCGGAAAAGCCGACCGATACGGCTTCCTGGTCCGAGGCGAGCGTGTTCAACGCGAACCTGCCGTTCTTGATGAAGGCTTCGTTCTTGACGTTCTCGCGGTTGAGACAGACCAGCACCGTCGGCGGGGTGTCCGAAACCGAACAGGCGGCGATCACCGTCGCGCCCCGCTTGCCGCCGGGCCCGTCCGTCGTCACCACATGCACATGGCCGGCAAAATGCGCCATCGCATCGCGATAGTGCTGCGGTCCGATATCATTGATCTTGAGCACCCGATAATCCACCTGTCGGAACCAGTTCGTTATATATGGCGGCATATTGCACGCCACAAGTTGCATAGCATGGGCGAAGTGCTTGACTGCAATCCGCAAATTCGCGTTGCGCGCCGCTTAGCCAGCCTTTAGGCATTTCCTGGAATAGTGTCGGGACTGTATCCCCGGCATGGAGGATCACTTAGCCCGAATGCGTCTTCTCACGACGACATCAGCCTTGCTGCTCTGGCTGTCGCTGGCCGCGGGCGCCGAGGCCGAGACGCTGGTCGGCGTCGCGGCGCCGCTTTCCGGTCCGTCGGCGATCCTCGGCAAGCAGGTCGAGACCGGCGCTGACCTCGCGGCGGAGGCAAACGGCATCACGGTGAAAACACTCGACGACGCCTGCACCGCCGACGGCGGCGCGGCGGCGGCAAAGGAATTCGTCGACGCCAAGGTCAATGTCGTGGTGGGCTTTCTCTGCACCGAGGCGATCGAGGCGGCGCTGCCGATCCTGAAGGATGCCAACATCCCGGTGATCACGGTCGGCGTGCGCACCGAAAGCCTGACCGACCGGCGCGCCAAGACCGGCTGGCCGGTCTACCGGCTCGGCCCGCGCGGTGACGACGAGCGCAATGCGGTTGCCGCCAAGCTCACCCAGCTCTGGCGCGACGACCTGTTCGCCATCGTCGACGACGGCACCATCTATGGCCGCGAAATGGCCGAGACCTTTCGCGCCGCGGCCGAGCAGGCTGCCTTGAAACCGGTCTTCGTCGACACGTTCCGGCCGCAGCTCGACAACCAGATCGGACTGGTCGGGCGGCTGAAGAAGGCCGGCGCGACCAAGGTGTTCGCCGGCGGCGACGGCGACGACATCGCGATCATGGGTCGCGACGCCGCCCAGCTCGATGCCGGCATCACCTTTGCCGGCGGCGAGAACCTGCGCACGCCGCCGGGCGATGTCCCCTATGCGGTAGGCACGCTGATGATCGCCACGCCGGAATGGGCGGAGGTCGCCGATCCCAAAGTGGTGCAGGCTTTCGGGGCGAAGAACATCGTGCCGGACGGCTACACGCTGCCGGCCTATGCCGCAGTCGAGGTCGCCAAGGCCGCGCTTGCCGGCGCGGAAAGCTCCGGCAAGCCGCTCGGCGAAGCGCTGACCGGCCATGATTTCGCGACCGCGATCGGCACCATCCGCTTCGACGCCAAGGGCGATCTCAGCCAGAACCCGTTCCGCCTCTTCCGCTTCGACCGCATGCATTTCGTGCCGCTGGAGGACAAGTGATGTTCCGCACCGGACCGCGTAATCTTATCACCGACGTTGTCGGCCTTCGCGTCGGCAATGCCACCGACGCCGGGCTCAAATCCGGCGTCACGGTGGTGCTGTGCGACGAGCCAGCGGTTGCCGGCATCCAGGTTCTGGGCGGCGCGCCGGGCACGCGCGAAACCGACCTGCTCGAGCCGCAGAACTCTATCGCGACGATCCATGCCGTCGTCCTGTCCGGCGGCTCCGCCTTCGGCCTCGACGCCGCCTCGGGCGTGCAGGCGGCATTGCGCGAGAGGAACATCGGCGTCGAGGTCGGCGGCTTCCGCGTGCCGATCGTGCCGGCCGCGATCCTGTTCGACCTGCGCAACGGCGGCGACAAGGATTGGGGCCGCTACCCGCCTTATCGTGAGCTCGGCTATCAGGCCGCGCAGGCCGCAACGATGGATTTCGCCATCGGCACGACGGGCGCCGGCACCGGCGCCCTGACCTCCGGGCTGAAAGGCGGGCTGGGTTCGGCCTCGACCGTGCTTGACAGCGGCGTCACCATCGGCGCGCTTGCCGCGGTCAATCCGACCGGCTCGGTGACGGTTGGCGGCAGCCGCCATTTCTGGGCGGCGCCCTTCGAGATCGGCAACGAGTTCGGCGGCCTGGGCTATCCCGAGCCGCTGCCACAAGACGCCAGGAAGATCCTGCTGAAATACCGCGACCGGCGCGTCGGTGGCGAGGCCGAAGGCGGCAGCACCACCATCGCCGTCATCGCCACAGACGCCGTGCTGAGCAAGGCCGCCGCCAAGCGGCTGGCGATTTCGGCGCATGACGGCTTCGCCCGCGCCATCTGGCCGACGCATACGCCGGCCGACGGCGATCTGGTGTTTGCGCTGGCCACAGGCGGGAGCGGCATCGAGCTCGGCGCCGATGCCGCGATCGACCTCTTCGCGGCGGCCGGCGCCACCATGGCGCGCGCGATCAGCCGCGGCGTCCACGCCGCGACCCCGGCCGACGGCGATTTGTTTCCCGTCTGGTCGTCGCGCTGATTGGCTCGGTACCGATCAGGTCGGATCGGATTTTTCTTCCTCGAAGGTGACCGCGACATCGGAATTCGCGGAGAGCCATACCTTTTGCCCATCGATTTCCGCGACCAGGGCGAGTGAAATGTAATGGTGATGGTCCTTGTGCGAGCCCATGCCGCTGTCGGCCTTGGTCAGCTTGATCCGGTCGCCTTCGACTTTGTCGACGGTGCCGATATGGACGCCGTCGGCGCCGATCACTTCCATATGTCCGCTTATCTTGCTGATGTCGGTGCTCATGCTGGTCCTCCGCTGGATGCCGATGTGCCCTTTCGGATGCGAGACGGCCGACAATAACAAATGAACGCCGGATTGGATGCATCGCACGGCACGTCTCGTTCACCATGGCGTGATAAGCATGACGCCGATGAGACAGAGGTCGAGCCGGTGACGCTTTCAGTTTTGCAGCGCTTCTCGGTCAGTATCTGGTTTGCGCGGCAGCGGCGTTGAGCATTAGGCCCGCCTCTGTTAGGACGCGGCCGACGCTTCTCCCAGGCAGGACTTAGAAAACGGATGATCCCTCGCTATTCCCGGCCGGAAATGGTCGCCATCTGGTCGCCCGAAACCCGCTTCCGCATCTGGTTCGAGATCGAGGCCCATGCCTGCGATGCGCTGGCCGAGCTCGGCGTCATTCCGAAGGAAGCGGCAAGGACCATTTGGGAAAAAGGCGGCGCCGCCAAATTCGACGTCGGCAAGATCGACGAGATCGAACGCGTCACCAAGCATGACGTCATCGCTTTCCTGACCCATCTCGCCGAATTCGTCGGACCGGACGCCCGCTTCATCCACCAGGGCATGACCTCGTCGGACGTGCTCGACACCTGCCTTGCCGTGCAGCTGACCCGCGCCAGTGACATCCTGCTTGCCGACATCGATGCCTTGCTTGCGGCGCTGAAGCGCCGCGCCTTCGAGCACAAGGACACCGTCACCATCGGCCGCAGCCATGGTATCCATGCCGAGCCGACCACCTTCGGCGTCAAGCTGGCGCAGGCCTATGCCGAGTTCTCGCGCGGCCGCGAGCGGCTGGTGCACGCGCGGGAGGATATCGCAACATGTGCGATCTCCGGCGCTGTCGGCACCTTCGCCAACATCGAGCCTTATGTCGAAGAGCATGTGGCGGCAAAGCTCGGGCTGAAGCCGGAGCCCGTATCGACCCAGGTGATCCCGCGCGACCGCCATGCCATGTTCTTTGCGACGCTCGGCGTCATCGCCTCCTCTGTCGAACGCCTCGCCGTCGAGATCCGCCATCTGCAGCGCACTGAGGTTCTCGAAGCCGAAGAGTATTTCTCGCCGGGCCAGAAGGGTTCGTCGGCGATGCCGCACAAGCGCAACCCGGTGCTGACCGAAAACCTCACTGGCCTTGCCCGGATGGTGCGGTCGATGGCGCTGCCGGCCATGGAAGACGTGGCGCTCTGGCACGAGCGCGACATTTCGCATTCCTCGGTCGAGCGCATGATCGGGCCGGACGCGACGGTGACGCTGGATTTTGCGCTGGCGCGCCTCACCGGGGTCGTCGACAAGCTGCTCGTCTATCCCGAGAACATGGAGAAGAACCTCAACAAGTTCCGCGGCCTGGTGCATTCGCAGCGTGTGCTTCTGGCGCTGACGCAGGCCGGCCTGTCACGCGAGGACGCCTATCGGCTGGTGCAGCGCAACGCTATGAAAGTTTGGGAGCACGGCGCTGATTTCCTCGAGGAACTGCTGGCCGACAAGGACGTGACGGCGGCCCTCTCCGAAGCCGAGATCCGCGAGAAATTCGACCTCGGCTATCATACCAAGCATGTCGACACGATCTTCAAGCGGGTGTTTGGGGAAGATTGATCTTTCCTTCTCCCCGTCTCTATACGGGAGAAATAGGCTGTCACCGACGCCCGCTCAAGCCTTCCCTTGGCACGGTCCTAATCACCGTGCCCCACGGGTCCTCTCTGCTCGTCTCATCCTTCACATTATCCGAGCGCATCTCGACCCAGGCGAGGCCTGAGCGGGACGGATCGCGGCGGCCGGCGCCGGCGCTCTGCCACGCATTGGCGCCGATATGGTGGTGGTAGTGGCCGGACGACAGGAACACCGCCTGGCTGCCATATTTGGCGACGGTGTCGAAGCCGAACTGGTCATGCCACCAGGCTTCGGCATCTTCCGGCCGGCCGACGCGCAGGTGAACGTGGCCGACAACGGTGTTTTCCGGCGCGCCCTGCCAGCCGGCATCGCCTGCCGGCACGCTTCCTACCACCGCCGGCAGGTTCAGCCGTTCGGTTGCCATGGCGATGCGGCCGCCGTTCCATTTCCAGTCCTGCGGGCTGCGGTCGGCATAGATCTCAATGCCGTTGCCTTCCGGATCGGTGAGATAGAGCGCCTCGCTGACCAGATGGTCGGAAGCGCCCTCGATGGCGAGGCGGTTGGCGGCGGCGTGATTGATCCAACGGCCGAGATCGGCGCGCGACGGCAACAGGAAAGCCGTGTGGAAAAGCCCGGCGCTGCGCGGATCGTCCGGCTTGGCCGCGGAATCCGGCTCCAAGACCATCAATGGCCGGTTGGCGGCGCCAAGCGTGATCGCGCCGTCGGCGCGGCTCAACTCCTGCAGGCCGACGACCGCGCGGTAATAGGCGGCAAGACTCTCGGCGTCGCGCGCCTTCAACCCGACACGCGACACGCTGACCGGTGTGGTCGCGGCAAAAGGCAGTTCGCTCATCAAACTCTCCGTTCGGGCGACACCTACTCCAGAAAGGGGTTTTGTGGGCCGCCGGCTCTGTTCCTTGTTCCCTCCTCAGATCGTCGATTGCGATCGTTCACACAAGAGAGCAAGAATCGAACAAGTTGTTCACGATTGTGATCACGTGATATTGGCGACAGGGTTGCAGGCGGGAAGGCCGCTCGCTACATCGGCGCCATGAAAGTCAAAGACGCAGATATCCTGATCGTGCCGGGCTACACCAATTCCGGCCCCGAGCACTGGCAGACCCGCTGGCAGTCGAAACTGTCGACGGCGCGCCGAGTCGAGCAGGCGGAATGGACGAAGCCCGTCCGCGAGGACTGGACGGCAAGCGTGGCGAACGCCGTCAACGAGGCCGAGCGACCAGTGGTTCTGGTCGCGCACTCGCTTGGCGTCGCGGCGGCGGTGCAGGCCATCCCGCAATTCAAGAAGCCGGTCGCGGGCGCCTTTTTCGTGGCGCCGCCCGACGTCTCCAATCCGGAAATCAGGCCAAGACATCTGATGACCTTCGGCCCTTATTCGCGCGATCCCCTGCCCTTTCCGTCAATCGTGATCGCCAGCCGCAACGATCCGTTCTGCGCCTTCGAGGTCGCCGAGGACATCGCCGCCGCCTGGGGATCGCTTTTCATCGATGCCGGCGAGGCAGGTCATCTCAACCACGATGCCGGCTTCGGCCCCTGGCCCGAGGGTTCGATGACTTTCGCCAAATTCCTGACGGAGTTGAAGGAGCCGTAGGGCTGGCGCTAAGAACCGATCGAATCTCGCATGCTCTTCAGCAGCGTCTTCGCGCCGAGCGAGATCAGCGTGTGGTCCGAGCCCATGGCGAGCAGCCGGAAGCCCATCGACGCCACACGCCCAGCGATCGCCGGTTCGATGACATAGATCGCAGCATGCTTGCCGGCCTTGCGCGTCCGCTCGGCGATCGACGCGACCGTCTCCATCATGCTTTCCAGCGTCGAACTGACGGTGGCGCCGTTCGACCAGGCGATCGAGAAATCCGAGGGGCCGACGAAGATGCCGTCGATGCCGGGCGTATCCAGGATACCGTCGAGCGCATCGAGGGCCGCCCGCGTCTCGACCATCGCGAAAGCCATGGTGCGCTCGTTCGTATCGCGCAGCCATTCGGCATGGTCACCCTTGCCGTGACGAGGGAAGGCATAGGTCGGACCCCAGGAGCGCTCGCCCAGCGGCGGATATTTCATCGCGGCGGCGAACTGCCTTGCCTCGGCCACGGAATTCACCATCGGAGCGATCACCGCCTCGGCGCCGAAATCGAGCGCGCGGCTCGCCATGTCGAAGCGCCCGACCGGAATGCGCACCAGCGCCGGCTTATTGGCTGCCAACACCGGCACAAGGCCGCGCAGCACGCTGTCCTCGTGATGGCCGCCGTGCTGCATGTCGAGGGTGACGGCGTCAAAACCCTGCTTGGCGATGATCTCGACCGTCAGCGCGTCCGGCACGCCCGACCAGGCGGTGAACAGCGTTTCGTCGGCGGCCAGGCGGGATTTGAGCGACATCGGAACTTTCCTCGTTAACAATCCGCAGTTTCGGCCGGAAACGACGCCAAGGCAAAGAAAAACCGCCCGGTTTGGCCGGGCGGCGATTGGTCCAACTACCGCATGACGCCGGAAATCGAGGAGCGGCTTTCGAACGACATCATGGCCATCAGCCTCAGGTATTCTTGATCTGCTCGATCGCCTGCGCCATCAACTCGTCCATGGTCCGGCGGATCTGATGGTCGGACTGGGCGACGCCGGCAGCGTCGAAATCCTTGCGGATCTTGCGGAAGACGTCGTGGTCGCCTGCTTCCTCGATATCGGACACCACCACTTCCTTGGCATAGGCTTCGGCATCGGCGCCGGATTTGCCGAGTTTCTCGGCGGCCCACAGGCCAAGCGCCTTGTTGCGGCGCGCCGAGGCCTTGAAGCGAAGTTCCTCGTCGAAGGCGAATTTGCGCTCAAAACCCTCTTCGCGGTCTTTCATGCTGCTCATTACGTCCCTCCGATCAATCCGATTCGCTTGGCGATGAATATGTGTGATGGGCAAGCACAAACCAAAAGGCCGCGAGCCGGTCAATATGCTTCGTCGCATGCTGCGCTGCGGCATTTCGGTCCCGAAAGCGGTTGATTCGCGGGATTTGCGGATTGAGCAAACAAGGCGATTGCGATAACACCGGCATTGAACGCCGCCTTCGCCATACTAACTTAGGCAGACGGGCAGGAACCGGTCACTTGCCGCCTGCCCGCAGATCCAGAGAAAAAATCAAATGAAAAATCGCCGCCGCATTTATGAAGGCAAGGCCAAGATCCTCTATGAGGGACCTGAGCCGGGGACGCTGATACAGTTTTTCAAGGACGATGCCACCGCCTTCAACAAGAAGAAGCACGAAGTGGTCGATGGCAAGGGCGTGCTCAACAACCGCATTTCCGAGCACATCTTCAATCACTTGAACCGCATGGGCATCCCGACCCATTTCATCCGCCGGCTCAACATGCGCGAGCAGTTGATCAAGGAAGTCGAGATCATTCCGCTCGAGGTCATCGTGCGCAATGTCGCCGCCGGCTCGCTTTCGAAGCGCCTCGGCATCGAGGAAGGCACGGTGCTGCCGCGCTCGATCATCGAATTCTATTACAAGGCCGACGCACTCGACGATCCGATGGTGTCGGAAGAGCACATCACCGCCTTCGGCTGGGCGAGCCCACAGGAAATCGACGACATCATGGCGCTGGCCATACGCGTCAACGACTTCCTCTCCGGCCTGTTCCTCGGCGTCGGCATCCAGTTGGTCGACTTCAAGATCGAATGCGGCCGCCTGTTCGAGGGCGACATGATGCGCATCGTCGTCGCCGACGAGATCTCGCCGGATTCCTGCCGGCTGTGGGACGTCGCCACCCAGGACAAGCTTGACAAGGACCGTTTCCGTCGCGACATGGGCGGCCTGGTCGAGGCCTATCAGGAGGTCGCCCGCCGTCTTGGCATCATCAACGAGAACGAGCCGCCGCGGCCGATGGGCCCGGTGCTGGTCGCCTCCTCCGAACCGCCCAAGGGCCTGAAGCACTGATTGCGAGGCCTGCCGGACAATGGCAGGCCTTTTTCCAAACGACCGTCTGGCCAGGAGTATCGATGAAAGCCCGTATCACCGTCACCCTCAAGAACGGCGTCCTCGACCCGCAGGGCAAGGCGATTGAGCACGCGCTGTCCGGGCTGGGTTTCGACGGCGTCGGCCAGGTGCGCCAGGGCAAGGTGTTCGACATCGAGCTTACTGGAACCGACAAGGCCAAGGTCGAAGCCGACCTGAAAGCCATGTGCGACAAGCTTCTGGCGAACACGGTGATTGAAAATTACGCGGTGGAGATCGCCTGACAATGAAATCAGCCGTCGTCCTCCTGCCTGGGCTCAACCGCGATCGCGACATGATCGCGGCGCTGACCAAGATTTCCGGCCAGGCGCCGGCGACCGTCTGGCAGACCGACACCGAAATCCCCGACGTCGACCTGATCGCCATCCCCGGCGGCTTCTCCTTCGGCGACTATCTGCGCTGCGGCGCGATCGCGGCGCGCATGCCGGTAATGCGGGTGGTCGCCGAAAAGGCCGCCAAGGGCGTGCCTGTTATCGGCGTCTGCAATGGTTTTCAGATCCTGGTCGAGGCGGGACTGCTGCCTGGCGCCCTGATGCGCAATGCCTCTCTGAAATTCGTCTGCCGCCAGGTGAATCTTGAGATCGCCAACGCCAACACCATGTTCACCAGGCACTACAAGCCGGGGCAGATCATCCGCTCGCCGGTGGCGCATCACGACGGCAATTACTTCGCCGATGCCGAGACGCTGGCGCGGCTCGAAGGCGAAGGCCAGGTGGTGTTCCGCTATGCAGACGGCACCAACCCCAACGGCTCGATCAACGACATCGCCGGAATCGTCAACGACAAGGGCAATGTGCTCGGCCTGATGCCGCATCCGGAAAACCTGATCGAAGCGGCGCATGGCGGCAATGATGGCCGGGCGCTGTTCGAGAGCGCGCTCGGCGTCGCGGCTTGATCCTTTAACATCCTATCGGAAACTGGGGGGCGGACTGACCATGAGACTGACGGTTGCTCGCCTTGCTCTCTCGGCCGCCGCCGGGCTCGCCTTGGCTTCCTGCCAGTCGAGCCCCAAGACAGCGCCGGTTCCGTCGGGCAAAAGCGCGTCGCTGCTTGCCATGGAACAGGTCGCCATCGCCGCGCATAAATGCTGGATCGCCAGCAAGGATCCAGCCTTCAAGGCCTACCAGATGGCCAATGAGCTCAATTCCTACAGCGGCACCCCACGCTTCCTGTTGGTACCTGCCAAACACTATGGCGGCAAGCCGCTGCTGGTCGTGCAGGCGCAGGGCAATTCCAGCCGCGTCGACGTGTTCGGGCCGCTGATGAACGAGCCGCTCGGCGCGCGCATCGGTTCCGACATCGCCCGCTGGCAGGCCGGCAATCCGTCCTGCGCGGCTGCTGCTTGAGGTTGCGATGAGCCGGTTCCTGCAGATAGCGGGACTGGTTGTCGGGCTCGCTGCGCTTGTCCTGCAATTCGCCATCACCATTCCGGCGTCGATGGCGGCGGGTCGCAGCCTTCTCGGCTCGATCGTCTTCTATTTCAGCTTCTTCACCATCCTCACCAACATCGCGGCGGTGATGGTTCATGCCGCGCTGGTCTCGCCAGCCGCCTATGCCTGGTTTCCGGCCTTTGCCGGACAAAGCCTGCGGGCTGGCGTCGCGGTCGCCATCACGCTGGTCTTCATCGTCTATGCGACCGTTTTGGCACAGCTTTGGCAACCGCAGGGCCTGTTCCTGCTTTGCGACATCCTGCTCCATTACGTCACGCCATTCGTCTTCGTCACGTGGTGGCTCATCGCTGGCGCGGACGGCAGCACGCGCTGGCGCGACATCTCCTGGTGGATGATCTATCCGCTCGCCTATCTTGCTTACGCCCTGATACGTGCGCCCTTCGCCGGCGAGGTGCCTTACCCGTTCCTCGACGTCGCCAAGAACGGCGCGGCCAGCGTCGCCGTTTCGGCGCTGGGCGTCACGGCATTGTTCATCGGGTTGAGCGTGCTTGCCGTGCTGATCGATCACGGCATCGGCCGGTTGCGGGGAAAGCCGGCAACCCGCCTCCAACCGAGCCGTTGATAGGCATCACTCCCAGAATGCCCTGATGCCTTCGCGATGGGCATCGCAGCGCGAGATGCCGATATCCTTGAGCTGCTCGTCCGTCATCTCCAGGAGCGCGAGGCGGCCGCGCCGGCGCTCAAGCATGCGATCGATTTGTTTGGCGGCAGAACGGAGCACGAATACCAGGCGACCGACGAAGCCGCGACGGCTCCGTGGATCGGCCTGCGCGCCAAATGCCGGACCGGCGTGGCGAATTGTCTCGATTGTATCCATTTTCGTTCTACCTTGTCTCGATTGTACCTTTCCAATCGCAAGTCCGATATGAATTGACTCATCGCGCGGTGCAATATAGAAAATTGTCACCATGACAAATTGGCTCCCTGACCTCTCCTCTGGCTCCGGTCCGCTGTATCAGCGCCTTGCTGACAGCATTGAGTCAGATATCGACAAGGGCGTTATCCACGCCGGTGCAAAACTGCCGCCGCAGCGCGACCTCGCCTACGACATCGGCACGACCGTCGGCACCATCGGCAGGGCCTATCAGCTGCTGCGCGAGCGCGGTCTGGTGAGTGGCGAGGTGGGTCGCGGCACCTATGTGCTCGGTCAGCGCGCCGCCGACCCGAAGTCGGATTTGGAACCTGCCATCCAGGGCACACGCCCCATCGACGCGCCGACCGGCAAGCTGCGCTTCGACAGCACCGCCGCGCCCGATGTCGGCCAGGGCGCGGTGATTGCCGACCTGCTGGCGCGCACGGCGCAGGAGCATCCGCACGACATTTCGAGCTACACGCGGGATTTTCCCGAACGCTGGTATGAAGCCGGAAGCCGCTGGCTGGCACGCAATGCCTTCCGCCCCTCGCCCGATTCGATCGTGCCGACGCTCGGCACCCATGCCGCGGTCATGGCCGCGATCGCGGCGCTGACCATGCCCGGCGACTACGTGGTCTTCGAGCATCTCACCTATTCGCAGATCGCGCGCAGCGCCGGGCTGATCGGCCGCCGCACGGCGCTTGTTTCGACTGACAGGGATGGCATCGACCCGGATGATTTCGAGCGCGTCTGCGCGCAGAAACACCCGAAGCTGATGTTCCTGATGCCGACCGCGAAGAACCCGACGCTGGTGACGTTGTCGGCGGACCGGCGGCAGGAGATCGCGCGGATCGCGCGCGAGTACAATGTCGCGCTGATCGAGGACGATCTTTACGGCGAGCTCACCGACGATCCGACGCCGCTGCTAGCCGAATATGCGCCCGAGCGCACGATCGTCGCCGGCGGCCTGTCGAAGTCGGTCGCGGCAGGCGTGCGCGGCGGCTGGCTTTCCTGCCCGCCGGCCTACCGCCACCGCATCCGTGTCGCGCACAAGATGATGACCGGCGGCCTGCCCTTCCTGCTGGCCGAAGTCGGCACGCGGCTGGTGATATCGGGCCAGGCGGGCGAGATCCGCAAGCGCTGCATTGCCGAAATCCAGGCGCGCCTCGCCATCGTGCGCGACGTGCTGGCGGGGTTCGAGGTCAAGGCAAGGGACAACGTCCCCTTCGTCTGGCTGACCTTGCCGGATCCGTGGCTGTCCGGCACCTTCAAGAACGCCTGCCTTGCGCAAGGCGTGCTCATCGACGACGAGGACGAGTTCAAGGCTGGCCGCTCCGAGCAGGTCTTTCACGGCGTGCGCTTTGGCGTCTCGCAGCCGCGGCAAAGCAAGGATGTCGCCGGAGGCGTCGCCGTCATCCGGCGCCTGCTCGACGAAGGCCGCGCTGGCTACGACAGTTTCTCCTGATCAAGCCGGCGAACCCAAGGTCGTCGGCATCGCCGGCAGAGGCAGTTTTCCGGCGTTTTTCCTCATCCGGTGGGCTGTATCGCGCGAAAGCTTGCGATAAGAGGAGGACTCGAAACTCCCCTCTTCCACGGACAAAATTCGCCGCTCATGACCATTTCCAATTCCGTGCCGATCACCCCCGAGCTCGTCGCCGCGCATGGGCTGAAGCCCGACGAATACCAGCGCATCCTCGATCTGGTCGGCCGCGAGCCAAGCTTCACCGAGCTCGGCATCTTCTCGGCGATGTGGAACGAGCACTGCTCCTACAAGTCCTCCAAGAAATGGCTGCGCACACTGCCGACCAGCGGTCCGCAGGTCATCCAGGGTCCAGGCGAGAATGCCGGCGTGGTCGACATCGGCGATGGCGACTGCGTCGTCTTCAAGATGGAGAGCCATAACCACCCCTCCTACATCGAACCCTATCAGGGCGCCGCGACCGGCGTCGGCGGCATCCTGCGCGACGTCTTCACCATGGGCGCGCGGCCGGTTGCGGCGATGAACGCGCTGCGCTTCGGCGCACCTGACCATCCCAAGACCAGGCACCTCGTCGCGGGCGTGGTTTCCGGCGTCGGTGGCTACGGTAACTCCTTTGGCGTGCCGACCGTCGGCGGCGAGGTCAATTTCGATGCCCGCTACAACGGCAACATCCTGGTCAACGCCTTCGCGGCGGGCCTCGCCAAGACCAACGCCATCTTCCTGTCGCAGGCGAAGGGCGTAGGCCTGCCGGTCGTCTATCTCGGCGCCAAGACCGGGCGCGATGGCGTCGGCGGCGCCACCATGGCGTCGGCCGAATTCGACGACAAGATCGAGGAGAAGCGCCCGACCGTGCAGGTCGGCGATCCCTTCACCGAAAAATGCCTGCTGGAAGCCTGCCTCGAGCTGATGGCCTCGGGCGCCGTCATCGCCATCCAGGACATGGGTGCGGCCGGCCTCACCTGCTCGGCCGTCGAGATGGGCGCCAAGGGCGATCTCGGCATCGAGCTCGATCTCGACAAGGTGCCGGTGCGCGAGGAGCGCATGAGCGCCTATGAGATGATGCTGTCGGAAAGCCAGGAGCGCATGCTGATGGTGCTGCGCCCCGAGAAGGAAGAGGAAGCCGAAGCGATCTTCCGCAAATGGGGGCTCGACTTCGCCATCGTCGGCAAGACCACGGATGACCTACGTTTTCGCGTCCTGCATCAGGGTGACGAGGTCGCCAATTTGCCGATCAAGGAGCTCGGCGATCAGGCGCCCGAATATGACCGCCCCTGGGTCGAGACCAGGAAGCCGGCGCCGCTTGCCGCAAACGATGCGCCGAAGGCCGATGTCGCCGACGCGCTGCTGAAGATGCTCGGCGGGCCGGACCTCTCCTCGCGCCGCTGGGTGTGGGAGCAGTACGACACGCTGATCCAAGGCAATTCGCTGCAGCTTCCCGGCGGCGATGCCGGCGTCGTGCGCGTCGAAGGCCATCCGACCAAGGCGCTGGCTTTCTCCTCGGATGTCACGCCGCGCTACTGCGAGGCCAACCCTTACGAGGGCGGCAAGCAGGCGGTCGCCGAATGCTGGCGCAACCTGACCGCAACCGGCGCCCTGCCGCTCGCCGCCACCGACAACCTCAATTTCGGCAATCCGGAGAGGCCCGAGATCATGGGCCAGTTCGTCGGCGCCATCAAAGGCATCGGCGATGCCTGCCGCGCGCTGGGCTTCCCGATCGTCTCCGGCAATGTCTCGCTCTACAACGAAACCAACGGCCGCGGCATCCTGCCGACGCCGACCATCGGCGGCGTCGGGCTGATTGCCGACTGGTCGAAGATGGCGCGCATCGGCTTTGCCGCCGAGGGCCAGATGATCGTGCTGGTCGGCGCGCCGCCGACATGGGGCAGCCATCTCGGCCAGTCCGTCTACCTGCGCGACATCCACGGCCGCGCCGACGGTCCGCCGCCGCCGGTCGATCTCGCGCACGAAAAGCGCGTCGGCGACCATGTGCGCTCGCTGATCGCGTCCGGCGTCGTCACCGCCGCACATGACGTTTCGGACGGTGGCCTGGCGATAGCGCTGGCCGAAATGGCGATGGCCTCCGGCATTGGCGCCACCATCCCTGGCCTCACCGGCACCGATCCGATCCCGGTCTGGTTCGGCGAGGACCAGGGCCGCTACCTGCTGACGCTGTCGATCGATCCGCAGAGCGGCGAATGGGACAGGATCCGCGAGGAACAGGGCAAGCTCGGCATCTTCGCGCCCTGGATCGGCACCACCGGCGGTCGTGAATTGAAGCTGGGTGACGCACGGCCGATCCCGGTCACCGAGCTGAAGGCTGCCCATGAAGGCTGGTTCCCGCGCTTCATGGATCAGGCCAGTTGACCAGAAGCATGTCTCCCGAAAGTGTGCGGCGGTTTCGGGAAAAGACATGCTTACGAGAAGAGACTTAAATCATGCCGCATAAATCCTTTTTTATGCGACATGATTTAACCGCCAGGGCGCTTGTTGCAGTCGTCTTCTGGCCGTCCCTGTTCTTCTTCTGGTTTCTCGGACCGTTCGTTCTGTTCCTGCTGTCGACGACCTCGAGCGAGCTCTGTCCGCGGCTGGAAACCCGCGCTGAGTTCCTGGCGGCGGCCAACGGCACGCTGCCGATGCTCATCGTGCAGACCCTGATCTACGCGGTTCCGGTCGTCTGCCTCGTGCTGTGGAACCGGCTTTCTCCGGAGCCGGCGCGGGCAAGGCACATCGCGACCTGCGTCAAGCTCTTTGCTGTCGCCGCATTGACCGGGGCGGTTTGGGACTATGGCTCGTCCTTGACCTGCGACGGCTACGGTCAGGCCTTCTTCTCAACCGCATGGCAGATGACGAGCTATCTTCCCATCGTCAGCCTGTTGGTCAACATCCCGCTCTACGTGCTGGTCTTCAGCCTCGGCCGCGCCTATTCAACGCGCGCTGACATCACCGAAGATGGCGTGGTTCATCCGAGCCAGGACAATTCCTAGGCAGCATCACCCGACGGAACGGCTTCAATCCGGGCTGGAAAGGCTTTAGGCTCACTCCGAGTCACATACCCGGCCTGCCCGCTTGAAACAGGATTTTTGCCATGGCAATGGATGCCCACGACATCGAAAAACTGATCAAGGAAAGCATTCCGGACGCCAAGGTGACGATCCGTGATCTCGCCGGCGACGGCGACCACTATGCGGCCGAAGTGGTGGCCGAGAGTTTCCGGGGTAAAAGCCGTGTCCAGCAGCACCAGATGGTCTATGACGCGCTGAAGGGCAATATGGGCGGCGTGCTGCACGCGCTGGCGCTGCAGACCAGCGTCCCAGACTGAGCAGCACTGCCGCCCCTCGGGCTTGGCCCAAAATCGCGTTATCCCTTGCGCCATTCAAGTAGCGTCGTGGCTAACGTCTTGTTTCAGCCACCCTATGGGTTTATTTGAAGGACATGCTTCGAGCCTGACTCCCACACAGGCGTGAAAGGATTGTCCATGACCGGCATCAGCGACTACATCGACAATGAAGTGAAGAGCAACGACGTCGTGCTCTTCATGAAGGGCACGCCCGGCTTCCCGCAATGCGGGTTCTCCGGCCAGGTGGTGCAGATCCTCGATTACATCGGGGCCGACTACAAAGGCGTCAACGTGCTCGACTCGGCCGAACTGCGCCAAGGCATCAAGGACTATTCCAACTGGCCGACCATCCCGCAGCTCTATGTGAAGGGTGAGTTCGTCGGCGGTTGCGATATCGTGCGCGAGATGTTCCAGGCCGGCGAGCTGCAGGATTTCCTCGTCGAAAAGGGCGTCAGCGTCAAAGGCGCCGCCTGACTGAGCCGAACCGGCCAGTCGGCCGGTAGCGCTAATTTCCGGGGCAGCCCCCACCTCGGCATTGTGGTTCCCTAAGCTCGGGAACGACACGGACTCACGCGCCGGCAGTCCGGCGCATGTTCGTTTGAAACGATCGGATTTTGCGGTGGACAAGCAGGCTGTGGCGCAGCGATCGGCAACCAATTTGCCCATTCCGCGCTGGGAATTCATCGCGCTCTGCGCAGCGCTGATGGCGCTCAACTCCTTGGCTATCGACATCATGCTGCCGGCGCTGCAGCAGATCGGCGCCTCGCTCGGCGTCGAGAGCGAGAACCACCGCCAGTATGTCATCACCGCCTATATGCTCGGCTTCGGCGGCGGACAGCTTTTGTTCGGGCCCATTTCGGATCGCTTCGGACGCCGCGCGCCGCTGGTCTTCGGCCTAGTCGTCTATGTCGTGGCCGCGGCTGCCGCCGCCATAGCTCCCAGTTTCACCCTATTGCTGACCTGGCGTCTCATCCAGGGCATCGGCGCGGCTGCGACCCGCGTCATCGCCGTCTCGATCGTGCGCGATACGTTCGAAGGCCGGCGTATGGCTGAGGTTATGTCGCTGATCTTCATGGTTTTCATGGCCATCCCGGTCATCGCGCCCGGTATCGGCCAGTTCGTCATGCTGTTCGCGAGTTGGCACTGGATTTTCGTGACCATGGCCATCGGCGCGCTCATCGTTTCGACCTGGGCTTTGCTGCGCCTGCCGGAGACGCTGCATCCCGAATATCGCCGGCAGCTCACGGTAGCGTCCGTAGTCGGGGGCTTCCGCATCGTGCTCACCAACCGGCTCACGCTCTGCTACGCCTTTGCCAGCACGTTCATCTTCGCCGCCATGTTCGGCTTCATCAGTTCGGCGCAGCAGATCTACATCGACATCTTTCACGTCGGCGAATTGTTCCCGCTGATCTTTGCCGGCGTCGCCGGCGTGCTTGCCTTCTCCAACTATCTCAATTCGCGGCTGGTCGGACAGATCGGCATGCGCCGCCTGTCGCAAGGCGCGCTGCTTATCTTCCTCTGCATCAGCCTTGCCTGGCTGCTGGTCTCGCTGGAGATGCAGATGCCGCTCTGGCTCTTCGTCACCTTTTTTGCCGGCGCGATGCTGCCGTTCGGCGGACTTGGCGCGAATTTCAACGCCCTGGCCATGGAGCCGCTCGGCGAACTCGCCGGGACGGCCGCATCCATCCTTGGTTTCATGCAGACTTTTCTCGGCGCCCTGATAGGAGCGGCGATCGGCCAGGCCTATAACGGCACGGTCACGCCTCTGGCCGCCGGCTTCTGCAGCGTCTCGGTCGCGGCTTTGCTGATGATCCTGATCGCCGAGCGGGGCAGGATGTTCCAGCCCCACAATCCCCCTGTTTCAGGGCACATCACCGATTTGCATTAGATGCCGGCTGGCCGGCCGGCGCGCCGGATTGCCCCTATTCCGCCCAGAGCTCGCGGCGCAGTTCGTCCCAGCTTTGCTTGTCCGGCGCGACCAGCAGGCCGCCGTCGACATGCGACGGCAGGTAGGCGCTGCCGTCGACGCGCGCGACATGGCCGCCGGCTTCCCGATGGATCAGCGCCCCGGCGAGATGATCCCAGGGCATCAGCTTGTTGTAGAGCACGAAATGCGCATGGCCGCTCGCAAGCAGCCGGTATTCATGCGCCGCGCAGCGATAGGCGAATTGCGACAGCGTCTTGGTCTGGTTGCGGGCAAGCCGCGAGCGTTCAGGCTCTTGGAGAAACTGCCAGGAAACGGCGCCGGTCATCTGCGCCATAGGCACAGGCGCCGCGACGCGGACCTTCTCCAGCGCGCCATGCGCGTGGCGGATATGGCTGCCGGCGCCCCTGGCGCCTATCAGCCAGTCCTTGCCGACCGGATCGTGGATGATGCCGGCGACGGTTTCGCCGTTGATGACGACGCCGGCCATGACGCCGAACAGCGGCACGCCGGACGCGAAGTTGAAAGTGCCGTCGACCGGATCGATTACGAAGGCAAGCGCCGCATCGCCAAGGCCCGACAGCAGTGCCGGATTGTCTGAGCAGGCTTCCTCGCCGACCACCATGGCGTCGGGATAGCGTTCGAGCAGCCGGGCGGTGATCAGCCTCTCGGCATTGACATCCGCCTCGGTGACGAGGTCGGCGGCGGACGTCTTCTGGCGCACGTCGCCCTCGCCCAGCCGGCGGAAGCGCGGCATGATTTCAACGCTGGCTGCATCGGCAAGAAGGTTGGCCAGCCAGTCGATCGCATTGTCGTCAAATGTCATCGGAAATGTCTTATCCTGGGTTTATGCTAGAGCATGACGCCGAAAAGTGTGAAGCGGTTTTCGGACGACATCATGCTCTACTTCTTTGATTTGGAGCCGGATTCAGAATTTCAGGTCGAACAGACCTGAAATCTTCTCGCTCTAGCCCCGCGAAGTCGAACAGCTTCCTGTCCAGGAGATGCGAGGGCCTTACATTGGTCATGGCGCGGATCATCGTGTCCTTGCGGCCCGGCATGCGCTTCTCGATGTCGTCGAGCATCGCCTTCATGGCATTGCGCTGCAGCCCTTCTTGGCTGCCGCAGAGGTCGCACGGAATGATCGGGAATTTCATCGCGTTGGCGAATCTCTCGAGGTCGGCCTCGGCGCTATAGGCAAGCGGCCGCAGCACCATGACGTCACCCTCGTCATTGAGGAGCTTGGGCGGCATGGCGGCGAGCCGCCCGCCATGGAACAGGTTCATGAAGAAGGTTTCGAGGATGTCCTCGCGGTGATGGCCAAGCACCAGCGCCGAACACCCCTCCTCGCGCGCGATCCGGTAGAGATGGCCACGCCGCAGCCGCGAGCAGAGCGAACAATAGGTGCTGCCCTCCGCCAGCTTGTCGGTCACCACCGAATAGGTGTCCTGGTATTCGATGCGGTGGGCGATGCCGTTGGCGTTGAGATAGTCGGGCAGGATGTGCTTTGGAAAATTCGGCTGGCCCTGGTCGAGATTGCAGGCAAGCAGATCCACGGGGAGCAGGCCGCGCCATTTGAGGTCGAGCAAAAGCGCCAGCAGGCCGTAGGAATCCTTGCCGCCGGACAGCGCCACCAGCCAGCGTTCGCCCGGCTTCACCATCGCGAAATCCTCGATCGCCTGGCGGGTGAGCCTCAACAGCCGCTTGCGCAGCTTGTTGAATTCGACCGAGGTCGGCACGTCGCGGAACAGCTGATGAAAACCGCCTTCGGCATCATCGTCGATCGGCTCGAGGGATTTGAGGTCTGGCAGCATATTCATGGCGCCGGCTCCGCGTTGTCAGCGCCCGGCTTACCGGACGCGGCCGACAAAGAAAAGGCCGCCTCGACGGGCGGCCTTTGATATTGCGGCTGATTGAGTTCGATCAGCGCGAGTAGAATTCGACGACCAGGTTCGGTTCCATCTGCACGGCGAACGGAACGTCCGACAGGCCGGGAACGCGGGCGAAGGTTGCGGTCATCTTGTTGTGGTCGGCTTCGATATAGTCCGGCACGTCGCGCTCGGCGAGAGCAACCGACTCCAGCACGATGACGAGCTGCTTCGACTTCTCGCGCACCTCGATCACGTCGCCCGGCTTGCAGCGGTACGAACCGATGTTGGTGCGCTTGCCGTTGACGTTTACGTGGCCGTGGTTGACGAACTGGCGAGCGGCGAAGATCGTCGGCACGAACTTGGCGCGGTAGACGATCGCATCGAGGCGCGACTCCAGCAGGCCGATCAGGTTCTCGGAGGTGTCGCCCTTGCGGCGGTTGGCCTCCTCATAGACCTTGCGGAACTGCTTTTCCGAAACGTCGCCATAGTGACCCTTCAGCTTCTGCTTGGCGCGCAGCTGCAGGCCGAAGTCGGAAAGCTTGCCCTTGCGGCGCTGGCCGTGCTGGCCAGGGCCGTATTCACGCTTGTTGACCGGGGACTTCGGGCGGCCCCAGATGTTTTCGCCGAGACGGCGGTCGATCTTGTATTTCGCGGATTCGCGCTTGCTCATCGCATTCCCTTTCAAAACAATATACCCGGAACCCCATGGCTCCGGGCGAAGGAAACGCGCCCTCCTCTGGCCTCCGTTTTCGAGACCTGACAGGATTTCCCACGCAAAGCGACGGAAAACCCACGGGACACGTCAAAAGAAACCACCGGGCGTTGCCACCCGGTATTGGTGGGCCTGTTAAACACAGATTTAACCGCTGTCAAGCTTGTGGCTGGCGGCGCCGACGCCAACCCGATATCATCTCAGCGTTGCATGCGGTGCTGGATGTGGCGGAAAGTTGCACGCCGGCGGCATCGGGGCGGATGCGGCGTCTTCGGACGCAAACGCCCGCACGTGATGAAGGGACTGGAGCAGAGGAGTCCGAATCCCATGAAGAAGTTCTTCCTTACCCTGACTGGAGCCGCCGTGTTGGCCGGATCGATGGCGGTCATGACGCCGGAACCGGCCATGGCCAGGCATTGGCACGGCCACAAGCAGGTGTGCCGCGTCGTCGTGAAGAAAAGAGTGGTGTGGCGCCACGGCCATCGCCATGTCGTTCGCTACAAGACGCGGCATTGCTGGTGGCGCCGCTAGCTGACCGCTTGGCTAATCCAGACGAAAGCCCGCGGATAGCACCGCGGGCTTTTTCATCCAATCTCGTGACTTATGACTTCTTGCTGGGCAGATCCTTGCGTTTGGTCTCGGCGAATTCCTCGAGCTGCTTCTCGCTCATGGAATCATACATCTCGCGCGACGCGCCCTTGAGCTCGCTTTTTTTGGTCTCGCCGCGCTTGGCCGAAAGTGCTGCGCCGGCGGCCTTTTGCTGGGCTTGCGATTTGGCGGGCATGGCTTCTCTCCTTTGCTGCGGAAAAAACGCCGCGCCTCCGCGGCGGTTCCAAGGCCGGCGGCTCAGCCGCCCGCTATCGGCAAGTCGGTCAGCCGCCCTTCGATTTTCGTCGACGACCTTCCCGCGTCCGGAACGCCAGTGTAGGACGGCGGCATGAAATCGCTGACCGATCCCTCACAGGCCCTCTCCACCGGCCTGACAAAAATCCGCACCGAATTCCACGTGCCGGATGGATTTCCGCCGGAGGTAGCGGCCGCGGCTGAAGCGGCTGCCAAGCGTGTGCCCGACCAGCATGCCGACCGCACCGCTATACCCTTCGTCACGCTCGATCCGGCAAGTTCCACCGATCTCGACCAGGCCTTCTCGATCGAGGCCAGCGGCGGCGATCTCCTCTTGCATTATGCCATTGCCGACGTGGCCTGGTTCGTCGGGGACGGCGACGCGATCGATCTCGAAGCCTGGAACCGGGGCGAGACGCTTTATTTGCCGGACGGCAAGGCCGGGCTTTATCCGGCGGTGCTTGCCGAAGCATCGGCGAGCCTGTTGCCCGATGGACCGCGTCCTGCGGTCATCTTCACGATCCGCGTTGCCGGGGACGGCGCGGTGAAATTGGATGGCGCGGAGCGCGCCCTCGTCCAAAGCCGCGCCAAGCTCGCCTATGACAGCGTGCAGCCCTCGGATGTACCCGCCGGCTTCGCCGAACTGGCGCGGCGCATGGCGGCAAACGAAGAGCGCCGCGGCGCTTCGCGCGTCGACCCACCCGAGCAGGAGGTGGAGAAGCTCGCCGACGGCACGTTCCGGCTTTCGTTCAGGCCGCTGCTGCAATCCGAGCAGGACAACGCCGCGCTTTCCCTGGCCGCCAATATGGCGATTGCCGATGCTATGCTGGCGCACAAGACCGGATTGTTCCGGGTGATGTCGGGGCCGGATGCCTCCAAGGTGCAGCGGCTGCGCAACGCCGCACAGGCGCTCGGCCTGTCCTGGCCGGCCTCAACCAGCCTTCGCGATTATCAGCGCACGCTCGATCCGGCCGATCCAAGACAGGCGGCGCTGATGCTGGAAATCCGCCGTGCGGGCAACGGCGCGTCCTACCAGCCCTATCAGGAAGGCCTCGTCCCTTGGCATGAGGCGATGGCCGCGACCTATGCGCATGCCACCGCGCCGCTCAGGCGGCTGGCCGACCGCTACGTCGTGCGCTGCGCGCTGGCAATCGCGAACGGCCAGCTCGTGCCGCAGGCGGTCACCGACGCCTTCGCCAGATTGCCGAAGGTGATGGCGCGCGCGGATGCCCGCGCGTCGCAGATCAGCCATGCGGCCATCGACTTGGCCGAGGCGGTGATGCTCAAGGGACATGAGGGCGAGACATTCAAGGCCGTCGTCACCGACTCCGTCGACCATGGCGTGCGCGTGCAGCTTGCCGACATGCCTGTCGTCGCCAGCGTGAAGGCCTCCGGGCTCAGGCAAGGCGACGGCGTGGCGCTAAAATTGGTCACGGCCGAACCGGATCAGCGCAGCATCGTCTTCGAGCTTCTAGCGCCTGAGGCGGTCCATCCTCCGTCGTCTAGCGCGCGGTAAGGCCAAAACCCTGGATCAGCCGCCGCGTGGCGAAATCCACCTCACCGGATGTGAAGACGGCTAGATCGGGCTCGCTCTCGCCCGAGGTCTCCCCCACAGGATCGAGCAGCGACATGGCGCGTCGCGCGATTGCCTCGGCCGGATCGATCCAGTCGACAGGCCAGGGCGCCGTTTTGCGCATGCGGTTGACGAGAAACGGATAGTGCGTGCAGGCAAGCACGACGATATCTGTGCGGTTGCCCTCGCGCTCGATGAAGCAGGGCGCGATTTCGGCACGCACGGCTTCCTCGTCGACGAAACCCTGGCGCATATAGATCTCGGCCAGCCCCGCGAGCCTATCGCTGCCGACCAGACGCACGTGGCATTTCTGCGCCCATTTGCTGATCAGGTCGCGCGTGTACTGGCGCTTCACGGTGCCCGGCGTCGCCAGAACCGATACGAGGCCCGAGCGGGTGCGTTCGGCGGCGGGCTTGATCGCCGGCACGGTACCGACAAAAGGATGGCCGGGGAATGTCTCGCGCAGCGCGTCGATCACCAGCGTCGACGCCGTGTTGCAGGCAATGACCGAAATCGCCGGCTGCAGCCGGTCGAGCAATTTGCCGAACAGCGCAAGGATGTGCTCCTTGAGCGCCGGCTCTTCCCAGGCGCCGTAAGGAAAAGCCGCGTCGTCGGCGACATAGACGAAGCGGCGGTCGGGCATCAGCACGCGCGCCTCGCGCAGCACCGTCAGCCCGCCGACGCCGGAATCGAACATCAGGATCGGGCGCTGGCTTGATCGATCGCTCATTGTCATCCGGTCATAGAGCAATTCCAGGAAAAGTGTGAAACGGTTTTCCGTCCGGAATTGTCAAAACAGAGAGCGTCAGGCCCGCGATTGACCGACCGCGCTTCTATCGCAAATGATCATGGTCTTGAAGAGGCGAATGCGAGCAGCTTTTGCGCAGTCGCGACGGCTCTATCCCACCCCGCGCTTGCCGAAGCCGGCGGGACGCGGCTTGCCGAAAGGCTGCGGCGCGGACGGAACGCGTGCGGATGAGGCCGCGGCGCGTGGAGCGGCCGGCGCAGCGGTGCGTGTCGATGCCGGAAGCGGACCATCGAAGTCGAAAATATCGGTCAATTCGTCGATGTTGCTGCCCGCGACGGGTTTCGCCCAGAGGATCGTGCACCAGAGGCCGAATATCGAAAGCCCAAGCAGGTTCAGCCCGCCCGGGATGCTCTCTGGATCGTCGAACTTGACGACCAGCAGCACGCCTGCCTGGAGAAGGGCGTAGACGGCGGAAAAGGCGATGTAGGCCCACAGGATCCAGCGGCGCCCTTTGGCGTCGCGGGTGCGGCGCGAGGCGGTGTTGCCACGCAGCGCGACAAAGATGAGCGAGCCGACGAGAACGGCGCCCGCCATGCCCTGCCGCCCGGGGCCGGGTTCTGAATTGATCAGCCCTTCGAAGCCGATCGTGCTGACAATGCAGGTAACGATCATCACGGTCTCGGCGACAGCAAGACCGAGTGAGTACAGGAAAAAGCGCAGCCGACCAATATTGGACGAAAACATGTGCCACCCCGCTATTGCAGCAGGATGAGGAACAACCGAATAAGAATCGGTTACTTCAAATGCTCACAGCTTATCGATCTTAACTTTCCTGGTCTTTGGCACGACTGCGCGCTCCGGCCGGCAACCGTCTTGGATCGTCACCGGGCGAGCCGTCGCCGCGCGGCATGGCCGGCGAGAACCGGTCGAGCGAGGAGATGATGCCGCGCAGGACCTTGAGCTCCGGCTCGGCGAAGCCAGCGCGCGTCAGCACGGCTCGCAGATTGTCGACCATCTTCGGCTTCTTTTCTTGAGGGCGAAAATAGCCGCGCGCTTCAAGTGCGTTCTCCAGATAAGCAAACAGGCTGTGCAGCTGCTCCTTGGTCGCCGGCACCAGTTCCGGTCCGGAGAAGTTGGTCTCAGTCTCGTCGGCGAGGCCTGACTTCATCCATTCATAGGACATCAAAAGCACCGCCTGGGCGATGTTGAGCGAGGAAAAACCGGGATCGACCGGGAAGGTGACGATCTCGTCGGCAAGGCCGACCTCGTCATTATAGAGGCCGAAGCGCTCGCGGCCGAACAGGATGCCGGTACGCTGGCCCGCTTCGACACGTGCCCTGAGCGCCCTGCCGGCTTCCACAGGACCGCGCACCGGCTTGAAGCCGTCGCGCTCGCGCGCCGTCGTGGCGAAGACGAAGTTGAGATCGGCAACCGCGGAGGCGAGATCGTCAAACACCGTGGTGGCGTCGATGACATGGTCGGCACGGCTGGCTGCCGCGCGCGCCTTCTCGCTCGGCCAGCCGTCGCGCGGATTGACAAGGCGCAGTTCCGACAGGCCGAAATTCGCCATGGCACGCGCGACCATGCCGATATTCTCGCCGAGCTGCGGCTCGACCAGGATGATCGCCGGTCCGGCGGAGGCTGTCTTGGCGGTATCTTCGGTGGCAGGCATGGTTATGGGTACCGTGGTTTGCGGCGTTTCGGCGTCCCCTGCCACATCCAGCCCGGAAAATGAAGCATTCACAACAGCGGCACCGTCAGCCCCGGCCCGGATCGTGGTTTGCGCGCCCAAAAAGCCTTTGATATACGCTCCGCATCCCCGGCCGAAACCATGCGGCAAGGCCGTTCAGACCCCCCAGCAACGAGGCATTCTTTCCATGGCGAAGATCAAGGTGGCGAACCCGGTCGTCGAACTCGACGGCGACGAGATGACCCGCATCATCTGGCAGTTCATCAAGGACAAGCTGATCCACCCCTATCTCGACCTGAAGCTTGAATATTACGACCTCGGCATCGAGAACCGCGACGCCACCAACGACCAGGTGACGATCGACTCGGCCAACGCCATCAAGAAATGGGGCGTCGGCGTGAAATGCGCGACCATCACCCCCGACGAAGCGCGCGTCGAGGAATTCAAGCTGAAGAAGATGTGGAAGTCGCCCAACGGCACCATCCGCAACATCCTCGGCGGCACCATCTTCCGCGAGCCGATCATCATGAAGAACGTGCCGCGCCTGGTGCCGGGCTGGACCAAGCCGATCGTCGTCGGTCGTCATGCCTTCGGCGACCAGTACCGCGCCACCGACTTCCGCTTCCCCGGCAAGGGCAAGCTGACGATCAAGTTCGTCGGCGAGGACGGCCAGGTGATCGAGCATGACGTCTATGATGCTCCCGGCGCCGGCGTGGCCATGGCCATGTACAATCTCGACGAGTCGATCCGCGAGTTCGCCCGCGCGTCGCTGAACTACGGCCTGCTGCGCAACTTCCCGGTCTATCTGTCGACCAAGAACACCATCCTCAAGGCCTATGACGGCCGCTTCAAGGACATTTTCCAGGAGGTCTATGAGAAGGAATTCGAGGCCGAGTTCAAGGCAAGGAAACTCTGGTACGAGCACCGCCTGATCGACGACATGGTCGCTTCCAGCCTGAAGTGGTCGGGCGGCTATGTGTGGGCCTGCAAGAACTATGACGGCGACGTGCAGTCGGATACCGTGGCGCAAGGCTTCGGCTCGCTCGGCCTGATGACCTCGGTGCTGATGACGCCGGACGGCAAGACGGTGGAAGCGGAAGCCGCGCACGGCACCGTCACCCGCCATTATCGCCAGCACCAGAAGGGTGAGGAAACCTCGACAAATTCGATCGCCTCGATCTTCGCCTGGACGCGCGGCCTCGCCCATCGCGCCAAGCTCGACGACAATGCCGAACTGAAGCGCTTCGCCGAGACGCTGGAGAAGGTCTGCATCCAGACCGTCGAGAGCGGCTTCATGACCAAGGACCTGTCGCTGCTGATCGGTCCCGACCAGCCCTGGCTGTCGACCACCGGCTTCCTCGACAAGATCGACGAGAATTTGCAGAAGGCGATGGGGTAATACCGAACCCCGGTAACGTCGAAGGCTCCGAAAGGAGCCTTCGCTTTTTTACGACGACGACGAGCAGAAGGAAGAGCTGATTGACGGCCAAGCCAACTCTCTACGGCGCCGACACAGCGTCTATGTGCGCATTGCGCGGATGGCGTTGCAGGAAAAGGGCGTCGACTACGAGCTCGTGCCGCTCGACATCTTCGCCGCCGAGGGCATTCCGGCCTGGTATCTGGAGCTTCACCCGTTCGGCCGCATCCCGGCCTTCGAGCATGACGGTTTTTGCCTGTTCGAGACCGGCGCCATCACACGCTATGTCGACGAAGGCTTTCCCGGCCCGGCCTTACAGCCTACTGATCCGCACCTTCGGGCGCGGATGAGCCAGATCATCGGCATGCTCGGCGCCTATGGCTACCGCGCCATGGTCTGGGACGTGGCGGTGGAGCGGCTCGAAACGACGCCGCCGGATGAAGCGTTGATCGCCAGCGGCCTCGCTCAGGCTGAGACAGTGCTGAAGGTTTTGACATCGCTGAAGGCGAAAGGACCTTGGCTGCTCGGCGAGCAACTGACGCTCGCCGACCTGCATGCGGCGCCGATCATCGCCTATTTCCTCAAGGTCGCGGAAGGGCGCGATCTGCTGGCGCGGTTTGTGGAAGTCTGGGATTGGTATGCGCGGATCGCTGATCGCACGAGCTTTGCGCGGACTGAAAAGGGCGCTTGGGCCGAGTGAACTTCCTCAACGCCGGCGCCGCCCCTCATTGCCCTGCTGGGCATTTCTCCCCGTAAAACGGGGAGAAAGAGGCTGGCCGCAACGCCGGCCCGTTTCTGCGAGGCTGACTATTGGCGAATAGCCGCGATGACAGCCCCTTCCCCCGTTCAACGGGGAGAAGATGCCGGCAGGCAGATGAGGGGCAGCGCCAACCCTTGTAGGAACCGGCCTACGCGCCAAGCCGCCCGACTTACGCCGCCTCGAGCGCCGCCTTCACCGCCGCGATCGCGTCGTTGGCCTTGGAGGCGTCGGGACCGCCGGCTTGCGCCATGTCGGGCCGGCCGCCGCCGCCCTGTCCGCCAAGCGCGGCGGACGCGACGCGGACCAGATCCACGGCGCTGAAGCGGCCAGTCAGGTCGTCGGTGACGCCGACGACGACGCTCGCTTTGTTGTCCTCGCCCGCGCCGACAAAGACCACCACGCCCGAGCCGAGCGTCTTCTTGCCGGCATCCGCCAGTGGCTTCAGGTCCTTCGGCGCCACGCCGCTGACCGCCTTGCCGAGGAAGCCGACGCCTGCGACCGTCTCATTCGCGGCCGGGGCATCGGCAACGGCAGAACCGCTGCCCAACGCCAGCTTCTTGCGCGCCTCGGTAAGCTCCTTCTCGAGCTTCTTGCGCTCCTCAAGCAATGTCTCGACGCGAGCCGGCACATCGGCTGGCGAGATCTTCAACGTCGCCGCCGCGGCCTTCAGCCGCCTGTCCTGCTCGTCGAGATGCTTGCGTGCCGCTTCGCCGGTCAGCGCCTCGATGCGGCGCACGCCGGCCGCCACCGCGCTGTCCGATAGGATGCGCACCAACCCGATATCGCCGGTCGACCTCACATGCGTGCCGCCGCAGAGCTCGACCGAGTAAGGACGGTTGGTCTTGGCGCCATGCAGGCCGGTGCCCATCGACACGACGCGCACCTCGTCGCCGTATTTCTCGCCGAACAGCGCCATCGCGCCCTCGGCAATGGCGTCGTCGACCGACATCAGCCGCGTCGTCACCGGGCTGTTCTGCACGACGATCTCGTTCGCCATGCGTTCGACCTCCTCGAGCTCGTTGGCCGAGATCGGCTTGTTGTGCGAAATGTCGAAGCGCAGGCGGTCGGGCGCGACCAGCGAGCCCTTCTGCGCGACATGGGTGCCCAGCACCTCGCGCAGCGCCTCGTGGATGAGATGCGTGGCGGAATGGTTGGCGCGCAGCTTCGAGCGGCGGGCATGATCGACCTTGAGCTCGACCGCCGCGCCCGTCCTGACCGTGCCTTTGGCAACCTTGCCCAGATGCACGAACAGGCCGTCGGCCTTCTTCTGCGTATCGGAAACCTCGATCGAGAAGCCCTCGCCGGAGATGACCCCGGTGTCACCCATCTGGCCGCCGGATTCGCCATAGAACGGCGTCTGGTTGACGACCACGGCGACCGCGTCGCCCTGGCTTGCGCTGTCGATCGTCTTGCCATCCTTGACCAGCGCCTGGACGATACCTTCGGCAGCTTCAGTCTCGTAGCCGAGGAACTCGGTCGCGCCGGTCTTTTCGCGCACCGAGAACCACACCGTCTCGGTCGCGGATTCGCCCGAGCCCGCCCAATGCGCGCGCGCCTCGGCCTTCTGCCGCTCCATCGCGTCGGTGAAGCCGGCGATATCGACCGAGATGCTGCGCTGGCGCAGCGCGTCCTGCGTCAGGTCGAGCGGGAAACCATAGGTGTCGTAGAGCTTGAAGGCCGTCTCGCCGTCCAGCATGTCGCCGGCTTTGAGCGTCTCGGTCGCGTCCGAAAGCAGGCCGAGGCCACGCACCAGCGTCTTGCGGAAACGTGTTTCCTCGAGCTTCAGCGTCTCGGTGATCAGCGCCTCGCCGCGCACCAGCTCGGGATAGGCCTGGCCCATCTCGCGCACCAGCGCCGGCACCAACTGCCACATCAGCGGCTCCTTCGCCCCGAGCAGCTGCGCGTGGCGCATGGCGCGGCGCATGATGCGGCGCAGCACATAGCCGCGCCCCTCATTGGAGGGTAGCACGCCGTCGGCCACCAGGAAGGAGGACGAGCGCAGATGATCGGCGATGACGCGGTAAGATGCCACGTTCTCCGTATTTGGCCCCTGACCGAGCGCCGAGGACGCGGCATCGATCAGATGCTTGAACAGGTCGGTCTCGAAGACGCTCTCGACGCCCTGCAGGATGGAGGCCATGCGCTCCAAGCCCATGCCCGTGTCGATCGAGGGACGCGGCAGGTCGATGCGCTCTTCCTTCGTCACCTGCTCATACTGCATGAACACCAGGTTCCAGAATTCCAGGAACCGGTCGCCGTCCTCTTCCGGGCTGCCGGGCGGTCCGCCCCAGATGTGCTCGCCGCGGTCGATGAAGATCTCCGAACACGGGCCGCACGGACCGGTGTCGCCCATCGCCCAGAAATTGTCCGAGGTAGGAATCCGGATGATGCGGTCGTCGGAAAAACCGGCGATCTTCTTCCAATAGCCAGCTGCCTCATCATCGGTGTGATAGACGGTGACGAGCAGCCTGTCCTTCTTCAGGCCAAAACCCTTGGTGATCAGATTCCAGGCAAGCTCGATCGCGCGCTCCTTGAAATAGTCGCCGAACGAGAAATTGCCCAGCATCTCGAAGAAGGTGAGATGGCGCGCGGTGTAGCCGACATTGTCGAGGTCGTTATGCTTGCCGCCGGCGCGCACGCTCTTCTGCGCGGTCGCGGCACGTGAATAGGAGCGCTTCTCCAGGCCGGTGAAGACGTTCTTGAACTGCACCATGCCGGCGTTGGTGAACATCAGCGTCGGATCGTTGCGCGGCACCAGCGGGCTGGAGGCGACGATCTCGTGGCCCTCCTTGCGGAAGTAGTCGAGGAATGTCGACCGGATGTCGTTCACGCCACTCATTGCACACTGCCTTTTTCGCAAGAACCGCCGGCCCGGCCGGCGGCAAATGGGCTTTGGTATTTCAGAAGATAGATGGGCCTTTTAGCGATAGCTCTTCAGCCTGTCCAGAAACACGGAGTTAGGCCACTAATGCATGTCGCCCAAAAGTGCGCAGCGGTTTTGGGAGAACGACATGCATCAAAACAAAGACTTAAAGCGCGTCGCCTGAATCCCTTTCAGCGCGACACGCTTTAAACGATCCGCCGGCCGCTCGACGCTACCCCGAAACGCAAAAACCGCCGGCGCGAGGGCCGGCGGTTCGGGTACGCAGTACTCAAGAACTCGATTACATAAGCATAATGCAATAAACCAGGATTGTGGCCGAACTCCGGCTAAGCCGGCGAATTGCTTTCGCTCAATCCCGAACAGGAAATCGCTGCGCGACCTTCCTGGGCCGGCCCTACATGGCACCGGCTTCGTCCTCAAAACCGTCGTCCCCGCCTTCGGAGCCGCCATTCTCAAGGAATTTCTCGGCGATCAGCCCGGCATTCTGCCGAAGCGCCATCTCGATCTCGCGCGCCGTATCGGGATTGTCGCGCAGGAACAGCTTGGCGTTCTCGCGACCCTGGCCGAGACGCTGCGAATTATAGGAGAACCAGGCGCCCGACTTCTCGACCACGCCCGCCTTGACCCCGAGATCGACGAGCTCGCCGGTCTTCGACACGCCCTCGCCATACATGATGTCGAACTCCACCACCTTGAAGGGCGGGGCCAGCTTGTTTTTGACCACCTTGACGCGGGTCTGGTTGCCGACGACCTCGTCGCGGTCCTTGACCGAGCCGATGCGGCGGATGTCGAGGCGCACCGAGGCGTAGAATTTCAGCGCGTTGCCGCCCGTGGTCGTCTCGGGCGAGCCGAACATGACGCCGATCTTCATGCGGATCTGGTTGATGAAGATGACCATGGTGTTGGAGCGCGAGATCGAGGCGGTCAGCTTGCGCAGCGCCTGGCTCATCAAACGAGCCTGGAGACCGGGCAGCGCGTCGCCCATCTCGCCTTCGATTTCTGCGCGCGGCGTCAGCGCCGCGACCGAGTCGACGACCAGAACGTCGATGGCCCCCGACCGCACCAGCGTGTCGCAAATTTCCAGCGCCTGCTCGCCGGTATCGGGCTGCGAGATCAAAAGGTTTTCCAGGTCGACGCCGAGCTTGCGGGCATAGACCGGATCGAGCGCATGCTCGGCATCGACAAAGGCGCAGATGCCGCCCTTCTTCTGCGCTTCGGCCACCGTGTGCAGCGCCAGCGTCGTCTTGCCCGAGCTTTCCGGCCCGTAGATTTCGATGATGCGGCCGCGCGGCAGGCCGCCGACGCCGAGCGCGATGTCGAGCCCGAGCGACCCGGTCGGCACGGTTTCGATCTCGACCACCTGCTCGTTGGCGCCGAGCCGCATGATCGAGCCCTTGCCGAAAGCGCGCTCGATTTGCGACAGCGCCGCATCCAGAGCCTTTGATTTGTCCACTGCCTTATCCTCTACAAGCCGCAAAGTATTCTGAGCCATGATACATCACCCCTTGGTCGTCAATGAAGGCCGGACAATCCGTGATCCCTGCCGATTTGTACCTTTTTTGTTCTCAGTTGGCAAGAGGAAACAAATATCTGAAAAACAACCGCTATCTGGATTTGTTCTATTTTTGTCTCACCAGGGGTAGTGCGGATGTATCCCCTTGAAACATGTAGCATGAAGTGCTATATGTTGTCGCATGAGCAAGGCCCCGAAACTCGAAACCCTCAAATCGTTCCTCGAACGCTTCCCCACGGATGATTCGTGCCTCGACCATCTGATGCAGACGCGTTACGGCAAGCGGCACACCTGCGCTAAGTGTGACAGGGAAGCGAACTTCCATCGTGTGAAGTCCCGTCGCTGCTACGAATGCGATTTCTGCGGCTATCAGGTCTACCCGACCGCTGGCACGCCGTTCGAAGCCACGCGCACTTCCTTGCGCGATTGGTTCACGGTCATGTTCCTGTTCTGCACGTCGCGCAACGGCGTGTCGGCCAAGGAAGTCCAGCGCACTATCGGCGTGACCTACAAGACCGCTTGGCGCATGTGCAACCTGATCCGCCAATACATGGGCTATGTCGATGGTGACGCGCCGCTTGGCGGTCGCGACGGCGGCATCGTTGAAGCCGACAAGATGTTCTATGGCGGCAAGGACAAGCAAGGCGAGGACGACAAGACGGTCGTATTCGGTGCTATCGAGCGTGGCGGCGAGGTCGTGACGACCATCTTGCCGGGTCGCGGCCGGAAATACGTTCTGCCGGCAATCTTCAAGTGGGTTAAGGACGGTTCGCGCATCGCAACGGATGAGGCTGGCGCGTTCCGTGAATTGTCAGAGCTTGGCTATCTGCACGGCACCGTGAACCATAGCGCGGGCGAGTATGTGAACGGCGCGGTTCACACGAACAACATCGAAGCTTTCTGGTCGCACGTTAAGCGTTCGATGCGCGGGACTTATGTTTCCGTTTCGAGGAAGTGGCTCCAGACTTACCTTTGGGAGTTCGAGTTCCGCCAGAACCTGCGGAAGAACCCTCATCTGATGCTGGACGCGCTTTTGCTTTCTTTCCCACGCCCAAGGGCGGACGTTTAGCCATAGCTTCGAGCAACCGCTCGAAGCGTGCGCTTTCGTCATTCATCATGGATTCGGACAAGATGGATCTCTGATGGTTCGAAGTCGAGGCCGACGCGTTTCGACACTAGCACTATGTCACCCTTAACGCGATCCCGACCCCAAAGTTGCTCTGGCGTCGCAGCGTCCATAAGTTTCATCCTTAGCCGTTTGTCGTGAAGGCCAACGGGAACCGCTGCCCAGCCCGATGCTTCGCGGTCTTTGTCCTGAGCATGGATTTCAAGCGTCACGTCGTCATGGTGCCGCGACTTTTCAGTTTGGGCGGCATCTTGATATGCATAGTCCATGGGAGCGTCGGCAACGGTGCTGCTATCGATGGTCGTGTCGTTTACCAGGATCGGGGCATTTGCCTGTTTCTTGCTGGGCATAAAGAACTTCACGGCGCTGTCGCCAAGCTGCTTTATCCGCGATTTGACACCATAGCGCTTGTCGAGGAACGCCTTTACGTCCTTTTCAGACCTGCCGGAGCGCTGGGCTAAATCCTTGATAAGCGCTCTCTTGAAAAGTTGCGTTGGTGTGTCGTGCACCTTACCCAGCACGAGTTTCTGGACGAAATCCGCGCCATAGACGATAGCAACCAACGCCAAGATGACGAGTAGTGTGTCGGCATTGGCCGGAACCTGATATCCAGTTTGGTCGTGTATCAACTGTGGAAGCTCCTGCCGCAGTTCATCCTGAAACAGGGCAAAGAGCCCAACGGCCAAAATTTCCTTCAGGCTCCCGGTTGAGATTTGCTGAACGCGAACGTCCACCTTTAGAACGGTCAATCCCGGAACGAAGTTTTCGAGGTTCTTTCCGGCTTCCTCCAAGACCCGTTGGAGTGCGAGCAAACTGTTTATTATTTCCGGGATCGGAACGGACGCCGCCGTTTGATATTCGACCTTGAACGGTATTTGAATTTCCATCTGATCCCCCCAACGCAACAATAGCGTATAGGATCAGACCTTCACTCGGATGTGGAGTCTGATTCGAGAGGGGATCGTCTGCGGACTCGGTCATCGCCGAGAAGTATGTCACATCTCGCTATTTCGATTCACATGTTCGAAGGGGATACATCCGGGGTAGTGCAAAACCAGAACCACTGGTCCAGAAGAGATTTCTATGTCCGGCCGTCCGAATCGCGACCCGGTTACGGGTGACCCGGGGACATCCAGAGCAATTCCAGGAAAAGTGCATAGCGGTTTTCCGTCCGGAATTGCGCAAGAAAAAAGATTTAGAGCGGTTCAGCGATTCCGTGAAGCTCTGAACCGCTCTAGTGTGCGCAGCCGCACGATCAACGGAAGTCACCGGTCTCAAATGCCAACATCCCCAAGAATCCTGGCGCTGGGCGGCGCCCATATCGACCGGCGCGGCCAGGTCTCGGGCATTTATGTGCCCGCTGCCTCCAACCCCGGCATGATGCGCGAGGATGTCGGCGGCGTCGTTTTCAACGCGCTGCGCAGTGTGGTGAAGCGCGGCGTGTCGGCCTCGCTGATATCCGTGCGCGGCGGCGACGCGGCGGCGGACGCGGTCGCCTCGGCGATCGACAACGCCGGCATAGCGGACCTCTCGGTCGTGTTCCTCGACCGCACGACCCCGAGCTATACGGCGCTGATCGACGCCGAGGGCGAATTGATTGTCGGACTGGCCGACATGGCGCTCTATGACCTCGCCTTTCCCAAGCAGATAATGCGTTCCAAGGTGCGCGAGGCGATCGCCGCCGCCGACGCGATCCTGTGCGACGCCAACCTGCCGACGGGGGCGCTGGAGCGCCTGATGGCGTTGGCCGGCGGCAGGCCGGTCTTCGCCATCGCCGTCTCGCCGGCCAAGGTCGTCCGGCTGGCGCCGCTGCTCGACAAGCTGTCGCTGCTTTTCATGAACCGCCGCGAAGCCGCTGCGCTGGTCGGCACCGAACTGTGGGGCAAGCCCCTTGTCGACGCGCTCAGGCGGGTTGGCCTGAATTCCGGCGTGGTTACAGCGGGCAGCGCCCCGGTGCTGGGCTTCGACGGCGCCGGCATCTTTGAAATCGACCCGCCCACGCCGCGCCAGGTCGCCGACGTGACCGGCGCCGGTGACGCCTTGACCGGCGCGACGGTCGCTGCCCTGCTGCGCGGCCTGCCGCTGCACGCCGCGCTGCGCGAGGGCATTGCGGCGGCAATGCTAGCCATAGAGAGCCCCGAAGCCGTGCCATCCTTCACGAGCGCCGACTTCGCCCAGGCGCTTGCCCTTGTGCCGGAGGCACGGGAGATGGCATAGGGCCACCCACCATCCACTTCCTCCTTGTCGGAGACAGCCATGCCCCCGGAAACCGCCCGCCCCTTCATCGACATCCATCCGCCCGTGGCGGAGGCGCTCGCCGCCGGCCGGCCGGTGGTGGCGCTGGAAAGCACCATCATCACCCATGGCATGCCCTACCCCGACAATGGCGCGATGGCCGCCAAGGTAGAGCAGATCATCATCAACGGCGGCGCGGTGCCGGCGACGATCGCCGTGGTCGACGGCCGCATCAAGGTCGGCCTGTCCGACGGCGAGCGCGAATCGCTTGCCATGACGGGTGACGCCATGAAGCTGTCGCGCGCCGATCTCGGCTTCGCGGTTGCGCAAAAGCGCACGGGCGGCACCACGGTTGCGGCCACGATGATCGCCGCCCACATGGCCGGCATAAAAGTCTTCGCCACCGGCGGCATCGGCGGCGTCCACAAGGGCGCGGAGAAAAGCTTCGACATATCGGCCGACCTCGACGAGCTGGCGCGCACGCCGGTCATTGTCGTTTCAGCCGGCGCCAAGGCGATCCTCGATATCGAAAAGACGCTGGAAGTGCTGGAGACACGCGGCGTGCCGGTCATCGGCTACGGCTGCGAGACGATGCCGGCCTTCTGGTCGAGGCAGTCGCCCTTCCGCGCGCCGCTGACGCTGCAGGCGCCTGAGGATATCGCGCATTTCTACCGCACGCGCCTGGCGCTGTGCCTGGGCGGCGGCATCCTGGTCGCCAACCCGGTGCCGCGGAATAACGAGATTCCGGCCGACGAAATGGCCGGCTATATCGACGCCGCGCAGAAAGCCGCCGAGGCGCAGAACGTCACCGGCAAGGGGGTGACGCCCTTCCTCTTGTCGAAGATCCTGGAACTCACCGGCGGCCGCAGCCTCAAGACCAACATCGCGCTGGTCGAGAACAATGCGCGGCTGGCGGCGGAGATCGCCAAGGCGTTGTAGGGCGACGGCAGCGATAGCAAAAGCGAGCGCCGCGTTCCGTCACCCCCTCTGTCCTGCCGGACATCTCCCTCGTAAAGGTCCGCAAAGGGAGGAGATTGGCAGCTTCATCGAAGGCGCTCTTCTTGCAATGTTGGCGATTAACGAAAGCCAGCGCGACAGCTGATCTTCCCCCCTGCGGAGGAGATGGCCGGCAGGCCAGAGGGGGCTGTCCCTCCAGCATTCCTAGGTTTCACTTCCCCGCCCGCCTTCCCGCCTCATATGCGCGCCGCGCCCACACCGCCATTTCGTCGGGATCGTCGAAAGCCTCGTCGGGAACGCTCCAATAGGGCATCGCCACCGCCTTGCCGTGGCGCGAGCCGGTATAGGTCCACTGGCGGCAGCCCGCGGCCTCGAAATCGGGAATGGTTTCCCCGTCCGCCTTGAGCATCAGCTCGCCGCGCACGACGACCGCGACGATGACGCCGTCGCAATAGATGCCCTTGCCGCCGAACAGTTTGCGGATGCTGATCGGACCCAGGCTTTCGAACAGTTCTTCAAGGCGCGCATTATCCATGCCGCGATCATCTCATCCGTCACCGGCCTTGTCATCGCCGCAACCAAAAGCATGCTGACAGGTTGAAACCTGGAAACGGAGCTCCCCCCATGCCCATGCTGCTCAAAGGCTGCTGCCGCTGCGGCGCCGTCCGCTTTGAGGTGGAGAGCCACACGCCAGTGCCCTTCATGCTCTGCTACTGCTCGATCTGCCGCAAGCAGCAGGGCGGCGGCGGCTTCGCCATCAATCTCGGCGCCGACTACGAGACGATGAACGTCAGGGGCAAGCGCAGCCTCGGCGTCTATCGCGCCGAAATCGAGGATGACGAGCATCCGCATTGCGAGGTCTCGACCGGCGAGCGCAATTTCTGCCGGAAATGCGGCTCGGCGCTTTGGCTCTACGATCCGACCTGGCCGGACCTCGTGCATCCTTTCGCCTCGGCGATCGACACCGACCTGCCGAAACCGCCGGAAAAGGTGCATCTGATGCTGAAGTACAAGGCGAACTGGGTCGAGCCGGTCATCGGCAACAACGACAAGGTGTTCGACGTCTATCCGGAGGAATCGATCGCCGACTGGCACAAGCGGACTGGGATGTGGGTTGATTAGGCAATTTCAGAAAAACTGCGCAGCGGTTTTCCGCCCGGAATTGCATCAGGAAAACCATCTGGCGACAGGAGACCGAAATGAATCTCACAACGCACAAGAAATTCAAAGGCGATCGTTTGATGCCTTGGGGCAAGGGCACGGTCGTCTCGGATGCGAAGGGATATGTTTTCCTGTCCGGCAACACCGCCACGGTCGACGACTACGATCCGTCGAAACACCAAGGCGGCGCTGTCGGCGACGCGGCAACGCAGTGGCGCGAAATCCTGGCCAACATCAAGTCGGATTTGGAGGAACTTGGCAGCTCGCTCGACCATCTGGTCAAGGTGACGTTTTACGTCAAAGGGCCTTTTCCGTCCGGTGGCGTTCTCAGCTCACCCAATTTTCGTCTGGACGTGTTGGACGAATTCTTCGCCGAACATTGCCCGAAGCACTGCAGTTACAACAATCCGCCGCCATCGGAGGTAATCGGTGTCGCCGCCTTGGCGCAGCCCGACCTTGTTGTGGAACTTGTCGTCATCGCTGCGTTGCCGGACTGAGCGGGAGCATTGGCGCCTGATCAGGCCGAGGCGCGTGCCTCGGCAAGCGCCTTGAGGTCGGCAGGCTTCAGCTCGACGGATTCACCGCAGCCGCAGGCCGAGCTCTGGTTCGGATTCTTGAAGGTGAAGCCGGTACGCAGCGTCGTCTGCTCGAAATCCATCTCGGTGCCGAACAGGAAGAGCGCGGCTTCCGGCGCCACATAGACATGCGCGTCGTCACGCTCGATATGGTCGTCCTTGGGGTTCGGCTCGGTCACCAGGTCGATGGTGTATTCCATGCCGGCGCAGCCGCCCTTTTTGATACCGAGCCGGATGCCATGCGCACCTTCGCGCGTGGCGACGATCTCGCGCACGCGGTCGGCGGCCTTGTCGGTCATCGTGATGACGGCGAAGCGTCCCATTTTTTCTTTCTCCATTCCATGCAGGTTCAAGGCCTGCCGAATGATTCTCACCTAAAATGGTGAAGTTTTACAAATGGCGCAAGGGTATCGGCCTCAGTACCATCCAACCGCGACCTGCGCCTCTTCCGACATGCGATCGGGCGTCCACGGCGGATCGAACACCATGTTGACCTCGACGCCGGACACGCCTTCGACGGCGCCGACGGCGTTCTCGACCCATCCGGGCATTTCGCCCGCTACCGGGCAGCCGGGCGCGGTCAGCGTCATGTCGATCTTGACCGACCGGTCGTCCTCGATGTCGATCTTGTAGACGAGGCCGAGCTCATAGATGTCGGCCGGGATTTCCGGGTCGTAAACAGTCTTCAGCGCCGAGACGATGTCGTCGGTCAGCCGCGCCAGCTCATCGGCGGGAATAGCCGAGGCCGAGACGATGCCGTTGGCAGCCGTTTCCGGAACGGTCTCTGCGGTCGCGCTCACATCGTCCATCATCATCACCCGAAGAATTTCCGCGCCTTTTCCAGCGCCTCGGCCAAAGCGTCGACTTCGGCCCTGGTATTATACATGCCGAACGATGCCCTGCATGTGGAGGTGACGCCGAAGCGTTTCAACAGCGGCTGGGCGCAATGCGTGCCCGCGCGGACGGCAACACCCTGCCGGTCGATCACCATCGACACGTCATGCGCATGGATACCTTGCAATTCGAACGAGATGATGGCGCCCTTGCCCGGCGCGTCGCCGAAGATACGCAGCGAGTTGATGGCCCTGAGCCGCTCATGCGCGTACGCCTTGAGGTCCGCCTCGTGCGCGGCGATACGCTCGCGGCCGACCCTGTCCATATAGTCGAGCGCGGCGCCCAGGCCGATCGCCTGGACAATCGGCGGCGTGCCGGCCTCGAAGCGGTGCGGCGGCTCGTTATAGGTGACGATGTCCTCCGTCACCTCTTCGATCATCTCGCCGCCGCCCATGAAGGGCCGCATTTCCTCCAGCCTGTCCTTCTTGCCGTAGAGCACGCCGATGCCCGACGGGCCGTAGACCTTGTGTCCCGTGAAGACGAAGAAATCGCAGTCGAGGTCCTGCACGTCGATCGGCATGTGAACCGCGCTCTGGCTGCCGTCGACCAGGACAGGAATTCCACGCGAATGCGCAATGCGCACGATCTCCTTGATCGGCGTCACCGTGCCCAGCGCGTTGGACATCTGGGTGATGGCGACGAGCTTCGTGCGCGAGGTCAGCCGCTTTTCGAATTCCTCGATATGGAAGGCGCCGAGATCGTCGACCGGCACCCAGATGAGCTTCGCGCCCTGCCGCTCGCGGATGAAATGCCACGGCACAATGTTGGAATGATGCTCCATGATCGACAGCACGATCTCGTCGCCCTCGCCGATCCTCGGCATGCCCCAGCCATAGGCGACCGTGTTGATCGCCGCGGTGGTGTTGGAGCTGAAGACGATGTTGTCCGTGCTCGGCGCGTTGAGAAACCGCTGCACCGACTTGCGCGCATTCTCATACGCGTCAGTCGCGGCGTTCGACAGGAAATGCAGCCCGCGGTGGACGTTGGCGTATTCCTGCGAATAGGCGTGCTGGATGGTGTCGAGCACCACCTGCGGCTTCTGCGCCGAGGCGCCATTGTCGAGATAGACCAGCGGCTTGCCGTAGACCTGGCGCGCCAGGATCGGGAAGTCTCGGCGGATCGCCTCGACGTCATAGGGAGTGGTTTCGATCTTCTGGTCCATTTCGAAGTCCTTGCCGGCCAAGGCCGCGATCCTTCCAACACCCCTCATCCGTCCGAGCTTCGCTCGGCCACCTTCTCCCACAAGGGAGAAGGAAAGGCGCCTACCCGTGCGTCGAAAACCAGCCGTCGAGCCGCGCTTCGAGCGCTTCGACCAGCGCCTCGTCGTCCAGTTCCTCGATCACTTCGGCGACGAAAGCCTTCACCAGCAGGCCCCGCGCCGACTTCTCGTCGATACCGCGCGCCATCAGGTAAAACAGATGGTTGTGGTCGATCTCGGTGACCGTCGCGCCATGGCCGCAGACCACGTCGTCCGCGAAGATCTCCAGCTCCGGCTTGGTCGAGAACTCGCCGTCGTCGGATAGAAGCAACGTGTTGCAGGCCATCTTGGCGTTGGTCTTCTGCGCGTATTGATGCACGTTGATGCGGCCCTGGAAGACGCCGCGCGCTTTGCCGGTCACCACGTTGCGGATCACTTCCGTCGACGTCGTGTGCGGCACGGCATGGTCGAGCACCATGGTGGTGTCGGTATGCGTGTCGCCGGCGAGAAGATTGATGCCGCGCAATTTGAAATCGGCGCCCTCGCCTGTCGTCCTGACGACGACCTCCTGGCGAACGAGCTTGCCGCCGGCATTCATCACGAACAGCGTCAGCTTCGCGTCCTTGCCGATATGCGCCTTGAACTGGGCGAGATGCGTGGCCGTGTCCGGCTGTTCCTGCACGATCAGCCAGATCACTTCCGCGCCGTCGCCGACCACGAGCTGGCCGACCGATGAGATGAGCGCCTCGCCGTCTTCGCTTGCCTCGCCCGTCTGGCGCTCGACGACGACCGCCTTGGCGCCGGCCCCGACACGCGCCAACAGCCGGACATGCGACTGGCCACCGGCCTGCAGGTTCTGCAGTTCGACCGGCTTTTCCAGCTCGGCGCCGTCGGCGATGTCGACGAAATAACCGTCGGCGACGAAAGCCGTGTTCAGCGCGCCGATCGCGTCGTCACTGCCATAGGGATCCAGCCCGGGCGCTACGCTGCCGTCGGTCAGCTTTTCCGACAGGCGCTGCACCGCGACGCCTTCGATCTCCGGCAGCTTCGTCTGCGAGACGCCGTTCAGGACCGGCAGGACCGCCGAGCCTTCAAGGATCGGCGCCAGCGCCTTGGCCACGGCTCCAGCTTCGAAAGCCGGCACCTTGGTCAGTAACCGGCGAAGGTCCGTGTAGTGCCAGGATTCGACGCGCCGCGTCGGCAGGCCGTGCTTGATCGCCTCGATCGCGTCGTCGCGCTTGACCATCACCGCGCCGTCGCCGGGCAGCAGCGACAGCCGCTCGCCGAAGGCATCGATCAGCGCCGTCTCGGCCAATGTCCGCTGGGGCTGTGCGTGCATGTTCATCGTTCTTGCCTCGACCGCTCCCATCTCACGCGGCTTGCCCGATCACGCCGGCATAGCCGTTGGCTTCAAGATCGAGCGCCAGCGACTTGTCGCCCGACTTGATGACCTGGCCCTTGTAGAGCACGTGCACCGAGTCCGGCACGATGTGCTCGAGCAGGCGCTGGTAGTGGGTGATGACGACGATGGCGCGGTCCGCCGAGCGTAGCGCGTTAACGCCGTCCGAGACGATCTTCAGCGCGTCGATGTCGAGGCCGGAATCAGTCTCGTCGAGCACGCAAAGCTTTGGTTCCAACAGCTTCATCTGCAGGATCTCGGCGCGCTTCTTCTCGCCGCCCGAGAAGCCGACATTGAGCGGCCGCTTCAGCATGTTCATGTCCATGCTGAGCGAGGCAGCAGCCTCCTTCACGCGCTTCAGGAATTCCGGAACCTTCAGCGGCTCCTCGCCGCGCGCCTTGCGCTGCTCGTTCATCGCCACTTTGAGGAATTCCATGGTCGCCACGCCCGGTATCTCCATCGGATACTGGAAGGCGAGAAAGATGCCGGCGGTGGCGCGCTCGGCCGGATCCATTTCGAGGATCGACTGGCCGTTATAGAGGATGTCGCCCTCAGTCACCTCATAGTCCTCGCGGCCGGCGAGGATATAGGAAAGCGTCGACTTGCCCGAGCCGTTCGGGCCCATAATGGCGGCCACCTCGCCGGCTTTCACCGTCAGGTTCAGGCCGCGGATGATCTCGGTGCCGTCGTCGACGATGCGGGCGTGCAAATTCTTGATCTCAAGCATATTTTTTTCCTGAATATTTTTGCGGTCAGCCGACCGAACCCTCGAGGCTGATGCCGATCAGCTTCTGCGCTTCAACGGCAAACTCCATCGGCAGCTGTTGGATGACATCCTTGACGAAGCCGTTGACGATCAGCGCGATCGCTTCCTCTTCGGGGATGCCGCGCTGCATGACGTAGAACTTCTGGTCCTCGGAGATCTTCGACGTCGTCGCCTCGTGCTCGAACTTCGCCGTCGCGTTCTTGGCTTCCATGTAAGGCACGGTGTGCGCGCCGCACTGGTCGCCGATCAGCAGCGAATCGCAATTGGTGAAGTTGCGCGCGTTGGTTGCCTTGCGATGCGCCGAGACCTGGCCGCGATAGGTGTTCTGCGAGAAACCGGCGGCGATGCCCTTGGAGATGATGCGGCTTGACGTGTTCTTGCCGAGATGGATCATCTTGGTGCCGCTATCGACCTGCTGATAGCCGTTCGACACCGCGATCGAATAGAACTCGCCGCTGGAATCGTCGCCACGCAGGATGCAGCTCGGATATTTCCAGGTGATGGCCGAGCCGGTCTCGACCTGCGTCCATGAGATTTTCGAGCGGTCGCCGCGGCAGTCGCCGCGCTTGGTGACGAAATTATAGATGCCGCCCTTGCCCTCGGCGTCGCCGGGATACCAGTTCTGCACCGTCGAATATTTGATCTCGGCATCGTCAAGCGCGATCAGCTCGACCACCGCGGCGTGCAATTGGTTCTCGTCGCGCTGCGGCGCCGTGCAGCCTTCCAGATAGGAGACATAGGCCCCCTCCTCGGCGATGATCAGCGTGCGCTCGAACTGGCCGGTGTTCTTCTCGTTGATGCGGAAATAGGTCGACAGTTCCATCGGGCAGCGAACACCCTTCGGCACGAAGACGAACGAGCCGTCGGTGAACACGGCCGAATTCAGCGTCGCATAGAAATTGTCGGAGGTCGGCACGACCGAGCCGAGATATTTCTTCACCAGTTCGGGATGCTCGCGAATGGCTTCCGAGATCGAGCAGAAGATGACGCCGGCCTGCGCCAGTTCCTTCTTGAAGGTGGTGACCACCGAGACGGAATCGAACACCGCGTCGACCGCGACCCGGCCCGACTTGTAGACGTTGTCGCCCGCCTCCTCGAGTTCCGACGCGTCGGTCTTCTGCACGCCGGCAAGAATTTCCTGCTCCTTGAGCGGAATGCCGAGCTTCTCGTAGACCTTGAGCAATTCGGGATCGACCTCGCTCAGCGACTTCGGCCCCGGCGTGCTCTTCGGCGCGGCGTAGTAGTGGATGTCCTGGAAATCGATCTTCGGATAGTGGACACGCGCCCAGGTCGGCTCTTCCAGCGTCAGCCAGCGGCGATAGGCCCCGAGACGCCATTCCAGCATCCAGTCCGGCTCGCCCTTCTTCTCGGAGATCAGACGGATGATGTCCTCGTTCAGGCCCTTGGGAGCCTTATCCATCTCGATCTCTGTCTGGAATCCGTATTTATACTGGTCGACGTCGATCTTTCGGACTCGATCGATCGTCTCCTGCACAGCAGGCATAAGCGTTCTCCATCCTCGCCGGGGTCAAGGCCCGGCAGTTTTCAAACTATGGCACCGCTGGAATCGCATCCCGGCGGGGCTGCGCAGCGGAGTAAGCTCCATATAGTGCGTGTCCGCCGGAAATTCACCCGGCCAGGACAAAACGCACGGCTCTACCAGGCCGCAAGGCCTGAATTCATCTTCGCCGCCCTCAGGCGGCTTCTTCCTTGTCCGCGCGGCGCGCGACGATGCCGGCCAGCGCCGACTGGAAGGCCTTAATGTCCTCGGCGCCGGTCGCAAGGCCGATCGAGACGCGCAAGGCGCCCAGGCTGTCGCCGTAGCCCATCGCCTTCAGCACATGGCTTGGCCCGACTTTCCCCGAGGAGCAGGCCGAGCCCGCCGACAACGCGACGCCGGCAAGGTCGAAAGCGATCTGCGCCGTTTCGGCCTTGACGCCGGGAATAGCGAAGAATGTCGTGTTGGCAAGCCTGGAAGCACCATTTCCGAAGATTTCCGCGTCCGGCGCCAGTTCCGTCACGATGGTCTCGATCTCGTCACGCCGGCGCGCGATGGCCTCCATCTCTGCGAGACCCGCAAACGCGGCCCGTGCGGCGGCGCCGAAACCGGCGATCCCGGCGACGTTTTCCGTGCCGGCGCGGTGGCCCTTCTCCTGGCCGCCGCCATTGATCAGCGGACGCGGCATCATCAGATCGGACGCGGCAACGATCGCGCCGACACCCTTCGGTCCGCCGATCTTGTGCGAGGACAGGATCAGGTAATCGGCATAAGGGCCTGACACATCGAGCGGAATCCGCCCCGTGGCCTGCACGGCATCGACGACCAGAACCCCGCCGGCGGCCTTGACGATTTCGCCGATGCGACCGACCGGCTGGATGACGCCGGTCTCATTGTTGGCGGCATGGATCGCCACCAGCGGCAGGCCGGCGGCCCTGTGATGCGCGGCGAGCGCGGCGGCAAGCGCGTCGAGATCGGCAATGCCGTTGCTATCGACGCCGATCTTCGTCACTTGCGCCGGGGCGAAGCGCCCGCCATTCAGGACGCAGGGATGGTCGGCTTCCGAGACGTAGAGATGGCTCATGCGGATGGCGCCGCGTCCCATCTGCCAGTCGGGCCCCAGCAGCGTCGAGGCGGCTTCGGTGGCGCCGGACGTGAAGACGACATGTTCGGGCCTGGCGTTGACCAGCCGCGCCACGTCGCGGCGCGCGTCCTCGACCAGCCGCCGCGCCGCGCGGCCTTCGGCATGGACCGACGACGGGTTGGCGGCATCGAGCGCGGCGACCATCGCCGCCTGCGCTTCCGCAAGGAGCGGCGCGCTGGCATTGTAGTCGAGATAGGCGCGGGTTGCGGCCATTTTCGCTCAGTTCGTCCTTTCGCCAACTATCCCGCGAGGATAGCGCGTTATTTCCTTGAAATTGCAAGGCAAGCCGTCCTATTTACGCGGCTTGCGGCGCGGGCGACCGGACCATCGGGTTCGGCCTCCCAGTTTTGAACAATTCTAAACTAGCTTCTAGGAAGACGCTCGCCCGGCGTCAAGGCCACAGAAGGTATGGGGCCGCACGAGAGTTGGGGCCGAAGAGTTCCGGGCTAGCGCATTCATATGCCACGTGGAGTATTTTATGCCTGAGGTCATTTTCGCCGGTCCGGCTGGTCGCCTGGAGGGACGTTATCAGCCCTCGAAGGAAAAGAGCGCCCCGATCGCCATCGTGCTGCACCCGCACCCGCAATTCGGCGGCACGATGAACAACAAGATCGTTTACGACCTCTTCTACATGTTCCAGAAGCGCGATTTCACCGTGCTGCGCTTCAATTTCCGCGGCATCGGCCGCAGCCAGGGCGAGTTCGACCACGGCACCGGCGAGTTGTCGGATGCTGCGGCGGCGCTCGACTGGGTGCAGTCGCTGCATCCGGATTCCAAAAGCTGCTGGGTCGCCGGCTATTCTTTCGGCTCCTGGATCGGCATGCAGCTTCTGATGCGCCGGCCTGAGATCGAGGGATTCATTTCGGTCGCGCCGCAGCCCAACACCTATGATTTCTCGTTCCTGGCGCCCTGCCCGTCATCCGGCCTGATCATCCATGGCGATGCCGACAAGGTGGCGCCGCCCAAGGACGTGCAGGGGCTTGTCGATAAGCTGCACACGCAAAAGGGCATCACCATCACCCAGAAGACGCTGCCCGGCGCCAACCATTTCTTCGCCAACGATTCCGAGCTGCTGATCCAGGAATGCGCCGACTATCTCGACCGGCGCCTGGCTGGAGAACTCGCGGATCCGCGGCCGAAGCGCCTGCGCTAAGCACGGCAGGCCGCCAGTCCAGGCGTCTTAAGGGGTCTGGGTTCGGTCGACGCCGATCTCGCCGCTTTCGACCGGGCCGGCCATCGAAACCATGCCTCTGGGCGCGCGGAACGGTCCCAGCCGGAAGGTTCGCTTGCGCACCGGCAGTTTCGAGCCTGTCTGGCTGAAGATGAAACCGAGCCGGGCAAACAGCAGGCCCGAGACCACCGCGAACGCCAGCCCTAGGCCGAAGCCCGCGACCGTATCGCTCGGATAGTGCGCGCCGACGAAGACGCGTGTCGAGGCGATGCAGGCGGTGACCGCCAGCGCGATATACCAGCGCCGTGGGAACAGCAGGAGCAGGATACCGAAGACCGCGCCCATCGTCGTGGCATGGCCGGACGGAAAGCCGGCGAAGCGCGCATCCATGGCGAAAGGATGCAGCGACAGGATGCCGAAATCGCTGAAATAAAGCGGCCGGGCCCGGCCGATGCCGTATTTCAAAAGGTTGACCGCGAGGCCCGACAGACCGACGGCGCAAAGCACCAGGAACGCGAAGCACGTCCAGTTGTAAACGACCATCCGGCCTTGCCGGGACAGGCCACGCCAATCCGTCAGATTGGCGGCGACGAGGCAGAGCGCCGCCGGAATGAGATACCAGCCGCCGAGGCCGAACTGCGTGAAGAAGTCGGTGAAACGCGCGAAGCCGGGTGACCATTCGCCGCGCATCTCGCCCGCGCCGGCGTCGAGACGCAGGAAGACCGCCACGGTGAACAGCGCCCAGGCTATGAGCCAGACGCTCCACAGAATTCGCGGATAGCGCGCCGGCCGCACGACAAAGCGTCGCTTCACGATCGAAATCGTGTCGCGGAAATTGCCGAGCGAGCGTCGGTAAAGGGCAAGGGGCGCGACGGACATGGCTTTAGCGCGTGCTTATAGGGGGCATTCGACTCCCGAGGCTATTCATCACGGAGCCATCCGGTAAAGCCCGAGCGACAACTTGTCTCCTGACGAATAGTTGATGCCGTCGATCTCGGTCAGCCGCTTGGCCGATTTCCCCTGGGCGGTCAGCACGTCGGCGAGCTTTTGCTCGTCCTTGATCGGCGCCAGCCCAAGCGCGCAGGACGGATCGTTGAGCAGATGCCGCGCCACCCCCTCGACATCGGTAAGCACGGTCTTGGTGCCGACCAGGAAGACCAGGCTCGGCTCCTGGAATTTCGCCGAGGCGAGCACGGTGGTGTCGCAGAGCCGGTTGGCGTCGACGGCGGCCTTGACGGCGGGGCTCAGCCAGATCGGCTTCAGCGACGGCGCAATGACGCCGAACAGCAGGCTGAAGGTGATGCCGGCGCCGGTCGCGATCGCGGCAATGCGCGGAAGCGGCACCTGCAATTGCCTCGGGAAGGCAAGATAGCCGGTGACCAGAGCGGCGATCGCCGCCGGTATGCTCCACCAGGAGAAGGTCTTTGTCAGATAAAGCGGCGCACCGACGCAGACCGCGGCCAGGCCAATCGCCACCATGGCAAGGCCGAAGGCAGTCGCCCACCACAGCCATGTCTGCCAGCGCTTCAGCGGCGCGTTGGCCTTGTCCGCCGGCAAGGTGAGCAGCCAGCCGACCAGAAGCGCCATGCCCGGATAGGCAGGCATCACATAATGCGGCAGCTTGGTCGGGATCGCCTCGAATACCAGCCAGAACGGGATGTACCAGGCCAGGCAGAAGCGCAGGCGCGGATCGTCCCAAAGACGGTTGATGGCCTGGAGCCCGGCGCCGACCGCGATCAGCCCGAAGGGCCACATGAACAGCGAATAGGTCAGCATGTAGAAGCCGGGCGGCAGGCCGTGCGATTCCTCGCCCTGCGCCACCTTGTTCAGCATGTCCTTGCCGACCGCCTCCTGGAAGAAGGCGCCGCCGCTCTTCCAGGAGATGAGGATGAGCCACGGCAGCACGATGACCAGCACTATGCCGACGCCGCGCACCAGCTTCATCTTGAGGAGCCAGCGCCACTCGCGGTCGAAGGCAAAGAGCGCAGCGGCAGTCAGCAGCGACAGTAGCGGCGAAACCGGGCCCTTGATGAGGATGCCGAAGCCTTGCGCGATCCAGAAAATCCACGACAGATGCCCGGGAACCGGTTCGTTGCGCTTCGAAGCCCAATAGACCTGCGCCAGCGCGCCTTGCGCGATCACGCAGCAGGCGAGAAGCATCGCGTCGGTCTTGGCGTCGCGCCCCTCGAAGCCTGTGGCGAAGATCGCCGCCATCATCAGGCCGGCGGCCAGCCCGGCATTGGCGCCGAAGAGCTTCGTCCCGGTCCAGCCGATGCCGACCACCGCCAGCGCAATGCCCAGCATCGAGACCAGGCGATAAACCCAGATCGGCGCCGCCGCCCCCTCGCCGCTCAACGCGACCGCCGCGGACTGCAGCCAGTAGATGCCGATCGGCTTCTTGTAGCGCGTGACGTCCTGCAGGCGGATATCGACATAGTCGCCCGTCTCGACCATCTGCTTGGTCGCCTGGACGAAGCGGGATTCGTCGCGGTCGACCGGCGGCAGGCTGGCCAGCCCGCTGACGGTCATGACGATGCTGAACAGAAAGAGGAAAAGATAGTTCCTGTTCATCGCGGGAGCTCGTCCGATCTGAAACCGCGGGATGGCCCCGTCGCGGCGCATTGCGCCTGTCTTTGCGCGGCGCCTCATTACGCCAGCAAAAAGGGCGAAGCAAGGACGCGCCGCGCCCTACGCGATCGGACGCAAAGCCGGAAACCACTTTTGCTGATCGGGGTCATTCTTGGCGGGCGATCGAACGCAAAACCGGAAACCACTTTTGCTGATCGCCCGCGAATGCTAAACGCGCGCCTTCATATCAAGCATGGCCAAGTGCCCGGCGACCTCCAGGAAGAACAAATGTCCGCCTTCAAATCCGATTTCCTGCGCATCATGAGCGAGCGCGGCTTCATCCACCAGATTTCGGATGAATCGGCCCTCGACCAGCTTTTCGCCAAGGAAACGGTAAGCGCCTATATCGGCTTCGACGCCACCGCCAAGAGCCTGCATGCCGGATCGCTGATCCAGATCATGATGCTGCACTGGCTGCAGCAGACGGGCCACCGGCCGATCGCGCTGATGGGCGGCGGCACCTCGATGATCGGCGACCCGTCCTTCAAGGACGAGGCGCGCAAGCTGCTCACCCCGCAGGATATCGACGACAATCTCGTCGGCATTCGCCGCAATTTCGCGCCTTACCTGAAATTCGGCAGCGGACCGGGCGACGCGGTCATGGTCAATAACGCCGACTGGCTGATGCAGATTAACTACGTCAATTTCCTCCGCGACGTCGGTCGGCACTTCTCCGTCAACCGCATGCTCGCCTTCGATAGTGTGAAGCTCAGGCTCGATCGCGAGCAATCGCTCTCCTTCCTCGAATTCAACTACATGATCCTGCAGGCCTACGACTTCGTCGAGCTCTACAAGCGCGTCGGCTGCCGGTTGCAGATGGGTGGCTCGGACCAGTGGGGCAACATCGTCAACGGCATCGATCTCGGCCACCGCATGGAAGGCGTGCAGCTCTTCGCCATGACCACGCCCCTGCTCACCACCTCGTCCGGCGCTAAGATGGGCAAATCGGCCTCGGGCGCGGTCTGGCTCGACGGCGACATGCTCTCGCCCTACGAGTTCTGGCAGTATTGGCGCAACACCGAGGACGCCGATGTCGGCCGCTTCCTGAAGCTCTACACGACGCTGCCGCTCGACGAGGTGGCGCGCCTTGAAAAGCTCGGCGGCTCGGAGATCAACGAGGCGAAGAAGATCCTTGCCACCGAGATCACCGCCATGTTGCACGGCCGCGACGCGGCCGAGACCGCAAGCGAGACGGCGCGCAAGACTTTCGAGGAGGGCGCGCTCGCCGACACTCTGCCCAGCATCGAAGTAGCCAAATCGGACCTCGAAGCCGGCATCGGCATCCTGGCGCTGTTCGTCACCGCCGGACTGGCCGGCTCGAACGGCGAAGCGCGCCGGCATATCCAGGGCGGCGCCGTACGCATCAACGACCAGCCGCTGACCGACGACCGGCGCATCGTCACACTTCAGGACCTCGGTCCCGAAGGCATCGTGAAGCTTTCGCTGGGCAAGAAAAAGCATGTGCTGGTGCGGCCGAGCTGAGCGGTCGCACTCTACTGCGCGGGCTGTTGCCTGTACTCGAAGATCGAGCGGAATATCCCGGGCGCCACGACTGACAATGGATTGATGTTGAGCGTCGGCTTGTTGGCGTTGCCGCGCAGCCGGTAGGTGACGCCGATCAGGCCGCGGTCGCGTCCGTTGCCGAGCAGCGGCCCGAACAACGGCAGCTCGCCGAAGAGGCGGTTGAGGCCATAGACCGGCATGAAGGTGCCGGTCATGTCCATGTTGTTGTTCGCATCGTAGAGCGTGCCCTGGAAGGTCGTGCCGATGCGCGGGCCCCGCAACAGGCCGTTCGCCAGTTTCAGATAGCCAGAACCCTTGTCGATCTCGGCGAAGCCGCGCTCGAACTGCACCCTGGACGTATCGATGTTGCTTTTGACGGCCTCGTTCAGGCTGCGCGTATCGCCGGCCGGCGTCGTCGATACGATCGAGGCGAGCTTTGGCTCGTTGACGATATAGAAATTGCGGGCGTCCACCTGTCCCTTCATCGGCCCGTCGGCGGAGCCCGAGAGCGACAGCGTGATCGCCCCGCCTTCCATATGCTCGTAGACGTTGAGGAAGCGCAGGATGGCGCCGGCGTCGGCGGACTTCACCCTGAGCACGCGGCCGCCCTCACCGGTTGTGTTGTTGATCGTGATCGCCGCGCCGGAGCTTGCCGCGGCAGTGACGTTGAGCCCGTTCACGCGCGATCCGGCGGCGCTGTATTCGAGCCTGAGATTGGAGAGCGCCTCGTCGTGGAAGCCGGTCAGCGATGCCACGTTGGCCCTCACCGAGACGGCATCGCTGCCCGCGCCCTTTGTCGCGGTGTCGACGTCCGAGGTGAACTGCTTGATCAGCGAGCGGGCGTCGAGCGACGCGCCGTTGACGTCGACGGCATAACTCTTGCCGGAGCGTTTGATGGAAACGGCGACATCGTCGCCCCGGTTCAGCGAAACCTTGCTGAAGCGGGCCGTGGACAACGCCCCGTTGACCAGCGTCACATTGCCGTCGATAGAAAAGCTTTTGCCGTCGAGATCGAAATCCGACAGCGTGGTGGTGCTGCCGGACTTTGCCATGTTAAAAGCGACCTTGGCGGGAATACCGGCGCCCTTGCTCCAGCCGGCCCAAGGAATGTCGAGCCTGGCATTGGTCAGGTCCGCCGAAACCTGCTGAGCGCCCTCTCCGCTCTTGTCGATCGCCACCTTGATGGTTCCCGAGAGCAGGTCCGAGAGGCCGGGCATGCTGGCATTGCGCGTTTTGTCGTCGAGCACCAGGGCAACCTTACGGCTGCGCGCCGGCCCGTCGTCTTCAAGCGGCTCGACCAGATCGAGCTCGGCCGGAATACCGTTGAGCTTGGCTGCGGCGGAAATCACCGCTTGCTTCGGCCCGACGATGATCGAGCCATTGGCCCCGGTGACCGTCTGGTCCTCGAAAGGCTTGGCGAGCGACAGGTCCTGATAGTCGAGCGAAACCAGCCAATCCAGTTTCGAGGTGTCCATGCCCTTGGTTAACGGGATGTCCGCCCTGACGTGGCCGGTGACGGCGCCGGACAGGTCCTCGGGCGCCAGTCCGACATGGCGCATGGCATTGATCGGCTCGTAGGAGGCAAGCTCGGCGATCGCCGGGGCTTCACCCGCGACGTCGATGTCGAGCCCGCCGACCACAACCGGCAGGTTCGCGTTCTTGATCGTCAAGGCGCCGCCGCTTGCCGCCACTGTGCGGCCGCTCGGCATATAGACGCTGCCCGAGGAGAGCGCGATGTCGACATCGTTGCCGTGGAAGGCAACGACGCCGACGGCGTCACGCACGGGCGGGATCCGCCCGGCGGTATCGAAGCGCGATCCTTTGATCTGGAACCGGCCGAACACTTCGTCGCTGGTCAGCGGCACGCCGTTGCCCAGGCGCCCCGGCGCGACCTGAAACTGCAGTTTGGCGTCGGTCACCGTACCGCCGAACAGATTGCCCAGCACCCAAAGCCGCGCGTTGCGGGCCGAGAACCACGGCCACAATTGCTTGACATGCGAGACCGGCATGTCGTGCATGTTGAGCGACAGCGACACGCCCGGCGGACCGTTGTCGACGAAGGCGACCGTGGCGGCGCCCAGCACCTCGCCCGGTCCGCCGGAGCGCACGCCGATCTGCTCGGCGACGAGCTTGCGGCTCTTCGGCTGATAGATTCCGGCGATGCGGGCCAGGAGTTGAAGCGCTGGTTCCGGCGATTCCGACGGCGCCAGCGTCGAGCCGTCGCTGGTGAGGTCATAGCGATAGGCGGGCTCCTCTCCGGCGACTGCCGGCTTCGGCCCGATCGATCCGGCAAAGTCGAAGCTGGAGCGGCCGCTCCTGATCAGCAGCCGGTCGACCGAAATCTTGTTCGAACCGGCCACCAGCGTGGCATCGGCATCGACATCGGTCGGCAGTAGCCCGCGTTCGTCCAGGTCGAGCACCGAACCGTTGAGAGAGAGCGATGCCGCCAAACGTGACGGGTTGTCGCCCGACGCTTCCGAGCCCGAGAGCTTCAACGCGATCGAACCCAGTTTGGCGCCATCGGTCGCCGGACCGGCTCCTGTCGAACTGTCCCCACCGAGAGGGCCTTCTATCTCGAGGTTGGCATCGAGCGACGAAATGCGCCTTGCCGTCGCGTCGCGTGTCGCCGAGGCGATCAAGGTGGCGTGCCGGCCATCGACCTCGGCATCGTAAGAGAACTGCATGCTTCCCGTGCCGGTCTGCGCGACGGTCGCCGAGGTGACGGTCATGCGCTTGACCGGCCCGGTGTCCGGCAGCTCGAACGCGACATTGCGCAGATCGATCTGGCGCATCGAGTCCTCGCGCACGGCATCCAGCGCGTCGTTGACGCCTGAAAACACCGCCGCCGAGACTTTCTCCGGGTCGACAAGGCCGTCCGCGTTGCGCAGCGCCGCCGTCCAGTCGCCGCCGCCGGAGGGCATGGCGGCCACCACGATATGGGCGTCGGAAAACCTGGCGCTGGTCAGCCGGACGTCGCCGGAAAGCAGCGGCAAGAGGCGCATGCCGAAACGCACCCGCCCGATATCGGCCATCGGCTTGCCGTCGGCCGTCTTGAGGCTGACCTCGTTCACCTGCAGGGCGACGAAGCTCGATCCGTCGAGCGTCAGTCGCGCCGCGCCGACAGTGACGTTGACATCGACGCCTGCCAGCTTCTCGATGGCGCTCTCCGCCTCGGTCCGAAGCCGTTCCGTGCCGATGCCGGATGCGCCGAGGACATAGACCCCCGCCGCGGCCAGGAGCACGAGCGCGCAAAGCCCGGCAAACACGCGACCGAGAATGCGAAAGCGCCGCCGCACCGCCGCGCGGCCAAGCGGCGGCACGCTGCACGCGGACGGCAGCGTCGCCAGGTCGGTGATCTCGTCACGCCTGAACCTGATTTTCTCGTGCTGCGGTTCTTCCTGATCCAAGCAATATTCCGTTGTGACGAACTCGTCGTGGACGACTCCCCGCTTCACGTTATAACGATGATTTCCCGCGCGTAACCGCAAACAAGGGCATCGATATGGCTGATCTCCAGGTGGGCGACGCAGCACCCCAATTCGATCTTCCGCGTGACGGCGGCGGTTCCCTCAGCCTCGCTGCCTTTCTGGGTAGGCCCGTCGTACTCTACTTCTATCCGCAGGACGACACCACAGGTTGCACCAGCGAAGCGATCGGCTTCTCGCAGTTGAAGCCTGAGTTCGAAAAGACCGGCGCCGTGGTTATCGGGCTCTCACCCGATAGCGTGAAGAAACACGACAAATTCAAGGCGAAGCACGGCCTCACCGTCGATCTGGTCGCCGACGAGGAGCGCAAGGTGATCGAGGCCTATCATTTGTGGGTCGAGAAGACGCTGTACGGGCGCAAATATATGGGTGTCGAGCGCGCCACCTTCCTGATCGACAAGGAGGGCCGTATCGCCCGCATCTGGCGCCAAGTTCGGGTCAAGGGCCATGCCGAGGCCGTGCTGGAAGCCGTTCGCGCGCTCTGAGCGTCGCCAAAGCCAAAGCAATCGACAATTATGGTCGTTACTCGTCAGGTACCTCGGCCTTTGGCTGCCGCCGCGTCCTCCAGGATTTCGAACGATGGCTCACCTGATCGGCCAGCGCAGCAAGATGGCCACGCAAGCCGCGCGCGCCGATCATGGACGACAGCGTGACTGATTGCGTGGCAAAGCGCCGCTTGAAATCCTCGCCGCCGCAGAGAAAATCAATCGTGGCAAGGCCGCGGTCGAACGACCATTGGATATAGTCCATCATCAGTACCATACCCGGCGAGGCACGCTCGTATTCGGGATCATAGGTGGTGACGAAAGCCATCATCGTGCCGTGCTGCTCGAAATTGATCGAGACGGCGACGATCGTGTCGTCAAGCTCCAGCACGAAGATGCGCAACAGCCCGAGGTCGGCCAGCACCGAAATAAGCGCGGCGAGAACCGGCGAGCCCTTGTCGAACAGATCCGAGGCGCGACCATGGCGAGCGAGCCAGAGGCGCTTCAGCGTCGCGACGCGCTCGAGCACCGGCTCGCGCGGGTCCTCCGCATCCAGCAGCCGGAAACGCAATGCTCCGCTTTCTTCCATGAACTTGCGGCCGCGACGATAGTTCTGCCGGCCCTTCTTGGACAACGTCTCGAACCATTCCGCCCCACCCTGCCAGGAGCCAGCGACACGATAGCTGAGTTCAGTGCGGTGGTTGGGCCGAAGCGCCTTGCCGTGAGCCGGTTCCAGCAGGGCATGAACACCGGCATCCGGTAGCAGACGGTTGAGATAGACCAGGTCGAAGCCACCCTGGTCGAAAACATACTGCCACAGGCGGAAGATCGCCCGCGGGTCGCTGTCAGGTGCAACCAGCGCGTCGCCATAGTCACTGTGATCCTTCGCCGCCCATTCGAGTACGCGGATGCCGGAACGCCTGAAGGTCGCCAGCGCTATCACGCCATCGAGCCGGTCGCCGTTCCAGGCAAGCCCAATCCTGAGCGCGCGCCGCTCCTGCTGCGGGGTGGTGCGCCACCAAGCCGCGATCCAGTCCGGGTGCTGGAAGACAAGCCCGCCAGCCCGCTGCCAGAGCGCGCTCCAGGCCGGTGCGATCTCGGCCAGGCGCGCCGCCGTTGTCACGACCTCGAAGGTGCGTGTCCGCGGGATAGCGAGCACAAAGGGAGCGTTCATGGCCGTGTCCCCTCCGAGGCTCGCGAGGTGCGTGACCGTGGCTTTCCGGGCCGGATGCGCCTGGCGATATGTCCCCACATCCGCTTCAGCGGCATGACGTAAAGGCCTGCGAGCGACTGATAATCGCGCACATCGCGATCGACCAGTCCGAACTTGAAGTCCTCGTCAGGCCTCGGCACACACAATGTTCCGAAGAGCCGGTCCCAGAACGAGAAGAGCAGCCCGAAGTTCTTGTCGTAGTGGCGCGGATCGACGCTGTGATGCAGCTGATGCCAGTGAGGACACAGGATCAAGTTGTTGAGCAGGCCGAACGAGATCTTGAAATGCGTGTGCCTGACGAAATCCATCATCAGGATGTTACGCATGACATAGACGTTGACGCCAAAAACGGTCAGTTCGACAAGGTTCAGCGAAATCAGCGACCAGATGCCGAAGCAGAACCCCACGATGATGCCGTCCCAAGCTCGGTTCATTAACTCGTCGAGCGGATGGACCCGGTCCTTGGTGATCCCGACCATCACCTCGGCCGAGTGATGCACCTTGTGCAGTTCCCAAAGCAGCGGATAGCGATGCTGGGCGACGTGATAGAGGTAATAGGAAATGTCGTAGGCCAAGAGCATGGTGACGGTGAAGATCAGAACCGTCACGGGCCCGGCCGGCCCCTCGGTCAGAGGCGGCTGGAAGTGGAACAGTGTCGAAAACAGCCAGTTGGTCCCGTATCCCACCGCCGTGACGAAGACGATTCCGGCGGGCAGCATCAGGAAAGGCATCAGGGCCTTCTTCGTGACCCAGAACAGAAGGTCGGCCTTCGCGGAGGGATGAGTGATGACCTCACGCGGGATGGCGAACTCGAAAAACTCCTTCCAGCTCTTCTCCTCGACCGCGCGCCAATAGGCCACAAGCGCGCTGACAAATGCGGTCAGCAGCAAAAGGCCGGTCGCCAGCAGACTGGTGCCCGAAATCTTGTCGAGGATCTTGCCAACCAGATCGCCCAGCATTCCTACCGCCACGGTGAATTCCAAATACCAACACGCCTTTACTCGAAAAACGTCAATTAAACGCAATCGAAGACAGTTAAGAAACCCGAGCTTGCTCTACGAGCTACGGGCTGCTCCTGGCAGAATACTGGTGTTCATCGCCAAAGCGACATGGCGTCCGCATCCTGGAGATTTTCGCGCAACCTCGTGCCCGTACTGCGTGCATCCGGCGCCGCGCGGTCGACACGGCAAGCCTTTGTTAACCCTAATAATGTGTAATCAGGCTTGTCGTTGGTCCCGTAACGAAAGCTTGGTCCCCGTGAAACCAACCGGTCAGTCCGCTGTCTTCGGCAGGCGCAAGGAACCGCACACGGTCATCATCGCCCGGGGCAACGAAATAAGGCATTTCACCATCCGCCCCTGGCTCGCCGCCTTCATCGGCTCGGCCCTGGCGGCGATCGCCATCGGTTATCTGCTCGCCACGTCCTATCTGGTGCTGCGCGACGATCTGATCGGCGCCACGACGGCCAGGCAGGCGCGCATGCAGCAGGGCTATGAGGACCGCATCTCAGCACTGCGCGCTCAGGTCGACCGCATCACCAGCCGCCAGCTTCTCGATCAGCAACTGATGGAAACCAAGGTCAGCGAGCTCTTGGCCAGGCAGACTCAGCTCAGCGAGCGGCACGGACGGCTCGGCCCGATCTTCGAGCGCGCCGAGAACGAGGTCGGCGACGCACCCGCGGCGGGCGCCGAGGCGCCCAAACTCGACGAGCACGCCGAGGTCACCGGCAGCCTCTCGCAGGCGCCGACCTATTCCGTCGCATCCTTGGGCGCCGGCGACACCAGGCCCTTCTCGCTCTGGTCGACGAGGTCCGATCCGCTCGACGGCGAAACGGCCGCCGATCGCGCCGACAAGCTGTTCGTCTCGATCAATGCATCGCTGAAGGCCATCGAGAACCGGCAGCTTTCGCGCATCACCACGCTTGCCGACAACGCCTACAAGAATGCCGATGCTATCGCCCAGGCATTGGGAGCGGCGGGCCTGCCGGTCGACAGCGAACTCAACAAGAGCGATGTCGGCGGTCCCCTGGTCCCGGTTGATCCTTCGCTGGTTTTCGACAGCAAGGTCAAGGAACTCGACGAAGCGCTGGACGCGCTCGACCAGGTCAAGAAGGAGGCGCGCAAGCTGCCCCTCGCCAACCCCGCCCCGGGCCATGCGGTGACCAGCCCGTTCGGCGTGCGCACCGACCCCATCCTTGGCAGCGCCGCCCTGCATACGGGCATGGATTTCAGGGCGCCGATCGGCATGCCGGCCAAGGTCACGGCCGCCGGCACCGTTACCAGGGCCGGCTGGGCCGGCGGCTACGGCCGCATGGTCGAGGTCGACCATGGCAACGACTTTGCCACACGCTACGGCCATCTGAGCGAGATCGACGTCACCGTCGGCCAGAAGCTCGCCGCCGGCGACGTCATCGGCAAGACCGGCAGCAGCGGCCGCTCGACGGGTCCGCATCTCCATTACGAAGTGCGCCACGATGGCGAAGCGGTCGACCCACTGCGCTTCCTCACCGTCGGCAAGAAGGTCGCGCAATATCTTTGACCGGTTGCCGATCCAAGATCGGCATTCGCGGCCTTACGGCGCGTCTGAAACCTCCTCGCCTGCCAGGAACATCGTTGCCGCCGAAACCAAGGTAAGGACGCCGTTCTTCAACGCAGCCTCGTCGAGGCGGAACCGGGCGTGGTGAAGCGGGTAGACCGATCCGACCTCCTCGTTGCGGATGCCGAGCCGGAAATAGACCGACGGGCGTTTCTCGCTGTAATAGCCGAAGTCGTCGGCAATGCTCCATCCGGGCATGTTGAGCGCATTGTCCGCGCCGATGCTCGCCTTGGCGCCGGCCATGATCAGCGCCGCCATCCCGGCATCATTGACCACGCCAGGTTCGCCCCGATGGATGTCGATCTTTACGCTTGCGCCGTGGCTTGCCGCTATTCGTTCCAGCACCTCGCGAAGCCGGCGCCATGCGCGCTCACGGGTGGCATCGCTGCCGCTGCGTATTGTGCCTTTGAACGCGACCTTGCCGGCGATCACATTGTAGGCGTTGCCGCCATTAATGGCGGTCACCGAGATGACCAGCGGATCAAAAGGATCGGTCTCACGCGAGACGATCTTCTGCAACTCGCTCACCATGGAGCAGGCGACAGTCAGCGCGTCGATACCTTCATAGGGCTTTGCCGCATGCGCCGCCGAACCGGTAACCAGCACATCGAACGTGTCGCACGCCAAGGTGTAGGGACCGGAACCGACCGCGACCTTGCCGGACGGCGTATAGGGATCGACATGGACGCAGATCGCGGCGTCGACATCGTCAAGCAGCCCCTCCTCCACCACCCGTCGGCCACCGGACGGTTCATCTTCCTCGGCCGGTTGGAAGATCAGGCGGACGGTTCCACCGAAACTGCCGCGTGAGCGATTGAGATGCGCGGCCACCGCAAAGCCCATCGCGGCATGGGCATCGTGACCGCAGGCATGCATCACGCCCGGATTTTCCGACGCAAAGTCGACGCCGGACTCTTCTTCGATCGGCAAGGCGTCGATATCGGCGCGAATAGCCACCTTGCGGTTCGAGGGCCGGCCGGTGCCGACGATATCGACGGCAAGCCCATAGCCGGCGACGTCGCGGATGTCCGCAATTCCCTGCCCGGCAAGCATCTCGCGCAAATAGCGCTGCGTGCCCGCCTCGCGGTTCGAGAGCTCGGGATGGCGGTGCAGATGGCGGCGGATCTCGATCATCCGATCGAGAATCGCGGCATCGACGTCGGGGGCGGGATCGCTCGCTGAAGACGGCCGGTCAGGATTTGACATGAATGTCCCGCGGGAACTTCGTGAGCGTCTCGTTGCCGGTTTCGGTCACCAGGATGGTCTCGCTGACCTCGATGCCCCAACCATCCATCCACATGCCCAGGATGGAATGAACGACATTGCCGGGTTGAAGCACCGTCTTGTCGCCGGGCCTCAGGCTGATCGTGTGCTCGCCCCAATCCGGCGGGTAGGCGACGCCGATGGAATAGCCGATGCGCGACTCCTTCTTCAGCCCGTAACGCTCTATGACCTTGCGCCAGGCGGCTTCGACCGCCTCCGCGGTCGTGCCCGGACGGGCGGTGTCGAGCACCGCATCCATGCCCTCGATCACCGCCTTTGCCGTATCCGCTACGCGAGTCGGCATTCTGCCAAGCTGCATCGTCCTGGCAAGCCCCGCCGCATAGCGGCGGCAGACGCCGGCAAGCTCGAGCGCGATCGTTTCGTCCTTCCCGAACCGCCTGTCGCTCCACATGATGTGCGGCGCGGAAGCGTTTTCGCCACCGAGGATCGTTGGTGGCAGCGCTGTGATGTCGCCGGCGAAATCCGGGCTGCCGGCGATCTGCGCCGCCTGGATGGAAGCAATCGCGTCGCACTCGCGCATGCCGGACGAGATGACTTCGTAGGCCCGCGCGACCGCCGCCTCGGCCAGCCTCGATGCGTTGCGCAGATAGGCGATTTCCGACGCCGACTTCACCGCGCGGATCCAGTTCACGAGCAGATCGGCATCGTGCCATTTCGCATTGGGCAGCCCGGCGACGAGCCGTGCATGGGCCTTCGGCGAGAAATAATAGGCTTCGAGCTCGATTCCGATGGGACGGTTACCCCAGCCCTTGGCGGCAATCCAGGCCGCGATCCAGTCCATGGGATGACGATCGGCGCGCTGAACATGGTCCTCCGGGAAGCCGACGACGTTTTCCGGCTTCATCCAGGCCGTCAGCAAGCCGCCCGCCGCATCCATGGCCCGGCCTATCCAGACAGGCTCTACGTCCTCTATCGGCACAAGCACCACCTGCGGCGTGTAGAACGACCAGCCGTCATAGCCGGTGATGTAATGCTGGTTGGCGACGTCGTTGACGATCAGGAGTTCGATGCCGCGCTTGGCCATCTCGGCACGGATTTTCCCGAGCCGCTGCTGGTATTCTTCGCGGGCAAAAGGCAGTTCAATCATCTTTTCTCCTCACCGGATCGATCTGGTCGGGGACAAAGCCCTATCGTCCACCATTGCGGTGGTTTTGACCGGCGACAATCGGCCAGGACGATGCATAGGCAGGGCCTAGCCGAACAGGCTCTTCTTGCCCGCCGACCAGCTCCCTTACCTTGAACGAGCCGGTGACCTGTTCGCCGAACAGGGGAGCGACTGACTGCGGCGATCCTGCTGTCGCCGTCGCTGTCGATCGCGTTGTTTTGCCTCGTCGTCCTGATCGAGCGGCGAATCATCAAATATTGAGCAAGACGGCAGCCCCGCGGCGTGTGCTCACGCATCGAGACAGGAACATCCTCCCGATCAGGCATTCATCGCGCATTTAATCCGTCTGCGGTAGGATGCCGGCGTACAACCAAACCGGGAGACAATTCGTGTTAAGAACCTTTCACGTCTCGATCCGAGCGACGCTGGCCTTCATATGCTTGGCCGGCCTGGTCGCCGCGGTGTCCGCCCTTTTCCCCGCCACCGCCTCGGCGCAGCAGCTGCGGCGATGCGCCAATGAAGGCGGCATATGCCGCTTGCCCTATCCCACGGAGGTGGTTTACGGCGCACGGGGCCGAACGACCTCGCGGTTTTTCGACCGTCGGTCAGTGCCCTGCTCGAATCGCCTGTTTGGCGATCCTGCCCCCGGCCGCGAGAAGGCCTGTTATTTCGTGGCGCGTGGCGGCGGTTATGGCGGTGACGACAATTACGGGGACGATGACTACGGCTCACGCCCAGGCCGCGGCGAATGGGTCGCCTGCGCCAGGGAGGGCGAATTCTGCGATTTCCACGGCCGCGCGATGGTCAGATACGGCGCACGCGGCCAGTACACGCAGGATGTTTTCAGGAACGGCGTCAGATGCGGCAACGACGCATTCGGCGATGACCCCGCTCCGGGCGCTCACAAGCGCTGCTACGTGAGACAGTAGCGGCCTGAACGCAGCTCGATAAGGCAGTGGCCCTGGCAAGGCCGCTGCCGCGTTCTGCTTCAGCTTGTTCGGCGTAATGGTGGGCGATGACGGGCTCGAACCGCCGACATCTTCGGTGTAAACGAAGCGCTCTACCAACTGAGCTAATCGCCCGCCTGAGCGCGGACCATTAAGCAGTTAGAGCCGCATTCGCAAGGCCAAATGAACAGACGGAGCCCCCGTCGCGGCGCGGATTTCCCCAGCCTCGGCGCCGCTGTCAAAAAACCTTCTCCTGATTGCTGTAATGCTTGAATGCCGCGCTTGACACCCGCGGGCGAACCCCTTATCCAGCCCCCCAACGACGACACGCCTGACACGTGCTCGTCAGTGCGCGGGTGTAGCTCAGTCGGTTAGAGTGCCGGCCTGTCACGCCGGAGGTCGCGGGTTCGAGCCCCGTCACTCGCGCCATTAACTTTCGGAAATGCCTGTCGCTCGCGCCATTAACTTTCTGAAATGTTGTGTTCCCGAGTTCTCCGCTGACCGTCTGGCAGCGCACTCGTCGCCGCTGTCCTACGCCGTCCAAGTCTCCCGCACACCCTGGCGCATCTACCCCGACGGCGAGGAGCCGAGTTTGGCATCCGCACGCCGAGCATCAAGCGCAGAGACGAGCCCATGGCGCAGCTGATTGACGCCATCCGGAAGTCGCGGTGAGGACTTGGTCTAATCACGGTTGATCTGGTCGATCAGGTCGAAGGGCTTATCATGCCTTCCGCTCCACCATATCAATGCAGCCATCACAACAGAACCCGCCGATATTCCGGCGAGGAATCCGATCCAAAACACCCCATCACCCCCGTGATGCAAAGACCCTATGACAAAATACTTCGTTGATAGCAATGACGCGCCCCGCGCCGGTTCTGCTTCGAACACGGAGCGAGGTCGAGTCAGATCGCTCACATCGCTGAGCTGGCCGGCTATCGATCGCTTGCCAATTTCGGACGTCGATTCAAGGCGTTGAAGGGACTCGCGCCGCGCGAGTATCGCGGCAGGTTCGCCAACTGAGGCCTTTCTCGGAACCATTCCAACCTTGTCTCGTTCAGCCCTCGGGCGAAAAACGGGAGAGATCAGATGGCCGTGAGATGCCGGATTTCCATCGACGATGAGAGGGACGTCGACGAGCTTGCCTTCCAGGAATTGCCGCGGGTCGGCGAAAGCGTGTCGATCCCGGTCGAGGGAACGAACAGGGACCTCCGCGTGCTGCGCGTCGTGCATATGCCCGGCAGCGAGCAAGGTGCAACGACGATGCTGGAGCTGACCAGCAGGATTCTCTAGAGCATGATCCCGAACCGAAGGTCAGCGTGGCAAAAGTGGGAACCGGTTCTCGGAAAAGATCATGCTCCAACAAGCAGTTGGATCAGGGTGACGATTCAGCGAAATGTCATCCTGATCTAGCGCGGCGACCCGGGATCATTCGCCCAATATGACGCCGGAAGCGATAATCTGAGCCGTCCGCGCGGTGAGCTTCTGGCGCTTCACGACCGTGGGTTTTTCGTAAGGTTTCTTCATCCTGCCGCTCCGGCGTCGCCGACCAGGAGGATGAACGCGCTCGGCTCAGCTGCGTTCCGGGTCAAGACACCGCTAATAGATCGCACGAACTGCGAGTCATGCCTTGGCGAGCAGCGCCTCGACTTCCTTGAGGGTCGGCATCGACGGCGCGGTGCCGGGGCGTGTCACCGAAATGCCGGCGACTGCGCAGGCGAAGCGCACGGCCTCCAGCGGCTCGACGCCCTTTGCCAAGGCCACGGCGAGGCCGCCGTTGAAAGCATCGCCCGCGCCCGTCGTTTCGACCACCGGACCGGCACTGACCGCGCCGACATGTTCGGAACGGTTCTTGCTGTGCAGCAGCGCGCCTTTTTCTCCCAGCGTCACGATGACGGCGCCGACACCCTTGACCAGCAGAGCGTCAGCGGCGCGACGAGCATCGTCGATCGACGAGACATTGATGCCTGTCAGCCCTTCGGCCTCGGTTTCGTTGGGCGTGACATAGTCGCAGAGCGTGTAGATGCGGTCTGGCAGGCTTGCCGCCGGCGCGGGATTGAGGATGGTCGTCACCCCTGCCCCGCGCGCGATTTCCAGCGCCCTCAAGGCCGCGTCGATCGGCTGTTCGAGCTGGGTGACAAAGACGCCGGCGGAACGGATGAGCCCGGCATTCGCCTCGACGTCGGCCGGGGAGATCAGCATCGCCGCGCCTGGACTGACGATGATGGCGTTGTTGCCGGTGCCTTCCTCGACGAAGATATAGGCTGCGCCCGTATAGCTGTCCGGCGTGTCGATGACGGCGCTTTTCACGCCTGCGTCTCTCCAGGTCTGCTTGGCCATATCGGCGAACGCATCGACGCCGAGCCTGGTCAGGAAGGTGATGTCGGCGCCGAGCTTACCGGCGGCCACGGCCTGGTTCGAGCCCTTGCCGCCCGGTCCGAGCTTGAAGGAATTGCCGAGAATCGTCTCGCCCATCCGCGGCTGGCAATCGGCGCGATAGGCAGTGTCGGCGACGAACACGCCCAAAATCACAACAGGCTTCATGACGACGGGCTTGCCGGTAGCCATGTCCTTATTCCGCATCCGGCGGCACGACGCCCTTGCGGAAGGCAAAGCAGCCATAGAAGCGGCGCTCGCCGGTCTGGATCACGCAATAGGCCTTCTTGGAGCGCTCGTAGAAGGCGTAGCGCTCGATCGAGATCATCGGCCAAGGCTTGCCCTCGGCCGCGTCGATCTCCTTCTGCACCTCCTTCTGCACCGGCGGGATCTCGTTCGGCTTGCCGACGATCTCCATGCGCGCCGCCGCATCGTTGACGAACGTATCCAGCGGCAAGACCGACAGCACCGCCTTCACCACTTCCGCCGCCGGCGCGTCGATGCGCAAGAGCTTGCCGAGCACGGTCTGCCGCGCCACTGAATCGGACGGGAAATTGGTGTCGGCGACGATCAGGTCGTCGCCATGGCCCATTGCCCGCAGCGCCTGGAGCACATCGGCATTGAGCAGCGGATTGATCCCTTTGAGCATGGTTTCCTCTTGAAGGGTTGATACGTCACAGACGCTTGCCTGTCCCGGCGTCGAACAGGTGAACCTGGTCGAGGCGCGGCTTGAGCTTGAGCGTGTCGCCCGGCTTGAAGTCATGGCGTTCGCGGAACAGCGCCACCATCTCGCCCTCGCCGAAGCGCACGAAGGCCAGCGTCTCGGAGCCCGTCGGCTCGACCACGGAGACCTTGGCCTCGACGCCGTCCGGGTGGATCTCCAGATGCTCCGGCCGCACGCCATAGACGACGGCCTGGCCATCCTCGGCAACGGCGCCCGACGGCACAGGGAACGCTGTACCGGCGATCTCGACGACCGGCTTCCCGACGTTCTTGACCGTGCCCCCATTCCTCACAGTGCCCTTGAGCAGGTTCATCGAGGGAGAGCCGATGAACCCGGCGACGAAAAGGTTCGCCGGTCGGTCGAACAGTTCCAGCGGCGCGCCGACCTGCTCGATGCGGCCGTCGCGCATCACCACGATCTTGTCCGCCATGGTCATGGCTTCGATCTGGTCGTGCGTGACGTAGATGGTGGTCGTCTTCAGCCGCTGGTGAAGTTCCTTGATCTCGGTGCGCATCTGCACGCGCAGCTTGGCGTCGAGGTTGGAAAGCGGCTCGTCGAACAGGAACACCTGCGGATTGCGCACAATGGCGCGGCCCATGGCGACGCGCTGGCGCTGGCCGCCCGAAAGCTGGCGCGGGTAGCGCTTGAGATAGGGCGCGAGGTCGAGGATGTCGGCGGCGCGCTTCACCCGCTCGGCGACGACGGCCGGATCGGTGCCGCGCAGCTTCAGCGCGAATGCCATGTTCTGCTCCACCGTCTTGTGCGGATAGAGCGCGTAATTCTGGAACACCATGGCGATGTCGCGCTTCGCCGGCGGCAGGTTGTTGACGACACGGCCGCCGATGGAGATCGTGCCGCCGGAAACCGTCTCCAGCCCGGCCACCATCCTCAACAGCGTGGACTTGCCACATCCTGACGGACCGACCAGCACGACGAACTGCCCGTCGGCAATATCGACGCTGACCTCATGCAGGACCTTGACGGTTCCGAACGCCTTGGCCACACTGCTGATCGCGACTTGAGCCATCGTCTCCCCTTTATCTTTTGCGGTGAAGCTAGCCATTGCGGGCGGCAACGGCAAGTCGGTATCTTATAGATAAAAAGCCATTCTTGTTGACAAGGTAATCGATTACGCGAATAGTGGCGAGTGCCAATCCGAGAGCAGGCCTGTTACCCTGAAATCGGAGCTCCGGCGGCGCAGGGTGGGGTCCCACGTCCCCGTATGATCGAGGAGAACCGAGAGACGCTTCGACGTCCGAGAGATTGGCACTTCAATTCAATCGCTGTTGTTCTGGGAGGAACCTGTAGATGAGAGTCGATCTGTATGAAAAACTGATGCGCGCCGGCGCGAACCGCCGCGATCTGTTGAAAGGTGCGGCCTCAATGGCCGCCATCGCCGCCACATCCGGCGCCGGGCTCGGCGCGTTGACAAGGCCGGCAGCCGCCGACGATGGTTTGCGCGCGAAGATCCTGCAGATCCCAGGCGTCGGCAAAGGCCAGCCCACCGATGCCGACTTCCAGAAAGTCGGCGAGCTTTGCCTTGGCGGAACCAAGTCCAACGTCAAGGAAGGTGAACTCGCCGGTGTCGAGCTCAAATTCATGGGACTCAACAACCAGAACCTGCACAACGTGCTGTTCCGCGGCTTCCTGAAGCCATGGGAAGCCTATACCGGCGCCAAGATCAGTTGGATCGATCTTGCGCAGGCCGACTACAACGCCCGTCTGCAGCAATCGATCGCCACCGGTACCGTCGACTTCGATATTGCCGAGATGGGCGCACCTTTCGAGGGCGATGTCTGCGGCAAGGGGCTCACTTCGGAAATGCCGGACTGGGTCAAGAAGCAGATCGACATCGACGATCTGGTCAACTACCTGAAGCCGCCGGTCGGCACCTGGAATGGCAAGCAGTATCGCGTGACGATCGATGGCGACACGCATAACTTCAACTACCGCACCGACGTGTTCTCCGATCCCGACCTCGCCAAGCAATGGAAAGACAATGGTGGCGCCGGCGAATGGGGCGTGCCGAAGACCTGGCAGCAGGTCCAGGCCGCAACCAAATTCCTCAAGGGCAAGAAATTCAAGGGCCAGGACGTCTATGGCTACCTCGACGCACCCAAGCCCTGGGGCGGCTTCGGCTTCTATTTCCTCGGCAGCCGGGCCACAGCCTATGCCAAGCATCCCGATGACAAGGCCTGGCTGTTCGACGCCGACACGATGAAGCCGCGCATCAACAACCCGGCCTGGGTGCGGGCCATCCAGGACGTGATCGACGCCCTGCCCTCCGAACCCGCCGACCAGATCAACGCCGATCCGAACACCACCGGTTTCCAGCAGTTCCTGGCGGGAACAGGTTCGATGATCCCCTGGTGGGGCGACATCGGCTCTAACGCCAAAACCAACGATTCTTCTGTGATTGGCGACCTTTGCGGCTTCGACATCCTGCCGGGCTCGGATGACGTTTACAATTCCAAGACCGGGAAATGGGAAAAGCTGCCGAGTGGGCCCAATTATGCTCCCAACCTCGCTTATCTCGGCTGGGGCATCTATGTCATGGCTCGCGTCGACAGCGATCCGAAGAAGCAGAAAGCCGCCTGGAGCGCTGCGGCGCATCTTGGTGGCAAGGATCTAGCGATCTGGACGGCCATGTATCCGTCCGGCTTCCAGTGCTACCGCAACAGCCAGCACAACATCGACGAATGGGTAGCGGCTGGGTACGACAAGGCATTCATCACGAACTACCTCGACTCCCAGTTCAATTCCTACAACCACCCGAATGGTGCAATCGAGCCGCGCATCCCGGGCATCTTCCAGTACTACTCAGCCGCCGAGGACATCCTGGCCAACACCTTCGCCGGCAAGATGAAGGCCCAGGAAGGCGCCGACGCCATCGCGGCGGCGTGGGAAAAGCTGACCGACCAGATCGGCCGCGAAAACCAGATCAAGCTCTACAAAGCTTCACTCGGCATGTAAGCTGGTTACGAGACGTCGCGGCCCGATGGCAGATCGTCATCGGGCCGCATCTTTACCGGCCCGGCCGGTTTGATGCGCTAGAGCAATTCCAGGAAAAGTGCGAGCGGTTTTCCGTCCGGAATTGCGTCAAACAAAGAGATAGAGCGGTTCGCCGTTTTCAGTGAAACGGTGAAGCGCTCTAGAAGGCGAGAGGCGTGGCTGAGCAGACTTCGACCGCGAATGCGTGGCAGGCAAATCCGGCCGACCTGATCCCGGCAGGCCGCAAGCGCCTCGGCTGGGGCCTGCTGGCTATCGCAACGCTTAGCCTGCTGGCGATCATCATTGTGCAGGTCCTTTACAAGACCGAGATGTCCACGGTCGGTTTCGACACCTGGCGCCCTGTGGTCTACGCCTACATCCTGTGGGGCGCAGCGCTCGGCGCCTGGCAGGTGCTGACGCGCGGCGAGGACGGGCAGCGCGCGCTGTTTCTTTTGCCGGCCCTGCTCTTCACCATCGCCATGGTGATCTTCCCGACGCTGTTCGGCTTCTACATCGCGCTGACCGACTGGAACCTCAGCTCGTTTACCGGACGTAGGTTCAACGGCCTCGACAATTTCTGGCAGATGCTTGCCGACCCCTATTACCGCAACGCGCTGTTCAACATGGTGCTTTATGTGCTTGCGGTGCTGGTCGAATATGTCATCGCCTTCGGCCTGGCGCTGCTGCTCAACGCGCAGATCCGGGCCCGCAAATTCTTCCGCGTCGTCTTTCTTTTGCCCCTGATGCTGTCGCCGGTCGCGGTGTCCTGGATGGTCGGCAAGTCGCTGATGGAGTACCGGTTCGGGCCGGCGGCGACGCTGGCGCGCCATCTCGGCTGGGACAATCCCGCCTTCTTCTCCGACCCGATCACCGCCCGCATCTCGATCATGATGCTCGACGCCTGGACCTTCATCCCGTTCATGATGATCATGCTGCTTGCCGGGCTGCAAGCGATGTCGCGCGAGGTGCTTGAAGCCGCCCGCGTCGACGGCGCGACCGCATGGCAGACCTTCTGGCAGGTCACCTTCCCGCTGATGCTGCCGGTATCGGTGACGGCCGTGATCCTGCGCATCATCTTCAAGCTGAAGCTCGCCGATATCATCATCACCCTGACCTCCGGCGGCCCCGGCGGCGCCACCGATTCCGTATCGAGCTTCATCTACCGCGAATACCGCGACCGCTCGAATGTCGGCTACGGCACCATGCTCGCCATGGCCTATCTGATCATCATCGTCGTGTTCGTGACCTGGCTGCTGAAAGTCGCCAGTCGCTTCGTGCGCAACGTCAACTGAGCGGCATCATGAGCGTCCAGACCACCGACTACACCGTTTCCGAGATCCGCTCGCCGGCGGCCTTCGTCACCAGCCGCGTCTTTATCTATGGCGCGCTTGTCTTCTGGGCTTTCGTGTGCCTGTTCCCGATCTACTGGACGATCACCACCTCGTTCAAATCGGCGGTCGACGTCACGCAAGGCCATCTCATCCCCTTCGTCGACTTCCAGCCTGACTGGAAGGGCTGGCGCTCGCTCGGCCTGTCGCCGGATTCGATCTTCCAGACATCGACCGTGCGCGACGAATTCCTCAAACGCTTCATGAACTCCGTCATCACCTCGGTCGGCGCATCGAGCCTCGCCATCGTCATCGGCAGCCTCGCCGCCTATGGCCTCGTTCGCTACCGCTACAAATTCGCCTGGTTCAAGAACGAGGACATCTCCTTCTTCTTCCTGTCGCAGCTGATCCTGCCGCCGGTCGTGCTGGCGCTCCCTTTCCTGGTGCTCTACCGGGAAGTGGCGCTCCTCGACACCCGCATCGGGCTCGTGCTCCTCTATACGCTGATGGTGCTGCCGATCGTGATCTGGATCATGCGCGACCAGTTCAACTCCATTCCCGTCGAATTGGAGGAAGCGGCTTTGGTCGACGGCCTGTCGATCTGGGGCGCCTTCTTCCGCATCGTCATGCCGATCGCGCTGCCCGGCATGGTCGCCGCCTTCATCCTGGCGATGGTGCTGTGCTGGAACGAGTATTTCTTCGCCGCGCTTCTGACGTCGACCGATGCGAAAACCATCCCCGTCATGGTGGCGAGCCAGACCGGCTCCCAGGGCATCAACTGGTGGTCGATGGCAGCCTTGGCCACCGCCGCGATCGCGCCGCTGGCGATCATCGGCATCGCGCTCGAACGCTACCTGATCATGGGCATGACGGCCGGCTCGGTGAAATAGGGTGGATTTCCTTCTCCTCTTTGTGGGAGAAGGAAGAACCGCGCTAGCGCACCAATATCGCCCTTAAATGATCAAGGATCATCGCGACGCCGATCTTGCCGAGACCCGCGGAGGCCTCCGCCGCGTCTTTGGTGTACCAGCCGGTGTTGTCGGCCAAATGCTTCTCGTCCACTGCCTCCGGGCATAGCGCCAGCATCAGCGAGGTTTCGCCTTTGCCGGCGTGATCGAAGGGATATTTGCCGTTCATCGCGGCCGGCATCAGCGGGTGCACCTGCACCCAGTTGAAGACATTCTCGCCCTGCGCATGGCCGGCATAGTAATCGGCCATGCTGTTCGACCCCCACCAGCCCTCGCCGCGCTCCTTCTCCAGGAAGCGGAAGATCGCCTGCCGGCCGGCGGTCTTGAAGGCGAGATCGGTCGGCATGCCGGCCACGAAATTCTCGGTCTGATGGTGGATGATGGCATGGATGTTGCGGAAGCCGATGCGCAGCAGGCCGTAGAACAATTCCCCCGCGAAGGGCGAAAGCACCGGCCCGCCGACCTGCACCGAGCCGCTGCCTTCCGGTGCCGCCACCGCATAGCTTGCCGCGCCGTAATAGAAGGGCGGCAGGATAACGAGGTCCCTCTCCTTCTCGATCAGCTCCACCGTCTTGATGACGGCCAGCGTGTCCATGCCGACCGCCATGTGCTCGCCGTGATATTCGAGCACGCCGAGCGGCAGCACGACCGGCCAGTTCTCCTCGATCGCCTTGCGGATCTGGTGCGGCAGCATCAGCTCGTAGCGCATCCCCTACTCCATGTTGGTGTGCCTGGCGCGCATCGCTTCCGGCGTCGCATTGGTCAGCGCCTGGAGCTTCAGCACCATGATCTCGAACAGAAGGAACAACGCGCCCTCGAACAGCGAGCCCATCGGCAGCACCGAGCTTCTCGCCGCGCCCTGGTCGCTGGCCATGGTCTGCGCCGGGATGACGAGCGTGAAGTCGGCGAGCTTCGCGGCGCTGCCTTCCGGTTCGGCGGTCAAGAGCAGCACCTTCGCGCCGGCCTCGCGGGCAACCCGCATCAAGGTCAGTACCGTAGTGGTCTCGCCCGGCCCTGAACTCGCCAGGAAGACGTCGCCCTCCCCGAGCGGCGGCGTGGTCATGTCGCCGACCACCGACACCGGCAGGCCGAGATGATAGAGCCGCATGGCGAAGCCCTTCACCTGCAGCGCCTCGCGGCCGCAGCCATAGACGGTAATCCTGCCGGCTCCTGCCAGCATGGCGCAGGCGGCGTCGATCCGGGCGTCATCCGTGCGCGCCAGCACCGCGCCAAGCTCGCCCAGCGCGGTCGAGAACATGCCGGATCCGGCTTGGGTCATGACGGCTCACCCCTGTCTGCGCGATGTCGCTTGTCTCTATGGATTTGGCGGCTCGCCGGCCGCGAACGGCTTGTTTTGTTCATGCTACCATTGCGAAAATCGCTGTCCAACGCGCCTCGCCACTTTTGCTGGGCCACGAGCGTGATAGTGTCATGTCAGACAAATCACTCCAGGACATCGTCAGACATGAAGACACGGCATTTCGACCGCATCGGCAATGGCGGCATCACCTTCACGGAGCTCGGCTTCGGCACCGCGCCGCTCGGCAATCTCTACCGCGCCATCTCCGACGAGGATGCCACTGCCACCCTGGAAGCGGCATGGGCGACCGGGTGCCGCTACTTCGATACGGCACCGCTTTACGGCCTCGGCCTGTCGGAAACCCGCCTCAACCCCTTCCTGCGCGGCAGGAAGCGCGACGACTATGTGCTGTCGAGCAAGGTCGGCCGCATCATGCGCGTCGCGCCGCCGGACCAGCGCACTGGCATCGGCAAGTTCTTCGAGACGCCGTCGCGCCGGGAAGTCTACGACTACTCCTATGACGGCGTCATGCGCTCCTTCGAGGCCTCGCTGGAGCGTCTTGGCGTCGACCGCATCGACATCCTCTTCGTCCACGATGTCGACATCTTCACCCATGGCAGCAAGGAAGCCTCCGACGCCCGTATCGCGGAGTTCATGTCGTCCGGCTATTATGGACTGCTTGCGCTGCGCGACCAGGGCGTCATCAAGGCCTTCGGCGGCGGCATCAACGAGTGGCAGGTCGCCCAGACGCTCGCCGAGCGCGGCGATTTCGATCTGTTCCTGCTGGCCGGCCGCTACACGCTGCTCGAGCAGGAAGCGCTTCAATCCTTCCTGCCGCTCTGCCAGAAGCGGGGCATCGGCATCGTGCTGGGCGGCCCTTACAATTCCGGCGTGCTGGCGACCGGGCCGAAGCCCGGCGCCTTCTACAATTACAGCGAGGCGCCCAAGGAGATCCTCGACCGCGTGGCGCGCATCGAAGCCGTCTGCAAGCGCCACAATGTGCGCCTGATCGAAGCGGCGCTGCAATTCCCGCTGCAGCACCTTTCGGTGATGTCGGTGATCCCCGGCGGCCAGCGGCCTGCCGAAGTCGAAAGCAACCGAGCGCTGCTCGACACCAGGATACCGGCTGCGCTTTGGGCGGATTTGAAACAGGAAGGCCTGATGCGCGCCGACGCGCCCACGGCCTGAGCAATTCCAGGAAAAGTGTGGCTCCGATCGCCACAAAAAAGAAAAGCCGGGCAAGCCCGGCTTTTCTGCACTTAAAGAAAAAGGTCTTAGTTGACCGCGTCCTTGAGGCCCTTGCCGGCCGAGAACTTCGGCACGGTGCGCGCCGGAATCTTCACTTCCGCGCCGGTCTGCGGGTTGCGGCCGGTCGAAGCAGCGCGTTTTGACACGGTGAAATTTCCGAAGCCGACAAGCCGGACATCGCCGCCCTTCTTCAGTTCGCCTGTGATCACGGAGAACACCGCATCGACGGCAGACTGCGCATCAGCCTTCGAAATGCTTGCGGCATCGGCGACAGCGGACACCAGTTCGTTCTTGTTCATAAAAATTCCCTTCCATGAGAAAACCGGAACTACGACTCATCCGGCAGGAAACGGACTTTAGAAAGAAGCGCCCCGGAACCCAAGCCAAAAACCGCGGAATTCCGGGCTTTTTTGCATTTTTTGGTGGCTTTTTCACATGAAAAAGCCGGGCTCGAAGCCCGGCTCTCTCTCTTTGTGCACTGCAACTTTAACTTTTGTCAGTGTGCCAGCGACTTTCCGGCATCGTCGCCGGTGTCGACCGGAGCCGGCGCATTGACCGGCTCGACCCACTCGATCGGCTCCGGCATCCGGGTGAGCGCGTGCGCGAGCACCTCGCCGACCCGCGAGACCGGAACGATCTCCATACCGTTCTTCACGTTGTCCGGAATGTCCGCCAAATCCTTGACGTTCTCTTCCGGGATCAGGACCTTCTTGATGCCGCCGCGCAGTGCCGCGAGCAGCTTCTCCTTCAGGCCGCCGATCGGCAGGATGCGGCCGCGCAGCGTGATCTCGCCGGTCATCGCCACATCGGCCCGAACCGGGATACCCGTCAGCACCGACACGATAGCCGTGGCCATCGCGGCACCCGCGGACGGGCCATCTTTCGGGGTCGCGCCTTCCGGCAAGTGGACGTGGATGTCACGCTTGTCGAACAGCGGCGGCTCGATGCCGAAATCGATCGCCCGAGAGCGGACGTAAGAAGCCGCCGCCGAGATCGATTCCTTCATCACGTCGCGCAGATTGCCGGTCACCGTCATGCGGCCCTTGCCGGGCATCATGACGCCTTCGATCGTCAGCAGCTCGCCGCCGACTTCCGTCCAGGCAAGACCCGTGACCACGCCAACCTGATCGTCGGCCTCGACCTGGCCGAAGCGGAAGCGCGGAACGCCGAGATAATCGGCGAGGTTGTCCGCCGTGATCTTCACCGTCTTCTTCTTCGTCCGCAGGATCTCGGTCACCGCCTTGCGCCCGAGCTTCATCAGCTCACGCTCCAGGCTGCGCACGCCGGCTTCCCGCGTGTAGGTCTGGATGATACCGCGGATCGCGTCCTCGCCGACCGAGAACTCGTTCGGCTGGAGCGCATGGTCGCGGATCACCTTGGGCATCAGGTGACGCTTGGCGATCTCGATCTTCTCGTCCTCGGTATAACCGGCGATGCGGATGATCTCCATGCGGTCCATCAGGGGCGCAGGGATATTCAGCGTGTTCGCCGTCGTCACGAACATCACGCTCGACAGGTCGTATTCGACCTCGAGGTAATGGTCCATGAACGTCGAGTTCTGCTCCGGATCGAGCACCTCGAGCAAAGCCGAAGACGGATCGCCGCGGAAGTCCTGGCCCATCTTGTCGATCTCGTCGAGCAGGAAGAGCGGGTTGGACTTCTTGGCCTTCTTCATCGACTGGATGACCTTACCGGGCATCGAGCCGATATAGGTCCGCCGGTGGCCGCGGATCTCGGCCTCGTCACGCACGCCGCCGAGCGCCATGCGGATGAACTCGCGACCGGTCGCCTTGGCGATCGACTTGCCGAGCGAGGTCTTGCCGACGCCGGGCGGGCCGACGAGGCACAGGATCGGCCCCTTGATCTTCTTCTGGCGGCTCTGCACGGCGAGGTACTCGACGATGCGCTCCTTGACCTTGTCGAGGCCGAAATGATCGGCGTCGAGCACGTCCTGCGCATAGTTGAGGTCCTGCTTGACCTTCGAGTTCTTGCCCCACGGGATCGACAGCAGCCAATCGAGATAGTTGCGCACCACCGTCGATTCAGCCGACATCGGCGACATCGAGCGCAGCTTCTTCAATTCGGCTTCCGCCTTCTCGCGGGCCTCCTTGGAGAGCTTGGTCTTCTTGATGCGCGCCTCGATCTCGGCGGCCTCGTCGCGGCCGTCCTCGCCCTCGCCGAGCTCCTTCTGGATCGCCTTCATCTGCTCGTTGAGGTAGTACTCGCGCTGCGTCTTCTCCATCTGGCGCTTGACACGCGAGCGGATGCGCTTTTCCACCTGGAGCACGGAGATCTCGGCTTCCATGAAGCCCATCGCCTTCTCCAGCCGCTCCTTGACGGAAAGCGTGGCGAGCATCTCCTGCTTCTCGGGGATCTTGATGGCCAGATGCGAGGCGACCGTGTCGGCGAGCTTGGAATAGTCGTCGATCTGGCTGGCGGCGCCCACCACTTCGGGCGAGATCTTCTTGTTCAGCTTGACGTAATTCTCGAAGTCGGTGACGACCGAGCGGGCAAGCGCCTCGATCTCGACCTCCTCCTCTTCCGGCTCGGCGAGCGCCGTGGCGCGGGCCTCATGGAAGTCGGGACGATCGGTGAACGAGACGATCTTGGCGCGCGACGCGCCCTCGACCAGAACCTTCACGGTGCCGTCGGGCAGCTTCAAAAGCTGCAGCACGTTGGCGAGCGTGCCGATGTCGAAAATCGCATCGGGCTCAGGATCGTCGTCGGCTGCATTCATCTGTGTGGCGAGCAGGATCTGCTTTTCCTGACCCATCACCTCTTCCAGCGCCTTGATCGACTTTTCACGGCCCACGAAGAGCGGAACGATCATATGCGGGAACACGACGATATCGCGCAGGGGGAGAACTGCGAAAACGCCGTCGCCGGAAGCCTTGGATATCTTGGCCATTGTCCAACCTTTCATGTCGCGGCCGCTTATTTAGCCAACCGCGAATCTCATATTAACGACCGAGCGTCGTTCCGCCTACCACCGTTTGTGACGGGAATTTTACAGCACAGAATTCGGCGCCTCGGCCTTCTGCTGTTAGGTGGATGTGGCCGAGGCAAAGATCAAGGGTTAACACGGTAGCTCGCCTCGTTCCATTGCATGCCTTCCCGCCTCTCACAGCAAAACGGCGCCACGCGGGCGCCGTTCCACGAAAATTGGCGAGTGCAGTGCCATTTCAGGCGCTGACATTGCCCTTCTTTTCCTTCTGCTCGGAGTAAATGTACAGCGGCCGGGCGTTGCCGGACACCACCTCTTCCGAAATCACCACCTCGCGCACGCCTTCCAGCGCCGGCAGCTCGAACATCGTGTCGAGCAGGATTGCTTCCATGATGGAGCGCAGGCCGCGCGCGCCGGTCTTGCGCTCGATGGCGCGCTTGGCGATCGCGGACAGCGCGTTCTCGTGGAAGGTGAGGTCGACATTCTCCATCTCGAACAGCCGCTGATACTGCTTGACCAGCGCGTTCTTCGGCTCGGTCAGGATCTGGATCAGCGCCGGCTCGTCGAGGTCTTCCAGCGTCGCCAAAACCGGCAGACGGCCGACAAATTCCGGGATCAGGCCGAATTTCAACAGATCTTCCGGCTCGACCTGGCGGAACAGGTCACCGGTGCGCCGATCCTCGGGCGAGGCCACGGTCGCGCCAAAGCCGATCGAGGTCTTGCGGCCGCGGTCCGAGATGATCTTGTCCAGGCCCGCGAAGGCGCCGCCGCAGATGAACAGGATATTGGCGGTATCGACCTGCAGGAATTCCTGCTGCGGATGCTTGCGGCCGCCCTGCGGCGGCACGGAAGCGACCGTGCCTTCCATGATCTTGAGCAGCGCCTGCTGCACGCCCTCGCCCGACACGTCGCGGGTGATCGAGGGATTGTCCGACTTGCGCGAAATCTTGTCGATTTCGTCGATATAGACGATGCCGCGCTGAGCGCGCTCGACATTGTAGTCGGCCGACTGCAGCAACTTCAGGATGATGTTCTCGACGTCCTCACCGACATAGCCGGCCTCGGTCAGCGTCGTGGCGTCGGCCATGGTGAACGGCACGTCGATGATGCGGGCAAGCGTCTGGGCGAGCAGCGTCTTGCCGCAGCCGGTCGGGCCGATCAAAAGGATGTTCGACTTCGCCAGCTCGACGTCGTTGTTCTTGCCGGCATGCGCCAGGCGCTTGTAGTGGTTGTGGACCGCCACCGACAGCACGCGCTTGGCGTAGGGCTGGCCGATGACATAGTCGTCGAGGACCTTGAGTATCTCCTGCGGGGTCGGCACGCCTTCGCGCGACTTCACCATCGAGGTCTTGTTCTCCTCGCGGATGATGTCCATGCACAATTCGACGCACTCGTCGCAGATGAAAACCGTCGGTCCGGCGATCAGCTTGCGGACCTCGTGCTGGCTCTTGCCGCAAAACGAGCAGTAAAGCGTGTTCTTTGAATCACCGCCGCCGTTGCTGACCTTGCTCATTTTTCTGTCCTTTCACCGGCACCCGCCGCGCCTGGCTTCGAGTGACGTCTCACCAATCTATCGCGGGAATCCGCCGCCGCCAGTGTCCCCGGCTCACACAGCGCATTCCGTACGAAACACAATTCAGAAAACGCGACAATGATTCGCAGCAACCCCACACAAAGCTAAGCCGTCGAAAATCAACATAGCCTTAACGTAGGCAATCCCAACGCCTGAGGGAACAGCCAATTGTGGCCGAAATGCCGCAAGACGCGCCAAAACCGCGTTATGCTGCCATTTGCCGTAAAAATCAGGCTGAAGCTGTGACTGCCTCGGCGGCCTCGCGGCTCGATATCACCTTGTCGATCAGACCAAAGTCCCTGGCCTCATCGGCGGTCATGAAGTGGTCGCGGTCGAGCGTCCTTTCGATCTCGTCATAGCTCTTGCCGGTGTGCTTGACATAGACCTCGTTCAGGCGGCGCTTCAGCTTGATGATGTCCTGCGCATGACGTTCGATGTCCGACGCCTGACCCTGGAAGCCGCCGGAAGGCTGGTGGACCATGATCCGGGCGTTCGGCGTGGCAAAACGCATGTCCTTGTGGCCGGCGGTCAGAAGCAGCGAACCCATCGAGGCGGCCTGGCCGATGCAGAGCGTCGACACCGCCGGCCTGATGAACTGCATGGTGTCGTAGATCGCCATGCCCGAGGTGACGACGCCGCCCGGCGAATTAATATAGAGGTTGATTTCCTTCTTCGGGTTTTCCGCCTCGAGGAACAAAAGCTGTGCACAAACCAGCGTCGCCATCCCGTCCTCGACCGGGCCGGTGATGAAGATGATGCGTTCCTTCAAGAGGCGCGAGAAAATGTCATAGGCACGCTCGCCGCGATTGGTCTGCTCGACCACCATCGGAACGAGGTTCATGTAGGTTTCAACGGGGTTCTTCATGGACTACCCTTGTTGGAGATGGATTCCGGCACCTTTGTATTATCAGCAATCGCGCGGAATCGTTCTGGATCGGTTATGGTCTAAATAGGATGCCGGCTCACCCTAGCGCAAGGCCGCCTCTCCTAGCCATCTGGTTAAGACGAGTAAAGCGTTGCGACGCCGGCGAAAGCCCGCGCGAATAGGCCTGATGCATGTCGCCCAAAAGTGCGCAGCGGTTTGGGAGAACGACATGCATCAAAACAAAGACTTATAGCGCGTCGCCCGAATTCCTTTCAGCGCGAGGCGCTTTAACAGACGGGCTCGGGCCGGTTGGCCGGACCAAGGCCATGGTAAGGTAGCAATTCCTTAACCCAGCCGCTTAACGAAAAGCCTCGAAATCGCTGCCGGCTCCCGGACCTTCCGCTACAGTCCTGCGTTGTGAAGGCGTCCTTTTTCAACGGGGGAATGTCATGATCCGCAAAAGCTCCGCATCGCTGGCGGCCGTCGCGATCCTTGCCAGCGTCTGTGAAACCGCCGCCGGCAGCCGTGCGCTCGAATGCTATGAGCCGATCCATAGGCCGGCAATTTACGACACCGTCTACGAGGATGTGATGCTGAGCCCCGGCGGAAAGGTGGTCGATTACGACGCGCCGATCTACGGCACCTATCAAAGCGTGGACCAGATCGCGGCGCCGCGCGTCACCTATGAAACCATCCCGGCGGTGACACGCACGGTCTACCACACGGTCAAGGTCGACGCCGGCGGCTATGCCTGGGAATGGCGCGTCATCCATGGCCGCAAGGTGCTGTGCAAGGTGTGGCGCAAGGCCCGCTATGCGCGTGTCGCCGAAACGGTCGTGATCCAGCCGGAGCGCGTGCGGCGCATCGCTCAGCCGGCCGAATACGAAGCGGTTGCCCACGAAGTGCTGGTGCGTCCGCAGCAAGTCCGCATCCGAGACATCCCGCCCTCATACGGGACGGTGGCGCGCCGGGTTGTGGTGCGGGAAGGTTCGACAAGCTGGCGGCGGGTGCATATTCCGCGGCATTGCCAGGATTAGGCGATCTTCGCCTGGGCGGCCGGGTTGGCGGTTATGCGCACGCCCCGGCCGGAACCGAGCCTGATTAGCCCAGGTCGATGTCGAGGATGGCCATCGAGAAATTGTAGTCGCCGTCGTCCTCGTCCTTGAAGACGATGCCGAGGAACTCGTCGCCGACATAGACTTCGGCCGAGTCTTCCTTGCGCGGGCGCGCCTTCACCTGCAGCTTGGGATTCTGAAAGACGCTTTTGAAATAAGCGTCGAGCTTTCTGATTTCGTCAGGCTTCAAAAGTGTTCTCCGAAATGTCGGCCTTGTTCGTGGGAACGCGCTTCTGACACGCCAACAATGGCCGTGTAAAGGCAAGCTGGCAGGATAACATGGGAGAACGGCCAAGCGAAACGGCGGCTCGTTGGGCGGCCGCCGGCAACGGTCAGTCAGATATCGAAGCTCACGACGTGGTCCATGCTTTGCGACGGCAGGAGCTGGTCCATCTGCCGCGAAGGCTGGTCGCAGCCGGTCTCGCCGACGACGCGCGCGGGCACGCCGGCAACCGTCTTGTTGTGCGGCACGGGCGACAGCACGACCGAGCCGGCCGCGATCTTGGAGCAATGGCCGATCTCGATATTGCCGAGGATCTTGGCCCCGGCCCCGATCAGCACGCCGCGGCGGATCTTTGGGTGGCGGTCGCCATTGGCCTTGCCGGTGCCGCCCAAAGTCACGCCGTGAAGGATCGAGACATCATCCTCGATGACGGCCGTCTGGCCGACGACCAGGCCCGTGGCGTGATCGAGGAAGATGCCCTTGCCGATGCGGGCGGCCGGATTGATGTCGGTCTGGAACACCGAGGACGAGCGGCTCTGCAGATAGAGCGCGAAATCCCTGCGGCCCTGGTTCCACAGCCAGTGCGCCAGCCGGTGCGTCTGAATGGCGTGGAAACCTTTGAAATAGAGAACCGGCATGATGAAGCGGTCGCAGGCCGGATCGCGGTCGTAATAGGCCTGGATGTCGACGCGAACCGTCGAGCTCCACTCCGGATCGTCGTCCAGCATCGCCTTGAAGGTCTGGCGGATGAGATCGGAACCGATATCCTGATGCGCCAGGCGCTCGGCCAGCCGGTGGATCACCGCTTCCTCCAGGCTGTCCTGGTTGAGGATGGTCGAGTAGAGGAAAGCCGCGAGCAGCGGATCTCGGTTCACCGCCTCCATCGCCTCGTCACGGATCGACCGCCAGATCGGGTCGACCGGCTGCACCATGCTGGGGCGGGCAATCGTAACGCTGTTCATCGATGCTCTCCGGCCTTGCTTATTCTCCGGCGGCACATATAGGCCAGATCATAGCACGGTTGAACTCAATTTTCCTTAGTGCTTTGTCAAATGGACCTGGTTCATCCAAATTCAAGCGACGATGGAAAACGAACCCTTGATCGACGAAGCGCTGAAAAGCGAGCTTACCATGCTCTATCAGGCAGCGGATCGCTACTATCACGGCTTGGCCCATATCGAAGCGATGCTGGCGCTGACAAGCGAATACCGGCACCTTCTCAATGATCCGCGGGCCGTCGAGGCGGCGATCTGGTTCCACGACGCCATCTATGATAGCCGCGCCAAGGACAATGAGGCAAAAAGCGCCGAACTGGCCGAGAAAAGGCTCGCCGGGCGCGTCGACCCTCATCGGCTCGCCCGCATTACAGCAATGATCAACGCCACCGCCACCCACCGGTTGCCGCGTTTCCGCGATGAGGGCGCGCTCAACGATGCTGCCCTTCTGCTCGACATGGATCTGGCGATCCTCGGCGCCAGGCCGGCGGTGTTCGATGCTTACGAGAAGGCGGTCCGGCTGGAATATGGCTGGGTGGCGGAGCCGATGTGGCGCGCCGGCCGCGCGGCCGTCCTGCAGAATTTCCTCGCCCGGCCGCATGTTTTCCATACGACCGAATTCCGCGATCGGTTCGAGGCGCAGGCCAGAAAGAACCTGAGCCGATCGTTGGAAGCATTGCAAGGCCAGCCTTGATAGGCCCACAAGCCCGCTGGGCTTTGTCCCTATGCCTGAATTCCAGGGCCTGCGATCACTATCGACGATAAACCGCTCCGGGATGGCTGCCAGCATGGAAAACAAGTTCCACCAACCTGTCGACGCCGCGCAGGTGCCGCGATTTGCCGGGCTTTCCACCTTCATGCGCCTGCCGGCCGTGCCAAGCGCGAAAGGGCTGGACATCGCCCTTGTCGGCATTCCCTGGGACGGCGGCACGACCAACAGGGCCGGCGCCCGCCACGGTCCGCGCGAGATCAGGAACCAGTCGAGCCTGATGCGCCGCGTCCATCACGTCTCGGGAACCGAGCCCTTCAGCATTGCCAATATCGCCGATGTCGGCGACGTTTCGGTCAATCCGATCAACCTGCTCGACGGGTTGAAGCGCATCGAGGACGGCATTGCCGCGATCGTAGCGGACGGTGCCCTGCCGCTCGCCGCAGGCGGCGACCACCTGACGACGCTGCCGGTGCTGCGCGCGGTGGCCCGCAAGGGGCCGGTCGGCATGATTCACTTCGACGCCCATTCCGACACCAACGACCGCTATTTCGGCGACAATCCCTATACGCATGGAACGCCGTTCCGGCGCGCGATCGAGGAAGGGCTGCTCGACCCCAAGCGGATTGTCCAGATCGGGATCAGGGGCTCGATCTATGAGCCGGGCGAGCACGACTGGGCGACCGCCCGGGGCGTGCGCATCATCTATATGGAGGAGTTCGTCCGGCGCGGCGCCGCTTCCGTCATGCAGGAAGCGCGCGATCTTGTCGGCGACAGCCCGACCTATGTGACGTTCGACATCGATTGCATCGATCCGTCCATGGCCCCCGGCACCGGCACGCCAGAGTTGGGCGGCTTCACGACGCGCGAGGCACAGGAGATGGTTCGGCTGCTGGGCGGATTGAACTTCGCCGGCGCCGATGTCGTCGAGGTCGCGCCTCCCTTTGACATTGGCGGCATGACGGCGCTGGCCGGCGCGACGATGATGTTCGAACTGCTGTGCGTCATGGCGAGATCCCTCGCCGACAGGAGAGCGCAGGGCTAGCGCAATTCCAGGAATGCGCTCAGCGCCTTCCGGCTAGTCCGGAAAGGTCTCGATCCTCTGGCTGTAGATACTGAATCCGGCGCTTCCGTAAACCGTCTGGGCGGCCGGATGGTCATAAGTGTCGGTGTGAAGCCAAAGCCTTTGCGGCCGATGCGACCACGCCGCGCGCAATGCTCGGTCGAGCAGGAAGGGCCCCAGCCGCTTGCCTTGGAAGGCCGGGGCCAGTCCAAAATGAACGAGCTCGATGGCTGCCTCCCCGACGCCGTTGAACTCGCAGAACCCCGCAGCCTCGCCATCGACGCGCAGCACATGAATGTGCGTGGCGTCATCGACGAGCAGCGTTTCGAGGTCCGCCTCGGGCATGCGCAGGCGCTGGTCCCATCGCACCGGTCCGCCGACCGCGCGGTAGAGATCGAGATAGCCGGAAAGGCAGAGCCTTTCGCGCGTCGCGACGACGCCGGGCAAAGGGGGCGCAAGCGGCGCGCCCTGCGGCGGCGCCAGCATCTCCATATAGGTGACGAGAAGATCGACCATTTGTGCCGAGGAGCACGGCGCGCTCAAAGCGGGTTTTCGGCGTAGAATTCGAGCACGCGCTGCTTGAAGCTCTTGTCGCCGACGGCAAGCATGTGGTCGCGCCCCTCGATGTGGAAGGCCCTGGCATTGGGCATCAGGGCGGCGAGCTCGTCCGGCGAGCCGCCGATATCGTCCTTCGTGCCGACGGCGATCAGCGTTGGCTGGGCGATGCGGGCCATGTCGTCCTCGCTGAGCAGCTCGCGCGACTTTGCGATACAGGCCGCGAGCGCGCGGCGGTCGCTGCGCGTCTGGTCGGCGAAGGCGCGAAAGGAACGGCCGCGCGGATGCGTGGTCTGGGAGGGGTCTTCCGCCAGCAGGGCGGCGGCGATCGGATCCCAGTCGCCGACGCCGTCGACCATGCCGATGCCGAGGCCGCCGAACACCAGCGTGGCGACCTTCTCCGGATCGGAGAGCGCCAGGAAAGCCGAAACGCGCGCGCCCATGGAATAGCCCATGACATGCGCGCGCTCGATGCCGAGATGATCGAGCAGCGCCGCCGCGTCGGATGCCATCTTTTCCGGCGTATAATCGGCCTCGTCATAGCTCTTCGACGACGAGCCATGGCCGCGATGGTCGAAAGCGATCGCCCGGTAGCCGGCATCGCTCAACGTCTTGAACCAGCCCGGCGAGACCCAGTTGACATAGTGGCTGGAGGCAAAGCCATGGATCATCAGCACGGGATCGCCCTGCCCCGAGGCCGGCTGGCGATCGAGATAGGCGAGTTCGAAGCCGTCATGCGAAAAGAATTGCATCGAACCGCTTTCAGTTGGAAACGGCGCTGATGGCCGGATGGCGCAAGAGATCGCCTTCCTTGATGCCGTCCTTGGCAGCCGTGCCTGCCTTCAGTTCAAGCACGAAGCGCACGGGCTGCCCGGGCGAGATGATCGCTTCGGATTCAGGCTCGCCGCGCTTGATGGCTTTGATCCTGCCGTCCTCCCCGATGAAGACGAGGTCGAGCGCCATCGGCGTGTTCTTCATCCAGAAATCCACCTCGCTGGTTCTTTCGAAGACGAACAACATGCCGTGATCCTCGGCCATGGTTCGGCGAAACATCAGGCCTGCCTCCCGCTCCGCGGAGGTGTCGGCGATCTCGATGGAGAAGGAACGCTCGCCCGAACCGGTCGCCACCACCAGCGGCGTCCGGTCGGTGGGCAGCAGCATCGCATCCGCCGAACTCGGCTTCGCGGCGATAAAACAGGCGGCGAAAACGATCGCGGCGCAGAGCGCGCCCGCGGTCAGCCAGTTGCGATAAGCCATGGGGTACCTCGTGCAGACCTTTGTCCTAACCCATGATCCGGAGAACTGGAACCGGTTTCGGACAAGATGGTCGGTCCGCGGCAAAGGCGTTTTTCGCGGCGTCGATAGGCCTAATGCGAGACCGACAAGGTACCCATATCGGGGTGGATTTCGGCGGCCATAAGGCCTTTGTCGCCGCGTCCGAACCGGACGAGCACGACCTGGCCAGGCCGGAGCTCGGTTATGCCGTAGCGCCGCAGCGTCTCCATATGGACGAAGATATCTTCCGTCCCCTCGCCTCGCGTCAGGAAGCCGAAACCCTTGGTGCGGTTGAACCACTTGACCAGGGCCCGCTCGAGGCCGCTCTCCGGGCTTACGGTGACGTGGGTGCGCTGTTCCTGCTCCGCCGGGTGCACCGCCGTTGAGGCATCCATGGACAGGACGCGGAAAGCCTGCAGCCCGCGTTCGCCCTGTTTCACCAGGCAGACGACCCGCGCGCCCTCCAGCGCGGTCTGGAAGCCGTCCCTTCGAAGACAGGTCACATGGAGGAGGATATCACCCGAGACGCCGTCGTCCGGAAGAATGAAGCCGTAGCCCTTGGCCACGTCGAACCATTTGATAGCGCCGGCGATTTCGACAAGCTCGGCGGGGTCGCCGCCATTGTCCCGCTTCAAGGCGTCGTCAAGGCTTCCGTCCCGCCTCGTGAAAGAGGCTTTTTCCCCCATAAGAACGCCCCCTTTTTCCAACTGAACCGCAACTGATTCTTGCCAAGAGATTAACACTGCGGCTTCCGGGGTGTGCAAGGGCTGACGTGCCTTTTTTCACTGTTCAGCACCGGAAAGGCTGAATTGTTGTTTGCCGGCGCTTCCGGAAGTCGAATGACGAGCCCGAAAATCGATCCTGCCGCCGCATTTGTCGGACGATTGCCCTTTCGCGGGGTGGCCCCTATGTTGCCTGGTAACCCCAACAGCCAAGGAAATCCGCCATGCGCTATCTGCACACAATGGTCCGCATCGCCGATATCGACCAGTCTCTCGATTTCTACTGCAACAAGCTCGGTCTGAAGGAGGTTCGCCGCTACGAAAACGATCAAGGCCGCTACACGCTGATCTTCCTTGCCGCGCCCGAAGACGAGCAGAGCGGCATCGAAGAGAAGGCGCCGCTGATCGAGCTGACCTACAATTGGGACCCGGAGGAGTACAAGGGCGGCCGCAATTTCGGCCACCTCGCCTATGAGGTCGACGACATCTACGCCACCTGCCAGAAGCTGATGGACAATGGCGTGACCATTAATCGCCCGCCGCGCGACGGCAACATGGCCTTCATCCGCTCGCCGGACGGCATCTCGATCGAGCTGCTGCAGAAAGGCCCCGCCAAGGCCAAGGCCGAACCATGGGCCTCGATGGCAAACACAGGCGTCTGGTAAAACCGACGATCCATGTCGATTTGACCGGCGGCCGCTGGCGTCTGGCCAGGCCGTGCCTATTTATCCACCATGGCGCCAGCCTCATCGGGGCTGGCGTTTCTTCATCCGCCAGGAGAATCTTCATGCCGACCAGTCGCGCCGATGTCGCCACCGAGCACGCAAGCCGTTACCTGCAGCAACTCTGCAAGCATTGGTCGCACAAATTCCCGGTCGAGTTCGACCCGCGGCACGGCGCCATCCAACTCTCGATCGGCCGCACCGTGATGGATGCCGATGATCATGCGTTGCACATCGCTCTGGCCGCCGACGACGAAGCGTCGCTGGAGCGGTTGGAGAGCGTGGTCGCCGACCACATCAAGCGCTTCGCCTTCCGCGAGGAATTGAGCTTCGACTGGCAGAAGGCCGCTTGAAGTTGCCGTAGCCCTCAGCCGTCGGCCTTGCCGGCCATGTCGAGCAGCGCAAGCACGCTGCGCCAGTTGCGTGCCGTACCCGGCACCTTCAAGGTGCGCGAGATGAGATTGGCGAACACCGATTTGCCGAGCCCGTCGGGCGCATGCAGGTAAAGCACGTCGCCCTTGATCTCGAAACGCTCGGGGCCGGTGCATTTGTCGGCAAGGCGCTTCGCTTCCTCGGCCGTCGGCTCCCGTTCCAGCGCATAGGCGTGCAGCTTGGTCGGCTCGCCGGCGACCTCGGGATAGGGATTGTCCTTCACCAGCCGCTCGAACCAGCCGGCATCGCGCACCATGATGCGCGAGTTGAAGCCCCACTTCTTCTCGAAAGCCGCCTCGAGTTCCTGGGTCAGCGCCGCCGCATCCCCCTTCTTCGCCCGGAACACGACATTGCCGCTCTGCACATACGTCACGACATCGCTGAAGCCGAGGCCTTCGAAGAAGGTTTTGAGCTCCGCCATCTTGACGATGCGGTTGCCGCCGACATTGATGCCGGAAAACAGCGCGACGAAAACCGTGCTATGTTTTGCGCTCATATGATGAATCCCGCCAGCGTCTCGTTGTCGGTGATGTCCTGATATTGCACGCCTTCGGCGTCGAAATTGGCCTTCAGCAGGTCGAAATTACGCCGATCCTTGGTCTCTATGCCGATCAGCACCGAACCGAAATTGCGCGCGGACTTCTTCAGATACTCGAAGCGGGCGATGTCATCGTCGGGGCCGAGCATTTCGAGGAAATCGCGCAACGCGCCCGGTCGCTGAGGAAAGCGGATAATGAAGTATTTTTTCAACCCCTCGAAGCGCAGCGCCCGCTCCTTCACGTCCGGCAGCCGCTCGAAGTCGAAATTGCCGCCGGAGACGACGGCGATGATGGTCTTGCCCCTGATCTCCTTGCGCGAAAAATCCTTGAGCGCGTCGATCGCCAGAGCGCCGGCCGGCTCCAGAACGACGCCCTCGACATTGAGCATCTCGATCATGGTAGCGCAGAGCCGGTTCTCCGGAATGAGCCGAACGGCATCGGCGGCGAAGTCCTTGAGATGGCGCAGCGGCTCGCGGCCGATCTCGGCCACTGCGGCGCCGTCGACGAAATTATCGACCTTGGCGAGCTTGACCCGCTTGCCGCCGGCAAGGCTCTCGGCGAGACTCGGCGCGCCCGCCGGCTCGCAGAACACGAAACGCGGCTCGCGATGCTGGTCGGCGAAATAGTGGGTCACGCCGGCGGCAAGGCCGCCGCCGCCCACCGGCAGCATGACGATGTCGGGCACGCGCTCGCCCGGCATCTGCGCCCCGATCTCGTAGGCGACCGTCGCCTGGCCCTCGATGATGTCCTTATGGTCGAAGGGCGGCACCATATGCGCGCCGGCGCTTTCGGTGAACTCGATGGCGGCGCGGTAGCAATCGTCGAAGAAGTCGCCGACCAGCCTGATCTCGACGAAATCACCGCCGAACAGCCGCGTTTTGTCGATCTTCTGCTGCGGCGTCGTCACCGGCATGAACACAACGCCCTTTTTGCCGAAATGCCGGCAGACGAAGGCGAAGCCCTGCGCGTGATTGCCGGCAGAGGCGCAGGCGAACAGCTCGGCATTGTTGCCGGCGGCGAGTGCCTTGCGGAAGAAGTTGAAGGCGCCCCTGATCTTGTAGGAGCGCACCGGCGTCAGGTCCTCGCGCTTCAAAAGCACGCGGGCGCCGGTCTTCTTCGACAGATAGTCGTTCTCCTGCAGCGGCGTTTCCGCAAAGATGCCGCGGATCGCTTCGGCGGCAGCGGCGACGCGGACGGAAAAGCTGTTCACCACAAGTCCCTCATTCTGATTTCGGCGCGTTCAGGGATAGCCATCGCCAGTGCCGGCAGACCTTCCTGCCGCCGTTTTGGCTTTTGCGCAACACCATGATGACCGTCATCCCACGCCGAACGAATTTTCGCTGGACACGACTTACTTTGGCCGCACTTCGCCTGTCCGGGAGGTTTCCGCGGAGGTGAGCGGCCAATCGCGGCCAAAATGGAATTGCAGTGGAAGTGTCGACGTGCGGTTGAAGACAATTCTGATCATCGCCCTTGCCCTGCTGATGGCGGGTTGCGCGGGCCACCAGACGCAGGAAATCCTGGGCAGCGTCGTTGTGCCGACGACGGCGACCGAGATCGCCGGCAATCACTCGATCTTCATCGCCACCACGCGCAAGCGGTCCGACGATCCGAACAAGGTCTTCGACGGCGAGCGCTCCGCGACGCTTAACTATGCTCGCGTCAACGTCACCGTTCCGCCGGTTCACCAGACCGGCCAGATCGAGCGCCGTTCGCGCGGCAAGTCGAACGACCCGACGAAGTATTTCATGGCTTCGGAAGTCGTCGGCTACGACACTCAGCCGAAATTCGCCAGCGCCCTCAACGCCGACATCGACGCCCGCGGCGGCCGCGTGATGGTCTTCGTCCATGGCTACAACACCGGATTCGACGACGCCGTCTACCGGCTGACCCAGATCGTCCACGATTCCGGCTACCCGGGCACGCCGGTGCTGTTCTCCTGGGCTTCCGGCGCCAAGACCACCGACTATGTCTATGACAAGGAAAGCGCCGCCGCCGCCCGCGACCAATTGGAAGTGACGCTGAGGATGCTGGCGCAGACCGGCGCCCGGCGCATCGACATCGTCGCCCATTCGATGGGAACCTGGGTGACGATGGAAACGCTGCGCCAGCTCGCCATCACCGGCGACCGCGATCTTAGCGGCAAGCTCGGCGACGTGGTGCTCGCCTCGCCCGACATCGATGTCGACGTCTTCAAGAGCCAGATGCGCCGCTACGGCAAGCCGGACAAGCCCTTCATCCTGCTCCTGTCGGACGACGACCGGGCGCTGCGGCTCTCCGGCCTGATCGCCGGCGCTCGGCCGCGCGTCGGCGACTACAGGGATGCCGCCGACCTTGCTTCCTATGGCGTCACGGTGGTCGACCTCTCTAAGGTCAAAGGCGCCGACAGCTTCAACCACACCAAATTCGCCGACAACCCGATGATGGTGCAGATGATTGGACAGCGGCTGCGCGAGGACGATGGCTTTGCCAGCGATCGCGATGTGACGGACCGCATCCGCCAACTGGCCGCACAGTAACCCTATCGGTGCAGGTTTCCGCATCGCACGGACTTTGAACTGGACCCGGCAGCCCTCTGGCTTTATCGGAGTAATAGAGAGGTTTGCCGCCCTTGGGGGACCCCGGGTGACTGTGCATGTGAAGATCGTTATCGGCCTTGCCCTCGCGCTCGCCCTCGCCGGCTGCGCCGGTCCCACGCACGATCTGCTCAACCGCAAGGCGGTTGCGGCGCCCGCGTCCGAGATTGCCGCCAGGCATGAGATCTTCGTCGCCACCACTCGCCAGCCGGCGACCAAGGACCCGCGCCAGGTGTTCGACGGCGACCGTTCGCTCACCACCAGCTATGCCCGCGTCGACGTCACCGTGCCGAAGATCCACCAGGTCGGGGCGATCGAGCGCGCCAAGGGATCGGCCGACGCCAACCCGGCCAAGCAGTTCACCGCCACCGATGTCGTCCACTATGGCGACGCGCGGCAATTCGCCAAGGCGATCGGCGCCGACATTTCCATGCGCGGCGACCGCGCCTTGGTGTTCGTGCACGGCTTCAACAACGGTTTTGACGACGGCATCTACCGCATCACGCAGATCGCGCATGACACGAAATATCCTGGAACGCCAGTGCTGTTCTCATGGGCATCGAGCGCCAAGGCGACCGGCTACATCTACGACAAGGACAGCTCGACCGCCGCGCGCGACGACCTCGAGGCGACGCTGAGGATGCTCGCCAAGACGCGCGTCAAGAGCATCGACATCATCGCCCATTCCATGGGCACCTGGCTGACGATGGAAGCTTTGCGCCAGCTCGCCATCACCGGCGACCGCGATCTGGGTGGCAAGCTCGGCTACGTCATTCTCGCCTCGCCCGACATCGACGTCGATGTCTTCAAGAAGCAGATGACCCGCTACGGCAAGCCTGACAAGCCCTTCGCCATCCTGCTTTCGGGCGACGACCGGGCGCTCAAGCTGTCGAGCTTCATTTCCGGCGACAAGCCGCGCGTCGGCGACTACGGCAACGCCGCCGATCTCGCCGATTACGGCGTGACGGTCGTCGACCTGACCCACGCCAAGGGTGGCGACGGCGGCCTGAACCATGCCAAATTCGCGGACAACCCGATCCTAGTGCAATTGCTGGGCAACCGACTGCGCACACCGGCCGGGCTTGCCTCGGACGAGCCCGACCCGACGCAGCTCAACAATATCGGCCAGGGCCTCGGCAAGGCGGTCGGCTCGGTCGCCGAGGTCGTCATCACCACGCCGTTCAAGGTGTTGACCATCGCGACCGGCGGGTGACCTATCCTTAAATAAAGAGATCGACCTTCCGGAACGTCGTCACGTCGACCAGGCCGACATCGGAAATTCTGAGCTCCGGAATGACCACCAGCGCCAGCAGCGAGTGCTGCATATAGGCGTTGTTGAGCGAACAGCCGACCTGGCGCATCGCCTCGGTCAGTTGCTCGGCCTTCGCCGCGACGATCTCGGCGCGCTCGTCCGACATCAGGCCGGCGATCGGCATCTCGACCAGCGCCAACTCCTTGCCTCGGGAATAGAGCACGACGCCGCCGCCCACTTCGCTCAGCCGGTTGACGGCCAAGGCCATGTCTTCCTTGTTGGTGCCGACGACGATGATGTGGTGCGCGTCATGAGCGACGCTTGAGGCCATCGCGCAGTCCTCCACATAACCGAAACCGGAAACGAAAGCGTTGGTGACGCCGCCCGTGCCGCGATGGCGCTCGACCAGGGCGATCTGGCAGATGTCGTTGCGGCGGTCCATGGCGACCAAGCCGTCCTCGACGGCGAGATCGGCCTCGAGAGCCCGCGTCGGAGCCTGGTTCTCGATCACGCCGATCACTCGCGCCCTGACCTCGTTGGCGCCCTGCGGCGCGGAAATGTCGAAGTCCTTCGCCGCGAGTTTCTTGCCGAGCTTGACCGTGTTCTTCGCGGATTGCGGATAGTCATAGGCCGGAATGTCGATCTCGAGCCTGCCGGCCTTGGCCAGCCGGACGCCGCGGCCATAGACCTCGTCAATGGTCATCTGGGCAAGGTCCGAAACGATCAGAAGATCCGCCAGCCGTCCGGGCGCGATCGAGCCGATCTCGCGTTCCAGCCTGAAATGCTGGGCGGTGTTGAGCGTCGCCATCTGGATCGCCGTCACCGGCTTCAGCCCCTGCTGGATGGCATGCCGCACCACACGGTCCATATGGCCTTCATGCACCAGCGTGCCGGAATGGCTGTCATCGGTGCAGAGGATGAAGTTGCGCGGGTCGACGGCGTCTTCGGTCACCGCCTTGATCTGCGCCGCGACATCGTACCAGGCCGACCCCAGCCTCAGCATGGCCTTCATACCCTGGCGCACGCGCGCGATCGCGTCCTCGGCGCGCGTGCCTTCGTGGTCATCCTCCGCCCCGCCGGCGGCATAGCCATGGAACGGCAGGCCGAGATCGGGCGATGCATAGTGACCGCCGACCGTCTTGCCGGCCCGGACCGTCTCGGCGATCTCGCCCGACATCACCGGATTGTTGGCGGCGACGCCGGGGAAATTCATCACTTCGCCGAGCCCGATGATGTTTTCCCAAGTCATCGCCTCTGCCACGTCGGCGACCGTCAATTCGGCGCCGGCGTGCTCCAGTCCCGGCGCCGAGGGCACGCAGGACGGCATCTGCACATGCACGTTGATCGGCATCGCGACAGCCTCGTCATGCATCAGGCGAACGCCTGGCAATCCAAGCACATTGGCGATCTCGTGCGGATCGATGAACATCGAGGTGGTACCGTGCGGGATCACGGCTCGACAGAATTCCGTCACCGTCACCATGCCGCTCTCGACATGCATGTGCGCGTCGCAAAGGCCGGGCACCAGATAGCGTCCGCCGGCATCGACCACTTTGGTCCCCTGCCCAATGGCGTGGCCGGCGTTTGGCCCGCAATAGGCGAAGCGGCCGGCGGCGATCGCGATATCGGTGCCGGGGATGATCTCGCCCGAATGGACATTCACCCAGCGCCCATTGCGGATGACCAGATCCGCGGGCTTTCGGCCCATCGCGACATCGACCAGATGTGTCGCTACCTCCGTCCACGGCTTCGGCTTTGCGGCGCTTGTCGGCTTGGCGTTCGTCATTGTCTGAGTCCTCTGCATGGGGCAGTTTGGCAAATGTCGGCGCCCGGAGCCAGAGCGTCAGGTCGTAAACCACTGTTGCAGAGATACAATTCCGTTTGGCGATGAATGGGGCTAGTTTACGCTCAGGAGTTTTTCGAAACCGCCATTTCGGAGCGCCCGATGCATCGACTGACGCTCGCCAGTGCCGGTCTTCTTGTCCTGTTGTCCGGGTCTGCCTGGGCGGCGGATTTGGGTAGCGATCTGCCGATGACCGCGCCCGGCTTCGACTGGACCGGCTATTATGCGGGCATGCAGGCCGGTTATGGCTGGGGCCGGTCCGACATCACCATCGACGGCGGTTCTGTGAAGCCGGACATCGACGGCGGTTTCGTAGGCGGCCATGTCGCGGGGCTCTGGCAGTTCGACCAAGCCGTGATCGGCGCCGAAGCCGATCTCAATTACGCCTCGATCGATGGCACCGCCGGCCCCGGGGACACGTTCGGCTCCGATATCAAATGGTTCGGATCGATCGACGCCAAGGCCGGCTACGCCATGGATCGCGTGCTGATCTATGGCATCGGCGGCGTCGCTTTCGCCGGCATCAAGACCTCGCAAGCGGCGGGCACGAGCTTTGCCCGAACCCGCACCAGCACCGGCTGGACGCTCGGCGCCGGCGTCGACTATGCCTTGACCAACAATGTCGTCGTCGGCGCGCAATACCGCTACTACGATTTCGGCAAGGAGCATTTCGACGCTTCGGACACCTTCATCGAGCGCGACCAGGATGTGAAGCTGCAGACGCTGGGCGTGAACTTCAGCTATAAATTCTGAGGTTTGCGGCGCCGCCGCGATGCGGAAGACCTCTCCCGCATCATTTTTCGAAATTCCGGTGGCCGGCGCCAGCAGGGGCGGGGGAATGGGTAGGGGCCTGGTGGACGCCGGCCTCGGCGGGCCGATCCGCCGCTTTGCGAACCTAGCCTTTCTTTAGCAGATCGTAATTCCGCGATCGCGCCACTTTCCAAGCGCCCTGCCATCCTCGGCGGATGGCGGACATGCTTGGCTGAATGCTTGCGACGACCAGCCGGTCAGGATCGGTCCGAAACCCTCTTTCCCTCTGGCATCGCGGCGAGGCACTCCTCCAGGCGCCGCAGCCGCGCCTTCTGCCAGCGCAACGTGTGCGCAACCTCGTGCAGGTTCCATTTGGCCTTCGAATTGCCGGCCTCGATCAGCCCTCGTTCGAGCCGATCGATCTCACAGCGCAACTGCCGCGCCTCCGCCTCCCTGAGCCCCCTGATCCAGCCTGCTCCACGCATGGTTCCACCATCAAAACCGGCCTGATGCTCGCAGACAAAGGCTAATGAGATCGGTCTGTGGAACCTGGCATTTTAAACATCACTAATATTAAATCTGCGCGATGGATCGCCGCGCAAACTGCGGACGATCGGAAACATCGCTTGACGGCTCATATCAGGCATCTGAAAAGGGCACGCCTGCGGACGTGGCGGAATTGGTAGACGCAAGGGACTTAAAATCCCTCGATCTCTGATCGTACGGGTTCGATTCCCGTCGTCCGCACCATCCTTCGCTCTTCGATGAGTCCGCCGAATCCTTGGCGAGGGAGGAGCTTCGGGTGTGGCGGGCCACCAACGCCGAAGCATCGTAGCCGAGACAGGGTCAAACCTTGATCGGGTTGAGCTTCAGGTGCTGGATCAGGATGATCGTCTTGGCATCGACGATGCGGCCGTCGGCGATGCCGGCCAGCGCCTCGTCCAAGGGCATTTCCAGGACCTCGATGTCCTCGCCTTCCTCCGGTGAGCCGCCGCCGTCGGAGATACGGTCGGCAGGCGAGTAGCGCGCGGTGAAGAACCAGAGCCGCTCCGTCACGCTGCCCGGGCTCATGAACGGCGCGAACAGCCGCTCGACATTCTTCAGATGGTAGCCCAGTTCCTCTTCCGCTTCCTTGCGGATGGCGGTTTCGGGATCGTTTTCGTCGAGCAGGCCGGCGCAGGCTTCGATCAGCGGCTCGCGATGGCCCACGGCATAGGCCGGAAAACGGAACTGCCGCACGAGCAGCACGGTGGAGCGCTGCGGATCGAAGGGCAGGATCACCGCGCCGTCGCCGCGATCGTAAGTCTGGCGGGTCTGCGTCTCCCATCGCCCGTCGCGGCGGCGATAGTCGAGCACCGTCTTCTTCAGCACCGCCCAGTCGTCCGAAAGGATCTCCTCCGAACGGATGCGAATGCGATCTTCCATGACGACCTCCGATTTGGCGGCAAAGGGGTAACGGCGAACGATCCCCTATGCAATCCTGGAAACCGACTGGTCCAGCGGACGTTTCACCGGCTCGTGTGTGGCGCGAAGCGCCGCGACTGCCTAGATAGCGATATCTCGCCAGGAGCCGTTTCATGACGTCATCGCTTTTCCAGCCGATCACCCTCGGCGGCCTCACCTTCCCCAATCGCATCGCGGTTGCCCCCATGTGCCAGTACTCGGCCGAGGACGGCTCGGCCAGCGACTGGCACCTCTATCACTGGATGAATCTGGCAATGTCAGGCGCCGGCATGGTGACCGTCGAGATGACCGATGTCGAGCGGCGCGGACGCATCTCGCACGGCTGCCTCGGCCTCTATTCAGACGACAACGAGGCGGCCGCCAAGCGCACGCTCGACGCTGCCACGCGCGTCGCTGCGCCCGGCACGAAGTTCGGCGTCCAGTTGGCCCATGCCGGCCGCAAGGCCTCCAACCGCAAACCTTGGGAAGGCGGCGGTCCGCTGCAGCCTGGCGAAGACCCGTGGCAGACGGTTTCTGCCTCGGCCATCGCCTACGACACGGGCTGGAATGTGCCGCACGCGTTGGAGGATAGTGAGATTCTTGAGCTGATCGCGCGTTTTGCGCAGTCGGCCGTGCGCGCCGAACGCGCCGGCTTCGACTTTGCCGAACTGCACGCTGCGCATGGCTATCTGATCTTCCAGTTCCTCTCGCCGCTCTCCAACCAGCGGACCGACCGCTGGGGCGGGTCGCTGGAAAACCGCATGCGCTTCGCGGTCGAAATCGCCAAGGCAGTGAGGAAGGCCGCTCCGTCCATGATGCTGGGCGCGCGCCTTTCGGTGAAGGAATGGGTCGACGGCGGTTTCGAGGTCGAGGACGCGATCGAGGTGGCCAAGGCGCTGAAGGCGGAGGGCATCGCCTATATCTGCTGCTCCAGCGGCGGCAATTCGCCCCTGCAGCAGGTGCCGCCCGGCCCCGGCTACCAGGTGCATCTGGCGGAAGCCGTGCGCAAAGGCGCCGGCATTCCGACGCGTGCCGTGGGGCTGATCGACGACCCGAGCCAGGCCGAGGCGATCGTCGCCGACGGCCGAGCCGACATGGTGGCGCTGGCGCGCGCCTTCCTCGCCGACCCGCGCTGGGGCTGGCGCGCGGCGGCGGCCTTCGGCGAGGAAATCCATCCCGCGCCGCAACTGGCACGTTCGGTGACGACGATGCGGCATTGGATGAAGGCCGCAGGCTAGAGCAATTCCAGGAAAAGTGCGACGCGGTTTTCCGTCCGGAATTGCGTCAAACGAAACCGGAAACAGCAGGTCCTGAGACGTTTGGGCGCAGGATCGTCGCCACAACTGCAACCAATTTGGCCGTTTTACGTTGGCGGCCATGATGGACAACAAGCCCTTTGAAAAGCCGGTGGTGGTCGAGCTCGGCCATGTCGGTAAATATCGCCAAATCCGCAGTACCCGCGAGGCCGCCGAGTGCCTGATGACCGTTTGGCCGCTAAATCGCGGCGAGCGCCATCGTGATGCTCTCGACACTTGCCTCAAGGCGCTGGAAGGTTATCGTTCGACAGCGGACGCGCGTCGCGCCCTCGTCGAGGCGGCCAGGGAATCGGAAGTGCTGGTTCCCGAAGACAGACTGCCCGACGGAAAGCTGCATTGAGCAGGTTCTTAACCGGAGGATTCCATGGCGAAGCTGACTTACAAGATCGTCGAGCATGATGGCGGCTGGGCCTATAAGGTCGGCTCGACATTCTCTGAGACTTTCCGCACGCACCAGGAAGCGCTGCGCGCCGCCGAAATCGCCTCGGCAGAGCAACAGGTCGCCGGCACCACGGACGGCATCCAGTATGAGGATGCCGAAGGAAAGTGGCACGACGAGCTGGCCGACGGCCGCGACCGCCCGCAGACCGAAGTATCTGACTGAAGCAACCCCGGGAAAAGTAGGGGCGGTCAGCGTCCGTCCGGAATTGCGTAAAAAAGAAGGGGATAGAGGGGTTCGCCGTTTCCGTGAAACGGCGAAATGCCCTAGGCACTGGGATCGCTCCGCGACCGGCGAAGTCCAAGGCTTCATACCGGCCGCCGGCGACTAGGCGATCCTATTTGCCGCAGTAATGGTCGTTGATGTTCTGCTGTGAGTTGGCATCCGGACCGGGCGTTGTGTCCGCGCACGGCCCGATGGCGCCGGTATTGCCGTAGGTGGTCAGCCCGGAACCGCCGTTGATGCTGCCTGTGGTATAGGGGTCCACCTGCTCGCTCACATCGGGACGATGGTCGCGATGCCACCACCACCAGTCGTCTGATGACTGCGCCATGGCCGCGCCACCCATGGCCAGCACCAGCGCCGAAGCTGCGATAAGTCTTGTAAGCATCGGATTTCTCCATTCTCTTGATCGCGAAATACGTGGGGCCAAGGCCCCACAGCGATACGGACGAAACCCTGCGGCGGGGGCTAAAGTTCCATCGGAAATTCCGGGTGGGACGGAATGTCCGACACTTATGTGACGTCTCGTGAATGCCCCCAGGGGACGCGCGGGGCGCCAGCCGAAATCATTTCGCGTCGGCGAAGGCTCGCGCGGCGACACGTTGTATAAAGGCCGCGACCCGTTCGGATTCTACAAATTGCGGCATATGGCCGAGACCTTCGACCCGTTCGAAGTCGAGGCCCGCGATCTTGTCCAGCATCGGCTCGCCATGAACGGCTTCGCCGATCACCTGATCGCCGGTACCGAACAGTATGCCTGCCGGCAACGCTATGTCCCGGTAACGCCGTTCGATTTCGCCAAGGTCCTGCTCCACCGCCACGACATCGGTGGAGGTGGCGAAATAGTGTGATGGACGCAAGCCGAGCCATCCGCCGCCGTCGACCATGTAGTCCGCGGGAACCGCTTGCGGCGCGAAAATGAACCTCAGCGTCGGCTGCGCGTAACGAAGGCTGAGCGGCATCGCCACCGTATAGGCCAGGATGCGGCGCAGCAGCGGCGATGGAACATAGAGCAGGTCGAACCGCTGACGTATCCTCGCTTCGAGATGCGTCAAGCGGCGAGAGCAGTGCAATGCCGGAAATCGCTGTCGGATGCCCGGTTGCCAGGGCAAGCGCGATGGCCCCACCCAGCGAATGGCCGACGATGAGGGGCCGCTCCAGGCGCAATTCCTCGATGAAGCGCCGCACGATGTCGGCCTGTTCGGGCAATCGGCCGGTCGCGCCCCTTGCCCGAACCGAATAGCCGGAGCCCGGCCGGTCGAGCGCGATCTGCCTGTAACCAGGACCGAAGCGCCCGAACAGCGTGTGACGGAAATGGTGGAGCTGGGCGCCCAGCCCATGCACGAAGACAATCGGCCTGCCCTCACCCTCTTCCACATAGTGGATGCGATTGCCGTCGATCTCGATGAATTTCCCACAGGGCGGCACCAGTCCCTCGGCCCTAGCCGCGATCCGCCAGGTCGCAAGCATCGAGGCGAGCACGGCAAGGACGACGGCGGCAAGCAGGCCGGCAAGCAGCCACGAGACGATCGATATCGACATGTTTTCACCCCGGCCCCCGACCGACTGCACCATATCCGCAACGACCGCCGCCACAAGCGCGCATCCGACACAGATCGGGGTTTCGCATTGCGGCCGGCCGCCGGCCGCGTTATCTCAGGCGACCTTTTGTGCCGGAGCCCGCCATGCCTGAAATCGTCACCGCCGCCATGCTCGTCATCGGCGACGAGATCCTCTCCGGCCGCACCAAGGACAAGAACATCGGCCACCTCGCCGACATCATGACGGCGATCGGCATCGACCTGAAGGAAGTGCGCATCGTCCCCGACGAGGAGGACGAGATCGTCGCGGCGGTGAATGCCGTGCGCGCGCGCTATACCTACGTCTTCACCACCGGTGGCATCGGCCCCACGCATGACGACATCACCGCCGACTCGATCGCCAAGGCCTTCGGCGTCCCCTGCGAATACGACGCCAAGGCCTACGCCCTGCTCGAAGCGAGCTATGCCGGGCGCGGTATCGAATTCACCGAAGCGCGCAAGCGCATGGCGCGCATGCCGCGCGGCGCCGACCATATCGACAATCCCGTCTCCGTTGCGCCGGGCTTCCGCATCGGCAATGTCCATGTCATGGCCGGCGTGCCGTCGATCTTCCAGGCCATGCTCGACAATGTCGTGCCGACGCTCAAGGCCGGCACGAAGATGCTGTCGGCCACAGTGCACTGCCCCTTCGGCGAAGGCTTGATCGGCGGGCCGCTGGCCGAGATCCAGAAGGCGCATCCCGACACGATCATCGGCTCCTATCCCAAATATGGCGACGGCAAGTTCTGGACCGAACTCGTCATGCGAGCCCGCAGCCAGGAAGCGCTCGAGGCCGCGCGCAAGGATGTCGAGGCGATGGTGGCGGGCTTCGCCAAGGCGGGCTGACCGGCGCTCGGCTGGAACCAGTCAACGCGGTAAGGCGTTGCCTTGCCGCGTGCACGCGTAGCGCAACAATTGAGGGACCGGTCATGCGCTTCAAGACGATCGTCGCCATCTTGCAGAACGAACAGGACGCCGAGCGTGTGCTCGATTGCGCCCTTCCGCTTGCCGAGAGGTTCGAGAGCCATCTCGTCGGCATCCATGCCGAGGCGCTTCCCGTACCCTACACATCGGCCACCGGCTTTCCGGATACCGAATTCCTCCAGGTCTCGGCCGAGATGAACAAGGAACGCGCCGACAAGTTGCAGGCCTATTTCCTGAAGCGGATCGAGGAATCCGGCCTTTCCTTCGAGTGGCGGAGCCTGGAAAGCTTCTCCGGCGACAGCGCGCTGACCGGCATATCGAGCGTGCGCGCCGCCGATCTGATCATCGCAGCGCAGCGCGATACCGGCGGCGACCCGAGCGCCGACGTCGACACGCTGGTCTACGATGCCGGCCGACCGGTGCTGGTCGTGCCTCATGCCGGGCCACTGGTCACCACCTTCAGGCGCGTGCTGCTTGCCTGGAACGGCAGCAAGGAAGCGGCTCGCGCCGCTTTCGATGCCCTGCCCTTCATCGTCGAGGCCGACAAGACCGACATTCTCGTCATCGACCCGCCGGAGACACTGGATGAATCCCCGGAAGCCGCCGGCGCCGAGATCGCGGCGGCGCTGTCGCGTCACGGCGCCAATGTCAGCGTCTGCGTGCAGAAATCGGACGGCTCCTCGGTCGACGATATTATCCAGTCGCGGATAACCGAGTCCGGTGCCGATCTTCTGGTGCTCGGCGCCTACAGCCACTCCTGGCTGCGCCAGCTTCTGTTCGGCGGCGTCACCCGCACGGTGCTGCGCACGGCAAATGTGGCGGCTTTCCTGTCGCGGTGACCGTCGGTCTTGAAGTCGTAAGCGGTTTTCGAGGTCACGACCTGCGTCAAGCTGGAGCATGATCCCTAAAGCGGGAATCGGTTTTCGGAAAAAGATCATGCTCCAACAAAAAGATAGATCGCCACGGCGATTCAACGAAAACGCCGTCACGATCTAAAGTGCGTCGCTTCCGTCCGTCCCAGCGCGACCCGCTTTAGAGTCCACAGTCCTCGCCGGCCCTCCCCTTGCCAAGCCCGGCGCTTTCCGGCTAATTCCGCCTGCATTCCAGTGTTTCTGCGCGCCGACGGCGCGCCTTGCGGAGTGCGCGAACCATGTCCCTTCCCGAAAAAGCTTTTCCCGTCTCGTGGGACCAGTTCCACCGCGACGCCCGTGCGCTTTCCTGGCGCCTTTCCGGCGCCAGCAAGGGACAATGGAAGGCGATCGTCTGCATCACGCGCGGCGGACTGGTGCCGGCGGCCATCATTGCGCGCGAGCTCGGCATCCGCGTCATCGAGACGGTGTGCGTCGCCTCTTATCATGACTACACCAGCCAGGGTCAGCTGCAGGTCCTGAAGGAGATTTCGCCTCCGCTGCTTGCCGATGACGGCGCCGGCGTGCTCATCATCGACGACCTGACCGATACCGGCAAGACCGCCGGCATTGTGCGCGCCATGATGCCGAAGGCGCATTTCGCGACCGTCTATGCCAAGCCGAAGGGCCGCCCGCTGGTCGATACATTCGTCACCGAGGTCAGCCAGGACACCTGGATATACTTTCCCTGGGACATGGGCTTCACTTACCAGAAGCCGATCGCGGACGATCACGCTGGCTGAACGGCCACCGCATCTTCCAGAGAACTCACTCAAACCCGCATCGTGTAGCCGCGCTCACAGGCCCGACTACTTTGCGAGATTCACTTTTTCTGGTGAGGTTTTCAGACGGAGTGAAGTTTTTTACTTTTAAAGCTCACAATTCGCCGTAAGATTCACAAGGTGGCAAACGATTCTGGAGGCTTGGGGCAGCTTCTTACCATGTTAACGAGGTCGACGACGCACAACCAGATGGCCGAAAGAGTCCGGCGACTCTTCGGCGTCGCGCCTTGTCGCCTGCAGGTCGCCGCATTGCCCTGGCGCGAGAATGAGAACGGCGTCGAGGTGATGCTGATCACCAGTCGCGACACCGGGCGTTGGGTGCTGCCCAAGGGTTGGCCGGAGGCAAGGGAGCCGCTTTGCGAGGCCGCCGCCCGCGAAGCGGGCGAGGAGGCCGGGCTGCGCGGCACCATCTCGCATTTCGAAGCCGGCCGCTATTTCTATGCCAAGGTCCTCGCTTCAGGCGAGGAAGTGCCTTGCGAGGTGCTGGTCTTTCCGCTGCATGTCGACCGTGTCGCGGATCGCTGGAAAGAGAAGCGCGCGCGCACGCGCAAATGGGTCGGCCCGAACGAAGCCGTCCGCATGGTCAACGAACCCGACCTTTGCCAGATCATTGCCGGCTTCTGCGCCGCGCCGCACAAGTTCGCCTGAGTCAAAGGCAATTCCAGGAAAAGCGTGAAGCGGCTAGTTCCCCGACACAGGGATTGCAGCGGTTCTGGGGCAGCGACATGCATCAAAAACAAAGACTTAAAGCGCGTCGCCTGAATCCGATTCAGCGCGACGCGCTTTAATTTCGTCGCGGCCTCCCATCCGGAATGGCGTCATATCGCAAGATCGTCAGACGCGGCCGAAATCATCGGAACTGAGCCGGGTCCAACGATCGCCCATCAACCCGCCGACGAAGATGTCGCCGGAGCGGACCGCTTCCGCGACCTCGGCGACGCGTGAACGCACCATCGTACCCCCCGCATAGTGGAAGTATACATTCTTGTAGCCGAAGAGTTGCGGCATGAACCTGCTCTGGGTCTGGCCGGTAATGCCCACGCAGCCCAAATCCCTCGCCGCCGCGATCAGAGCATCCAGCGTTGCCCCCCAATGGGTTCCGGACGCCTGGATTTGCAACAGGTTTGCGATGGCGCCGGCCTGGCCGTAGAAGGCATAGCACCCCAGTGTCTTGCCGGCTTCGTCGTAAATCCCACCGAAATGAAGCGGCCCGTCGGCCTGCTTCTCGGCCGCCAGCGCGAGCAGCCGCGTCAACTCGCCGTCCCTCCAGCTCGGACGCAGGGAATAATCGGCCATCAGGACGGGTAACCGCTCCGCAAACCGCGCCGCATCGATCGGCTCCCGGCGGATCCGTTGGCTTGACGAGTGCTGGGCTGGCGGCTCGAACCTTCTTCGTGCAAGCGCGTCAAATGCTCCCGCGAAGGGATCGAGCGCAAGACCAGGCAGCCCCGGCCATTTGCGGCGCAGCATGGCGGCGGCCATGGCGCCCGGCCGGAAAACACAGGTCCATTCCAGACAATGCACCGGCAGGAGCTGATACTTCATCGGACGCGCGAAGGCCAAGGATGTCCGGTTGGCGGAATCGGTCAGATACAGGTCGAATTCGCCTTGATGCAGGGCACGCAGCAATTGCGGCCCGGCCCAGCCGTGATCGATGCTGGAGTCGGTCATGAATGGACCGATGATTGCGGCGTTCAATGCTCTTCCGTTGAGCTCATAGCGGGCTTTCAGAACGCCCATGAAGCCGCCCAATCGGCCCTGCGGGTCAATCTGGACAAGAGCCTTGCTCTCATCCCCGTCAAGGTAAAGCCCCCTCATATAGTCCGCTGTCAGCGCGATCGCGCGATCGCGCTGACGACGAGGATGGCGAAACTTCATCAGGAAGAGCGCGGCGACGCGCTCGAGGTCCTCGGCGGCTAAAGGCCGAACCGAGCCATGGGATTCTGGCGCCGACGACCCAGCCACCTTGCCCGGGCCCACTTTTGCGGAAACAGGATCCATCGTGAAGCCTATACGAAAGCGCTAAAGGCGGCCGCTCTTCCCAAGAAAATTTCCCTCCCGTCGGCTTCCTGTAAAAAAAGTCTTGAAGAGACCTTATTCTGCCACGCTCGATTTTCTTTTCTGTAAATACATCAGGGCATTTGCGCCGGGCTATAAACATACATAAAATCTAAAATAGAAATTCATAAATATTAGATAGATATAAAGTAATTTGAACGACCTGTTGAACCGTTCTAACCGCATCCCGGGAGAGCGGTTGCAAATGCAGGCTTTGCAGGCGGATTGCCTGGACGATCCCATGCCGGTTGGCAACGGGGTCGGACATAACGTCCCGCGTCCATGAAACGGTGAAGCGCCCTAGCGAGCTCAATCACAAGCCGCGTTGCGGATGACTGCGCCCGGCCGAGGCCGGGCGCGGTCATCTCCTCAGGCGACGAGGCCCTTGGTCAATTCGAGCGCCTGACGCTCGAACAGCCGCCGGTAGATGCCGCCGTTCAGCCGGATCAGCTCGTCATGCGAACCTTCCTCGGCAATACGCCCGCGATCGAAGACCAGCAGCCGGTCGAGCGCCCGCACCGTCGAGAGCCGGTGCGCGATCACCAGCGTCGTGCGCCCGACCATCAATCGCTCCATCGCCTTCTGGATCAGCACTTCCGATTCCGAATCGAGGCTCGATGTCGCCTCGTCCAGGATCAGGATGCGCGCGTCGGCCAGGAAGGCGCGGGCGATCGCCACGCGCTGGCGCTCGCCGCCGGACAGCTTCACGCCACGCTCGCCAACCAGGGTTCCATAGCCCTTGGGCAGGCTGGTGATGAAATCATGCGCGCTGGCGAGTTTGGCCGCATGCTCGATCTCCGCCTGGCTGGCGCCGGGCCTTGCATAGGCGATATTTTCGGCAAGCGACCGGTGGAACAGGATCGGCTCCTGCTGGACGATGGCGATCTGGCCGCGCAGCGAAGCCTGCTCGACCTGCGAGATGTCCTGCCCGTCGATCAGGATCCGCCCGGCATTCACGTCATAGAGCCGCTGGATCAGCTTGACGAAGGTCGTCTTGCCCGAACCCGAATGCCCGACCAGTCCGATGCGTTCGCCCGCCGCGATATCGACCGAGAAATCGCGGTAGAGCGGCAGAAGGTGGTTGCCATAGTGGAACGTCACCTGGTCGAAGGCGATGCGCCCATCGGTGATCCGGATCGGCCGCGAGCCGGGCCGATCCTCGATGCCGAGCGGCTCGGACTGGAAGTCGACCAGTTCCTCCATGTCGTTGATCGAGCGCTGCAGGTTGCGGATATGCGTGCCGATGTCGCGCAGATAGCCCTGCAGCACGAAGAATGAGGTGAGCACGAAGGCGACATCGCCGGCGCTCGCCTGGCCCCAGGCCCAGAGCATGAGAGCAAGACCGATAACCGCCGCCCGCATCAGGAGCAGCAGCGCCCCTTGCGTGGTGCCGTTGGCGGTGCCGCGCATCCAGGTGCGGCCCGTGCGCAGGCGCCATTTGGCGACCACGCGCGCCAGCCGCGCTTCCTCGCGCGCCTCCGCGCCGAACCCCTTGACCACGGCATTGCAGCTCACTGCGTCCGCCAGTGCGCCGCCGAGGCGCGTGTCCCAGCTGTTGGCGAGCCGCGCGGCGGGCGCGACATAGCCGAGCGACAGCATCGCCGTGACGGCGATGAACAGCACCGATCCGGCCGCCACCACGGCTCCCATTAGCGGCCAGAACCAGCCGAGCAGCAGCGTCGACCCGACAAGCATGACAACCGACGGCAGAAGCGCGATCAGGATCGTGTCGTTGAGCAGGTCCAGCGCCCACATGCCGCGCGTGATCTTGCGCACCGTCGATCCGGCAAAGCTGTTGGCGTGCCAGTCCGTCGAGAAGCGCTGCACGCGATGGAAGGCATCGGCGGCAATGTCCGACATCATCTTCAGCGTTAGTTCGACGATCCACAGGAAGGCGGCGTTGCGCAGCACGACGCCTGCCAGCGCCAGTGCCATCAGGATCGAGAGCGCCACCATCGCGGCATTCCAGGCGACCGCGTCGGTTCCGGCGCCGCTGGCGACAGCATCGACCAGTCGGCCGGAATAGAAGGGTGTCAGCACGTCTGCCAGCGTCGAGAGCAGGAATGCGCCCATGATGAGCGAAAGCCGCCACGGCTGGCGCCTCCAGTGGCTGAACGTAAAACCAAGCACGCTGCGAAAGGCGCTCGCGCGCAGGTCGATCTTGAAACGAGCCATGATGTCATCCGGGCGCAAACGAGCCCGGCCCCGGTAAATCGAATTGGAAAACCCGCATCCGCGCCCTGCGGCGCCTCAAAAGAGCGGGAGGTTCAGTATGGGTAGGCCGCCTGCCCTCAGGCGGCGACCGGCAACGGCAAATGCCCGTCCTGCCCCTGGCTCTCCGAAAAAGCTTCGGAAAACCCGAGCAGACCTAGGCTTCGCGGCCTCGCATAACGATGTCAAATCCTGCCATACGGTCCTCCCGGAAGGGAATCGCGGAGAGGCTTTTATAGGGAGGCATCAGCCAACCGCCAAGCCGGACGGTCGCCAAAACGGCATCTGGTCCAAGCACTGCGACGAATTTGCAACAACGGCGGGTTGTGGCCAGGCCTCAGGCAGCGGGTGAGCGATCCAGTCGCATGTAGCGCCCTTCCGCCCGGAATCCGAACTTCTGGTAGAGGCTGTGAGCGTCGCTGGTCGTGAGGCTCCAATGAGAAACCGTCTTCATATCGGGATGATCTAGGAGTGCCTGCACAAGCCGTTTGCCGATGCCATGCCCACGACGCTCCGGCCAGACGATGACGTCGGCAAGATAGGCAAAGACCGTGTAGTCGGTGATCGCGCGGGCGAATCCGACCTGCTTGCCATCGAGATAGGCGCCGACGCAGAGCGAGTTGTCGAAGGCGCGGCGGTTGGCTTCGTCGGTTCTGGATGCACCCCAATAGCTTTGCATGAGCAGATCGGAGGTCGACCGGAAATCTATCCGCGACAGGTCGAAACTGATTTCAACATCTTGCATGCGGAGGCTAGCCGCGGTCCCGGAACCGGTTGGTGATCGGGTAGCGGCGGTCGCGGCCGAAATTCTTCTTGGTAATCTTCACGCCGGGCGCCGCCTGCCGGCGCTTGTATTCGGCGATATAGAGCAGATGCTCGACACGCGTCACCGTCGCCCGGTCGTGGCCGCGCGCGACGATGTCGTCGACGCTCATCTCGTTCTCCACGAGGCATTCCAAAATATCGTCCAGCACCGGATAGGGCGGCAGCGAATCCTGGTCGGTCTGGTTTTCGCGCAGCTCCGCCGACGGGGCCTTGTCGATGATGTTCTTCGGGATGACCTCGCCCGACGGCCCAAGCGCGCCCGGCGGCACATGCGAATTGCGCCAGCGCGACAGCGCATAGACCTGCATCTTGTAGAGATCCTTGATCGGATTGAAGCCGCCATTCATGTCGCCGTAAAGCGTGGCATAGCCGACCGACATCTCGCTCTTGTTGCCCGTGGTGACCACCATCGAGCCGAACTTGTTGGAGATCGCCATCAGGATCGTGCCGCGCGCTCGGCTCTGCAGGTTCTCCTCGGTGATGCCTTCCTGGGTGCCTTCGAAGAGCTGCGTCAGCGCATGCCTGAAGCCTTCGACCGGCTCGGAGATCGGCACGATGTCGTAGCGGCAGCCAAGCGCGCGCGCGCAGTCCTCGGCGTCCTTCAGCGAATCCTTCGACGTGTAGCGGTAGGGCATCATGACGGTCCGCAGCCGCTCTTCGCCCAGCGCATCGACGGCCAAAGCCGCGCAGATCGCGGAGTCGATGCCGCCGGAGAGGCCGAGCACGACATTCTTGAAGCCGTTCTTGTTGACGTAGTCCCGCAGGCCGAGCATGCAGGCTCGATAGTCCGCCTCTTCCCGCTCGGGAATCTTCGACATCGGGCCTTCCGAGCAGACCCAGCCGTCTCCCTTTCTTTTCCAGGTGGTGACGGCGACCGCCTCCTCGAACTGGCTCATCTGGAACGCAAGCGTCTTGTCGGCGCCGATGGCGAACGACGCGCCGTCGAAGATCAACTCGTCCTGGCCGCCGAGCTGGTTGGCATAGATCATCGGCAGGCCTGTTTCGATGACCTGCCGGATGACGATCTGGTGGCGAACGTCGATCTTGGCACGGTAATAGGGCGAGCCGTTCGGCACCAAAAGGATCTCGGCGCCGCTTTCGGCCAGTGTCTCGCAGACGGCAATATCGCCCCAGATATCCTCGCAGATCGGAATGCCGATGCGCACGCCACGGAAATTCACCGGACCCTGCAGTTCCGGCCCGGCCTGGAAGACGCGCTTCTCGTCGAACTCGCCATAGTTGGGCAAATCGAGCTTATAGCGTTCGGCGATGATCTTGCCGCCGTCGGCGAAGACGATGGAGTTGTGCGTGCCGCTTTTGCGCTTCAGCGGCGTGCCGATGATGACGCCGGGCCCGCCATCGGCCGTATCCTTGGCGAAATCCTGCGCGGCCTTCTCGCATGCCTTCCGGAAGGAAGGTTTCAGCACCAGGTCTTCCGGCGGATAGCCGGCGAGGAAGAGCTCGGTATACAGTACCAGATCGGCGCCCTGGCGCGCCGCGTCCGCCCTCGCCTCGCGCGCTTTTGCCAGATTGCCGGCGACGTCGCCGACGGTCGGGTTGAGTTGGGCAACGGCGATGCGCAGGATATCGGGAGCGGTCTTGGTCATGGAACGGATTTAGCGTGGCTGAAATCGCCCCGCAATGGCGATTGCTTGTGCCAATTCAAGGTGTGCACGAATGCGCTCGGGCCTAGTCGCCCATATACTCGCGCAGCGCCTCTGCCGAGCGGTTCTCGCCGATCGACATCGCAAGGATGCGGGAGATGTGGCGGCGCGGCAGGCCGGTCTCGGCCGACCACTGGTTGATCTGCGCCTGGATCTTGTCGAGGTCTCGCTTCGAGGTCGGGTTCTCGGCGATGTCGAGACCGGCGTCGCGCAGCGCCGCCGCCATGTCCGACGAGACGACGAACGTGTCCCATTCCAGCCAGCGCAGGAAATACTGGCCGGTATTGCCGCCCAGCCGGCTGCCGTGCTTGGCGAGATAGGCGGTCAGGCCGACCTGATCGTCCGCCGGCCAGGCGGCGATGAATTTGCCGAAGCTGCCATGCTCCTTCGAGACGCGATCGACGAAGGCGGCGTTGTCGCGCACCGACTTGATCTTCTGCGGGTTGCGCACGATGCGGCTGTCGGATGCCAGCTCGTGCCAGAAATCGTCGGGCTGGAACAGAAGCCGCTTCGGCTCGAAGCCGAGGAATGCCTCCTCGAAACCCCGCCATTTCTGCTCAATGACGTGCCACACGAAACCTGCGGCGAAGATGCGCTCGGCCATGGTCGAGAGAATGCGATCATCGGGGACTTTCGCCACCGCCGCATTGTTGGGCTTGGGGCCAAGCAGCGGAGCGAGCACCGCCTCCCCGCCCTTTCGCTTTGCCGCCCGTGCATGGATTTTCTGGAAATCGAGCATCTTTGTCCTCGCCTGTTGGCCGCAATCTAGCACTTCACGTCCGGCCCGGCAGCCTCTACGTCTATCGATGCCGGGCGAAGGAGAGGACCAATGAACAAGATCGTCGAGGACATGGCGAACCGTTTGCTCAAGCGAAAGCCGGATGGCTTCGGTCCGCTCGAGAGCCGCGTGCTGCAATCGACGCTCGAGCGCACCACCATCACGCGCGACACCAACAAGGCAGTGGCCTTTCACGAGACCTATGGCGACAGGATCGCCGATACCATCGCCAGGATCGGCGGCTCATGGTCCTTCATCCTCGGCTTCCTGGCCTTTCTTGCCGTTTGGACTGTCGGCAATGCCTGGCTGCTCACGCGCGACTCCTTCGACCCCTACCCCTTCATCTTCCTCAACCTCGTGCTGTCGATGCTGGCGGCGATCCAGGCGCCGGTGATCATGATGTCGCAGAACCGCCAGACTGAGCGCGACCGCATCAACGCGGCGCATGACTACGAGGTCAATCTGAAGGCCGAGATCGAGATCATGGCGCTGCATGAGAAGCTCGACGAGCTGCGCCACAGCGAGATCATCGGCATGCGCAACGAGATCCTGCGCATGGCCGAGCAGATCAGGCGCATCGACGAAAAATTGTCGGCGCGGCCCGCAACGGAATGAGCGGGACCATCCACCATCTCATCGAGCAGTACGGGCTGATCGCGGTCTTCCTGGGCTGCGTCGCCGAAGGCGAAAGCGCCGCGATCCTCGGCGGCTTCTTCGCCCATCAGCACGTTTTCGTGCTGTGGCAGACTTTCCTCGCCGCCTTTGTCGGCGCCTTCGCCGGCGACACCTTCTTCTTCACGATGGGGCGCAGCTTCGCCGAACATCGCTATGTGAGAAGGTTGCGCAGGCGTCCGGGCTTCAGCCGCGCCTACCGCCTGCTGAACACCCATCCCAACATCTTCGTGCTGACCAACCGCTACATCTATGGCATGCGCCTAGTCGGCGGCATCGCCGCTGGCCTGTCGACCGTGTCCGTGCCGCGTTTCGTCATCCTGAATGCCATCTCGTCCGCGGTCTGGGCGGCCCTGTTCAGCGGCATCGGCTATGTCTTCGGCCTTGGCGCGGAGCAAATGGTGGGCCAGGCGTTTGCACGCCATGAGCGCCTGCTCATCGCCCTTGGCGTCGGCATCGTTATCGCCGTCGCCGCATGGTTGGTAGGCCGTCACTTCGCAAAGCGTGAACGCGCCCGGGAAGACCAGGCGGGATCGTGATCAATCGCGAGGATCAGATCGGCGCGCCGGTAAGGCGCTCGATCAAGGCGATGCCCCAGACGCCGCCGGCGATCACGATCGAAATCAGCACGGCCAGCGAACCGCAATCCTTGGCGAGCTGGATGTCGATGTGGAATTCGCGCGAGATCGCGTCGCAAGCCGCCTCGATACCGGTGTTGAGCACTTCGACCATGATCAGGAGCAGCACGGCGCAGATCAGCAGGGCGTAGCCGCGCCAGGAGACCGAGATGAACCAGCCGGCCGGCAGGGCGAGCGCAAGCAGCATCAGCTCCTGCTGGAATGCCTTTTCGTGCGCGGCAAGCTTGCGGAAGGCCCGTACCGAATTGATGAAAGCGTCGATCAGCCGCTGCATGCCTAGCCCCGTTTCGAGTAACCGTCAGGGGATATCGCAACGGCCGGATCAAGGGAATAAGGCAGCCGCGCCAAAAATCATCCGTCCGCCACCTTTATCGATGGCGTCGACTTCTCGAACTGCGGCAACCCGTCATCGATCGAATAATAGTCGCCCTTGTCGCCAACGAAGATGTGGCTTTCCGCGGAGAGACCGCTCGGCCGCTCGAAAGATCCGGCCATGATAGAGATCGTGTCCAGGTCATTGTGCTTCCAAAACAGCAGCGAACCGCAGGTGCGGCAGAAGCCGCGTTTCGCCACGTCGGACGCGCCGTACCAGTTGAGCGAGTCGGCGCCCTCTATGACGATATCGGCATCCCTGGAGGCGGTTGCCGCGACGAAATGGCCGGTTTGCCGACGACATTGCGAGCAGTGACAGTAGATGACCCCGCGCAACGGACCTCTCGTCCTGAAACGCACCGCTCCGCATAGGCACGATCCGCTGTGATTACCGTCCATTCGGGCCTCCTTCGACCATCTGCCGATCCAGTTGCCGGACAGAATTTCAGGTTTGAAATGGCTGGGCATAGGCAAATGCGACACCGAAGCGGCGCGTTTCAAAAGCTGCGCCTGCACGGCTTTGCATCCTGCGGTAGCAGAGACATCGAGGAAAAGCAGGCCATTAAGGAAACTTTAGCGCAACTGCATCTATGATTCCCACAAGCGGAGGTCGTGAGGGGACGCGCATTCGCAATTCCGATTCAAATCCCCGCTTGCGAGACACCCGCGGTGGCAGGTCTCCGGTCGCACTGAAGGGGCAGCGAAGACGATATGCAACCGGCAGCCATTCCGACTGACAGGAATACCGACATCGCCAGCACCGTCGTGGCGACAATGCGTCAGCTCGGCGTGCTCGGCCTGCCGCGCAATTACGAAATCTTCTATGAGGCGCTGAGCGGCAGCAACCATGAGCTCAGTCTTGCCGTCGTCTCGTTGAGCAACCGCCCGACCCAGGAGGACCTCGACGGCATCGGGCGCACCTTCTTCCCCCAGCATCACGGTCCGGCCATCGTCGAGCACGCCCGCGAAATGGTCGCCAGCGAGCTTGAGGAAATCGCCGCGCTGTTGCGCAGCGAGCGCTCGCATGTCGAAAAATATGGCCGTATTCTCGATGAGACCTCGATTGGCCTGAGCAACCGCAGCCTGCTCTCGCAGGAAATCCTCCAGAAGATCGCGGGCGCGATGTCTGCAGCCACCAGCTCGACGATCGACCATGGCCGCCAGGTCGCCAGCACGCTAAGCGAAAAGACGGCCGAGCTTGAAAGCGTCAAGTCGAAGCTCGAGGAATACAAGCGGCTTGCCGACACCGACCCGCTCACGCAGCTGTGGAACCGACGCGCCTTCGACAAGGAGATCACCCGGATCTACAACAGCAATCGCGGCATCCTGTTCAACGCCTTGGTCCTTGCCGATATCGATCATTTCAAGGACATAAACGATCGCTACGGCCATCCGGTCGGCGACAGGATCCTGCAGATCATCGCCGAGATCTTACAGTCCAGCGTCCGTTCCGATATGTTTGTCGCACGCACCGGTGGCGAGGAATTCGCGCTTATCGTCGAGGGCGCCAGCGAGGAAGCCACATACGAGATCGCCGAGCGTATCCGTGTGTTGATCGAGCATACGCCGTTCACCAGCAGCCAGACCGGCATGAACTACGGCACCGTCACCATATCGCTGGGCATCTGCATGGCCTCGGAGGCGGAAAATCCCGAAGATCTCTACACCAAGGCGGACCGCGCGCTTTATCGCTCCAAGGTCGGCGGCCGCAACCGTGTGACAAGGCACTGGGCCACGGCCGGCCGGGCCGGCAAAGGCTGGCTGCTTTACAAGAAAGACTGACAATTCGTCGAAATCCGGCGACTACCCTTTCCAGGTGAATTTTTGTGGACTATATTTTCCACAGAAATGAAAGGGTGCGCTCATGCAACGTCCAGTCGCGGCCGCGGCGGCGGCCGAAAACGCGGTCATCACCAAGGCCACGCTACGCGCGGCCGACATGCTCGACATCACCGCCAGGACGCTCGCTTTGGTCATCGGTGTGTCGGAAGCAACGATCTCGCGCATGCGCCGGCAGGAATTCCTGCTTGAACGCGGCACCAAGGCGTTCGAGTTGGCGGTGCTGTTCGTCCGCCTGTTCCGCTCGCTCGACGCCATCGTCGGCGGCGACGAGACTGTTGCCCGGGCCTGGCTGAAGAACCCCAACACCACGCTCGACGGCACGCCCCTCGAAAAGATCCTGACGATTGCCGGACTTGTCGATGTCATTGCTTACCTGGACTCCCGGCGCGCTCTCGTCTGAGGCCGTCAGGCTCGAGGGCAAGTACTGGCGCATGGTCGAGGCGCAGCACCGCGTGTCGACCCTCAAGCTCGTCGACACGCTCGACGAGCAGTCGCTGCTGGAGGACCTCATTGAGGACACCAAGCCGCATATCCCGCTGGAATGCCGCCACCTCCACTACCTTTTGGCGACGCCTTTTCGCTATGGCTCGGTCTATCCATACGGCTCGCGCTTCCGCCGCACCGGCAAGACCAAAGGGGTTTACTATGCCGCCGAGACGGTGCTGACGGCGGTGGCGGAAATGGCCTTCTACCGCTTGCTGTTCTTCGCGGAGTCGCCGGCGACGCCATGGCCGAACGACGCCGCGGAATACACGGCCTTCGCCGCCGCGATAAAATGCGACCGCGCGATCGACCTGACACGGCCGCCGCTCGATCGCGACGAGAAAGCCTGGACCCAGCCCACCGATTACACCGCCTGCCAGGCGATCGCCGATGTCGCGCGCGAAGCCGAGATGCAGGCGATCCGCTATCGCTCGGTGCGCGATTCGAAGGGCGCCAACATCGCGCTGCTGACCTGCAACGGCTTTGCCAAGGCAAGGCCGCTGGAGCCGCAGACCTGGCGCATCCGGATCGGCTCCTTCGGCCTGCAGGCGATCAGCGAATTCCCGGAGAAGAGGCTGGAATTCTCACGCGCCGCCTTTTCCGATCCACGACTGGCCGGCATGCGCTGGCAGCGCGGCCACTGAACTCGGAAAACTCTATCGAGATCCAGCGCGAGCCGGCAGACGGCTACGCCAAAATGTTGACCGCCCGCGCCGCCACCAGCGCGATCGTCAGCAGCGAGATCATCGCTTCGGCCATCATCAGGAGCTTTGCGCGCTGCGTAAGCGGCAAGGTGTCGGTTGGCGAGAACGCGGTGGCATTGGTGAAGGCCAGGAAGACGTAGTCGACGAAGCCTGGCAGCCAGCCCTGGATCTCACGGTCGGGCAACGTCATTTGCGGAAACAGAAAGTCAGCATGCGCGCGCTTGACCAGGCCGCAGGTCGGCGGACCGCCGCGGTCGGTGCTCCAGAACCACAGCGCAAAGACGATCACATTGGTGACCCAGATGTTGAGTGCGTCGACGAGCAGCGTCGTGCCGGCGCCGGCATGCCCTTCCAGCAGCGCCCGCACCAGGAGGACCAGCGATCCGCAATTCATGATGCTGATCACGCCGGTCATCACCAATGCCGTGCGGCGGATATAGAGTCGCAATCGGCCGATCGCGTACCAATGCTCGTGATCGACCGCGTTGCGCGTCTGCATCTGCGTCCAGGCGGTCGCGATCGACAGGGGCACCAGCAGCGCCGCCTCGACGGTCGGGGCCAGCCAGCGCGGACCGAAGGACAGGTTGTTGATGACCAGAAGCTGCAGGCAGATGATGACGAGAACCGCCGCGCGCGCCGACCAGAAGTCGAGCCCACGGTGATGGATGATGGCATGTTCGTGACGCATGGTGGACCTGCATTGCGGGATGGTGCGGACGAGTGTGACCTTGGCCGGTCAGACATAAGCGTAACCTGCCGCGATCATGCCCAAGGCGCCCAGGACCAACGAAGCCATCCACGGCCAGCGTTTGCCGCGGGTGATGATCGACAGCGTCGCAACAGCGATGGAGATGTGCAGCAGCGTGACGCCGAGTGTCAGCACGTGATGCCGGTGCTCGCGAATTTCGCTGTCGCGCAGCTTTTCATCGACCTGCTTTTCGAATTCGGTCGCCTTGGCCTGTATTTCCTCGCCATCGGCTTCATTGCGTTTGGCGTTGGCCTGAAATTGGTCGACGGCAGGCCCGCCCATGGCAGCCGCGATCTCATAGCTGTTCTTCTTTATGCTCTTGGCCTGGAAGAAGCCCCACTGGTCGCTCGCCTTATTCTGCAGATAGGAGGCCTCGCTTTTGTCATTGATCGCCTCGGCGGTCTCGAGCGACTCGAAGCTGCCCACCGTGGCAGCCAGGACCGCCAACACGGCTATTGTCACCGAGACAATAGTCAGAAAGGGATTCCCCTCATGAGCGGCATGTTCGGCATGCTCTGCATGTTCCAGATGCTCTTGTGTTTCGTCTTCCATTGCCGCCCCGAATGAGATCTTGCCGGACTACTTAATTTCAGCATCGACACCTTCGCCGCAATCTTGGTTTTGCAATGGTCGCGAAAGCATACATTTTCGTAAGGTTTGCCGTCGGGACTATTGGAAAATCCATCAGATGTGATTTAAGCGCACGCAATTCAGCCGGTGCGGTAGCCAAGTCACGTATGTCAGGGACGAGCGATTCCATGAATCTTTGGCCGGTGGGCGACCTGACGTCCACCGCAGGTGTCTCCCCTGCACCGCGTTGGGACGACCTTCTGCGCCAGCCCGCGTATTTCCTCGCGCTTCTGTGCCTGGCTCAGCTTCTGTGCTGGACCGTCATGCCGGCGATCGTCAATGTCGGGCCGCCCCGCGACGTCGTCGAAGGGTTCATGTGGGGCCGCGAATGGGTGCTGTTGACCTACAAGCACCCGCAGCTCCCGTGCTGGCTGCTCGAGATCAGCCATCTCCTGACCGGCTCATTCCGCTGGCCGCAATACATGCTGTCGCAATTGATGGTCTCGACGACTTTCGTCCTGGTCTATCTGCTTGCCCGCGACATCATGGGCTCGACCCGCGCCCTCGCCGCCGTGCTGTTGATGCCCTCGATCTACTTCTTCGGCTGGCCGACCCCGCAATTCAATCATGACTACGCGCAGATGCCTTTCTGGGCGGGCATATCATGGCTGCTGTGGCGTTCGGTGCGCGACGGACGGCCGGGCTGGTGGCTTGCCCTCGGCCTCGTTTCCGGCCTGGGGCTTTATGCCAAACTCTCGACGGCTTTGCTGCTCACCTTCGGCGGCATCTGGATCCTGTACGACGCTCGTGCCCGAAGCCGGCTTGCCACCCCATGGCCATGGCTCGGCCTCGCGGTTTTTCTTGGCGTCGCAACACCCCTGGCGATTCAGCTTGTCCGCCTCGACTTCCTGCCGCTGACCTATGCCGCGCATCGCAACGCTTGGGTGCTCGCCAACCGTGCCCGACTTTACTACATCGGCGTTCAGCTTGCCGGGCTCACCGCTCTTCCCGTCGTGCTCGCTCTGTCTGGCCTGTTGCGACGGCAGCCCAGCCCCGCACAAGACCTCTCGCCCGCACACCCCGCTCCCGAGCGGCGGGCGATTGTCTACCTTGCATGGATAGGCCTGGGGCCGGCGCTCCTGGTCATGGTCGCCTCGATCTTTACCGGCACCGGCGAGTCCTGGGGAGCGACGATGTATAATCTCGTCGGGGCCTTGGCGATCGCGCTGCTGGGCCAACGGCTGGGGCCTGTGGAATTACGCCGGTTGACGGTGCTGGCGCTGCTTTGCGTGGTCGGCGTATCGAGCGCCTATGCGGTGAGCCGCTGGACAGGCTGCAATGTCCTCGGCCGCCTGCAGCCGATGTGCTGGCCGGCGCGATCGATCTCGCAGACGGCCGAGGCGATCTGGCATGAGACGGTGCCCGGACCGCTCGGCATTGTCGGCGGCGAGGACAGCGTGGCCCAGCTTGCCGGGCTGGAAGCAACGGATCAACCCTCCATCTTCACGACTCTCGACCGGCGCCTTGCCCCCTGGATCACGGACCAGCGCCTGCGGGATCAGGGCATGCTGCTTGTATGGCCGCACGGCTGGAAGCTCACGCCGCTGCAGCAGGCCTGGATTGCCGGCTTGCCGGTCAAGACGGTGCCATTCGACTGGTCGCTCAAGGCACCGCCCCTGGAGATCAGCTTTGCCGTCATTCCGCCCGGCAGAACCAGTTTCCCGGGCGATCCGCCCGGACCGCCAGATCCGGAATGACGGCAATCGAACTGCGCTCGTCTGGCCAAATTGAAAAAGGCGCCGGCATTGGTGCCAGCGCCTCCGATGATCAAGCCTCGCAAAGCCTTCTCAGGCGTTGGCGGCCTGCTTGTGCTGGACCGGGTGGCTCTTCTTGAGCAGGTCCGACACCAGGAAGGCAAGCTCGATCGCCTGGTCGGCGTTGAGGCGCGGATCGCAATGGGTGTGGTAGCGGTCCTGCAGGTCCTCCGCCGTGATGGCACGGGCGCCGCCCGTGCATTCGGTGACGTTCTTGCCGGTCATCTCGACATGGATGCCGCCCGGATGCGTGCCCTCGGCGCGGTGCACCTCGAAGAAGGTCTGCACTTCCTTCAGGATGCGGTCGAACGGCCGCGTCTTGTAGCCGGCCGCCTCGATGGTGTTGCCGTGCATCGGGTCGGATGACCACACCACGTTGCGGCCTTCCTTCTTCACTGCCCGCACCAGCTTCGGCAGGTGCTCGGCGACCTTGTCGGAGCCGAAGCGCGCGATCAGCGTCAGCCGGCCCGGCTCGTTCTCGGGATTGAGCAGGTCGATGAGTTCCAGCAAGCCATCCGGCGTCAGCGACGGCCCGCACTTCAAGCCGAGCGGATTCTTGATGCCGCGGCAATATTCGACATGCGCATGGTCCGGCTGGCGGGTACGGTCGCCGATCCAGATCATGTGGCCCGAGGTCGCGTACCAGTCGCCGGAGGTCGAATCGACGCGCGTCAGCGCCTCCTCATAGCCGAGCAGCAGCGCCTCGTGGCTGGTGTAGAAATCCGTCTCGCGCAGCGCGAAGTTGGTTTCCGAGGTGATGCCGACCGCGCGCATGAAATCCATCGTCTCAGTGATGCGGTTGGCGAGCAACTCGTATTTCTCGCCTTGCGGGCTGTCGGCGACGAAACCCATCATCCAGCGATGCACATTCTCCAGGCTGGCATAGCCGCCCTGCGCAAAGGCGCGCAGAAGGTTGAGCGTCGCCGCGGATTGGCGGTAAGCCATCTCCTGCCGCGCCGGATCGGGAATGCGCGACTTGGCGTCGAACTCGATACCGTTGATGATGTCGCCACGATAGCTCGGCAGCGACACGCCGGCCTTGGTCTCGTTGTCGGACGAGCGCGGCTTGGCGAACTGGCCGGCGACGCGGCCGACCTTCACCACCGGCTGCGCGCCAGCGAAGGTGAGCACCACCGACATCTGCAGGAAGACACGGAAGAAGTCGCGGATGTTGTCGGCGCCGTGCTCGGCGAAGCTCTCGGCGCAGTCGCCGCCCTGGAGCAGGAAAGCTTCGCCGGCCGCGACCGCCGCCAGTTGCTTCTTCAGCTTGCGCGCCTCGCCCGCAAAGACCAGCGGCGGATAGGTCGCGAGCCGCGCCTCCGTGGTCTGCAAGGCCGCGAGGTCCGGATAGGCCGGCACCTGCTTGATCGGCTTTGCTCTCCACGAATTCGGCGACCATTTCGTCATCGCTGCACCTAAACGCCCTTTCGGAGCAACCCCGGGAAAAGTGAAATTTCCGTCGGAATTGCATCAAACAAACCTGCGAGCGCGCTTGCCCGCCATTCCAGCCTCGATACGAGGTCGCGGCTCCTTACACGAAGCCGATTACCTATTCTAGCCGGGTTTTTCAGTGGTGGCGAATGCTTCGAGCTGCTCGGCTTCCCACTATGAACGTCGTTAGGCAGCTTTGTCGACCAATCTTGCCAATTGGGTCATGACAACAGCCGAACCGGCAAGCCGCTTCTCCGCATTCGGCCAATCGCGGATGAAGACCACGCTATGGTCGGCCCTGATCTTGGCCTGCGAGCCCTGCTCGCCGATGAATTTGACCAGCCCGACCGGATTGGGGAACTCGCGCTTGCGGAAATGGATCACGACGCCCTTCGGGCCGGCATCGAGCTTCTCGACATTGGCCTTGCGGCAGAGCGCCTTGATGAAGACGATCTTCAACAGATGCGTCACCTCTTCCGGCAGCGGCCCGAAGCGGTCGATCAATTCGGCGCCGAAGCTGTCGATCTCCTCGGTGGTTTCCAGGTCGCCGAGGCGGCGGTAGAGCGCCATCCTGAGCTGTAGGTCCGGCACATAGCTTTCCGGGATCATCACGGCTGTACCGACCGCGATCTGCGGCGACCAGCCGCCGTCTTGGACTTCGCCGGTATCCTTCACCTCCGCCACCGCCTCCTCCAGCATCTGCTGGTAGAGCTCGAAACCGACCTCCTTGATATGGCCGGACTGCTCTTCGCCGAGCAGATTGCCCGCGCCGCGTATGTCGAGGTCGTGGCTGGCAAGCTGGAAGCCGGCGCCGAGCGTGTCGAGCGACTGCAGCACCTTCAGCCGGCGCTCGGCCGTGTCGGTCAGCTTGCGGTTGGCCGGCAGCGTGAACAGCGCATAAGCGCGCACCTTCGAGCGGCCGACGCGGCCGCGCAACTGGTAGAGCTGCGCCAGGCCGAACATGTCGGCGCGATGGACGATCAGCGTGTTGGCGGTCGGGATGTCGAGGCCGGATTCGACGATGGTGGTCGACAGGAGCACGTCGTACTGGCCGTCGTAGAAGGCGTTCATGATGTCGTCGAGCTCGCCCGGCGGCATCTGGCCGTGAGCGACCGCGACCTTCAGCTCCGGCACGGATTCCTTCAGGAAATCATGGATTTCAGCCAGGTCGCTGATGCGCGGCACGACATAAAAGGAATGGCCGCCGCGATAGCGCTCGCGCAGCAGCGTCTCGCGGATAACCAGCGGATCGAAGGGCGAGATGAAGGTGCGCACCGCCATGCGGTCGACCGGCGGCGTGGCGATCAGCGACAGTTCGCGTACGCCGGTCAGCGCCAGCTGCAGCGTGCGCGGGATCGGCGTCGCCGAAAGCGTGAGCACATGCACGTCATTCTTGAGCTCCTTCAGCCGCTCCTTGTGCTTGACGCCGAAATGCTGCTCCTCGTCGATGATCAAAAGCCCGAGATTCTTGAACGAGATCGAGCTGCCGAGCAGCGCATGCGTGCCGACGACGATATCGACCGTGCCATCGGCGATGCCTTTCTTGGTTTCGGCCAGTTCCTTGGAGCCGACAAGGCGCGAGGCCTGCGCGATACGGATCGGCAGGCCTGAGAAGCGCTGCGAGAAGGTCTTGAAATGCTGGCGCGAAAGAAGCGTCGTCGGCACGACGACCGCGACCTGGAAACCCTCCATCGCCGCGATGAAGGCGGCGCGCAGCGCCACTTCGGTCTTGCCGAAGCCGACATCGCCGCAGACCAGCCGGTCCATCGGCTTGCCGGCGCCGAGATCGTCCATCACGGAATCGATCGCCGTCTGCTGGTCGTCGGTTTCCTCATAGGGGAAACGTGCGGCGAACTCGCCATAGAGCCCTTCGGCCGGGATCATGGCAGGCGCGGAGCGCATCTGCCGCTCGGCGGCGATGCGGATCAATTGCCCGGCCATGTCCAGCAGACGCCGCTTGAGCCGCGCCTTGCGCGCCTGCCAAGCGCCGCCACCCAGCTTGTCGAGCGTTGCTTCGGCCGAATCCGAGCCGTAGCGCGAAAGCAGCTCGATGTTTTCCACCGGCAGGAACAGCCGGTCGTCGCCCGCATAGTGGATCTCGAGGCAATCATGCGGCGCGCCGACTGCCTCGATGGTGCGCAGGCCGATGAAGCGGCCGATACCGTGATCGGCATGGACGACGATGTCGCCGGAAGACAGCGACGAGGCCTCGGCGATGAAATCGGAAGCCTTCTTCTTGCGCTTGGAGCGCCGGATCAGCCTGTCGCCGAGGATATCCTGCTCGGCGACGACGACCAGACCGTCGGTCTCGAAGCCTGATTCGAGCGGCAGCACCGCAAGGCCTGCCTGCCCCGGCTCGAGCTTTTCGGCCTCGGCAAGCGTCGCAACGGTCTTCAGGTTGCCGAGATGATGTTCGGCGAGAATCTGGCTGAGGCGGTCGAGCGAACCCTCCGTCCAGCCGGCGACGATGACCCGGCGGCGCGCGGCGCGCTCATCGGCGATATGCTTCACCACGACATCGAAGACGTTGATGTTGGGGTCGGCGCGCTCTTCCGCAAAGCTGCGGCCCGGCCGCGAGCCGGCGTGAAAGACCTTCTTGCCTCCGACATCCGGCGCGTCGAACACGGTGAAGTCGATGTCTTCACGCGGCCCAAGCGACGCTTTGAGGTTTTCCGGCGACAGATAAAGCAGATCCGGCGCCACCGGCTTGTAAGGCACGGCGTCCTTCAGCGCGCTGTCGGCCTGCTTCCGGCGTGCCTCGTAGTGGTCGAGGATCAGCGTGTGCCGCTCGGCCAGCGCCTCATGCGCCAGATGGTCGAAGACCACAGGCGCGTCCGGCAGATAGTCGAACACCGTCTCCAGCCGCTCGTAGAAGAAGGGCAGCCAGTGCTCCATGCCGGCAAAACGGCGGCCTTCGCTGACCGCCGCGTAGAGCGCGTCGTCGCGCGAGGGCGCGCCGAAAGCCTCGATATAGGAGCGGCGGAAGCGGCTGATCGTCTCTGGCGTCAGCGCCACCTCGCTCATCGCCTGCAGCGACATCGACTTGCGCTGTCCAGTGGTGCGCTGGGTTGCTGCGTCGAAGACGCGGATCGATTCCAGCGTGTCGCCGAAGAAGTCGAGCCGGAGCGCCTCGCTCCAGCCGGGCGCGAAGAGGTCGAGGATGCCGCCGCGCACGGCGAATTCGCCGACATCGCGCACCGTCGGCACACGCTCGAAGCCTGAGATCTCCAGCCGCGCGATCAGCGCATTCATATCGATCTGGTTGCCGGGTCTGGCATGAAACGTCTGCGCTTCGATCAATTCGGCCGGCGGAATGCGCTGCAGCAGCGCATTGGCCGTCGTGAGGATCACGGCGCGATGCGGCTTCTTCGCCAGCGCGATCATGGCCGAAAGCGCGTCGAGCCGCCGCGCCGCGGCATCGGCGCCGGGCGAAACACGGTCGTAGGGCAGGCAGTCCCAGGCCGGCAGCTCCAGCACCGGCAGGCCGGGCGCGGCGAAGGCGAGCGCTTCGATGATTGCAGGGAGCCGCTGGCCGTCGCGCGCGACGAACAGCACCGGCTTGTCAGGCGCGATCTCCTGCGCCGTCTGCACCAGGGCAAACGCTTCGTAGCCGTCGGCGACGCCGTCGACGATGAACTGGCCAGCACGGCCCTTGGGCAGGCCGATGGATGGGATGAGGCTCATGCGTTTTTCAAAATGTCATGGTCCGGCGCGACGTCAGGATCCTTTGCAGCACCGCGCAATCGATATCGGGCGTAACCGGGCGCTCGCCGGTGACCATCGGGAAAAATTCGGTGTCGGGAATGTCGAGGAGTCTCTCATATTGGTCGATTTCATCGCCGGTCAAGGCGCCGATCTCGGCGTCGGCGAAGGAGCCCAGGATCAGGTCCATCTCGCGCATGCCGCGGTGCCAGGAGCGGAACAGGAGCTTGCGGCGGCGGGCGTCCAGCCCCTCGCTTGATCGCTGTGTTCCGGTCATGTCGCCGCATCCCTGTCCAAAGCGGCGCATATAGCGTGGATAGAGGGCGGTGTCAGCCTTTGCGCTGCGTCTGTCGCGACATAAGTTGACATGATGCGTCCCACCATCCTCGATCCCCTGTTCGTTCCGATCACCTCGCTTGCCGGCGTCGGCCCGAAGGTGGGCCTGCTGATCGAGCGTGTCATGCCGGCCGACCTTGGCGATCGCGCCGCGCGCGCGGCCGACCTTCTGTTCGTGCTGCCCAACACGGTGATCGACCGCCGCAATCGTCCCGGCATCGCGCTGTCGGCCGAAGGCCAAATCGTCACGCTCGAGGTCCGGGTCGACCGCCACCAGCCGCCGCCGCGCGGCAACAGGTCGGTGCCCTACCGGGTCTATGCCCATGACGACACCGGCGAGGTGGCGCTGACCTTCTTCCATGCCCATGCCGCCTACCTGCAAAAAATGCTTCCCGAGGGCGAGCGTGTGGTGATCTCCGGTCGCATGGAATGGTTCAACGGCCGCCCGACCATGGTCCATCCCGACCATATCGCGCCGATCGACGAGGCCGAGAGCCTGCCGCTGGTCGAACCGGTCTATCCGCTCACCGCCGGCCTGTCGGCCAAGGTGCTGCGTCGGGCCATCGGCCAGGCGCTCGGCCGCCTGCCTGAATTGCCCGAATGGCAGGACGGCGCATTCATGCGCCGCCACACCTTCCCATCCTTCGGCGACGCGCTCACCCGCATCCACAATCCGAAGGACCCGATCGATGTCGCGGTCGAAGGATCGGCCTGGCGCCGTCTTGCTTACGACGAATTGCTCGCCGGGCAGGTGTCGCTGGCGCTGGTGCGGGCGAGAATTCGCCGCCTGTCGGGCCGGCCGCTCACCGGCGACGGCCGCATCGTCGAGAAATTGCGCGCCGCCCTGCCCTACAAGCTCACGCCCAGCCAGGAATTCGCGCTTGGCGAGATCAACGCCGATCTCGCCGACCCCGAACGCATGCTGCGCCTGCTGCAAGGCGATGTCGGCTCCGGCAAGACGGTGGTGGCGCTGCTCGCCATGGCGCGCGCTGTCGAGGCGGGCGGTCAGGCTGCCCTGATGGCGCCGACCGAAATCCTGGCGCGCCAGCATCTGGCGACGATCGCGCCGCTGGCGGAAAAGGTCGGCCTGCGCCTTGCCATCCTGACCGGGCGTGAGAAGGGCCGCGAACGCACGGAGACGCTTGCAGGTCTTGCCTGCGGCGCGATCGACATCGTCGTCGGCACGCATGCGCTCTTCCAGGAAACGGTGACGTTTCACGACCTGGTGCTGGCCGTCGTCGACGAGCAGCACCGCTTCGGCGTCCACCAGCGCCTCGCCATCACCGCCAAGGGCGACGCGCCGGACATGCTGGTGATGACGGCGACCCCTATCCCGCGCACGCTGGTGCTGACTGCCTTTGGCGACATGGACGTCTCGAAGCTCACCGAAAAGCCGGCCGGCCGGCAGCCGATCCGCACCGTCACCTTGCCGATGGAGCGGTTGGATGAGTTGGTCGGACGCATGCTTGATGCCGTCGCCGAGGGGCAAAAAATCTACTGGATTTGCCCGCTGGTCGAGGAATCCGAGGAAATAAAGCTGATGTCGGCGGAGGATCGCTTCGCCTCGCTGAAACCGCTGTTCGGCGACCGGATCGGCCTGGTGCACGGCCGTATGAAAGGCGCTGAGAAGGACGAAGCGATGCGCGCTTTCAAGGAGGGCGAGACACGCATATTGATTGCCACCACGGTTATCGAGGTCGGCGTCGACGTTCCGGACGCCACCATCATGGTCATCGAGCATGCCGAACGCTTCGGCCTTGCCCAGTTGCACCAGCTGCGCGGCCGGGTCGGGCGCGGCGACAAGCCCTCCTCCTGCGTCCTGCTCTACAAGGAGCCGCTGGGCGAGACGGCCAAACGCCGGCTCTCGGTGATGCGCGAGACCGAGGACGGCTTCAAGATCGCCGAAGAGGACCTGAAACTGCGCGGCGAAGGTGAGTTGCTGGGCACCCGTCAGTCCGGCACACCAGGCTTCCAGGTGGCGCGCCTCGAGTTCCATGCCGATCTGCTCGAAGCCGCGCGCGACGACGCACGCCTGATCCTGTCGCGCGACCCGGAATTGCAATCCGAACGGGGCGAGGCGCTGCGGCTTTTGCTTTATCTGTTCGGCCGTGATGAGGCGGTGCGACTGCTGCGTGCCGGCTGAGCGCCGACCGGCGGGTTGGCGAGACCGCCTTCGATGGGCTCGCCATTCAGCGTCACCAGCTTGGCTTTGACCTCCGGCGCCACCATGCCTGCCGAAACGATCAGCTTGGCGCCGTCCTCGATCGACATGTCGAGCGGCACGATCTCGGATTTATGCACATACATCAGGAAGCCGGTGGTCGGGTTCGGCGTGCAGGGCATGAAGACCGCGATCAGCGGATCGCCTTCCCGGTCGAGCTTCTGGTTGATCTCGGTTTCCTTTTCGCTGGCGACGAAGACCAGCGACCAGACGCCTTTGCGCGGATATTCGACCAGCCCGACCTGGCGGAACATGTCGCCCTTGTTCGACAGCACCGTCTCGAAAATCTGCTTCAGCGAGCCATAGATGCCGCGCACCAGCGGCATGCGGCCCAGCAGCCGCTCGCCGAAATTGACGATGGCGCGGCCGACGATGTTCGCCGTCAGGAAGCCGATCAGCGTGATCAGCACCAGCGCCACGATCAGCCCGAAGCCCGGAACCGGGAACGGCAGGTAGCTGTCGGGATTGTAGCGGGCGGGGATATAAGGCTTCACCCAGGAATCGACCCAGCCGATGAGCGACCATGCGATATAGGCCGTGATCGCCAGCGGCGCGCAGACGATGAAACCGGTCAGGAAATAATTCCTCAGCCGGGTCATGCCAGAGGTCTTCAGGGCGTCGGACATGGGTTCACCGCGGCGCAGGTTGCGTCGCCAAGACTAATGAACCGCGGGCCGGTTTGGAACTGCGAAGTTTTTAAAGAATGCCAGCTACGCTGCTGCCTCCAGGGGCACGATCTTTTCGAGTTCCGCTGCGATCTTTTTTGCCTCGATCTCAAGTTCGTAGGCCTTCTGGAAGTTCATCCAGAACTCAGGCGTGGTGTTGAAAAACCTGCCGAGGCGAAGAGCTGTATCGGGAGTGAGGCCAACCTCCTCCTTGACGATACGCTCGATACGGGTACGCGGAAGATTGAGCTTCCTCGCAAGCGCACCGGCGCTCATGCCGAGCGGCACGAGATACTCTTCACGCAGGAACTCTCCGGGATGGATAGGGCGTGCGAACTTGAGCATAGCTCAGTATCCTCAAAGGGTTAGGGCGAGTGCCCGCTCAATGGTAGTCCACAATCTCCACATCTTCGGCACCGGCGGCAGTCCATCTGAAGCAGATGCGCCACTGATCGTTGATGCGTATCGAATGCTGCCCGGCACGATCCCGCTTCAAAGCTTCCAGGTGATTTCCGGGTGGCGACCGAAGGTCATTCAGTTGGACTGCATTATCAATAGCCCGGAGCCGCCTTTCGGCACGGGCGACCAGATCCGGCGGAAATCCCTTAGGTGCCCTGCCAGCCGCTACCTCCTCGACCGTCTTGCCTTTGAACGAAACGATCAACAGCTTTCCTCAAGATTGTATCATACACTGATACGCAGGCAGCCGCAAGATCATGTATCAAAGATTGATACATGATCGCCCAAGCGGGGGTGTAACGTTATTCCACCGTCACCGATTTCGCGAGATTGCGCGGCTGGTCGACGTCGGTGCCCATGAAGACGGCGGTGAAATAAGCCAGCATCTGGATCGGCAGGGCGTAGAT
>NZ_VFTG01000040.1 GCF_006439355.1 Mesorhizobium sp. B4-1-3
TCTCGTCATCCTCAACGCAAAGGCACGCGACGCGAGAACCGAGTTCGCAAATGCAACTTGACACGCCAGATAGTCGCTCTCCCCACTTTCGTGGGGCGAGGAACCAGCGTTAGGCGGGCCGCCACATCTGCAGGATCGAGGCGGCCAGCAGCAGGCCGAGCACGATGTTGAGCGCGCGCCACTGGCGCTCAGTCTTGAGAAGGCGGGCAAGCAGGGTTCCCGCCACGCACCACAGCGACAGCGAGAAAGCCGCGGCCAGGCCGAACACGGCGCCCAGCAGCAGCGCGAGTTGCAGCGGACCATCCGCAAGGGCCGCGAAGGACGCGGCGGCGCCGAGCCCCATCGCCCAGCCTTTCGGATTCATCCACTGGATGCCGGCGCCGCCGAAAAAGCTGTTCGGCTTGGCCATGCTGATGTCGAGGTTGGGCGGACCGCTGCGGCCGATCTTGATCGCCAGCCAGATCAGATAGAGCGAGCCGGGGATCTTCATGGCGAGCTGCAGGGATGGAATGGCGGCTAAAGTCCAGCCAGGCCGGCCGCGCCCGCTGCCGCCACGGTCGCCAGTCCGGCGGCGCTGCCGGCCATCAGCGGCACGGAACGGCGAAAACCGAATTGCGCGCCGGAGGCGGTCGAGAGCGTTGTGGCGATGCCGGGCGTCGCGGTCGAGATCAGCGCGAACAGGACCAGCGGGATGATGGTTTCGGACATGCGGGCTTCCCAGTCGAACAAGCCGGCATGCTTAGGCGCTTCGCGACATCAGTAAATGCAATGTTTGATATGGTTTGCATTAGCAATTATAATGTCGTCATGATCCGCGATCTCGACACGACCCTCATCCGCACCTTCGTCACGACGGCCGACAAGGCCAGCATGACGGCGGCCGCCAACGCGCTCCACCTGACGCAGGGCGCCGTCAGCCAGCAGGTCAAACGGCTGGAAGAGGTGCTGGGGCAAAGCCTGTTCGAGCGGGACCGCCGCGGTTTGAAGCTGACGCGGGTGGGTGAGCGGCTGCTCGACAAAGCCAGGCGCCTGCTGCAGCTCAACGACGAGATCCTCACCGAAATCAGGAGCGGGGCCGTTGCCGGACAGGTGCGGATCGGCGTGCCTTACGATCTCGTCGGCACCCTGCTCGCGCCCGTGCTGAAAGCCTATGCCGAAGCCTATCCTCAAGTGGAAATATCGCTGGTCTGCGCCTCTTCGCCGGAACTCGCGGCGGCCTTGGCGGCCGGCACCATCGACCTTGCCGTGATCGAGGAGCGCGTCGGCCCCAGCGCCGGCGAATGCCTGCTCGTCGACCGGCTGGTCTGGGTCGGCGCCAGGGGCGGGGCGGCGCGCCTGAAGCGGCCGCTGCCGGTCTCGATCGTCGCCGACACCTGCGCCTTCCGGCCGGCGGTACTGGCCGCGCTCAGCGAGAATGGGCTCGATTGGCGCACCGTGTTCGAGAACGGCAACATCGATGCGACGACCGCGACGGTGCGGTCGGACCTCGCCGTGACCACATGGCTCGCCTCGACCGTGCCGGCCGATCTCGATATCCTGTCCGATGCCGGTCTTCCGCCGCTGCCGAATTTCTCGGTCAACCTGCATCTGCCGAAACATGCCACCGCGCCAGCCGCGAAGGCTTTCGCCAGCCGCATCCGCGAAGGTCTTTCGCGCTATCGCCAGGCGGCGTGACGCGACCGCCGGTCAGGCATCCGCTGCCGCCCTGGCGATCGCCAATTGCGCTTCGAATGCCCGCTTGAAGGCCGGCCGCGCCTCGCCGCGGGCGACATAGGCGGCAACGTTAGGGAATTCGTTCAGCAGTCCCGATCGCTGCAGCCGGCGCAGCACGCCCACCATGAAGGTCGCCGGCGCTGAAAGCGCCATCGAGCCAGTCGCAATCGCCGAGGTAGCGGGAGAGCTCGGCCAGACGCTTGCGGATCCGGTCGTCGACCAGGGGCAGGCGCTCATCGTGCCACGGCGCATCGCGCTCAAGGATCACGGCGGTCGCGCGCTCGAGGATCGGCGGCTCCACCGTGCTGTAGGCGGCGAGCATCCAGGCGACCGCGCGCGCCCGGGCGTTCGCATCATCAGGCAACAGGCCCCCGTGACGCACCGCGATGTGGAGGACGATCGCGCCTGACTCGAACAGAGCGAGATCGCCTTCCTCATAGGTCGGGATATTGCCGAACGGGTTGAGCGCGAGATGCGCGGGCTGCTTCATACCGCCGAACGAAACGAGACGAACGTCATAAGGCTGGCCGACTTCCTCGAACGCCCAACGGACTTGCATGTCGCGCGCCAGCCCTCTGCCGCCGTCGGGCGAACGTTCAAAGGCGGTAATGGTGGGGATCGTCGGCGTTCCTGACCGTTCGGTCGTCGTTGCGAAAGAGGCTTCCTAATCGGACGCCCGGCGGGCCTGGCCCGCCGGGCGACAGCCTTGTGCTACTTCCAGGTCCTGCGCCGTTCGAGCTCGGCCTGGGAAGGCTCCTGCTGGGCAAACGAGCCCGTACGGATTTCGCCTCCGCGCTCATAGGTCGCCATGATGACGCCGGTGGTGGAAGCCTGCGATTTGACGAGCTTGAAGGCCGCGGGCATCGCGTTGTCGCCGAACAGCCGCTTGCCCTTGCCCAGCAGCAGCGGGAAGATCATCAGCCGGATCTCGTCGATCAGCCCGTTGGCGAGCAGGGTCTGGATCACATTGCCCGAGCCCTGGATGAGCAGGTCCGGCCCGTCTTCCTGCTTGAGTTCCTTAAGCCTCGCAACGATGTCAGGCCCGAGCGACTTCGTGTTCTGCCAGGTCAGCGAATCCGGCCGGTGCGTCGCCACATATTTCGTCGCGGGGTTGAAGACATCGGCGATGGCGTCGTTCTGATACGGCCAGTACGCGGCGAAGATATCGTAGGTTCTGCGGCCGAGCAGCAGGTCGAACGGCTTGGAGAACAGTTCCTCCATTGCCCTGCCCGCCACCTCGTCGAAGTAATGAAACGTCCAGCCGCCAAACTTGAATCCGCCGACCGGATCCTCTTCCGGACCGCCGGGCGCCTGCATGACGCCGTCGAGGCTGACAAACGTGGCGGCGATGATCTTGCGCATCTTTATTCTCCCTTTCGCTGATCCGCGCCGTCGCGGCCGGATCTCTGCCCAAAGCGTTCTACGCAATCCCTGACGGAAACCGCTTCGCGCTTTTCCTGGAATTGTTCCTAGATCGTGATGGCGTTTCGCTGAATCGCCATCACGGCCTAACTCTTTGTTCGAGCATGATCTTTCTCGAAACCGGTTCCCATTTTTCGGGGTCATGCTTCTAGGACGAACGGCAAGGCCGCTTTCCGACACGGCCTCGCAAATTTCTATCGCGTGTCGTCGACTCGAATGGTGCGTGACGAGAACCAGACCTCGCCGAACACGGCGGTCGCGGTGCGGTCCGGCGCCTTTGTCGCCGTCAGCCATATCGAGCGGGTGCGCACAGCGCGCTCGCGGGTCGGTATCTTCGCGCCCGGCTCGGCGGTGGAAGCGCCGACGCAAGGAATGAACCAGGAGCCCATGAAGGGCCGGCAGGCAAAGCCGTTTTCCAGGCGGGTGATGAGGACCGCGAGGCCGACGGTTTCGGAGGGACGCCACGGAAAGATCATGCGGCCGCCGGGTTTCAGCGCTTTCAGCCATGCGGCGGGCGGGGCGACGACGCCGGCATTGACATAGATGATGTCGGAGGACGGCAACGGATTGGCGACCGCGTCGGCCTGGACGATTTCGACGTTGTCGTAAGCCGCAAGATTCGCTTTGGCGCGTGCGGCAAGGTCGGGCTCGAGCTCGAAGGCGGTGACGCTGCCGCCCGGCTCGACCAGTCTCGCCAGCAGCGCCGTGTAATAGCCTGTGCCGGCGCCGATATGGGTGACGGCCTCGCCAGGTTTCGGCTCCGCCTTGCCGAGCCACATCGCGTGCAGCAGCGGCTCGCCATTGTTGATGCCCTTGCCGGCATCGAGCACGACGAGCACGTTCTGGTAGATGTAGCGAGGGTCGGCGCTCGGCGTCTCGAACCGGCCTTCGCCGGCAAACACCGTCCATGGTCCTGGACCCAGGAACGCCTCGCGCGGCACCGAGGCGAACACTTCCTCGACGCGCGGGTCGGCTGACCGCGCCTGCGCGGCCATCAGCCTGGCGTAGAATCTGCGGGCTTCGTCCGGTTCGGCCATGGCGCCAAGAATAGCGCGTCCGGCTGGAATGTCGCGCTCAGCCGGCGATGGTGTCATAGAGCAGCTTGAAGTTGAGAACAAGGATGACGGCCGCCACCATCCAGGCCAGGACCGCGACGGCACGCGGTATGGCGAAACTGCCCATCTTCTTCTTGTCCGACACGAACTGCACCAGCGGAATGACGGCGAACGGCAGTTGCATCGACAGCACCACTTGGCTGAGGACCAAAAGTTCGGCCGTGCCCTTCTCGCCATAAAGCGCGGTGACGGCCACCACCGGGACGATGGCGATGCCGCGCGTCAACAGGCGGCGCGCCCATTGTGGGATGCGCAGCCGCAAAAAGCCTTCCATCACGATCTGGCCGGCGAGCGTGGCGGTGACGGTCGAGTTGAGGCCGGAGGCGAGCAGCGCAACCGCGAACAGGATCGAGGCGATGCTCAGGCCCAGCAGCGGCGACAGCAGCTCGAAGGCCTGACCGATCTCGGCGACATCGTGATGGCCGGTGTCGTGGAAAGCGACCGCCGCGACGATCAGGATCGATGCGTTGACGAACAGCGCCAGGATCAGCGCGATGGTCGAATCCGTCGTCGCCCATTTGATGGCGTCGCGCTTGCCGGTCTCGGTACGCTCATAGGCGCGAGTCTGCACGATCGAGGAATGCAGATAGAGATTGTGCGGCATCACGGTGGCACCGATGATGCCGATGGCGATGTAGAGCATCGCCGGATTGGCGACGATCTCGGACGACGGCACGAATATCGAATGCAGGATGGTGCCGGCCGGCGGCGCGGCGACGAAGATCTGAACGGCAAAGCAGCCGAAGATGATGATCAGCAAGGCGACGACGAAGGCTTCAAGGTAGCGGAAGCCCTTGTTCATCAGGAGAAGCACGAGGAAGGCGTCGAGAGCCGTGAGGATAGCGCCGCCGATCAGCGGAATGCCGAACAAAAGCTGCAGCGCGATGGCCGTGCCGATCACCTCGGCGAGATCGCAGGCGATGATCGCCAGCTCGCAGGCGATCCAGAGCACCAGATTGACGGGGCGCGGATAATAGGCGCGGCAGGCCTGGGCGAGGTCGCGGCCGGTCGCGATGCCGAGCCGCGCCGCCAGCGCCTGCAGCAGAATTGCCATTAGGTTCGACAGCATGATGATGAAAAGCAGCGTGTAGCCGAACTGCGCGCCTCCGGCGAGGTCGGTCGCCCAATTGCCCGGGTCCATATAGCCGACCGAGACCATGTAGCCCGGCCCCATGAAGGCAAACAGGCGGCGGAACCAGACGCCGGTCCGCGGCACCGCGACCGACGCGTTCACCTCCCGCAGGCTGGGCTGCTCGTCATCGGGCCTGTCGAATCGCCAGGCGGGTCGGGCTGCTGCATCGGCATCGGACATTGGGATTTCCGCTGGAATTATCCAAGTGCCTATTACCTATGTCATGGCTCAACATATGCAATAAGCTATACTTCATTGATCATGCTTTCGTGATCCGCGGGAGCAAGTTCCAGAGAAGGCGGCGGCAAACGCCGGTTGCGCCCGCGTGGGAATGCAAATAAACGGCCGGATCATCAGGAGGTTTCGTGTTATGGATGCGGGTCCCGATTCAGCCAACGAGATGGTCATGATGTCGTTCGAAAACCGGTTCAGACTTTTCGGCATCATGCTCCGGGACAGGCCAGGAGGAGCGCATATTGGCGCTTAGGAACAAACCCGTTCGACGCGAAGAGCCGCTTCCCGATGCCGAAATCCATTCGGAAGGATTCAGGCAGCAGCGCCAGGCGCGCCGCAGCGCGCTGGTCGAGGACTATGTCGAGCTCATCGCCGATCTGATCGAGGACGGCAACGAGGCGCGGCAGGTTGATATCGCGGCGAGGCTTGGCGTCGCGCAGCCGACAGTGGCCAAGATGCTGACCAGGCTGTGCGCCGACGGGCTGGTCTCGCGAAAACCCTATCGCGGCGTGTTCCTGACCGAGTCCGGCCGCAAGGTCGCCGAGGAAAGCCGCATCCGCCACCAGACGGTGGAGGCCTTCCTGCGCTCGCTGGGCGTCAGCGCCGAGACGGCGCGCATCGATGCCGAGGGCATCGAGCACCATGTCAGCGCCGAAACGCTGGACGCCTTCCGCCGGGCGATGACGCATCGCCAGGCGTAGGTTTCGATCCGCCCGAGCGTATCGAAGCGGAACCGACGCATCTCCGCTTCATTGTTTCCCACATCGCGCGATTATCACGTTTAGGGAGGAAGCAATGGGTATCGAACAGGCACCGACCGCCAAGGGAAAGCAAGCGGCCACAGGATTGCGGCAGGCCGCCGCCGGGGGCGGGCGCAAGACCGAGGCCGAGACCGGCCATCGGCTGAAGAAGGGCGCGGCGCATTCGAGGAACGTTCGAAAAGTTCGGACGGCAAAGGCGCCGGCGCCAAGCAGAAAAGCTGAGATTTTCAGCCGGTTTATACGGAGTGGAAATTAACCGGCCCGATGGGAGTTTCCTCTGACCACGCGTTTTTCTGGCGCGAAAAACTCTGTGACTTAGTTCAGCCGTTGCGATAATTGTCAGCACGGGGCGGTCGCGGGCCAGCCCCACCGGGACATTCGCATTGCGAGGAGTTGCCATGCTTTGGAGAGGCCGTCGTCAGAGCGACAACATCGAGGACGAGCGCAGCGATAGCGGCGGCGGGCTCGGCGGCGGTTTGGGCGGCGACGGCCAGTTCCGCATCCCAATCGGCGGCCGGACGGGCGGTGGCGGCAGCATCCTACTGGTTATCCTGGTCGTGCTCGCGGGATGGTATTTCGGCTTCGATCCGTCGCAGATCCTGGGTGGCGGCGACGGCGGCCTGCTGCCGGGCGGCGGCGGTCAGATCACCGAGACACAGGACAGTGGAAACGCGCCCGCCAATGACGAGATGAAGCAGTTCGTCGCAACCGTGCTGGCGGAAACCGAAGACACCTGGACCGGCATCTTCAAGTCTCAAGGGTTGACCTACGAGGACCCCAAGCTGGTGCTGTTCAGCGGGCAGGTTCGTTCGGCCTGCGGTTTCGCCTCGGCGGCGGCCGGGCCGTTCTACTGCCCGGGCGACCACAAGGTCTATCTCGACATGACCTTCTTCCAGCAGCTCGACCAGCAGTTCGGTGCCTCCGGCGAGTTCGCGCGCGCCTATGTGGTTGCGCATGAGGTCGGCCACCATGTGCAAAACCTCACCGGCATCATGAGCAAATTCAACCAGATGCGGCAGGGCATGAGCGAGGCCGACGCCAACCAGCTCTCCGTGCGCATCGAGCTTCAGGCCGATTGCTTCGCCGGCGTGTGGGCGCATTACACCGCGCAAAAAGGCATATTGGAGCAGGGTGACATCGAAAGCGCGCTGAACGCCGCCAAGCAGATTGGCGACGATACGCTGCAGAAGAGGATGCAGGGCTATGTCGTGCCGGAAAGCTTCAACCATGGCACCTCGCAGCAGCGGCAGACATGGCTGGCGCGCGGCTACAAGAGCGGCAAGCTGTCCGACTGCAACACGATGACCGGTCCGATCTGAGGCGGCGCCCGCGGCTTCTTTACCGCTGAGATCGGCGATCGAAGCGCTGGCAAGGGATGTCAGGATAAGGCATTTGCCTTCGTTCGCGTATTGTTCCCGCCGGCGACGTCGCCTATAAGGTGCCTCCCGCCTCGGGCGGCCTGAGGAGCTTGTCGCCATGATCGACCCGAAAACCGCCAAGCGGGGCCTTGCGCTCGTTTTCACGACGCTGCTGCTCGACATCATCGGTTTCGGCATCATCATGCCGGTGCTGCCGGCCTATCTCGAGGAATTGAGCGGCGTCGGCGTCAGCGAGGCCGCGATCGAGGGCGGCTGGCTGTTCTTCGTCTACGCGGCGATGCAGTTCTTCTTCGCGCCGATCATCGGCGGCCTGAGCGACCGTTTCGGGCGCCGGCCGGTCCTGCTCGCCTCGGTGCTGACCTTCTCGATCGACAATCTGATCTGCGCCATCGCCTGGTCCTATCCGATGCTGTTCATCGGCCGGGTGCTGGCCGGCATTTCCGGCGCGAGCTACTCGACGACATCGGCCTTCATCGCCGACATCTCGAACGACGAGAACCGGGCGAAGAATTTCGGCCTGCTCGGCATCGCCTTCGGCGTCGGCTTCGTCATCGGCCCTGTGCTGGGCGGGCTGCTCGGCACGTTCGGGCCGCGCGTGCCGTTCTATTTCGCCGCCGCGCTTGCCTTGGTGAATTTCCTGATCGCGACGATGTTCCTGCCGGAGACGCTGGACGAGAAGCACCGGCGGCCTTTCGAATGGAAGCGCGCCAATCCCGTCGGCACGCTGATCCAGATGCGCAATTATCCGGGCATCGGCTGGATCGGGCTTGTGTTCTTCCTGATGACGCTCGGCCACATGATGTATCCTGCGGTCTGGGCGTTCGTCTCGAACTACCGCTATGGCTGGAACCAGCAGCAGATCGGCTTCTCGCTCGGCGCCTTCGGCCTGTGCGGCGCAATCATCATGGCGACGGTGCTGCCGCGGATCATTCCGAAACTCGGCGAATGGAGGACGGCGGCGATCGGCCTGACCTTCACCGCGCTCAGCGCCTTCGGTTATGCGTTTTCGACACAAGGCTGGATGATCTATGCGGTGATCGTGGCGGGCTGCCTGGAAGCGCTGGCCGACCCGCCGCTGAGGAGCCTCGCCGCCGCCAAGGTGCCGCCTTCGGCTCAAGGCGAATTGCAGGGCGCGATGACCTCGATCTTCTCGATCACCTCGATCATCACGCCGCTGCTCTACACGGCGATCTTCTCCTGGTTCACCAGCCCGACGGCGCCGGTCGTGTTCGGCGGCGCGCCCTATGTGCTCGGCGCGATTTTCTTGACGCTGGCGGTGATCGTCTTCGTAACGAAGGTGGCCAAGCCGACGCCGAAGGAAGTCGAGCGCATGCATACCCAGGAAGCGGTCACCGACGCTGCTTAGGTCGGTTGTTTGAACTAGGCGCGTTCGGCCAGCGCTTCCTCGCCGCGCCGTTCGCGGATCAGGTTGACGAAGCGGCGGAAGAGGTAGTGCGAATCCTGCGGGCCAGGCGAGGCCTCGGGATGGTGCTGCACCGAGAAGACTGGCCGGCCGGTCAGTGCGATGCCGCAATTCGAGCCGTCGAAGAGCGAGACATGGGTTTCCTCGACGCCTTCGGGCAGCGAGTCGGCATCGACGGCGAAACCGTGGTTCATCGACACGATCTCGACCTTGCCGGTGGTGTGGTCCTTGACAGGATGGTTGGCGCCGTGGTGGCCCTGATGCATCTTTTCGGTCCTGCCGCCGAGCGCCAACGCCAGCATCTGGTGGCCGAGGCAGATGCCGAACACCGGGATGTCGGTCTTCAAGAGGTTCTGGATCACCGGGACGGCATACTCGCCGGTCGCTTCCGGGTCGCCGGGGCCATTCGACAAGAAGATGCCGTCCGGCTGCATGGCCAGGATCTCGTCGGCGCCGGTCTGGGCCGGGACGACGGTGACCTTGGCGCCAAGCCCCGCCAGCAGGCGCAGGATGTTGCGCTTCACCCCATAGTCGATCGCCACGACATGCATCGACGGTGCGTCCTGCTCGCCAAATCCCTCGTTCCAGGCCCAGGGCGTCTCGCGCCAGACCGAGGACTGGCCGGACGTTACTTCCTTGGCAAGATCGAGGCCGATCAGGCCCGACCAGGCAGCGGCCTGCCGCTTCAAATCCTTGATATCGAAGACGCCGTCGGGCGCATGGGCGATGACGGCATTGGGCATGCCCTTCTCGCGGATCAGCACGGTCAGCGCGCGGGTATCGATGCCGGACAGCGCGACGATGCCGCGCCGCTTCAGCCATTGGTCGAGGTGGCCGGCGGCGCGATAGTTGGACGGGTCGGTGACATTGGCCTTGAAGATCGCGCCGACGGCGCCCGCGCGGGCTGCCGGGTTAAGGTCCTCGATGTCTTCGTCATTGGTGCCGACATTGCCGATATGCGGGAAGGTGAAGGTGACGATCTGGCCGGCATAGGACGGGTCGGTGAGGATCTCCTCGTAGCCGGTCAGCGCGGTGTTGAAGCACACTTCCGCAACGGCCGATCCGGTGGCGCCGAGACCGCGGCCCTCTATCACCGTGCCGTCGGCGAGCACCAGAAGGGCGGTCGGCTTTTCGGTGGCCCAGGGGGCGGTGGTCGTGGCCATGGCGGCACTCCTGTCAGGGCGCTGCGACTGGTCAGCGGGACCACTCGCGCAGCAAAGCGCGCGAAGCAGGATTTACCAGCCTCCGCGCGTCAACTCATTGTCTCATGCAGGACCAAGTACATAGGCGAAGGCACCCGAACGGTCAATGCGGACGCCGCCAACCAGCCCTGTTTTCCATTCGTGCAGCAATATCAGCGGCTTGCCGGAATTTGCGTTGCCCGTTCGGCAAAGCTATTGTCCGCCGCATTCGAAGGAGAAGCACGATGCGCGAGAAAATCGCCGAATCCATGAAGAGCGCGATGAAGGCGCAGGACAAGCACCGCCTGCCGACGCTGCGGCTGATCCAGGCCGCTATCCACGATCGCGACATCGCCAATCGCGGCGCCGGCAAGCCGCCGGCGAGCGAGGAGGAGATCCTGCAGATCCTCGCCAAGATGGTGAAGCAGCGCGAGGAATCGGCCAAGGCCTTCGAGGACGGCAAGCGGCCCGAGCTGGCGGCGCAGGAGCGCGGCGAGATGCAGATCATCCGCGAATTCCTGCCGACGCAGCTCGACGACGCGGCGATCCAGGCCGCCGCGCGCGAGGCGATCGCGGCGACCGGTGCCGCCAGCCAGAAGGACATGGGCAAGGTGATCGGAGCGCTGAAGCAGAAATATGCCGGGCAGATGGACTTCGCCAAGGCGAGCGCCATCGTCAAAGCTCTGCTTCAATAGAGGACAGCCTCAGTCCTTGCAGATCGGCACCGGCTGCGGCGGCGGCGCCGGATGGTCCTTCTTGTACTGGGCGATGATCGGCTCCAGTGTCTTTTTCGGCCAGAATTTGGGCGCGCCGATCTCCTTCAGGCAGGAGGCGTTCCAATAGGTGCCCGCGGCTGAGAGCGCCTGGCCGGCGGCCTTGGCCCGCGCGACAGCGGCGATGTCGCGCGATTCCGGATAGATGTAGAGCGTCGTCGGATTGTTCTTCACGAGCGGGATGATCTGCTCGGCATCGGCGGGCGACCAGCTGGTGCAGCCATTGCTGCGGCCGCCGGCATAATTCACCAGCTTGCCGAACGGGACGAAGCCGTCATGGTCGGCGTAGGAACTGCTCGGGTCCTTGCGCAGGCACATGCCCCTGAGCAAGGCCGCCGGATGGCCGCCGATCACGCGCTGCCTGGCGTTCGCCGCTTCGCCTTCGCCGTCGAACTGGATGAAGGTGCGCATGAACACCGCGTTCTCAGCGCCAACCCGGTAATAGCCCTTGAAGGACGTCTTGGTTTCGGCGGTCATATAGTCGCCGCCGGCCGTCAGCTCGGAGTCCATCGCATTGCCGAAATTCTTCGCGCAGCGTCTGCCGTTGGAAAAATCGGCGACGCCCTTCAGGTTGCGGCCGCCGCCATGGCCCGAGGACACCGCACGGAAGATCTGCTTTTCTTCGCAGATGACGTAATAGCGCTGGCCGAGCACGCTGTTGCCGAGGTCGCCGGGACGCGTGGCATCCATGGCGAAATAGCAGGGGTTGCTGACCGAGCCCTCGCTGACCTTCTTCTGGTAGAGCGCGCGCGCCCGCTCCAGCACGACCCGAGAGATCTGGCCCTCGCCGTCGCCGACGTGGCGCTGCAGCCAGGCGGGAATGGTCGACGGCCGCAAGGCCGCGAACGAGCTGACCGATGCGGTCAGAGCGGCCAGGACCGCGACAAGACAGAAGATGGCCGCGCCCAGCGGAACAGATATCAACCGCACCCTCTTGCCCCTCCCGTCGAAATGTCTCGCACCCATGAATCAGCCGGGTCGATCATAGAAGGTTTCGCACACATCGGCGAAACACATCTAGTTTAGCGACGCCTTTTGCAGGTCGGATTTTCGGCCAGCTTCGATTGAGCTATGATCTGATTCCGGCGCGCCCACGCCTCCTCCCTCCACCGGGAAGCATGGTTCATGCAGGGCAGTCGATCACCCGACCAACTGTTCGAGCGCCAGGCATAAGGAGGGGTTGCCGAGACTGCTCGCGGCAGGAGGTTTTTCGATGCGGCTTTCCGCACCCGTCTATCATCTGAAACGCCAGGCGAGGCTGCTGTCTCGTCGGGAAAATGTTCCGCTCCACACAGCGCTCGACCGCGTTGCCGGTGGAGAAGGCTTCGCCAATTGGAGCCTGCTTGCGGCCAAGGTCGCCGAAGCCGCGTCCGACGACAGGCTGCTGGCCCGGCTGATACCCGGCGACATGGTCCTCGTGGCGGCAAGGCCTGGCCAGGGCAAGACGCTGATGAGCCTCGAGCTCGCCGTGGCGGCCATGGAGCAGGGCGGTCGCGCCGTATTCTTCACCCTGAAATACACGCATGCCGACATCCTGGGCCGGTTCAGGGACATCGGCGCCGCCCCTGCCGATTTCGACCACCTGTTCACCTTCGACAATTCCGACGCCATCAGCGCCGCCTACATTATCGAGGCATTGCGGTCGGCGCCGCGCGGCACGCTGGCGGTGATCGACTATCTGCAACTGCTCGACCAGAAGCGCGAGAATCCCGAGCTCATGGTCCAGATACGCGCGCTGAGATCGTTCGCCCGGGAACGCGGGCTGGTGCTGGTCTTCATCTCGCAGGTCGACAGGTCCTACGATGCCGCCCTGAAACCGTTCCCGGATATCGGCGATATCCGGCTGCCGAACCCACTCGACCTGTCGCTGTTCGACAAGGCCTGTTTCCTCAACAAGGGTGAAATCCAATTCCAGGCGACTTGAGGGCGATCCGCGTGGCGGCTATCTCGGTCTCGACAGGGAAGCGAACCATGATCGAGATCGTCAAACCCGCGCTCGAACATTTGCCGTCCTACAAGGCGGCGCTCGAGCGCGGGTGGTCGCCCGACAATGTGCGGCTGCTGGAAGCAACGCGCGAGCAGCTCGAGGCGATCGACTGGGATCCGGTAGCCTTTGTCGCCAGCCTCGACGATCCCGAGGCCAAGGGGCCGCCCATCACCTTGCCCGACGGCACGACCGTGCCGCGCCTGCCCGGCTTTCGGCGCTGGATCTGGGATGGCGAGGCGGTCGGCTCGATAGGGCTGCGCTGGCAAAAAGGCACATCGGCACTGCCGCCGCACGTGCTTGGCCATATCGGCTATGCGGTGGTGCCATGGAGGGAGGGGCGCGGCTACGCCACCGAAGCGTTGCGGCTGATGCTCGGCGAGGCGAGGGCAGTGGGCCTGGACCATGTCGAGATCACCACGGACCTCGACAATCTTGCATCCCAGAAGGTGATCCTCGCCAATGGCGGCATGCTTGTCGGGCGCTTCGCCAAGGTCCCCGCCTATGGTGGCGCGGAAAGCCTCAAATATCGGATCGATCTTTAAAGCAGGTCGCGTGAAGAAGGATTCATGCGACCTGCTTTTGAATTTCTTGATTTTAAGCATGTCTTTGTCCCGAAACCGGGCCACATGCTAGATCGAAGCGGTTCGGCGGTCACTCGCCAGGCTTGGCCAGCCTGCCTTCTTCCGCCTTGTGGTAGAACTGGCTTGCCACGAGCCAGCCTTTGAGCGGCCTGAGCGGCGGGATGCAGGTCGCGAGGACGATCGGGATCGAAACGAAAGCGTGGAACCACATTGAGGGCTCGAAGGTCACCTGCGCCCAGACGGCGAACAGCACAGAAGGCACGCAAGCAAAGCAGATGACGAAGAAGGCCGGCCCGTCGGCGGGGTCGGCGAAGGAATAGTCGAGCCCACAGACATCGCATTTCGGCGCCAGCTTCAGGAATCCGTCGAACAGGTGGCCCTCACCGCAACGCGGACAGCGGCCCCGAATTCCCACCTGCCAAGGCACCAGACGTGGATAATGCGCAAGGTCTTCCATGATCGTCGCTCCGATGGATATCGCGTAAGACCGAGCCGGCCTTGAGATCGCGGATACATACATATATCATAATTGTATGCATACAATGCGGCAAAATGTATGGATCGGCGACAGGTGATCGGCGAAAGTGACACCAACTGGCTCCCGGTTCTTGAGCCAGGGCCGCGGCCGGTCTATTTGAAAATCGTGGACGCGCTGGCGGATGCCCGCTCGAACGGCCGGTTGCAGCCTGGCGACAGGTTGCCGCCGCAGCGGGAACTCGCTCGGCTGCTCGGGGTAGATCTCACGACAGTCACGCGGGCGTTTTCCGAAGCCCGACGCAGGAACCTGATCGACGCGACGGCGGGCCGCGGCACCTTCGTCACGCCCGGCGAACCGGAGGAGCCCATCCTCGATCTCAGCATGAACATTCCGCCGGCACCGGCCGGCCTCAACCTGCCAGCTTTGATCAGGACGGGTGTCGAAGGGCTGCTCAGGCGCTCCAGCGCGGAAGCGCTGCTTTCCTATCATCCGGGCCCAGGCTCGCCCGCGGAGCGCGCCGCCGGCTCGTCATGGCTCGCCGTAGCAGGAGACAGGCTGCCGGCCGACAGGGTCGTTGTCGGTTCGGGCGCGCAGGCGCTGCTCACGGCCGTCGTGCTGGCGGAGACCCGGGAGGGCGATACGATCCTTTCCGATGCGCTGACCTATCCCGGGCTGATCGCGCTAGCCGCAGCCACGCGGCGCAAGCTCGCCGCTGTTGCAAACGACGATGAAGGCATGCGGCCGGACGATCTCGAGCAGGCGGCGCGACGGCACGGCGCCCACTTTGTCTACCTCAATCCGACGCTGCAAAATCCGACCGCATCTGTCATGCCCGAAGGCAGGCGGCGAGAACTCGCCCACATAGCCGCGAAGCTCGAGCTGGCCGTCGTCGAGGACGATCCCTACAGCAGGTTGCTTGCAGCGCCGCCGCCGGCTTTTCTGACCCTGGCGCCGGAACGGACTTTCCATGTTGCGACGTCGGCGAAATGCATCTCGCCCTTCCTGCGCACGGCCTTCCTGGCGGCACCTGACCAGCGCGCCGCGGAACGGATCGCGGCAGCAATCCGCGGCACCACCATGATGGCGCCGCCGCTGATGACGGGCCTTGCCTGCGAGTGGCTGCGCAGCGGCCTTGCCGGCGAGATCACCGACGCCGTGCGCAGCGAAGCGCTGGCGAGGCAAGAAATTGCCCGCACCATCCTGCCGAAGGGTTTTGCGGCAACGCATGCGGGCCTGCACCTCTGGTATCCGCTGACGAGCGAATTGCGCTCAGTCGAACTCGCCGACATTGCCCGCCGTCGAGGGTTGGCAATCAGCCCCGCGGAAGAGTTCGCCATAGGGACGGACTTCGCCAATGGCTTCCGCCTGGCGCTGGGCGCTACCCCCAACCGCGAACGGTTGAAGGAAGGCCTTCAGAGCCTGGTTGCCATCCTTGCGGGAGCGCCGGACTCCTCGCGACCTAAGGTCTGAGGCTGAAAGCTTGGCGCGGCCCGTTACTCGGCTGCCGCAGGCAGCGGCGGCGTCGCGCGGCTGCGCCATTCCCAGGTTTGCGAAGCCACAGCCACAACCACCGCCACCAGCATGGCCAGGGCGCCGGCGAGCGGCAGGCTGCGATAGCCGTAGCCGGCACTGAGCATCGCCGCGCCCAGCGACGCGGCGAGCGCAATGCCGACGTTGAAGCCGGAGGGGATCAGCGAGGAAGCGAGGTTGGAGGCATCGGCCGTCCAGGCGAGGATGCGCGTCTGGATCGGCGCGCCGATGGCGAAGTTGAGACCGCCCCAGATGACGATTGCCGCGATCATCGGCACCGGGTAGGGGCTGACAAGATGGACGACGCCGAGCGCCGCAGCCTGCAGGGCGAGCATGACGATCAGCGAGGGCATCAGCTTCCAGTCGGCGAGCTTGCCGCCGACCAGGACGCCGATCGTGGCGCCGACGCCGTTGAGCAAAAGCACCCACGGGATCAGGCTCTCGTCGAGGCCGGTCACTTCGAGCAGCATCGGGGTGATGTAGGTGAACAGCGTAAACTGGCCGATCATCAGCATCAGCATCAGGATCAGCGAGGTCCAGACCTGTTGGCGGCCAAGCACGCGAACTTCGCGTGCCAGCCCGGCGGGCCGGTTGGCGGCGCCTGCCGTGCGCGGCAGCAACGCCAGCATGGCGACGATCGCGACCAGGCCTAGCGCGCCCATCACCCAGAAGGTAGCCCGCCAGCCCCACAGGCTGCCGATCGCGGTGCCGGCGGGCACGCCGATGACGTTGGAAACCGTCAACCCCGAGAGAATGACCGCGACCGCCCGGCCGCGCTGGTCCTCGCGCACCAAGCTGACAGCAACCACCATGGCGACGCCGAAATAGCAGCCATGCGCCACGGCGGTCGCAATACGCAGCAGAAGCATCGAGGTGAAATCGGGCGCCAGTGCGCAGGCCACCTGGCCAAGGGTAAAGGCGATCGTAAGGCTGATGAGCAGCGTCTTTCGCGAGACCTTGCTGGTGGTGAGCGCCAGCAGAGGGCCACCGATGGCAATGCCACAGGCATAGCCGGAAACGAGATAGCCGGCGGTCGGCACCGAAACGCCGAGGCCCTGCGCCACCTCCGGCAGCACGCCGGCGATGACGAATTCGGTGGTGCCGAAGGCGAAGGCGGCGAGGAAAAGGGCAATCAGCGGCAGCATGGTTCAAAACATATGCGACGAATGCATGGCCTCAAACCACGCTCGGGCGGGCGCGGCAATGCAGAAATTGGCGATGGCGCTTTAGCTTTTCTTGACTGGACCGATCGAAGCCGGCCTGTCGAGTTTCGTCCGAAAGCCGCTTCACACTTTTCGGCATCATGCCTAGGCGGCCGTTTTGCGCCCGTACGGGATCTTCAGCCAGGCGCGCTCATGCAGATAGTAAAGCAGCGACTTGGTGACGACTTCGGTCAGTCCAATGGTGGCTGCGAGCTTGATGCTGCCGGTGACGACGAGCGATATGATCATCGTGTCGATCGTGCCGGTGGCGCGCCACGAAAGCGCCTTGGCGAAGCTGCGCGAATGCGTGTCCATTGACCGATCGTCCTCCCAACAGGTCCTCAGGCGATTCTTAGCCGACGGAAGCGAGGATGAGCAAAGACTTAATTTTTTCGGTAGGTCCCGATCGCGGCTGACCGTCTCAGAAAATCGGCCAACCGCCTTTGTTTTTGGGCAATTCCGGACGGAAAACCGCTTCGCACTTTTCCTGGAATGACTTAGCTCGCCTTCAACCGCGAGGCGCCGAGCAGGCCGCGCTCCTCGAGCACTGGATAGGCGATCGAGGCAAGCAGCGAGTTGATCTGCTTCAGGTCGCGGATGGTGTCGAGGTGGATCGAGCTCGTCTCGACGCTCTTGGCGGTGCCTTCGCGCAGGCGCAGGAAATGGCTGGCGCTGGTTTCCTTCTCGCGCTCGCGCAGCAGGTCCTTCTCCAAAACCAATTGCCTTGCGGTTTCCGGATCGCGCGAGACCAGCACGTTGAAGGCAAGCCGCGCGTTGGCCAGCACCGAGGAGTGGAAGGCGCAAAGCTCCTGCCAGCCTTCCGGCGTGAATTCCAGGCCGCGCTCCAGCTTCTTCCTGACATGCACCAGCATGTTGCGAACGATGATGTCGCCGACCTGCTCCAGCTTGACGCAGGCGCCGATCAGTTCCTGGCACCGCAACGCCTCGTCCTCGGTGAGCGGATTCCTGGTGACCTTGGCGAGGTAAAGCTTGATCGCGGCATGCTTCCTGTCGACGCGGTCGTCGAGCGCGGCAAGCGCCTTGATCTTGGCGGGATCGGCATCCTCGTAGAGCTCGATGATGCGCTTCAGCATGATCTCGACCGTCTCGCAGACCCGCACCACCTCGCGCGTGGCGTTGGCCAGCGCCTGGCTCGGCGTGTCGAGGGCGCTCTCGTTCAGCGCCGACAGTTCGACAACCTCGAGCGTGGCGGCGGGTTGAGGCTTGCTGCCCAGCGCCACGATCTTTTCGGAAGCGCGGTAGACGAGGCCGGCCAGCGGCAGGCCGGCCAGCAGGATCAGCACGTTGAACAGGATGTGGGCGTTGACAATCTGATCGGGCGCGCTTCTGCCGAGGAAGGCGACATCCGGCTTGAAGGTCATGATCAGGACCAGCATGATCAGCGAGCCGAGGCCGCGCATCAAAAGGTTGCCTATCGGCACGATGCGCACCTCGGGCGGCGCCGACCGCGTCAGCATCGGCGCAATGAGCGACGAGCCAAGGTTGACGCCGAGCACCAGGACGACGCCCAGTTCCGGCGTGATCAGCCCGCGGCCCGCCAGCGTCGCCATCAAGAGCACCGCGGCGATGCTCGATTGGAACAGCCAGGTGACCAGCGCGGCCAACAGGTAAGTGGTGATGGAGTCGCCCGAGAAATAATTGATGATCAGCGGCATCAACTGGCTGTTGCGCAGCGGCTCCGACGCCTGGCCTATCATCTCCAGCGACAGAATCAGCAGGCCGACGCCGATCAGAATGCGGCCCATCTGCCGCCAGTCGCGCCGCTCGGTGGCCATGAACATGACCGTGCCGGCGATCAGGCAGAGCGGCACCAGAAGCGTGAGGTCGAAGGTGAGCAGCTTGGCCACCAGGGCCGAGCCGATCTCGGCGCCGCGCACTGCCAATTGCCCGGCAGCGCCCGAAACGATGCCGGCGCCGGCGAAGGAGCCGACCAGCAGCGTCACCGCGGTCGAGCTCTGCAGCGCGACCGCAAGGCCACAGCCGGCCAGTACCGCCATGATCGGATTGCGCATGGTGGCGCGCAGCCTGTGGCGAAGCACGTCGCCATAGGCGCGCTCGACCCCCGTCTTCACCATGCGGGTGGCGAACAGCATCAGCGCCACCGCGCCGGCAAGGTGCAGGAGGACGACGGAGCCGCTCACAGCCGACCTCGCGAGGTGGCTCCAGCGATGTGGAGAGGGGTGCGATTCTTAGCCATTCCAACGCGTCGAGATATACCAATTAAGATTAGCCGAGTAATAGATTTTTCTGATGCGATGATCGTCTCGGCTCGACGGCGCATGTCGGAAATGAATGGAGGAAGCATTGGTTGCATGCGCCTGGCGGGTGCGCTTCGCCTCATAGTGGCCGATGCCGGGCGGGTGACCGAGGACGATCCGAGGCGTTGTTGAAGCAGCTTGCGCAAGCATCGGAAACCATTACAGAATTGTAATTCTAACGTTCAGTTTCGGTTCATTCATTGGCGGTTACTCATGCGTCCATCGACAACAAGGAGTACCGACCATGAAGCGTCTCATACTTTGCGCCGTCACCGCCTCGATGCTGGCCGCCTCGGCCCTCTCCGGCCAGGCCGCGCCGTTTGCCCAGCCGAACACGCCGCAGTCGAATTACACCCAGGTCGACTGGCAGAAGCCCGGCAGGCATGTCGACAAGCGGGTCGTGAAGAAGAAGGTGGTCGTGAAGCGCAGCCATTGGCGCAACGGTCAGCGCTACTCCGACTGGAGGCGCCACCAGCCGATCCGCGACTGGAACCGCTACGGCCTGCGCCGCCCCGGCCCCGGCCAGGAGTGGATCCGCGTCGGCAACGACTATGTGCTGGTCAGCATCCTTTCCGGCATCATCTTCGGCGCGATCGCCGCGCACTAATCCACGACAATCCGCAAATTCGGAAGGCGGCCACCGGCCGCCTTCTCTTCCTCTGTGAAAAGCGGGTACGATCGGTCAGCCAGAGTCGCCGCGACCGGGCGACTTGATTATATGGAGGCAAACGAGCTTCACCCGATGCGCTTTCCGCCCGCCTTCCTCGACGAGATACGCGACCGCGTGCCGATTTCTCAGGTCATCGGCCAGCGCGTCGCATGGGACAGGAAGAAGACCAACACGTCGCGCGGCGATTATTGGGCCTGCTGCCCGTTCCATGGCGAGAAGAGCCCATCCTTTCATTGCGAGGACAAGAAGGGCCGATACCACTGCTTCGGCTGTTCGGTTTCGGGCGATCACTTCAAGTTCCTCACCGAGCTCGACGGCATGAGTTTTCCCGAGGCGGTCGAGAAGATCGCCGAGATGGCCGGCGTGCCGATGCCAGTGCGCGATGAACGGGAAGAACGGCGCGAGAAGGAACGCGCCAGCCTGACCGACGTGATGGAGATGGCGACCGCCTTTTTCCAAGAGCGGCTGCAGAGCGCCGACGGTGCCAAAGCCCGCGCCTATCTGCGCGACCGCGGGCTGACGCCGGCGACACAGCAATCCTTCCGGCTGGGCTATGCGCCCGACAGCCGCAACGCGCTCAAGGAACATCTTGCCGCCAAGGGCGTGCCGAAGGCCGATATCGAGGCCTGCGGGCTGGTGCGGCATGGCGACGACATTCCGGTCTCCTATGACTGGTTCCGCGACCGCATCATGTTCCCGATCCCGGATTCGCGCGGCAAGATCATCGCCTTCGGCGGACGGGCGCTGGCGCCCGACGCCTTGGCCAAATACATGAACTCGCCGGAGACCGAGCTCTTCCACAAGGGCAACGTGCTCTACAATTTCGCCCGCGCCCGCAAAGCCCTGGCAAAAGGCGGCACGGTGATCGCAGTTGAAGGCTATATGGACGTGATCGCGCTGGCGCAGGCCGGCTTCGAAAACGCCGTGGCGCCGCTCGGCACCGCGCTCACCGAAAACCAACTCGAACTGTTGTGGCGCATGGCGCCGGAGCCGGTGCTGTGCTTCGACGGCGACAAAGCCGGTTTGAAAGCGGCATGGCGCGCGGCCGACCTTGCGCTGCCAGCGGTCCAACCCGGGCGCTCGGCACGCTTCGCGATATTGCCGGAAGGCAAGGATCCCGACGATCTGGTCAAAGCCGAGGGGCCGGAGGCATTCCGCGCCGTGCTTGCCGACGCGCGACCGCTGGTCGATCTGTTGTGGATGCGCGAGACGGCGGGCGGCGTCTTCGACACGCCGGAGCGGCGGGCGGAGCTCGGGAAGACGCTGCGCGAGCTGACCAGCCGCATTCGTGACGAAAGCACGCGCTATCACTACCAGCAGGAAATGCGCGAGCGCGAACAGAGCTTCTTCGGTTCGAAGCGCGGCCTGCGGCAGGGTCGCCAGGATGGCGGCCGGCCGGGCGAGCGCGGTCAAGGCAAACCGGCACCCGGTGGACAGTTCGCCAAGGGCGGAAGTGGCCGCATCGCCATCACCGAAAGCCTTGGCCAGTCGGCGCTGGTCAAGCGCGGCGGCGAGGGGATGTCGGTGCGCGAGGCGACGATCATCGTGGCCCTGGTCAACCATCCGGCGCTGATCGACGAGAATTTCGCCCATGTCGAATTCCTCGACCTCGTCAATTCGGATTTGCGCAAGCTGCACGCGGCCATTCTCGACGCCATGGCGCATGATGCGGCCGACGAGCGCGGCGCGGTCATCGCCACCATCGAGCGCGCCGGCTGCGGCGGCATCTGGGAGCGGGCGGTGGAGCTGATCAAGCGGGCGCGGCAATGGCCGGCGCTCGAAACCGCGGCGCTCGATGATGCCCGCGACGCCTTCAACCAGGCGATGCACTTGCAGCGCAGCGCCCGCACATTACATAGAGAGCTGAAACAGGCGCAGGCGGCGCTCGATGCAGACCCTTCGGACGAAAACTTCCGACATCTCGTCGAGATTCAAGCGCAATTCAACGATGTGCAGGCAACCGAAGCGCTGATCGAAGGATTCGGCGTTTCGTCGGGCAGGGTTGGCCGCGTTTAGGGCCCAACGCCACCCATTGAAGTGAAGTGGAAATGCGCAGCGCGTCGAATCGACGCCTCTAAGTCGGGTAATTGATTCGCTTTTTTCATGCGAATCATGCCAGAGGCGCTTGACCTTCTGGCAGATTGGCGGAATCAGGACGATTCGAAACGTTAACCGTGCCCCGGCGTCGGCGGGAAATTGAGCGATGTGAGGTACTGGTGATGGCTGGACAGGCAAAGTGCCTGCCCCAGATATCAGGGTTAATCTGGACTTAATGCATGTCGCCCAAAAGTGGAGACCCGGTTTTGGGCAACGACATGCACCAAAAAAAGATGATGCGGTTGGTGGGCCGGTAAGAAGCGTTCTGGTGCGAGCGCGTCCGGCATGACCGGTCCGGCAGTTTACGCGGCTTCAATATACGGCCGCTTGGAGACGACAAAGAATGGCGACAAAGGAAAAGGAAGAGGTCGAGACCGAACGTGAAGGCGCCACCGATGGCCCTCTGCTCGACCTTTCCGACGATGCTGTCAAGAAGATGATCAAGGCCGCGAAGAAACGCGGCTATGTCACGCTCGACGAACTCAATGCGGTGCTGCCCTCGGAAGAGACCGATCCGGACCGCATCGAAGACATCAATGCGATGCTCAACGACATGGGCATCAACGTCGTCGAGGACGACGAGCAGGGTGAAGAGAGCGAAGGCGAAGCGGCGACCGACAGCGAGGAAGACGCCAACGAGCTTGCCGAGCAGACCGGCACCGCCGTCGCCGCCACGACCACCAAGAAAGAGCCGACCGACCGCACCGACGACCCGGTGCGCATGTATCTGCGCGAGATGGGCTCGGTCGAGCTTCTGTCGCGCGAGGGCGAAATCGCCATCGCCAAGCGCATCGAGGCCGGCCGCGAGACCATGATTGCCGGTCTCTGCGAAAGCCCGCTGACCTTCCAGGCCATCATCATCTGGCGCGACGAGCTCAACGAATCGAAGATCCTGCTGCGCGAGATCATTGACCTCGAGGCGACCTATGCCGGCCCCGAGGCCAAGCAGGCGCCAGTGGTCGAACGCGTCGAGGAAGCGCCGTCCAAGCCCGAAGAGAAGCCGCGCGGCCGCGCGGCGGCACGCGAGGAAGAAGACGACATCACCAATGTCGGCGGTGACACGCGCGGGCTGGAAGAAGAGGAAGACGACGAGGACGAGGCAAGCCTGTCGCTCGCCGCGATGGAAGCGGAACTGCGTCCGCAGGTGATGGAGACGCTCGACGTCATCGCTGACACCTACAAGAAGCTCCGCAAGCTGCAGGACCAGCAGGTCGAGAACCGCCTGGCCGCGGCCGGCACGCTCTCGCCCAGCCAGGACCGCCGCCTGAAGGAGCTGAAGGACCAGCTGATCAAGGCGGTGAAGTCGCTGTCGCTCAACGCAGCGCGCATCGAGGCGCTGGTCGAGCAGCTCTACGACATCAACAAGCGCCTGGTGCAGAACGAGGGCAAGCTTCTGCGGCTGGCCGAAAGCTATGGCGTGCGCCGCGAGGAATTCCTCAAGGAGTATCAGGGCTCCGAGCTCGATCCGAACTGGACCCGCTCGATCGCGAATCTCACCTCGCGCGGCTGGAAGGAATTCACCAAGAACGAGAAGGACACGATCAAGGAGCTGCGCGCCGAGATCCAGAACCTCGCCACCGAAACGGCGATCTCGATCCTGGAGTTCCGCAAGATCGTCAACCAGGTGCAGAAGGGCGAGCGCGAGGCCGCAATCGCCAAGAAGGAGATGGTCGAGGCGAACCTGCGTCTCGTCATCTCCATCGCCAAGAAATACACCAATCGCGGCCTGCAGTTCCTGGATCTCATCCAGGAAGGCAATATCGGCCTGATGAAAGCGGTCGACAAATTCGAATACCGCCGCGGCTACAAGTTCTCGACCTATGCGACCTGGTGGATCCGGCAGGCCATCACCCGCTCGATCGCCGACCAGGCGCGCACCATCCGCATTCCGGTGCACATGATCGAGACGATCAACAAGATCGTACGCACCTCGCGCCAGATGCTGCACGAGATCGGCCGTGAGCCGACGCCGGAGGAACTGGCCGAGAAACTCGCCATGCCGCTGGAAAAGGTGCGCAAGGTCTTGAAGATCGCCAAGGAGCCGATCTCGCTCGAAACGCCTGTCGGCGACGAGGAGGATTCGCATCTCGGCGACTTCATCGAGGACAAGATGGCGATCCTGCCGATCGACGCGGCGATCCAGGCCAATCTGCGCGAGACGACGACGCGCGTGCTGGCTTCGCTCACGCCGCGCGAGGAACGCGTTCTCAGAATGCGTTTCGGCATTGGCATGAACACCGACCACACGCTGGAAGAGGTCGGCCAGCAGTTCTCGGTGACGCGCGAACGCATCCGCCAGATCGAAGCCAAGGCGCTGCGCAAGCTCAAGCATCCGAGCCGGTCGCGCAAGCTGAGAAGCTTCCTCGACAGCTGAGCGGAACGCAATCATACGAAGATCGAAAGGGCGCCTCGGCGCCCTTTTTCGTTCCCGGTTACTCTCATGCCGTCTTGCCGGGTTTGCCTGACAGGACGATAATTCCACGGTCGGATGCATTTGTGGGCGACAAGCCGGATGCCCGGCCCGGCACCGGTCGTAACGGCGCCGCGCTCCGTGGCTCCCGGTGGGAGGTGTGCCATGACAACCTACATCGTGCTTATCAACTGGACCGAGCTGGGCGCCAGGAATGTGCGGGACTCGCCGAAGCGACTCGATGCCGCCAAGAAGCTGCTGGGAGAGATGGGCGGCTCGTTCAAGTCATTCTATCTGACCATGGGCGAATGCGACATGGTCGCCATCGTCGAAGCCCCGGACGATGCGGTGCTCGCCCGCTTCGCGCTGATGTTATCGTCGGGCGGCCACGTCAAGACACGGACGATGAAGGCGTTCCCGGAATTCGCCTATCGCGAGATCATCAGCTCGCTCGGGTGAGACGCAAGCCGAAGCGTCACATTGCAGCGTCGTGTCCAGTCGCCGATAGTCGTTCTGTGTCCGAGCCTTTGCTGACCGTCTGGTACAACACCCGCTGCCCAGTGTGCGACGCCGGCATCAGCCGCCAGAGGCGGCGGCTGATCGAGGCGGTCAAGGCTGGCCGCATCGAATTCCGCGACATCAATTTCGAACCCGAGGCGCTCTCGGTCTTCGGCGCTTCGCTCGAGGATATCCGCCGGCGCCTGCATGCCACCGATGCCGACGGCCGGCTGCTGGTCGGCGCCGACGTGGCGATCGCGGTCTGGCGGCTCACGCCGGGCGAGGAGTGGCTGGCGAGCCTGTTCGGTAACCCATCGCGCTGCCCCTGACGCGCTTTGGCTATGACCGTTTCGCGGACCTTCTCTATGCCTGGAACCGGCGCAAGGGCCGCTGGTAGGCCGCAACTCGACCTCCCAAATGACAGCGATATGCCAAGGCCTTTGCGTGTTTTGCGATACATCGTAAGATATCTTGACCTGCCGAGAGGTTTAGCTTACTTACGATATATCGTAAGATATAGCTCAAGGAGCAATCCATGCATAAACACGACCATTTCGGGCACAATCATTTCGGCGGGCGCATGTTCATGCGCATGGCCGGCAAATTTGGTGGCAGGGGGGGCGGCGGCTTCGGCCCGTTCGGCCATGGCGGCAGGGGCGGCGGCCGCGGTGGCCCGGGCGACATGTTCCGCGCCGGGCGCATGCTGGCTGATGGCGATCTCAAGCTGATCACGCTGTCGCTTCTGGCCGACGCGCCGCGCCACGGCTACGATATTATCAAGGCGCTGGAAGAGCGCACCAGCGGCATCTACAGCCCGAGCCCCGGCGTGGTCTATCCGACGCTGACTTTCCTGGAAGAGGCCGGCTACGCCGTGTCGTCCAGCGAGGGCAACAAGAAGGTGTTTTCGATCACCGAGGCCGGCAGGGCGCATCTCGAGGAGAACCGCGAGATGATCGACAGCGTGCTCGACCATCTCGAGCGCTTCGGCCGCAAGATGGCGGCGGCGCGTGAATGGTTCGGCTGGGGCGACGACAGGGACGAGGGGCGCCGCGGCCGGTCGGAAACGCGCGACCGCTTTCGCGCGCTGCGCCACCGCCTGCGCGCTGCGCTTGGCGACATCGCCGACGCGCCGGAAGACAAGCAGGCCGAGGCGATCAGCATCCTGGAAGACGCCGCCGAGGCGATCGAGGCGCTGTCGCGCCGCTAGTTCGTTTCACCGTTTCATGGAAACGGCGAAACGCCCTATCTCTTTGTTTTTACGCAATTCCGGGCGGAAAACCGCTCACACTTTTCCTGGAATTGCTCTAAGCCATTTCACAGGGAAAGCCAAAAGCCCGGAGCGATCCGGGCTTTTCGCATGCAGTCGGTGATCGGCAAGGGCGGGGACTATTCCTTCCCGACATATTCGCTGATCAGTTTCTCATTGCGAGCCTTCTCGATCTTGGCGGTGGTCTCGGCCGCGATCCGCTCGTCGGTGCGGTACTTGACCAGGTTCACCAGGCTGCCGGTGAGCAGGAGGACGCCCATGGCCCAGTAGCCCTTGGTCGAGAGGTCGACCGGGGCCAGCCACAGCGACAGGCCGAGCATGAAATAGGCGGTGCCTACCGACACGGTGTTGAACAGGATATAGGTCTGATTGCCGTTCATCGTATTGTTCCTTGGATTTGGTCTGTTTCGGATTTGATCTGATTTCGGAAAGCGGGTTCAGTTCAGGGATTTGAGGCGCGCCAGGACGTCCTCGGCGCGCACCTTGGTGGCCGGTCCGTGGCCCGCTTCGGCAAGGCGTTCGCGGATCGCCTCGTGGCGCAATTCGCCTTCGATCTCGTCGAGGATGCCGGCTTCCTCGAAAGGGTCGCTGCTCTCCCTGATGCGGGCGAGCAGTTCCTCCGCTTCATTGATGCTCGCGGTGCGGCCGATCGAGCGGTTGAGGCGCGACTGCGCCTTGCGTTCGGCATCGATCGCCTGAGCCGAGATCATACCCTGGTTGAGGCCGACGATGCGGCGATGCGCCTGCTCGACCGAGAGGCGCATCCGCAAGGTCTTCTCGCCCAGGCTCTTGACCGTGGCGCGTCGAACCTCGCGCTCGTTCTCGAGTTCGGCGATCGCCGAAGCGCCGCCTTCGGCAAGCGCCTGGTTGTTGGCCGAGAGCGCGCTCAGCGTACGGGTTTCCAGGTCGGCGATGCGGCGGTCGAACTGGTCGAGGCTGGTCTGCTCGGCACGCTGGCGCACGATCAGCGAGGCGAGCGTCTGCTTCGCGGCGGCGAGGCTCGCCTCCGCATCACGGATACGCTGCGCCAGAAGGTCGATAGCAAAGCGATCCTTCAGATTGTCCTCGGCCCGGGCGCTGGCGCCATCCAGCAATGTTTTGATCAGGCTAAGCATCATGTCTTCTCCCTGTTGGTGTGAACGATGTTCACGGAGTCAAGATAACAGAAAATGAACAATGTTCAAGGCGTATCTTGAACGCTGTTCATGGGACGTCGGACATGGTAAATGCAGGCAAATGGAATGAGTCCGGATCGGCCGACCGGATCCGGAGAAAGGAACAGGAAAGAGCATGGCTCTGGACAAGGAAGAAATGAGCGAGAAGGTGCTCGCTATCGCCGAGGCGCTGCTCAACGAGGGCGGGGCCGAGAACCTGAAAGCGCGCACCATCGCCGAGCAAGCCGGCATTTCGGTCGGATCGGTCTACAACCTGTTCGCCGATCTCGACGAGGTGCATCGCGCCGTCAACATGCGGCTGCTCGACCGGCTGGGCGCCACAGGCCTGGCGGCGATGGCCGATCTCGAAAGGCAAGGGGTGACCGATGTCCAGCACCGCATCCTGGCGATGGCCGCCGCCTATGTGCGTTTCGTCGAGGCCCATCCCGGCAGCTGGCCGGCGGTGCTCGCCTTCAACCGCCGCCGCACCACGCGGCCCGGCCCGGACGCCTATGACGCGCTGCTCGACGCGCTTTTCGACATCGTCGCCGGCGTGCTCAAGGCGGGCGACTTCGGCCTCGACGACAAGCGCCGCGCGCTTGCGGCCCGCACCTTGTGGTCAAGCGTGCATGGCATCGTGACCAGCGGCTATGTGGCCAATTCGGACAGCCGGCAGGCCGAGGAAATCTGGCATCAGATCGAGCTTCTGGTCGGCGTTTTCGTCAAGGGGCTGGAACACGGCGGCGCATTCGCGCATGCTGAGACAAAGTCGGAATAAACAGGGGCGCCGTGAAGCTTCCGGCGCCCGCGTGAAATGGAGTTTTGAAAGATGTCTTTTCTGAAAAAGCTTTTCGGCGGCGGCGGTGCCGAGGCTACGGAGACCGGCTCCGCCCAGCCGGCCAAGCAGGTCGAGCACAAGGGCTTCCTGATCAGCGCGACGCCCTACAAGGCCGACGGCCAGTACCAGACCTGCGGCGTCGTCTCCAAGGAAGTCGAAGGCGTGATGAAGGAGCACCGCTTCATCCGCGCCGACCGTTTCGCCGGGCTGGACGACGCCGTCGACATCTCGATCAAGAAGGGCATCCAGCTCGTCGACGAGCAGGGCGAGAAGATATTCGGTTAGCTGTCGCGGCGGCTCTTTGCTCTGCCGTGCCGCTCAGAACGCGACCTTGTCGCCGCCCTTGAGCTGCAGGATCTGCCGCGCTTCGTCGGGCGTGGCGATCGATGCGCCGAGGCCTTCGATGATCTGGCGGACCTTGGTCACCTGTTCGGCGCTGGAGCGGGCGAGCTTGCCCTTGCCGATCCATAGCGAGTCCTCCAGGCCAACCCGCACATTGCCGCCCAGCGCAATCGCTTGCGTGGCGATCGGCAATTGATGGCGGCCGGCGCCGAGCACCGACCAATGATAGTCGTCGCCGAACAGGCGGTCGGCCGTGCGCTTCATGTGCGCGACGTCCTCTGGATGCGTGCCGATGCCACCGAGAATGCCGAACACGCTCTGGACGAAGAAGGGCGCCTTGACCAGGCCGCGCTCGACGAAATGCGCCAGCGTGTAGAGATGGCCGATGTCGTAGCATTCGATCTCGAAGCGCGTGCCGTTGTCGGCGCAGGTGCGCAAAATGTGCTCGATGTCGCCAAAAGTGTTGCGGAAGATGCGGTCGCGCGAGGATTCCAGATAGGGCCGCTCCCAGTCATGCTCGAAGGTCTTGAAGCGCTCCAACATCGGGAACAGCGCGAAATTCATCGAGCCCATGTTGAGCGACGCGACTTCCGGCGCGAACACCTTGGCCGGCCTGACGCGTTCCTCAACGCTCATCGTCGCCGCACCTCCGGTGGTGATGTTGACCACGCAGTTGGAGCGCTGCTTGATGACCTGCAGGAACGGGGCGAATGCCTCGGTCGACTGATCGGGGCGCCCATCGACCGGGTTGCGGGCGTGAAGATGGACGATCGCGGCACCCGCTTCGGCCGCCTCGATAGCGGCAGTGGCGATTTCTTCCGCCGTCACCGGCAGATGCGGCGACATCGATGGCGTATGGATCGAGCCCGTTACCGCGCAGGTGATGATGATCTTGTTCTGGTTCGCCACTTATGATCCTCGATCTCTTCGTTGTTTCGACCGCGCCTATTTGACCGCGCCTTGCGTGATGCCGGAAATGAACTGCTTCGACAGCACGATGTAGAGCAGCGTAATCGGCAGCGCCGCCAGTGTCAGCCCGGTGAACAGCACCCCCCAGTCGGTGGTGAATTCGCCAACGAACACGGTCAGCCCTTGCGGCAGTGTCTTCAAATTGTCGGAGGTGATCAGCACCAGTGGAAAGAAAAAGTCGTTCCAGATCGGCACCGCGTTCTGGATCGCCACGATCACCAGCGCCGGCCGCGCCAACGGCAGCATGATCGACCACATGATGCGAAGCTCGCTGGCGCCGTCCATGCGGGCGGACTCCTCCAGCTCGCGCGGCAAGGTGCGCAGGAAGCCGGTCATGATGAAGACGGCCGAGGGAATGCCCATCGCCACATAGACCAGCACCAGCCCGAGATAGCTGTCGACGAGGCCGAGCGTGTCGAGCTGGATGAACAGGGGAATAATCGCGAGCTTCAGCGGCACCGTCATGCCGCTCAGGAAGAACATCAGGACCAGCGAGCTCAGCCGGAACTGGTAGCGGGCGATGGCGTAGCCGGCGAGCGTACTGAACAGCAGGATCAGCGCCACCGAGGCGACGGTGATGCCGACCGAGTTCGCCAGATAGCGGACGAAATTGGTCTCGGTCCACACCTTCTCAAGATTGGCGGTGGAGAAATGCGTCGGCAGCGAAAGCGGTGAGGAAAAAATCTCGGCGTTTGTCTTGAACGACGAGGCCACCATGACGAACAACGGATAGATCATGATGACTGCATTGACCGCCAGCAAGAGCTGGATGGCGCCGTTCCTGAAGGTCTCGCCGCGATCCCTCATCATTGCTCGATTTCGCGGCGGCGCAGATAGCGCAGGGCGATGGCCGTGACGCCGGCGACGAAGACGAACATCAGCACCGCCAGCGCGCTGCCCTGGCCGAAATCCTGGATGCCGGTGGTCGTGCTGCCGAAGGCCGTTCGGTAGAAATAGAGGCCAAGCACGTCGGTCGAGCCGCCGGGCGAGCCGGTCAGGCCAGCCATGACGTAAGGGATCTCGAACCAGTTGAAGCTGCCGATGAAGGTCAGGATGGTGACGATGGTGACGCTGGGCGCAATCAACGGCCAGACGATCTTCGTCATCAGCGCGTAGTCGCCGGCGCCGTCGAGGCGGGCAGCTTCCAGCACGTCCTTGCTGATGCGCTGCATGCCGGCAAGCAGCACCAGCGTCGGGAAGCCCAGCCAGTGCCAGACGTTGGCGAAGAGAATGCTGCCGAGAGCGGTGTTTTCGTTGCCAAGCCACGGAATAGCGCCGATCCCGACCAGGCCAAGCAGCTGGTTCACCAGCCCGAACAGCGGATGCAGGAACAGCCTCCACAGAAAGCCGACGATCACCGCCGACAGCACCACCGGCAGGAAGACGATGACCTGATGGATGCGGTGTCCCGGCAGCGCCTTGAGCAGCGCGAAGGCGATCAGGAAGGCAGTGCCGTTCTCGAACAGCATCAGCGCCAGGAAGGCGATGACATTGTGCTTCAGCGCGTTGTAGGTCCAGTCGCTGTACGGCTTTTCGAACAGCACCTGGCGGAAGTTTTCAAGTCCAATGAAACCCGAAGGCCGCAAGCCATTGAAATCATAGAAGGCGAAGCGGAAGGCCGACAGGACCGGCCACAGCACGAACAGCACCATGACCACCAGGGCCGGCGTCAGCAACGCGGAAATCCAGAGCGACCGGCGCCACACAAAAGGTCTTCCGGCATGGCGCCAGCCGTCTGTCATCTCACTTGCCCTGGAACGGCTTGTACCATTTGGCGAGGCCGTCAGTGAGGTCGGCGGCGAGCTGGTCCGGCGTGATAGATCCGGACATCATCTTGGTGATGTCGCCCTGCAGCAGTTCCGATCCCGTCGGCTTCTCGAAGCGGAAATAGACGACATTGATATGTGGCATGGCCGTGTCGTTCAACTTGGCGACATGCGAGAGCAGCTCGTCCTTGATGACGACGCCCTTGATCGGCGAGATGTTGCCGAGCAGCGCGGAGAACTTGTCGCCGAATTCCTTGGTGCCCATCCAGTTGACCAGCTTGAGCGCGGCTTCCTTGTTGGCCGACTTGGAATTGACGGCGTAGCCGCCATCGAAGAATTTCGTGGCTTGCGGCGTGTCGCCGGGCTTCGCCATCGGCGGAGCGACAAAGTCCATGTTGATGGCGGGGTTCTGCGAACGGTAGGTGGCAATGTCGAAGCTGCCGCCGGCAAGCATCGCCGCCTTGCCGCTGAGGAACAGCTGGCCGGCCGTGTCGTAGTCGATGCCTTCGAAGCCGTCGGGCATGTAGGGGCGCAGTTCGAGCAGCTTGCTGAGGGCCGCGACATAGCGCGGATCCTTGAAGGTGGTCTTCCCGCTGGTCAGGTCGCTGACGAAGTCCTGGCCGAGGAACGGGTTGGTGAAGATTGCCACGAACATCTCGTTGAACCAGCTGGTGCCCATGCCGTTTGCAAGCGGATAGATGCCCTTTTCCTTCAGAGCCTTACTGACGGTGACGAACTCGTCCCAGGTGATCGGCGGCGTCAGGCCGGCGTTGGCGAAGACGTCCTTGTTGATGAACAGGCCAAGCGTCTGGGAGGCGAAGGGCAGCGAATAAACTTTCTTGTCGGCGCGGTAGGTGCCGGACACCAGCGCATCCGCCGGCTGGTTGGCGAGCGACGGCACGGCCGCCATGTCGAGCGGCTCGAAATAGCCGGCCTTCACGAACTGCTCGAGCCAGCCATAGGCGTGGGTGTGGATGACGTCGCCGCCCTTGCCGCCGGCCAAGGCCGTGGAGACGATGGTCGGGTAATTCTCGTCGGGGAAGGACTCGAACTTCACATGGATGTCCGGATTGGCCTTGGTGAAGTCGGCGAAGAGCTCGTTGTAGGCGGCCTTGTCTTCCTGGCGCCAGGTCCAGAACGAGATGTCGGTGGCACGCGCCACGCTTGATGCGAATCCCCACGCGAAAGAGGCGGACGCGAGGGCCAGGCCGATCCTTCTCCTGCTCATCTTGCTGATCTCCCATTGCGCGCTTGATGCGCTTCGACGGGATTAATCAAACCATAGTTCTTGCCGTCTGAAAAGATAGTTTGTAAAGTTTCCTAACTAACGCGTTCGCGGCACAATGCGAAGCTTTGGCGGCGCGTTTGGCGAAGGGAATGTTCGTGGATCAGAACCTGCTGGCGGGCGTGGACATAGGCGGCACCAAGACACGCATCATGGGGCGTCGGGGCGATATCGTGTTGTTCGACAAGGCGGTCATCACCGACGAATGGCGCATCCGCCAAATGGAGGCCGATGCGATGAAGCTCGCGGTCATCGTCATGGATCTGTGCGGCGGGTCGGCGCCAGTCGCGATGGCTGTCGGCGCGCATGGCTGCGACACCGACGAGGAATGCCGGCGGTTCCAGGCGCTGCTGTCGGCCAATCTGAAGGCGAGCGTGCAGGTGGTCAACGACGCCGAACTGATGGTGCCCGCCGCCGGCTATGATGACGGCATCGGCGTAGTGGCTGGAACCGGTTCGATCGCCGTCGCGCGCACGGCTGAGGGGAAGATGCTCGCCGCCGGCGGCTGGGGCTGGATCCTGGGCGACGAGGGAAGCGCCGCGGCGCTGGTGCGCGAAGCCGCCAAGGCGATCCGCCGCACGCTTGATCGTGGCCAGGAGGGCGATCCGCTGATTGCCATGCTGATGCGTGAGATCGGAACCGACGACCAGACCAAGCTTGGCATATTGCTCAACGAGACGAGGGGTGCCGCAGCTTGGGGCCGCTACGCCAACGCCGTCTTCGATGCGGCAACTGCCGGCTCGCCGCTAGCTTCGCGTGTCATCAAGGAAGGCGGGGAGGGACTTGCCGCGCTCGTCCAATTGCTGATCGAGCGCGGCGCCAATGCCTCGCTTGTCGTTGCCGGCGGCGGTGTCATTGCCGAGCAGCCGATGCTGATGACAGCTTTCGTCGAAGCCATGGCGTCAGTTTCGCCGGCAACCCGCGTGGTCCTGCTGCGCCAGCCGCCGGTAATCGGCGCGATAGCGCTGGCCGCGCGCCTTGTCGCGGGCGAGGCTCAGTCCCACGGCCGCGCATAATGACTGTTGATGGAGTATCGAAGATGAAGCGTATCGGTTACCGCTCCGCGGTGTCACGCCAGGCTGAAAGCCTGGAGGTCGGCAGGCAGGCCGTGGCGCGGGCGCTCAACACTTTGGACTTGTCGGGTTTCGGCGGCGGCACGATCGGCTTTGCCGGCATCGGCGCCAGCTACCAGGCGGCGCTTGCCGGAGCATGTTATCTGCGACAGTTCGGCCGGCGGGGTTTCGCCTTCCTGCCGACCGAGCTCTATGGCCGAACGAATGCGTCGGCCGATGCCTTTGTCGCGCTGTCAGCCTCCGGCCAGAGCCGTGAAATCGCCGACGTGATGCTGGAGGCGAAAGCCTATCCGCGCCTTGCTATCTGTCGGGGCGCCGACAATCCCTTAGCGGGCATAACCGGTGCTGTGATCGCCATGGACTCGGGCGCCGACAATGGCGCCAGTTCAACCGGCTATACGGGAACGCTGCTCGCGCTCGGCATGCTGGTCGACAAGGTTGCCGGCGGAGCATTCGACTGGGCGCAACTGCCGCGGGCCGTCGAGCGCCTGCTGGCCGATGGCTGGCAAGGCGCTGGGTCAGCGGCAAGAATGCTGGCCGGTCGCGCTTCCATTGACATTGTCGGCGCCGGCATCGGTTTTGCCAATGCGGGTGAGGCCGCGATGCTGATCCGCGAAGCGGTCCGGGTTCCCGCCTCCGGCTGGGACACGCTGAACTATCTGCATGGCCCCATGGAATCGCAGGACGCGGCCACCGGCCTGATCGCCTTCGGTGAGGATCGCGAGGTCAAGATCGCGCAGGACGTCGCCGGCTTCGGCTGCCCCTCGGTGCTGATCACGCGACGGGCCGACATCGCCGCCACGGGGAAGCTCGCCGTGATCGTGATTCCGGCGTTGGGCAATGCGATCGCGGACGGTATCCTGGAGATCATCGGGCTGCAGATGATTGTCGGTGACATGCAGGACGCGGCCGGCCTCACCGACATTACCTTCCGCTACCGGCAGACCGACACGAAGCTGAAGCCCTGGTCGCCGACAGCGCTTTAGTTTCCCTCGGCTGCCAGACTTGTTCTCAGTAGGTGCATTCGCGCAATCCGCCGAAACGCATCACAATGGCAATTGTCGCGGTTGATTCGTGATATGCGATCCGCCGCGCCCGGTCGAGCGCCGAGAGGGTGAAAGCGGAACAACGTCGCAGATGACTCCATCCGAAATCCCCAGCCTGACGGAAAGCGCCCGTGCCGTATTGCGCCTGCTGGCTTCGCAGGGGCCGGTGACCCGACCCAAGCTCGGCTCGATGCTGGAACTGTCCAAGCCGACCATGTCGGCTGCGGTTTCCGAGCTCAGCGCGCTGGGACTCGTCGCGTCGCGCGGGACGGAACGCGGCGCCATCGGGCGGACCGCCACCATCTATGGCATCGGCCCCGGCGCCGGCTATGTGATCGGCATCGACGTCGGCGCCGCGCAGGTGCGCGCGGTTGCTTACTCGATGGATGCCCAGCCCCTAGCGACGGTGGAAGAGATCATTCCGGACGGGGCGACCACTGACGGGATCGGTGCGGTCATTCTTGCGGTAGCCAGATCGGTCGCGGCGAAGGTCGGCAAGACCTTCCGGATCCTGCGCAGCATCGCGGTGGCGGTACCGCGCATCGTCTCGCACAGTCGCCTTGGCAATGGCCAAGGCAACAGTCCGGACGCGGTGCTTCACACGCTTCGCCGCAAGATCGATGTGCCGATCGTCCTAGAGAACAACGTCAACTGCGCGGCGATCGGCGAAATGCATTTCGGCGCCGCGCAGGGCCACGAGACCTTTGCTTTCCTGCAGGTCGGCGTCCGTGTCGGCTTGGGTCTGATCAATGAAGGCCGGCTTTATCGCGGCGCCGGGGGCGCAGCCGGCGAAGTCGGCCGCATGCCTTTTCCTTGGTCGGCCAGCGAAGTGCCTTGTCGCGAGGGACTGGAGCACTATCTCGGCTCGCGGGCGCTTGTCGAGCGCAGCCGGCAGGCCTGGCCAACGGAAGAAGGCGAGCCGCCAAATTCAGCCAAGGAGTTGTTCGCGCTGGCGCTGGCAGGGTCGCGCCCGGCTACCGAGGCGGTCTCGCGGCATGCCGCCGATATCGGCAGGCTCGCGGCCGGCTGCATCGGCCTGCTCGATCCGGGCCTGATCGTGCTTGGCGGCGGCGTTGGGCGCAACACGCTGATGACGGCCGAGGTCGAGCGGGTGGCCGGTGAACTCGCCTGGCCGACGCCGATTGCGGTCAGCACGCTGGAAGATGTCGGCACCGCGCTTGGCGCCATGAAGCTGGCGCTGGATTACAGTCTTGGGCTGATCCTGCGCGAGGACCGTCACCCGGCCGTGGTGCTGCCGCCGCTGTAAGGCGGCCCCTCCAAAGCGAATGCAAAAAGAGGCAGGCGCTGGCGGGCGCCTGCCTCTTTCATTCCTGCCAACGGCAATCAGGCTGCGATGGCAACCTGGCCAGCCGTGGCGGCAGCGATCGCGTCGACCTTGGCGGTGGCCTTGGCGAGCGCGGCGGCGACCGCATCGGCACCCATGCCGACACCCTCGACGCGGATGACTTCGACATCGGTCATGCCGAGGAAGCCGAGCACGCTGCGCAGATAGGGAACCGCATGGTCCATATGCACCGCGGCCCCCTCCGAATAGATGCCGCCGGAAGCGAGCACGATATAGACCCTCTTGCCGCTGACGAGGCCCTTCGGACCGTTCTCGCCGTAAGCAAAGGTCTTGCCCGAGCGGGCGACGTGGTCGACCCAGGACTTCAACGTCGAGGAGATGTTGAAGTTGATGAAGCCGGTGGCGAGGATCACGGTGTCGGCGGCGAAAAGCTCGTCGAGCACGGCGTCTGAAACGCCGACCACCTCGGCCTGGCGCGGCGTGCGGGCTTCGGCCGGCGTGTAGATGCCGGTGGCGTAATCAGGGTCGATATGCGGCAGCGGGTTGGCGACGAGATCGCGCACGACCAGCGTGTTCGACGGATCGGCGGCGACGAGCTTCCGGGCAAGATCGGTGGCCACACGGGTCGAGTGCGAAGCGGCGCCGCGCGGGCTGGAGGTAACGAGAAGAATAGACATGGCGGTGTCCCCTTGGGGTTGGAGTGAAACTTTCCACGCCAATATGGGATTGCCGCTCCATCAGGATAACTGGTATAATATGTGTACAATCCATCAATAAAATAGATGATACGGGCATGCAGCCGAACCCGACATTGGATCAGCTCCAAATCCTGGTGGCGGTGGCCGATACCGGCAGCTTCTCGGCAGCGGGGCGCAAGCTCAACCGGGCGCAGTCGGTGGTGAGCTACGGCATCGCCAATCTCGAAGCGCAGCTTGGCCTGAAGCTGTTCGAGCGCGTAGGCGTGCGCGAGCCGCAGCTGACCGATGTCGGCAGGGCGATGCTGGAGGACGCGCGGCGCATGATCGGCGTGCTGCAGCGTATCCGTTCGCGCGCCGACGGCTATCGGCAAGGACTGGAAGCGGAGGTGGCAATATCGGTCGACGTGGCGCTGCCTTCGCCGGCGCTGGTGCGGGTGCTGAAGGCCTTCGAGGCGCAGTTCCCGGCGGTCATGCTGCGGCTTTACATCGGCTCGCTCGGCCTGATCGTCGACCAGGTCGTCAACGGCCAGTCGGATCTCGGCTTCGGCGGGCTGATAGGCGACGCCGACGTCACTCTGCTGCGCATCGGCTTCACCTCGATGGTGCCGGCGGCGGCGCCGGACCACCCCTTGGCCAAACTGCCGAAGCCGGTTGCTGTCGAGAACCTGCGCGAGCACATCCAGCTCGTCGTCTCCGACCAGTCGGAGCGGACGAGTGGGCGCGACTATGGCGTGTTTGCCTATCGGACCTGGCGGTTGACGGATGTGCGCACCAAGCATGCCCTGATGCGCGAAGGTCTCGGCTGGGGCGGGCTGCCGCGCTGGCTGATCGCCGACGACCTCGCCAGCGGCAGGCTGGTGGAGCTCGATCTGGAGCCGTATCGCGAGGTGCGCTCGCCGCTCTATGCCATGCATCGCGCCGACCGCAGCCCCAAGCCGGCCGCGTCCTGGCTGATCGACGAATTCAAGCGTCAGCTTGGCTGCTTCAACGAGATGGAGCCGGGCGTGTGGATC
>NZ_VFTG01000041.1 GCF_006439355.1 Mesorhizobium sp. B4-1-3
ATCCTCAACGCAAAGGCACGCGACGCGAGAACCGAGTTCGCAAATGCAACTTGACACGCCAGATAGTCGCTCTCCCCCGATCGACGGGGTAGAGGAAAGGCGCCAAGCCTTTTGCCGTCGACGCTCGTCCAGCAACGCCCCCTTCCTTTCCCTCCGGAGGGGGGGAAGGTGGCGCTGCGAAGCAGCGACGGATTGGGGGAACCACCTGACGATCAAGCCTCGGCCCGATCAGTCACAGAAAATGTGTGCATCACGTGGTGTAAACGGGGAGAAGGATGGCCTCTCAGCTCCGGTAGACGGGCTCTTCCTCGTCGAGGATCGCTTTCAGCTCTGCCAGATGGCGCTCGGCCTGGCCGGGGTAGTCGTCCATCTCGCGCGCGGTCTTCTCGGCGATCTCGTCGGAGAGCGTGCGCAGCGGACGGCCGGTCCACAGCGCCTTGATGTAGGTCTCGGCGGCGCGCTCGAAGTAGAACATACGGTTGAAGGTGTCGGCGACGGTGTCGCCGATGACCATCACGCCGTGATTGCCCATGACCATCACCTTGACCTTGGGGTCGGTGAGAAGCTGCGAGCAGCGCTCGCCCTCTTCCTCGAAGGCCAGCCCGCCATAGTTGGCGTCGACGACATGGCGGTTGAAGAACATGGCCGAGTTCTGGTCGACCGGAGGCAGCGTCGAATCCGCGAGCGAGGCAAGCACGGTGGCATGGATCGAATGGACATGCATAGCGCAGCGCGCATGAGGGACATTGCGATGGATGGCGCCGTGCAGGCCCCAGGCGGTCGGGTCGGGCGCGTTGGGACCGGACAGCGTGTCGGGATCGCTGGCGTCGATCAGGAGCAGGTCGCTTGCCTTGATGCGGGAGAAATGCACCTGGTTCGGGTTCATCAGGAATTTCGTGCCGTCCTCGTTGACGGACAGCGAGAAGTGGTTCGCTACCGCTTCGTGCATATTGAGCCGGGCGGTCCAGCGGAAGGCGGCGGCGAGATCGACCCGCTCCTCGTAATAGGGCAGGTTGCTCAGCGGTTCCTTGTGCAGGCGGGCAAGGCTCATCGAAAATCCTCCTGTTTGGGTGAGAATGCCGTGCCTGACGGCTGCCAGCAACCGCAAACTGGTAGGTCAGCGGCTCAGGCGGCAGGCCGTTCCGATTGCAGCCCACCCTGCTCGACGATGAAGTCGATCACTTGCTGCAAGCCCTTGCCGCGGGACAGGTCGGTGAAGCCGAAGGGCCTTTTGCCGCGCATGCGGCCGGCATCCGACTCCATGACGTCGAGGTTGACGTTCACATAGGGCGCCAGATCGCTCTTGTTGATGATCAGGAAATCGGAGCGCGTGATGGCCGGGCCGCCCTTCCTCGGAATCTCCTCGCCCTGGCAGACCGAGATGACATAGAGCGTCAGGTCGGCGAGGTCAGGCGAGAAGGTGGCGGCGAGATTGTCGCCGCCGGATTCGATGAAGATGATGTCGAGATCAGGAAACTTTTTGTTCAGCTCGGCTATCGCCCGCAGATTGATCGAGGCGTCCTCGCGGATGGCGGTGTGCGGACAGCCACCGGTCTCGACGCCGACGATGCGCTCTTCGGGCAATGCCTGCAGCCGCGCGAGCATCATCGCATCCTCCTTCGTGTAGATGTCGTTAGTGACGACGGCGATGGAGAAATCGTCGCGCAGCGCCTTGCAGAGCTTTTCGGTGAGCGTGGTCTTGCCGGAACCGACAGGGCCGCCGATGCCGATGCGAAGAGGACCGTTTTTCGACGTCATGCCGGAAACTCCATGATGGCAAGGATTGCGAAGCCCAGCCCGATCAGCAGGCAGAGCGGCGAATAGAAGCTTTGGTCGAGCCGCGCGAAAGGCTGTTCGGGCGCAAGCCCGCGCCACCAAGGCGTGAAGCCGGCGATGCCGCGGCCAAGGAAGACGAGGCCGATCATCAATGCCGTGGCCGCCAGGCCCTCCCGTGGAAAGGGCGTCGCGAAGATGCCAGCCAGCGCCAGCGGCCAGAGCGTCGCGAGCGCGAGGCACGCGGCGACAGCAAAACTCGCGAAGGTCGAGGGCATTTCATCGACGCCGCGGAAGCCGACGACGGCGCGCGCGCAAGACGCCTGGTCCGTGCCCGGCCAGATGCCGCCGATGCCCCAATAGACATGCAGCGTGGTGATCAAGAGCAGGACGAAGGAGAGGATGACGGCAAGAACGATCATGAGCGGAACAGTCGCGAGTATTGGGTTTCGTGGTTCATCGCCATGATGTCGGAGACAAAAGTCGCGCCGCCCAGATCGTCCAGGCTGGAAGCGGCGGCGCGTGATGCGGTCGCCAGCGCCAGAGATTCAAAGCCGGCTAACAGCACGACGGCATCGCTTTGACCGATGATGCCTAGCCTGATCGCCGCCTGCACGAGATTGGAGAAGAAAGCCTGCAGGAAGGCGGATAGAGCCTGCGAAAGCTCGACGCCGCCGCTGCCGGCAACGGCGCCGACCGCAACGCAATAGGGGCAATCGGCCGGCAGGCGCTGCAACGCCAGAGACGACCAGGCGGTTGCAGCCTGGAGAAAGGCCGTGCCCTGCAGCATGGTTTCGAGATGACGCTCCCGCGAGCCGGCGAGCGCCTCGGCAAGTGCTGCGACTTCCGCCAGGTCGCCGCCGTCGCGCGCGCGGCGCCAGCTTTCGGCGAAGAGCACGGCGTCGTTCCAGCCGGACCCCAACTCGACCAGCGTCTCCAGCCAGCCGGCGAGATCCTCGCGATCCGCGATCAGTCCATCCTGCACGGCGCGCTCGAGGCCGTGGCTGTAAGAGAAGCCGCCGACCGGAAAGGCGGGCGACAGCCAGGCCATCAAGCGCAAAAGCGCGACGTCGGAAAGCCGCTCACTCATGATGATGGTGGTGACCATGGTGATGGTGCGCATGATCGTGACGATCGTGATCATGGCCGTGGTGGTCATGATCATGATCATGCGAATGGCCGTGGTCGCGGCCATGTCCGGAATAGGCGCCGCGCACCGGGCTGAACGGCTGCGAAACCTCGCTCACCGTGGCGCCGAGACCTTCGAGCATCGCCTTGATGACATGATCACGCAGAATGAGGATGCGGTCCGCCTCGATCGCCGCGGCAAGGTGACGGTTGCCGATGTGCCAGGCGAGTTCGGTGAGATGAACCGCATCGCGGGCGCGGATGTCGTAGACCTCCTCGGGTGCTGCGACGACTTCGAGCTGGCGGCCGTCTTCCAGCACCAGCCGGTCGCCATTGTTCAGCGCCACCGGCTCGGGCAGGTCGACCAGCACCTTTTCGCCACCGGCCGTCTCGATGGCGCGGCGACGCAGATGCCGCTCGTCATGCGGCAGCACGGCTTTGTCGTAGGGCTCGGTCAAAGCCGGATCGCCGGCGGCGAGCACCGAAACGGCACGCGGGAATTTGGTGAAATCGGTGTTAATGTTGAGCTTCATTTCATGGCTCCGCCATTGGCTTGCGCCCTTGCACGGGCGGGGCGCTGAAGGACACGGTCGAAATAGGCATTTACCCTTTCGGAATTGATCGGGAAACGGCCGGCGCGCGCCCAGCCGCCGATATCGCCGAGCAGCACGTCGACGGCGGAGAACCGGTCGCCCAGCGCAAAGGGCTTATTGCCAAGCCGACGATCCAGCGCTTTTATTTCGGATGCGAAATCATAGGCCGCGGCCGGGCCGACATCGACGCGCACGTCCTTGGGCAGCAGGAAGCGGTGGCGCAGCTTGTTCCAGAGCGGCGCTTCCAATTCGCTCTGGGCGAAGTGCATCCAGGAATCCATCTCGGCGCGACCGGCAAGACCCGGATTGGCGCCCATGCCTTTGTCGGCATGCTTGTCGGCCAGATAGACGCAGATCGCCGCCGAATCCGTGATCTTCAACTCGCCGTCGATCAGGATCGGCACCTTGCCGGAGGGGTTGAGCGCGTAAGCTTCCGGCGAGCGCAGCTTGACCTCGACGAACTCGTAGGGCTGCCCGAGTTCCTCGAGCATCCAGAGCACCCGGCTGACCCGGGAGCCGCGCGATCCGACCGCCTTGTACATGGTTGAGTCCTGCATTTCTCCAAATCCTAGATCAACGCAAGCATCAGCCCAATGGCGCTCAAACGATGGTGTCGAAGAGCCGCAGGATAAAGGATATCTGATAGATTAGCGCGGCCGCGACGAAGGCGATGTGAAAGCGCTTGTCGCGCACCAGGATCGCGACGATGCAGAGCGCTACGAAGACCGGCGTGCGGAACAGATATTCGTTGCCGAAGCGGGCGAAGTGCTCCGGGCCCTTGAGCAGCGTGTCGATGACGTCGAGCAGATAGGTCGCCGCCAGCAGCCCGAAGAACCAAGCGCGGCGCGAGTAAAAATAGTCCTCGTAGCTGGTGTAGTCGAGCATCGAATCCGGAAACAGCAGCGCGCAGAGCAGGAACAGCGTGATGGCGTAGAAGATGATGAAAAGGTATTTGCCGAAGGTCCAGTTCGCGATGGCGTAGAGGCCGAACTCCCACCACCAGAAATGCACGAGCATCAACAGCACCGAGGCGACCCAGGCGAGATGCACCGCGTAGAGCCGGTACTGGCCGGGATGCTGGACGATTCGGGCGGTTCCCGACAGCAGGCGGGTGACGCCAAGGCCGATCACCATGCCCATGACGATGCGGATATGCGGGAAGATGTCGTGCGGGGAGGCTATTTCGGTGGCCATGCGTGATCACAATGCTGCGGCTTTGGCGCATATTGCGGTCTGCACGCGCGAGCCGCAACGATATTTGCCCGCTCACGATCAGCCGTTGTCAAAACAGAAAATATCGCTGCGCCATCGGCAGCACCGTGGCCGGCTCGCAGGTCAGGAGCTCGCCGTCGGCGCGCACCTCATAGGTTTCGGGATCGACTTCGACATGCGGCGTTGCGTCGTTGAGCACCATCGAACGCTTGCCGATGCCGCCGCGGGTGTTCTCGACCGCGACCATCGTCTTGTCGACGCCGAGCCTTGCTTGCAGGCCGGCGTCCAAGGCTACCCTGGAAACGAATGTCACCGAGGAGTTGGTCAGCGCCTTGCCATAGGCGCCGAACATCGGCCGGTAGTGCATCGGCTGCGGCGTCGGGATCGAGGCGTTCGGATCGCCCATCGGGGCAGCGGCAATCGTGCCTCCGACCAGCACCATCTCCGGCTTGACGCCGAAGAAGGCCGGGTTCCACAGCACCAAGTCGGCCCGCTTGCCCACCGTGACTGAGCCGATCTCCTTCGGGAGGCCGTGCGCGATGGCCGGGTTGATGGTGTATTTGGCGATGTAGCGGCGGACGCGGAAATTGTCGTTGTCGCCGCTCTCCTGCGGCAGGGCTCCGCGCTGCCGCTTCATCTTGTCGGCGGTCTGCCAGCAGCGGATCGCCACCTCGCCGACGCGTCCCATGGCCTGGCTGTCGGAAGAAATGATCGAGAAGGCGCCGATGTCGTGCAGGATGTCCTCGGCCGCGATCGTCTCCTTCCGGATGCGACTTTCGGCAAAGGCGATGTCCTCGGGAATCGACGGCGACAAATGGTGGCAGACCATCAGCATGTCGAGATGCTCGGCCAGCGTATTGACCGTGTAGGGCCGGGTCGGGTTAGTCGAGGACGGGATGACGTTGGGCAGGCCGCATACCTTGATGATGTCGGGCGCATGGCCACCGCCGGCGCCCTCTGTGTGGAAGGCATGGATGGTGCGACCCTTGATAGCCGCGACGGTGTTCTCGACGAAACCGGATTCGTTCAGCGTGTCGGTATGGATCATCACCTGCACGTCGTAGGCGTCGGCGACCGACAGGCAGCAGTCGATGGCCGCCGGCGTCGTACCCCAGTCCTCGTGCAGCTTCAGCGAGCAGGCGCCGGCCAGCACCATCTCTTCCAGCGCCGCCGGCTTTGACGCATTGCCCTTGCCGGACAGGCCGATATTCATGGGAAAAGCGTCCAAGGACTGGATCATGCGCGCCATGTGCCAGGGACCGGGCGTGCAAGTGGTGGCCAGGGTGCCGTGCGCGGGGCCTGTGCCACCGCCGAGCATCGTGGTGATGCCGCTCATCAGCGCTTCCTCGATCTGCTGCGGGCAGATGAAATGGATATGCGCGTCGAAGCCGCCGGCCGTCAGGATCTTGCCTTCGCCGGCGATGATCTCGGTGCCGGGGCCGATGATGATGGTGACGCCAGCTTGCGTGTCCGGATTGCCGGCCTTGCCGATCGCTGCGATGCGGCCATCCTTCAGGCCGATATCGGCCTTGATAATGCCGGTAAGCGCGTCGACGACCAGCGCATTGGTAATGACGGTGTCGACCGCGCCGCCCGCCCGCGTGACCTGGCTCTGGCCCATGCCGTCGCGGATGACCTTGCCGCCGCCGAATTTCACTTCGTCGCCATAGACGGTGAGGTCCTTCTCGACCTCGATGAAGAGTTCGGTGTCGGCGAGCCTAACCTTGTCGCCGACCGTCGGTCCATACATCTGCGCGTAGGTGGCGCGGCTTATCCTGGCCATCAGCAATTGCTCCCGAAATTCCAATTGATTGCGCGCGGGGTACACAGTCTCGCCACCCAATGGTCACGCAATGACCCGCCCGGCGACACTTTGAGCGCCCATTTGGGCGTTCCCATCGGGCCGTTGAGGCGGGCGGAATCACTCCCAAGCCGATGGAAGGAATATCCATGCGCAACGCGATACTTGTCGCCGCAGCCGCCACCTTGATGATGGCGGGCGCTGCCGGCGCCCAGCAGCAGCCGACGCCGCAGCCGAGCCCGGCGCCGACCGCCCCCGCCGCGCCGAAAGCCCAGTCCGCGGCGCCGGCCATCCAGAGCGTCAACGTCGTCGATATCACCGAATTGCCAAAGGACACGCAGACGCAGGTCAACCAGATCGTGGCGCAGCGCGGCGACGCCGGCCTGCAGACCTTGCGCAAGTCGATCGACGCCACACCCAAGGTGAAATCCGCGCTCGAAGCCAAGGGCATGAGCTCGGCGCAGGTGATCGCTGCCAGCATGCAGCCCAACGGCGCGCTGACGCTGATCACCAAGAAAGCGAGTTGATTGCGTGCCTTGGCGGGCCGCCTTGCGGTCCGCCAACCATATTTGAACGGAATGCGGGTCGCCTTGCGGGCCCCACTCCGGCTTTTGAAGGGAACCTGCGGCCAGACAGGACCGTTTCGCTGTTTTCGCCCCGCCACGAGTTCAGTCAGGAGCGAGCGATGGCGATTGCCCCGCCTTTTGCAAAATGGAGTCCCGTGGCTGCCGCCACGCTTTTCATGGCCGCAGTCCATGCGGCGCCCGCGGCGCAGCCGCTGGACAACGGCCGGCCTGCCGCGGCAATCGTCGATTCCGATGTCCGGCAGGAAGAGGCGCTCTCCACGACGGAGGCCGGAAAGGTCATCACGGCCATCGACCGCACCCGCGAGAATATCGGCGCGGTGCGCAAGGTCACCAAGCTCGACACGGTCGACATCGTCTTCCTGACCGACGCGGCGCGCAGCGAAGGCGGGCCGCCGCCGGCCATCGAGAACAAGGTGAAGCAGCATCAGGAGGATGTCGCCGAATTGCGCCAGGAGATCGAGGCGAACGCCTTGCTCTTCAACGCGATCGATTCGCGGCGCGTGCAGGCCGAGGACGTGCTCGCCGTGGAGTTCGACAATCCGGGGAAGGTCGTCATCTATGCCGCCGCCAAGCCGCCGAAGTGATGTGAGCGCACCGCCGGACCTCACAGCTTGCCCATCACCTTCTGCTGGAAACCATAGACCTCGCGCTTGCCGCCAAACGGCACCAGCGTGACGTCACGCTCCTGCCCCGGCTCGAAGCGCATGGCGGTGCCGGCGGCGATGTCGAGCCGCATGCCCCGCGCGCGCTCGCGGTCGAATTTCAGGCCTTCATTGGTCTCGTAGAAATGATAATGGCTGCCGACCTGGACCGGCCGGTCGCCGCTGTTGGCGACCTTGAGCGTGACGGTGGGCAGGCCCTTGTTCAGCTCGATGTCGCCTTTGGCCGTGATGACTTCGCCGGGGATCATCGCGCTCTCACAACATGCCAAAGGCAAGGCCGACGCCAATCGCCGCGCAAGCGGCGCCGGCGGCGCGCGCCACGCCGCGGAAGCGCGAGCCCAGGCGCAGACCGGCCGCGATGCCGACGCCGTGGAGCAGCGTCGTGGCAATCGCAAAGCCCGCCATATAGTCAAAACCGCCGGCATTTTCCGGCACTTCGGTGCCATGGGCATGGCCGTGGCGCGAACAGGCCGATGACGGCGATCCCGGCCGGGACCGGCAGGTCGATCGCCAGGGCCACCAGCAGACCGAGCGCCACGACGGAAGCGAGGATAGCCGGCTCCACGAACGACACCGGCACATGCAGCATGCCGAGCGCGCCGCCGGCCAGCATCGCGCCGACGAAGGCCAGCGGCCAGGCCCAGACGGCCTTGCCGCCCTTCATCGCCGCCCACAGGCCCACGGCGATCATGACCGTCATATGGTCGAGCCCGGAAAGCGGATGCGCGAAACCGGCGGCGAAGGAAGAGGTGGAGCCTGCGCCGACATGGGCTTCGGCCGGCACGGCTGCCAGGAAAAGGATCGCGGCAAGTGCGGTTCGTTTCGTCGAGGCGGGGATCATCTTTCAGCCCTTTCCAATTGACCTGTTAAGCAGCCTTGCGCGGGCCGCAGCCTTCGGCCTTGAGCACGCGCCTGGTCGATGGCGGATATTTCGTAAGCTTCGCCGCCGGCCGGATCGGCCGCGGCGCGAAATTGCCGCCGCAATTCGGGCAGACGCCGCCCAGCACATTGTCCACGCAGTCGGCGCAGAACGTGCATTCGAAGGTGCAGATCAGCGCATCCGTCGCCTCCGGTGGCAGATCCTTGTCGCAGCATTCGCAATTGGGCCTGAGCTCCAGCATCGGTCTTCCTCCTCACCGGATTGGTTCGTGCACGGTCACCAGCTTGGTGCCGTCGGGAAACGTCGCTTCGACCTGGACGTCGTGGATCATCTCGGCGATGCCGTCCATGACCTGGGCGCGGGTGACGACATGGGCGCCCGCCTCCATCAGTTCCGCGACCGGACGGCCGTCGCGCGCGCCTTCGACGACGAAGTCGGTGATCAGGGCGATGGCTTCGGGATGGTTGAGCTTCACGCCACGCTCCAGGCGCTTGCGCGCTACCATCGCCGCCATGGCGATGAGCAGCTTGTCCTTTTCACGCGGCGTAAGATTCATGCAATGCCCCGGTATTCCAGCTCAGAGTGACCACAATTTGGGCAGGCCCGCCCGCCCATTGAGCAGTTCGACGAGCGGAACCAGCCGCTTGCGGAGCTGGTAGCCGTCACCGGCACAGAGCCTCGCAAGAAGCTTGCCAGATCGGCCGACGCTCCAGAAACTGGCGCCGCCGCCCTCGCTGATAACGGGGCCGCCGATGCCCGTATCGCCGACGATGGCTCGGACCTTGTCCAGCAGGTCTTCCGCCTGCGGCGAAACGAGCAGCACCGTGGCGAGCGCAAGCGCGCCGCCGGTCGCCGCTCGCCGCTGCAGCGTTGCCGCGATATCCGGGCCGAGCCGGAGATCCTCCGCATGGACCAGCCCGCCGCCTTGGCGGACCCGCCAGCGGTCGTGGAAACTGCCTTGAATCGCCCGCTCGCCCATCGCAAGCCGGCCGAACAGCGTGGCTTCCAGTATCAATGCCTCGGCATCGTCGCCAAGCTCGACATCCAGCGTGCGGGCAAAGGCGGCGCGGTCGAAAACGATGGTTTCCTGCGGCAGCCAGGCGATGCGGCCGCCCGGACCGACCCGCAGGCCGACGCTTGTCTCTGCCCTGTCGGCGGCGGCGCGATAGACCTTTTCGCAGGCCTGGGTGGTGATGGAGGCGGAGGCGCCGGCGCCGACCTCGATCGTCCAGCCGAGGCGGTCGCCGCCGGTCATTCCGCCGGCAGTGTTGATGAGCACCGCCTCAAGCGGATCGCCTTGTATCGCCGGCAGGCGGATCTTGGCCGATCCGTCCTGGTAGAGCCGCTGCAGGCGCGTCCGGCCCTCGCTCTTGCCGCAGAAAAGCCTGGCTCGCCCGGCAACACGTTGTGCGGCAGGCAAAGGAGCAGCGGCCAAAGGCAAAGCGGGCCGGGGTGTCAGGGCGTTCTCGATCGTGTCCACCGTTCCAGGTTAAGCACTCCAGCGGCTTTGTCGATATATCGCTTGTTGCTTGACATCGTTTTGGTTTCTATAGAGGGAAGCCACCCTGGAGCGGTCGCGCGATGTCTGGCGAGGTAAGGGCAACGGCGTTGTTGGGTCCGGGGATCAAGAAGGGCGCTGATCAGTTGGCGTCGGGAAACGACAGGGAAGGAACCGAATGGCTGACCAACTGACGACCGAGATCATCGAAAAGATCAAAGCGCATGCCGACACCGGCGGCGAGGAAATCACCGCCAGTACCGATCTCGGAGCGCTCGGCATCCATTCGCTGGAGTTGACCGAGATCATCTTCGATCTCGAGGAGAAATACGGCATCGAGATCGAGATGAACACGGTCGATGCCTGGAGCAATCTCAAGAACGTCGGCGACATGGTCGAGGCGGTTCGCGAACTGATCGCGAAAAAAGCCTGACTGCATGCAAAAACGCGTCGTCATCACCGGTATTGGCGGGATTTGCGGGCTAGGCAACGATGCGGCGGCAATATGGGACGCCATGCGCGCCGGCCGCTCGGCCATCGGCCCTATCGACAATCCGTCGCTGCATGACCTCAAGGTCAAGACCGGTTGCGAAATCAAGCAATTGCCGGACCATGGCATCGACCGCAAGCAGGTGGTGTCGATGGACCGTTTCAGCCTGCTGGCGGTGATCGCCGCGCGCGAAGCCATGCGGCAGTCCGGATTGACGGCCCATGCGGACAACACTTACCGGATGGGCGCAATCGTCGGCATCGGCGTCGCGGGCTTCGAGACCATCGAGGAGAACTACCGCGCGATCCTGCTCGAAGGGCGCAACCGCGCCGCCATCTTCACCGTGCCAAAAGTGATGCCGGGCGCGGCCGCCGGCCAGGTCAGCATGGCGCTCGGGCTCCGCGGCCCTGTTTTCGGCGCCACGTCGGCCTGCTCGTCCGCCAACCACGCGATCTCCTCGGCCGTCGACCAGATCAGGCTCGGCCGCGCCGACGTGATGGTCGCCGGCGGCACCGAGGCGCCGCTGGTTTGGGGCGTGCTGAAGGGCTGGGAGGCGCTGAGAGTGCTTTCGCCCGACACCTGCCGACCGTTCTCGGCCGATCGTGCCGGCCTTGTGCTTGGCGAAGGCGCCGGCATGGCGGTGCTCGAAAGCTATGATCACGCGATGGCGCGCGGCGCCACCATCCTGGCCGAGATCGCCGGCGTCGGGCTTTCTGCCGATGCCTCCGACATCGTAGCGCCGACCGTCGAGGGACCGGAAGCGGCGATGCGTTTCTGCTTGGCGGATGCCGGCCTCAACCCGGAAGACGTCGACTACCTCAACGCGCACGGCACCGGCACCAAGGCCAACGACCAGATCGAGACAGCGGCGATCAAGCGTGTCTTCGGCGGCCATGCCCGTTCGCTTTCGGTGTCGTCGACCAAGTCCATGCATGCGCATTGCCTGGGCGCCTCCGGCGGACTGGAGATGATCGCCTGCGTCATGGCGATCCGCGACGGCCTCGTGCCGCCGACCGCCAATTACCGCGAGCCGGACCCGGAATGCGACCTCGACGTGACGCCGAACACTGCGCGCGAGCGCACGGTGCGCGCGGCGCTCAGCAACAGTTTCGCCTTCGGCGGAACCAACGCGGTGCTGGCCTTCAAGGCGGTCTGACCGAAGCCGTCCGGTTGACTGTGTACATGGAGCGGTCCCCCGTTTCCCGGAAACGGCGAACCGCTCTATCTCTTTGTTTTTACGCAGTTCCGGTCGGAAAACCCCTCACACTTTTCCTGGAATTGCTCTAGCCGCCTGCCGGTGTATTGATCGCGGCCGGCCGCGGACCTAATTCTTGCCTCACCCGCCATAAGCGCCACCCGGCGCCAATCCGCATCCGGAGTTTGCTATGCCCGACCTGTCCGCCTTTCCGATTACCAAGCGCTGGCCGGCCGAGCAGCCCGAGCGCCTGCAGCTCTATTCCGCCACGACACCCAACGGCGTGAAGGTCTCGATCGCGCTGGAGGAGATCGGCCTCGCTTATGAGCCGCATTATGTCGATATCGGCAGGAACGAGAGCTGGACGCCGGAGTTCCTGTCGCTCAACCCGAACGGCAAGATCCCGGCGATCGTCGATCCGGACGGTCCGGGCGGCAGGCCGATCGGCCTGTTCGAGTCCGGCGCCATCCTGCTCTATCTGGCCGACAAAACCGGCAAGCTCATTCCCGCCGATCCGGCGCGGCGCTACGAGACGATCCAGTGGGTGTTCTTCCAGATGGCGGCGATCGGCCCGATCTTCGGACAGGTCGGCTTCTTCCACAAATTCGCCGGGCGCGAGATTGCCGACAAGCGGCCGCTGGAGCGTTACCGCGACGAGTCGCGGCGGCTGATCGGCGTGCTCGAAACGCGCCTGAAGGGCCGCAAGTGGATCATGGATGACGACTACACCATCGCCGACGTATCGATGCTAGGCTGGATGCGCAACCTGATCGGCTTCTACGAGGCGCGTGATCTGGTCGGTTTCGACGATTTCCCAACCGTCGCCGGCTGGCTCGAGCGCGGCCTGGCGCGGCCGGCGGTGAAGCGGGGCCTCACCCTCCCGGCGAAGGGCTGAGCCCTTTACTTCGTCTTGGCGCTTGCACCACCGCGGCCGAACATGGAGGCCGCCAGCCTCGCGGTGGCGACAACCGCTCCGGTCGCGACGCTGGCCACGGTGCGGATCGGGCCCGACTTCCTTTCCGCCGGTCCCGTTGCGGGCCTGTGGGGCTTCGCGCTCTTGGCCGCGACCTTGTGGGCGGCGCTGGGCGTCACTCTCTTCGGCGGCGCCTTGCCGAAAGCCGGCTTGGCGTCCTTCGACCGCTCGGCGATGGCCGGGCCGGCCCCGGCCTTGGCCTGCGCCGTCCTGGGTTGGTTGGCCCTGGCCTTCTTGGGCGCGGTTTTTCTGCTGTTGGTTGCCATCTGACAGCTCCTGCAATTTTCTTCGCAACTCCAGACGGAAAGCGACGCGCGCCTTCTTGGGATTGCTCCGGCGCCGGACAATTCGGGACAGGGTCATAACGGCGTGAAAACCTTAAGGTTCCCGCCCAAAAATATTGAAAATTAAGCAGGTTAACCAATGATCCGTCATTAACCAACGACCATATCGGCAGGCCGGCGCCGCGCCAGCACCCGCTCGATGTTGGGCATGTCGTTGGAGGCGATCCAGGCGCGGGCGTCCTCGTCGGACTTGCCGTGCTCGCGCCAGCGCTCCATCAGCCGGCGCTCGAGCTCGCCCCGCGGCACGTCGACGAAGATGGTGAAATCGAACAAAGGCGCCAGCCGCGACCACGGCTGCTCGTCGAGCAGCAGGTAGTTGCCCTCGACCAGGATGAATTTGGTGTCGGCGCCGACGATCTCGGCCGCCGCGCGCGACAGTTCGATGCTGCGGTCGAACACGGGAATCGCGATATCGGGCTCGCCGGAGCGGATGCGCTTCAGCAGCGTCTCGAAGCCAGCGAAATCGAAGGTTTCCGGCGCGCCCTTGCGGTGGCGCAGCCCGCGGCGGTTGAGAATGATGTCGTCATAATGGAAGCCGTCCATCGGCACGACCTCCGAGCTGCCTTCCGGCAAAAGGTCATGCAGGTTTGCCGATAGCGTCGACTTGCCGGAACCCGGCGGACCGGCGATGGCGACGACGAAGCGCTTGGCCTTGCCAGCGCGCTTGAAGATGGCGGCGGTGATATGGGCGATCTCTGACATCGGCGCCTTTCCGGTGCGGTTCGGCCCGCATCTTGGCGGGAGTGGATGGAAAATTCAAACCCAGGCGGCGAGTTGGCAGCCGCATGCCGCCGCTGCGGTGCAGAATCCGAAATGCCGGCGGGACAGCACCCCCTCTGTCCTGCCGGACATCTCCCCCGCAACGGGGGAGGTTGGCGGCTTCGTCGTCGGCGCCAGTCCTGCAGCGCCGGCGATTGGCGAAAGCCTGCGCGACATCTGATCTCCCCCCTTGCGGCGGAGATGGCCGGCAGGCCAGAGGGACGGAATGCGGCGTCGCAGTAACTTTCTTGATCGTCCCATCCTTAGCTTCGCCATATGACCTCAGGCCGGAACCATACGCCCAATGCGCAGGAACGCGCCGTCGAACGGCACCTCCTGCACTGTCCCGTCGAGAGCAAGCATGCGCAGGCGGTCAGGCGCCGATTGCAGACCGCTGGGCGGCTCCACGCCCGCGAACGGAACGCCGCCGATGACATGGCGGAACGAGACCGACCGGCCCTCGGCCAGCGCGAAGGCCGTCGCCACGCCTTCATGCTTCAGCCAGTTGTCGCCGAGCGAGGCGGCGTGGCCGATGGCGGTGCGGCCGTCCTCGATGCCGAGCACGCCGACATGGCGTCCGCTCCAGGGCGCGTAGTCGCGGCCGCCATTCGAGAACCAGAGCATAGTCACCGGCAGTTCGGCCGGGTTCTTCAGCACCAGCACCAGGTCCCGCTCGGCGCGCCGCGCGATCGCCGTCCAGCCCGGACCGCCATGATCCGCCTCGACCAGGGTGATGAAATCCTCGCGCCTGTCCTCGATGCGGTAGTCGGCGAGGTCGGTCGCGCCGCCGGCGGCGAGCGGGAAATGCGCGAGATCGCTGGCGCGGGCCGGATAGGCCAGCATGAAGCGGCCGTGCGCCGGGTCGGGCTCCAGCGGCGTGGCGGGCGTCACCGCCACGCGTTTCGGCGAGAAGGCCAGCCGGCCGCCGCCTTGCATGACCGTCATCGGATGATGGGCGACGGAGATGGCGTCCGAGCCGCCGGACAAGACGTGTTCCTGGTAAAGGAAGGGGTGGCCATCGCGCAGCGTGAAGATCTTATCGACGGTCGCGCCCATCACCTTGCGGCGCAGCCGGAAGACGGCCCGCCAGCCGCCGGCAACCGCGCCGTTCTCGACGACGTCCCATGCGCTGTTGGCCGGCCAGCCATGCAGGGGTGCGGGCTCGACATCGCTGGCCGAGAAGGGCGCGCAAAGGAAATCACCGGAAAGCCGGACCGTGCCTTCGGGAAGGTTTGCAGGCAATGTCTCGCGCGGCGACCCGATCCAGGGCGCTCGATGCAGCGGCTTCAGGACGCGGCCGTCGGCCTCGATGTCCATGGCGGCGATATGGCCGACGGCAAGATCGAGCGAGACGGAGATGCCCTTTGCGCCGATCGTGATCGTGTCCATGGATGCCTCTCCGAATCTTTTGCTTCCACCAACAAAGCCCGTCCAGCGCCGGATACGCAAGCGTGATGACGGGCAATTTGCATCAGGCGTGCCCACCCGCTTTGCGCCTTCGCAGGCAGCTTCGGCAACGGCGCCCGGATGCAATTCGGTGTTAAGATCGCCGTTAACCAGTTGGACGCGGCACATGCGTTACGTTAGCTTCGCCGCATCTCAGCAACAGCTTTAGAACCGTCTTGCCCCGTCCCTTCCTCATCCTCCAGAAACTCATCGCCGCGATGGCCCTGCTCCTGCTGGTCGCCGGCTGCACCACGGCAGCGCCGCCTGAAAGCGTGCTGGCCGTGCCGGCCAAGCCGCAGAAATATGCGGCGATCGTCGTCGACGCCTCGACCGGCAAGACCTTGTTCGAGGTCAATTCGACGGCGCAGCGCTATCCCGCCTCGCTGACCAAGATGATGACGCTCTACATGCTGTTCGAGGCGCTGGAGAGCGGCCGCGTCACCAAGGAAACGCAGATCCCGGTTTCCGACCACGCCGCCTCGCAGCCGCCGACCAAATTGCGTTTCCGGCGCGGCGAGACGATCGACGTCGATTCCGCGATCCGCGCCATGGTGGTGAAGTCGGCGAACGACGTGGCGGTGGCGGTGGGCGAATATCTGGGCGGCGGCTCGGAGGACCAGTTCGCGGCGATGATGACCGCCAAGGCGCGCTCGCTCGGCATGACCGGCACCAATTTCCGCAACGCCTGCGGCCTGCCCGACGACGGCCAGGTGACGACGGCGCGCGACATGGCGGTGCTAGGCATGGCGCTGGAAAAGCGCTTCCCGCAGCATTTCCACTATTTCTCCGAAAGCGACTTCATGTTCCGCGGCAGGCTGGTGCGCGGCCATAACGACATGCTGGGGCGCGTGCGCGGCGTCGACGGCATCAAGACCGGCTACATAAGAGCCTCCGGCTACAACATCGTCACCTCCTACAATGCCGACGGGCGACACCTGATCGTGGTGGTGATGGGCGCCGACAGCGCGCGTCAGCGCAACAATCACGTCGAGGCGCTGATCCAGCGCAGCCTGGGGCCGGCAACGGCCAATGGCAACCAGCCCAGGCTGATGTATTCCGGGGAGCAGACCGCGGCCACGCCACCCACCCTGCTTCCGCCAGCGGACTCGGCGTTACCCGGTTTGCCGCTGCCGGGTCAGCCGACGCCTGCGTCGCCGGTGCCGGGTTCGCCGGCGTCCGATCTGCCGTCAGCGGATCTGGCGTCGCCTACGTCGCCGCTGCTGCCGGCGGCTCAGTAGCGTGGGTCAAGAGGGGCGCGCTGCCGCTCTTCCCGGAATGACGACCTCAGGGAAGGCGTCCCCCAACGACCGTTTATCTGACCACCAGCACCGGGATCGTCGTCAGCGACACCACTTCCGCCGTCTGGCTGCCGAGCACCAGGCGGCCGATGCCGCGGCGACCGTGCGAGGCCATGACGATGAGATCGCTGCCTTCCGCGCCGGCGACTTCGAGGATCGCCTCGGCGGGCGTCCGGTTCTCGATATGGAGCCCCTTGGAGCCGACGCCCTTCGCATCCGCGTCGGCCTTGCACTTGCCGAGCAACTCACGGGCGTATTTGCGCGCGCTTTCCTCGTAGTTGACCAGCTCGTCGGCGGCGACATAGCCAGCCATGGCGCCGCCCCAGGCGAGCGCCGGGAACGGCTCGGAGACGGTGACGAAGGCGACGCTGGCGCCGAGCCCCTTGGCCAGCTCCAGCCCATGGGAGACGCCCTTCTGGGCGAGTTCGGAGCCGTCGGTGGCGATCAGGATTTTCTTGTACATGGTGGCGATCCCTCATTTTGCGGAGCACTGCGCGGCCCAAGTGGCGGGAGCCTGAACGGTCAGGCCTGAACTCGATATAGTCAGCGTATCGGACCAGCCACAGGGGCCGGCTTGACGTGGATCAAGGCCAGGCGGCGGAGACGATTGCGCCAAGGAGTGGGACGGTCGCGAGCGGCGCTCCCCCTCACCCAGCCTCCGCTTCGCTCGGCTGACCATTCCGGGGCGATCCACGGGTCTCGCCCGTCCTTCGGAGCCCCGGCGGGGAGAGGAGATTGTCGGCGCCGGCGCTTCCATCTTCTCCCCGCCGGGGAGAAAATGGCCGCGTAGCGGCCGGATGAGGGGGCTGCGCCGAACTATGCAATTGCCTTGGCAGCGCGACTCCCTCATCACAAGAACTTGTTCGGTCACATCACCTTCACACTGACCATGGATATGCCGCGCCGGCTTGGCGTATCGTACCCCAAAGCCTCGAACAGGAGCACCGACCATGGCAGGCGACCCGAAGGCATCCGCGCAAATCCAGGCCGACAACGAGAACGACGTCGCCGGCGAGTATCTCGAGGCGGAGACCGTGCCGGAGGATGCGCAGGCAGCCGCCGACGAGATCCTCGAAGCGCCGGAGGTGCCGGATTCCGAGCCGCACGCCGAACCGCATGTTCCAGGCACGGCCCGGATCAAGCCCAAGAAAAGACCCTCGGCGATCTCGGGGCGCAAATTCCGCAAGCGCGACCTGGTGCGCATCGACGATCTCAGGCCCAGCCTCGCCGACCGTATCCGCTCCGACCATCCCGACCTGCCGCGCGGCGCCCGCATCAGCCGCGAGGAGCTCGGCCGCTACCGCATGCGCTACATGGAGGAGCTCTTACAGCAGGAGCACGGTGAATTCTCCGAGCTCGACCGCCAGGTGGTGGAATCGATCGCCAGGCAGGACACGATCTCGGAAAACTCGGAAGAGGAGTTCGAGGAGCACCGCTCCTTTGCCGACCGCGTTTCCGACTCTATGGCCGAGTTCGGCGGCAGCTGGTGGTTCCTGATCTCCTTCGCCACCGTGCTTCTGGTGTGGATCGGCATCAACCTGATCGCCGGCACGACAAGCGCCTTCGACCCCTACCCGTTCATCCTGCTCAACCTGCTGCTCTCCTGCATAGCCGCCATCCAGGCGCCGGTGATCATGATGAGCCAGAAGCGCCAGGAAGCCAAAGACCGGCTGCGCTCGTTCAACGACTACCGGGTGAACCTGAAGGCCGAGCTGGAGGTGCGCCACCTGCACGAAAAGCTCGACTATCTGATCTCGCGCCAATGGCAGCGGCTGGCCGAAATGCAGCAGATGCAGCTGGATGCGATGCACGAACTGGCAAGCGCCAAGAAGGCGAAACGCGCGACAAGGGCGGTGAGAAGGAAGACGGCGAAGGCGGGGGTGGAGGGGTGAGCGGGAGTTCCTCGCCCCACGCAGTGGGGAGAGGTGGCCCGGCGAAGCCGGGACGGAGAGGGGAGAGCGCCCTATCCGATAGCTTGTCGGTCAGCTAATCACCCCGTCAGCCCACCACCCAATCGCCAATTGCCCGTTGAAGCCCGCGGCGGCTTCCGCTAAGAAGCCGTGGCTGGCCGGCTCACCGGCTGGTTCGTTTCCTCCGGGAAGCACCCGTAGCTCAGCTGGATAGAGCGCTGCCCTCCGAAGGCAAGGCTAAGTCAAGTACGTCGTGGGTGACGGTGGGAAAAATCGAGGAAAACCAAGCAATTGGAGGAACTCGAAGGAAGCAGAAGAATCGCTTCCGTGGTCACGGAAGCACCGCGGAAGCAAATCAGAGGGAGTGTGTGGAGTACGAACGGCGACAATCGGTGGCGGCCTGTGGCTCACCCCGTTTGCATCCGTTTGATTGTTGGATTCGTGATTGACCCTGATCGGTCGCGGACACTATCTGAATACCGATGCACCCGTAGCTCAGCTGGATAGAGTGTCGGCCTCCGAAGCCGAAGGTCACAGGTTCGAATCCTGTCGGGTGCGCCAACCCACAAAGGTTGTTTGGCGGGTTAGAGCGTTGCGGCTCGCGCCCTTTCTTCCCTTGGCCTCGAGCCTGGCGCTACTCTTGGCCATACGCCTCAGGTTGGTCCGCTTCGAACGCAGGCCATCCTCAAAGTGGCCGGCTGCCAAAGCGAGGAACGCTGCCGCCGAGTCGCCCCCAAGTCTTCTCCTAACGGCCAGGCGGTTACGGCAACGCGTGGGCGATGCGGTTCGTCAGGATTGAAGAAGTTGAGCTCGTGAGGTCGCCGGCCCTGCCGAGGTTACGTGCGGGTGGCTATCGCCAAGTCGGAAAGATCCAGCTCTTCTTCGAGCCGATGAAAGGCCTCGTCCCCAATTCGACCGTCTCTGCGCATGTTGAACAAGCACTTTCGTCGGGCGGCAACGACCCTCGAACGGAGAGCCTCAGCTGGAAACGTCGGCCGCCCATCGCCAGCGCGAGCGACCGCCGCGGTTCGGCGCTCGGCCTCCAGGTCCTTGCGCAAGGCGTCGGCCGCTTCGCCCGACTCGCCTGCCAACGCCGCGAGCGCGGCATCGGCGCTCACCACTCGCGCCTGCCGCACCTCCTGATCAACCGGCGACTCGTCGTCAACGTCGAGCTTCAGCACGAGCGGTCGAAGCGTGAGGCCCTGGATCAGCAACGTGCCGAGCGTAACGGAGAACGCCGCGAACAGCAGCATTCCGCGTTCCGGAAACGACTGCGGCAATGCGAGCGCGGTTGCGACGGTGACGATGCCTCGCGTGCCAGCCCAGCCGACGATCAGACCGGTGCGCCAGTCCGGAAGCGGGCCTTCCGCCGGCGCGGAGGCACCTTGCCGTTTGACCCGCCAACGGGTCCATAGCGCCGCACCCACGCTCCATAGAAGCCGGACTGATATGACGGTGCCGAGCACGGCCGCGCCAATGACGAACCAGCGACCTAACTCTCCGGGAGCCGCCGACTCGATGACCGGCCCGAGTTCGAGTCCGATCAGCAGGAAGGCTAACACGTTGAGGACAACGACCGCCGTGTCCCAGACCGCATAGGATGGCAGCCGCAGCCGGGCCGGCTGGTAGCTCGATCGGGAGCGGGCCAGCGTGATTGCGTAGGTGACAATCGTCAGGATCGGGGACAGCCCGGTATGCTCCGCCAGAACCCAAATACCGAACGTCGTGACGAACTGGAGGATGATCGAGGAGGGAGCGTCATCGATGAGGCGCACGATCCTGCCAATGATCCAGGCGAGTGCCGGACCGACGATCACGCTGCCGATGATCGACAGCAGGAATGCCGGCGCGATCGCCTCCGCGCCTATGCTGCCGCCGGCGAGCACCGCCGCGATGGCGAGCCTGTAGATCAAGAGCGCGGACGCGTCGTTGAGTAAGGCCTCGCCTTCGAGGATCACCGCGACCCGGTGCGGCACGTCGACGTCGCGCAGCACGGTGGTCGCCGCCACTGCGTCGGGCGGCGCGACGATGGCGCCGATCGCGATCGCCGCCGCCCAAGGGATGTCCGGCACGAGGAGGCGGACAACGGTTGCGACCGAAATCGTGGTCACCCCAACGGCGAAGAGCGCGAGGCTCGTCACTGCGCGCCAATTGCGTTTCAAATCCCGCAGGGAGGTGTCGTAGGCGGCATCCAGCAAGGCCGGCGCGACGAACAAGGCCAGCACGAGTTCGGGATCCATGTGCGGCGCGACGCGGACGGGCGCGATTGCCACGGTTGCCCCTGCAAGCGCAAGGAGGACCGGATATGGCACATGGATACGTCGCGCGATCCCGAGCAACAGCACGGCGCCGGCGAGCATAATCAGAATGGTTTCGAACACTGTCATGCGCTTCGCTCCCGCCGGAACTGCTTATAGCTGTTGTATTTCGGCGAAACCGCGCGGCAGGTGCAATGATTCTATTCCGCCCATTGCGGGTCCGGATTGCATCCGCCATTACTGCCGAAAAGCAAAAGTTCGCTGCTAAGAACGACTGCGCCAGGCGAACTGGATTTCTTGCGCTACCGGCGCGGTGAATTGCTCCGGGCGGTCATAATCCGCCAGGACCGACTAAGCGCGGGGACAGCGATCAGGCGACCAAGACCGGTGCGAACCGGTCGGTCGCAATCGGCGATGATCCGCCTCGCCGTCCCGGCTGGCATAAGCGTCGGTGGAGAATAAGCGCGCCGCGTGCGCCACGATTGAGAGCCGTTGCAAGGCCGAGCCGCAGCGAGCTGTCCTTGCCGGCCGTAGGATCGGGGTTGCAGGCGGAGCACCTCCGCGGGCGTCGCTGCAGGCGCGCTGATTGCATCGGCTACCGCCCGAGCCTCGCTCGCCCGATTCGGTCGAGAGGTGGTGACCGCGCGGTTGGCGAGCATTCGAGCGGTTTCCTTCGTCGATCCGACCTCAGGCCGCGATCAGCAGGTCCTCGATATGCACCGGCAAGTCGCGAACCCGCACGCCGGTTGCGTGATACACGGCGTTGGTGATGGCCGCCGCGATACCCGCGAGCCCGATCTCGCCGATGCCGCGCGCCCCCATCTCGTTGAGGTGGGTGTCGGGATAGTCGAGGAAGATCACATCCATTGGCGGCGTGTCGGCATGCGTCGCCATGATGTAGTCGGCGAGGTTGCTGTTGACCGGCATGCCGTTGCGCGCGTCGTAATTAGTCTCCTCGAACAGGGCCATGCCGATCCCCATCGTCACCGCGCCTTCGATCTGGTTGCGCCCCATCAGTGGATTAATGATGCGGCCGGCGTCGATGACGGTGACGGCGCGGTTGACGCGAAGACGGGCGATCTCCGGCTGCCACGCCACCTCGACGAAATGCGCGCCGAAGGAGTGCGTTGAGTAGGCGGGGTGCTCTTCGTCGCGAGTGCCCGCTGATTTTCCATGGCCTTCGACATGGCCCAGCCGTGCCGCGGCCAGTACATCTTCAAACGACCGGCCCTCATTGGGCTGCTGCCCTTTGCGGTGCACACGGCCCTGATGAAAATCAAGCTGCGCAACGCTGGCCTTGTCAAAGTGACTGTCGCCTTCGGCAGCCGCGGCGAGCAGCCGGCCGATCGCCTCGCGCGCGGCCTGCGCCACCGCCGGCACCAGCGAAGCCGTCGCCATCGAGCCGCCGGAAAACGGGCCGGGCGGAAGAGTGGTATCGCCGATCACCACTTTCACCCTGTCCACGGTCACGCCGGTCAACTGCGACACCATCTGCGCCAGGACCGTGTAAGTGCCCGTGCCGATGTCCTGGGTTGCGCTGGCCACTCGGACGCTGCCGTCGGCGTTGAACATGACGCTGGCTTGGGCAGGTATGCGTGCGGCCATCCAGGTGCATGCCGCCACACCCCAGCCGAGGATCACGTCGCCATCGCGCATCGACCCGATTTCCGGCTTGCGCCGCGACCAGCCGAATTTCTCGGCCCCGGTGGTCAGGCATTCCTTGAGATGGCGCGATGAAAAGGGAATGTTCTTGCTCTCGTCGATCGCTGGCTCGTTTTTGAGACGCAGCTCGACGGGATCCATCTTCAGCGCGACGGCCAGTTCGTCCATCGCCGATTCCAGCGCGTACATGCCGGGCACCGCGCCTGGCCCACGCATGGTCGTAGCCACGCCAGTGTCCCGTCCGGCAAAGGCCGAGGTGATGCGCAGGTTGGGCGTCGAGTACATGAAGCTCGATGACTCGCCGCAATTCTCCCTGTACTCGGTCAGCCGCGCGCGGGAGTAGATAAAGTCGTGTCGCAGCGAGACCAGCTTCCCGTCGCTGGTCGCGCCCAAACGAATGCGTTGTTGCGTGTGCGGCCGGTGACCGACACACTCGAATGTCTCCTCGCGTGTCAGCACCAGCTTGACTGGCTGACGCAGGTCGCGTGCAGCTGCGGCGGCCAGCAGCGAATGCGGCCAAACCGATCCCTTGCCACCGAACCCGGTGCCGAGAAATTCGGTAACAATGCGCACATCTTCGGTCGGTACGCCGAGCATTTGCGCGATCAGTTGGCGGGAATTCATCACCGCCTGCGTGGTTTCGTAAAGGGTGAAACGGACGCCATCGAAGGTCGCAACACTGGCGTGCAGCTCGATCGAGCTGTGCGTTTCGAACGGGGTATTGTAGGTGTGGTCAACCTGCACGGAAGCGGACGCGAACGCAGCGTCCGGATCGCCGCGCTCGCTGTCAGGTTGTCGGGGTTCATTGGCCGGAAGTTTTCCAGATGCGTCGCCCATTGCCGGCGCTAGCGATGTGGACACATTCGGATTGGTAACGGCGCTGTAGCTGGCCTTGACCTTGCGCGCGGCCGCGGTGGCATGCTCGAACGTATCGGCGACCACAAGGGCGATATATTGACCGTAATAATGGACCGCGTCGTCATCGAGCGGCGGCCGACGCTCATTGATGAGTGCCTTGCTCGACGTGGGCACGCGATAGAACTTGCCGATATTGTGGCGGGTATAGACCTTGCGGACGCCCGGCATCGCTTCGGCCGCCCTGGTGTCGATCGCCGCGATCGTGCCGCTGGCGATAGTGGCTCCGACCGGCACCGCATAGAGCATGCCCGGAAAATGGAAATCCGAGGTATAGCGCGCAGCGCCGCTGACCTTGAGCGGCCCGTCCACCCGGACAGTCGCGCGGCCGACGGCGGCGTGCGGTGCGGTGGCGGCGTCAGATGGCATGTCCGTCCTCCCTCAGGCTGTGGCCGTGGCGAGCGCGCTGGTCAGGCAGCGCTTGGCAAGCTCGATCTTGAAGCCGTTCTGGCTGTAGGGCTTGGCGCCGCGCACCGCGGCCTCGGAGGCGGCCGCGAAGGTAGCGCGTGTCGCGGGTTTGCTGAGCAGTGCCGCTTCGGCCTCTGGTGAGCGCCACGGCCGTGTGCCAACGCCGCCGAGCGCCACGCGCGCATGGCGGATCGCGCCGCCCTCGCTTGCCAGCACCACCGCGGCCGAAGCCAGCGCGAACTCGTAAGACGCGCGGTCCCGCAGCTTTAGGTAATGCGAGCGCGCGCCGGGGTGCGGCGGCGGGAGCAGCACATGGGTGATGAGGTCGCCCGGCTGCATCACCGTTTCCCGGTTCGGCGTGTCGCCCGGCAGCAGGAAGAACTCGCCGATCGGCACTCTGCGCTCGCCCTGCACGCCTTGGATGACGATGGTGGCTTCGAGCGCCGTCAGCGCCACGTTCATATCGGAGGGGTTGCTGGCGATGCATTGCTCGCTGGTGCCGAGCACCGCGAGGTTGCGATTAAAGCCCTCGATCGCCGAGCAGCCGCTGCCGGGCTCGCGCTTGTTGCACGGCGTGTCCGTATTGCGGAAATAGATGCAGCGCGTGCGTTGCAGGAGGTTGCCGCCGGTCGTCGCCATGTTGCGCAACTGCCCCGACGCGCCCGACAACAACGCTTCCGACAGCACCGGATAGTCGCGCTGGACATCCGCGCTGTGGGCAAGATCCGAATTGCGCACCAGCGCGCCGATCTTCAGGCCGCCATCGGGCGCGCGCTCGACCTTCGCCAGCGGCAGGCGGTTGATATCGACCACGCGCTTGGGCGTTTCGACGTCGAGCTTCATTAGGTCGATCAGCGTCGTGCCCCCGGCGACGAAGCGCACTTCGGCCCCCTGTTGCGCGGTAGAGGCGGCAGCGCCCGCCATGATGGCCTCGGCAGGATCGGCGGCGCGGGAGAAGGTGAAGGTTTCCATGGCGCCGCTCTTTCACGCTTTTCTCGCCTGACGGATCGCCGCCAGGATGTTCTTGTAGGCGCCGCAGCGACAGATGTTGCCGCTCATCGCTTCCTTGATCTCAGCGTCGCTCTCGCCCCACTGTTCCTTCAGCATCGCCGTGGCGGACATGATCTGGCCCGAGGTGCAATAGCCGCACTGATAACCGTCATGCTCCAGAAACGCCCGCTGCATCGGATGGAGATGATCGGGATCGCCAAGGCCCTCGATCGTAGTGATCTCTGCCCCTTCGGCCATTGCCGCCAATGTCAGGCACGAATTGACCCGCCGCCCGTCGATATGCACCGTGCAGGCGCCGCACTGGCCATGATCGCACCCCTTTTTGGTGCCGGTCAGGTGGAGATGCTCGCGCAACGTATCGAGCAGCGTGGTGCGCGGATCGAGCGACAGGCGGTGCTCGGCGCCGTTCACCCGAAGCGAAATGTCCATCATGCCCGATCCCGTCTTCGCCGGCTCCGCTGCGGAGGCTACCTCTGACGAAAACGAACCGCCAACCAACGCGCCCGTTCCCACAGCGGCGACCGTCAGCATGTCTCTTCGGGTGAGTTCATTGCTGGCCATTGGCATCGCTCTCCTGTCGCTCCCAAGCGGGACCCGAACGGCGGACATCCCGCACGACTTTTACGCCGAGACCATCGCGATTGCTTCGCAACCATCCAGAGCGGCAGCCACTATAAGCCACGAAGCTCTGTCCAATTACCCGCCGTTCGCTTCATGAGGTCATGAGTCAAATTCAGTAGTGTTATCCGACTGCAGCTACGATAAAGCGAGTTCTGGCCGTTCAGCCCGGGGTTCGCCATAGGAATGCGTATCACCAGCGCATAGTGGACGCGTCCAGTTCCCTGTTCTTGGCTCAGGCCGTATTGTTCGCGCTGTCGCCGCCCGTCACGTCATAGGTCGCGCCTGAAACCATGCAGGCATCGTCGCTGGCGAGAAAGACGACAGCGGGTGCGACGGCTTCAGGCGGCAGCCAAGGCACGCCGAACGGCGACTTCGCAGTCAGCTTCTGCTTTGCCTCGTCTTCCAGTTTCTCAAGTGGTTCGGAATTGTCGAGATCGTCGATGGCCTGCGCGTAGCGCTGACGATGGCGGGTGAGCGGCGTGTCGATCAGACCCGGGATTACGGCATTGACCGTGATACCGTACTGCCCCAACTCGAGGGCGGCTGATTTCATCAGGCCAATGATTCCCCATTTCGAGGCTGAGTACGCCGCACCATATTTGGTGCCATGCTGCCCTTGCGTCGATGAGGTGACGATGATGCGACCGCCACCGTTCTTGACCAGATGGGGCGCTACCGCTCGGATGGCGTTGCAGGTGCCGGTGAGATTGACGTCGATCTGGTCGTGCCAGTCGGCGTCCTCCATTTCGAGTATCGGCTTGAAAGCCTGAATGCCGGCATTGGCGAAGAGAATGTCGATCTTGCCGAAAGCCTCGGTCGTCCATGCGGCCGCTTCACGCAACGCCGCTATCCCGCTGGTCGAGCGGGCGAGCTGTCCATTTCCGCCCGCCGCTTCGACGAGCCGTCCGGTTTCATCGAGTTCGGCCGGTGTTGCCGGCTCGACCTCAAGCGTTCGGCTAACCGGGCCGGCGATGTCAATGCCGATGACCGTTGCACCCTCGCGCCCAAACGCCACGGCTGTTGCCCGGCCGATGCCGCGCGCCGCCCCCGTAACGATGGCGATTTTGCCCGCAAGTCGTTTTGATGACATTCTCCTGCTCCCCAGCTCTGCGTGAGAAATCAGCCAGGTCTTGCGTCTCGACCTATCGATCAGCTCCGAGGGTCAGGACCAAGCGTCCGCGCAAACCGCCTCGCTCCAACAATCGATGCGCTTCAGGTGCCTGCTCCATAGGAAGCGTCCGGGCGACTCGAAGCCTTAGTTGGCCGCGCTCGGCCAAGGTTCTCAAGTCTTCCAGCGCTGCACGATTGCACGCATAATTTGGTACGAACGTGCGCTCGGTCACGATTCCGCGTTCTTTGGCCAGCGCAGCGCCCGGAGCCGACGTGACGATCCGCCCGCCATCGCGAACGGCGCCCGCGACTGATGCGGCGATACCTGCCGTATCAACGAGTCCGTCTGCACCTTCGGGCGCTTCCTTGCGCACCAGCTCGACGAAGGATTCTCCGCGCGGCAGCACGACATCGGCTCCGAGGTCCCTGAGCAACTGCGTGTCTCGCGGAGCTGCGTCGGCGATCACGCGAAAGCCTTGGGCTTTGGCGAGTTGAATGGCGTAGCCGCCGACGGCACCCGCGCCACCGATGACTGCCACGATGCCGTCCTCGGGAAGGTTCAGAAGATCGAGTGCCATGCGGGCGGTCAACCCGTTCATAGGCAAGGTCGCTGCCTCGATATCGGTGGTCTCCGCCGGCGCGCGAACCACCGATTCAGCGGGCACAACAAGATACTCGGCATAAGCGCCGTGTGTTCCGGAGACGACGGCGATCGCAATGACACGGTCGCCCACCCGAAGGTCCGTGTCGGCGCCGTCTCCGACCTGATCGACCACGCCAGCCGCCTCCATTCCCGGTACATAGGGAGGCGGAGCGTCGGACACGAAAGCCAAGCCTTGGCGCACTAACGCATCGACTGGGTTGACCGTGGCAGCTCGGACTCGGATGCGAACCTGCCCCGGCTTAGTCTCGGGGACTGGCAGCTCCAAAAGGCGCAACACCTTGGGACCGCCGAAGTTGGTCAGTCCAACAGCTCTCACAGTCTTTCCTCCTGCCTGGGCGGCCTTTCGCCACAGACCTCATTTGATCTGTAAGGAGCGGCTCCGCAATATTGCTCGTCGGTAACCTGCTCCAGCCAGTCGACGTTCTTACCGTCGACGTTTTCCTGCAGCGCGATGTGACTCATCGCCGAGTCCGGTGCTGCGCCATGCCAATGCTTCTCACCGGGCTCGAAGAAAACAACATCGCCCTCTTTGATCTCCTCGATTGGACCGCCCCAGCGTTGTACTCGCCCCTTTCCTGAGGTCACGATGATGACTTGGCCGAGGGGATGTGTATGCCAGGCAGTACGTGCGCCCGGCTGGAAATGGGGATGCCCACCGGTCATGCGCGAGGGCTCGTTCTGCGGGAAAAGCGGCTGCACCGACACTGAGCCGGTGAACCAATCAGTCGGCCCTTGAAAGGGGGCCTGTGATCCTTTGCGGTAGAATTTCATGGATCTGCTTCCTCTCGCGGATGACCAACATGCGTCCACGCCAAAATATCCCTCCTATGCTCAGCGCGGTAGCGGCGTTAATCTTCACGGGGCGATGAGCAGAGTTCAGCAATGAACCCGAAGCGGAATATTCCCAATTGCTTCGCGCTCGTGATCGTCGACAATATGTTTGTTGAAAAGGAAACGGGCAGAAAGGGTTCTCCGGCTTCCGGCCACCGGTCCGCAGTTCGTCCTACTTCAGTCTCTCGTTTTGTCCGATTTTCACGTCTTGTTTAATTTATAGCCCCATCGGCCGCAGCTCGCGTATGAGATCGATCAAAAGACGGAGCCCCGTCGGCACTTGGCGGCGGCTCGAATAGTAGATGTGGAAACCATCGCCCATAGATGCCCAGTCCGAGAGCACCAGGCGCAGCCGTCCGTCCGCCACATAAGGGGCGACCAGCGGTTCTGGGAAATACATGAGGCCAACGCCACCGAGGACGGCGACAAGTCCGGTGTCCGCGAGATCCACGGTGATCGATGTCGGCACAGTGATCTGCAATTCCTCTCCGTCGTGCTCGAACTCCCATCGATAGACCCGATCATCGCCGAGCCGATTGCTGATGCATCGGTGTTGAAGCAGATCGTTGGGATGTTCTGGAACGCCGAACCGCTCGAGATATTCAGGCGATCCTGCCACCACCCAGCGCACGTCTGCCGACAGCCGTTGAGCGATCATGTCCTCCGGCACCGTGCCACCGTACCGAATGCCGGCGTCGAAGCCTGCATCCGTCACATCCACCATGCGATTACTGGCGACGATATCGAGTTCGACATCAGGATAGCGTTCCGCGAATTCGGGCAGTACGGGGGCCAGCAGCAAATTGGCCGCTTCGACAGCGACGTTCAGCCGGATGCGGCCGGTTGGAGCATCGCGAAAGCGGTTGAGTGTCTCGATCGCGGTGTCGATCACCTCGAACGGCTCACCGATGGCTGCGGCGAGAGCTTCCCCGGCGGCGGTGAGCGTGACGCTCTTGGTCGTCCGGTTCAGGAGCCGGACCCCAAGGCGGCCCTCCAGCCCCTTGAGCGCGTGGCTCAACGCTGACGCGCTTACGCCGATTTCGATTGCGGCGCGGCTGAAGCTTCGATGCCTCGCAATCGCCAGAAAGTAGGTCAGATCGGCGATGTCGGCGCGATTGCTTTGCATGTTACGCTCTTTCGTCAGTACCGGTCATCTTCGCATTCCCCTCGTCGAAACCCCTCTACCCGATCGAACCGAGACAGGCCCCGTCCGACGCTCATTGCGCGGGGGCCACCGCTCACGCCCCTCCGACACTGCGCTCCTCCGACAGGAGTGACTATGAAGACGCTCCGTGGCGGATAGCGATGCTGCGCAGCGGTCAAAACCGACCGATGCGAAGTCGAGTCGACGTCCCCTATCGCTTCGCTCATTTCAACGCTGCTGAATTGTTCTCACAAGACCATGCAACAGACTCCGGTAACTGAATCGCCGACTCCGGTTTAGGGTGCGCTCCCGAGACGGACCTCGGGCGACCCATGCAAATTTGTGTCGCGAGATGTTCCCAGCCGAGTTGTTCGCATGTCGGATACTCCATGCTGGAAATCTCTCTCCAAGACTGACGAAGGAAAAGTGCTATGCAATATGCTCATCTGGGACGTTCGGGGCTGAAAGTAAGCCGTCTTTGCCTGGGCACGATGAACTTCGGGGAGATGACCGACGAGTCGACCAGCTTTCAGATTCTGGATGCGGCCGTGGAGTCCGGGATCAACTTCGTCGATACCGCTGATGTCTATGGCGGCCCGCAGTCCCCCGACATGGAGAAAGGCTTCGGCGTCTCCGAGGAAATCATCGGGCGATGGATGGCAGAGCGCGGGAGCCGCAACGGCATCGTGCTCGCAACCAAGGTCTACCAGCCGATGGGCCTCGGCCCGAACGATCGCCGGCTATCGGCGCTTCATATCCGGCGCGCTTGCGAGGACAGTCTGCGACGTTTGAAGACCGATCACATCGATCTGTACCAGATGCACCACATCGACCGCTTCACGCCTTGGGAAGAAATCTGGCAGGCGATGGAACTTCTAGTGCAGCAGGGAAAGGTCATCTACGTCGGCAGCAGCAACTTCGCGGGATGGGACATCGCAACGGCCCAGGGTGCGGCGAGCCGGCGCCATCTCATGGGTCTCATAGCCGAGCAGAGCCTCTACAATCTGTCGGTTCGGACCATCGAACTCGAAGTGATCCCGGCCTGCCGCCACTATGGCCTCGGCCTCATCCCCTGGAGCCCGCTCGGCGGTGGCCTGCTGGGTGGCGTCTTGCAGAATGCTGCGTCGGGACGCCGGGCGCGTCCGGCGATGAAGGAGAAGATCGAGCGGTATCGCCCGCAACTCGAGGCGTATGAAGCATTGTGCGACGACCTTGGCGAGCGGCCGGCCGATGTCGCCCTCGCGTGGCTGCTGCACAATCCTGTGGTCACGGCGCCGCTGGTCGGGCCGCGCACGATCGAACAGCTCACGCAGACGCTGCGCGCTGCGGAAATCTCGCTCTCAGACGACACCATGCGGTGCCTCGATGAGATCTGGCCCGGTCCCGGCGGAGAAGCGCCGCAAGCCTATGCCTGGTAACTGTTCTCCAGCATCTCAGGCTCGCATTCTTGAAGATGTTCAAAATAAACGGAACCGCATGGTTCCATTTGACCAATATCGCGGAATACGAGCTTTTCGATTTACATCGGCCGATTGACCCGATCACGGGACAGGCTGCGCATCATGAGCGCTCTTCAAAAGTCCATGCAGCATTCCAGGGGTAACCGCGTTTCCTCCCACGCGCTAAATTCTACGATGAAGGCTGGAACAATAAGGGAGACCGCTAATGACGCATTCCCCCGGAATGGACGATTCAGCTCCCCGTCGGGGCGATACCAGCCGGCGCGCGGTTCTTGGCGCCGGCCTTGGACTTGCAGCCGCCTCGCTCATGAATGCCGGAAACGCTTTCGCTCAAGGCTCTGGTGCCGGCGGACAGAGCCGCGACGCCGCAATTCCACGAAGGGAGAAGTCGATGGACAGCCGCAAACTTGGGAATCTGGAGGTGTCAGCTATCGGCATGGGCTGTTTGCCGCTGGTCGGCTACTATGGCAACGGACCGCGGGATCGCAAGGCGAGCGTAGCGCTCATTCGCGCGGCATTCGAGCAGGGTGTGACGTTTTTCGACACCGCTGAGGTCTATGGACCGCATCTTAGCGAAGAGTTTGTCGGCGAAGCCCTTGCTCCGATTCGCGATCAGGTCGTGATCGCCACCAAATTTGGCTTCGGCGTCGAGGAAGGCCAGCCGACCGCGCTGAACAGCCAGCCGGACCATCTGCGACGCGCCGTCGATGGCTCGCTCAAACGGCTGAAGACCGACCACATCGATCTGCTCTATCAGCATCGTCCCGATCCCAAGGTGCCGATCGAGGAGGTCGCCGGCACGGTCAAGGATCTGATCCAAGCCGGAAAAGTGAAGCACTGGGGCCTCTCGGAGGCGAGCGCCGCCACCATCCGCCGCGCCCATGCCGTCCTGCCGGTCAGCGCTGTAGAAAGCGAATACGCCATCTGGTGGCGCGAGCCGGAAACCCGGATATTTCCTACGCTCGAGGAACTCGGGATTGGCTTCGTGCCCTACTGTCCGATGGGCCGCAGCTTTTTCGCCGGCGCTGTCAATGCCGCCAGTCGTTTCGACTCGACTGATCGCCGCCATAACCTGCCGCGCTTTGCGCCCGAGGCGCTGCCGAAGAATCTGGCCCTCTACGACTACGTCCGGAGCTGGGCCGAGCGAAAGAACACCACGCCGGCGCAATTCGCCCTTGCGTGGGTTCTGGCGCAGCAGCCTTGGATCGTCCCGATCCCCGGCACGACGCAATACATGCATTTGGCCGAGAACGTCGGCGCTGCCACCGTGCATCTGACAGCCGGCGATCTCAGGGAGTTCGATGCCGGTGCGGCCAAGATAGCCTTGGTCGGCGGCCGCGCGGACCCGTTCACCGAAAGCCAGTTCGACCACGCATAAGGGAGGCGTCATCCACGCCGCTCGTGGCCTCGCCCCGAGCAACCGCCCCCACGCCAGAGTGTATGGATACTATCGCCGGAAGGCCGACATGAAACGCTTCATCGCCCCTCTATTAGGAGTTATCGCCATGACCACCACCGCACACGCTCAGCAGCCCAATCCCGAGGGTCGCCGCTTCACGCCGGATCAGGTCCGGTCCGTAGCGCCGGCCCTGGAGCAATACACGCAGAACCGCCTTTACGGTGATGTCTGGAAGCGGCCGGGCCTGAACCGGCGCGATCGCAGCCTGGTCACGATTGCCGCTCTGATTGCTCGCGGCGAGGCCGGCGCGCTCAATTACTACGCCGACCAGGCGCTTGAGAATGGCGTGAAGCCCGCCGAGATTGCGGAGACGATCACGCATCTCGCTTACTATTCTGGCTGGGGCAAGGCGATGGCGGCCATCGGCCCTGTCAGCGAGGTTTTCGCCAAGCGTGGCATCGGCGCAGATCAGCTTCCGAAGGTGGACCCGACGCCTCTGCCGCTGGACGAGAAGGCCGAGGCCGATCGGGCGACCAGGGTCGGGGATCAGTTCGGCAAGGTTGCGCCCGGCCTCGTGCAGTACACCACGGACTATCTCTTCCGTGACCTGTGGCTGCGCCCGGATCTTGCGCCACGCGACCGAAGCCTCATCACCGTCGCCGCGCTGATCTCGGTCGGACAGGTCGAGCAGATCACGTTCCATCTGAATAAAGCGATGGATAACGGACTGACCGAAGAGCAGGCCGCCGAGGTTATCACGCATCTTGCCTTTTACGCGGGCTGGCCCAACGCCATGTCGGCCCTGCCGGTGGCGAAGGCAGTTTTCGAAAAGCGGCGCGGTTAAGTCTATCGGGTGGCGCGGCTCATCCTGCGCCATTTCCCGCGAACAATGTGGCGGACGCGATGTCGATGACCAGAAGAACAATTCTGCTTGCAGCATCGTTCATCCTCGTTGGCGCCGCCGCCTACAGCCAGACCGCGCAGAAGACCATGAAAATCAAGTTCACGCTCAATGGAACACCTGTGGTCGCCATTCTGGAAGACAACGCCGCCACGCGCGATTTTCTGGCTTTGCTGCCTCTCAAGGTGAAGCTCGAAGACTACGCCGCGACCGAGAAGATCGCCTACCTGCCGTCGAAACTGAGCACCCTCGGGGCGCCTTCGGCGATCAATCCAGAAGCGGGTGACGTCACGTATTACGCGCCCTGGGGCAATCTCGCTCTGTTTCACAAGGACTTCCGCCGTTCCCCCGGCCTCGTGAAGCTCGGCCGCATCGTCGCAGGTTTCGACGCCCTCAAGGTGGCCGGCCCATCGGATATCACGATTGAGCGCGCCACAGCGCAGTGAACGGGATGACCGGCCGATAAAGGAAACCGCTATGACTACCTGGTCAAAGGATGAACTCGATCGGATAGCCGCCACCGACGATC
>NZ_VFTG01000042.1 GCF_006439355.1 Mesorhizobium sp. B4-1-3
CCAACTTCCTCGGCTTCGTCAAGCTTGCTGCCATCATGCTCTGGCTCAAATGATTAAATTGTCACTACAGCCTAGCAGGCTGTTGAAGAAGTCCACTTGCGGGCAATGAAGTCGGCTTCGTCGCCGTTGTGGAAGCAGATTTGCCCGCTGATCGAGCCGTCAGGTTGGATTTCGGCCCAGCCATCACCTTGGGCTTCGTCCATCTCGTCGTTGCCTTGCCAGGAGAAGGCGACGTGATTGCCGTCGCCCGCGCCGAAGATCTGCCCAGTGGCAGCCCAAGGCGAATTCGCCGGAGCCGTTGGTCGCGAACTCGATATAAGCGGGCTCCATCATGTCGCGATAGTCCTCGACATAGTCGGGCATCGCGACGATCCGCCACGGCCGGCGAGGCTCATGTCGCCAGCAGCTTGGGTAAGCGGACCAGATTGTAGGCCGCCAGGTTCAGGGTGAAGGCCGCGCCCACACGGGCGCATCCTCGCAGCTTGACCTTGGCCATGCCGGCCGATGACTTGATCCAGCCGAACACCTCTTCGATCCGCTTGCGGCAGCGCTGGCTGGCTTCATAGCCCGGATGGCGCTTCGTGCGGCCATCGATCGCCGTCACACGAGGCTTGCCAGTTTTACTGAGGTGACCGTCGATGGCGATGTGCGGCGTGACCTTGTGCTCGCGCAGGTCCTTGACGAACTGGCGCACATCATAGGCCTTGTCGGCCCCGAGCGTGATGCGCCGCCGCGATGACCGGCGTTCCAACATGGCAAGCGCAGCCTCCCGCTCGGCTTTGCCCGTGGCCTGGGTGACGCCGCCGTCCACGACCAGTCCGTGGCGGTTCTCCATCAGTGCATGGCCCATGTAGCACAGCTTCGCCGGCTGACCGTCACCCTTCTTGTAGAGCCGCGCCTGCGGATCGCTTGTGCTCTGGTGCGTATCGTTGGAGCGCTTCTCCTTGTGGAAGGCGCGCTCGGCGTTGCGGCCAGCGCTATCCGGATCGTTGTCGTCGCCATCCTTGCGGCGGAAGCTCTTGATCGAAGCCCAGGCTTCGATCAGCGTCCCATCCACCGAGAAGTGGTCCGACGACAGCAGCCGCTTCACCCTTGGCTGCGCCAGAACCGCGCGCAGAAACTTCGCCGCGATCTCGCCTTCCAACAGCCGATCCCGGTTCTTGGTGAAGCTCGAATGATCCCAGGCCGGCTCGTCAACGCCGAGCCCAACGGACCAGCGGAACAGAAGATCGAACTCCATCCGCTCCATCAACTTACGCTCCGAGCGAATGCCATAGAAGGCCTGCAACAGCATCGCGCGCAGCAAGCGCTCCGGCGCAATCGAGGGTCGCCCGACCCCGGGCCGATAAAGCACGGCAAAATCGCCGTCCATCCCGACAAGAGCCGCGTTCACGATCGCCCGTATCACCCGTAGCGGATGATCGCGCCGAACCCGCGCCTCAAGGTCCACATAGGAAAACAGCGAACCTGTCCGCTCGTCCAATCCGCGCATCTACGGTCCCCAAATCATCAGGGCACCAGTGAATCACGCTCAAAACAACCGCGCCAGTACTTCTTCAACAGCCTGCTAGAGCGTTTCACCGTTTCACGGAAACGGCGAAACGCTCTATCTCTTTGTTTTTACGCAATTCCGGACGGAAAACCGCTCACACTTTTCCTGGAATTCCTCTAGTCCGCGCCTTCCTCGGGATCGATGGCGGACTGTTCATTGGCCACGACCTCGATCTCCTGGTTCTGCCCGGCGACCACCGTGAAATCTTTCTGATAGATGCGGTCGCGGTTCTTGGCGATGATGGTGTACTGACCCTCGGCCAGCACCATCGAGGCGAATGCGCCGACCGCTTCCTTGATCGGATCGCCGCTCTCGTTGAGCAATGACCAGGACGTGTCGGCGATGGCCTCGCCGCCGGGCTCACGCACCAGCTTCATCGTCATCTCGGCGGCGCGGTGCTCGACGGTCGCCTCCGTCAGCTTGCCGGCCTCGACGCGGATGTCGGAGCGGATCACGGCGTTGACCGCGCCATAGGTGGAGACGACATGGTAGGTGCCGGCGTTCAGCCGCACTACGGTGTTCGGCGCGACGTCCGGGGCTATCAGCGGCCGGTCGCCATTGGCCGCGGCCTGGCCTTCATAGATCGAGAAGCGCAGTTTCTTCGGCGGGATGGGCGCGCCGCCCGACGTCACCGCGTCGAGCTTCAGGCCGCCGGCGTCGAGCACAAGGCTTTCGCGGCGGGCCTCCTTGCCGACGGTGATGCGCTTGGTGGCGCCGGCGCGTCCGTAGGAGGCATGGACAAGGTAGCTGCCGGGGTCGAGCTGAAACACGGCCGTGCCGCCATGGGCGGATGCTACCATCGGCAGCCTGCCATCGCTGGCGGGTTGTGGCCTGAAGACCCGCCAGACGATGCCGCGGGTGATGTCGGCGCCCTTGTCGGTCAACTGCGCCGACAGCGTGATGGCGCCGCCATTGCCGAGCGCCAGCGGTCCCTGTGTCTTCGGCGTCGCATAGCTCGAAATGCCAGGAAGCTTGATGTCGCCGACATCGTTGGCGTTCTGGGCCAGCGCGAAGGAAACCGGCACCGCGAACAACGCAGCGACGAGTGCGATCACAAAAAGGCGCAGAGTCCCCTCAAACATGCCTTGCGTTGAAGCCCAAGGCAGTGGCAATTTCAAGGCCTATAGCCGGATGATTTCAGGTCGAATTGACCTGAAATCTGAATCCGGCTCTAAGTCAAAGAAGTAGAGCATGATGTCGTCCAAAAGCCGCTTCACACTTTTCGGCATCATGCTCTAGAAGCGCGCCGCCCCGCGCGGCGGCTTCTTATCCGGCGCAAAACGCCACCGCCCGAGCCGCCCGACCTCCCGATGGCGTGCTTCAGCTCAAAATCGAATGCCTTCAGGAGACTTGCGCCCATGGCGTCGCCGATCATCGACTTCCTGCTCACCCGCAATTCCGCGCCGATTCCCGACCTCAAGGAACCGGCGCCGAGCGATGCCGAGATCGCGACGATGATCGCGGCGGCCTCGCGTGTTCCCGACCACGGCCGGCTCGAGCCCTGGCGCTTCATCCTTTATCGCGGCGAGGCGCGCGTCGAGATCGGCAAGAAGCTGGCGGCACTGGCCGAGCAGCGCGAGAGGCCGCTGCCGGAAGGCCGGCGCAACCAGGAATTGGCGCGCTTCTCGCGAGCGCCGCTGGTGATCGGCGTGGTGTCGGTGACGAGGGAGAACCCGAAGATCCCGCAATGGGAGATGTTCCTGTCGGGCGGCATGGCGGCCATGAACCTGATGATCGCGGCCAATGCTCTGGGCTATGGCACCAACATGATCAGCAACTGGTATTCCGACGTCGCGGAGGGCAGGGCGATCCTCGGGCTCTCGCCGCAGGAGCGCGTCGTCGGCTTCGTCCATATCGGATCGTATCAGGGGCCTGCGCCGGAACGGCCACGGCCCGATCCGGCGAAGCTCTATGCCGATTACGCCGGTCCCTGGGCCGGTTAGGATCTTTTGCGGATTTTCGCAGGAACGGCGCGGCGGGCGGCCAATAGTGGCGGGGACGTCACGGAAGGTTGGTCATGGTCTCGAGATTGGTTCTCCAGACATTCGTATGGTTCGGCATCATGGGCGCGGTGATGTTCGTGTCGGCCGGCACGCTGCACTGGACCGGAGCCTGGGTGTACATAGTCGTGATGGTCGGACTGAGCCTGATCATGGGCGTGGCGCTCACCCGGCGCGATCCAGGCCTGATGAATGAGCGCCTTCGCCCGCCGATCCAGAAAACCCAGACCGCGGCCGACAAGATCGTGCTGAGCATATTGCTCATCGGCATCTTCGCCTGGCTGGCCCTGATGGGGCTCGACTTCCGCTTCCGCTGGTCGGCAACTCCCGTATGGGTGCAGCTGGTCGGCGTGCTGGTCCTGCTCGTCGGCATCTGGATCTGCTATCTCACGATGCTGGAAAACAGCTTTGCGGCGCCTGTCGTGAAGATCCAGGACGAGCGCGGGCAGAAGGTGATCACCACCGGTCCATACGGCTATGTCCGCCACCCCATGTATGCGGGCGCCATACTCTATTTCGCCGGCACGGCGCTGCTGCTCGGCTCCTGGTGGGGACTGGCATCGGTCCTCGCCTTCATCCTGCTGCTCGCCATCCGCACCTTCATCGAGGAAAAGACGTTGCGGACCGGCCTGCAGGGCTATGACGATTACGCCGCGCGTGTCCGCTACAAGCTGATCCCGATGGTCTGGTAGCGATCAGGCGGAAATATCCGCCGCCTTGGCGCGAGCCAGCAGGCGCTCGGCCAGGCGCAAATGCGGCCGGTCGTACATCTTGCCGTCGATGCCGACGACGCCCGGATTTCCCGCTGCTGCGAAGGCATCGACGATCGCCTGTGATCGCGCGACTGCTTCGGCGGACGGGGTGAAGGCGGCGTTGATGACCGGCACTTGCGCCGGATGGATCGCCATCTTGCCGGTGAAGCCGTCGCGCTCGGCCTCTCGGCATTCCTTCTCGAAGGCGGCCATGTCGCGGAAATCGGGAAAGACGGTGTCGATGGCGGCGGCTTCGGCCGCGCCCGCCGCCAGAATGGTCATGCTGCGCGCCAGGCGAAACACCTCGGTGTAGCGGCCGCTCTCATCGCGGGTCGAGCGCGCGCCGATCGCGGCGGACAAATCCTCCGCGCCCCAGGTCAGGCCGGCAAGCCGCGCGCTCGCTCCGGCATAGCTTGCCGCCGCCAGCACGCCGGCTGCGGTCTCGGTAATGATCGGCAGGATTCTTATAGCGCCGTCCGGCAGCCCGCTCTCGGCCTCATGCACGCGCAGCTTCGCCGCCAGTTGCTGGACGTCCTGTCCGCTGTTCGACTTCGGCAGAATGATGCCGTCGGGCTTCGCCGGGACAAGAGCCTCAAGGTCATCGTCAGTGAGGCCGGTGGAAAGATCGTTGACCCGCACATAGACGGCCGAACCTGTCCGGTGCCTTTGGCTGGAGATGAAGCCGGCCGCGGTCGCGCGTGCCGCCGCCTTGTTGGCGGCGGCAACGGAATCCTCGAGATCGACGATGACCACGTCGGCGCCGGCCTCGAATCCCCTTTCCAGCTTGCGCTCGGAATCGCCGGGCACGAACAGCAGCGAGCGCATCAGGCCGCCTTCCTCAGCATCATCGCCTGCCTGATGCACTTGGCGACAAGAATGTCGTTCTGATTGTAGGCGCGGTGCTCGAACTCGACGATGCCGCGATCGGGTTTCGACTTCGAGTCGCGTACGGACACGACCGTCGTCTCGACCCGGATGGTGTCGCCGTGGAAGACGGGGTGCGGGAACACTGTCTCCTTCATGCCGAGATTGGCGACCGTGGTGCCGACGGTGATGTCGTTCACCGAGATGCCGATCATCAGGCCGAGCGTGAACAGCGAGTTCACCAGCGGCTTGCCCCATTCGGTTTTCGCGGCAAAGTCGAAATCGATGTGCAAGGGCTGCGGGTTGAGCGTCATCACCGAAAACAGCATGTTGTCGCTCTCGGTCACGGTCTTGCGCAGCGTGTGGCGGAAGACATGGCCGACGACAAACTCTTCCAGATAAAGCCCGGCCATCGTTCGATCTCCTCCAATGTCCTTGCTTGATAGGCGTTGGCTGCGCCCCCATCAAGCCGGTTAAGAAACATGGTGAACCGTTCGTAAACCATTTCCAGCCTACCGTTCACGACGGGGCCGGGATCTTTCCGGCGAGGGCGTAGCTGGTCGGTATGATTGTTTCGCACTTTCTAAAATGGGTTGACACGGCAAGGGTTTCCGAGCGCGCCGCCGCCGCGAGCGCGTTGGCGCGCGCCTATATCGATTCCGATCTGCCATTCGAGGATCGCTGCGCCGCCGAGGCGGCGCTGACGCTGCTTCTGGACGACGCTTCCTCCAAGGTGCGCCTGGCGCTTGCCGAGGCGCTGTCGATGAGCCATCACGCGCCGCCGCAGGTGATCAGCGCCCTGGCCGCAGACCAGCCGGAAGTGGCGGCGCTGGTGCTGGCGCGCTCGCCGCTGCTTACCGATGCCGACCTGGTGGAACGCGTCGCCTGCGGCCACAAGGCGACGCAGAAGCTGATCGCCAACCGTCCCGTCGTCTCGATGTCGCTGGCGGCGGCAATCGCCGAGATCGGCGAACCGGAAGCCTGCGCCGTGCTGATCGGCAACAGCGGCGCCGAGATTGCTTCGCTCAGCTTCCGCCGCATGGCCGAGCGGCATGGCCATCTGCCGCTGGTGCGCGAGGCGCTGATCGCCGATCGGCGCCTGCCGGCCGACTGCCGGCACATGCTCCTGGTCAAGCTCGGCGAGACCCTGAAAGGATCGCCGCTGGTGCTGGCGATGATGGGCGCGGCGTGGGCCGATCGCGTCATGCGCGATGCCTGCGTGAAGGCCTCGGTCACGCTGATCGAGGGAACGCGCATGGAAGAGCATGCGGCGCTGATCGAGCATTTGAGGCTGCGCGGAGACCTGACCGCAAGCTTCATCATCCGCACCATCGCGCATGGCAAAGTGGATTTCTTCGGCTCGACGCTGGTGGCATTAGCCCGACAGTCCGAGCAGCGGGTGACAGCGCTTCTCGCCGGCGGGCACGACGTGGCGCTGCAGGCGCTGTTCCGCAGCGCCGGGCTTGCGCCGACGACGCATGGCATCATCCTGCGCGCGCTGAAAGTGTGGCGCGAGGTCGCCAATGGCCGGCGCATCGCCGGCGTCCAGGAGGTGAGCTGGCTGATGCTGAAGGAGCTCGGCGGCCAATCGGCCGAGGGCGACCTTGCCGGGCTGGTGAAGTCGATCCATCTCGACGCGCTGCGTGAAAACGCGCGCGGGCATGCGCTGGCGATTGCAGCTGCCTAGCGACATGTCAGGTCTCAGCCGAGTTCCTGGGCAAGGCCGATGAGAAGCGCTTCAGGCCCGCGTATGTAGCAGAGCCGATACACATCCTGATAGCGGACCACCTCGCTGACGAGCTCGGCCCCGCGTTTGCGGAGCCTCTCCAGCGTGTCGTCGATGTCGTCCACTGTGAACATGACGCGGAGATAACCCAGGGCATTCACCGGCGCGTTGCGGTGATCCGCCACGATACGTGGCCTGAGGAAGCGGGACAGCTCGAGCGGCTGTGGCCGTCCGGCGTGCGCATCATGGCGATCTCGACATGCTGATCACCCAGTCCAGTGACGCGCCCGGCCCATTCTCCTTCGATCATGGCGCGCCCTTCGAGCTCAAGGCCAAGCTCGCGAAAGAAATCAACTGTCGCGTCGAGGTCCTCGACGACGATGCCGATGTTGTCCATCCGTTTGAGCGCCAGTGTCCAACCTAGAAGGTGTCGACCAGTCCAACAAGGAACCATTTCCGAAACAGTCCGACCTGAAACGCGACACGCCCGGAATTGTTCAGGCACGGCCCTTCGCAAAGAAGTCCGGATAATCTTCCATCGCGGCGGCAATGATGCGCAGGGAGGCGGCGATCTGCAGCATTTCGAGCCGATCGCTGCGTTCCGCGATGCTGGCCGCATATTGCCTTGCCACCGCGACGGTGGCGGTCTGCGGCTCGCCCGGGCGCCGGAACAACAGCTCGCGCGCCAGGCCGCGCAGGAAATTGCCGATGGATTCGACCGTTTCGTGCGGAATGGCGGAGTTCAGTTGCGCGCGGCGCAGCCTGAGCACCTCCAGCCCGACGGTGACGGCGGCGATGCTGCCTCCAAGCATGGAGTCGCCCCTGCGGCCTGTCCGCTGCACCTGCGGCATCAACTGGTTGATCCGGTCATAGGCAAGGCTTTCGAAGGCCGAGCGCCGGGGGATGCGCTCATGCAGGCAAAGCCGCGCCAGGTCCTCACGCATCGCCTGCGAGATTCGCTCCACGGTGACCCAGGGATCGGCCGGCAGCACGACGATGAAGACGCCGATCGCAATCAGGATGCCGACCAGGATTGAGGCCGAGCCGGCGAGAAACGGCCCGGGATCATAGATCATCTGCTGATGGGGGCTGAGGAAGGCGAGGAAGTTGATGGCGAAGGCGGTGGCGACGCCGACATGGCGTGGATTGGCCATGCCGAGCGCTGCTGGAACCAGGATCGGCACGACGAAGAGCGTGAACCAGCCGAAGCCGGGCAGCGCCGGTAGCGCGACCTGGCCGACCAGAAAGGCAAAAGGCAGCGCGATCAGTGTTCCGGTGAAGAAGCCCCAGGCGGACTGCACGGGATCGGGGCGCGACGCGAACAGGCTGGAGACGACAGCGACGAGGATGACGGTGCCGGCTGCTTCCGACCATTTGGTCGTCAGCCAGAAGATCGCCACGAGCAATGTCGCCAGCGCGGCGCGCAGGGCGTTGCGGCATGCGGCCTGGTAGTCGCGGTGGACGACCAGCGCCGGCTGGCTTCGCTCGCTCGATTTGCGAGAGACGGGCGAGCGAAGCGCCTCCAGGCCGCGCATCACCTGCTTCAGCGCCTCTGCGAAATCGCCGGCGATGGTGAGACGGGTGATGGTGCCGACCTTGTCTTCTCCGCTGTCGTTGTGGCCTGTGCCGCTGGGGCCGCTGCCGTCGGACGCCGTATCTTTGGGCAGGTCCGGCATCTCCCTGGCCTTGCCTGCGATCGCGTCGAGCCGGGCCACCCAAGGGGCTGTGTCGTCGAGCGCGCCAGGCGTCGCCGCCAGTTCGCCGACGAAGGCTTTCAACTCGCTGCGCATGGGAATCAGCGCCGCGTTCTTCGGCCTGCGGTGGCTGTGCAGAGCGCGCGCCGCCGAAAGCGCCCACAGAAGCTGGCCTATCGTGCGCCGCACCGGGTGGGCGCGGGTGGCGAAGCTTGGCGCCTCCAGCCGCGCATAGGTCCGCATCTCTGCGAGCGTCTGGGCGTCGGCGATCAGCTTGCGTTGGAGCGCGGCAAGGCTTGCCGGATCGCCGTCGGAGAAAGCGCCGCCGGCATATTCGGCGAGGTCGAGAATGCTGCGCTTCAGCCTGGAGATGATAGCGTCGGCGGCGAGCTTCGGCAGGATCAGCCGGCTGGTGACGCCGGCGCAGACAATGCCGAGCACGATCTCGGCGCAACGCGCGGTCGCCAGGTCGACAACGACATGCGGCTGGCCAAGCGCCGGCAGGCTGATGATCATCGCGGTATAGCCGGCAAGGGCGGCGCCATAGGCTTCCGGGTTGCGCAGCAGCGACGAGACGAGCGTGCAGACGCCGATCCATAGCGCCAGCACTGTGACCAGCAGCCAGGGATTGGTGCCGAACAGCGAGGTGATGCCGACCGCGGCAAGACCGCCCGCCAGCGTCCCGAGCAGCCGGTAGAAGCCCTTCGCCAGCACCATGCCAGCCACCGGCTGCGCCACGATGAACACCGTCATCATCGCCCATTGCGGATGGTCGAGCTTCAGCGCGTAGGCAACAAGCAGCGCGATCAGCCCCGCCGAAACCGTGCGCAGGGCGAAAATCCAATCCGAACGGGTCGGCTGTGTCAGGCCGCTTAGCGGTGTCTCGGCAAGCTCTTTCAGCCGCGTCCAGGTCACATGCCCGTCTCCTTATCGGAGCTTGTTATGGACCGGACCGCGTTCAGATATCCAGCACGTCCGTCTCGGCGAATTCGGCGCGCTCCTGGATGAAGCGGAAACGCGCCTCGGGCTTGGTGCCCATCAGCGCGTCGACGGCATCCTTGGTGGCCTGCTCGGCGTCGATCACATCGACCCTAAGAAGCGTGCGCTTCTTGGGATCCATCGTGGTCTCCTTGAGCTGCGAGGCCATCATCTCGCCCAGACCCTTAAAGCGGCCGATCTCGACCTTGCCGCGCCCGGTGAACTCGGTCCGCAGCAACTCGTCCTTGTGCGCGTCGTCGCGGGCGTAGCCGACCTTGCCGCCCTGCCGGATCGAATAGAGCGGCGGCACGGCCATGTAGAGATGGCCGCCGCGGATCAGGTTCGGCATCTCCTGGTAGAAGAAGGTGATCAGCAGCGAGGCGATATGCGCGCCGTCGACGTCGGCGTCGGTCATGATGATGACGCGGTCGTAGCGCAGGTCCTCGTCGCGGTATTTCGAGCGCGTGCCGCAGCCGAGCGCCTGGATCAGGTCGGAAATCTGCTGGTTGGCGGCAAGCTTGTCGTTGCCGGCGCTAGCGACGTTGAGGATCTTGCCGCGCAGCGGCAGCACCGCCTGGCTGGCGCGATCGCGCGCCTGCTTGGCCGAGCCGCCGGCCGAGTCGCCCTCGACGATGAATATCTCGGCGCCAGCGGCTGCGTTCTGCGTGCAATCGGCGAGCTTGCCAGGAAGGCGCAGCTTGCGCACCGCGCTCTTGCGCGAGACTTCCTTTTCCTGCCGGCGGCGCACGCGCTCGTCGGCGCGCGCGATGACCCAGTCGAGAAGCTTCGAGGCTTCCTGCGGATTGTCGGCCAGCCAATGGTCGAACGGGTCGCGGATGGCGTTTTCGACGATGCGCATCGCCTCGATCGTCGCCAGCCTGTCCTTGGTCTGGCCGACGAATTCCGGCTCGCGGATGAACACCGACAGCATGCCCGCGGCCGAGATCATCACGTCGTCGGTGGTGATGATCGAGGCGCGCTTGTTGCCGATGAGGTCGGCGTAGGCGCGCAGTCCGCGCGTCAGCACGTTGCGGAAGCCGGCCTCATGCGTGCCGCCTTCAGGGGTCGGAATGGTGTTGCAGTAGGAGTTGAGGAAGCCGTCGCCGCCGAACCAGGTGACAGCCCACTCCAGCGAACCGTGGCCGCCCTGCTTGTCGCTCTTGCCGGCGAAGACCTCGCGCGTGACCTGGAACTCGTCGCCGAGCGTCGCCTTGAGATAGTCCTTGAGGCCGCCCGGGAAATGGAACTCGGCCTTGGCGGGTGTCTGGTCCTTGTCCTTGATCAGCGACGGATCGCATGTCCAGCGGATCTCGACGCCGCCGAACAGATAGGCCTTCGAGCGCGTCATGCGGTAAAGCCGCGCCGGTTCGAAGGCGGCGCCCTTGCCGAAAATCTGCTCGTCGGGATGGAAGCGGGTCCTCGTGCCGCGTCGGTTGTGGACTTCGCCAAGATGCTCGAGACCGCTGACCGGGACGCCGCGGGAGAATCTTTGGCGGTAAAGTTGGCGTCCCCGCGCGACCTCGACCTCGAGGTGGTCGGACAGCGCGTTGACCACCGAGACGCCGACGCCGTGCAGGCCGCCGGAGGTCTCGTAGACCTTGGAGTCGAACTTGCCGCCCGAATGCAGCGTCGTCATGATGACTTCGAGCGCCGGCTTCTTGAATTTCGGATGCGGATCGACCGGGATGCCGCGGCCATTGTCGGTGACGGTCAGGAAGCCGTCGGCGGAAAGCTCGACGTCGATGAAGGTGGCGTGGCCGGCCACCGCTTCGTCCATCGAATTGTCGATGACCTCGGCGAACAGGTGGTGCATCGCCTTGTCGTCGGTACCGCCAATATACATGCCCGGACGGCGCCGCACCGGCTCCAGCCCCTCCAGCACTTCGATATCGGCGGCGCTGTAACCCTCGCTGCCGTCGCGGGTGGCGGTCGAACGCTTCGCGGCCTGCACCAGCGGATCGGCGGGGCGCGAGGGCGCGCGCACTTGCTGCGGTTGCTTTTCCGGGGTGCCAAAGAGATCGCTGGTGTCGTCCATGCTAGCCATTAAGTCCGGTACTGCGAATCACTCCTCGATACTGCCACGCTTTTGGCGGGCGAACGAGTTCCTGTTCCGTTCAGGGATCAAACTGTCTCTTATTCCAAAACCATTCGATAACCAAGCCGGCCGAAATAGGGCGGCCCCCATGCCTCGGGATTCCTGATTCTTTAACATTAACGCCTAGCGTGGGGCCTAACCAACAAAAGACCACGGGCGTCAGGGGTTTCGTTGTGAGGGGCAGGGCCATAACCATGATCGGCATCGCCGCCGTTTTCGGCGCGATCTCGATCTTTGCGGCGGATTTCTGGGTCAAGAGCCAGGCAAAGGCTCAGGCCGAGGTCGTCACGGTCGAAGCTCCGCAGCAACCCAAGGTCGAGTTCAAGACCATCGTGGTGGCTCAAGCGCCGTTGCGCTACGGCATGGAGCTCGCACGGCCGCAACTCGCCGAGATCCCGTGGCCGCAGGATTCCCTACCGCAAGGCGCTTTCCCGACGATCGAAAAGCTGCTTGCCGACGGCAGCCGGGTCGTGCTGTCGCCGATCGAGGTCAACGAACCGGTCCTGCTTACCAAGCTCTCGGGACCGAACGGCCGCGCCACCCTTTCCAACATGCTGTCGCCGGGAATGCGGGCCGTCACCATCCGCACCGACGAGATCGCCGGCGTCGGCGGCTTCATCACGCCGGGAGACCGCGTCGATGTCGTGCTGACGCGTGACGCGGGAGCCATCCAGGAAGTATCCAAAAACGCGCAGGGCGCGGCCGGCTCGACGGTGACGTCCGAAGTCGTCGTCGCGGACGCCAAGGTGCTTTCGGTCGGGCAGGGCGCGGACGAGCGCAAGACCGAACCGCAGATCGCCAATTCGGTGACCATCGAGGTCACCAATGAAGGGGCGCAAAAAGTGGCGCTTGCCCGCACCGTCGGCACCTTGTCGCTGTCCTTGCGGTCCGCCGCTGACGCAACCGCCGGCGATGGCGGGCTTACGACCATCTCGTCCTTCGGCGGTTCGGTCACCGCAAAGGCGCAGGCGAGCGCCGCCTCGCTCGTCAGCGCGGTGACGAAGGAATCCGACGAGCCGAAATTCAAGACGGTGATCGTAACGCGCGGCGAAAAGGTCGAGGAATACAAGGTTCCCTCGCGGGAACCTCCGCAGGAACTGCAGTAATAGCCGGTGGGGACCGGCGGGGACGGGGCAAGATGTTCGGGTTTGATGCATTTCGGACGACCGGGAGATGGCGTCTTCTCGGCGCGATCGCGCTGGCCGCGGCAATGCTTGGCGTCGCTGCGCCGGCAAGGGCCGGCAATGACGTCGTCTATGTCTCGGCGAACAAGAACGCCTCGATCAAGGTCGCCAAGGGCAAGCCGAAGACGATCATGACGAGCGCCGCCTTCTACCAGATCGTCATCGGCGATCCGGAGATCGCCAACGTCAATCCGCTGACCGACAAGTCCTTCTACGTGCTGGGCAACAATCTGGGCACCACGGGTATCGCCCTGTTCGACCAGAACAAGCAACTCGTCGGCACCATCGACATCGAGGTGACGCTGGATACCGACCAACTGGCCAGCACCATCCGCGCCAGCGTGCCCGACGCCAAGATCAAGGTCGGTTCGGCGAACGGCCGCGTCGTGCTGTCGGGCGAGGCCGACGATGCGGTCGCCGCCGACAAGGCCAGCAAGATCGCGTCGCGCTTTTCCGGCAACGAGGAAGTCATCAACTCGGTCAACATCTCGTCCTCGCAACAGGTGCAGCTCAACGTCCGCTTCGTCGAGATCAACCGTCAGGCCGGTCAGGATCTCGGCGCCAAATACGCCGCCAATTTCGCCTATGGCATCGGCAACCGCAAAGTCGTGCTGAACCCCGACGGCGGAACCGTGACGGGCGCCGGAACCGGCGAGATCATCGGCAGCCTGCTGTCGAACGGCGTTTCGATCGACATTGCCATCAAGGCGCTGGAGGAACGCGGCCTGGCGCGGCGGCTGGCTGAGCCGAACCTGATCGCGCGTTCAGGCCAGACGGCGAGCTTCCTTGCCGGCGGCGAGTTCCCGATCCCGGTTTCCGAAGACAATGGCAAGATCAGCGTGACCTACAAGAAGTATGGCGTCGGCCTGGATTTCACGCCGACGGTGCTGAAAGACGGGCTGGTGAGCCTCGACATCGCGCCGGAAGTGTCCTCGATCGACCCGTCCGCTTCCATCCAGGTCAGCAGCGGCATTTCCATTCCGGCCTTCATCGTGCGCCGCGCCAGGACATCGGTCGACCTCAAGAACGGCCAAAGCTTCATGATCGCCGGCCTTCTGCAGTCGCAGAACGACATCACGACGTCGCGGGTGCCGGGGATCGGCAGGCTGCCGGTGCTCGGTCCGCTGTTTTCCTCGAAATCCTATCAGCGGCGCGAGACCGATCTGGTCATCATCGTCACGCCTTACCTGGTCAAGCCGGTCGATCCCTCGAAGAAGATGGTCGAGCCGACCGACGGCACCCAGCCGGCAAGTCCCGCCGACTATTTCCTGAACAACACCGAGGAAGTGGACGCCTCGGCATCGAAGCGCCCAGTGGCGCTGGCAGACGGCAGCGCCGCCCGCCCAGTGGCTGCCGCCACGTCAGGCCACTTCCTCGATCTGCCAAAGGACTAAGCCATGCGCATCGCCGCTTGCATCGTTCTGCTCCTGGCCGGTTTCGCCGGCGGTTGCACCAGCGACGACTATGTGCGCGCCGAAGGGGTGACCTTGGCGGCTGGCAACGCGCAGGCGTCCAATACTGTCATGCAGATGGTCGATCCATGGAAGTACGGCGTGCAGAACACCAAGCTTCTCGTGCCGGCCCGGCGTCCGGGTTCGGAGAGCGCTGCCGTCGGCGCGAAAGCCGGCTCCGGGTCGTCATCGACGACATCATCATCATCGACCACATCGAACTGATGGGCTGACGCCGATGGCATCTGGCACCAAGACAAAGAAGATCCTGCTCGTTTCGACGGACAGGACGTTTTTGCAAGACACGCGGACGGCGTTCGCGACCTCCGAGGTCATCGAGCTTCTGACGCTGGAAAAGAGCGTCAACGAGCTGCGCGGCGAAATCCTCGAAGCGGACTTCGGCACGGTCATCGTCGACATGGACGCGGCCAAGCTCGAGGAAATCGAGTCGCTGCAGCGCGTCATGCGACGGCTGGAAGGCAGCGTTCCGGTGGTCGTCGTCACCCAGGAGTTCAACGCGGCGGCGGTGCGCATCCTGGTGCAGCTCAAGGTCGCCGATTTCCTGGTCAAGCCGATCACCACGGCCGACCTCGTGCGTTCCGTCATCCGTGCGCTGCAGGGGCCGGGGCGCGAAGAGAACACCGAATCGCACGTCTACACATTCATGCCGGCCGCCGGCGGCGTCGGCACCACCACGCTCGCCCTGCAGACGGCCTTCCAGCTGCATCATTCGGTGACGCGCGGCGCCTCGACATGCGTTGTCGACCTCAACTTCCAGCAAGGCGCCTGCGCCGAATATCTCGACCTCGAGCCGCGCTTCGACATCACGGAAATCGAGAACCAGCCGGAGCGCCTCGACCGGCAGTTGCTTGACGTGATGCTGTCCAAGCATGCGAGCGGGCTGTGCGTGCTTGCCGCTCCCACGCGCCCGTCCGACATGCGTTCGTTCAAGACCGATGTCGTGGTGCGCATGCTCGATCTCGTGGCGGCCTATTTCGACAATGTCGTCATCGACATGCCGCGCACCTGGTTCCCCTGGACCGAGACGGTGCTGCTCGGGTCGAACAAGCTCTACATCGTCGCCGAGATGACGGTGCCGTGCCTGCGCCATACACAGCGTCTCATCCAGGCCGTCTATGAGACTGCCGGCAAGGAAGTGAAGCCCAATGTCATCGTCAACCGCTTCGAGCAGAAAATGTTCGACAGCGGCATCAAGCAGGCCGACGTCCAGGAGATACTCGGCGAGCATTTTGTTGGCGGCATCTCCAACAATTACCGGCTGGTGCGCGAGGCGGTCGACCGCGGCGTGCCGCTGCACGCCATCGACCCCAACGCCAATGTCGTCAACGACCTGAAGAAGATCATCCTGCCGGAGGAAGCCGTTCAGACCACGGTCAAGTCGAAGTCGCTGTTCGGCCTGGGTAAGGGCTTGCTGAAGAGGAAGGCAGGATGACCAGCCGCTTTTCCAACCTGCAGAGCCGCGACGTCCGTCCGCAGCGGGTGCCGGAACCCGCGCCCGTCACGCACAATGCGGTCGTCATCCCGACGACCCGCAAGCCGACGCCGCCGAGGCCTGAAGCAGCGCCCGCAAAGAGCGCCAACAAGGTGCTCGACGCGCGCGTGCGCATCCACCGCATGCTGCTCGAAGAGATCAACCTCGTGGCGCTGGAGCGGCTTCCCAAGGATGAAATGCGCCGGCAGGTGCATGAATTCGTTTCGGAAAAGACGCGCGAGGAGCGGATGGCGATCAACATCGCCGAGCTCGACGCGCTGGTCGACGACATCGTCGACGAAATGGTCGGGTTAGGCCCGCTGGAGCCGCTGCTCAAGGATCCCGAGATCAACGATATCCTGATCAACGGCCACCAGAACTGTTTCGTCGAAAAGCGCGGCAAGCTGCAGCAGGTCCATATTCCGTTCAAGGATGAGGCGCATCTGCTTCGAATCATTAACAAAATCGTCGCGGCGGTTGGCCGGCGCGTCGATGAATCGCAGCCGATGGTCGACGCCCGCATGCTCGACGGCTCGCGCTTCAACGCGGCGATCCGTCCGGTCGGCGTCGACGGACCGCTGGTGTCGATCCGCAAATTCTCCAAAAACAAGCTCGGCCTGCACAAGCTGGTCGAATTCGGCGCCATCACCCAGAACATGGCCGAGGTGCTGGCGGCGGCGGTGCATGCCCGCAAGACCACGATCGTCTCCGGCGGCACCGGCACCGGCAAGACGACGATGCTCAACGCCTTGTCGGCCTTCATTCCGGAAGACGAGCGCCTGATCACCATCGAGGACGCGGCCGAGCTGCAATTGCAGCAGCCGCATGTCGCGCGCATGGAAACGCGCCCCGCCAATATCGAGGGTCACGGCGAATTGAAGCAGCGCGACCTGGTCAAGAACGCGCTGCGCATGCGTCCCGACCGCGTCATCCTCGGCGAGTGCCGCGGCGAGGAAGCCTTCGATATGCTGCAGGCGATGAACACCGGTCATGAAGGTTCGATGGCCACCATCCATGCCAACACACCGCGCGACGCCATCTCGCGTCTGGAACAGATGCTCGGCATGACCGGCATGCCGATGACCGTGCAGTCGATCCGCAGCCAGATCTCCAGCGCCATCGACATCATCGTCCAACTGACGCGCCTTTCCGACGGCAAGCGCAAGGTGACCAGCGTCGCCGAAGTGACCGGCATGGAAGGCGACGTCATCCAGATGCAGGAGATCTTCCGCTTCGTGCGCACCGGCATGGAGGCGGACGGCAGGATCCTCGGGCACTTCGAAGCGACCGGCATCCGCCCACGCTTCCTCGAGGATCTGCGAAACATGGGCATCGAATTCCCGGGCAAATATTTCGAACCCGGCCGGCCGCAGGACTAGACCGGTGTTCGAGGGATTCAGCCCCGTCTACGTCGTTTACGCCGCGGCGGCGCTCACCGGCATCATGATCGCCGAGGGCCTTTATCTGCTCTATGCCGGCCGCAGCGACAAGCGCACGGCCATCAACCGCCGCATGAAGCTCGCCGAGAACAAGATCAGCCAGGAGCAGGTGCTGATCCAACTGCGCAAGGAGCGCGGTATCGACGGCACAACCCCCATCTTTTCCCTCGACCGCTTCCATGCCCTGCGGACGCAATCCGGCATGACCACGCCGCTGCCGAAGTTCCTGATGATCACATCGGGTGTGGCGGCCGCGCTGGCGCTTTTAAGCATCTGGAAGGGCCTACCGCTCCTGTTTGGCCTCATCCTGTTTGTCGTGCTGTCGCCGGTGCTGCCGGTGATGGTCATGCGCTTCATGCGCAAGCGCCGGCACAAGCGGTTCGGCATGCAATTGCCCGAGGCGCTGGAGCTCATCACGCGCGGCCTGAAGGCCGGCCATCCGGTGCCGGTGGCGATCGCCATGGTGGCGCGCGAAATGGCCGATCCGATCGGCACCGAGTTCGGTGTCGTCGCCGACGAGGTGACCTACGGCTCCGACCTTGTCTCGGCGCTGAACAGTCTCTTCGACAGGGTGGGCCATGAGGACCTGCCGCTGTTCGTCACGGCGGTGTCGATCCAGAGCAGTTCGGGCGGAAACCTGCGCGAGATCCTCGACGGCCTGTCGGCGACGATCCGCGACCGCGGCAAGCTGCGCCGCAAGGTGCGCGCCATTTCGACGGAAGGGCGCATGTCGGCTTACATCTTGACCGCGGTGCCGGTGCTTCTGTTCACCGCCATCATGGTGCTGATGCCGCAATTCTACCAGGATGTCTGGGACGTGCCGAAGACCTGGTACATGCTGGGCGGCTCAATCATCTGGCTGCTGCTCGGCAACGCCATCATGTTCAAGATGTCGAATTTCAGGTTCTGAGATGGAAAACGTCATCCGCTTCCTCGCCTCGCTCGCGCCGGCCTCGCTGGTGCCGGTTGCCGTGCTGTTGCTTGTGCTGGGCGGCGGCGCCGTCGCTTGGCCGCTGGTTCTCGCCAAAGGCGATCGCGGCGAGGTCAAGCGCCGGCTAAAGGTCGAGAGATTGCTGCCGGCCGAGCAGGCGGAGCCCGCGCCCAAGAAGAGCACGAATGCCGTGCGCGAGAAGGCGGTGAAGCGGGCGCAGGAGTTCTATGCCAAGAGCGACCCGGAAAACGTCGCACGGCTGCGCATGAAACTCATCCAGGCCGGCTACATGGAGCCGCGCGCAGTCGGCATGTTCTTCCTCATCCGTTTCGCCACCCTGGTTGGGGCAGCGCTCGGCGCGTTCCTGATCAACCACTGGGCGGCCAGCGCCGAGTCAACCATGACCAGCCGCTGGACCTTCATCATCCTGTCAGGAGCCGGCGGCTATTTCCTGCCGGGCCTGGTGCTGACGCAGAAGGTGCGGGAAAAGATGCGCGAATACCGCAACGGTTTTCCCGATTTCATGGATTTGATGATCGTTTGCTCCGATGCCGGCATGAGCATGGAGGCCGGCATCGAGCGGGTCTCCAAGGAGCTCGCCAGGACCTATCCGTCGCTCAGCCAGAACCTGATCCTGGTGTCGCTGGAGTTGCGCGCCGGGCGCAGCCTCGACGATGCGCTGAAGGCGCTTGCCGACCGCCTCAGCCTCGACGAGGTGCGCTCCTTCGCGACGCTGTTGCAGCAATCCAAGGAGCTCGGCACCAGTCTGTCAGGCTCCCTGCGCGTCTTTTCCGACGAGATGCGGCACAAGCGCATGTCGCTGGCCGAGGAGAAGGCACATGCCCTTCCGGCCAAGATGTCGGTCCCGGTGACGGTCTGCATCCTGCCGGTGGTGCTGATGATCGCCATCATTCCGATCATCGTGAAGCTGACCGCTCACCACTGAGGATTCAGATGGGGCCGGTCTGCAAACGGCAGCTTTCTGCGCTTCCGGTGCCCACGTGCTTTAAGTACGCTCTGCTCCGGTTCTCGGAAGCCACCTTGTTTGGTCGCTTCGCGCCCGTCTTCGACTCCGACTCGGCCTGACCTGAATCCGGGGCACCTCAGGGGCGCTGGTTAACGTATCCTTTGCGGGAAACCAAAATTTAGCTGCATTTCGGCACCGAAGCTTAATCGCTTTCCTGTAGTTTTTTTCCTGAAGAACGACCCGGCAAATCGGGCGATGGGGCAGGGGCATGCGTCAGAGACTTCCCAGGGCAGCGGCGGCATTGGCAGCCGCCTTGATGATTACCGGCTGCACGACGAACAACAATGTCGACACGACCAAGACCACAGCGATCCAGCCGGTGGCCAAGGATGTCAGCGCCAACGACCTGGTCGAAGGCAAGGCGCAGTTCCGCGAGGCGAATTTCGGCCTTGCCGAACAGCATTTTCGCAAGGCCGTCGAACTCAAGTCCGACAATGCCGAGGCCTGGATGGGGCTTGCCGCGTCCTATGACGAGCTCGGCCGCTTCGACTTCGCCGACCGCGCCTACGCGCAGCTTCTGAAGGTTGCCGGGCGCAAGCCGCAGATCGTCAACAATATGGGTTATTCGCAGCTTCTGCGCGGCAACAAGAAAAGGGCGCGCGCGCTGCTGCTCGAGGCCAAAGCCGGTATGGCCGACCAGACGGTGGTCAATGCCAATCTGGCGCTGCTCGACAAGGGCTGATCCGTCAGCGGGTTCGCGTATCCGTGTACCACCACGGGATTTCGCCTCACCTGTCGACGCTTTGTAAACCCTGTATCGAGGTAGCGCTGGGCATCGGTCGAAAACGGTTTGCGCCAGCCGCCGCCAGCCTACATTGAGATCCGGGCACCGGCCACGCTAGAGGCAGTTCTTCACGGATGTTGGATTTCAGTTCGCTTCTGCTCGCGGCGGCGCTGTCGGGCATATGCCTCAGCATCACCATGTTTGCGATCTGGCTCGCCACGCCGAGGGCGCGTTTCGTGCTCACGGTCGCCTGCGGCATCTTCGTGCTCGTCGCCCATGTCGTGGGTTTCTGGCGCTATACCAAGGAGGCCGATCCCTGGCTGTGCCAAGTCGTGCTCGCGCTGCTGACCCTGGGTTTCCTGGTCATCTGCCTGTCGGCCATGCAGTATCTCGGCTTTCGCGACTACCGCCGCGTCGTCGTGCCGACGCTGGCCGCGATGGCTGCCTGCGCGCTGGTCACTTATCTCGGCTTCGACGGCATCGGCTTCCAGATCACCTATGCGGCGGTGACGGCGCTGCTCGCCACGATCGGCACGATGTTCTGGATGAAAGGGGATCACGACCGCCGGATCCTGCTCGTCGTTTCGTTCCTCAGCGGCGCCTGCGGCCTGTCCTTCGCCCTGTGCGGCCTGGCGTTGCTGGCGCAAGGTCAGTGGGTGCTGAATGCGGCGCCCGACAATTGGGCGGAGCGCTTGAACTCCGTCGTCGCGGTGGCCTGCATGACCGGCCTTGGCGCGCTGACGCTGTCGCTGCACCATCTGCAGGCGCAGATCGAGCTCAAGGCCGAGACGATGACCGATCCGCTGACCGGCTTGATGAACCGCCGAGCGCTCAACGAGCTTTACGGCGAGCGCAGCTTTGGTCCGTTCATGGCGATCGCCATGTTCGATCTCGACCATTTCAAGACGACCAACGACGTCTTCGGCCACCCTGTCGGCGACGAGGTCCTTTGCCGCTTCGCGGCGGTGATCAAGAAATACGGCAGGGCAGGGGTCGATGCCTTCCGCCTGGGTGGCGAGGAATTCGCGCTCGTCATGTCGCGTGTGACGCCGGAAAAGGCGCATGGCATGGCAAGCCGGATCGGCTCGCGTTCGGCACAGAGATCGTGCCTACCCACCGCGGCCCGCTGCGCAGCAGCGTCAGCGGCGGCATGGGATTCGGTGACGCCGCGGGCCGCCCGCTCCACGAGGTGCTGGCGCAAGCGGACGCCGCGCTTTATGCGGCCAAGCGCGCTGGGCGCAACCGGGTCATCGTTCAGGACAGAGCGGGCCGGTCCGGTGCCGGGCCAGCCCTGAAAACTGCTTGAGCAAAGGCTATTCCGCGGCGCCGAGATATTCCGACAGCGGCGGGCAGGAGCAGACCAGGTTGCGGTCGCCGGCGACGTTGTCGATGCGCGAGACCGGCGGCCAGTATTTTGCCGAAAGGTCGGCATCGCCCGCCGGATAGGCCGCCTCCAGCCGCGAATAGGGATGCTTCCATTCGCCGGCAAGCGCTTCCGCGGCGGTGTGCGGAGCGTTGACCAGCGGATTGTCGTTGGACGGCCAGTCACCCTTCGCCACTTTCGCCGCCTCGCCGGCGATGGCGATCATAGCCTCGCAGAAACGGTCGAGCTCACGCTTGGGCTCGGACTCGGTCGGCTCGACCATCAGCGTGCCGGCGACCGGGAACGACATGGTCGGCGCGTGGAAGCCGTAGTCGATCAGTCGCTTGGCGATGTCGTCGACGCTGATGCCGGCGCTCTCCTTGAGCACGCGGGTGTCGAGGATGCATTCATGCGCGATGCGATCGCTCCGGCCCTTGTAAAGCAGCGGGTAGTGCGGCGCGAGCCGCGTCGCCACATAGTTGGCCGAAACGATCGCCGTCTCGGTCGCCTGCTTCAGGCCAGAGCCGCCCATCATGCGGATATACATCCAGGTGATAAGCAGGATCGATGCGCTGCCGAAAGGCGCGGCCGCCACGGCATGCGCCGACCCCTCGGTGACGTGGCCCGGCAGATAGGGCTTCAGATGCGCCCTGACGCCGATCGGGCCAACGCCCGGGCCGCCGCCGCCATGCGGAATGCAGAAGGTCTTGTGCAGGTTCATATGGCAGACGTCGGCGCCGATGTCGCCGGGGCGGGCGAGGCCGACGAGCGCGTTGAGGTTGGCGCCGTCGAAATAGACCTGGCCGCCATGCTCATGGATCAGGGCGCACAGATGACGCGCGCCTTCCTCGTACACGCCGTGTGTCGAAGGATAGGTGAACATCAGCGCCGCGAGGTTCTTGGAATGCTCGTTTGCCTTGGCGCGCAGGTCGTCCATGTCGATGTTGCCGTCGTCCAGGCAACGTACGACGACGACGCTCATGCCGGCCATCGCGGCGCTCGCCGGATTGGTGCCGTGCGCGGAAGACGGGATCAGACAGACGGTGCGGTGGCCTTCGCCGCGCGCGCGGTGATAGGCGCGGATGGCAAGCAGGCCGGCATATTCGCCCTGGCTGCCCGCATTGGGCTGCAGGCTGACGGCGTCGAAGCCGGTGATTTCCGACAGCCAGGCCTCCAGGTCGGCGGCCATCTTGCGGCAGCCCGCCGAATGGCCGGCCGGCGCGAAGGGATGCAGGTTGGCGACGCTCGGCCAGCTCACCGGCATCATCTCGGCGGCGGCGTTGAGCTTCATGGTGCATGAGCCGAGCGGGATCATGGCGCGGTCGAGCGCCAGGTCCTTGTCGGCCAGCCGGCGCAGGAAGCGCATCATCTCGGTTTCGGAACGATTGTCGTGGAAGACCGGTTGGGTGAGGAATTCCTTGCCGCGCGGCTTGCCGGGCATCGAGCCGCCACTGGCGCCGGGCTTGGCTCCGAACAGGCCGGCGATCGCCTCGAGATCGGCTTCCGTCGATGTCTCGTCGAAGGCGACACTGACGTGGTCGGCATCGATGACGCGCAACAGCCTGCCGGTCTTTTCGGCGGCAGCGGCTATTGCCGCGGCCTTGCCCTTCACTTCGGCCGTCACCGTATCGAAGCGACTTGTACCGAGTACCGAAATGCCCGTCGCCGTAAGACCTGCGGCAAGACGATCGGCAAGGCCGTGGATACGACCGGCAATAGCCTGCAGGCCGGCGGGGCCGTGCCAGATCGCATAGGCCGTCGCCATGTTGGCGAGCAGCGCCTGCGCGGTGCAGATGTTGGAGGTTGCCTTGTCACGGCGGATGTGCTGCTCGCGCGTCTGCAGCGCCAGCCGGTAGCCGGGGCGGCCTTTGGTGTCGGTCGACTGGCCGACGAGACGGCCGGGCATCAGCCGGGTCAGCTTGTCGGAGACCGCGCAATAAGCGGCGTGCGGGCCGCCGAAGCCCATCGGCACGCCGAAGCGCTGCATCGGACCGACGGCGATGTCGGCACCGAGCTTCGCCGGCGCATCCGTCAGCGTCAGCGCCAGCGGATCGGCGATGAAGACGACTAGCGCGCCGGCGGCGCGGGCCTTCTCAATCGCCGCCTTGTGGTCGCCATAGACGCCGAAGGTGTCCGGCCAGGAGACGAGCAGGGCGGCGGTGTTGTCGTCGATCGTCTCGCCATCGACCTCGATGCCGAGCGGCTCGGCGCGGGTGCGCACGACGTCCAGCGTCTGCGGATGCGGCGTGCCGGCAAGCGCCACCTTGGTCCGCTTGTCGCGATGGTGGCGCAGCGCAATCCCTACGGCTTCGGCGACGGCGGTGGCTTCATCGAGCAGCGAGGCGGATGCCACCGGCAGACCGGTGAGCTCGGTGACCAGGGTCTGGAAATTGAACAGCATTTCCAGACGGCCCTGGCTGATCTCGGCCTGGTAGGGCGTGTAGGCCGTATACCAGGCCGGATTCTCGAACATGTTGCGCTGGATGACTGGCGGCACGAAGACGCCATGATAGCCGGCGCCGATGAAGCTCTTCAGCACCGTGTTCTTCGCCATGATCGCAGACAGTTCGGCCAGCGCTTCCGCTTCGCTGGCCGGAGCAGGCAGGTTGAGCGGTTGGTCGAGGCGGATCGATCTCGGCACGGCCTGGCTGATCAGCGTTTCGACGGACGGAACGCCGAGCACGGCAAGCATTGCTCTGACGTCGTTGACGCCCGGGCCGATATGGCGGGCCGAGAAGGGAGTAAGCGCTGCGGTCATGTCTTTATGTCCTGATGTCAGCCGATATGGGCTTTGTAGGCGGCCTCATCCATGAGGCTGTCGAGCTGGCTTTCGTCGGCCAGCTTCATCTTCCAGAGCCAGCCGTCGCCGGTCGCGGCCGAATTGACCAACGAGGGGTCGGCGGACAGCGAAGCGTTGGCCTCGGTGATCTCGCCGTCGACCGGCGCGTAGACGTCCGATGCCGCCTTGACGGACTCGACGACCACGGCCGTATCGCCCTTGGCGAGCTTGCGGCCGGTCTCCGGCAGCTCGACGAAAACGAGGTCGCCAAGCTGTTCCTGCGCATAGTCGGTGATGCCGACAGTGGCGACGCCGCCTTCGACGCGGAGCCATTCATGGTCTTCAGTGAAATAGATCTTTGCCATCTGGAAATCATCCTTTGCGGTAGCGGTGTGGGGTGAAGGGCAGGGACGCGACCTCGACCGGGATCTTCGTCCCGCGGACATCGGCGAAGAGTTTCGTGCCGGCTTTGGTCAGCGCGGAGCCGACGTAGCCCATAGCGACCGGGTGTCCCGTCGAAGGGCCGAAACCGCCTGAGGTGACGTGGCCGGCCGGATTGCCGCCGGCATCGACCAGCGCCGCGCCGGCGCGCACCGGCTGGCGCCCGTCGGGCTTCAAGCCGACGCGCTTCTGCGACGGCCCGCGATCGAGGATCGAGCGCAGGGCATTAGCGCCGATGAAATGGCCGGAAGCTCGAACTTCCTTGGGGATTGCCCACATCAGTCCGGCACTTGCCGGGTCGATTTCCGGCGTCAGGTCTTGACCGTGCAGGCATAGGCCGGCCTCGAGCCGCAGGCTGTCGCGGGCGGCGAGGCCGATCCACTGCACGCGCTCGTCTCCCAGCAGTGTCGCGACCAGATCACGTGCGTCCTTCTCCGGCAGGCCGATCTCGAAACCGTCCTCGCCGGTGTAGCCGGAGCGGCTCATGAACCAGTTCTGACGCGGCTCGATGCCGTGCATGAAGAGCAGCGAACCGGTTTCGATGCCGGCCCGCGCAAGCGCGGCCCAGGCGTCCGGTCCCTGGACCGCCAGGAAAACCCGTTCGAGCGGCTCGACCTTGGCATCGAAATCGGCGGCCAGCGCGCGCAGATGCTTCTCGTCCTCCACCGCGTTGCCGGCATTGGCCACCACCATGAAGCGGTCGTCGCCCAGGCGCGTGATGATCAGGTCGTCAATGATGCCTGCCGCCTCGTTGAGGAAAAAAGTGTATTTGGACTGCGAGATGTCCAGCGCGCCGGCATCGAGCGGGCAGGCGCGGTTCAGCAATGCAGTGGCCCCCGGGCCCGCGACCTCGAACAGCTTCATATGCGAGATGTCGAACAGGCCGGCATGCTCGCGTGTGTGAAGATGCTCCTTCATCACGCCGGGCGCGTAGGTGAGCGGCATCGACCAGCCGGCGAAGGCGCCGAAACGCGCGCCCGCGGCCTGATGCAAATCCTCGAGGGGTAGATGTCTGGTGTCTTCGCCCGTCATGGTCTTCTCCAGAGTCGCACGGCAAACGACCGCCATTGGCAGCCTAGTCGTGCCCCTCTGTCTGAAGCCTGAGAGACTCGCGCCCCGTAACTCTGTCGGCAGCGCTTACACCTTCGGCGCGGGAAGATTCCCGACTTTCCAGAGTTGTCTTTCCCGTGCACGGTTCTTTTGCCTGAGAGATTTCGGGCGATTTCCCCTTCGGCGACAGCTTGCGCTGCTCTCTCCCGCAAACAGGAAGGACTCAGTCGCCTGAGCCCTCGACGCGCCATCCATAGCCCGCCGGCGACACCTTGTCACCTCCCAGCGACACTTAAAGCGCGCCGAGACGATCGATGCCGGCGAGGCGGAACGGCTGGCCGAGTGCGTCGGCGGCGGCTAGCGGCCGCTGCGCGACAACAACCGGGCGCTGCTGACGCTGATCAAGCACGCTTCGGCGGAAATCCATCCGGCGCTGAGACTGCTGCTTGAGAAAGTGGCCTAGGCGTTTCCTGCAAGTGTCTTGCAAAGGATGATGTTGGAATGGCCTTCGGGCCAGCCGGTCAATTCGGCCGTGCGCTCGAAGCCGGCCTTTTCGTACAAGCCCGGCGCCTGGAAATCGTAGGTCGACACCCATACCCGCTGCGAGCCGCGCGCGGCGGCCTCCGCAACGAAGGCATCGAGCAGCTTCCGGCCGTGGCCAAGGCCTCGGTAGGCCTCGTCGACCCACATCAGCGTGAGCTCGGCAATGCCGGCCCAGGAGTAGCCGGCAGCGGCCCCGACGGCGCGGCCTTGCTCATTCCGCAGCGCAAAGACGAGGGCACGGTCGTCACCACGACCGGTCAGCCGCCGGTTGTCGCCGTTGAGACGTTCCTCGATGGCATTAAGCTCGGCCGGCGCAAGATCGTGCTCGGCCTGCAGGCTAGGAGTCATCAAATCCCGCCATACCAGTCGTAACCATTGTCCTCCCAGTAGCCGCCGCGGCCGCCGCCGACATTGACGAAACTGTCGACCAGCTCGATCTTGGAAAGGTATTTCGGCATCTTGTAGCCGAGCTGACGCTCGACCCGCACGCGCAGCGGCGCGCCGTTCTCCACCGGCAAGGGCTTGCCGTTCAGGCCGTACGCCAGAATCGTCTGCGGATGGCGGGCGTCGATCAGGTCGATCGTGCCGTAATATTTGATGTCGCCTGACAGGCTTTGCTCGATCGTGTCGAGGCAATGGAACATGACGTAGCGGGCCTGCGGCTTGACCACCGCCTGGTCGAGCACCAGCGACAGCGGCGTCCCGGTCCATTTGGCGACGCAGCTCCAGCCTTCGACGCAATCATGGCGGGTGATCTGCGTGCGACTCGGCATGTTCTGGAGCTGCTCGCGGCTCAGCGACAGCGGTTTTTCGACAAGGCCGGTAACCTCCAGCCGCCAGTCGGCGAAATTGTTGGCGAGCAGACCTTTGTAGGTGTCGTCATCGGGCGCCGTGATGCCGTTCGGCCGCTGCGGCTGGCGGATGTCGGCTTCGGTGAATTCCGGCGCCAGCGCGTCCCGGCCGGCGAGCAGGCGCTGGGCGCGCCACGTCAGGCCATTGGCGTTTTCGAGGAAGCTGCGCAGTCCGCCGCCGATGCCGAGACCGCTGTCGAATACGTCACAACCCGACAGCGCGATGCCTGACAGGCCAAGGCTGCCGGCGGTCAAGAACTTGCGGCGGCTGATCTCAAATTTTGCCATCTCAGGCGCTCCTTTCGGTCGGCTCGGCATGCTTCGCAGGCGGGTCGGTGCGGTACCAGCCGGTGATGATCGAGCGCAGCTCGTTGATCGGGCCGGCGGCGAGGATCATCAGGATGTGGACGATGAAGAAAAGGACGAGCAGCAGCATGACGGTGAAATGGATGGTGCGCGCCGTCTGCCGGCCGCCGAGGATTTCGTTGAGCCAGGGAAGCACCGAATCCATGCTCGGCGACATTGCAAGCCCGGTGATGATCATCAGCGGCAAGAGCCCGAAGAGCACGCCGCCATAGGCCATTTTCTGCAGCGTGTTGTATTCCCGCGTGTGATGGAACTTCAGCTTTGCGTGGTCGACGATGTCGCGCGGCAGCTTGCGCAGGTCTGACACGCGGGGAGCGAGATCGCGGCGGATATGGCCATTGATCAGGCTGGCGATCAGCCAGACGAGCAGCGTCGTGGTCAGGATCCAGGCGAAGAAGAAGTGCACGACGCGGGCGGTACCGAGGTCGTAATAGGACGGGATCGTCGCCCAGGAAGGGAAGCCGCGAGGCGTCTCTTGTCCCGGCGGACCCGACCAGCCGAGCACGCCGGTGGTGTCGAAACGATGGCCGAAGATTTCAGTGAAGCCGCGCGGACCGTTGGCGGTGTTTTCGGCGCCGATCTGGAGGATGGTGTTGTTGAATTCGAAGCCGGATTGCTTGCCGATATAAAGCTGCGGCCGCGCATTGAAGATCTGCAGGCCGGAAAGCAGCATGAAGAACAGCGAGAAAGCCCAGATCCAATGGGTCAACCGGGTCCAGCGCGATTGCCGATAGATGAGCGTCGTGTCCTTGCCGTCCGCTTCGGCGGCGGAATGGTTGTTGGCAACAGTGTCCATCTTGCCTCCGGCCGCCATCGGGAAGCGGCTTCTCAGGTCATTGTCTCCCCCTCAATACGTCGCCGCACAAGGCAATGTTTCATGCGATCACGGATTTATTACGGGCCACCGAGACTGACAGCAAGATTGACTGCGGCGGCGAGGATTACGGCGTTGAAAAAGAAGGAAAGGATCGAATGGAGGAGCACGATGCGGCGTACATGCGTCGTGGTGATGCCCGTGTCGGCGGTTTGCGCGGTCATGCCGATGACGGTCGAAAAGTAAAGAAAATCCCAGCCTTCCGGCCGTTTCCCGCCAGGAAACTCAAGGCCACCGATGGGCATTTTCTTCTTGGTGGTGGCGTCCACCTCGTCGCCGTCCATCCAGTACACATGGGCGTAGTGCAGGGAAGCCATGGCGTGGATGGTGAACCAGCCGAGCGGGATCGACAGCATCGCGAATACGATGGCTATCGGATGCACGCCCTTCTGGTTGATGATCTGAAACAGTGAGCCGATGGCAACGCCGACGACGAAAAGAGTGACCGCGAAGATCAATCGCAATGGCAGGTCGGCCGAGCGGGCGTTCTTGCTGAGATAGTGACCGGTGAGCTTCGGCATCAGTCGCAGGACCAGAACGACATAGGCGGCAAAGAAGGCGTTGGCGCCGGTCAGATAGGCAAGCGGCGCGCGCAGGAGGAGCGCGATCACCAGCGCGACGATGCCGACGATCGCGGATATGGCGAACTGTGTGTGCCGATGCATCGGTGATTTGACGGATGCGTCGTCAGCCATGGCGGAGGCTCCGGAATGTCCTCGGTCAATCCGGTGTGACGGATTTGAGCGCGCGCCGCAAGATGCGGTCGAGCTCGCCGAGGAACTGCGACCTGTCCTTCTGCGTGAAGGAGGCGTTGAAGCCCCGGCTTTCGCCGGTTTCGCGCAGATGCTGCTTCAAATCGCGCATCGCCACCGCCATGCCGATGGTCTCCGGCGTGAAGGGGCGGCCGGTGGGACCAAGCACATGCGCGCCGAGCGCCACCGTGCGCGCGGCAAGCGGGATATCGGCGGTCACCACGATGTCATTGGCCCTGGCGTTCTCGACGATCCAGTCGTCCGCCGCATCCGCGCCCTTGGAGACGACAATGTTGCGGATCATTGGATCGCGCGATGGGCGCAGGCCGCCGTTCGAAACGTAGGTGACGATGACGCCATGGCGCTCCGCGACCTTCTCGACCTCGGCTTTCACCGGGCAGGCATCGGCATCGACATAGATGATGGGCTCGGGCATCGTCACTTCCAAACGAATATGGGGCCGGCGTGTCAGCCAGCCCCATGGCAGAAATCGCAGGATTTGTCAGGCCGGAAGCGCGCCCGACTTCTTGGCGGTCCAGGTGGCGATATAGTCCATCAGGCCGGGGCTGAGGCAGTCATAGGGTTCCAGCCC
>NZ_VFTG01000043.1 GCF_006439355.1 Mesorhizobium sp. B4-1-3
AGAGAAGCTGCGCTTCGCCATCCGTGAAGGCGGCCGCACCGTCGGTGCCGGCATCGTCGTCACCATCAAGGAATAATTGGACTGAAACGGATCTGTCGCGGGCGCGGGAGCTGCCCGCGCCGCGCCAGAACAAGGAATTGACGCATGAACGGACAGAATATCCGCATCCGCCTTAAAGCGTTTGACCACCGGGTGCTCGACGCCTCGACGCGCGAAATCGTGTCGACCGCCAAGCGCACCGGCGCCAACGTCCGCGGCCCCATTCCGCTGCCGACGCGGATCGAAAAATTCACGGTCAACCGGTCGCCCCACGTCGACAAGAAGAGCCGTGAGCAGTTCGAAATGCGCACGCACAAGCGGCTTCTCGACATTGTCGATCCGACCCCGCAGACGGTTGATGCTTTGATGAAGCTCGATCTGGCCGCCGGTGTCGACGTCGAGATCAAGCTCTAAGGGATTGAGAGCGCGGTAAGGGGCGTGCCCCTGGCCCGGAACTCTAAAGGAATTGAACCGATGCGTTCAGGTGTGATTGCAAAGAAGGTGGGAATGACCCGCATCTACAACGATGCCGGTGAGCACGTTCCCGTCACTGTTCTCCAGATGGAGAACTGCCAGGTCGTGGCTCAGCGCACGCAGGAGAAGAACGGCTACACCGCCGTCCAGCTCGGCGTTGGCCTTGCCAAGGTGAAGAACACGTCGAAAGCGATGCGCGGCCATTTCGCCGCCGCCTCCGTCGAGCCGAAGGCGAAGCTCGCCGAGTTCCGCGTCTCGGCCGACAACATGATCGACGTCGGCGCCGAGCTGACGGTCGAGCATTTCGTCGCCGGCCAGAAGGTCGACGTCACCGGCACCTCGACCGGCAAGGGTTTCCAGGGCGTCATCAAGCGGCACAACATGGGTGGTGGCCGCGCGACCCACGGTAACTCGGTCTCGCACCGCACGCACGGTTCGACCGGTCAGCGCCAGGACCCCGGCAAGGTGTTCAAGGGCAAGAAGATGGCCGGCCACATGGGCGACACCCGCGTCACCACGCAGAATGTCGAGGTCGTCTCGACCGACGCCGACCGCGGCCTGATCCTGATCCGCGGCGCGGTTCCCGGCGTCAAAGGCGCTTGGATCCTGGTTCGCGATGCCGCCAAGGCGGCGCTCCCGGCCAATGCGCCGAAGCCTGCCGCGATCCGTGCCGCTGCCGCCGCCAAGAACGAAGCCCCGGCCACTGAGGGAGCCGAATAATGGATCTCAAGATCACAACGCTGGGCGGCAAGGACGCCGGCAAGGTGAAACTCTCCGAGGAGATTTTCGGCCTTGATCCGCGCGAAGACATCCTGCAGCGCGTCGTGCGCTGGCAGCTCGCCAAGAAGCAGCAGGGCACGCACAAGGCCAAGGGCCGCGCCGAAATCGCGCGCACCGGCGCCAAGATGTACAAGCAGAAGGGTACGGGCCGCGCCCGTCACCACTCGGCTCGCGCTCCGCAGTTCCGCGGCGGCGGCAAGGCTCACGGCCCGGTCATTCGCAGCCATGAGCACGAGCTGCCGAAGAAGGTCCGTGCTCTGGGCCTGAAGCATGCTCTCTCGGCCAAGGCCAAGAGCGCTTCGCTGATCATCGTCGACGAGCTGAAGCTCGCCGAAGCCAAGACCAAGGCGCTGGCGGCGAACCTCGAGACGCTGGGGCTGACCAATGCCCTGGTGATCGGCGGCGCCGAGCTCGACCAGAACTTCAAGCTGGCGGCTACCAACATCCCGAACATCGACGTTCTGCCCATCCAGGGCATCAACGTCTACGACATTCTGCGCCGCGGCACGCTGGTCCTTTCCAAGGCCGCCGTCGAGGCTCTCGAGGAGCGCTTCAAATGACCGACCTCCGTCACTACGACGTGATCGTCTCGCCGGCGATCACCGAAAAGTCGACCATGGCTTCCGAGCAGAACCAGGTCGTCTTCAACGTCGCCAAGAAGGCGTCGAAGCCGGAAATCAAGGCTGCCGTGGAAGCTCTCTTCGGCGTCAAGGTCACGGCTGTGAACACGCTCGTCCGCAAGGGCAAGATCAAGCGCTTCCGCGGCACCGTTGGCCGCCAGGGCGACGTCAAGAAGGCGGTTGTGACGCTGGCCGACGGCCAGTCGATCGACGTCGCGACGGGTCTCTGAGCAAGGCCGCGAGGACAGGACAATGGCACTTAAGAAATTCAACCCGGTAACGCCGAGCACCCGCCAGCTGGTCATCGTCGACCGCTCGGGCCTCTACAAGGGCAAGCCCGTCAAGGGCCTCACCGAAGGCCTGACCAAGTCGGGCGGCCGCAACAATTACGGCCGCATCACGGCCCGCTTCATCGGCGGCGGTCACAAGCGTTCGTACCGCATCATCGACTTCAAGCGTAAGAAGTACGATGTCGTCGGCACGGTCGAGCGTATCGAATACGATCCGAACCGCACCGCCTTCATCGCGCTGGTCAAGTATGACGATGGCGAGCTGTCCTACATCCTGGCCCCGCAGCGTCTTGCCGCCGGCGACAAGATCGTGGCCGGCGAAGCGGTCGACGTGAAGCCGGGCAACGCGATGCCCCTGGCCTCGATGCCGGTCGGCACGATCGTCCACAACATCGAGCTGAAGCCGGGCAAGGGCGGCCAGGTCGCCCGTTCGGCTGGCGGTTACGCCCAGCTCGTCGGCCGCGACCAGGGCATGGCGATCCTGCGCCTCAACTCGGGCGAGCAGCGCGTCGTGCACGGCTCCTGCATGGCGACCGTCGGCGCGGTGTCGAACCCCGACCACGGCAACATCAATGACGGCAAGGCCGGTCGCACCGTGTGGCGCGGCAAGCGCCCGCACAATCGCGGCGTGGCCATGAACCCGGTCGACCATCCGCATGGCGGCGGCGAAGGCCGCACCTCGGGTGGCCGCCATCCGGTTTCGCCCTGGGGCAAGCCGACCAAGGGCAAGAAGACGCGGTCCAACAAGGCGACCGACAAGTTCATCCTGCGCTCGCGCCATCAGCGCAAGAGCTAAGAAGAGGTAACGCCAAGTGACTCGTTCGATTTGGAAAGGCCCCTTCATCGACGGCTACCTTCTCAAGAAGGTGGACAAGGTTCGTGAAGGTGGTCGCAATGAGGTGATCAAGATGTGGAGCCGTCGCTCCACCATCCTGCCGCAGTTCGTCGGCCTCACCTTCGGTGTCTACAACGGCCAGAAGCACGTCCCGGTCTCGGTGAACGAGGACATGGTCGGCCACAAGTTCGGTGAATTCGCTCCGACCCGGACCTATTACGGTCACGGCGCGGATAAGAAGGCGAAGAGGAAATAATCATGGGCAAGGCCAAAGCTCCGCGCAGGCTTGCTGATAACGAGGCGCGTGCCGTTCTGCGCACGATCCGCATCAGCCCGCAGAAGCTGAACCTGGTTGCCGCGCTGATCCGCGGCAAGAAGGTCGCGACAGCGCTTTCCGACCTCGAATTCTCGGCCAAGCGGATTTCCGGCACGGTCAAGAAGACGCTGGAATCGGCGATCGCCAACGCGGAAAACAATCACGACCTCGACGTCGATGCGCTGGTCGTGGCGGAAGCCTATGTCGGCAAGTCGATCGTCATGAAGCGTTTCCACGCTCGTGGCCGCGGTCGCGCCAGCCGTATCGAAAAGCCGTTCTCGCACCTCACGATCGTCGTTCGTGAAGTCGAGGAAAAAGGGGAGGCCGCATAATGGGCCAGAAAGTCAATCCGATCGGGCTGCGTCTCGGCATCAACCGTACCTGGGATTCGCGCTGGTTCGCGAACACCGGCGAGTACGGCCAACTGCTGCATGAGGACCTCAAGATCCGCAAGTATCTCGAGAAGGAGCTCAAGCAGGCCGCGATCTCGAAGGTCGTGATCGAGCGTCCGCACAAGAAGTGCCGCGTCACCATCCACGCCGCGCGCCCGGGCCTCATCATCGGCAAGAAGGGCGCCGACATCGAGAAGCTTCGCAAGAAGCTGACCGAGATGACGAAGTCCGAAACGCATCTCAACATCGTTGAAGTGCGCAAGCCGGAAATCGACGCCACGCTGATCGCCCAGTCGATCGCCCAGCAGCTCGAGCGCCGTATCGCGTTCCGCCGTGCCATGAAGCGTGCCGTTCAGTCGGCCATGCGTCTCGGCGCCGAAGGCATCCGCATCAACTGCTCTGGCCGTCTCGGCGGCGCCGAAATCGCGCGTATGGAGTGGTACCGCGAAGGCCGCGTGCCGCTGCATACGCTCCGCGCCGATGTCGACTACGGCACGGCCGAGGCGAACACGGCCTACGGTATCTGCGGCGTCAAGGTGTGGGTGTTCAAGGGCGAGATCCTCGAGCATGACCCGATGGCTTCCGAGCGCCGTGCAACCGAAGGTGATGCCGCGCATGGCGGCGGCGGTGCTGGTGGCGAGCGCGAACGCGGCCGCCGTCGCGAGAACGCCTGAGACATTTGAGAATTTGGAGTTAGAACGATGCTGCAGCCAAAGCGCACAAAGTTCCGCAAGCAGTTCAAGGGCCGTATCCACGGTACCGCCAAGGGCGGCACCAACCTGGATTTCGGCGGTTTCGGGCTGAAGGCGCTTGAGCCGAACCGCGTAACCGCGCGCGAGATCGAGGCGGCCCGCCGCGCGATCACCCGCGAGATGAAGCGCGCCGGCCGCGTCTGGATCCGGGTGTTCCCGGACCTGCCGGTCACCTCGAAGCCGACCGAAGTCCGCATGGGTAAGGGCAAGGGCGCCGTCGACTATTGGGCGGCGCGCGTCAAGCCCGGCCGTATCATGTTCGAGATCGACGGCGTCAGCGAGGAGACTGCTCGTGAAGCGCTGCGTCTCGGCGCCGCCAAGCTCTCGGTCAAGACGCGCTTCGTGCAGCGCATCGCAGAATAAGGACAGGCGATCATGAAAGCCGAAGACATCCGGACCAAGACCCAGGATCAGCTGACCGACGACCTGGCCGCTCTCAAGAAGGAGCAGTTCAACCTGCGCTTCCAGAAGGCCACCGGCCAGCTCGAAAAGACCGCGCGCGTGAAGCAGGTCCGCAAGGACATCGCGCGCATCAAGACCATCGCCGCGGAAAAAGCCGCGGCCAAGAAGGGTTAAGACCATGCCAAAGCGCATCCTGCAGGGCACCGTCGTCAGCGACAAGAACGAGAAGACGGTCGTGGTCAAGGTCGAGCGTCGCTTCACCCATCCGGTGATGAAGAAGACCGTGCGCATGACCAAGAAGTACAAGGCGCACGACGAGAACAACGCACACAAGGTCGGCGACCAGGTGTTCATCCAGGAATCGAAGCCGATTTCGAAGGACAAGCGCTGGGTTGTCGTCTCTTCGGATCAGGCTTGATCCGGGCGAACGAACCGAATTTTGGACAGACCGGGGAGGGGTGAAGAACCCGTCCCGTTAGAAAAGAAGAAGGCGGCCAGTCATGATTCAGATGCAAACAAACCTCGACGTCGCGGACAATTCCGGCGCCCGTCGTGTCATGTGCATCAAGGTGCTGGGCGGCTCGAAGCGGAAATATGCCTCCGTCGGCGACATCATTGTGGTGTCGATCAAGGAAGCCATTCCGCGCGGCCGCGTTAAGAAGGGCGATGTGATGAAGGCGGTCGTGGTTCGCACGGCCAAGGACATCCGCCGCCCGGACGGCAGCGTGATCCGTTTCGACAAGAACGCGGCCGTTCTCGTCGACAATAAGAAAGAGCCGATCGGCACGCGTATCTTCGGGCCGGTTCCGCGCGAGTTGCGCGCCAAGAACCACATGAAGATCATCTCGCTCGCGCCTGAAGTGCTGTAAGGAGCCGGACCAATGCAAAAGATCAAAAAAGGCGACAAGGTCGTCGTGCTTGCCGGCAAGGACAAGGGCCGTTCGGGCGAAGTCCTGTCGGTGCAGCCGAAGGAAGACACCGCGGTTGTCCGCGGCGTGAACCTCATTCGCCGTCACCAGAAGCAGAGCCAGTCCCAAGAGGGCGGGATCATCACCAAGGAAGCGCCGATCCACCTGTCGAATATCGCGCTGGCCGACCCCAAGGACGGCAAGCCGACCCGGGTCGGCTTCACCATCCAGAAGGACGGCAAGAAGGTGCGCGTCGCCAAGCGTTCGGGAGAAGTCATCAATGGCTAAGGCTGAAACCAAGCAGGCGGCTGCCAAGAACGAGCCGCGCCTCAAGAAGGTCTACAACGAGACCATCCGCAAGGCGATGCAGGAGCAGTTCGGCTACGACAACGACATGCAGGTTCCGCGCATCGACAAGATCGTGCTGAACATGGGTGTCGGCGAGGCAACCGCAGACTCCAAGAAGCCCTCGGTCGCGGCCGAGGACCTGGCGCTGATCGCCGGCCAGAAGGCCGTGGTCACCCGCGCCCGCAACTCGATTGCCGGCTTCAAGGTGCGCGAGAACATGCCGATCGGCGCCAAGGTCACGCTGCGCAAGGAACGCATGTATGAGTTCCTCGACCGCCTCGTGAACATCGCGTTGCCGCGCGTTCGCGACTTCCGCGGACTGAACCCGAAGAGCTTTGACGGCCGTGGCAACTACGCCATGGGCATCAAGGAACACATCGTGTTCCCGGAGATCAACTACGACAAGGTTGATCAGGTCTGGGGCATGGACGTCATCGTTTGTACGACGGCGAAGACGGATGATGAGGCCAGAGCGCTGCTCAAGGCCTTCAACTTCCCCTTCCGCCAGTAACGGCAGCGAAAAAGGAAAAATCTGAAATGGCAAAGACCAGCTCAGTCGAGAAGAACAACCGGCGCCGTAAGCTCGCCGACCAGTACGCCGCCAAGCGCACGGCGCTCAAGGCCATCATCATGGATCAGTCCAAGCCGATGGAAGAGCGTTTCCGCGCCCAGTTGAAGCTTTCGGCACTGCCGCGCAACTCGGCCAAGATCCGCATCCGCAACCGCTGCGAGGTGACGGGCCGTCCGCGCGCTTATTATCGCAAGCTGAAGCTTTCGCGTATCGCGCTTCGCGATCTGGGCAATACCGGCCAGATCCCGGGCCTGGTCAAGTCGAGCTGGTAAGGAGACACTGAGATGTCATTGAGCGATCCTCTCGGCGATATGCTGACCCGCATCCGCAACGCCTATGGCCGCAAGAAGTCGAGCGTTTCGACCCCGGCCTCGCGTCTGCGTGCCCGCGTCCTCGAAGTGCTGAAGTCGGAGGGCTATATCCGCGACTACAGCCAGACCGACTTCGAAAACGGCAAGTCGGAAATCGAGATCGAGCTGAAATATTTCGATGGTGCCCCGGTGGTGCGCGAGATCGAGCGCGTCTCGAAGCCTGGCCGCCGCGTCTATGTCTCGGCCAAGTCGATCCCGCAGGTCGCCAACGGCCTCGGCATCGCTATCCTCTCGACGCCGAAGGGCGTCATGGCCGACCATGAAGCGCGCGAGCAGAATGTCGGCGGCGAGATTCTCTGCCAGATCTTCTGATCGGCCAAGAGATTGATGAATGGGCTTCGGTTCTCGGGATCGCGCCCGGGACTGGAACCTGAAACCAAAGAAGTGACGAGGACAACAAAATGTCTCGTATCGGAAAGAAACCCGTTTCGCTGCCCCAGGGCGTGACCGCCTCCGTCAATGGCCAGACCGTGACGGCGAAGGGCCCCAAGGGCGAGCTGAAGTTCGTGGTGAACGACGAAGTGCTGGTCAAGATGGAGAACAACGAGATCTCCGTCGAGCCGCGCGACCAGACCAAGACCGCCCGCTCCAAGTGGGGCATGTCGCGCACGCAGATCGTCAACATCCTGCAGGGCGTGAAGGACGGCTTCGAGAAGAAGCTCGAGATCACCGGCGTCGGCTATCGCGCGGCGCTGCAGGGCAAGAACCTGCAGCTGGCCCTCGGCTTCAGCCACGACGTGGTCTATGAGACCCCCCAGGGCATCACCATCACGGTGCCGAAGCCGACCGAAATCACGGTCTCGGGCATCGACAAGCAGCAGGTCGGCCAGGTCGCCGCCGAGATCCGCGAATATCGCGGTCCCGAGCCCTACAAGGGCAAGGGCGTGCGCTATGCCGACGAGCGCATCGTGCGCAAGGAAGGCAAGAAGAAGTAATCGGCCTGGCCCCGAAAGGCCAAGCCGGAGAGGTGTAACGCCGCGGGGAGCGGCCGCGGGAGGCTTGGCTTACCGCACAGGGTTGCCCCCGTTTTCTGAAGGCAAGGAACTGACATCATGGCAAGCCCCAAAGAAACCATCCAACGCCGCGCGCAGCGCGTGCGCCGCCAGCTGAAGAAAGTCGCCGGCGAGCGTCCGCGGCTTTCGGTGCACCGCACGTCGAAGAACATTTACGTCCAGGTGATCGACGACGCCAACGGCCACACGCTGGCTGCCGCCTCGACGCTCGAGAAGGACCTCAAGGGTTCGCTCAAGACCGGCGCCGACACCGCTGCCGCCGCTGCCGTCGGCAAGCTGATCGCCGAGCGCGCCGCCAAGGCGGGCGTCAAGGAAGTCGTCTTCGATCGCGGCCCGTACATCTATCACGGCCGCGTCAAGGCGCTGGCCGAGGCTGCCCGCGAAGGCGGTCTCAGCTTCTGATTTTTCGCCGCTGACGACCCAAAGGCGGCGTCAGTAATTAGCAACCCGTGCTTCCGGAAAAGAACAAGGACTAGGACATGGCACAGGAACGTAGAGAAGGCGGCCGCGGCCGAGAGCGTGAACGCGAAGAGCGTGACGACGGCATGGTGGACAAGCTCGTCCACATCAACCGTGTCGCCAAGGTGGTGAAGGGTGGCCGTCGTTTCGGCTTTGCCGCTCTCGTCGTCGTCGGTGACCAGAAGGGCCGCGTCGGCTTCGGCCACGGCAAGGCGCGCGAAGTGCCGGAAGCCATCCGCAAGGCGACCGAATCGGCCAAGCGCGACATGATCTTCGTGCCGCTGCGTTCGGGCCGCACGCTGCATCACGACGTTGAGGGCCGTTGGGGCGCCGGGCGCGTTCTGCTGCGCGCCGCCAAGCAGGGTACCGGCATCATCGCCGGCGGCCCGATGCGCGCTGTCTTTGAGACGCTCGGCATGCATGACGTGGTCGCCAAGTCGATGGGTTCGTCGAACCCCTACAACATGGTTCGCGCCACCTTCGACGCGCTGAAGAGCCAGATGCATCCGAAGGATGTGGCTGCCGCGCGCGGCATCAAGTACTCGACCCTTCAGGCCCGCCGCGGCACCGCCGTTGCGGCTGAAGAATAGTCGACACTGACCAGGGATTTCGACCATGGCCAAGAAAGCTACCAAGACCATTACCGTCGAGCAGATCGGCTCCCCGATCCGCCGGCCGAAGGAGCAGCGCGCGACGCTGGTCGGCCTCGGCCTGAACAAGATGCACAAGCGGCGCACGCTGGAAGACACCCCTTCCGTGCGCGGCATGATCGCCGCCGTCCAGCACCTCGTCCGCGTCGTGGACGAGGCGTGAACGGAAGCGCAGGAGAAGAATGATGAAACTCAACGATCTGCGTGACAAGGACGGCGCCACGCATTCCAGGAAGCGCCTCGGTCGCGGCATCGGCTCCGGCTCGGGCAAAACCGCTGGTCGCGGCGTCAAGGGCCAGAAGGCCCGTTCGGGCGTAGCCATCAACGGCTTCGAGGGTGGCCAGATGCCGCTCTATCGACGCCTGCCGAAGCGCGGCTTCAACAACCTGTTCGGCAAGAGCTTCGCGATTGTGTCGCTGGCCAAGATCCAGGCGGCGATCGACGCCAAGAAGCTCGACGCCAAGGCGGCTGTGACGGCTGAGGCCCTGGTTGCCGCGGGCGTCATCCGTCGCGCCAAGGACGGCGTGCGCGTGCTGTCCGACGGCGAGCTCAAGGCCAAGCTCTCCTTCGACGTCGCCGGCGCCTCCAAGGCCGCGATCGAGAAGATCGAGAAGGCCGGCGGTTCGGTGAAGCTGCCGGAAGCGGCCGCCGCCGAGTAACGGCGATTTGAAGCGCGGCCGACCGGGATGACTTCGCATTTTCCGTCGAACCGCGCTTTGATCAGATGAATGGGGCGGCCGCGTCAACGCGGCCGCTTGCATGTTTACGGTCCGGAGCTTATCTCGTGAGCTTCGGTGACACGCGCCGCCTGAGCTGCGGGCATCGAGCGTGACACGGAAGTCAATGAAGTAGAGCAGATGTCGTCCGGAAACCGCTCCACACTTTTCGGCATCATGCTCTAGCGGAGAATCAGGCATGGCTTCGGCTGCTGAACAACTAGCCTCCAATCTGAATTTCGCGGCCTTCGCCAAGGCCGAGGATCTCAAGAAGCGCATCTGGTTCACCATCGGCGCGCTGCTCGTCTACCGCCTCGGCACCTACATCCCGCTTCCCGGCATCAACCCCGACGCCTTCGCCCAGGCCTTCTCCTCGCAGAGCAAGGGCGTGCTCGGCATGTTCAATATGTTTGCCGGCGGCGCCGTGCAGCGCATGGCGATCTTCGCGCTGGGCATCATGCCTTACATCTCCGCCTCTATCATCATGCAGCTGATGACCTCGGTCATCCCGTCGCTGGAAGCGCTGAAGAAGGAAGGCGAGCAGGGCCGCAAGATCATCAACCAGTACACGCGCTACGGCACCGTGCTTCTGGCGCTGATCCAGGCCTACGGCATTTCGGTCGGCCTCGAAGGCGGCAACGGCATCGTCAACGATCCCGGCATGTTCTTCCGCATCTCAACCGTCGTCACGCTGGTCGGCGGCACCATGTTCCTGATGTGGCTCGGCGAGCAGATCACGGCGCGCGGCATCGGCAATGGCATTTCGCTGATCATCTTCTCCGGCATCGTCGCCGGCCTGCCGCGTGCGATCTCCGGCACGCTGGAGCTCGGCCGCACCGGTGCTCTGTCGACGGGCCTGATCCTCGCGATCATCGTTCTGGCCATCATCGTCATCGCGCTCATCGTGTTCTTCGAGCGCGCGCAGCGCCGCCTGCTCATCCAGTACCCGAAGCGCCAGGTCGGCAACCGCATGTTCCAGGGCGATACCTCGCATTTGCCGCTGAAGCTCAACACCTCGGGCGTCATCCCGCCGATCTTCGCGTCCTCGCTGCTGCTTCTGCCGGCGACCGTCGCGGGCTTCTCGCAGGCGACCAACATGCCGGCCTGGGCAAGCACGATCCTGGCCTCGCTCGGCCACGGCCAGCCGCTCTACATGATCTTCTATGCGGGCATGATCGTCTTCTTCGCCTTCTTCTACACGGCAATCGTCTTCAACCCGAAGGACACGGCCGACCAGCTCAAGAAGCATTCCGGCTTTATCCCGGGCTATCGTCCGGGTGAGCGCACGGCCGATTATATCGATTATGTTCTGACGCGTATCACCGTCGTCGGCGCCATCTACCTGGTGCTGGTCTGCCTGCTGCCGGAGTTCCTGATTTCGGCGACTGGCGTACCTTTCTATCTCGGTGGCACATCGCTTCTGATCGTGGTCAGTGTCACGCTCGATACGGTGGCGCAGATTCAGGGCCACCTGATCGCGCACCAGTATGAGGGCCTGATCAAGAAGTCGAAGTTGCGCGGGGGTAAGAGGAGCAGATGAGGCTGATATTGCTTGGGCCGCCAGGAGCGGGCAAGGGGACGCAAGCACAGAGACTGGTAGAAGAACACGGCATCCCTCAGCTCTCGACGGGCGACATGCTGCGTGCCGCCGTCCAGGCCGGAACCGAGGTCGGCAAACGTGCCAAGGCGGTGATGGATGCCGGCGAACTGGTCTCGGATGAGATCGTCAACGCCATCGTCGCCGAACGCATCGATCAGCCGGATTGCGCCAAGGGCTTCATTCTCGACGGCTATCCGCGCACGCTGGTCCAGGCCGACGCGGTCGAGGCCATGCTTGCCGAGCGCGGTATCGCGCTCGACACCGTCATCGAGCTGGTCGTCGACGACAAGGCGCTGGTTGGCCGAATCGTCAAACGCGCCGAGGATGCCAAGGCCGCCGGCCAGCCGGTGCGCAAGGACGACAACCCGACGGTATTCGAGGAACGCCTGCGCGAATATTACAAGAAGACGGCGCCGCTGACCGGTTACTACTACGCCAAGGGCAAGCTCAAGACCGTCGACGGCATGGCCACTATTGACGCGGTGACTGCCGAGATCGGCAAGGTGCTCGCGGCCGCAGCGAAGTAGGCCGGGCAGACAATTAACGATTGCGCTTGCGACAATTGACGATTGCGCTTGACTGAAGTGGGCCGTTGGGGTATGGCGGCCCGTCTTCCTATCAGGCATGGACTTTGCTTGCCCTTGCGGGCAAGGCATCCGCTTTGAACCAGGAAACTCCCGCAGGGGCCGGCCTCCACCGGACGCGGGGTAACTTGAACGCCGGCTCGTCCGGCCTACATGGAGAAAGAGAAGAAAATGGCTCGCATAGCCGGCGTTAACATTCCGACCAACAAGCGCGTCGTCATCGCGCTTCAGTACATTCACGGCATCGGCAAGAAGTTTGCCCAGGAGATCGTCGACAAGGTCGGCATCCCGGCGGACCGCCGCGTCAACCAGTTGACCGACGCGGAAGTGCTGCAGATCCGCGAGACGATCGACCGCGACTACCAGGTCGAAGGCGACCTGCGCCGCGAAGTCTCGATGAACATCAAGCGGCTCATGGACCTCGGCTGCTACCGCGGCCTGCGTCACCGCCGCTCGCTGCCGGTCCGCGGCCAGCGCACGCACACCAATGCGCGCACCCGCAAGGGTCCGGCCAAGGCGATCGCCGGCAAGAAGAAGTAATTAGGGGAGTGCGGGAGTAGGGCAGTAAGGCAATAGGGATCGCGTTTTCCCTACTCCCTTACCGCCTTACTCCCCTACTGCCTTCCCAAGGTGGAGCCGCTGGCATTACGGCGGTGTAGAGATCAACTGAAAGGACTATCATGGCCAAGGAAGCCGCTCGTGTTCGCCGTCGCGAACGCAAGAACATCTCGTCGGGCGTTGCCCACGTCAATTCGACCTTCAACAACACCATGATCACCATCACCGACGCGCAGGGCAATTCGATTGCCTGGTCGTCGGCTGGTGCCCAGGGCTTCAAGGGTTCGCGCAAGTCGACCCCGTTCGCCGCCCAGATGGCTGCCGAGGACGTCGCCAAGAAGGCGCAGGAGCACGGCATGCGTATGCTCGAGGTCGAGGTCTGCGGACCCGGCTCCGGCCGTGAATCGGCCCTTCGCGCGCTGCAGGCGGCCGGCTTCACCATCACCTCGATCCGCGACGTGACGCCAATCCCGCACAATGGCTGCCGTCCGCGCAAGAAGCGCCGCGTCTGATTTTTAAACGCCGCGCGAACGCCACGGCGTTCCTCCGCGGTTTTCCGTGTCGCCCGCCACGATTGGATGGTGGCGGGGCAAAGGAAGGAAGATATTTATGATCCAGAAAAACTGGCAGGAACTGATCAAGCCGAACAAGATCGAGTTCTCGTCGAAGAAGAAGACGCTGACCACGCTGGTGGCCGAGCCGCTCGAGCGCGGCTTTGGTCTGACGCTGGGCAATGCGCTGCGGCGCGTGCTTCTGTCTTCGCTGCGCGGCGCGGCTGTCACCGCCGTGCAGATCGACGGCGTGCTGCATGAATTCTCGTCCATCGCCGGCGTGCGCGAGGACGTGACCGACATCGTGCTCAACATCAAGGAAATCGCCATCCGCATGGAAGGCGACGGCCCCAAGCGCATGGTCGTGCGCAAGCAGGGTCCGGGCGCCGTGCTCGCCGGCGACATCCAGACCGTGGGCGACGTCGAGATCCTCAACCCCGACCACGTCATCTGCACGCTGGACGAGGGCGCCGAGATCCGCATGGAGTTCACCGTCGACACCGGCAAGGGCTATGTCCCGGCAGAGCGCAACCGCGCCGAGGACGCGCCGATCGGCCTGATCCCGGTCGACTCGCTCTACTCGCCGGTCAAGAAGGTCTCCTACAAGGTCGAGAACACCCGCGAGGGCCAGGTGCTCGACTATGACAAGCTGACCATGACTATCGAGACCAACGGCTCGATCTCGGGCGAGGACGCGGTCGCGTTCGCCGCCCGCATCCTGCAGGACCAGCTCGCGCTGTTCGTCAATTTCGACGAGCCGCAGAAGGAAGTCGCAGCCGAAGCCGTCACCGAGCTCGCCTTCAATCCGGCGCTGCTCAAGAAGGTCGACGAGCTCGAGCTGTCGGTGCGTTCGGCCAACTGCCTGAAGAACGACAACATCGTCTATATCGGCGACCTGATCCAGAAGACCGAAGCCGAGATGCTGCGCACCCCGAACTTCGGCCGCAAGTCGCTGAACGAGATCAAGGAAGTGCTGGCGGCCATGGGCCTTCATCTCGGCATGGAAGTGCCGGACTGGCCGCCGGAAAACATCGAAGACCTCGCCAAGCGTTACGAAGACCAATATTGAGCATGAATTCCAAGGATCGGCGGCGCGAGCCGCTCGATCCGACGGTCATGCGGAAAACCATCAGGGGCCGTGGCCTCTTGAACAACTGAAGAAGGAAAAGAGCCATGCGCCACGGTTTCAAAGGCCGTCGCTTCGCCCGCAGCGTAAGCCACCGCAAGTCGATGTTCGCCAACCTTGCCGTGTCTCTGATCGAGCACGAGCAGATCGTCACCACCCTGCCGAAGGCGAAGGACCTGCGTCCGATCGTCGAGAAGCTTGTCACGCTCGGCAAGCGCGGCGACCTGCACGCCCGTCGTCAGGTCATCGCCCAGATCGGCAACGAGCCGGTCGTGAAGCGCCTGTTCGACACGATCGCACCGCGTTACGCGCAGCGCAACGGCGGCTATCTGCGCATCATGAAGGCGGGCTTCCGCAAGGGCGACAACGCCGCGATGGCGGTGATCGAATTCGTCGACCGCGACACCTCGGCCAAGGGCGCCGCCGACCGTGCCCGTATCGAGGCGGAAGGCGCCAACGAGGAAACCGCGGCCGCCTGAAGCACGCGCTTTCATCAATGACTTCAAGGGGCCTTCGGGCCCCTTTTTGCATTTGGAGCGGTTTGAGCCGGGCTGAGGAATTTCACTTCCGGCTTCACGCTTTTGCGCGACAAGTATCGCAATTATGTGCATTAGCCTTTCATTTTGCACAATCGTCAGGACAATGGCGCCCGACTTGGAGGATTCGGAATGCACCTTAAACGGCTGTTTCTTGTTGGCCTTTGCGCGCTGGCCGCCTTCGTCGCTGCGCCGGCCATGCCGCAGGCATTGGCCGAGAACACCGCCAAGCCCGCCGATCCCGGGCTCTCCGATGTGCTGACCGACCTGTTGCATGGCGTCGAAGGCGAGAACGGCACGTCCGGACCCGACAAGCGCGTGCCCTTCGGCCGCGAGGAGGTGCAGCTCTCCTTTGCGCCGCTGGTCAAGCAGACGGCCCCGGCCGTCGTCAATGTCTATGCCTCGCAGACCGCCAAGGTGACGTCGCCTTTCGAGGGCGATCCCTTCTTCGAGGAGTTCTTCGGCCGCGCCCAGCCGCGCGCGCAGTCCTCGCTGGGCTCGGGCGTGCTGGTCGATCCGAGCGGCGTCATCGTCACCAATTTCCATGTCATCAAGGATGCCGATGAGGTGAAGGTCGCGACCGCGGACGGGCGCGAGTTCACCTCCAAGGTCATGCTGAAGGACGAGACGCTCGATCTCGCCGTGCTCAAGATCTCGGCCGACAAGCCGTTCCCGGTGATTGCCATCGGCGATTCCGACGCGCTCGAGGTCGGCGACCTGGTGCTCGCCATCGGCAACCCGTTCGGCGTCGGCCAGACCACCACCAGCGGCATAGTCTCGGCGCTCGCCCGCAGCCATATCGGCGTCTCGGACTCGGGCTATTTCATCCAGACCGATGCGGCCATCAATCCCGGCAATTCGGGCGGCGCGCTGATCAACATGGGCGGCCAGCTGGTCGGCATCAACACCGCGATCTACAGCCGCAGCGGCGGCTCGATCGGCATCGGCTTCGCCATTCCCTCGAACATGGTGCGCGCCTTCGCCGACGCCGCCAAGGCTGGGCTCGACTTCTTCGAGCGTCCCTATATCGGCGCCGAGTTCGAAATGGTGACGCCGCAGATCGCCGAATCGCTCGGCATGGAGAAGCCGACCGGCGCGCTGGTGTCGTCGGTGGACGCGGCCGGGCCCGCCGGCAAGGCCGGCCTCAAGCCGGGCGACGTCATCCTGTCGCTCAACAACACGCCGGTCGAAAGCATCGAGGCGCTCGACTACCGCATGGCAACGCTGTCGATCGGCACCAAGGCAACCTTCGCCGTGCTGAGCAAGGGGCAGCAGGCGACGCTGGAAATCCCGCTGGAGCGCGCGCCGGAAGGCGCCAAGGCCAGCGAAGTCACTCTGCGCGGCCGCAGTCCCTTTTCCGGCGCCAAGGTCGCGGAACTTTCGCCCAGGCTTGCTCAGCGGCTTGGCCTGCGCACTGATCTCAAGGGGGTCACGGTCATCGATATCAGCCGCGATTCGCCGGCTGCCGATTTCGGCTTCCAGCCCGGCGATATCGTGCGTGAGGTGAACGGCACCACCATCGACACCGCTGCGACGCTGGCACAGGTCGCCCAGCAGGACACGCGCTGGTGGCGCTTTACCGTCGAGCGCGGCGGGCAGATACTGCGCCAGGTGTTGCGTTATTGAGGCTGTCTGCCCATTTAGAGCATGATCCCGAACCGAAGATCCGCATAGCAAAAAGCGGGAACCGGCATTCGGACAAGATCATGCTCTCAAAAGAGCGGGATCGCATTTCAACCAAAAGACTTGCATGGCCGATCTGTTCAATTCCGATGAGCCGGAAAAGGCGCCGCCCGGGCGGCCGCTGGCCGACCGGCTGCGCCCAAAAAACCTCGGCGAGGTCGTCGGCCAGGAGCATCTGACCGGCCCCGACGGCGCGCTGACCAGGCTGATCGATTCCGGTTCGCTCGGCTCGATGATCTTCTGGGGTCCGCCCGGCACCGGCAAGACGACCGTGGCTCGGCTGCTCGCCGGCGAGACCAACCTTGCCTTCGAGCAGATCTCTGCCGTGTTTTCGGGCGTCGCGGACCTCAAGAAAGTGTTCGAAGCGGCAAAGCTCAGGCGAACCAACGGCCGCCAGACGCTGCTCTTCGTCGACGAGATCCATCGCTTCAACCGTGCCCAGCAAGACGGCTTTCTCCCGGTCATGGAAGACGGCACCGTGGTGCTGGTCGGCGCCACCACGGAGAACCCGTCCTTCGAGCTGAATGCCGCACTTCTGTCGCGAGCGCGTGTGCTGGTGTTCCGTTCGCTGGGCGAGGAAAGCATCGCCAAGCTTCTGGCCCGGGCGGAAGAAACCGAGGGCAGGGCGCTGCCGCTCGACGAAGAGGCGCGCGCGATGCTGATCCGCATGGCTGACGGCGACGGCCGCGCTTCGCTGACGCTGGCCGAGGAAGTCTGGCGCGCAGCTAAGAAAGGCGAGGTGTTCGGTCCCGAAGGCCTGCAGCGTGTCATCCAGCGCCGCGCGCCGATCTATGACAAGGGCCAGGACGGCCACTACAATCTGATCTCGGCTCTGCACAAATCGGTACGCGGCTCCGATCCGGATGCGGCGCTCTATTATCTTGCCCGTATGTTCGATGCCGGCGAGGATCCGCTCTATCTCGGCCGCCGGCTGGTGCGCATGGCGGTGGAGGATATCGGGCTCGCCGATCCGCAGGCGCTTGTCGTCGCCAATGCGGCCAAGGACGCCTATGACTATCTGGGCTCGCCCGAGGGCGAACTCGCCTTCGCTCAAGCCGCCGTCTACCTCGCCACCGCGCCGAAATCGAACGCCGTCTACACAGCCTTCAAGGCCGCGACCGCCGCGGCCAAGGAGTTCGGCTCGCTGCTGCCGCCCAAGCACATCCTCAACGCGCCGACCAAGCTGATGAAGCAGGAAGACTACGGCGCCGGCTACCGCTACGACCATGACGAGCCGGACGCGTTTTCCGGCCAAGATTATTTTCCGGAAAAGATGGGCCGGCACACCTTCTACGATCCGCCGGAACGCGGGTTCGAGCGAGATATCCGCAAGCGGCTGGAGTACTGGGCGAAGCTGCGGAGCGAGCGGAACAGCTGAGTTGCGCGGCCGGCGGTCGGCATGCTTCGCCGAGCCACGCCATGGTGGACCACGCCTGCTGCGGCATTGTGCCGGGAAACAAAAAATCCTATCAAGACGAACGGCTGGCGGGGGTCGCCGTGATTTTGTCCCGTGGAACAGGATCGCGCTCCCGCGCGAATGACAATGACAAAGCAAACCGTCAAGACGCTCCGCAAGGCCGCCATCGCCGTCGTGATTCTCGCGTTCGCCTTCTATTTCATACCGGTCCTGACCGCGATCTGGGTCGTCTGCGGCCTGATCGATGTCATGCGCAACGACCAGAAGAACCGGAACCTGTTCGAGCGCTACTTCCTCGGCAACGGCCTGTTCACCTGGCTGCTGTCGCCGTTCAACCTGATCGTCGACCTTCTCTGCTACCGCAACCCCGGCGTCTGGAAACCCGAGCAGTTCCCTGAGGACTATCAGCGTGAGATCAACGAGGTCCTGGGTGTCTTCAAGGCCCGCAAGGACGAGATCATCGCCGATATCGACGCCAATTTCGGCGCCGGCCGGCGCGGCATGTATGTCTACCAGTGGTACGGCAAGCACAAGATCGACAACGTTCCCGAATTCAACAAGGATTACAAATACATCAAGACGATCGCTGTGTCCGTTTTCAGCAAGCGTGAATCCACGTCCTGGCATTTCGGTCCGCTGCGGCTCAGCCTGCGCATCCTCTACAATCTGATTCCGGTGCAGGCGGAGATCTTCGTCCAGTGCGGCAGCAAGAAGAACTATTGGTACGATAGCCCCTTGTTCATCTTCGACGACACGCTGTTCCACCGCTCGGTCAACGAATATGACGGCCGCCGCTACTGCGTCTTCGTCGACATCATCCGCCCATCTCCGTTCCCAAAACTGATAGCGGGCCTTCTCTCCATCGTCTCGGTCAGCGTGGAGCGCATCAATTCCGTCTTCTACAAGAACTGGAAGATGATCGGCTCATCCAAGCCGAAAGCCGCCGCCAACTGACTACGGCCCCGCTTCAATCCAGGGTCGGCCAGCGTGCGGCCGAACATCGGATGGCTGCGATTGGGGCAATCTTCGCGCTTTGTTGGGTCTGTGGCTCGCACAATGCCTGCCTTAGTGCTATGGCGCCGCTTTCAAACGGAAAAGCGTATCCATGGCAGGTGTTGAACAGATCACGGTTGAGGCCGGCGAGGCGGGCATGCGGCTCGACCGCTGGTTCAAGGTCCATTACCCGGGCCTCGGCTTCGGCCACCTGCAAAAGTTGTTGCGTTCGGGCCAGATCCGCGTCGATGGCGGCCGGGTGAAGGCCGACACGCGCGTCGAACCCGGCCAGTCCGTTCGGGTTCCGCCGCTCGACGTCGACAAGAAGGGCGATGCGCCGCTCACCGGCCACTCGATCCGCAACCAGGGCGATGCCGATGTGCTCGCCAAGATGCTTCTGCACGAGGATCCGAAAGTCTTCGTCTTCAACAAGCCCGCCGGCCTCGCCGTGCAGGGCGGCTCCGGCGTCACCCGCAACGTTGACGACATGCTGGAGGCTTGGCGCAACAAGAAGGGTGAGAAGCCGCGCCTCGTCCACCGCCTCGACCGCGACACGTCCGGCGTGCTGGTGGTTGCCCGCACTCGTCTTGCCGCGATGAAGCTTTCGGAATCGTTCCGCGCGCGCGAAACCAAGAAAACCTACTGGGCGCTGGTCAAGGGTGTGCCGCCCAAGCGCGAGGACAAGATCTCGACCTGGCTGATCAAGGAACCGACGGAGGATGGCGACCGCGTGCGCGTGGCCGCGCATGGAGAGAAGGGCGCCGACCACGCCGTCTCCTACTACCGCGTCATCGAGCAGGCGGCGCAGACGATGACCTGGCTGGAGATGGAGCCCTATACCGGCCGCACTCACCAACTTCGCGTTCACGCCGCCTACATAGGGTGCCCGATCATCGGCGACCCCAAATATTTCGAGGCCGATACCAACTGGGATTTCCCGGGCGGCATTCAGAACCGCCTGCACCTGCATGCGCGCCGCATAATCATCCCGCATCCCGACCAGGGTACCATCGACGTGACGGCGCCGATGCCGCCACATATGCGCCAGAGCTGGAACCTGATCGGTTTTGATGAGCAGAGCGCGGAGGATTGAGATTGACTGCAGCGCCCGTATTGGATCGCCGCGATGCGGTCGACATGGCGGCGGCGGCCATAATGGTCGGGCTGACATTCTCCTGGGGGCTGAATTACGTCGCCGCTAAGATCTCCTATGCGGGCTACGACCCCGTCTTCGTCTCGATCGCCCGTTCGCTCATCGGGGGAGCCTGCGTGTTCGCCTGGTGCCGGCTGCGCGGCATCAAGCTCTTCGAAACGGATGGGACGCTGGCCTCCGGCATCCTCGTCGGCGTGCTCTTCGGCGTCGAGTTCCTGTGCCTGTATATAGGTCTCGAATACACGACCGTTGCCCGCAACACACTCCTGGTCAACACCATGCCTTTCTGGGTGCTGATCGGCGGCCATTTCCTACTTGGCGAGCGCATCAACGCGCGCAAGCTCGGTGGGCTTGTTCTGGCCTTCTGCGGCCTTGCGGCGGTCTTCTCCGACGGCATCGCTGCCGGCAGCGACGCAACGCTGACCGGTGATCTGCTCAGCCTCGGCTCGGGCATTCTCTGGGCGGCGACCAGCATCGTCATCAAGCGATCGAAGCTCGTCGAGACACGCGCGGAGAAGCTGCTACTCTACCAACTGGCCGGCGCCGGAGTCGTCGGTATTCTGGTGATGCCTTTCGCCGGTCCGCCAATCCGCGCGGTGGCTGCCTTGCCGACGCTGGCGCTGATGTTCCAGTCTTTCTATATCGTCGCCTTCACCTATGTGTTGTGGTTCTGGCTGCTCACGCGCTATCCGGCGGCAAGCCTGTCGAGCTTCGCCTTCCTGTCGCCGGTGTTCGGCGTCCTGTGCGGCGCGGTGCTGTTGGGCGAACCGCCGACGGCCAGGATAATCCTGGCGCTCGGCCTGATCGCGGCCGGGCTGATCATCGTCAACCGGCCGGCGCGCAGGCAGCCAGCGCCCTAAGTCAGCTCGCCGCTTCGCGAAAACGGCGAGCTGCCTTATCTCTTTGTTGTTTTGGAGCAATTCCGGACGGAAAACCGCTTCACACTTTTCCCGGAATTGCTCTAAGGAGTTCGGCATGCGCGATATCCTCGAAGACCTCGAAGCCGGAAAGCTGCTCTCCGATCCCGATCCGGTGCGCCGTGCCCAAATTCAGATGAAGACGCCGCTGCCAAAGCGTTTCTACAATGCTGTCTCGGTAGCGCCCGTCGAGAACGGTTTTGCCGTTCATCTCGACGGCCGGCCGGTGCGCACGCCGGGCAAGGCCGTGATGGTGCTGCCGACCGAAAAGGCTGCAGCGCTTGTGGCCGACGAGTTCAGCGCCCAGACCGAGGTCATCGATCCGGTGACGATGCCCGTCATGCGGCTCGTCAACACCGCCATCGACGGCGTCGCCTCCGACCCGCAGGCGGTGCTGGAGGATGTGCTGCGCTTCGCCTCGTCCGATCTTTTGTGCTACCGCGCCGATGGCCCGCAGGGGCTGGTCGATCGCCAGAACAAGCACTGGGATCCGGTGCTGGACTGGGCGCGCAGCAGCCTCCGCGCGCGCTTCAACCTCGCCGAAGGTATCATCCATGTCGAGCAGCCGCGCGAAACCATTGCCGTCCTCGGCACGCATCTTGGCCAACGCTCCGAGCCGATGCGGCTGGCAGCCATCCATGTCATGACATCTCTGACCGGCTCGGCGCTGCTGGCCTTAGCCGTCGATTTCGGCGAACTCGACGCCGAGGAAGCTTGGGCCGCGGCCCATGTCGACGAGGACTGGCAGATCGAGCATTGGGGCCGGGATGCCGAGGCGGTGGCGCGTCGCTCGGCCCGCAAGCGCGACATGATGGCGGCGGTCAGCCTGCTTGAGGCGCTCCAAGGCTAAACAGTTTTCAGGAGGCGGGCAGCGGCTTTCTGCCCAAGAATTGCGCAAAGCTGAGCCACTCCAAGCGTCGCGCCGCTTTCGCAGCGCACCTAATACCAAAGTCATAATCCCATTGTCGCGGTGCCTTTCGCCCGCCCTTTCTGTCATTTTTTGCTTCGTTGGCTGCGTTTTGAGTCCGCGTTCGCAGGTGCGCGGACGGTGGCGCGCAGCTGTCGAGGACAGACGGGATCTCACGGGAGGATATATAAATGGCAATGGCATCGACCGCCGGCAGAACCAGCCGCGGCATGACGCGGGAGGAGAAGAAGGTCATCTTCGCCTCCTCGCTCGGCACCGTTTTCGAATGGTATGATTTCTATCTCTACGGCTCGCTGGCAGCCTTCATCGGCTCGACCTTCTTCAGCCCGGCGATCCCGGAAGCGACGCGCAACATCTTCGCGCTGCTGGCCTTTGCCGCTGGCTTCCTCGTGCGTCCGTTCGGCGCGCTCGTGTTCGGCCGCATCGGCGATCTCGTCGGCCGCAAATACACCTTCCTCGTCACCATGACGATCATGGGCCTGTCGACCTTCCTGGTCGGCCTGCTCCCCGGCTACGCCAGTTGGGGCATTGCGGCGCCGGTGATCCTGATCGCGCTGCGCATGCTGCAGGGGCTGGCGCTCGGCGGCGAATATGGCGGCGCCGCGACCTATGTCGCCGAGCACGCGCCGGACGACCGACGCGGCTATTACACGTCCTGGATCCAGACCACGGCGACGCTGGGCCTGTTCCTGTCGCTGATCGTCATCCTGATCGTCCAGGGCTCGCTCAGCAAGGAAACCTACGCCAGCTGGGGTTGGCGCATTCCCTTCATCGTCTCGTTCTTCCTGCTCGCCATCTCGATCTGGATTCGGCTGTCGCTTTCGGAGTCGCCGACCTTCCAGCGCATGAAGGACGAAGGCAAGGGCTCGAAGGCGCCGTTGACGGAAGCTTTCGGTCAATGGAAAAACGCCAAAATCGCCCTTCTGGCGCTGCTCGGCCTTACCGCCGGCCAAGCCGTGATCTGGTATAACGGACAGTTCTACGCCCTGTTCTTCCTGCAGAACGTGCTGAAGGTCGACGCATGGTCGGTCAACATCATGATCGCCATCGCGCTTGCCGTCGGCTCGATCTTCTTCGTCGTGTTCGGCTGGCTGTCGGATAAGATCGGCCGCAAGCCGATCATCATGGCCGGCCTTGCATTGGGTATCGTGTGTACGTTCCCGCTGTTCAAGGCGCTCACCTGGGCTGCCAATCCGGCCTTGGCCACCGCGCAGCAGAACACCCGCGCGACAGTGACGGCGGCTCCCGGTGATTGCAAGTTCCAGTTCAACCCGGTCGGCACGGCGAAGTTCACGACCTCCTGCGATATCGCGACGTCGTTCCTCACGAAGAACTCGGTGCCTTATGACGTCGTTACGACGGCCGCGCCTGGAACTGCGGCTTCGGTCAAGATCGGCAACGAGACGGTGGAGTCCTACGACGCCGTTGCCGCAGGCGATCAGGCCAAGGCCAAGGAGGCGGCCTTCCAGAAGGCGGTGAACATGTCGCTGCAGGACGGAGGCTATCCGCTGAAGCGCGCCGCCGCCAAGGTGGCGGACCAGAAGCTCGACGCCTTCATCGCGGCCAATCCGGAACTGAAGCTCGACGCCGCGGCAATTCGCGGCGGCGAGAAGGCTACGGTGAAGACCGATCAGGCGATCGCCGACAAGATCCTGACCAAGGACGAGGCAGCCGGTGCGCCGGAAGTCACCGTCTATACCATCCCGGGCGGCGGCGCCTTCGCCATGGCGGCCGATCCTGCGGCCATCAACTGGCCAATGACGATCGGCATCCTCTTCATCCTGGTGCTGTTCGTGACCATGGTCTATGGGCCGATCGCCGCTATCCTGGTCGAAATGTTCCCGACCCGCATACGCTATACCGGCATGTCGCTGCCTTACCACATCGGCAATGGCTGGTTCGGCGGCCTGCTGCCGGCAACGGTGTTCGCGCTCAGCGCCTACAAGGGTGATATCTACTACGGTCTCTGGTACCCGGTGATCATCGCGGCGATGTCGCTCATCATCGGCATGATCTTCGTCAGGGATACGCTCGGCACTGATCTGCACGCCAAGGAGTGACCTCGGTTATCCGCCTAGACAAAAAAGCCCGGCGCGAGCGATCGCGCCGGGCTTTTTATATTCCTGAACTCAAAGAGGCGATCAACTCTTGCGCTGCTCGTTCTCCTCCTCGATCGCCGCTTCGTGGTACCATCCGTCGATGTCGGCCAACTCGCCGCGAAGCGCTGCAAGCTCTGCCGCGAATTTGGCCTTGGCGCCTAAATTTGAGGCAGACTTACGCGCTGCAAGCGGGAACATCAGGATTTTTGCCGACGGTCGCGAGGCCATAACTTGCATTGCGGGTCTCCTTGTCTTTCCAGGAGCGTGTCGATTCACCTTTCCGCCAAAATAGGTTCTGCGATTCATTTAAGCAATATGCCTACCAAAAGATCATTTAATGCACATTATTTGAGCAAAATCATTTGCTGAACGATCGGAGCGCATTGCTGAGGCGGCTCAGCAAAATCAACGCTTTGTCCTGGCCATTTTGCCGCATCCCCCAAGATCGGAGTGGCATACGACTTGCATTTTGACCGTCGGCAGGCCGGCTTGATCCGGCCATGCATCGATGCCGCCATGGCGGCGTCCAAGCAACGAGAGGCACTGGAATGACCAAATATAAGCTCGAGTATATCTGGCTCGACGGCTACACCCCGACCCCCAATCTGCGCGGCAAGACCCAGATCAAGGAGTTTGCCGAGTTCCCGACGCTCGAGCAGCTGCCGCTGTGGGGCTTCGACGGTTCCTCCACGAACCAGGCCGAAGGCCGCAGTTCGGACTGCGTGCTGAAGCCGGTGGCGGTTTACCCGGATCCGGCCCGCACCAATGGTGTTCTCGTGATGTGCGAAGTCATGATGCCGGATGGCGTCACCCCGCATGCATCGAACAGCCGCGCGACCATCCTCGACGACGAGGACGCCTGGTTCGGCTTCGAGCAGGAATACTTCTTCTACAAGGACGGCCGCCCCCTCGGCTTCCCCGAGAGCGGCTATCCCGCACCGCAGGGCCCGTATTACACCGGCGTCGGCTTCAAGAATGTCGGCGATATCGCGCGCCAGCTCGTCGAGGAGCATCTCGATCTCTGCCTCGCCGCCGGCATCAACCATGAAGGCATCAACGCCGAAGTCGCGAAGGGCCAGTGGGAATTCCAGATCTTCGGCAAGGGCTCCAGGAAGGCCGCTGACCAGATGTGGATGGCCCGCTACCTGCTGCTGCGCCTGACCGAAAAATACGGCATCGATATCGAGTTCCACTGCAAGCCGCTCGGCGACACGGACTGGAACGGTTCGGGCATGCACTGCAACTTCTCGACCAAGTATATGCGCGAAGTCGGCGGCAAGGCCTATTTCGAGGCGCTGATGGCGCAGTTCGAGAAGAACCTGATGGATCACATCGCCGTCTACGGTCCGGACAACGACAAGCGCCTGACCGGCAAGCATGAGACCGCGCCGTGGAACAAGTTCTCCTACGGCGTCGCCGATCGCGGCGCCTCGATCCGCGTGCCGCATTCCTTCGTCAAGAACGACTACAAGGGCTATCTGGAAGACCGTCGCCCCAACTCGCAGGGCGACCCCTACCAGATCGCCTCGCAGGTCCTGAAGACGATCTCGCAGGTTTCGACGGCCGCAGTTTCGGCCGCCGCTTGATTTTGTTCGGTGCCACCGGCTTGCGAGCCGGTGGCGCGACGAGAACGATTTAAAAGCCCCGGCGGGTTAACGCCGGGGCTTTTTTTGCACGGCGATTGCCGGCGAGGGGGCTCCGCCCGCTGCAGTCAGTCGGCGATGACGCCACGCGCCTGCGTCATCGATCTCAACCTTTTGCTGGTGGTCAGCGGCACCTCGCTGGTCGTGATCTATGCGCTGCTTTGCATCGCCGTCTTCGCCGGCCGCCGCAACGGCACCACCTCGGGCGGTCACTATCGCATGCCGCTGTTCCCGGTGCCTGCGATCCTCGCCTTCGTGGCGCTGATCTATGTCGCCTATCAGAACTGGCTCGACGCGCCTTCGGACGCCGAGCCTGATCGCGACGCTTGCGATCATGGCGGTCGCCGCGATCTATTTCCTGCTGTTCCTATCGTGCCGCGCCGACTGGACGCTGCACGGAACCCGACGAACTTGCCGGATAGGCGTCAGCCCTCCGACACCTGTCCGTGCGAGAACCCGGCGAGACGCCGGGGTTCTTTTTTTGCCACTTGGAAATATGGCCGGGAAAACCCGTCTCCAAATGAAAAGCCCCTGGAAGCGATGGCCTCCAAGGGCTTGATTTCGATATTAAATGAAAACTTTAGACCGAATAATACATGTCGTACTCGACCGGATGCGGGGTCATTTCGAAGCGCATGACCTCGGCCATCTTGAGCTCGATATAGGAGTCGATCTGGTCGTCGTCGAAGACGCCGCCGGCCTTCAGGAAGCCGCGGTCCTTGTCGAGGTTCTGCAGCGCTTCGCGCAGCGAGCCGCAGACGGTCGGGATCTTCTTCAGCTCCTTCGGCGGCAGATCGTAGAGATCCTTGTCCATCGGCTGTCCCGGATGGATCTTGTTCTTGATGCCGTCGAGACCGGCCATCAGCATGGCGGCGAAGCCGAGATAGGGGTTCGCGCCCGGATCGGGGAAGCGGACCTCGACGCGCTTCGACTTCGGCGAGTTGCCGAACGGAATGCGGCAGGAAGCCGAGCGGTTGCGCGCCGAATAGGCGAGCAGCACCGGCGCCTCATAGCCCGGCACCAGACGCTTGTAGGAGTTGGTCAGCGGGTTGGTGAAGGCGTTGATCGCCTTGGCGTGCTTGATGATGCCGCCGATGTAGTAGAGGCAGGTTTCCGACAAGCCGGCATATTCGTTGCCGGCGAAGGTCGGCTTGCCGTTCTTCCAGATCGACTGGTGCACATGCATGCCCGAGCCGTTGTCGCCGAACACCGGCTTCGGCATGAAGGTGGCCGTCTTGCCGTAGGCGTTGGCGACCTGGTGGACGACATACTTGTAGATCAGCATCTTGTCGGCGTTGCGCACCAGCGTGTCGAACTTGATGCCGAGCTCGTGCTGGGCGGCGGCGACCTCATGGTGATGCTTCTCGACCCGCACGCCCATCTCGGCCAGCACAGTCATCATCTCGGAGCGCATGTCCTGGCACGAATCAATCGGCGGCACCGGGAAATAGCCGCCCTTGATGCGCGGACGGTGGCCGAGATTGCCGGTCTCGTAGTCGGTGTCGTCGTTGGACGGCAGTTCGGTCGAATCGAGACGAAAGCCGGTGTTGTAGGGATCGGCCTTGTACTTCACGTCGTCGAACACGAAGAACTCGGCTTCCGGGCCGACATAGATCGTGTCGCCGATGCCTTCGGACTTCATATAAGCCTCGGCCTTCTTGGCGGTGCCGCGCGGATCGCGGTTGTAGGCCTCGCCCGAGACCGGATCGAGGATGTCGCACAGGATGACCATGGTCGACTGGGCGAAGAACGGGTCCATGTGGACGGTGTCGGTATCCGGCATCAGCACCATGTCGGACTCGTTGATCGCCTTCCAACCGGCGATCGAGGAGCCGTCGAACATGACGCCGTCGGCGAACATGTCTTCCTCGACCTCGACGACATCCATCGTCACATGCTGCAGTTTGCCCCGCGGATCGGTGAAGCGCAGGTCGACGAATTTCACGTCGTTGTCCTTGATCTGCTTCATGATGTCTTTGGCTGTCGTCATGTCATTTCTTCCCTGTGTGATGACGTACGGTATGGATTGAAGGTCAGATGGCGTCGATGCCGGTCTCGCCGGTGCGGATGCGCACGACTTCCTCTATGTTGGAGACGAAGATTTTTCCATCGCCGATGCGGCCGGTCTGCGCCGCCTTGCGGATGGCCTCGACGGCGCCTTCGACGGCGTCGTCGCCGAGCACCACCTCGATCTTCACC
>NZ_VFTG01000044.1 GCF_006439355.1 Mesorhizobium sp. B4-1-3
GATCGACGGTGACCACCACTTTCTCTTCGGCAATCCCGAGCTTCTTGGCGGAAGCGTCAATAATCCGTTTATTGGCCTGATGCGGCACGAACCAGTCGAGATCCTGCGCCGTTATACCGGCCTCGCCGAAGGTCGCCTCGATGACGTCTGTGATCATGCCGACCGCATGCTTGAACACTTCGCGGCCTTCCATCCTCAGATGGCCCACGGTTCCCGTGGTCGAGGGGCCGCCGTCGACGAAGAGCTTGTCCTTGTGCACGCCGTCCGAGCGCAGGCTGGCCGCCAGAACGCCGCGATCGGTGATCGCGCTGGCGCCCTCTTCCGCTTCGAGAACCAGCGCGCCGGCGCCGTCGCCGAACAAAACGCAGGTCGAACGATCGTTCCAGTCGAGGATGCGCGAGAATGTTTCCGAGCCAATCACCAGGACGCGTTTGGCGAGGCCGCCGCGGATGTAAAGGTCAGCAGTCGCAACGGCATAAACGAAGCCCGAGCACACGGCCTGCATGTCGAAGGCGAAGCCGTGATGCATGCCGAGCCGGTTCTGGATTTCGACAGCCGTCGCCGGGAAGGTGTTGTTGGGCGTCGAGGTCGCCAGGATGATGAGGTCGATATCGGCGGGCGTCATGCCGGCGCTGTCGAGCGCGGCGCGCGCCGCCGCTTCTCCGAGCGAGGCCGTCGTCTCGTCGTCGGCCGCGACGTGGCGCTGGCGAATGCCGGTGCGCTGGACGATCCATTCGTCGGATGTCTCGACCATGCCTTCGAAGTCGGCATTCTTCATGATGCGGCGGGGCAGCGCGGCACCGTTGCCGCGCACGACTGATCTGATCAAGGCTCGTTCCTATTCCTCGGCGTCGGCGGCGACACCGGATTTCCTGTTTGCCTGCGCGGTCGGGTTGCGCGCATGGAACAGATCGAGGTCGGCCTCGATCCGGTCAAGCAGATTGTTGCGCACCATGTCGTAGCCGAGCTCGATGGCCGCCGCGAAGCCATCCGAATCGGCACCGCCATGGCTCTTCACCACGATGCCGTTCAACCCCAGGAAGACGCCGCCATTGGAGCGACCGACGTCCATCTTCTCGCGCAGCCTGTCGAAGGCGCCCTTGGCGAAGACATAGCCGATCTTGGCCATGAGCGTGCGGCTCATGGCGGCGCGTAGATAGCCGGCGATCTGCCTTGCCGTGCCTTCTGCCGTCTTGAGCGCGATGTTGCCGGCAAAGCCCTCGGTGACCACCACGTCGACCGTGCCCTTGCCGATGTCGTCGCCCTCGACGAAGCCGCGATAATTCATGGAGGCCATGTTGGCCTCGCGCAGCATGCGGCCGGCTTCCTTGACCTCTTCCTGGCCTTTGATCTCCTCGACGCCGACATTGAGCAGGCCGACGCTCGGGCGCTCGATACCGAACACCGAGCGCGCCATGCCGGTGCCCAGGATGGCGAAATCGATAAGCTGATGCGCATCGGCGCCGATGGTGGCGCCGACGTCAAGCACCACACTTTCGCCGCGCGTCGTGGGCCAAAGCGCCGCGATCGCCGGGCGGTCGATGGTGGCCATGGTGCGCAGGCAGAATTTCGACATGGCCATCAGCGCGCCGGTGTTGCCGGCCGAGATACAGGCCTGCGCGCCGCCGTTCTTGACTGCCTCTACGGCTTTCCACATCGACGACTTCCAGCGGCCGTGGCGCAGGGCCTGGCTCGGCTTGTCGTCCATGCGCACGGCGATCTCGCAATGGACGAACTCGCTCACCTCGCCGAGTTTCGGGAACTTGGCGAGCTCGGGACGCACCACGTCCTCGCGGCCGTAGATGACGAAGCGGATGTCAGGACGGCGGATGGCGACGGTCATCAGCGCCGGGATGACCACGCTCGGTCCGTGATCGCCGCCCATGGCATCGATGGAAATCCTGATCACGTAGTCTTTTTCTCACGGTTTGCCTGGCTTGCGGCGGACGCCTGCCTAGGTAAGGGGGCTCGCGAAGGTTCGGCGAAAATAGCGGTTTTGCGCTTGCGCACAACCAACTTTTCCAAAATCCCGGCCACTCTCAGGATTTTCCGAGCAGCGAACGCAGCTTTTTCTGGAACTCGCTTTCTTCCGGTGGACTGTCGCCGGCGACGTCGAGTGAGGCATCCGCCTTGCGCGGATAAGGGTCGATCGCCAAGCCGAAAAACTGCTCTGCCAGCGCGCCGACATCGATCGTGTCGCCGGAAAATGTCTCCGGACTGTCCGGTCCGTCGGCGTCGAGGATGATCTCGCCGCCGCCCTCGAAACCCTCGCGCCCAAGCTTCGACTGCTCGGGCAGAAACAGCGCCTCGACCGGCTCGTCGATATGCGCGGCGACCGGGTCCAGGGTAACGATGCAGGCTTGCGTGATGTCGGCCTCGACGCGACCGGTGACCTTGACGCCGTTGCGCTTCCAGGAGGCCACAAGCAGCTCGGCGCGATAGCTTTCGACCGAAAGCAGGTCATATTCGGCGGCCAGTGCCGCGCGTTGGCGCTCATCGGCCTCGACCAGGACAGGCAGGCCCCTTTGCGGCAGCCGCGCGACATTGGCGACAAAGGACACGGGGCTGCGCAATTCGACGTCTTTCATGACGGCCTCCTTCACGCGGCCCCGGCGACCGGGAACGCGGCGGCGCCGGCGACGATCGATTCGGTCGGCTGCGCGGCAAGCGTCCGCGAGGCCCCGCCGACATAGTCCGCCAGCAGCGGCGCCTGCGGCCAGGAACCGGCGTCCGGCCTGACGTTGCGGGCGAGTGCGGCCGCAAGCGCCACCCGATCATTCGCTTCGAGCGCCTCGTCATAAGCGGCCGTGCGGCCGTAAAACATCTTTGCCAGCTTCTTCATGCGCTTGGGCACGCCGACATCGCTGATGCCGAGCTCACGCAGCGAATGCTCGACATCGAGGAAGAACTCGTCGATCAGCACTTGCGCGACCTCGGCGGCCACGCCCTGCTCGCCACGCAGCCGGTGCTGAACGAGATACATGTGCAGCGACAGCATCTCGAAGCGGCCGAGCGGCGTATCCGGCACATTCCAGTCCGAATAAAACACCGTTTGCCGCGCCGCCGCCACGATTCGTGCGTAGAGCGCGTCGGTGATAGCGCGGTTGGCGTTGCGTTCGCGGCCAAAAAGGCGCTGGAACATTGAGGGCGGTCTCCCGGGGACCTGTTGTTTGATTTGGCCTTGTTGCATCGGCGTCGAAGCTGGTTTACCGGTTTTGCGGCCCAGCGCAAGTTGCGGGGATGTTATGGAGAATTGTTGTTGGGTGCGCTGAAATTCAAGTCGTTCTTTGCGCCCGCCCCGGTGGGCGTGGCTTCGCTGCTGGTCGTGGTATCAGCGCTTTCCGCCTGCAATTCGTCCAAGATGTTCGGCGATCTCCATCCAAGCCAGACGCTGACGAAGGGCTACGTCATCGACCAGCAGGCGATCGATTCGGTGCCGGTCGGGTCGAGCCGGGAACAGGTGCTTTTGGCGCTGGGAACGCCGTCGACGACGGCGACCTTCGATAACGAGGCCTTCTACTACATCTCGCAAACACGCAAACGCTACGTCGCCTTCGACAATCCCCGCATCGTCGACCAGCATGTGCTGGCGGTCTATTTCGGCGCGGACGGCCGTGTCACCCAGATCGCCAATTACGGTCTCAAGGACGGCAAGGTCTTCGACTTCATCTCGAGGACGACGCCGACCGGCGGTAAGGACCAGAACTTCCTCAGCCAGATCATCAGCGGCGCCAGCAAGCTGGCGCCCGGCATCCCCGGCGGCGGCAGCGGCGGTACGCCTTAAGTCTATCGACGACCTGCAGAACAATCAAACCCCGCCGCCTCGCCGGCGGGTTTTGTTTAGGCGCGGCCAGACGCATACTTGCTTATATTCCGGCATCCCCCTATCAATTTGCTGGGGATTGGGGACGGTCATGAGCAACAGCGATCGTACTGTGCCGCAAGGTTGGATGGCGACAGGCACGCCAGACCGGCAAACCGTGACACCTGACTGGCTTGTCGTCGAAGCGCCGGCGATCGACGGCGTCGCGCTCAAGGAAATCCGACCCGTCGCGACTTCGACCGGCTACCTCACCGAGGTTTTTCGCGAGGAATGGGATCTCGACGGACTTCCGGTCGGACAGGTGTTTCAGCGCACGCTTTATCCGGGCGCGGTGACGGGATGGCATGCCCATGGCGTCACAACCGACCGGCTTTTTTGCTCGGTGGGCAGCGTTCGACTCTCGCTGTTCGACGGTCGCAAGGCCTCGCCGACATTCGGCACGGTTTGGCACAAGATTGTCGGAGCGGTCAGGCCCGCCATCGTCGTCATTCCGCCCGGCGTCTGGCACGGTGTCGTCGCGCTCGGACCGGAGACTGCTTTGGTCCTCAACCTCGTCGACAAGGCCTATGCCTATGACGCGCCCGACCATTGGCGCCTGCCGCCGGACACCGAACAGATCCCCTACAAGCTGGTGTAGCGTGGAACAGCCCGGTCAAGGCGCGGCGATCGGACCGATCGAACCGCTGGTCTCGGTCGTGATAGCGACGCACAATCGTCCGGCGGTGCTGCATCAAACGCTGAAGAGCCTCGTCGGCCAGACCCTGCAGGACTGGGAAGCCATGGTGATTGGTGACGCGTGCCGGCCGGACACCGCGACAACGGTTGCCGCTTTCGGCGACGCCCGCATCTCCTATATCGATCTTCCCGTGAACTTCGGCGAGCAGTCGGGGCCAAACAATATCGGCTTTGCCAGAGCACGCGGCCGTTTCGTTGCCATATTGAACCATGACGACCTATGGTTTCCCGACCATCTGACGTCAATGAGCGGCTGGATCGACGCCACCGGCGCCGATGTGGTGATCACCCGGGGTGCGGTCATCGAGTCGGCCGCGAGCAAAGGTTCCAGGCATATGATCCTGGGTACGGGGCGGAACGGCTTCTATGACCCGGTCACCACAGTCGGCTTCGGCTCCGCGCAAATGATCCGGAGAACGTCGCTGCCAAGGCTTGGGCCATGGCGCCCGGCCAGCCAGTGCGTCTGCGAGAGTTCCCAGGACTGGCTGTTCCGTGCATGGCGCAAGGGTGCGGTGATTGCGACAATGCCGCATCTGACCGTGCTCATGCTCCATTCGGGCAAGCGCGAAGGCAGCTATGCGCGTGATACGGCGCAGGAGCAGGAAGAACTGATGAACGCGATGAGTTCGCCAGACGCGTTGCGCGTCAGGATTCTCGGCAACGCCGAGGAACCGGCGCCCCTCAAGCGCTTCCGCTACCTCAAACGCAGGTTGCTGGCTGCCCTCGGCATACATCCGCGAGCGCGTTCCTTCCGCCGCCAATTTCGCCACGGCGCGTTCATTGCCATGCTGCGCCAGACTCGCGGCTTACCGCCAATGCCCGAACGAGAACCGGATGCCGAAGCGTTGCTGGCCCACTATCGCCACGACAGCGAAAGGCCAGAGGCCAGTTGAGTGCCCCCTCCGGGGCGGAAAGCATGAAGGATGTCATGCCGAAAAACAAAGCCCGCGGGATCGCTCCCGCGGGCTTTGTCATGGAATAGCCGCTTCGATCAGCCGTGCGCGAGCACGGCGAGCAGGAGCAGCGCGACGATGTTGGTGATCTTGATCGCCGGGTTGACGGCCGGGCCGGCGGTGTCCTTGTAGGGATCGCCGACGGTGTCGCCAGTGACCGAGGCCTTGTGCGCGTCGGAGCCCTTCAGGTGCTTGACGCCGTCCTTGTCGGTGAAGCCATCCTCGAACGACTTCTTGGCGTTGTCCCAGGCGCCGCCGCCGGAGGTCATCGAGATGGCGACGAAGAGGCCGTTGACTATGACGCCGAGCAGCGAGGCGCCGAGCGCCGCGAAGGCCGAGGCCTTGGAGCCGGAGATCAGCAGCACGCCGAAATAGACGACGAGCGGCGCAAGCACCGGCAGCAGCGACGGGACGATCATTTCCCGGATCGCCGCCCTGGTCAGGATGTCGACGGCGCGTGCGTAGTTCGGCTTCGAGGTGCCGGCCATGATGCCCTTGTCCTCGCGGAACTGCTTGCGCACTTCCTCGACGATGGAGCCCGCGGCCCGGCCGACGGCGGTCATCGCGATGCCGCCGAACAGATAGGGGATCAGGCCGCCGAAAATCAGGCCGGCGACGACATACGGGTTGGAGAGGTCGAAGGAGATCTCGCCCATGCCCTGGAAGTAGGGATATTTGTCGCCATTGGCGGCAAAGAACCGGAGATCGTTCGAGTAGGCCGCGAACAGCACCAGCGCGCCAAGGCCGGCCGAGCCGATGGCATAGCCCTTGGTGACGGCCTTGGTGGTGTTGCCGACGGCGTCGAGCGCATCGGTCGAGTGGCGCACTTCCTTCGGCAGGCCGGCCATTTCGGCGATGCCGCCGGCATTGTCGGTGACCGGGCCGAAGGCGTCGAGCGCCACGATCATGCCGGCAAGGCCGAGCATGGTGGTCACGGCGATCGCGGTGCCGAAGAGACCGCCGAGCTGGTAGGTGGCGATGATGCCGCCGACGATGACGATGGCCGGCAGCGCCGTCGATTCCAGCGAGACCGCGAGACCTTGGATGACGTTGGTGCCGTGGCCGGTCACCGACGCCTGGGCGATCGAGTTCACCGGACGCTTGTTGGTGCCGGTGTAGTATTCGGTGATCACCACGATCAAACCGGTCACCAAGAGGCCGATCAGGCCGCAGATGAACAGGTTCTTGCCGATGACGGCGATGCCCCCGACGGTGCCGACCTCGCCCCAGCCGATCGTGGCGGAAGTAGCGACGGCAAGACCGATGATCGACAGCAGTCCGGTGACGATCAGGCCTTTGTAGAGCGCGCCCATGATCGAGCCGTTGGACCCAAGCTTGACGAAGAAGGTGCCGACGATCGAGGTCAGGATGCAGGCGCCGCAGATGGCCAGCGGATAGAGCATGGCCGCGCCCAGCGCGGCCGTGCCGCCGAAGAAGATGGCGGCCAGCACCATGGTGGCGACGACGGTGACCGCATAGGTCTCGAACAGGTCGGCGGCCATGCCGGCGCAGTCGCCGACATTGTCGCCGACATTGTCGGCGATGGTGGCCGGGTTGCGTGGATCGTCTTCGGGAATGCCGGCCTCGACCTTGCCGACGAGGTCGCCGCCGACATCCGCGCCCTTGGTGAAGATGCCGCCGCCGAGACGGGCGAAGATCGAGATGAACGAAGCGCCGAAGCCGAGCGAGACCAGCGAGTCGATGACGACGCGGTCGTTTGGCTGCAGGCCCATCGGGCCGGTCAGGATGGCGTAATAGATCGAGACGCCGAGCAGCGCCAGGCCCGCAACCAGCAGGCCGGTGATGGCGCCGGACTTGAAGGCGATGTCGAGGCCGGCTGCGAGGCTGTTGGACGCGGCCTGCGCGGTGCGCACGTTGGCACGCACCGAGACATGCATGCCGATGAAGCCCGCGGCGCCCGAAAGCACGGCGCCGATCAGGAAACCGATCGCGGAGGTGATGGAGAGCAGCCACCAGGCAAGCAGGAGCACGACGATGCCGACGACGGCGATGGTGGTGTACTGACGCGCCAGATAGGCCTGGGCGCCTTCGCGAATGGCTGCGGAGATTTCCTGCATGCGCTGATTGCCCTGATCGGACGCAAGGACCGACCGTGTCGCCCAGATGGCGTAAAGGACTGAAAGCAAGCCGCAGGCGATGACGGCGGTAATGATGGTCATTGCCGGATTTTCCTCGATTGTTGGCCCAAAAGAACCCCTCCCTGGGCCGTTGGAACGGAGATGGATACCGCGCTCGGATTCCACCCCTTGGTTGGGGTGTATGCGAAACAGGGCTTGGAACGTCAAGATATTGTTCGGTTTTTGCCCGGCTTTCGCCCAAAAGAAGAGGGCAGTAAACGTTATGCCAGAGCAAGCCGAGGATTAGATCGATTGAAATGACGCTGGGGACCTTCGTCGATCCGCGGAGCGTTATTCCGCCCCCTGCCCCATGCGGCGCGCGGCGTAGCGCTCGATTGCCGACAAGCCATCATAGATCAGCACAGCAAGCGCCGCGACGATCAGTCCGCCCTGTAGAACGAAGGCAAGGTTGTTGGAGATAAGGCCGGCGATGATGACCTCGCCCAGTGTCTTGGCGGCAACCGTCGAGCCGATGGTCGCGGTGGCGAGGCTGATGACCATCGAGAGCCGGATGCCGCCGAGGATCACCGGAGCGCTCAGCGGCAGCTCGACCTTCATCAGCCTTTGCCAGCCGGTCATGCCGGCGCCGCGCGCCGCTTCCATCACATTGCCGGGCAACGTGGTGAGCGCCGTCAGCGCGTTCTCGAAGATCGGCAGCAGGCCATAGAGGAAGAGCGCGATCAGCGTCGGCTTCTCGCCGAAGCCGACGGCCGGCACGGCAAGCGCCAGCACGGCAACCGGCGGGAAGGTCTGGCCGATATTGACCAGGCTGCGCGACAAGGGCAGGAACTCGGCGCCAGCCGGCCTGGTGACCAGGATGGCCAGCGCCACCGCGACGATCGTCGCGGCCACCGTCGCGATCAGGACGGTGCGCAGATGCTGCAGGGTCAGCGTCAGAAGGCTGCCCTGGTTGTAGATCGCCGGCGCGCCATTTTCCGTCAGCGGTTTCAGCAGCGGCTCGAACCAGTTGGGGCTGGTGATGAAGACCACCAGCAGCACCAGCACGGCCAACCTCAGCAGCGCGGGCAGCCAGGCCTTCATGCCGGCCTCGCCCGCTTCACCAGCCCTTCGACGGTGATGCGGCCGATGAGCTTGCCGTTGCCGTCCTTGACCGGCAGCGCCGGGCGACCCGTCCACAGAAGCTCGGCCAATGCGTCGCGCTGGCTGGCGTCGCCGGGGATCGCCTCGCCCTCTGCGCCACCGGGCTCCACGGCGTCGCGCGCGCGGCCGAGCGAGAGCAGCCGGAACGGCCGCTCGCTGGAGCCGACCAGGGTCTCGACGAAGCCATTTGCGGGCCTCGCCAGGATCTCCGCCGGCTTGGCGTATTGCAGCACTTTGCCGGCGTCCATGACGGCGATCTTGTCGCCCATATGCACCGCCTCCTCCATGTCGTGCGTGACCAGGATGATGGTGGTGCCGAAGCGCTTCTGGATCGCCAGCAGATCCTCCTGCGCCTTCGTGCGTATGATCGGGTCGAGCGCGCCGAAGGGCTCGTCCATCAAAAGCACGTTGGGTTCCGCGGCGAGCGCGCGGGCAACGCCGACGCGCTGCTGCTGACCGCCGGAGAGCTCATGCGGGTAGCGCGGACCATAGGCCTGCGGATCAAGCTGGTAGAGCGTCATCAACTCGTCGACACGAGCCTTGATGCGGTCCTTGCCCCAACCGAGCAGCACCGGCACCGTGGCGATGTTCTGCGCCACGGTGCGGTGCGGGAAAAGGCCGTGGCCCTGGATGGCATAGCCGATGCTGCGGCGCAGCTCGTATCCGGGCAGGGAGCGATTGTCGGCGCCGTCGATCTTGATGACGCCCGAAGTCGGCTCGACAAGCCGGTTGATCATCCTGAGCAGCGTCGTCTTGCCGGAGCCGGAGGTGCCGACGATGACGGCGATGGTGCGCGGCTCGATGACCATCGAGACATCGTCGACGACGGCCGCTCCGTTGTAGCGCTTGCTGATACCTTCGATCTCGATCATGCGGAGTCTATCCTGCGCCTGGTGGAGGTCATTTCGATAATCGCGTCGAGGATGATGGCCGCGGCGAAGGCCAGCGCCACGGTCGGCACCGCGCCGAGCAGCACCAAGTCCATCGCCGTCTGGCCAATGCCCTGGAAGACGAACACGCCGAAGCCGCCGCCGCCGATCAGCGCCGCGATCGTGGCGAGGCCGATGTTCTGCACCAGAACGATGCGGATGCCCGCCAGGATCACCGGAAAGGCAAGCGGGAACTCGACATCGAGCAGACGCTGTCGGTCGGTCATGCCCATGCCGCGCGCGGCGTCATTGGCCGCACGGGGTACACCAGCCAGCCCGACGACGGTGTTCGCCACCACCGGCAGCAGCGAATAGAGGAAGAGCGCCACAAAGGCGGGCGCGGTTCCTATGCCCCTGATGCCGACCGCGGCGGCACCCGGCACATGCAGTGCGACCCAGCCGAGCGGCGCGATCAGCAGGCCGAAGAGCGCGATCGAAGGAATGGTCTGGATGATGTTGAGCACATTGAGGACGCCATCCCGCAACCGCTCGACGCGGTGGCACAGAATGCCAAGCGGTATGCCGACGATGACCGCCCCGGCCAGCGAGCCGAGCGCCAGCGTGACGTGCTTGGAAGCTTCGGTCCAGAAGCTGTCGGCGCGGCTGGCATATTCCTTGAGGATGGAAAGGCTGTCCCAAAGCCCCGACACGAGCAGCGCGCCGATGGCGAGCGCGGCGACCGCAAGAACGCCGATGCGCGCCAAGGGCGACAGGTTCAGCCTGGTCAGCACATCGGCCAGGAGCAGGACAAACGCGAAGGCGAGCAGCCAGAAACCGGAGGCCGGCGCGACACGCGCGAAAGTGTTGCCGTCGGGCGTCAGAAAACCGCCGGCGACACCGATCAGGATGACGAGGGCGACAAGCGCAACCAGGCTGGCCACCATCCTCAGGATGAGCGGCGTCCTCACCAGCGCGACGATGCCGCCGGCGATCACTATCGCCAGCAACAGGATCCCAAGCGCCGATGGCAAGGCCTCGAGGATCGAGCGCGCCTGTCCGGGCACGATACGGTTGGCGCGGAACGTGGCAAAGGGCGCGGCCAAGGCAGCGTAGGCGACGATCGCGGCGATCACGACGCCGAGCTTGTCGAAGCGGATGGTCACGATCGTCCCCAATCGAGCCGGCTCGCCACGAACATGGCGCGCCGGGATCACCTTACTTCAAGAAGCCGTTCTTCTTGAGGAAATCCTCCGCCACCCCCTTGGCAGGCTCGCCACCCAGTTGCACACGGCCGTTGAGCTGTTGCAGCGTGGTAAGGTCGAGCTTGGCGAAAACCGGCTTCAGCAGCGCCTCGATCTCGGGATGTTCCTTCAGCACCTTCTCGCGGATGATCGGCGCCGGCTGGTAGACCGGCTGCACGTTCTTGTCGTCCTGGAGAACGACAAGGCCAGAGGGCTGGATGCCGCCGTCGGTGCCGTAAACCATGGCGGCGTTGGCGCCGTTGGTCTGGTTGGCGGCGGCCGCGATGGTCGCCGCGGTGTCGCCACCGGAGAGTGTGATCAGCTGGTCCGGTTTCAGCGTGAAGCCGTATGTCGTCTGAAAGGCCGGGAGCGCCGCCGCCGAATTGACGAACTCGGCGGAGGCAGCGAGCACAACCTTGCCGCCGCCCGAGACGTATTTGCCGAAGTCCGAGAGCGTGACGAGCTTGTTCTCGTCGGCCACCTCCTTGCGCAGCGCGATCGCCCAGGTGTTGTTGGCAGGCGACGGCGACAGCCAGACGATCTTGTTGGCGTCATAATCGAGCTTCTTGGCGGTTTCGTAGGCCTTGGCGGCATCCTTCCAGACCGGATCGTCGGCCTTCTGGAAGAAGAAGGCAGCGTTGCCCGTGTATTCCGGATAGATGTCGATCTCGCCGGCGGTGATCGCCTTGCGCACCACAGGCGTCGCACCAAGCTGGACGCGGTCGGTGGTCTTGATGTTGTTGGCGTTGAGCACGAGCTGGATGATGTTGCCTAGCACGCCGCCTTCGGTATCGATCTTTGAGGAGACAACCACCTGGGCGCTGGCCGAGGCAGTGGCAAGGCCGAGCGCAATGGCTGCTACGGCGAGCTTTCCGACTGAAAACATTGTGAATCCCTTGCTGTGAACCGATTGATCGGTGGCTGTATATGAGCACGGCTTTAACGGGCAGTCGGAGTACACGGTTTCATAACTAGGGGGACAGGCGCAATAATTTTGTTCGATCCGACAAAAGCGCTGCTCCATTCGACATAGCGCAATGCCGACCTAAGGCCGGCTGGCGGCTTGCCCCATTTTGCGAAATATTGGGAAAGGCGGGTCGGCGGCCAAAACAGGAGTGTGTCATGGCCAAGCACAAAGTCGGCTATCTCATCGGCAGCCTCGCCAAGGGCTCCATCAACCGCAAGCTTGCGAAGGCTCTCGTCAAACTGGCGCCGCCGGAACTTGAGATGACGGAAATCCCCTTCAAGGACCTGCCGCTCTACAGCTATGACTATGACGCCGCCTTCCCGCCTGTCGCCCTGGAGTTCAAGAAAGCCATCGCGTCCGTCCAGGCGGTGCTTTTCGTCACGCCGGAGTACAACCGATCGATCCCCGGCGGTCTGAAGAACGCAATCGATTGGGCCAGCCGGCCGTACGGCAAGAACTCTTTTGCCCGCAAACCGACTGCCGTCATCGGAACCTCACCCGGCGCAATCGCGACAGCCGTCGCCCAGCAAAGCCTGCGCAGCGTGCTCAGCTTCTGCAACGCGCCCCAGATGAACTCGCCCGAAGCCTACATTCAGTTCACCCCGGGACTCATCACCGACGATGGCGATGTGACGGTGGCGTCAACAGAGACATTCCTGCGCAACTACATGCAGGAGTTCCACATGTTCATCGCGCGAGTCCTACAGGTGCTTCCCCCGAATGCCTGATGCTGGTCGTTCAGGCAGGTGTTCAAGAGGCCGGAAGATGGTCGGGCGCCTTCTTCAAAATTTGGGAGCGCCCACCAACTTCAACGTGCCGAGCGCGACAAAGCAGAGCAGGACGACCGGGAACACGATCCAGTTCAGCATGGTCCAGCCCCAGGCGTTGTAGATCGCGCCTGACATCAGCGAGGAGAATGCGACGGAGCCGAACAGGACGAAGTCGTGGAAACCTTGGACCTTGCTCTTCTCGGAGGGCCGGTAGCTGGCGGCGACCATTGCGGTTGCGCCGATGAAGCCGAAATTCCAGCCGAGGCCGAGCAGGATCAACGCGGTCCAGAACTGCCACAGGGCCAGACCGGAAAGCGCCACGGCGCCGCAGCCGATCAACAGGACAAGGCCGGTGGCGACGATGCGCTCGGCGCCGAAGCGATGGATCAGCCTCCCGGTGAAGAAGCTCGGTCCGAACATGGCCATGACGTGCCAGGAAATGCCGAGCGTGGCATTGTCCTCCGACAGGCCGCAGCCGACCATCGCGAGCGGCGCGCCGGTCATGACGAAGCTCATCAGCGCGTAACTGCCGACGGTGCAGAAAAGTGCCGCGACGAAGCGCGGCTGGGTAACGATTTCGATCAGCGGGCGGGCATCGCTTGCAGCGGTTTCAGTGACGGTGTTGGCCCTTGACGGCACACGCAGGAACGACAGGATGAGCGCGCCGACCGCCGCCAGCGGCAGGATCGAGGCGAAGGATCCCGCGAACATCACCGGGGCCAGCAATTCGCGCGTGTAGATCACAATCTGGGGCCCGAGAACGGCGGTGATGATGCCGCCGGCCAGCACGAAGGAGATGGCGCGCGCCTTGAACTCCGGCGGCGCGTTGTCGGCAGCGGCGAAGCGGAACTGCTGGACGAAGGCGCCGCCGACGCCGATGACGCACAGGCCGAAGGCGAACAGCCAAAAGCTCGACTGGAATAGCGCCAGGGTCGCGATCAGGCCGCCGAATGCGGTGACCACGGTGCCGGTCATGAAGCCGCCGCGATGACCGAGGCTGCGGATGATGGCGGCAGCCGGCAACGCGCCGAGCGCCACGCCGAGATTGAAACCTGTGATCGGCGCCGTCGCCAGCGACTTGTCGGGTCCGAGCAGGTATTGCCCCGCGAGCGCGCCTAGCGAAATGGCGATCGGCGCGGCCGATCCGACAATCGCCTGCGCGGCGGCAAGCAGGACGGCGGTTCGGCGCCCTTCCCTGCCGGTCTCGACGATCGCCGCTGTCGCGGTCGTCACGAAGCGTCCTTGCCACGTCCCTCGCCGCGTACCCGGCGCGAGACGCGATCAAGGACGGCGTTGACCAGTTTCGGCTCGTCTTCCTCGTAGAACGCCTTGGCAATGTCGACATATTCGGAGACGATGACGGCCACCGGCACATCCTCGCGCTTCATCAGCTCATAGACGCCGGCGCGCAGGATGGCGCGCAGCGTCGAATCCAGCCGCGACAGCGGCCAGTCCTCGGTCAGCGCCTGGCGAATGATGGGATCGATGGTCTTCTGGTTCTCGACGACGCCGGTCAGGATGGCGCGGAACCATTGCGCGTCGGCCTCGCGGTAGAGCGCGCCATCGACTTCCTTGCCTAGGCGGAAGGTCTCGTATTCGGCCGTGATCTCGAAGACGCCGCTGCCGGCCACGTCCATCTGATAGAGCGCTTGGACGGCGGCAAGACGGGCGGCCCCACGCTTGTTGGCGTGGCGCACCGCTCCGGTCGAGGCAGGCTCGGTCACGATTGGGCTCCGAATTTCTCTTTGAGCGCGATCATGGTCAGCGCCGCGCGCGCCGCGAAGCCGCCCTTGTCGCCTTCCGTCCTTCGCGCACGCGTCCATGCCTGCGCGTCGTTCTCCGTGGTAAGGATGCCGTTGCCGATTGCGATCGCCTCCTGCACCGAAAGGTCCATCAGGGCGCGGCTCGATTCATTGGCGACGATGTCGAAATGATAGGTATCGCCGCGAATGATGGTGCCAAGCGCGACGAAGCCGTCATAATGGATGCCGCCTTCTGCGGCGCCATCGAGCGCGAAGGTGATGACGGCCGGTATTTCGAGCGAACCGGGAACCGTCACCACATCATAGGTGGCGCCGGCCTCATCGAGCGCGCCGGTCGCGCCTTCGAGCAGAGCGTCGGCGAGATCGTCGTGAAAGCGCGCTTCGACAATGAGCAGATGCGCCTTCGCCTTCGGGCGAATGAACGCTTTGCCGTGTTGGGATGTGCCAGCCATAAAAGTCTCCGGGGGGTTGCCGGTGACTTAGGCCGAAGCGGGGTTGATCGCAAGCACAAGATTGCCGAACCGAAGCCGACGCTGCGTCTCTCGACGGATTCGGGTCCCGCGCGGCGCTCTCTCTCAGCACGTTCCTGGCTAGGCAGGGGCAGCCTCGATGATCGAGATCGCTGCCCGGGTGCCGATAACCCGCTCGAGCTTCAGTCCCGCGCCCTCGAACAGCCTGGCATATTGGGCCTCCGTCCGCTCCAGGCCGCCGGTGACCGCAAGCATGACCACGTCGATGGCCTTGATCTGATCCGGCTCGTCGCCAGGAGGGACGAGTGTTTCGGCCACGAGCACCCTGCCATGCGCTGGCATGGCCTCGCGGCAACGTCGCAGGATCAGCCCCGCACGTTCATCGTTCCAGTCGTGGATGACCTTCTTGATCACGTAGATATCGCCAACCGGGACATTCTCGAAGAAGTTGCCTGCGACGAAGTCGGTGCGCGGCAGATCGCCGCCAGCGCCCCGGCGCGCCGCCGCCACCCCGGGCGGCAGATCGAGCAGAACGCCGCTCAAATGGGGATTGCGGGCGAGGATGGCCGAAAGGAGCTGTCCATGCCCGCCGCCGACATCGACGACCCGTGTGTATCGGCTGAAATCATAGGCGTCGGCGACCGCCTCGTTGGTGCCTTGGCTCAAGGCAACCATGGCGCGCTGAAACAGGGCAGCCTGTTCCGGGTGGGCCGAAAGCCAATCGAATCTCGGGCTTCCGAATACCTTGTCGAAGGCCGGCTTTCCCGTGCGGACGGAATGCAGAAGCTGCTCGAAGGCGAGATAGGCTTCGCTGTTGATCATCCGGATGAAGTCACGCGGTCCGGGCCGATCGGAACGAAGCGCCGCGCCGACCTCGGTCAAGGCAAAATGACGAGGGGGATTTTCGGTGAAGACGCCCTCCGGTGCCAAAAGCCGCATCACGCGATAGAGCGGCTCCGCATCCGCCTTCGTGGCGGCCGCCAAGTCTTCAACCGACTGCTCGCCGGAAACCAGAAGATCGGGAATACCGAGTTCGATAACAACCCGCAGCGCCTGTGACACCGCAAATCCGAAGCCAAGCTTCGCCGCTTGTTGCGATGGGCTGCTCATGGCTTTCCCCTCCACCAGCAGAAAGCTTACGTGGGGTCTGGGCAGAAGTGAAGCGGGAAGCCGCGCTGGAGCTACTTTAGGACCCGTTTGTGTGATCGCCTCCCTGTAACCGCCTGACCGAGTTCAAAGTCCCTCTTTCGCCGCATCCGCCAGGCGCGCGGCGTAGCGGGCCATGGTGTCGATCTCGATGTTGACGCGGTCGCCGGCCTGGCGCTCGCCCCAGGTGGTGACGCTCAGTGAGTGATGGATGAGAAGCACGTCGAAGCGGGTGCCTTCGACTTTGTTGACGGTGAGCGATGTGCCATCGAGCGCGACCGACCCCTTGGGCGCGATGAACTTCGCCAGATGGCGCGGCGCCTCCAGGGTGAAGCGCACGGCATCGCCCTCCTCCTTGCGCTCCACGATCTCGGCGGTGCCGTCGACATGGCCGGAGACGATGTGGCCGCCGAGTTCGTCACCGATCTTCAGCGCCCGTTCGAGGTTGATCCGGGTGCCGGATTTCCAGCTCGAGGCGGTGGTCAGCCTCAGCGCCTCCTCCCAGGCCTCGACCTCGAACCAGCGCGCGTTCGAGCCTTGCTCGGGAAGCGCCGTGACGGTGAGGCAGACGCCGCCACAGGAGATCGAAGCGCCTATCGCGATCGTTTCTGGATCATAGACGGTGTCAATGCGTAGGCCGATGCCTTCGGCGAGCGGCTTCACAGCGGCTACCGTGCCAATGTCGGTAACGATGCCAGTAAACATCAAAGGTCCCTTATCCACTCGGCGTAGCTGTCCTCGCCGAAGCGCATGTCACGCAGTTTACGAAATCCAGCCGGGATATGGTCGGCGTCGACCGGCGACGCAATACCGTCTTCACCGACAGCGTCCGGCCCTTGGAAGAGGACAATGCGGTCGACCAGGCCCTCCTCGAGGAAGGCCTTGGCCACCCTGGCGCCGCCTTCGACAAGCACACTCGCCATGCCAAGCGCGGCAAGGTCTTCCAGCAATTCCGGCAAAGCGACGACGCCGTCATGGGTTTCGGTGCCGATGAAGCGCACGCCGGCCCGTTCGAGCGCGGCCCGCCGATGCGGGTCGGCTTCCAGGCAAGCGGCGACATAGAGCGGCACGCGGTCGACGCCGGACACCAGCTTGGATGACTCCGGCAACCGGATCTGCCGGTCGAGGATGATGCGCGCCGGCGAGCGGTTCTCCAGTCCCGGCAGGCGCACGGTCAGCGCCGGATCGTCCTCGAGGGCGGTGCCGATGCCGACCAGGATGGCGTCGGACTCGGCGCGCATCAGATAGACATCGCGCCGCGCGATCTCGCCCGTGATGGCGACCTGGCCGGCGCCTTTGCGGCCGATCTTGCCGTCGCTCGAAAGCGCTAGCTTCAGCGTTACTTCCGGGCGCTTCCTCAGGGAGCGAGTCAGGTAACCGGCCATCTGCTCGGCGGCCTCGGCGGCCAGCACCTTCTCCACCACCTCGAGACCGGCGGCGCGCAGGATGGCGTAGCCCTTGCCGGAGACGCGCGGGTCGGGATCGCTGGCAGCACCAACGACGCGCGTTACGCCGGCATTGACCAGCGCGTTGGCGCAAGGCGGCGTGCGGCCGTGATGGGCACAAGGCTCCAAGGTAACGTAAGCGGTGGCACCGCGGGCGAGCTCCCCGGCCTCGGCCAGCGCCTCGGTCTCGGCATGCGGGCGACCGCCGACGGCGGTCACTCCGGTGCCGACGATCATCGGGCCGGCGCCGTCGTCGCGCACGATGATGGTGCCGACGGAAGGGTTGGTGGACGTGCGGCCGGCGTTGCGCCGCGACAGCCTGATGGCCGCGGCCATGAAACGACGATCAAGGGCCGCCTGCGCGGCCTGGTCCAGTCGCGGTCGCGCCATGATCAGCCGGCGTCCTCTTCAGTCTTTTCCTCGTCGCCCTTCAATTCGCCCAGCAACTCGTGAAAATCCTTGGCCTCGCGGAAATTGCGATAGACCGAGGCGAAGCGGACATAGGCGACGTCGTCCAGCGATTTCAGCGCATCCATGACCAGCCGGCCGACCTCGCCCGAAGCAATCTCGGTTTCGCCGGAGCTTTCGAGCTGGCGCACGATGCCGGTGACGGCGCGGTCGATGCGCTCAGGGTCGACATTGCGCTTGCGCACGGCGATCTCGACGGAGCGCAGCAGCTTGTCGCGGTCGAAAGGCACCTTGCGGCCGGACTTCTTGATGACGACGAGGTCGCGCAGCTGGACGCGCTCGAAAGTCGTAAAACGGCCGCCGCAATCGGGGCATACCCGCCGCCTGCGGATCGCCGCACCGTCCTCGGCGGGACGCGAATCCTTCACCTGCGTATCTTCGGATTGGCAATAGGGACAGCGCATGGAGAGCCTTGGGTTCGCGATTCAGGCATGATCCCGAAAGTTGCAGACTTTTCGGAGAAGATCATGCTTCAAAAACAAAATCTTAGAGTGAGACGGCGATTCAAGAAAGCGTCATCTCGCTCTGATGGGCGAAAGGCTTAGAGCCTTTTATGCCTCAGAGATAGCGAGGCATAAGCAAGATTGCCAGCGCCCCACCCCGCTGGCCGACAGGTGTCAGGGCGCGACGTCCTTGGTCGAGAAACCGCAGGACGTTCCGAGATTGCGATAGGCCTTGGTGAAGCCGTCCATCGGAATGCTGGTGACCTTCTGTTTGCCGAAGGTCACATCGAGCGAGGTGACCTTGCGCATGGCGCGCAGCAAGGCGAGGCTGGTCTTGGCCTCACTGTCGACCATCCAGCTGGGACGACCGCCGGCGGCGGCGTTGGAGCTTACCGTCGCGGCAACCTTCACGCCGGGGTCGCCGAAGGTCGCGGCGATCTTGTCGCCGGTCGGCAGGGTCTTGTTGTCGATAATAAACATGATGGCCGGGTACGCCTCCGGCGGCAGCGCGTCGCCGGTCGAGATCGACAGCGTCAGGGATCCGGCATTGCCGCTGCCGTCGACGAAAGCCGTCGAGGCGGCGCAGGTCTTGTGTGCGTCCTGCCCGGTATCGAGCGTATCGATGATGGTGGTCCACCTGCCGAACGTGTTGGTGGCGGGCAAGTCGGCGTTCGTCTGCTCCTGGGCGACCGCGGCGGAAGCGGTCAACGAGCCAAACAGGGCCAAGGTGGCAAAGCGGGAAGTGCGCATCATCAAGTCTCCAGTAAGCCGCGCCGTCCGATCAGGGGCGGCGCGAAGCGCAAGGATAAAAGATGACGCGCAGCCCCCGGTCAACCGAGATAGGGGTACAGCGGGAAGCGAACGGTCAGCGCCGTGACCTTGGCCTTCACCGCGGCCTCGACCGCCGCGTTGCCCTCGTCGGAATTCGCCACCTTCAGACCGTCCAGCACCTCGGCGATCAGTTTGCCGATCTCGCGGAATTCGGCCTGGCCGAACCCGCGCGTGGTGCCGGCCGGCGTGCCGAGGCGCACGCCCGACGTCACGAACGGCTTTTCCGGATCGAACGGAATGCCGTTCTTGTTGCAGGTGATGTTGGCGCGGCCGAGCGCCGCTTCGGCGCGCTTGCCGGTGGCGTTCTTCGGACGCAGGTCGACCAGCATCAGATGGTTGTCGGTACCGCCCGAGACGATGTCGAGGCCGGTCTCCTGCAGGCTGGACGCCAGCGCCTTGGCGTTGGCGACAATGCTTTCGGCATAGGTCTTGAAGCTCGGCTTCAGCGCCTCACCGAGCGCCACCGCCTTGGCGGCGATCACGTGCATCAGCGGACCGCCCTGCAACCCCGGGAACACGGCCGAATTCATCTTCTTGGCGATTTCCTCGTCGTTGCACAGGATCATGCCGCCACGCGGGCCGCGCAGCGACTTGTGCGTCGTCGTGGTCACGACATGGGCATGAGGCAGCGGCGACGGGTGCATGCCGCCGGCGACCAGACCGGCGATATGCGCCATGTCGACCATGAGATAGGCGCCGATCGAATCGGCGATCTCGCGGAACCGCTTCCAGTCCCAGATGCGCGAATAGGCGGTGCCGCCGGCCAGGATCAGCTTAGGCCTGGTCTCATGCGCGGTTTTCTCGATGGCATCCATGTCAAGCAGGTGATTGTCCTTGCGCACGCCGTAGGACACGACCTTGAACCATTTGCCGCTCATATTGACCGGCGAGCCGTGCGTGAGATGGCCGCCCGAATTGAGGTCGAGGCCCATGAAGGTGTCGCCGGGCTGAAGCAGCGCCAGGAACACCGCCTGGTTCATCTGGCTGCCCGAGTTCGGCTGGACATTGGCGAAGTTGCAGCCGAACAGCTTCTTCGCGCGCTCGATGGCCAGTTCCTCGGCCACGTCGACGAATTGGCAGCCGCCATAGTAGCGCTTGCCCGGATAGCCCTCGGCATATTTGTTGGTCATGATCGAGCCCTGTGCTTCGAGCACGGCGCGCGACACGATGTTTTCGGAGGCGATCAGCTCGATCTCATGACGCTGGCGGCCCAGCTCGTTGCGGATGGCGCCGAAGATTTCCGGATCGGCGTCGGCAAGCGTGGTCTCGAAGAAGGATTCGAATGTGCTGGAGGCTGCCGCTGCATTTGACATGGCTTGCTTTCCCTTGGGGCCGGAGGTCTGCGAGGTCGCCGCGCATTAACACAGTTGTTTTCGGGCCGCCACGTTTGCGGCGCGAAATTTGCTGGCCGGTTTGCGCCAAGACAGCGCACCCCGGTTGTATAGCGGTTCATCGTTTCACGGAAACGGCGAACCGCTCTACCTCTTTGTTTTTACGCAGTTCCGGACGGAAAACCGATCACACTTTCCTGGAACTGCTCTAATCCCGCGGCGCGCGACCCTTGAGGATCGCTTCTGAAAAGGTGATCTCGGTGAGCAGCTTGCGCGCCGTATGGTCATTGATGTCGCCCCGGCGAAGCATGGCCTGCAGCTCGGCACGCTCGGCCTCGATGCCGGCAAGCCTGAGCTCCATCTCGATCCGGCCGGACTCGCGGGCCTCGGCGCGCGCTTCGTCGGCGCCGTCGGAGAGCGAGATGCGGCGCCGGTAGACGGACGCGACGCTCTCGGCAATCGCGAGCTTCATCTCAGCCCCCTCTCCTTCGTTGCCGTCGCTGGCGAGGCCTTCGATCCTGGCGATGGCCGCCTTGGCGGCACCGACCCTGGCCCTGCGCTCTTCGGCGGCACCCGGATGCTCGCCGGGCTCGACGAGACCGCGCGCGACCGCGGGCAAAGCGAGGCTGGCAATCGCCAGCGAGCAGATGATGACGCCGGCGGCGAGGAAGATCACGAGATCGCGGGCCGGGAACGGCGAGCCGTCCTGAAAGGTGAGCGGCAGGGACAGGATGCCGGCCAGCGTCACGGCGCCGCGCACGCCGGCGATCGAGCCGGCGAGCCTGACGCGAAAGCCAAAGGGCTCCGCCTCGCGCTTGCCGAGCCGCGCGGCAAGCACGGCGCCGATGTCGCCGATCCAGATCCAGACGAAGCGCAGCCCGATCAAGCAGAGCGTGAGCAACAGCACGGTCAATGCCGGCTCGAATAGCCAATGCCGAGTGGTCAGTTCCGGCGGCACCTTGCGGATGATGTCTGGCAGTTGCAGGCCAAGCAGGATGAACAGCGAGCCGTTGAACATGAAGATCAGCATCGACCAGAGCGAGATCGTCTGGATGCGCGCCGAGACCGCCATGTGACGGACGATGCCGGAGTAGCCGGTCAGAAGGCCGGCCGTGACCGCCGCCAGAATGCCCGACGCATTCAAATGCTCGGCGACCAGATAGGCCACGAAGGGCAGCAGGACCATGACCAGCACCTGCGCTTCGGCCGGCGTGCTGGTGATGCGGCTGAGGATCTGCAACGACTTCGCGGCAATGAACAGCGCCGCGATGCCGGCAAGGATGCCGATCGCCACGGCCAAGAGGAAGCTCAGCGATGCCGCGGCGAACGAAAAGCTGCCGGTCAACACCGCCGCGACGGTGAAGCGGAATGTCACCAGGCTCGAAGCGTCGTTGAGCAGCGACTCGCCTTCCAATATGTGCATCAGCCGCGCCGGGACGAGACTGCGATCGACGATCGAGGACACGGCGACCGCGTCGGTCGGCGATAGCACGGCGGCCAAGGCGAAGGCGACCACCAGAGGGATGCTCGGCACCAGCCAATGCAAAGCGTAGCCGAAACCGACGATGGTGAAGAAGACGAGCCCGATGGCAAGGTCGAGGATCGGACCGCGCAGCGCCATCAGCTCACGTTTCGGCGCCGAAAAGGCGTCGCCGAACAGAAGCGGCGGAATGAACACCAGAAGAAACAGCTCCGGATCCACTTCGATGTGGACGCCTCGCGCAGGCCACGCGAGCGCGACACCGATGGCGATCTGCAGCACCGGCAGCGGCACGCGCACCAGCCGCACCAACGCGCCCGAAACGGTCACGAAGGCGAGCACGACAAGGATGAAGACGGCGACGTCCATGGCGCGATTCCGGGGCTGTTCGACCAACCATGGGCAATTGCCGGCGTCGCGTCCAGCGCCGAGGCTGTCGCTCTGATTGCCGATAGCTCGCCGCGCCCTTAAACAAAAAAAGGCCGCTGCGAGAGCGGCCTTTTTCGTTTAAGATCAGACGATTACAGCGCAGAGCTGATCTGCAGCTCGCTGGCGCCGTCGAGGCCGTAGATGTCGTCGCGGAACTGCACGACGCCCGGGGCGGTCGACCATGCCGATAGATAGAGGAAGTGAACCGGCACCGGGTTGACGACCTGGATCGGCGTGTTCTCGCCGGTCTTGATCGCCGCCTCGAAATGCTGACGGTCCCAGCCGGGCGTGTCGCGCAGGATCCAGGTGACGAGGTCGCGCACGTTCTGGACGCGCACGCAACCGGAGGAATCGAAGCGCATCAGCTTGCCGAACAGGCTCTGCTGCGGCGTGTCGTGCATGTAGACGCCATCCGGGCTCGGGAAATTGATCTTGACCGAGGCCATGGCGTTGTTGCTGCCCGGATCCTGGCGGAAACGGTACTTCGCGGCGTCATCCGTCGACCAGTCGATGGTCATCGGATCGACCTCGCTGCCGTCCGGCGCGAACAGGCGGATGTGGCTGTCCTTGAGGTAGTTCGGATCCTTCCGCATCAGCGGAATGATGTCCTTGCGCACGATCGAGACCGGCGCGTTCCAGTACGGATTGACGATGATCTCGTTGATCTTCGAATTCACGATCGGCGTCTGGCGGTCGATCTTGCCGACGATCGCGGTATGGCGCAGCACGACGCGGTCGTTCTCGACCGCCTCGACCTGGGCGCCAGGGATGTCGACCAAGACGTAACGGTTGCCGAGTGTGCCGGCCTTTTCCTTCAGGCGCTGGAGGTTGGTCTGCAGCTGGCCGAGCCGGACCTGCGCCGACACGTTCATCGCGGCATAGGTATACTTGCCCATGGCACCGTCGGCCGGCAGGCCGTGGCGGAGCTGGAAGCGCTTGACCGCCGAGTCGACATAGGAATCGAAGGCCGTGGAGATACCGGCGCTCTGCGGCAGGTCGCCCGAGACCATCAGGCGCTTGCGCAGCGGCACGACATCCGGATCGTCGTCGCCGAGCTGCAATTTCTTGGTCGCCGGTACCTGTTCCCAGCCCCCCTGCGAGACGATGTTCTGGTACTGCGCCACCGCCTGCTCGGTGAAGGCCACAGTCTGCTGACTGAAGATCGGCAGCGTCGAGGCGACTTTGTTGGTGTCGTTGCCGCGGGCGTCGAACTGGTCGTCCCAATTGCCGCGCGTCGAGGATTTCAGGATGTCCCCGATCACGTCCTGGGCGCTCGCATGGCCCGCGGCAAAAGCGGCGGCGAGCGCGGAGGCTCCGGTAAGGAAGACACGGCGGCTGGTTCTCATGGCAGACATTCTTTGTTTGATCGCTCTCGCTCAATCGCTTGCCGGGCGGCTTGTCCGCACTCTAGGGGCGGCAAACTTAACAATTCGCCAACCATGACCCGCATCAATCGGCTGCCAGAAGCGCGACGCCGCAACGCAGGCTCCAAGGAGCGCGGGGCACAGGCCCGCAAGCATCACCTACATTTCGCATCGCCCGCGATTATGGCGGCAACGTGGCCTTGGCCCGCGATTTGCATGCGGCGGGAACGTGAAAGAAATGGGGGCGATGCTTTTTTGCATCGGCGGGATGCCGGCGTGGCCGTGCGAAGTCTAAGCCCTCCCCGTCAGGCGCGGAGGCTCCTACGCGCCCGAAGCGACGGTCAAACTCCCGCAGGTGCCACCTTCGCGAAAAAGATAAGGACCGGCGCGTTCGGCACCGGCCCACACTTTTCCCCTCGGGGCCGCGCTTCTTCGGTGCGGCTTTCCCGTCCAATTCGTAGATCTTACATCCGATACGCGATCGTATCGTTCCAGAAGCGGTCCAGGCGCTGCAGCGCGCGGTTCATCTGCTTGAACTCGTCGGTGTTGATGCCGCCGACCGCCTCGATCGAGCCGACATGGCGCTCGTAAAGGCCGGCGACCACCTCGGCCACCTCGTTGCCCTTCGGCGTCAGCGAGACGCGGACCGAGCGGCGGTCGATGCGCGAACGCTGGTGGTTGATGAAGCCGAGGTCAACCAGCTTCTTCAGATTGTAGGAGACATTCGAGCCGAGATAGTAGCCGCGCGAGCGCAGTTCGCCGGCGGTCAGCTCCGAGTTGCCGATGTTGAAGAGCAGCAGCGCCTGGATGGCGTTGATGTCGGAGCGGCCGTTGCGGTCGAACTCGTCCTTGATCACGTCAAGCAGACGGCGGTGCAGACGCTCCACCAGCTGCAGCGATTCCATGTACAACGAACGGATAGCCTCGCGGCGATCGTCGGATACGTTTGCGGTCTTCGCCGCCGGACGCGAATTGATCATTATCTTTGCCTCTCGTTTGTCGCCTTGGTGATTTTTTGTTTTTCACCTTGATCGCGACACTATCGAATACTCATAAAATTCGACTTAAACGCCAGGGCTAACAAGAGCTTACCGGTAAGAGGTTTCGGAAGACGCTTAACGATCGGTCACCCGAGCAAGAACAATTAACCTAAAGATTTAGCCAACGGTTTTAGGGCAATCGCCAACCCCGAATCCAGGCCCCTGGAGCCGCCCGGCAACCTACTGCCGGAGCTGGCGCTTCTGCAGCCAGATGACTACGCGGAAGACGATATAAAGCAGCGCCACGCAGGCGTGCGAGATCACGATCAGCAGGCGGTGGCCGAAGAGATCGGGGAAGCCGGCATACATCACCGTCTCGGTCACCGCGCAGATGAACCAGATCACCGGCCCCCAGGACGCCAGCATCCACAAGCCCGCCGCCGCGAAGGGGAAGAAGACGGCAAGCGTCGCCGCCGCCACCCGCCAGTGCACCGGCATCAGGTCGAAGCGCCACAATTCGCCCGGATAGATGCCGATCAGGCGGATCCAGTAGAGGATGCCGAACAAGAGGCAGTAGCCGGCGATGACGCGCTGGAACCAGGCGAAGATCACCTCGGTGGTCGAAGGCTGCAGCACCACGCGCCTGGAGGTGACCTCGCTCACAGGACGAGTTCCTTGTCCCCGAGGGGCGCGAAATAGGCGTCGATGTCGGCCGCGCTGACGTCATCGAGGCTCGCTGGCCGCCACTCGGGTCGCGACCCCTTCTCGATGATGGCGGCGCGGATGCCTTCGTAGAAATCGTGGCCGGCCAGCATGCGGTTGAGGATGCGGAACTCCATCGTCATGCATTCGTCCATCGATAGCGTCGATCCCGCGCTGATCTGGCGCCAGGCGACGTTGAGGCTGGTCGGCGAGCGGGTTTTCAGCGTCGCCAGCGTCTTCGCGGCAAAAGCATCTTCGGCCCCTGCCCCTTCCAGGCTGTCGATAATGCCGGCGAGCGAGCTCTGCGAAAAATGGCGCGCGATCGACTCCAGGTCCTGCCGCTCCGTCTCGCGTTTGGCGGGCACGAAGAAATCGCGCAATTCTGCATTCGCGTCGCCGCTCGTCGCCAGTTCGTCGAGCAGGCCCGCTTGGTCCTCGGCTTTGATGGTGTGGGTGGCCAGCCCCGACCACAGCGCGTCGCCGTAGCGGATGCGGTTTCCCGTCAGTCCGAGATACATGCCGAAGGAGCCTCCCAGGTCTGGCAGCAAGTGGCTGGCCCCGACGTCGGGGAAGAAGCCGATGCCGACCTCCGGCATGGCGAATTGCGCGTTCTCGGTCAGCACCCGATGCGAGCCATGGAACGAAATGCCGACGCCGCCGCCCATGACGATGCCGTCGATCAGCGCGACATACGGTTTCCGGAAGCGGGCGATGCGGGCGTTGAGCCGGTATTCGTCGGCGAAGAACTCGACCGGCGGTTTGCCGGCGCGGCCGGCCTCGTAGATGTGGAGGATATCGCCGCCGGCGGAAAACGCCCTGCCCTCGGCCTTGACGACGACGACGTCGACGCCCGGATCCCCTTCCCAGGCGTCCAGCGCCTTGCCGAGCGCCTTGACCATGTTGTGCGTGACGGCGTTGAGCGCCTTCGGCCGGGTCAATGTGACCACGCCGGCCTTGCCAAGCCGCTCGAAGCGGATCTCGTCGCCGCCGCCAAAATCCATCGCCAGAGAATCCCTCTCGCCGCCCGCCGGGGGAGAGAAGTGCTAAAGGCGGCATGCGGACGCGTCAATGGCAGCGGTACGGGGCGGCGGTTCTTGCGCTGGCGGGCAGCCGCGCCAGGTGTTAGGTAACCGGCAAAGCACTGTGCCCGCGTCCGACCGGTTCGAGCAGATCGACATGCCTGGAATTTCCCGCTTCGTGGTTGGATTGGTCGGTCTCCTGTGCCTGGGACTGCCCGTCCGCGCCGCGGCGGTCGCCGAGCTCTACCAGGCGCAAACGATCGTCACCGGCACCGGAGAGGTAAACCGGCAGATCGGCTTCAAGGATTGCCTGGACAAAGTGCTGGTCAAGGTCTCGGGCGACCAGCGGCTGACGCAAAAGACGGAGATGCTGGCGTTGCGCGACAAGGCAGCCGACTTCGTCCAGTCCTTTCGCTATCACGACCGGCTCGAAGGCATCCCGATCCATGACGAGCAAGGCACGCATGACAGGCCGCACGACCTGACCTGCCTCTACAACCCTGCCGTCGTCGACAAGCTGCTCGCGCAGCTCGGCAGCAGGCCCTGGCTCGGCGAGCGGCCGCCGATCGCCGTCTTCATGACCGTCGAGCAGGGCTCGCGGCATTTCGTGCTGACGGCCGATCAGGATCAAGGCAAGGCGATGCGTGAATCCTTCGCCAATGCGAGTGATCCGTTGCTGATGCGTGTCACCTTTCCCGAGGCCGGGCAGCTCGGCGGCCTTGACGAGAAGGCGCTTTCCGAAGCCGATATGGCAAGACTTGACAAGCTCGCGAAAAAAGCGGGAGCGGCCCGCGCGCTCGCCGGCGGCATCGTATGGAGCGACAAGGACCTGGGCTGGATCGCCGACTGGCGGCTGGCCGATCGCGGCATGACCTACCGCTGGCAGGTGCGCGGCGTCAACTTCGACGAGGCCTTCCGGATCGCGATCAGGGGTGCGGCGCAGATACTGTCGGGGCACGGGCAGCCGTAAGGGTTCCTCGCCCCACGCAGTGTGGAGAGGTGGCTCGGCGAAGCCGAGACGGAGACGGGCGCCGGTTCCGTCGGCAAAGGCCCTCGTATTGGAAGACTTTCCGCTCTACGAAGACCCCTCTCCGTCCGCTTCGCCGAGCCACCTTGTATCTACA
>NZ_VFTG01000045.1 GCF_006439355.1 Mesorhizobium sp. B4-1-3
GATCTTCACCTTGGGCAGGAAATCGACGACATATTCGGCGCCCCGATAAAGCTCGGTATGTCCCTTCTGGCGGCCGAAGCCCTTGGCCTCGGTGACGGTGATGCCTTGCAGTCCGGCCTCCTGAAGCGCTTCCTTCACTTCGTCCAGCTTGAATGGCTTGATGATCGCTTCGATCTTTTTCATGTAAAAAGTGGCCTCCACTGCCAAGAAGACGGGTTGTGTGCCCCGCTTGCGCCTCCATCAAGCACGAACCGTGCCAATCGTGAGGAGTGCAGGCGGCGAGGGGCGTTTTCGAACCCATGCCGCGTCCGGATGCAAATTCGCGTCATCCGCTGCATCGGACGCGTCATGGACGCCCAAACCCTATACATCGCCCCTCCTCAGGTCTGCGCAAAAAATAGGCAGACAGCGCAATTTTCAGGCAAAACCCTCGCGGATACGATCACAGGTGCAAGATAATGCCGCGATCACATTGGTTTGCTTCGAACCGAAAACTGGACAATGCTTGATCGCATGGAGATGGGCAATCCCATGCGCAATGAACTTCTATCGCCGGCCGAAATGGCCGAGGCCGACAGGCTGGCAATCGCGGCCGGGCCGCTCGATGGTTATGGGCTGATGCTGCGCGCCGGCGAGGCGGTCGCGGCTGTCGTGCTGGCGCGCTACCCGGCGGCGAAAAAGGTGCATGTGCTGTGCGGCCCCGGCAACAATGGCGGCGACGGCTACGTCGTGGCGCGGCTGCTGGCCGAGGCCGGGGTCGATGTGGCCCTATGGGCATCGAGCAAACCGCGGGCAGGCAGCGACGCCGCGCGCGCGGCGGCTGACTGCACGCTGGAGCGGCGCCCGCTTTCGGCCTTCACCGCGCAAGCCGGCTCGCTGGTCATCGACGCGATTTATGGCGCAGGCTTGTCGAAGCCTCTCACCGGCGAGGCCAAGGGCGCGGTCGACATCGCGACGGAGATGAACCTGCCGGTCGTCGCGATCGACCTGCCTTCGGGCGTTTCCGGTGAAAGCGGCGAAGTCCTGGGCTGCGCATTTTGCGCGGCCCTGACGGTGACTTTCGCGCGAAAGAAGCCTGGGCACCTGCTGCTGCCTGGCCGCGGACGATGCGGGGAGGTCGTGTTGGCCGACATCGGCATTCGCGACGAGATCATCGACGCGGTCGCGCCGCGGGCCTTCGAGAACCGGCCTGGGCTCTGGATCGCGAGCTTTCCCGCGCCGGCCGTGGACACCCATAAATACAAGCGCGGCCATACGAGCGTCTTTTCGGGGGGACCGTCCGCGACCGGCGCGGCGCGCCTTTCAGCGCTTGCGGCCGCAAGAAGCGGTGCAGGAGCCGTCACTATGCTCTCGCCCGCGAACGCCATGCAGGTCAATGCGGCGCATCTGACCTCGATCATGCTGCGCAAGGTTGATGCGGTCGAGGACGTGCATGACCTTATCGGCGATCGCCGGCCGTCCGCCTTTGTCCTCGGCCCCGGCTTCGGCATCGGCGACAAGGCGCGCGATTTCACGCTCGCCGTGCTCGCCGAAAACCGCCAGGACGGCGGCGTCGAGGGCCTCGTGCTCGACGCCGACGGCATCACCTCTTTCCGCAATGTCGCCGCGATGCTGTTCGAGGCGGCCGGCAGACCGGATGCGCCGGCGTTGATCATGACGCCGCATGAGGGCGAGTTCGGCAGATTGTTTGCGGACATTGCAGCCGACAAGGCGTTGTCGAAGCTGGCCAAGGCGCGCGAAGCGGCGCAGCGCGCCAACGCCGTGCTCGTCTACAAGGGCGCCGACAGCGTGATCGCCGCGCCGGACGGCCGCGCCGCGATCAACAGCAACGGCGCGCCCTGGCTCGCCACCGCCGGTTCAGGCGACGTGTTGGCGGGTCTCATCGCCGGGCTTCTCGCGCAAGGCATGCCGGCCTTCGAAGCGGCTTGCGCCGGGGTCTGGATCCATGCCGAGGCCGGCAGCCGTTTCGGACCAGGGTTGATTGCGGAAGACCTGCCTCTGGCGGTCGTGCCGGTTCTGCGCGAGCTGACGCAGAGCACCGTCCGATGAAACGCTTTGGCGCCGAAGCCGAGGAATAGGTCAGGCGAATTGCGGCGCCTGTTTTCGGACCGCTGTCGTCAGGGCCTGGCGAACACTGTCCTCGCTGACGGCGTGCGTGTTCTCCACCCAACCCGGCATCGAAATCGGCGGTTCGAGAAAGATCACCTGTTCGTTAACCGGACCATGCATATAGGCCCGGTTCGAGCCGTAGATGAGCACACACGGACCGCCCAACGCCCCGGCGGCATGGGAAATGCCGCCATCGACGCCGAGAAAGACGGTCGAGGCCGCGATCTGGCACATAGCCTCCGCGATATCGGGCGTCGCGGTGAAGTCGACTGCCTCGGGCAATTGCGCCTTAATTTCGGCGGCGGCCTGCCGCTCCCGCGGTCCGCCGATCAGCCAGACAGACCAACCTCGGCCAGCATAGTCGCGCGCGATCGAGACGAAGCGCTCCATCGGCCATGAACGCTTATTGGCGAAGTCGGACGTGTAAAGCGCGATCGCCGGTTTTGCTGGGTCGATCCTGTTGCGCCGACGCCAACCCGCAAGCTCTTCAGGAGAAACAACGAGTTGCGGAGCCGGCAACGGTCCGTCTTCAATTGGCCTTTTGCCGAGGCGAGCGATTGCGCAAACCTGTTCCGCCAACCGTGTCTTGCGCGGACCGAAGGCCACCATCGATTTCAACCAACCGGCGGGCAGTCGATTGACGATGCCGAACTGAAACTCGCGCGGATAGCCGATGCGCTCCGGTATCCCGGCCAGCCACGGCACCAGCGAAGCCTTGGTGCTGCTGGTGAGCATATAGGCCGCCTGGTAATTCTCCTTGCGGATTTCGCGCGCCAGGCGCGCCCGCTCTTTCAGCCCCGGCTTCCATTGCTTCTCCGTGATCCAGACTTTGCGGACACCCGGCATCAGCCGCGCCAGAGGCGCTGCGATCCTCGAGGTGACGATATCGACCGGCTGGCCTGGGGATCTCTCGGCGATGATCCGGATGGCCGAATGGCAGCGGATGAAATCACCGATCGCCGGCAAGCAGAAAACCAGGATGGGGCGCAATGCGCGAAACCTTTTCGATCCGGAACGGCCACCGCTGACAGGAGACGCCTGCGTGATGTCTCACGGAAGCGCTTCGCCATCAAGAATGCGGCGGTAGAGCTCCAGATAGGCTTTAGCGGCCTTCTGGATCGGAAACCGGTCTGCCGCGGATTCGCGGCATCTTTGCGCCGACAAACCGGCGATTTCACCGAAACCGCGCGCGAACTCCTCATCCGTGTCGAAGAAGCGGCCGGTATCGGCGTCGACCGTTTCGGGCAGCGCGCCATGTGCCGTGGTCAAGACCGGCGTGCCGCACAGCATGGATTCGACCGGCGCATTGCCGAAAGGCTCTTCCCAGGAAATCGGGTTCAGAAAGGCCTTGGTCTCGCCCAGCAGGCGCACCTTCGGCTCGCCGTCGACCATGCCGTGGTAGCGGAAGCGCGGCGAGAGGCTCTTGAAGAACACGCGCTCGCGGCGCGTCTTGCTGCGGCCGAGCAGCTTCCAGCGCGAGCCACCGGCGATGTCGAGCTTGAAATCGTATTTCTTCGCCAGGTCCACCGCCCGGTTAAGGCCCTTTCCGGCCCGTGCGATGGCCGCCATGAAGAATAGATGGTCGTTCTTCGTCGCTGCCAGGCGATAGGCATCCACCGGAAAGCCGTTGTAGACGAAGGTCTTGCGGCCATGCAACTCGGCATGGCGGGCGCTGATGAAGCTCCAGTTCGGCTGCGGCCGCGGATAGTCCGGCAGATGGCCGCGCTCGGTATTGAGCGTCGGAAAAGGAAATTCGACCTTCCAGGCGTGGAGATGGACGATGTCGGTGTCCTTGGGCACAGCCGCGCGGCACTCGTCATTGGTCACCGCGTGGCGGACCTCGCACATCGGATGCGACGACCCCGGGCCGGCGATCAAAGTCACCTGATGCCCCATCTTGACCATTTCCGTCGTCAGCCATTCGACCTGCCGCTGGATGCCGCCATAGCCCTTGCACGGAATAAGGCCCTGGGCCGCAAGTGTTATACGCATGTCGTCTCCGCGCTCATGTTGGCGGTGGTGGTCCCTTCGGCTGACGGAGCTCTGCTCACAACGGAATGTTGTCGTGCTTCTTCCAGGGGTTCTGCATATCCTTGTTGCGCAGCATGCGCAGCGCCCGGGCGACGCGGCGCCGGGTCGAATGCGGCATGATCACCTCGTCGACATAACCGCGTTCGGCGGCGACGAAGGGCGACAGGAAGCGATCCTCGTAAGTTTTTGTATGAGCGGCGATTTTCTCCGGATCGCCGATGTCCTTGCGGTAGATGATCTCGACCGCGCCCCTGGCGCCCATCACCGCGATCTGCGCCGTCGGCCAGGCATAATTCATGTCGCCGCGCAGGTGCTTCGAAGCCATCACGTCATAAGCGCCGCCATAGGCCTTGCGGGTGATGACGGTGATCTTCGGCACGGTTGCCTCGGCATAGGCGAAGAGCAGCTTGGCGCCATGCTTGATCAGCCCGCCATATTCCTGTGCGGTGCCCGGCAGGAAGCCCGGCACGTCGACGAAGGTGACGATCGGAATGGAAAAACAGTCGCAGAAGCGCACGAAGCGCGCGGCCTTGCGGCTGGCGTCGGAATCGAGCACGCCGGCCAGCACCATCGGCTGGTTGGCGATGAAACCCACTGTGCGGCCCTCGACCCGGCCGAAACCGGTGACGATGTTCTTGGCAAAGCTCTGCTGGATCTCGAAGAAATCGCCTTCGTCGGCGACCTTCAGGATCAGCTCCTTGATGTCATAGGGCTTGTTGGCATTGTCGGGGATCAGCCTGTCGAGCGACAGGTCGTGATCCATCACCGACTGATAGCATTCAATCTCGGGGATCTCGGCCGTGTTGGACGCCGGCAGGAGATCGACCAGCCGGCGCATCTGCAAAAGCGCCTCGACGTCGTTATCGTAAGCGCCGTCGGCGATGGAGGACTTCGTGGTATGGACGGAAGCGCCGCCGAGGCTTTCGGCGGTCACCGTCTCGTTGGTCACCGTCTTCACTACATCCGGTCCGGTGACGAACATGTAGGAGGTGTCGCGCACCATGAAGATGAAATCGGTCATGGCGGGCGAATAGACGTCGCCGCCGGCGCAGGGACCCATGATCAACGAAATCTGCGGGATGACGCCGGATGCCAGCACGTTGCGCTGGAAGATCTCGGCATAACCGCCGAGCGCGGCCACGCCTTCCTGGATACGCGCGCCACCGGCGTCGTAGAGGCCGATGATCGGCGCGCGATTGCGCAGCGCCATCTCCTGGACCTTGATGACCTTTTCGGCATGCGCCTCCGACAGCGAGCCGCCGAACACGGTGAAATCCTTGGCGAAAATATAGATCGGGCGCCCGTTGACGGTGCCCCAGCCGGTGACGACGCCGTCGCCGGCGATCTTGGTCTTCTCCATGCCGAAATCGGTCGAGCGGTGCTCGACATACATGTCGAACTCCTCGAACGAACCTTCGTCGAGAAAGACCTCGATACGCTCGCGAGCGGTGAGCTTGCCCTTCTTGTGCTGCGCCTCGATGCGATCCTTGCCGCCGCCCATGCGGGCGATCTCGCGGCGGCGCTCGAGTTCCTTCAGCACGTCTTTCATCACAGGTCCCCAAAACGGATAAGTGATTTGTGGTAATGGCGAGGGCAGGAGAGCGCAAGCGCCCTCGTTTTGCTGCAACGCAACATCGCCTCTTGCATTTTGGCGCGGACTCGGCCATATGCAGCGGCATAGGCGCTTGGGCCGGCCTGTCCGGCTTTCTCCACGAATGAGACTGGTTGCGTCTGTTTTCCCTCTTTCAAATCGGCCACGGCTGATCGGCAAGACGGCGAAAAAGCCCCGGGGCATGAAGCCCGCGGGCACGACAGCGCAGCCGCGCGGACGCTTCCCGTCCGCCGCCTTGTCGTTTCCTTATGATTGTTTCGACGGCAGGTTGCGCCCTGCCGCCATTTGACGTTTGCGGCGATTGCGCCGCTTGAAAGAAGATAAATTTGACCAACGAAAACACTCTCCCCAGCAACGACGCTGGGGAACTCTCCGGTTTCGCGGCCCTTGGCATCGGCGGCGCGCTGCTGAAGGCCACGCTTGCCGCGGGTTTCACCGAACCGAAGCCCATCCAGGTGCAGGCTATCCCGCCGCAGCTCGAAGGCCGCGACATCTTCGGCATCGCCCAGACCGGCTCCGGCAAGACGGCGGCCTTCGCGCTGCCGATCCTGTCGAAGATCATCGGCCTCGGCACCAAGCGCCGGCCGAAGACGACGCGGGCGCTCATCCTGGCACCGACTCGCGAGCTCGCCGTCCAGATCGAGGACACCATCAAGATCCTCGCCAAGGGCGCGCATGTCTCGACCGCGCTGGTGCTGGGCGGCGTCTCGCGCTTCAGCCAGGTGAAGAAGATCGCGCCCGGCGTCGATATCCTGATCGCAACGCCCGGGCGGCTGACCGATCTCGTACGCGAGGGTGACCTCATCCTTGCCGACACCAAATGGCTCGTCCTCGACGAGGGCGACCGCATGCTCGACATGGGCTTCATCAACGACGTCAAGCGCATCGCCAAGGCGACCGCGCCGGACCGCCAGACGGCGCTGTTCTCGGCCACCATGCCGAACGAGATCGCCGAGCTCGCCAAGGGCCTGTTAAAGGATCCGGTCCGCATCGAGGTCTCGCCGCAGAGCACGACGGCCGCCGAGATCGTGCAGAGTGTGGTGCTCGCCCGCACCAGGCAGAAGCGCCAGGTGCTGTCCAAGATGCTGGCCGACGAGGCGATGCGCGCGGTGATCGTGTTCTCGCGCACCAAGCACGGCGCCGACCGCGTCACCAAGGATCTTGTGCGCGACGGTTTCGAAGCCGCCGTCATCCACGGCAACAAGTCGCAGAACGCCCGCCAGAAGGCGCTCAACGATTTCCGCGAGGGCGCGGTCCGCATCCTGGTCGCCACCGACATCGCCGCGCGCGGCATCGACGTGCCCGGCATCAGCCATGTCGTGAATTTCGATCTGCCGGACGAAGCGGAAAGCTATGTCCACCGCATCGGCCGCACCGGCCGCAACGGCAGGGATGGCATCGCGATCACGCTTTGCGATCCTTCCGAGAACGCCAAGCTGCGGCAGGTCGAGCGCATCATCCGCATGAGGCTGCCGGTCGTCGCCGATCATCTCGGCAGCCCGGATCCGCAGCGCGACCCGAGAGAAAAGACCGAGCGTCATTTCGAACCGGCCAATGACCGCGAGCATCACGGCGCCCGCCGCGATGGCCGCCGCCCTGGCAACGGTGGCGACAACAAGCGTTTCGGCGGTCAGCCTCATGGCGAGCGCGCTTCGAAGCCGCAGGGCGAACGCCCGGCTGCGGCCAAGCCGAATGGCTCGAGCAAGCCCGACGGCTTCAAGCGTTTCAAGGGCAACAACAAGCGCCGCTTCGGCGGCAAGCGTCCGGCGAACCGGGCTGCTTGAGCCCATCAAATCCGATCAGGGACGGCCGGAGCATGCTCCGGCCGTTTTCGTTTCACTGGCCTTTTTGCTGCTGCAGCAGCGCCTTCACCCACACCACGATACGCTGGGTGAGAAAACCCGTGGTCTGCGGCGACAGCACATCGCCGGCGATGACGTGATGGTCCGGATCGCCAGTGTCGTCGACCGGCACCAGCTCGTGCGGACCGCCCCAACGCCCGGCGATCTCGCGCGTACGGTCCGGCCGCACCACCTTGTCGGAATCCGAGAAAATGAACAGGGCAGGGATCTTTGCCTGCTCGACCGGCGCGGCATAGGAAAGATTGGTCAGCGCCGCCATCGGCAGCACCGCCTTCATCGGGTATTTGGTGGTCCAGAATTTCTCGTGCAGCGGGTTGCGCGCGGGAAAGCTGCGCTCCTTGCCGCCGACAAGCTCGGCGATCTGCCTCCCCCAGGGCAGGGTCAGCACTTCGGCGCCGGAGGCCTTGACGCCGAAATTCGGCGAAATGAACGCGATGGCCGCGACATCGTCGGATGCGCCCGGCTGCGTTGCGGCCCACGCCGCCAGCGAGCCGCCGGTCGAGGTTGCGATGACGATCACCTTGTCGCCGATGGCACGGCCTATGGCCAAGGCCTCCTCATAGTCGTTGATCCAGGCGTTGACGCTGCCTTGCGCCATCGCCGCGCCGTCCTGGCCGTGGCCGGTCAGGCGCGTGTAGAAAAGGTTGGCGTCGAGTTCGTCCGCGACATCGTCCGGCAAGGGACGGACTTCACCCTTCGAGGCTGAAAAGCCATGGATGTAGACGATGGCCAAGGGCGTCTTGGCGTGGACCATCGGGTTCGCCCAGATGATCTCCTTGTCGAGCCCGTCGCGCATGTTGGGCACGGCAGCCTCTTCACGCGCCAGATAGGCCTGCGGATCATCGCCGATCACCGATGGATCGAAGCGGATTGTGGTATCGACCGGCACGCGCGGGCCAAGGAAGAAGCCGGCGACCAGGATGACTGCAAGGCCAAGCACCGCCAGCACGATCCGCCGCCCCATTCCAGTCTCCAAGCAATGATTCTCAACCTATGGCCGTCCCCGCCGGCAGGCAATCGCCGTTTCGCCGGCTTATGGTGCGCTGTCGCGGGATGGGTCTTTTTCGCCCGCCGGCCTGCGATCGAAATGCAACGGCCGTCCCCACCAGTGGGTGGTGAGGCCGATGACGAAGCGGCCGATCGGCCGCGGCAGCAGGCCGAGCAGCTTCAGCGGCCAGCTTATGTGATAGGGGAAGGTGACTTCGAAGCCGCCCTTCCGGATGCCCCGCGCCATGCGGCGCGACGCGCGGTGCACAGGCATGAGGCCCGGCATCGGCAACTTGTTCTTTTCGGTCAAAGGCGTGTCGACGAATCCCGGATTGATGACCTGGATGCGGATGTTCATCTTGTCGAAGTCGTATTTCAGCGACTCCGCAAGGATGTTGATCGCGGCCTTGGTGCCGCCATAGGCAGCCGTCGTCGGCCAGCCGGAATAGGCGGTAACCGACCCGACCAGAACGATATGGCCGCGTCCGCGCACGCGCATATGCTCGACGACAGGCACCACGCCGTTGACGATGCCGAAATAGTTCACCGCGAAGGAGCGATGGAAATCGCGCACCACCAGGTTCTCGCCTGGGGTGGCGATGTAGTTGCCGGCGTTGAAGACGGCAAGCACGATCGGTCCCATCTGTTCTTCGATCGCGGCGGCCGTGCGCGCCATCCCTTGCTCGTCCGTCACGTCGCAGGGAAAGGACCTCACATGTCCGGGCATCTGCGCCGTTTCGACGATCAGTGTGTCGGCCGGATCTTGCGGCAGCGACGTCACCGCCACGGCGTAGCCTTGATTGGCGAGATCCTTGGCCAGCGCCCGGCCAAGCCCGCTGCTGCCGCCCGTGATCCAGGCGACACCGTCTTTCGGATTGGCCCGGTAGAGTGTCATGGGGTGTCCTGCGGATGTTGCGATTTGCTCTAGCGGTGGAGAAATCGGTTGAAAAGAGCGGTTTTGCACCTGGCGTTGAAATGATCGCGAGCATTGCACCATCCGGAATGCGACTGGACCAGGCAAAATCTTGCCTTGAAACCGCGGCGTCCGGTTTTTAGGGTCTCGCCGCACACATGAAGGAATCCCACATGCCCCGTTCTGTGATCGAAGCGATCGGCAACACGCCCCTGATCCGGCTCAACAAGGCTTCGGAAGCAACTGGCTGTGAGATCCTCGGCAAAGCCGAATTCATGAATCCGGGGCAATCGGTGAAAGATCGAGCCGGCCTGTTCATCATCCGCGATGCCGAGCAGCGCGGCTTGCTCAAGCTCGGCGGGGTCATCGTCGAAGGCACTGCCGGCAACACCGGCATCGGCCTGACGCTGGTCGCCAAGGCGCTCGGCTACCGTACCGTGATCGTTATTCCTGACACCCAGAGCCAGGAAAAGAAGGACGTGATCAAGATCCTGGGCGCGGAGCTCATTGAGGTGCCGGCCGTGCCCTACAAGAACCCCAACAATTACATAAAACTGTCCGGCCGTCTTGCCGAGCAACTGGCGCGCTCCGAGCCCAACGGCGCGATCTGGGCCAACCAGTTCGACAATGTTGCCAACCGCGATGGTCACGTCCGCACGACCGCGGAGGAAATCTGGGGCCAAACTGGCGGCAAGGTCGATGGCTTTGTCTCGGCGGTCGGCTCCGGCGGCACGCTTGCCGGTGTCGCGCTCGGGCTCAAGGGTAAGAGCAAGGACGTCAAGATCGCGCTCGCCGATCCGCTCGGGGCCGCGCTCTATAATTTCTACACCAGCGGCGAGTTGAAATCCGGCGGCAACTCGATCACCGAAGGTATCGGGCAGGGCCGCATCACCGCCAATCTCGAAGGCTTCGCGCCGGACTTCTCTTACCAGATCCCGGACGAGGAAGCGTTGCCGATCATCTTCGACCTGATCCAGGAGGAGGGTCTCTGCGTCGGCGGCTCCACCGGTATCAACATCGCCGGCGCCATCCGGCTGGCGCGCGAGCTCGGACCCGGCCACACCATCGTGACGATCCTTGCCGACTACGGCACGCGCTACCAGTCCAAGCTCTTCAATCCGGAGTTCCTGCGCGGCAAGAATCTTCCCGTGCCGGGCTGGATGGAAGAGAAGGCCGACATTTCGGTGCCGTTCGAAAAGGTAGCATGATGGCGCACAAGACCGAGGCGCTGTTTCGCGACGACGCCTATCAGAAAACGGCCGAGGCCGAGGTCGTCGCCATCAACGATCGCGGCGGCATCGTTCTCGACCGCACGATCTTCTATGCGACATCCGGTGGGCAGCCGGGCGACACCGGCACGCTCGAACGTGCCGACGGCGGCCGCATAGCGATCGCTGCCACCATCACCGGCGAGACAAAGGACGAGATCATCCATGTGCCGGCGCCGGAACAGGCGCTTCCCGTTGTCGGCGAAAAACTGAAGCTTCTGATCGACTGGGAGCGGCGGCACCTCCTGATGCGCATGCATTCCGCCTGTCACCTGCTGACCGTCGTCTGTCCGTTTCCGATCACCGGGGCGGCGGTCGCCGAGGACGACAGCCGCATCGACTTCGACATTCCCGATGCCGGCTTCACCAAGGAAGATGTGACGGCTCGCCTGATGGAGCTGGTGCGCGCCGATCATCCGATCTTCACCCGGCTGATCACCGACGAGGCGCTGGCCGCAAATCCCGGCCTGGTCAAATCGAAGAACGTCCGTCCGCCGGTCGGGACCGGCAAGATTCGTTTGGTGTGCATAGGCGACAACGGTTCGATCGACAGCCAGCCCTGCGGCGGAACGCATGTGAAGTCGACCGGCGAGGTCGGCGACATACATATCGGCAAGATCGAGAAGAAAGGCCGCGAGAACCGGCGCTTCCGCATCCGCTTCGGGCCGATGCCGGCGAGCTGACGTTAAAGCGAGGCGGGGCAGGGAGAACAGAATGGCGCAGGACAGTCCTTTCATCGTCGACGCCGATTGGCTGGAAAAGCGGCTTGGCGAGCCCGGCCTTACCATCATCGACGCCTCCTGGTACCTGCCGGCGCAAAAGCGCGACGCCCGGGCCGAATACGATGCCGCCCACATTCCCGGAGCGCGCTTCCTCGACCAGGACGCGGTTTCCGATCCGGATTCGAAACTGCCGCACACACTGGCCTCGCCGCAGCACTTCGCCCAATATGTCGGCGCGATGGGCGTTTCGGCCGACGACACCATCGTCGTCTATGATGGGCCCGGCCTGTTCTCGGCGCCGCGCGCCTGGTGGATGTTCCGCGTCATGGGGGTCTTCCAGGTCTACATCCTGAATGGCGGACTTGACCGCTGGAAGGCCGAGGGCCGGCCAGTGACTTCCGAGCCGACCAAGATTGCGCCGAGTGTCTTCCATGCCGATTTCGACAAGGGCAGGGTCGTTAGCCTCGACGAGATGCGCAGGATCGTCGGCAGCCAAGAGAGCCAGATCGCCGACGCGCGCTCGGCCGGCCGTTTCGCCGGAACCGATCCCGAACCACGCCAGGGCGTCCGCTCGGGCCACATGCCGGGTGCGCACAATGTCCCGATCACGGCGCTTGCCGAGAATGGCGAATTGCTGCCCAAGGACCGCTTGCGCAAGGTGATCGAGGATGCCGGCATCGACCTCTCGAAGCCCGTTGTCACGTCTTGTGGCTCGGGCATCACGGCGGCGGCGATCACGCTGGCGCTGGAGACGCTCGGCCATAGCGACAACCGGCTCTACGACGGGTCCTGGACTGAATGGGGCGGTCTCGGCGACACGCCGGTGGTGACAGGGAAAGAATGATGGAAAACGGCGCGCCGCAAGATATCGATGTCACGGTCACCTTCCTGGAGATGCATGCCGCACCCGCGGTGTCGCCGCCGATCCCCTACAACCGCCAGATCGCGCTGCTGAAGACGAAAGATATCCCGCTCCACTTCTACCGCTATCTGATGGATCGCGTCGGGCGCAAATGGCACTGGGTCAATGTGCTGAGGCTCAGCGACGAGGAGCTTGCCGCCGGCCTGCACCGCGAGGACCGCGACATCCGCGTTCTCTATCTCGACGGCGCTCCCGCCGGCTTCTTCGACCTCAAGCCGCATCTTCCGGACGAAGTGGAACTCGCTTATTTCGGCATGATGGAGCATGCGCACGGCTTGGGCATCGGCCGCTGGTTCCTTGGTGCCGCGATCTCGGCGGCCTGGGCGCATGGGCCAAGGCGCGTCACCGTGCAGACCTGCACGCTCGATCATCCGGCGGCTCTGCCGCTTTACCAGAAGCTCGGCTTCACGCCGGTGGCGCAGAAGAAGGAGGTCGTGCGTCCACTGACCTTCGCCGAGCGCTCGGCCAGCGTCATGCGAGGTTAGAGTATTTCACCGTTTCACGGAAACGGTGAATACTCTATCTCTTTGTTTTTACGCAATTCCGGACGGAAAACTGCTCACACTTTTCCTGGAATTGCTCTAAGCCGTTCCCTGGAATTGCCTTGCGCCTGAACATCCCGTTCATCGCCGCTTCCGACTGTCTTTGCCATTGTCCGGCCGCATTACAAGGCCGAGTCTGTCAGGAGAAAGACATGTTGACCCGACGTACATTTGCCGTCGCCATGATTGCGGCGATTGCCATGCCGAGCCTGGCGTCCGCGCAGGCGACCACGCCTTCGGCCGCTACGATCGAGCGCCAGCTCGACGCCGCCCCAAGCAAGAAGTTTCGCCCCAATGAGCGCGTTACCATTCGCGAGTTCAAGCGCCGGCCGGACCTGCGGCGCATGGCGCGCTCGATCGATATTCAGTCGATTAATTTCGAGTTCGGCTCGGCCGCCATTGCCCCCTCGCAATACGGCAAAGTCGAAATCATCGCCGACGCGCTCCACCGCATCCTGCGCCGCGACCGCGGCGCCCGCATCCACACCGACGCCGTGGGCTCCTTCGAATCGAACCAGATCCTGTCCGAACGTCGCGCCGCGTCGCTGAAGCGGACGCTGGTAGGCGAATTCGGCGTGCCTTCGTTCGCATTGGAGACCGTCGGCTATGGCGAGGAGTTCCTGCTCGTGCAGACCCAGCAGGAAAACTGGCGCAACCGCCGCGTGACGCTGCGTCGCTTCGACGATTTCGTGCGGTAACGCTCGGGCCGACAATGCCGACAGTCAAGAGCCCGGCTACGCAAGGCAGCCGGGCTCTTCCATATGCACGTCGCCAGTCAGGAATCGGGTGGGAGGCGCAATCGCCAAGGCATAAATTTCCGGACATCGACACCGGAGATTTCGCTCATGAGCATCCAGTTCAAAGCCTTGCCGACCGAAGCCGTGCGCGCCTTGCAGCGGGGAGGGCCCGATGCCTATGGCCGCGCCCCGGAACACAGGATTTCTGATGGCGACGGCGTGCCTTGCAGGCACTGCCTGAAGAACGTCGCCGAGGGCGACGGCTACCTGATCGTTGCCTACCGGCCTTTCCCGGAACTGCAGCCCTATGCCGAAACCGGCCCGATCTTCCTTCATGCCGAGGAATGCGAGCGCGCCGCCGACGGGGAAGCGCTACCGGAGATGCTCGAAAGCAGCGACTATATCGTCAGGGGCTACGGTAAGGACGATCGCATCGTCTATGGCAGCGGCGCAGTTACGCCGACAAGTGACATCGCCGCCCGCGCAACAACACTGCTTGAGCGCGACGACATCGCCTACATCCATGTCCGCTCGGCGCGGAACAATTGCTACCAATGCCGGATCGAGCGGGCCTGATCCAAAACCGGCCCATCCCAAACCGGTATGACTCCAAAAAGAAGCCCGCCGATGGTCAGGCGGGCCGTTGGAGGGTCTGACAGAAGCTGTCGGCAAGTGCTATCCGGGCCGGACTCGCCCGACCCGGAAAGCAGCTCAGGCCGCCAGTAACGGCGCGTGTCTAGGCGTCTTTCCCGACGGGCGAATGTGAAGCATTTCACACAAGCGGCATAATGGCCGGGAAGATGCGAACCGGGCCTTCCAGCACTGTCGTATTCCCGTCGTACTCCTGCGCTAGAAAGTAATGGTTGACGATCGGTCGACCGCGGATGGACCGGCGGCGGATCGCAACTTCGAGGAAGCGGGGCTTTTGCTCCGCTTTTTTGTTGCCCGGATTCGGCACGGATTAAGTTTTGCGCGCAAGAAAAAGCCCGCCGGAATGACCCGGCGGGCGCGACAGGAGGAAGTTCCGGCCGGATATCAGGCGGCAAGCACCGCCTTCGGCTCGACCATCTCATAGCCGAGCGCTTCGGCGACAGCGCGGTTGGTGATCTTGCCCTTATGGACATTGAGGCCGTTGCGCAGGTGATGGTCGTCGACCAACGCCTTGAGGCCCTTGTCGGCGAGCTGCAGGCCATAATGCAGCGTGGCGTTGTTGAGCGCGTGCGCCGAAGTGACCGGCACCGCGCCGGGCATGTTGGCGACGCAATAGTGGATGACGCCATCGACCTCATAGGTCGGATCGGCGTGGGTCGTGGCATGCGAGGTCTCGAAGCAACCACCCTGGTCGATCGCGACGTCGACCAGCACCGAGCCTTTCTTCATGCCGGAAAGCATTTCGCGGGTGACGAGCTTGGGTGCGGCTGCACCCGGGATCAGCACGGCGCCGATGACGACATCGGCCGAGAAGCATTCCTCTTCCAGCGCTTCGACGGTCGAGTATCGCGTATGCACGCGACCGCCGAAGATGTCGTCGAGCTGACGCAGGCGCGGGATCGAGCGGTCGATGATGGTGACGTCGGCGCCGAGGCCGGCCGCCATCTTTGCCGCATGCAGGCCGACGACGCCGCCGCCGAGCACGGTGACCTTACCGGGCAGCACGCCGGGCACGCCGCCGAGAAGCACGCCACGGCCGCCATTGGCCTTCTGCAGCGCGGTGGCGCCGGCCTGGATCGACAGGCGGCCGGCGACTTCCGACATCGGCGCGAGCAGCGGCAGGCCACCGCGGTCGTCGGTCACGGTCTCATAGGCAATCGCGGTGACGCCCGAAGCGAGAAGACCCTTGGTCTGCTCCGGATCGGGAGCGAGGTGCAGATAGGTGTAGAGGATCTGGCCGTCGCGCAGTTGGACCCATTCGTTGGGCTGCGGCTCCTTGACCTTGACGATCATGTCCGACTTGGCGAACACGTCGGCGGCCGTCTTGGCGATGGTGGCGCCCGCGGCGCGATAGGCGTTATCGTCGGCGCCGATGCCGGCGCCGGCACCCGTCTCGACCAGCACTTCGTGGCCACGCGCGACGTATTCGCGAACCGAGCCGGGCGTCATGCCGACGCGATATTCATGGTTCTTGATTTCCTTGGGGCAGCCGACACGCATCTTTCTTCTCCTGTCCGCGCCCTTTCAACGAGGCGCTCTCCCTGTCACTCGCGCATGCCATCGGCTCCGAACGCGGAGGTGGACGCGCAATAATCGCAGTGAACCACAAATCGTTCCGTATGTGTTTGCGAATGCACTTGCGGCAAGGACCGCTGTTCGATAATCGTTGCGCAAAACAGCCGGAACTTCGCAGGAACCACGAAAAATGCCGCTCGACAGGATTGATATCGCCATTCTGGAGACTTTGCAGAAGGATGGTCGGATCCCCAATGCGGCGCTTGCCGAGAAGGTCGGCCTTTCGCAATCGGCCTGTTCGCGCCGGCTCGACAATCTCGAAAAGTCCGGAACCATCCGCGGCTATCACGCGCGGCTTTCCAACAGCGCGCTCGGCCACCAGATGACGGCGATCGTGCACATATCGCTGTCGGGCCAATTCGAAAAGACGCTGTCGGATTTCGAGGCGGCGATCAAGCGCTGCCCGAACGTGCTCTCATGCCATCTGATGTCGGGCGAATACGACTACATCCTGCGCATCGCGGCGAAGGACCTCGTCGATTATGAGCGCATCCACAAGGAATGGCTGTCGGCGATGCCGCACGTGACTAAGATCAACTCGTCCTTTGCATTGCGCGAGATCGTCGATCGCACGGCCGTCGGGCTGCGGCCCGAGATGGCCTAGGCGTTGGCCTCCGTGACCACAGTGGTCATCGGAATATCGTGCGGCTGCGGGTAGATGGTCGGGATGCGCTGCAATTCGTAGCCGACGCCGATGACCAGCGGCCTGAACGGCATCGCGGCGAGCGTGCGGTCGTAGAAGCCGCCGCCGTAGCCCAGCCGATATTTGCCGGAATCGATGCCGACGATCGGCGAGATCACGATATCGGGCAGCACCGGATCGCCTTCGGCCGGGATCGGAATGTTCCAGACGCCTTTTTCCAGCCGATCGCCCGGTCTGTAGGCGCGAAACACCAGCGGCTGCCCCTTCTCGACGACGACAGGCAGCGCGGTTCGGCCGCCGCGCTCATTGATCGAGGCCATCCAGCCGCGCAGGTCCGGCTCGCCGCGAAACGGCCAATAGAGACTGACCATCCGGCCGTCTATATCGCCGATGAGCGCGTCGATGCCATCCGCGATCCGCGCCGACATCGCGGCGCGCGCATCGGCTGCGACGGCAAGCCTGGCGTTGATGAGCCGCTCGCGCTCGGCCTTGCGCCATCGCCTGACATCCGTCCAGTCGGACAGCGGCTCCCGGTATTGGGGGTCGAGTTCATGCATGAAGCATGGCGGTGATGCGTATTGGGCCGGCCCGTCGTCGTCGCGATTATCAGGCATGATAGTTCCTGTCGTGCTGCCCCACGCTACACCGGTGGCGGCACGTGCTACATGTGCATTCACGACGCCGAGCGACGACTCTGGGGCATCTTTCCCGACCGGCAGGATGTTGTTGCAGTGCACAAAAATACTTACATCCCTGTGTGGTGGTTTACGCCGCGAGGTGAATGAAATGAGCGAAGCCAGACATCATGTCGTGATCGTAGGCGCCGGGTTCGGCGGGCTCGAACTCACCCGCGCATTGTCTGGCGCACCGGTGCGCATTACGATGATCGACAAACGCAATCATCACCTGTTCCAACCGCTGCTCTACCAGGTGGCGACAACGTCGCTGGCGACCTCCGAGGTCGCCTGGCCGATCCGTCATCTATTGCGCAGGCGCAAGGACGTGACGACGCTTCTGGGCAATGTCACCGGCGTCGACCGCGCCGGTAAGCGCGTGTTACTCGATGACGGCAGCTCGGTTCCCTACGACACGCTCGTGCTCGCCACCGGCGCGCGCCACGCCTATTTCGGCCATGACGAATGGGAACCGTTCGCGCCGGGGCTGAAAACGCTCGAGGATGCCACCGCGATCCGGCGCCGCATCCTGCTCGCTTTCGAGCAGGCGGAACGCGAAACCGACCCGGCGAAGCGCGAGGCGCTGCTGACGCTGGTCATCGTCGGCGGCGGGCCGACCGGTGTCGAACTCGCCGGCACTATTGTCGAGCTCGCGCATGACACGTTGCGCGGCGAATTCCGCAACATCGACACACGTCAGGCGCGGGTCGTGCTGATCGAAGCCGGCGACCGGATCCTGGCCAATTTCGCGCCGGAGCTTTCCGACTATGCCCGCAAGGCGCTCGAACGGCTGGGCGTCACCGTCGAGCTCGGCCGCCCCGTGACGCAACTCGATGCCGAGGGCGTCGTCTTCGGCGACAAGCGCCTGCCGGCAAGGACGATCATCTGGGCGGCCGGCGTTGCCGCTTCGCCGGCGGCCGAATGGCTTGGGACGGCGGCCGACCGTGCAGGCAGGGTGATCGTCGAACCCGACCTCACCGTGCCGGGCGATCCCGACATTTTCGTCATCGGCGACACCGCACATGTGCTGCGGCCGGACGGAAAGCCGGTGCCGGGCGTGGCACCCTCGGCCAAGCAGGAGGGCAAGCATGTCGCCGCGACGATCAAGGCACGATTGGCCGGCGACACGGCGATGCGTCCCTTCCAATACCGGCATGCCGGCGACCTCGCGACAATCGGCAAGCGCGCCGCGGCAATCGATTTCGGCTGGATCAAGCTCACCGGCTGGCTCGCCTGGTGGCTCTGGGGCATAGCCCATATCTATTTTCTCATCGATTTCCGCAACCGCCTTGCGGTCTCGCTTAGCTGGCTATGGATTTATCTTACCGGTCAGCGCAGCGCGCGCCTGATCACGCAGGGCGACGACGACAAAAGCTGATTCACGGGCCGTCGCTGCCGGCAGCGAAGATGCCCGATGGCCGATCGCGGTTTTATTCCGTGGCGTCACGAGCGTGGCTTCGCGCTCATGCGGCGTAGGCACCGCTGGCCGAAACCGCCAAGCAAAAAGCAGTGAACTGGAACGATCGATGCTGCTCCTGCTCTGGTTCCGGCCATTCACATGCGATAGTTTTAACCATGCGTTACGTGATCGTCATCGCCGCCATCACCTTCTTCCTATTCTGGGACGGCCTGTACAATCACGGCCACTATCTCGATGTGACCGTGCGGGAGATGTCGCGCATCGTGCGCTACGTCACCGGGTAAGGTCGCGCCGACTTCAGCATCGCGGGCGCGACATCGTTTCCGGTTGACGCCCAGGCATTGCTCCCACAGAAACACCGCTGAATCGAAGATCAGGGAGGCTGGCTTGATCCGGCACATCGTTTTCTTCAGCGTGCGGCGCAAGGAAGATGTCGAGGCTGTGCGCTCGGGCCTGCTGGCGCTCGGAAAGATCCCGCACTCCAGGCATTTCGAGGTGACGCTCAACACCAAGGTCGATCTGTTCTCCAACGCGATCGACGTGGTCGTTTATGCCGAGTTCGAGGACGAGGCGGCGCTTGCTGCCTACAAGGCGCACCCGATTTATGCCGACACGACCAGCAAGGTGAAGCCGCTGCGCGAGCTGCGCTATTCGGCCGATGTCGTGGCCGCGGCCTGAACCAGCAGCGCGCTCCGTCTGGCCGCGGCTCTTGAACCGCGGGCCCGAATGGGGCACACCGAGCCAACATGATCGAAAGCTCCGCCCATCCGTTCGACCACCTCGTGCTGCCGACAGGGAGCCTTGATGCCGTCCGGTCGCGTCTGGCTTCGCTCGGCTTTGTCGTCGCGCCCACGGGCATCCACCCCTTCGGCACGGAGAATGCCTGCGTCTTTTTCGCCGACGGCACTTATCTGGAGCCGCTTGCCGTCGGCAACGAACAGATGGCGGACCGCGCCATAGGCGAGGGCAATGTCTTCGTCGCGCGCGACCGCCTTTACCGCCAGACCCTCGGCGATGAAGGCTTTTCCGCTGTCGTGTTCGCAACCGCCAATGCCGATGCCGATCATGCGCGCTATGTCGAGGCCGGCCTTTCCGCCGGCGAGATGCTGGGCTTCTCGCGCGCCTTTACCGACGCGAACGGCAACAGCGATACCGCTTCCTTCAAGCTGGCATTCATATCCGACAAGGAGGCCGATGAAGCCTTCCTCTTTGCCTGCCAGCGCATCAACGCTCCGAAAATCGACCGGACGGCCCTGCAGGCGCACGCCAATGGCGTGACGGGTATTCTCGAAATCATCGCCGTCAGCGACAGGGCTGCCGCCCAGATCGGATTGATCGCGACCGCTGCCGAAGCCGATGCGAGCGCCGGCGACGCGGTGCGGCTGCCGAATGCAGTCCTCAGCGTTCTGTCGTCCGAAGACTATGCCTCGCGCTTTGGCCTGACGGTCGCGCCGTCACCGGATCTGCGCTTCACAGCCATTGCCTTCTCGATCCGCGACAAGGCCGCCGTGAGGCGCCTGCTTGCGGACAACGCAGTCCGACACAACATGAGCGGCAACGATATCGTCGTGCCGCCGGCGCCCGGCCAGGGCGCCGCCTTCATCTTCCGGGAGACCCCATGAGCAAGCCCCTGGCGCCCAATTCATCGGTAACCGTCGGCAAGGTGGTCTTTGCCAACAATGCGCCGCTGTCGCTGATAGCCGGTCCGTGCCAGCTTGAATCGCGCCAGCACGCTTTCGACATGGCCGGCGCGCTGAAGGAACTGACCGGGCGGCTGGGCATCGGCCTCGTCTACAAGACCAGCTACGACAAGGCCAACCGCACCTCGCTGTCGGCGACGCGCGGCGCCGGGCTCGATGCGGCGATGCCGATCTTCGACGATCTGCGCAAGGAATTTGGGCTGCCGGTGCTGACCGACGTCCACACCGAGGAACAATGCGCGATCGTTGCACCGCATGTCGATGTCCTGCAGATCCCGGCTTTCCTGTCGCGCCAGACCGACATGCTGGTCGCCGCGGCAAGGACCGGCAAGATCATCAATGTGAAGAAGGGCCAGTTCCTCGCGCCCTGGGACATGAAGAACGTCGTCGCCAAGATCACCGGCTCCGGCAATCCGAACGTGCTTGCCACCGAGCGCGGCGTCTCGTTCGGCTATAACACGCTGGTCTCGGACATGCGCGCTCTGCCGGTCATGGCCGAGATCGGCACCCCGGTGATTTTCGACGCGACCCATTCCGTCCAGCAGCCGGGCGGGCAGGGCGGCTCCTCCGGCGGCGAACGGCGCTTCGTCGCAACGCTCGCGCGCGCGGCCGTTGCCGTCGGCGTCGCCGGCGTCTTTATCGAAACCCACCAGGATCCCGACAATTCCACGTCTTCGGATGGCCCTAACATGGTGCCTCTCAAGGACATGCCGGCGCTGCTGGAAAAGTTGATGGCCTTTGATCGCATCGCCAAGGGCCACTGATCCGACCCGATCCTGCGCCGGCTTTGGGCCGGGACTACGCTCGTTTCGCAACTGAGCGTCTTGGCAGGAGGAAGCCCATGTCCGTTGCCCGCATCACCGAAATCACGTCGTCGTCCACGAAGAGCTTTCCGGATGGCTCGAGCAGGTCATCGCGCGCGCCGCAAAGACCCTGAAGAACGTCGAGGGTGCCTTGATCCAGGACTAGAAAATCGTCGTCGAGGACGGCAAGATCGCCGCCTACCGCGTCAGTACGAAAGTCACCTTCATCCTCACCGACAGCTGAGCCAAAGTCGTCGGGAACCTTAGCGCGCTCCTCTCATTGTCAATGCAGGCATTCATCGAGAGGAGCACCATCATGACCACCCCTTCCGGGCACACTGAAGCCATTGCCGCCTCGCGCGTCATCGGCACGTCCGTCTACAACACCGAAGGCAAGAGCATCGGCAGCATCGAGGATGTGATGCTCGACAAGATGTCGAACGGCATCATGTTCGCCGTGATCGGCTTCGGCGGCTTCCTCGGCATGGGCGAGAAGTACCATGCGGTCCCGTGGGCGACCCTTGACTATGACGAGGACAAAGGCGGCTATGTCGTGCCGTTCACCAAGGAGCAGCTGCAGGCCGCGCCGGCATATTCGATCGATGAGCTGACCGGCGCCGACGGCGAGGCGGCCCGCGATGCCTCATTCCAGTATTACCACGTGAAGCCCTATTGGCATTGATCGCTTGATTGGGCGCAGGGAATCGAAAGGCCCCCTGCAATGAAGCCGGGGGCCTTTGACGTTTAACTACTCCGCTGCGTTGAGAGTCGATAGCTCTGCCGAACTCTGCTGGGGTTTCTGACCGTCGCATGACGTCAGGAACGCCGCCACGATCAGGAACAAACTCACGATACCGCTCAACTGGGACATGGCGAAACTCCTCCTGTTTCGCCCCGCGCGAACGCGACCATAGATGAGAAGGCCACGCAACGCGCATGACTTATGATGACAGAAATTTGCGCTTCGTGAATCCGGCTCCCGGCAATAATTGCCGCAGCGCCGATTGCCTTTTGCGCCGCTTTGGCTAAGAGGGGCGCGACGCTTCAATCGATCAATCGGGGACATCGCAAATGACCGCCATCATCGACATCGTCGGGCGTGAAATCCTGGACAGCCGTGGCAATCCGACCGTCGAGGTCGACGTGGTGCTGGAGGACGGCTCGATGGGCCGCGCCGCGGTGCCGTCGGGCGCATCGACCGGCGCGCATGAGGCGGTCGAACTGCGCGACGGCGGTTCGCGTTATCTCGGCAAGGGCGTCCAGCGCGCGGTCGAGGCGGTGAACGGCGAGCTCTTCGAGGCGATCGGCGGCATGGAGGCCGAGAACCAGATCCATATCGACCAGACGATGATCGAGCTCGACGGCACGCCCAACAAGAGCCGCCTCGGCGCCAACGCCATCCTTGGCGTATCGCTGGCGGTCGCCAAGGCCGCGGCGGAAGCCGCCGGCCTGCCGCTCTACCGCTATGTCGGCGGCACCAAGGCGCACATCCTGCCGGTGCCGATGATGAACATCATCAATGGCGGCGCGCATGCCGACAACCCGATCGACTTCCAGGAGTTCATGGTCCTGCCTGTCGGCGCGCCGACGCTGCGCGACGGCGTGCGCTGGGGCTCGGAGATCTTCCACACGCTTCGCAAGAAACTCAAGGACGCCGGCCACAACACGAATGTCGGCGACGAGGGCGGTTTTGCTCCCAACCTAAAGAGCGCGCCGGCCGCGCTCGATTTCATCATGGAATCGATCGAGAAGGCCGGGTTCAAGCCGGGCGAGGACGTTGCGCTCGGCCTCGATTGCGCGGCGACCGAGTTCTTCAAGGACGGCAACTATGTCTATGAGGGCGAGAAGAAGACCCGTGACCCCAAGGCGCAGGCCAAATACCTTGCCAAACTCGCCTCCGATTATCCGATCATCACCATCGAGGACGGCCTTGCTGAGGACGACTGGGACGGCTGGAAGATCCTGACCGACCTGATCGGCAAGAAAGTCCAGCTCGTCGGCGACGATCTCTTCGTCACCAACACGGCGCGGCTGCGCGACGGCATCCGCATGGGCGTCGCCAATTCGATCCTGGTCAAGGTCAACCAGATCGGCTCACTGACCGAGACGCTCGACGCGGTCGAGACCGCGCACAAGGCCGGCTACACCGCCGTCATGTCGCATCGCTCGGGCGAGACCGAGGATTCGACCATCGCCGACCTCGCCGTCGCCACCAATTGCGGGCAGATCAAGACCGGCTCGCTGTCGCGCTCCGACCGCATGGCGAAGTACAACCAGCTCATCCGTATAGAGGAAGAGCTCGGTAAGCAGGCGTGCTACGCCGGCAAGTCGGTGGTCAAGGGCTGATCCGGCCTGTTCGAAGAGGCTAAAAAGGGCGGGTCGTTCCCGCCCTTTTTTCGTTTCCGGCGATCCTGCAACAGGTCGCCCGTAACCGTCCATTAAGCACAATCGGGCGAAATACGACTCATGGCCGCTTGCGTTCGCGGCCGCGAGGGTTCGGGTCATGTGGACACGTCAGCACAAGCAGAGAAACACCGGCAGGCTGATCATTCCCTCGCTCTGCGTGCTCTTCCTGGCCTATTTCGGCTTCCATGCCTATCACGGCGAATTCGGCATCTATTCCAAATATCGGCTCGAGGCCCGGAAGATCGAACTGCAGGCCCAGCTCGATGCCGTGAAGGCGCGCCGGATCGACTTCGAGCGCCGTGTCCAGCTGATGCATGAAGGCACGCTGGAGAAGGATATGCTTGACGAGCAGGCCCGAAAGGCGCTCAATCTGTCGCAGCCCGACGAAATCACCATCATGTTGCCCGCCCCGACGAAATAACCGAATTTCGGTTAATCGCCTTTATTCACAATGATTCTAATCGCTTAGATGCATGCCAGCCATGCATTTTTCAGCATGGCGCAACGCGTCCTTGCATGTTAGCCTCGCGCAAATCGGTGGGGAGGCGATTGATCTCCCCTGAATGTCCGCGAAGAGACGCCAGCAGGGAGTGACGCATGGCCACCGCCGCCAAAAAAGCGCCCGCCAAATCCAGATCCGACAAACAGCCCAATCTGTCAGCGCCCAAACCCGCTGATTTCACCAAGGAAGAAGAGCTTTCCGCCTACCGGCACATGCTCTTGATCCGCCGCTTCGAGGAGAAGGCCGGCCAGCTCTACGGCATGGGCTTCATCGGCGGCTTCTGCCATCTCTATATCGGCCAGGAGGCCGTCGTCACCGGCATGAAGATGGCGCTGGTCGAAGGCGACCAGATGATCACCGCCTATCGAGATCACGGCCATATGCTGGCGATGGAGCTGTCGCCGCGCGGCGTCATGGCCGAGCTCACAGGCCGCCGCGGCGGTCTGTCGAAGGGCAAGGGCGGCTCCATGCACATGTTCTCCAAGGAGAAGCATTTCTATGGCGGCCACGGCATCGTCGGCGCCCAAGTGTCGCTCGGCACCGGTCTCGCCTTCGCCAACCGCTACCGCGACAACAAGAATGTCTGCCTGACCTATTTCGGCGACGGCGCGGCCAACCAGGGCCAGGTCTATGAAAGCTTCAACATGGCCTCGCTGTGGAAGCTGCCGGTGATCTACATCATCGAGAACAACCGCTACGCCATGGGCACATCCGTGTCGCGCTCGTCGGCCGAGACCGATTTTTCGCATCGCGGCGCTTCCTTCAGGATTCCGGGCATTCAGGTCGATGGCATGGACGTTCGCGCCGTGAAGTCGGCGGCCGATCTCGCCACCGAATGGTGCCGCGCCGGCAACGGCCCGCTGATCCTCGAGATGCAGACCTATCGCTATCGCGGCCATTCGATGTCCGATCCAGCAAAATACCGCTCCAAGGAGGAAGTGCAGAAGATGCGCTCCGAGCACGACCCGATCGAGCAGGTCAGGGCGCGATTGCTCGACAAGAAATGGGCAAGCGAGGACGAGCTCAAGACCATCGACAAGGAAGTCCGCGACATCGTCGCCGACGCCGCCGAATTCGCCCAGAACGACGCCGAGCCGGATCCGTCCGAGCTCTGGACCGACATCGTACTCTAAGGAGAGGGCAAGGACATGCCGATCGAAATTCTCATGCCCGCGCTCTCGCCGACGATGGAAGAGGGCAATCTTTCCAAATGGCTGAAGAACGAAGGCGACAAGGTCGTCGCCGGTGACGTGATCGCCGAGATCGAGACCGACAAGGCGACGATGGAAGTCGAGGCTGTCGACGAAGGCACCCTAGGCAAGATCGTGGTTCCCGCCGGCACCGAAGGCGTCAAGGTCAATGCCGTGATCGCCGTGCTGCTGCAGGACGGCGAAAGTGCGGCCGATATCGAAAAGGGCGGCAAGGTTCAGCCCGCTTCCACTCAGGACGCGGTTTCCTCGGGCGGCCAACGCACCGACGCAGCCGAGGAAGGCTCCAAAGCATCTCCGCAGGATGCCGGTGAGGCTCCGAAAGCGGTCCCCGCCGCTCCGGCAGCAAAGCCGGTCGCCGATCCGGACATTCCCGCCGGTATCCAGATGGTGTCGACCACGGTGCGTGAGGCGCTGCGCGACGCCATGGCGGAAGAAATGCGCCGCGACGGCGACGTCTTCGTCATGGGCGAGGAGGTCGCCGAATACCAGGGCGCCTACAAGATCACGCAAGGCCTGCTGCAGGAATTCGGGCCGCGCCGCGTCGTCGACACGCCCATCACCGAGCACGGCTTCGCCGGCGTCGGCGTCGGCGCTGCGATGGCCGGCCTGAAGCCGATCGTCGAGTTTATGACGTTCAACTTCGCCATGCAGGCGATCGATCAGATCATCAACTCCGCCGCCAAGACCCTCTATATGTCGGGCGGCCAGATGGGCGCGCCGATCGTCTTCCGTGGCCCGAATGGTGCTGCCGCCCGCGTCGCCGCCCAGCATTCGCAGTGCTATGCCGCCTGGTACAGCCACATTCCCGGCCTCAAGGTGGTGATGCCTTACACGGCCGCCGACGCCAAGGGCCTGCTGAAGGCCGCGATCCGCGATCCGAACCCGGTCATCTTCCTCGAGAACGAAATCCTCTACGGCCATTCCTTCGACGTGCCGAAGCTCGACGATTTCGTCCTGCCGATCGGCAAGGCGCGCATCCACAAGCAGGGCAAGGACGTCACCCTCGTCTCCTTCGGCATCGGCATGACCTATGCGGTCAAGGCGGAGGCCGAGCTGCGCGGCATGGGCATTGATGCCGAGATCATCGATTTGAGAACGATCCGGCCGCTCGACTTCGACACGATCATCGCCTCGGTCAAGAAGACCAACAGGCTCGTGGTGGTGGAAGAAGGGTTCCCGCAGAATTCGGTCGGCGACCACATCGCCAACCAGGTCTCGCAGCGCGCCTTCGACTACCTCGATGCGCCGGTGATCACCATCGCCGGCAAGGACGTGCCGATGCCTTACGCGGCGAATCTGGAAAAGCTGGCTTTGCCCAATGTCGGCGAGGTCGTCGAGGCGGTCAAAGCCGTTACCTATCGCTGAGCCGGTCGGGAGGACATCATGCCAATCAACATCACCATGCCGGCGCTCTCCCCGACCATGGAAGAGGGCAATCTTTCCAAGTGGCTGGTCAAGGAAGGCGATAAGGTTTCGCCGGGCGACGTGATCGCCGAGATCGAGACCGACAAGGCGACGATGGAAGTCGAGGCCGTCGATGAAGGCACGGTCGCCAAGCTCGTGGTTCCGGCCGGCACCGAAGGCGTCAAGGTCAACGCGCTGATCGCCATCCTGGCCGGAGAGGGTGAGGATGCTGCCGCTGCCGCCAAGAGCGGTGGCAGCACCGCGCCCAAGCCCGAAGCGCCAAAAGCGGACACTCCGAAGGCCGAAGCGCCCAAGGAAGCACCCAAGCCTGCGGCAGCCGCCGCGGCGCCCGCACAGGCGAAGGCCGAGCCCGCTCCCGCCGCCAACGGACACGCCGCCGGTGATCGGGTCTTTGCATCGCCGCTGGCCCGCCGCATCGCCAAGGATGCCGGCGTCGACGTGACGGCGCTGACCGGCTCCGGTCCGCATGGCCGCGTGGTGAAGGTCGACGTCGAGGCGGCGATCGCCTCAGGCGACGCCAAGGCTGCGCCGGCTGCGAAGGCGCCCGCCGGCGCCCCGTCCGCGCCGGCTGCCGCGCCGAAGCCGATGTCGGACGATCAGGTGCTGAAGCTGTTTGCCGAAGGCTCCTACGAGCTTGTCCCGCACGACAA
>NZ_VFTG01000046.1 GCF_006439355.1 Mesorhizobium sp. B4-1-3
GAGGTCCTTCGCGCCCCCTTCTGCCCTGCCGGGCATCTCCCCCTCTTGGGGGGAGATTGGCAGTTTCGGCGCCGGCTCCTTCCTGACAGCGTTGAAAATTGACGAAAGCAGGAGGGCCAAGATGATCTCCCCCCAAGAGGGGGAGATGTCCGGCAGGGCAGAGGGGGGCGCGAAGGAACTCGGCTTATCCACCATTCGTCCAGGCCTTAAGCCTCACACCTTCACCAGCTGCTCCACGCGTCCCTTCTCGCCAAATATCCTCAGATACCGCTTGATCTCCTTCTCATCCCCCGTCGCCTTGGCGGGGTTGTCCGACAGCTTCACCGCCGGCCTTCCATTGGCCTCGCTGACCTTGCAGACCAGCGAGATGGCGTCGAGGCTCTTGGTTTCGGTCGGCGCGCAGCCCTCGAAGTCGTTGGTGAGGTTGGTGCCCCAGCCGAAGGACATGCGCACCTTGCCCTTGAAGTGACGATAGGTCTCCTCGATGGTCTCGACTTCCAGGCCGTCGGAGAAGATGAGCAGTTTCTGCTTGGGATCCTTGCCCTTCTCACGCCACCAGGCGAGGATCTTCTCGCCGCCTTCGATCGGCGGCGCGCTGTCGGGGCGGAATCCGGTCCAGTCGGCGATCCAGTCCGGCGCATCGCGCAGGAACGCGGCGGTGCCGAAAGTGTCGGGCAGCACGATCAGGAGATTGCCGCCATAGTAGCGCTGCCAGTCCTGCAGCACCTTGTAGGGCGACTGCCTCAGTTCTCCCTCGGAATTGGCGAGCGCCGCGAAGACCATCGGCAGTTCATGTGCGTTGGTGCCCAAAGCCTCTAGGTCGTTGTCCATGGCCAGAAGCACGTTGGACGTGCCGGTGAAGGCTTCGCCGATGCCTTCCTTCAGCGCCTCGACGCACCAGCGCTGCCACAGGAAGGAATGGCGGCGCCTTGTGCCGAAGTCGGAAATACGGATGCCGGGCAATGCCTTCAGCCGCTCGGTCTTGTCCCACATCTTGGCCTTGGCGCGGGCGTAGAGGACGTCGAGCGCGAACGGGCCGAAGGAGCGCATCGCCGCTCGCGAGCGCAGCTCGTTGATGATGGCCAAAGCCGGGATTTCCCAGAGCGTCGTGTACATCCAGGGTCCGGCGAAAGAGAGCTCGAACTGGCCATCGCGCCTGGAGAGCTCGTATCCGGGCAGCCGGAAATCCTCGAGCCAGGCGAGGAATTCCGGCTCGAAGATCTGCTTGCGGCCGTAAAAAGTGTTGCCGCCCAGCCAGATCATCTCCTTCTTGGAAAAGCGCAAGGTGCGGGCATGGTCGAGTTGCTCACGCAATTCGCCCTCGTCGATCTCGTCGGCGAGGCGCACCGAAGTGGTGCGGTTGATCAGGGAGAAAGTCGCGTCGACCTTGGGATACATGCCCCAGATCATCTGCAGCATCAGAAGCTTGTAGAAGTCGGTGTCCAGCAGGCTGCGGACGATCGGGTCCAACTTCCAGGTGTGGTTGTAGACGCGCCGCGCTATATCGGTCTTTGCCATGTCTCAATGCGCTTTCATTACTCGCTAGCCGCGGGAATGCCTCTTAGCATTGTATTTTCGAACGCGCTTGCTGGTTTGCAGGCTGGCCCGACAAAAAGCAGCTCTGCAAGTCCAGCCGTCAGGGCGCGGCACGGGAGCGTTTCGCCGCTTCACGGGAACGGCGAAATGCTCCAGTTTTTTGTTTTGACGCAATTCCAGACAGAAAACCGCTTCACACTTTTCCTGAAAATGCTTTCGCGCCTATGACCTTGAGCGACGGACGTTTCCTGCGGCTCGGCACGCGACCGGCCACCGGGGCATCGGCGCGGGCCTCGTCCTGCTCCTTTTCGGCGAACAGCCACTCGATGAAGAGCTGGACGATCGGCGCCGAGCGCATCTCGTTGCGGCAGACGACGTAGAAATCATCGACCGCCGGCACCGACAGGGTAAAGGGCGCGACGAGCATGCCCCTGGCAAGCAAGGCGCGCGCGGTGACGGAATCGCCGAGCGCCACGCCATGGCCGTGCACGGCGGCTTCCGTCGCCATGCGCGCATCGCCCAGACGGTGGCGGCGGCCGCGCTCCAGGTCGAGCGCGTCGGCGGCGGCCAGCCAGGTGTGCCATTCACGGCCATCGTCGCCATGCAGGAACACATGGTCGGCGAGATCGCGGACGCTGCGGATCGGCCGATTGTTGATCAGCGTCGGACTGACCACGGGGAAGAGCTCCAGCCCGGACCATTTGCGTATCCAGCAGTCGCTCCAGCCGCCGTCGCCATAATGCACGCAGACATCGATGTCCGCGGCGCGGATGTCCTTGGGATCGTTGGACGGGATCAGCGTCAGCTGGATGTCGGGATATTGCGCCGTGAATGAGCCGAGCCGCGGCGTCATCCACAGCAACAGCAGCGCCGGCACGCAGGACACCGACAGCGTGCCGGCGCTCGCCGGCCGCGTCATGCGTTGGGTGGCGGCGGCAATTCCTTCGAACGCGGCGGAGACCGCCGGCAGGAATTCGGCGCCATGCGGCGTCAGCTTCACGCGCTGACCGGTGCGCTCGAAGAGCTTCACGCCGAGCGACTGCTCGAGCGCCTTGATCTGATGGCTGACGGCGCCGTGGGTGACGTTGAGCTCACCCGCCGCCTTGGTCAGCGAGGCGTGCCGCGCCGCGGCTTCGAAGGCGCGCAACGGGTTCAGCGGCGGCAGGCGCTTGGCCATGGAGAGCTCCTACTTTGTGAGATTTTCTCACAGCAAAGACCCTAACAATATCAATTGATTTTTCAATGCGGCTGCCCGACACTTTACCCCCGGAACAGCTTTCAAGAGACGTGAAATCCGCAAGGGACAGCGGGCAACGATCCAGCCGGACAACAGGCTGGCTTGGCAAATCGTCCGTGCGGGCAGCAAGCAGAGGAGACCGGACATGGGTTACGATCGCGGCAAGCTCGAAGCGTTGCGCCGCAAATATGGCGAGAGCCATGGCGGCGAGATGTTCGACCCGAAATTTCGCAAGGTCGCCGACAAGATCTTCAACAAGTCCGGCACGCGCCTCGCTCCCTATTCCGGCATCCCGACCTTCCTCGCCGCGCCCTATCGCGAAATCGCCGCCGAGAACCCGGATTTCGGCGACCTGCAGGTGGCAATGATCGGCGTGCCGATGGATCTCGGCGTCACCAACCGTCCCGGCTCGCGCTTCGGGCCGCGGGCGTTGCGCGCCATCGAGCGCATCGGCCCGTACAATCATGTGCTGGAATGCGCGCCGACGCATGAGCTGCGCGTCGCCGACATCGGCGACACGCCGTTCCGCAGCCGCTACCGGCTGGAGATCAGCCACGAGGACATCGAAAAGCGCACCAACCAGATCGTCGATGCCGGCGTGCTGCCGCTCTCGGTCGGCGGCGACCATTCGATCAGCCACCCGATCCTGAAGGCGGTCGGCAAGAAGGCGCCGGTCGGCATGATCCATATCGACGCCCATTGCGACACCAGCGGGCTGTTCGACATGACCAAGTTCCACCATGGCGGACCATTCCGCAACGCGGTGCTGGACGGCGTGCTCGATCCCTCGCGCACGATCCAGATCGGCATCCGCGGCTCGGCCGAATATCTGTGGGAGTTCACCTACGAGTCCGGCATGACCGTCGTGCATGCCGAGGAGGTGACCGGGCTCGGCATGCCTGCCATCATCGAGAAGGCTCGGAAAATCGTCGGCGACGGTCCGACCTACATCTCTTTCGACGTCGACAGCATCGATCCGGCCTTCGCGCCGGGCACCGGCACGCCGGAAGTCGGCGGGCTAACGACGCGCGAGGTGCTCGAGTTGCTGCGCGGGCTGAAAGGCCTCAACATCGTCGGCGGCGACGTGGTCGAGGTGGCCCCGCAATATGACTCGACCACCAACACCGCCCATGTCGGCGCCCAGGTCCTGTTCGAGATCCTGAGCCTGATGGTGTTCAGCCCGGCGATCAAGAAGGGCTGACGCCTCACGCAATTCCAGACGGAAACTATGGCGAAGTCGCCAAGCCTAAACCGCGTCTCCGGGAATTGCTCCACCAACAAGGCCGCCGCGCTGGAGCCGGCGGCCGGCTTCAAACAACAAGCTTCCAGCAGGGGAATAACAATGTCACTTCGCAACGCACTGAAATCCGCCTTTGCGGCGGCTGCAATGCTCGGCGCCGCCGCCCTCGCCACGCAGGCCAAGGCCGACGCCGTCGATGACATCACGAAGGCCGGTGCCATCAATGTCGGCATCTTCTCGGATTTCCCGCCCTTCTCGTCGGCCAGCGCCGATATGAGCATCAAGGGCTACGACGTCGACGTCGCGCAGGCGATCGCCGATGCCTTGAAGGTGAAGCTCAACCTGGTCAGCGTCACCGGCCAGAATCGCATCCCTTATCTCACCGACAAGCGCGTCGATATATTGATGAGCGTCGGCTACTCCAAGGAACGCGAGCAGGTGATCGATTTCGCCGCCGCCTACGCGCCTTATTATATCGCCGTCATCGGGCCGAAAGCGCTCGCCGTCAAAGGCAAGGAAGACCTTGCCGACAAGTCGATCGCCGTCAATCGCGGCACGCTGGAGGATACGTCGCTGACGGAAGCGGCGCCGGCTTCCGCCGATATCCGCCGCTTCGACAACTACAATTCCGTCATCCAGGCCTTCATCTCCGGCCAGACCCAGCTGATGGTCGTCGGCAACGACGTCGGCGCGCAGGTGCTGGCCAAGCAGGACGCGCTGCAGCCGGAGCAGAAGTTCCAGTTGCTCACCTCGCCCTCGCATATCGGCCTCAACAAGAACGAGGACCGGCTGAAGAAGGCGGTGAACGATGCGGTCGCCAAGATGCTCGCCGACGGCAAGCTCGACGAGAGCTCGAAGGCATGGCTGAAGACGCCGCTCAATCCCCGCAACCTCAAGGATTGATGCCGATCGGTTCGACTCCGTAACAGGAGCCGAACCTTCTCTTAGGTCAGGCGCCTCCAACAAGGTCAATCGCCATGGGCTACAGCCTGGATTTCGGCTGGCTTGCGGGTGCGGCGGGCGTGATCGCGCGCGGCGCGGCGATGACACTTCTGTTGATCGGCGTCACCACGCTCGCCGGCACCTTCCTCAGCATCCTCGGCGCTGCCGGCAAACGAAACGGGCCTAGGCCGCTTCAGGCGGCGATCGGCGTTTATGTCGAGGTGATGCGCAACACGCCGTTCCTGGTGCAGCTGTTCTTCATCTTCTTCGGGCTGCCCAGCCTCGGCGTCAGGCTCGACCCGATCCTGGCCGCGATGCTGGCGATGACGCTCAACATGGCGGCCTACACGATCGAGATCGTCGGCGCGGGACTCGACGCCGTGCCGCGCGGCCAGACCGAAGCCGCGCTGGCGCTTGGGCTCAGGCCACGCCAGGTGTTCATCAAGATTGTGCTGCCGCAGGCGCTGAAGGTGATCTACCCGGCGCTGACCAGCCAGATCGTCATCATGATGCTGGAATCGGCCGTGGTGTCGCAGATCGCCGTGCGCGAACTGACCTACGAGGCCGACATGCTGCAGGCCCGCACCTTTCGCGCCTTCGAAACCTATTTCGTGGTGACGATGGTCTATCTCGGCCTGTCGATGGGGCTGCGCCGGCTGCTCGTCGCCGGCGGACGCCTGGCGCTGGGGGCGGGCGTGTCATGATCGAATTCACCTTCTGGGACATCGTCCGCAACCTGTTGCTTGCCGCCCGCTGGACGGTGCTTTTGTCGCTCGCCGCCTTCATCGGCGGCGCGCTGGTCGGGCTTGTGGTGCTGTTCTTCCGCATCGCCCCGAATAAATGGGTGAAGCGGATCGCCTCGGGCTACATCGCGCTGTTCCAGGGCACGCCGCTTTTGATGCAGCTCTTTTTGATGTTCTTCGGCCTGCCGATGCTCGGACTGCGCATCGAGCCGTGGACGGCGGCGACGCTTGGGCTGACCTTCTTCGCCAGCGCCTATCTCGCCGAGATCTGGCGCGGCGGCGTCGAGGCGCTGCCGCGCGGACAGTGGGACGCCGGCGCCAGCCTTGGCCTGCATTATCTGCAGGAGCTCAGGCTGGTCATCCTGCCGCAGGCCTTCGCCATCACCCGCGCGCCGACCGTCGGCTTCCTGGTGCAGCTGATCAAATCCACGGCGCTGACCTCGATCATTGGCTTCGAGGAACTTGTCAGGACTTCCAACGCCATCAACAACGCGACCTTCGAGCCGTTCAAGGTCTATGGGCTGGTGGCGCTGATGTTCTTCGTCATGTGCTTCCCGCTGACGCAATATGCACGGCGGCTGGAGCAGCGCGCCGGCGCTCGCTGAGCCGGCGAGAGGCTGCCGGGCGGACCGGCAGCTTTTGTCGATCAATGCCCGAGAGACGGTGCAGGCGCGATGCGGTCGCGCCTGAGCCAGCGCACCAGGAGCAGCGCCGCCACCACGGCCAGCCCCGAGGCCAGGCCGATCCAGATGCCGACGCCGTTCAAGCCGAAATGGAAGGCGAGCAGCACGCCGAGCGGCAGGCCGACGCCCCAATAGCCGATCGCAGCGTAGATCATCGGCACCTTGGTGTCGTGCAGGCCGCGCAGCATGCCGGCGGCAACAGCCTGGGCGCCGTCGAAAATCTGGAAAAGCGCTGCAAACACCAGGAACGACACGGCAAGCGTGATCACCCTGGCATTGGCCGGATCGGCGAGATCGATGAAGGCGCTGATCAGGAGATGCGGCCACAGGATCATCACCAGGCCCATCAGCGCCATGAACGAGACGCCGATGACGAAGGCTGTCCAGCCGGCGCGCGAAACGCCTTCCGCGTTGCCGGCGCCATGCGCCAGGCCGACCCGGACGGTGACGGCCTGGTTGAGCCCGAGCGGCACCATGAAGGAGATCGAGGCGATCTGGATGGCGATCGCGTGGGCTGCCAGCGAATCCGCATCGATCAGGCCCATGAGCAAGGCCGCCGCATTGAAGATCGTGACCTCGAAGGCGAGGATGCCGGCGATCGGCATGCCGAGTCTCAGCAGACTGCGGAAACGCGGCCAGTCGGAGCGCCAGAAGCGGCCGAACAGATGGTAACGGCGGAACTTCTTCTCCCTGATCACCACCGCCGCCAGGCCGACGAACAACAGCGTGCTGGACAAAGTGGTGGCGAGGCCGGAGCCGGCGATGCCCATCGACTCAACGCCGAGATTGCCGAACATGAACACCCAGTTGAAGAAGGCGTTGCAGGCGACCGCGACGAAAACGATGATCAGCGCCCAGCCCGGCCGCTCCAGCGCCGAGATGAAGGAGCGCAGCACGATATAGCCATAGAAAGGCAGCACCGCCCATTGCAGCCAGTGCAGGTAGATGCCGGCCTGATGCGCGAGCTCCGGCTTCTGGCCCATGGCCAAAAGCACCTCTTCGCCATGCGAGAGAAAAATCCAGATCGGGATCGAGATCAGGATCGCCAGCCACAGGCCCTGGCGCACGGTGCGGCGCAGGTCGCGCACCGAATGGCGGCGGCGGCCGAGCTCGGTCGCCATCATCGGCGAGGTCGCCAGCATCAGGCCGAGGCCGAAGATCAGCGGCATGAAGTAGAGGTTGGCGCCGAGCGCGCCGGCGGCGAGCGTGTCGGACCCCAGACGGCCCATCATCATGACGTCGGTCGCGGTCATGGCGGTCTGGCCAAGATTGGTCAGCACCATCGGCCAGGCGAGCGCGATCGTCGCCCTGATTTCCTGACGCCAAAGGTTTTCCGGCGCGAGGGCGCCGGTTTCGATCGCAGACATTGTTCCGCTCTTTCAGAACACGGCGCATCGGCAGAAAGGCCGGAAGCCGCATAGCAATGGCGCAAAATGGCGCCATTTGCGTCGCCTTGTGAACGAAACGCGACATGTTGGCAAGGGAGGAGGCCGAGTTAGCGATTGATCCAAGCGGAGCCAGGATTCCGCGACGCCTCTTTCATTTGCTGGCCTTGGGCTGCTACGGATGCCCAGGCATGCAGCAGGCGCCCCATGCGGGGAGGAATGGATGCCGTTCAGGCGCAGAAAGAACACAGCCGCGATTCCGCGCACGGCGCCTGCCTTCGAGCACATCGTCACCGAGGCGAGCGAGAGCTTCCTGTGGCGACTGGACGATTATCCGTGGGAGCGCAATGTCTGGAACTTCCATCCGGAATACGAAATCCATCTGCTCAGGAAATCGTCCGGCGTGGTGCTGGTCGGCGACCATATCGGCGAGTTCGGGCCAGGCTATCTGACCATCGTCGGCGGCGGGCTTCCGCATGACTGGGTGACGGCGGTGCAGCCCGGCGAGCTGATCGAGGGCCGCGATATCGTGCTGCAGTTCGATCCCGAGCGGCTGCGCGGCTCTTCCGGGCTGCTGCCGGAGCTGCGCGAGCTGGAGGCGTTCCTGGAGCGCTCGCTGCGCGGCATGGTCTTCCACGGCCAGACGGCGCTCGACGGCGCCGGGCTGATGGAACGGATGGGCGAGGTGCACGGGCTGGCGCGGTTCCGCATGTTCCTCGAGCTGCTCGAGCTTCTGGCCACCACCGACGAATATCAGCTTTTGTCTTCGCCGGACTTCTCCCCGCTGCTCGACGCGGAGTCGCTGGATATCGTCCAGCGCTCGCTGACCTATCTGTTCCAGCATTTCGCCGAGGACCTGAAGCTGCCGGAGGTGGCTCAATTGGCCGGCATGAGCGAAAGCAGTTTTTCCCGCTTCTTCCAGAAGAACACCGGCAATTCTTTCAGCGATCACCTCGCCAAGCTCAGGCTTTGGCAGGCCTGCAAGCTGCTCGCCGACACCGATATCCCGATCACCGACATCTGTTTCCAGGTCGGCTACATGAACATCTCCAACTTCAACCGCGCCTTCCTGCGCAAGCACAAGATGACGCCGTCATCCTACCGCAAGCTGTCGCGGCAACGCCTGACGTTAAGAGCGTAAGACAGCCGAGATACGCCCACTTCGATGGCACTGATATTCGTGTGACGGGCAGACTCTTCCTGCGCCATATTTTGCGCCGCACAATGCATAAAAGTACATGTCTACTGCAACGGGGCTTCTAGCCTCCCTCCTTCCAACTGCTCATTTTGGCGACGGGTGGCAAGTCGCCCGGGCGACGGTGAGGGTCGCTTAGCCTGCGGACCTGCCGCTTTCCCGAATGTCCCTGGAGGAGAAAAACCAATGAATTCAACCCGGCTCGCTGCCAGCCTCGGCGCAGCGTTCGTGCTTACCGCTTCCGCATCAACCGCGGCGCTTGCCCAGGCGCCGGTCTGCTCGGCGCCGGTCAAGGTGCTGGCGCAGCCGCGCGACGGCCTGACGCTTCTGGAGGACTCCAAGGACGAGTTCAAGAAGCTCTCCGGCGCCTCGTTCCAGATCGACTACCTCAACGAGAACGACCGCCGCGCCAAGTCGCGCGCCGACGCCTCCACCGTCGGCAACTACAACGTCTACTATGTCGACGAGGCCAATGTGGCGCTGTTCGCCTCGTCGGGCTGGATCGTGCCGTTGGCCGACTATTACCCGGCTGACTACGACTATGCCGATTTCGATCCCGGCCGCCAGAAGGTCGCCACCTACGACGGCAAGGTGTGGTTCGCGCCGCTAACCGGCGGCGGCGACCTGATGGTCTATCGCAAAGACGTGCTCGAGGCTGCCGGCATCCAGCCGCCGAAGACGCTTGACGAGCTGATCGCCGACGTGCCGAAGCTGACCAATGCCGACAAAGGCATGTATGGCATCGCGCTGCGCGGCGCGCGCGGCTCGGGCGCCAATGTCTGGCGCTGGATGCCGTTCTTCAAGGCCTATGGCGGCAAGTGGTTCGACGGCGACAAGCCGGCTTTCAATTCGGACGCCGCCGTGAAGGCGACGGAGACCTATCTCAAGCTGTTCAAGGACTCGGCGCCCGGCACCCAGACCGGCAGCTGGGATGAATCGACCGGCGCCTTCCTCTCCGGCCAGGTCGCCATTCTCGTGGAATCGACGCCGCTGTCGGGCATGGCGGTGGACCCGAAAACCTCGCAGGTGGTCGGCAAGGTCGGCTTCCTGCCGCCGCCATCGCCGCTGCCGGGCGGCGGCTACGGCCATGGGCTTGCCATCGGCACCAAGGCCAATGCCGATGACGCGGCGAAGAAATGCTCCGGCCTGTTCATTGCCTGGGCGACGTCGAAGGAGAACGAGAAGCGCAGGCTCGACGCGCACCAGTTCGGCGAATTGAACCGCACCAGCGTCCTCTCCAGCAAGGAATTCGCCGACATCTACGGCGCCGATCTCGGCCAGGCGCTGGCCGAAACCGGTAAGGTGACGGCGGTGAACTTCTGGCAGGATCCGCGCTGGCCGGATCTCGGCGACCGCTGGGGCATCATCCTGGAAGAGCTGGTCACCGGCACCCGCACCGACATCAAGGGCGGCCTCAACGAGCTCGAGGCCTATGCCAACGAGCTGGTGAAGAAGAAGTAATCCTCCCGCCTGCGGCGCGCGGTCCGCGGCATTCGAAGGAATGCCGGGATCCGCGCCGCGGGTTTCACTCTCGATCCAAGGCACCGCGACAAACCCGAGGATAGGCAATGCGCCGACGCTCTTCCCTGCCGGTCACATTTCTGGTTCCCACCCTCGCCATCCTTCTGGTGCTGTCGATGGTGCCGACGCTCTACGCCATCGTGATCGCGCTGCAGAATCGCGAGCTGAGCGCGCCGGGCTATTCCTGGATTTGGTTCTCGAACTTCGCCGACCTCTTCACTGACCGCCGTTTTCTCAACGCCGTCTGGGTTTCGGTGAAGTGGGAGATCGTCACAGTTATCGCGACGATGGTGGTGGCGATCGGGCTCGGCGTCTTGATGTTCGAGGTCGCCGGCCCGCGCCTGCGCAATTTCTACTGCCTCCTGTTCATCATCCCGGTGCTTTTGCCGCGCGTCTCGGCCGCCTTCGTCTGGAAATTCGCCTACCATCCGCTCTACGGCATCGCCACCTATCCCTACCGGCTGATCACCGGCGGGCTGATCTTCGATCCGCTCTCCAAGCCCGGCACCGCGCTCTTCGCCGTCGCTTCGGTCGATGTCTGGCAATGGGGCCTGTTCTTCGCCGTCATCGTGCTGAAACTGCTCGAAACCCTGCCGCCGCAGCCGATCGAGGCGGCCAGGCTCGACCACGCCAGGCGCTGGCAGATCCATGCCCATGTGACCCTGCCGATGCTGAAGGCGCCGCTGATCAGCCTGATGTTCGTCAAGATGATCGAGTCGCTGCGCTCCTTCGACCTGATCTATGTGATGACGCGAGGCGGGCCCGGCGTCGCGACCGAGACGCTCGACATGTATGCCTTCTCGCAAGGCTTCATCGAATCCGGCAAGGTCTCCTACGCATCGGCCATGGCGGTGCTGATGATGATCGCGACCGTCATCACCTTCACCATGCTGTGGAAGCGGGTGCAGGCATGAAGCAATATCGGATGAGACCAGGCCGCCTGGCCGCCAAGGCCATCCTGGCGCTGGCCGGATTCCTGGCCGCGTTCCCGCTGGTTTGGACGGCGCTCAACGCGCTGAAGAACAATGTCGACATCATCACCCGCGTGCCGAAGGTGATCTTCACGCCGACGCTCGCCAACATCAGCTACATCCTCGGCCGAGACAGCGTGCTGACCGGGCTCTACAACTCCGCGGTCGCCTGCGGCGCGGCGGTGCTGATCGGCATCGTGCTCGGCCTGCCGGCGGCCTATGCGGTAGCGCGCTATCCCAACCGCTTTGCCGGCGACATCCAGTTCTTCGTGTTGTCGCTGCGCTTCCTGCCGCCGGTGGCGGTGGCGATCCCGCTGATGGTGATCTGGCTGCAGCTCGGGCTCTACGACACTTTGCCGGCGCTGATCGTCACCTATTCGCTGCTGACCATCTCCGTCATCATGTGGCTGGCCATCCCCGCCTTCCAGGGCGTGCCGAAGGAGATCGAGGAAGCGGCCTTCGTCGATGGTTACGGCGCCTATTCGGTGTTCTGGCGGATCGCGCTTCCTGTCGCGGCGCGCTCGCTGATCGGCGCCATCGCCTTCAGCTTCGTGCTGGTCTGGAACGAGTTCCTGATCGCGCTGATGCTGTCGAGCTCAAACGCCAAGACGCTGCCGATCGTGGCTTCCGAGCTCTCGCAGCAAGGCATGAACGTGCCGTGGGGCATCCTCAACGCCTCGGTCGTGCTCCTGTCGCTGCCGCCGCTGCTCTTCCTCGGCGTGCTCAGCGGCTTCCTGAATTCCGTTTTCCGGCAAAAGAAAAGTTGAAGTGAGGATACCCATGCGGGCACTGGTGCTTGAGAAAAAAGGCGAACTGTCGCTGCGCGAGATCGCGCTGCCGCAAGACGTCGGACCGGACGACGTCAGGATTGCCATCCACACGGTGGGCGTCTGCGGCAGCGACGTGCATTACTACACGCATGGCGCCATCGGCAGCTACATCGTGCGCGAGCCCATGGTGCTCGGCCATGAGGCCTCGGGGACGATCGTCGAGGTCGGCGCCAATGTCACGGGCCTGAAGGTGGGCGACCGCGTCTGCATGGAGCCGGGCGTGCCGAACCTTGCGTCGCGCGCGACGAAGCTCGGCATCTACAATGTCGATCCGGACGTCCGCTTCTGGGCAACGCCGCCGGTGCATGGGGTGCTCGCGCCTTACGCCGTCCATCCGGCGGCCTTCACCTACAAGCTGCCGGACAATGTCTCCTTCGCCGAGGGCGCGATGGTCGAGCCCTTCGCCATCGGCATGCAGGCGGCGGCGCGCGCCCGCATCGTGCCCGGCGATGTCGCCGTGGTGGTCGGCTGCGGCCCCATCGGCATCATGATTGCCTTGGCCGCGCTGGCGGGCGGCTGCGCAAAAGTGCTGATCTCGGACTTCTCCGCGCCGAAGCTGGAGATCGCTGCCCAATATCCAGGCATCGTGCCGGTGAATATCGGTGAGCAGTCGCTGGTCGACGCCGTGCGAGCCGCCACCGACAATTGGGGCGCCGATATCGTGTTCGAGGCGAGCGGCAGCCCGAAGGCTTTCGCCAATCTGTTCGACGTCGTGCGGCCGGGCGGCGCTGTGGTGCTGGTCGGGCTGCCGGTGGAGACGGTCGAGCTCAACGTGCCGGCGGCGATTTCCAAGGAAGTGCGCATCGAGACCGTGTTCCGCTACGCCAACATCTTCGACCGCGCTTTGCAGCTCATCGCCTCCGGCAAGGTCGACCTCAAGCCACTGATCACCGGCACCTATGATTTTGACGAAAGCATCAAGGCATTCGAGCGCGCGGCGCAAGGCCGGCCAGAGGACGTCAAGCTGCAGATCCTGCTGACCGGAGAGAAGGGATAAGGCATGTCCGCCATCGTTTGCTCCCATGTCGACAAGGCCTATGGCGCCACGACCGTCATCCGCGATCTCAACCTCGCGATCGAGGAGCATGAGTTCGTCGTGTTCCTGGGGCCGTCCGGCTGCGGCAAGTCCACGCTTCTCAGGATGCTGGCGGGGCTGGAGGATATCAGCGGCGGCGAGGTGTCGATCGGCGGCCAGGTGGTGAACGATCTCGAGCCCGGCGACCGCGGCATCGCCATGGTGTTCCAGAATTATGCGCTCTATCCGCACATGACGATCTTCGACAACATCGCCTTCGGATTGAAGCGGCAGAAGGTGCCGGCTAACGAGATCAGGAAGCGGGTCGAGGCGGTCTCGAAGACGCTCGGGCTGGAGCCCTATCTCGGCCGCAAGCCCACAGAGCTTTCCGGCGGTCAGCAGCAGCGCGTGGCGATCGCGCGCGCCATGATCAAGACGCCGAAAGTGTTCCTGTTCGACGAGCCGCTCTCCAATCTCGACGCCAAGCTGCGCAACCATATGCGGGTCGAGATCGCCAGGCTGCACCAGTCGCTGAAGACCACCACCGTCTATGTCACGCACGACCAGCTCGAGGCCATGACGCTGGCCGACCGCATCGTGCTTCTGAAGGACGGCGTGATCGAGCAGATCGGCTCGCCGGCGGAAATCTACCGGCGCCCGGGCAACCTGTTCGTGGCCGGCTTCATCGGCACGCCGAACATGAATTTCATCGAGGCCACGGTCGGTCGGAAGGAGGGCGGCTGGACGCTGACCGGCGCCGGAACGGTGCTATCGCTGGAGGGCAGCGGCTTCCATCTGCAGCACGGCGATCGGGTCGTGCTCGGCATCCGGCCGCCGGACCTGAAGACGGCGGAAGCCGGCACAGCAAATCTTTTGCAAGGCACCGCCGACCTCATCGAATTCCACGGCAATGACGCGCTGGTGACGTTCGGCTCGGGCGGCAAGGAGATCAGCGCGCTGGTGCCGGCCCGCGAATGCCCGGAGCTACGCGCACCCGTGCGCTACAGCTTCGAAGAAGAGAGCGTCCACCTGTTCGACGCGGAAACCGGCACGTCGCTGCGCAAGCAACAGGCTAGCTGATTGCGTCGAGCATCTGCCGCTGGCGGTGCATCTCGAGGAAGATGCGGTAGTCGCGGTCGAAGCGGGCGCCGGCTTCCTTGTTGGGCGCGCGCGTCCTGCCGCCCTGCTGCATGGCGACACAGGCCGCGTTGAGGTCAGGGTAGAGGCCTGCGGCGGTCGCTGCCACCATGCCGGTGCCGAGCAGCACCGCCTCGTCGGCCAGCGGCTCGACCACGGTGCAGCCGGTGGCGTCGGCGTAGAGATCCATCAAAAGCGGGTTTTTGGTGTGGCCGCCGGTGACATGCAGCGTGTCGATCAGATAGCCGTTCTCGTTCAGCGCCTCGAGCACATGGCGCACGCCGAGCGCGATGGCGACGGCGGTGCGCCAGTAGAGCTTGCACAGGCTGTCGAAGGAGGAATCGAGCGTCAGGCCGCTGATGACGCCGACCGCATGCGGGTCGGCGAGCGGCGAGCGGTTGCCGTGGAAATCCGGCAGCACGTGCAGCCTGGCCGCCAGCGCGTCGCCATCCTCGGCGCGCAGCTCGGCGACGCGCCTGGCGATCTTCATATGCATTGCCGCGTCCGGCTCACCGCCGGCGCCATGCCAGCGAATGATGTGGTCGAGCAGCGCGCCGGTGGCCGACTGGCCGCCCTCCGACAGCCACAGCGTCGGCAAGGCGGCGCCGTAATACGGGCCCCAGACGCCGGCAAAGGGCTGCGGATCCTGCGACATCGCCATGACGCAGGACGATGTGCCGGCAATCAGCGCCAGATGGCGGCTGATGTTCTTCTCGTCGCCGGCAAAGCCGCCCAGGACGCCCAGCGCGCCGGCATAGGCGTCGATGACACCGGCGCCGACCCGGCATTTCTCGGTCAGGCCGAGCTCAGAGGCGGCCTTCGCCGTCAGCGGGCCGATATCGGCGCCGACGGGGTTGGCCTTTTCGGGCAGACTGGCGTGCTCGAACAGGTCGTCGAGGCCGACGAGCTCGAAGAAATCGCGCCGCCAGCTTTTTTCCTCATGCGCGAGATAGGTCCATTTCGCCGTCAGCGTGCATTGCGAACGGGCGAGCGAGCCTGATGCCTTCCAAGTCAGGAAATCGGCGAGGTCGAACAGATAGCCGGCTTCATTCCATGTTTGCGGCAGACGGCGCTTCAGCCACATCAGCTTCGGCGTTTCCATCTCCGGGGACATCACGCCGCCGATATAGTCGAGAACGGCGTGACCGCTCGTCGTGCATTCATCGGCCTCAGCGATGGCGCGATGATCGAGCCACACAAGCGTGTCCCAGCGCTTCTCGCCGGTGACCGAGACGCTGATCTGGCCGCCTTGCCTGTCGCGCGCGACCAGCGAGCAGGTCGCGTCGAAAGAAATGCCGGCAACATCACCGGCGGCAACTCCGGATTTCTCGAGGGCGGCCCGCACGGATTTGCACACCGCCGACCAGATGTCTTCCGAATCATGCTCGGCATGATCGGGCTTGGGCTGGTGCATGGCGATCGGATGGTCGGCGCGAGCGAGCAGGTTGCCGCGCGCGTCGAGAATGCCCGCGCGAGCGCTCCCGGTGCCGACATCGACCGCGCAAACAAAACTCTTCGTCAAGATGCTTTTTCTCTCGCTCCCAGGCCTGCAATCAGATCGGGCAATTGCAGCATGTCAGCGAATATAAAGTCAGGCTCGGTCGACGCAAGCCGCGCCTTGAGGGCGGGATTGGAGGCATGCGAGCCGCCGGTGAAGGCAAAGACGCGCATATCCGCCGCGCGGGCGGCGGCGACGCCGGCGGGGCTGTCCTCGATCACCAGGCAGTTGCGCGGATGTGCCCGCATCGAGGCGGCGGCATGCAGGAAAAGGTCCGGCGCGGGCTTGCCGCGATTGACCATGGTGGCGCTGAACAGATGCGGCTCCAGTAGGGGGAGCAAGCCGGTGACGTCGAGCGCATAGCGGATGCGTTCCAGCGTGCCGGACGAGGCGACGCAGCATGGCAGGCCGAGCTTCGTCAGCACCTGCTGGACGCCCGGGACCGGCTTCAACTCCTCGCGGAATTTGCGCATCAGGTCGACGCGCATGGCGGTCAGATGCTGGTCGCTGATGTCGAGCCCGAAATCGCGGCCGAGGATCTCGCGCACGCTCTTCATGCTCTTGCCGAGGAAATGCTCGTAGGCGGCGTCCTCGCTCACCGTGCCGCCGGCGAGCTCGATCATGCCGAGCAGCGCCGAGACCGAAAGCGCCTCGCTATCGACCAGCACGCCGTCGCAGTCGAAGATGACCAGTTCCGGCCGCATCGCGATCTGCTTCCAAGTGAGCGTCAGAGCTTGCCGGCGAGATAGCGCGTCAGGGTTTCGCGCGCGCCGTTCGCCCACAGCGCCTTCAAGGCATGGGCGAAGGCCTCTGCGAAGACGGGCGAGCGGCCGACATCGCCATAGATGTCCTCCATCGCCAGCCAGGCCTTCGGATCGTCCTTAGCCGCCTTCGCCGTGGCCTGCATGCGGTCCCAGTTCGGATCGTTCGGCTCGATGACGGCGCCGCTGTCGGTGGTGCCGAAGCAATAGCGGCACCACAGCGCGGATTCCAGCGCGAGGCCGGCGACGTCCTTGCCTGCCTTCAGCCGGTCGGCGATCGTCGGAATGATGAATTTCGGCTGGCGGTTGGAGCCGTCAAGGCAAAGCCGGCGGATGGTGTCGCCGATCTTGGGATTGGAGAAGCGGCGCTCGATGAGCTGGTAATAGTCCTCCATATCCGTATCCGGCACCGGCGGCACGGTCGGAATGATCTCGTCATGCTCGAGCTTCGACAGGAAGGCGCGCACCAGCGGTTCCTGCATGCCTTCATGCACGAAATGGATGTCCATCAGGCCGGCCGGATAGGCAATCGTTGCATGGCCGCCGTTGAGGATGCGTATCTTCATCAGCTCGTAAGGCGAGACGTCCTTGACGAATTGCACGCCGACCTTTTCCAGCGCCGGGCGGCCGGCGGTGAAATGGTCCTCCAGCACCCACTGCTTGAACGGCTCGCAGAACACCGGCCAATTGTCCTCCAGCCCGAAATCGTCGGCGAGGATCTTGCGCTCGCGGTCGGTGGTGGCCGGCGTGATGCGATCGACCATGCCATTCGGGAAGGCGACCTTGTCATCGACCCATTTGGCGAGGTCCTCGTCGATCAGCCGGGCAAGGCCGATCACGCCGTCGGACGTGACACGGCCGTTATGGGGGATGTTGTCGCAGGACATGACGGTGAACGGCACGATGCCGTCGGCGCGCCGGCGCAGCAGCCCGGCAAGGATGATGCCGAATACGGTTTTCGGCACGGCGCCCGGCTGTGCGTCGGCGACGATGTCGGCATGGGCGGGGTTGAACTTGCCCGAAGCCGGGTCGATGAAATAGCCGCCTTCGGTGATGGTCAGCGAGACGATCTTGATCGCCGGATCCGCAAGCCGCTCGATGATCGCGGCGGCATCGCCGGGCGTCAGGAAATCGATCATGGCGCCGGTGACGCGGGCGCTCATATGGCCCTGGTCCTGCTCGACCACGGTGGTCAGCCAGTCCTGTTCCTGCAGCTTGGAGCGGCCGACCTTCTCGCCTTCGAACACGCCGGCGCCGATCAGCGCCCAGTCATGGCCCTCGCCGGTGGCGAACAGGTCGTCGAGATAGACCGCCTGGTGCGAGCGGTGGAAATTGCCGACGCCGAAATGGACGATGCCCGCCTTCAGGACGGAGCGGTCGTATTTGGGGCCGGCGACCTTGGCCGGAAGCCTGGCGAGGTTCGAGGAAGAGAGTTTCACGGTCATCTCATTTACCCTTTGGCCAATCTGCAGCCCGACTGATTACACCTCCTTCAGGAGGAGCGAGGATGAGGGGCAACACCTGGTGTTCCAGTATGCTGCCCCTCACCTGCCCCGCGACGCTTTCTCCGGAGGAAAGGAGAGAAGCGCCTCCCCCCTCAACTCATCCCATCAGCTCATCCATTGGCCGCCATCGACATTGTAGGTCTGGGCGACAATGTATTCGGCCTCGTCGCTGGCGAGGAACACGGCCATGCCGGCGAGGTCCTCGGGCTTGCCCATGCGGCCATAGGGAACGCCTTCGCCGACCAGGCGCTTCTTCTCGCCCTTCGGCCGGTTCTCATATTTGGCGAAGAGCGCATCGACCTGGTCCCACATGTCGCTGTCGACGACGCCCGGCGCGATGCCGTTGACGTTGATGCCATGCTTGATGAGGTCGAGCCCGGCCGACTGCGTCAGCGAAATGACGGCTGCCTTGGTGGCGCAATAGACCGCGACCAGCGGCTCGCCGCGGCGGCCTGCCTGGCTCGCCATGTTGATGATCCTGCCGCCTTTGCCACGCGCGATCATCGAGCGGGCGGCCGCCTGCAGCATGAAGAGCGTGCCGGCGACATTGACCGCGAACAGCTTTTCGTAGCTCGCCCTGGTTATCTCGACGATCGGCGCGAGGTCGAAGATCGCCGCGTTGTTGATCAGCACGTCAAGACCGCCGGTCTTTGCCTCGACCGCCTTCACGGCAGCCTCGGTCGAGGCCTGATCCGTGACGTCGAGCCGGATCGCGTAAGCTGCGGAACCGATCGCCTTCGCCGTCGCTTGCGCCGCGTCAAGGTCGATATCGGCAATCGCCACCGTCGCGCCTTCGCGTGCGTAGGCCTCGGCGAAGGCCCTGCCGATGCCGCGCGCCGATCCGGTGATCAGCGCCGATTTGCCTTTCAACCTCACTGCACCAGCGCCTTACCGTCGGCGCCGAAGCGATGGAGCTTGGTCTTGTCGGGGGTCAGATAGACGGTGTCGCCATGCTTGACCGCGACCTCGCCGTCGGCGCGGACATTGATGGTGCCGATGCCGTCCGCCTGGACGTGCAGGAAAGTGTCGGAGCCGAGATGCTCGGCAACGCCCACCGTCGCCTTCCAGTCGCCGGCAGAGGTCGAGATGTTGAGATGCTCGGGCCGGATGCCGATCGTCTTGGCGCCGTATTTCTGCGCCGGCGCGCCTTCGATCATGTTCATCTTGGGCGAGCCGATGAAGCCGGCGACGAAGAGGTTCTTCGGTGTCTTATAGAGCTCCATCGGGGAGCCGACCTGCTCGATGTTGCCGGCGTTGAGCACGACGATCTTGTCGGCCATGGTCATGGCCTCGACCTGGTCATGGGTGACGTAGACCATCGTCGTCTTCAACTGATGGTGCAGCTCACTGATCTCCAGCCGCATCGTGCCGCGAAGCGCGGCGTCGAGGTTGGACAGCGGCTCGTCGAACAGAAAGGCCGAGGGCTGGCGCACGATGGCGCGGCCGATGGCGACGCGCTGGCGCTGGCCGCCGGACAGCTGGCCGGGGCGGCGCTCGAGATAGTTGGTGAGGTTGAGCACGCGGGCCGCGTCCTTCACCTTCTTGTCGATAGTCGCCTGGTCCTCGCCGGCCATCTTCAGCGGGAAGGCGATGTTCTTGGCGACCGTCATATGCGGATAGAGCGCGTAGGACTGGAACACCATCGCGAGCTTGCGCTTGGCCGGCGCCTCGCGGGTGACGTCGCGGCCATCGATCGAGATGATGCCGCCGCTGGTGTCCTCGAGCCCGGCGATCAGCCTGAGCAGCGTGGACTTGCCGCAACCCGAGGGGCCGACGAACACCACGAACTCGCCGTCCTCGATGTTGAGGTCGATGTTCGGAATGATCGTCGTCGACCCGAAGGACTTGGAGACGTTCTTGAGCGCGATGTTTCCCATGGTTTCCTCCCGGGGATAGTCTTCGTCGTCCGCCGCTTGGGCGTTGCTACTTCACGGCGCCAAAGGTCAGGCCGCGCACCAGCTGCTTCTGGCTGAACCAGCCCATGATCAGGATCGGCGCGATCGCCAGCGTCGAGGCCGCCGACAGCTTTGCCCAGAACAGGCCTTGCGGACTGGAGAAGGAGCTGATGAAGGCGGTCAGCGGCGCGGCATTGGTGGTGGTGAGCCGGATGGTCCAGAACGCCTCGTTCCAGGCCAGGATGATGTTCAAGAGCATGGTGGAGGCGATGCCGGGAACGGCCATGGGCGTCAGCACATAGATGATCTCATTCCACAGCGAGGCGCCGTCCATGCGCGCGGCTTCCAGGATCTCGCCCGGGATTTCGCGGAAATAGGTGTAGAGCATCCAGACCACGATCGGCAGGTTGATCAGCATCAGCATGACGGTGAGGCCGATGCGGCTGTCGAGCAGGCCTGAGTCGCGGAAGATCAGGTAGATCGGGAACAGCACCGCGACGGCCGGCATCATCTTGGTGGAAAGCATCCACATCAGGATGTCCTTGGTGCGCTTGGTCGGCGAGAACGCCATCGACCAGGCAGCCGGAACCGAGATCAGGATCGCAAGCAGCGTCGAGCCGACCGACAGGATCACCGAGTTCAGGAAGAACTTGAAATAGCCGCTCTGCGCCTGCACCTCGGCATAGCTCTCCATGGTGCCGGACGGGATCAGTGCAAAGCCCTGGATCGCCTCCTGCTCGGACTTGAACGAGGTGATGATCGTATAAAGGATCGGAAAGAAGATCAGCAGAGCGACGATCCAGGCCGCGGCCGTAGCGATGGTCTTGTGCTGGGTGGTGACTGCGCGCGCCATGTCAGGTCCTCCTACTTGTCCAGGTTCTTGCCAACGGCGCGCATGGCGAAGAAGGCAACGATGTTGGCGAGAATGACGGCGATGACGCCACCGGCGGATGCCTGGCCGATTTTGAACTCCAGGAGCGCCTTCTGGTAGACGAGGAAGGGCAGGTTGGTGGAGGCGTAGCCCGGGCCGCCATTGGTAGTGACCAGAATCTCGGCATAGATCGAGAGCAGAAAGATCGTCTGGATCAGGATGACGACGGTGATTGCGCGCGACATATGCGGCAGCGTCAGATAGATGAACCGGCTGAGGAAGCCGGCGCCGTCCATCTCGGCCGCTTCCTTCTGCTCGCCATCGAGCGATTGCAGGGACGTCAGCAGGATCAGCGTGGCGAAGGGCAGCCACTGCCAGGCGACGATAAGGATGATGGCGGTCAGCGGGTGCTGGCCGAACCAGTCGATCGGCTGGGCGCCGAAGAAGCGCGCTATGTCGGCGAAGACGCCGTATTGCGGGTGCATGATCATGTTCTTCCAGACAAGGGCCGCGACCGGCGGCATGACGAAGAACGGCGAGATGACCAGGATGCGCACGATGCCCTGGCCCCAGATCGGCTGGTCGAGCAACAACGCCAAAAGGATGCCTCCGACGACCGTGATGACCAGCACGCTGACGACGATGATCAGCGTGTTGAGGATCGAGGAGAGGAAGGCCGGGTTGGAATAGAACAGCGCGTAGTTGGAGAAGCCGACGAAACCGTTACGGATCGGGTTCAGCGGATTGTATTGCTGGAACGAGAACCACAGCGTGAACAGCAGCGGCACGATCATCCAGACGAACAGCAGGACCACCGATGGCGCCATCATGAAACGGGCAAGCGAACGGGTTTGCTGAGTAGCCATGACGGTCACCCTCCCAAGGTCAGCCGGATTTTCAGAGTCGTGCCAGAATTTTCCCGATTTTGAAGGGTGGCCGCCCGAACTGGGTTTCGGGCGGCCCCTTGCCGGTCATGATGCGCTACCGGCGTTCGGCACCGGGAGGAGCCTTACTTGATGTAGCCGCCTTCGGTCATCGCCGCGGTGGCGGCGTCTTGAGCCTGCTTCAGCGCGTCGTCGACGCTCGACTGGCCGGCAAGGGCTGCCGAGAAGAGCTGGCCGACGGTGGTGCCGAGGCCCTGGAATTCAGGGATGGCGACGAACTGCACGCCGACATAGGGCACCGGCTTGACGGTCGGATGCGTCGGATCGGCGGCATTGATGGAGTCCAGCGTCATCTTCGCGAAGGGCGCCGCCTTCTGGTACTCAGGATTGGCGTAGAGCGAGGAGCGCGTTCCAGGAGGAACGTTGGCCCAGCCCTCCTTCGAGGCAACGAGCTCGATATAGTGCTTCGAGGTCGCCCATGAGACGAATTTCTCGGCGGCATCGGCCTTCTGGGTGCCGGCGGGGATCGCCAGCGACCACGCCCACAGCCAGTTGCCGCGCTTGCCGAGGCCGTTGTCGGGAGCCAGCGCATAGCCGACCTTGTCGGCAACCTTCGAGGCCTTCGGATCGGAGACGAAGGACGCCGCGACAGTGGCGTCGATCCACATGCCGCACTTGCCCTGCTGGAACAGCGCCAGATTTTCGTTGAAGCCGTTGGACGAAGCGCCTTCCGGACCGTCGGCCTTCATCAGGTCGACATAGAATTGCAGCGTCTTCTTCCACTCGGGCTGGTCGAACTGCGGCTTCCAGTTCTCGTCGAACCAGCGGGCGCCGAAGGAGTTCGACATGGCGGTGAGGAAGGCCATGTTCTCACCCCAGCCCGCTTTGCCGCGCAGGCACACGCCGTTCACGCCATTGGCGCGGTCGGTCATCTTGTCGGCGGCCTGCTTGATGAAGTCCCAGGTCGGCGCGTCGGGCATCTTCAGGCCAGCCTTCTCCATCAGGTCCTTGCGGTACATGACGAAGGAGCTTTCGCCATAGAAGGGCGCGGCATAGAGCTTGCCGTCGACCGAAAGGCCGCCGGCGATGGCCGGGATGATGTCCTTGACGTCGTAGTCGGCGCCGAGCTTGTCCAGAGGCAGGAGCCAGTTCTGCTTCGCCCAGATCGGAACCTCATAGGTGCCGATGGTCATGACGTCATACTGGCCGCCCTTGGTGGCGATGTCGGTGGTGACGCGCTCGCGCAGCACGTTCTCTTCAAGCGTGACCCAGTTGAGCTGGATGTCGGGGTTTGCCTTGGTGAAGTCGTCCGTCAGCTTCTGCATGCGGACCATGTCGCCATTGTTGACGGTGGCGATGGTGATGGATTCGGCATGCGCGGCGAAAGCGAGGGCGCTGGCCGACAACAGGCCCAGGGTGAGCGTGCGAAGTTTCATCAAATTCCTCCCTTAAACCAAGATGAGCATTTGCCTTGGTTATGAGCAATTACTCACTTACCGTGATTTATGTCAAGCCGGAATCTATGCTGCAGCGCAACAGAAATGACGCAACGTGAGCCGGCCGACGACGTGGCCGGGCTGGCGGAAAGGAAAGCTGGGGGTGGCCTGCTTACGGGCAGGCGATTTCGGCCAGGATCCAGTCGCGGAAGGCGCGGATCTTCGGCACGTTGCGGCGGGCGGTCGGATAGACCAGCCAATAGGCATGGCCGTCATCGCCGACCAGGTCGAAGGGTTGGATCAGGCGGCCGTCGGCGAGCTCGTTCTTGAACAGGGCCCTGGTCAGGATCGCCACGCCATGGCCGGCCATCGCCGCGTTCGCCTCATAGGCCTGCGCGCCCATACTGGAGCCGGGCCGCTTGGCGAGATCATGCCCGGTCACGCCGGCGGCCTCGAACCATTGCGACCACCAGATGTCGCCGGGATCGAGGATCGGCAGGCGCAAGAGGTCGGCCGGCTCCTTGACGCCGCCGATGCTCGCGGCGAGCTTGGGGCTCAGCATCGGCGTGAAATCGGCGTCGAGCAGCTTGTGCGCCTCCAGGCCCGGCCACTTACCGCCGCCGGAGCGGATGGCGAGATCGACATCCTCGCGCGCGAAATCGGTGAGGCGGCTCGACGTGTCGAGCCGCACGGCAAGCGCCGGATGGGCGAGCTGGAACGAGCCCAGATGCTGCGCCAGCCAGTTGGAGGCGAAGGTCAGCACGGTTGTGACGCAAAGCAATCCGTCAGCGCCGCCGCGCGCCGCGGCATAGGCCTGGCCCAGGATGGAAAAAGCCTCGCTGACGGCGGGCGCCAGGCGCTGGCCGGGCTCGGTCAGCTCGATCTGCTTCGGACGGCGCAGGAACAGCGGCGCGCCGATGCGCTCCTCCAGCACCTTGATCTGGTAGCTCGCGGCCGCCTGGGTCATGCCCAGTTCCTGCGCCGCCTTGGTGAAAGACAGGTGCCTTGCCACCGCTTCGAACACCCGGATCGCCTGCAGCGGCGGCAGCGGCGCAAGCTGCGGAAGGCTGAGATCGGGCATAAGGCCTCCTTATGGGTCATGATCGAGGTTTGATTGGAAGCACGAACCGGCCAGACCGATATTTGGGATCAACGATCAATCCAGTTCAAGGCTGACGATCATGGTCACGGTTCAGGAAAAACTCGTTTTTACCCCGGCACGCGGCTGGTTTTACGCGCTCCTGCGCCAATTTGCACGGTTTTCGGGCCGCAGGCGCGGCTATATCGATGTCCGGGAACTATCCGAGCACCTGCAGCGCGACATGGGTTTTCTCGACGGCAACGACCCGCGCGGCCCCTCGCAATAAGCCGGCTGTTTTATGGGCAATCAGCCGGCAAGCAGGGCTTCGGCGGTCCGCTCGTCGGTGATGAGGCCATTGACCAGCCGGCGGTTGACCGCCGCCAGGATGCCCGGCAGCTTGCGCTCCCCCATGGCCAAGGCAATCACCAGCGACCTTTCCCGCGACGGCAGCGCGGCGGAAGACACGCGGTCGTTGGTGATGCCTTCGATCATGCGGCCTTCGCGGTCGAAGACCCAGCCGACGATCTCGGCGATGCCGCCGGCCTTCTGCAGCGCTTTCAACTCGCCTTCTGAAATGAAGCCGTCCTCGTAGAGCGGCGCCTTGGGCCCGAGATCGCCGATGCCGACGAAGGTGACGTCCGCTTCCGCGGCCAGCGCCAGCGTCGGCTGGATCATCGGCTGGTTGAGCAGCATCTCGCGCTCTGCGGGCGAGGAGGCGATGACCGGCAGCGGCATCGGGAAGGACCGCGCCTTGACGCGGTCGGCCATGGTGAAGATGACGTTGTAGAAGGCGGCCGAACCGTCGGGCGAGATGTTGCCGGTCAAGGACACGACCTTGTGCTGCGGGCAGTCCATCGGCGGCAGCTGCTCGATCGCTGCCTTCAGCGTGCGCCCGGTGCCGATCGCCATCACGATGGGGGCTTCGGAGCGCAGCCGGCGTTCGATCTCGGCCGCGGCCGCCTCGGCGATGCCGATCGTCGTCGAGCTTGAGGTCGGGTCGCTCGGCACAACCTCGACAAGGTCGAGCGCGAAGCGCGACTTAAGCCGCGCGGCTAGGTCGAGGCAGTTTGCGATCGGATGGTCGACCCGCACCTTGATCAGGCCCTCCGACATGGCGAGCGACACCAGCCGCTGCGCCGTCTGCCTGGAGATGCCGAGCTTGGCGGCGATCTGGTCCTGCGTGTTGCCGGCGACATAATAAAGCCAGCCGGCGCGCGCGGCGTCGTCCAACCTGGTGCTGCCGGTTTCCTGTCGCGAATTCACGTCCTGCCTCCCCGCCCGCAAGAATGCTGAAACGGGCACCATAGCTTACAGAGAATGTCGCAATGCGCAATTGTCTATCGAAAGAGCAATTGCTTGCATATACTAAAGCTCCCGAAGGAGCGGTCCGCCGTCCGCCCAAGCATTTGCCGACGGGACGGTTTATCTCCACCCGGAAACCGATTAAGGGGATCGGCGAAAGGAGCCGCGCATGACGCCGAAAGCCGTTTTCTGGGATATGGACGGAACACTGGTCGACAGCGAGCCGTTGCACGCGGCGGCCCTGGCGGCGGCGCTGCGCAGCGTCGGCATCGCCCCGCCGCACGACCTGCATGAGCGCGTGCTGGGCATCGCGGCATGGCCGGTCTACGAGATGCTGCGCGACGAGTTCGGCCTCGCCCTGCCCTTCGACGACTGGATCGTGCGCAAATATGATCACTATTTGCCGCTGGCCGAAACGCTGAAGCCACGCCCCGGCGCGATCGAAGTGTTCAACGAATTGCGCGCGCTCGGCGTCGAGCAGGCGGTGGTGTCCAACTCCGACCGGCTGATCGTCGACGCCAATCTGCGCGCCGTCGGCCTCACCTATCCTGGCATGCTGACGGTCAGCCGCAACGATGTGATCGACGGCAAGCCGCTGCCCGAGCCCTTCCTGCGTGCTGCCTATCTCGCCGGCGTCGAGCCGGCGGACGCGTTCGCGGTCGACGACAGCCTGACCGGCGCCATGGCCGGACTGGCGGCCGGCATGAAGACGATCTTCTGGCCGGAGGCGCCGATGGAAGGCCCGGCCGGAGCGATCGTCATCAACAATGCGGCAGAGTTGCGGGCGCAGCTGGGGCTGTAATCAGCGAGCGTCAGCGCTGGTCGACCCCCGCTCCGTCTCGGCTTCGCCGATCCACCTTGTATCTACACGAGAGAGATTTCGTGGGATTGAAGCGGTTGAGCCAAGGTCCGGC
>NZ_VFTG01000047.1 GCF_006439355.1 Mesorhizobium sp. B4-1-3
AAGGCGAAGATCCCAAGCTCTCCCGCGGCTGTAACCTCAGGTGGTACGGGCGACTTCGCCGAGCCAAGGTCCGGCTGGCCGGCCGGACCTTGGCTCAACCGCTTCAATCCCACGAAATCTCTCTCGTGTAGATACAAGGTGGATCGGCGCGCAGCGCCGAGACGGAGCGGGGGGCGACCTTCGCGACGGCAAAGCCTTCGCAGAATTGTGCTATCGTGAAGCCGTTCCACTCGGAAGCCTGGGTTCTACGAAGGCCCCTCTCCGTCCCGGCTTCGCCGGGCCACCTCTCCCCACTGCGTGGGGAGAGGAAGCGCGCTCTCCCTCCCGCATTGGCTTTTCCGTCGATTTCGGGCAAACCTCGTTGCCTGTAAACCGACATGGAGAAGCGTGATGTTCCGATGGGGTGTTCTGTCGACGGCGAAGATCGGCCGCGAGCAGCTTTTGCCGGCAATCGTGGATTCCGAGAACGGCGTCCTGTCGGCGATCGCGAGCCGCGACCTGTCGAAGGCCAAGGCTCTTGGCGAGCGTTTCGGCGCCCGCCACGCTTTCGGCTCCTATGAGGAGCTGCTTGCCTCCCCGGACGTCGACGGCGTCTACATCCCGCTGCCGACCTCCCAGCATGTCGAATGGACGGCAAAGGCGATCGAGGCCGGCAAGCATGTGCTGGTCGAGAAGCCGCTCGCGCTCGACGCCAAGGACATCCCGCCGCTGATTAAGCTGCGCGACCAGAAGAAGGTGCTGGTCTGCGAGGCCTTCATGGTCGTCTACCACCCGCAATGGATCAAGGTGCGCGATCTCATCGCCGGCGGCGCCATCGGCCGGCTGCGCCATGTGCAGGGCGCGTTCTCCTATTACAACGTCGACCCCAAGAACATGCGCAACCAGCTCGATCTCGGCGGCGGAGCGCTGCCCGACATCGGCGTCTATCCGACCGTGTCAACGCGCTTCTCGACCGGCAAGGAGCCGCTGCGCGTGCAGGCCAACATCGAGCGCGACAAGACCTTCGGCACCGACATCTACTCCTCGATCCGCGCCGATTTCGGTGACTTCGAGCTGTCCTTCTATCTGTCGACGCAGATGGCGGCGCGGCAGTCGATGGTGTTCCACGGCGAGAAGGGCTTCATCGAGGTTTTCGCCCCCTTCAACGCCGGGCTCTACGATCACCACCGCATCGAGCTGCACAACCAGAACCACACCGAGGCGCAGGTGTTCCGCTTCCCCGGCACGCAGCAGTACCGGCTGGAATGCGAAGCCTTCGTGCGCGCCGCACAGGGCGGCAAGGACCGCGTCTTCACGCTGGAAGAATCGGGGCTGAACCAGAAGGTCATCGATGCCATCTTCCGCGCCGGCGAGAAGGACGGCTGGGAGCCGGTGTAGCGCTTTCCGCATAAGTTTGCCGGCTGATCCTGGGAGGGAAAATGGCTGACGCGGACGTGATCATTGTCGGCGCGGGGCTGGCGGGCCTCGTCGCCGCGGCCGAGCTGACCGATGCCGGCAGGAAGATCGTCATCGTCGACCAGGAGCCGGAACAGTCGTTGGGCGGCCAGGCTTTCTGGTCATTGGGCGGGTTGTTCCTGGTCGACTCGCCCGAGCAGCGGCGCATGCGCATCCGCGATTCGCACGACCTCGCGCTCGAGGACTGGATGGGCACGGCCGCCTTCGACCGTCAGGAGGATTTCTGGCCGCGCCAATGGGCCGAGGCCTATGTCGGCTTCGCCGCCGGCGAGAAGCGCTCCTGGCTGATCGAGCGCGGCCTGAAATTCTTCCCCGTGGTCGGCTGGGCCGAGCGCGGTGGCGGCAATGCCGTCGGCCACGGCAATTCGGTGCCGCGCTTCCATATCACCTGGGGCACCGGGCCCGGCGTGCTCGAACCTTTCGTGCTGCGCGTGCGCGAGGCGCAGAAGCGCGGGCTGGTCGAGTTCAGGTTCCGTCACCGAGTCAACGAAATCACCCGCACCGGCAAGACGGTAACCGGCGTGCGCGGCGACGTGCTGGAGCCGAGCAGCGTCGAGCGCGGCCACAAAAGCTCGCGCGCGGTGACCGGCGATTTCGAGCTTAGCGCTCAAGCCGTCATTGTCGCCTCGGGCGGCATCGGCGGCAATCACGAGCTGGTGCGCAAGAACTGGCCTGAGCGCCTGGGCACGCCGCCCAAGCGCATGATCACGGGCGTGCCCGACCATGTCGACGGGCGCATGCTGGCGATCACCGAAGCGGCCGGCGGCAGGATCATCAACCCCGACCGCATGTGGCACTATGTCGAGGGCATCAGGAACTGGGCGCCGATCTGGACCGAGCATGCGATCCGCATCCTGCCCGGCCCGTCTTCGCTTTGGCTCGACGCGCGCGGCAAGCGCCTGCCGGTGCCGCTCTATCCGGGCTTCGACACGCTGGGCACGCTCAGCCACATCATGGGCACCGGCTTCGACTATTCCTGGTTCATCCTGACTAGGAAGATCATCCAGAAGGAGTTCGCGCTGTCGGGCTCCGAGCAGAACCCCGATCTCACCGGCAAGAGCTGGCGCCAAGTGCTGGGCCGCGCCACGTCGGGCATTCCCGGCCCGGTGAGAGCCTTCATGGAAAAGGGCGAGGATTTCATCGTCGAGGCCGATCTTGCGAAGCTGGTCGAGCGCATGAACGCGCTGGCCGGCGGCGAACCGCTGCTGGATGTTGCCCAGGTCGAGCGCGAGATCCGCGCCCGCGACAGGCAGCTCGACAATCCCTTCTCCAAGGATGCGCAGATCACGGCGCTGCGCGGCGCGCGCGCCTATCTCGGCGACAGGCTGATCCGCACGGCAAAGCCGCACAAGATGCTCGACCCGGCGAACGGCCCGCTGATCGCGGTGCGCCTCAATATCCTCACCCGCAAGACGCTGGGCGGGCTCGAGACCGACCTCGACAGCCGCGTGCTCGATGCCGCCGGCCAGCCGGTGCCGGGGCTCTACGCGGTCGGCGAGGTGGCCGGCTTCGGCGGCGGTGGCGTGCACGGCTATGCGGCGCTGGAAGGCACTTTTCTCGGCGGCTGCATCTTTTCCGGCAGGAGCGCCGGAAGGGCAGCGGCAGCCACGATTGCGTGAACGGAGGGCGCGGATGATCGCCGGCCCGGCGACAACACTGTAGGCTTTTCGGTCAACTCGACCGAAGTCCCAACTCAAATCATGACGGGAACAGCATGCGCATCATCGTCTATGGGATCGGCGCCGTCGGCGGCGCCATCGCGGCCCAGCTGAGTTTTTCAGGCTACACGGTGCTCGGCATCGCCCGCGGCGGGCAGCTCGACGCCATCCGCGTCTCGGGACTGTCGCTTTCCACCCCGCAAGGCACCAGGACCGCGCGCTTTCCCGTCCATGCCGACCCGTCGGAGATTTCCTTCGAGCCGGAGGATGTCGTGCTGCTGACGATGAAGACGCCCGATACCCTCGGCGCCGTGCAACGGCTCAACGCCGCCGGTGTCACGGCGCAGCCGGTGTTCTGCTTCCAGAACGGTGTCGCCAACGAAGCGCTGGCCTTGCGTTTCTTCGCCAATGTCTATGGCGCGACGGTCATGCTGCCGGCCGATTACGACACGCCCGGTCAGGTCGCGGCCTACTTCGCGCCCAAGATCGGCGCCTTCGATATCGGCCGCTACCCTTCCGGAACCGACGACACGGTCGAGAAAATGTGCGGGGTTCTGAGCGCCTCCGGTTTCATCGTCGACCCCAGGGACAATGTGATGAGCAGCAAGTACCGCAAGCTGCTCGCCAACCTTCGTAACATCATCGACGCGGCGCTGGGCGAGACCGAGCTGCAGCGGAAGTGGTATGCCAAGGCGCGCGCCGAAGCCGAGGCGGTGCTCACTGCCGCCGGAATCGACTGGGACAAGACCGACGCCATGGCGCGCGAGGAATTGACCATAACGGCCATCCCCGGCCGAACGCGTGTCGGCTCCTCGACGCTGCAGAGCATCGTGCGCGGGACCGGCTCCCTCGAAACCGACTTCCTCAACGGCGAGATCGTGCTTCTCGGGCGGCTGCACGGCATGGCGACGCCCGTCAACTCAGCCCTATGCAAACTGTCGGTCGAGTTGGCCAGCGGCCGGATGCGGCTGCAATCGGCCGGCGACGACACGATCGTCTCCATGATCGGCGGAACCGGCTGATCGCCGCAGATGATCAAAAAGATAAGACCCAGCCCGGGAATCCTTTGAAGGCCATGGAACGTCTTCCTCACGCAGACCCGCAAACAGGAGACGACCATGACCTACAATCTCATCCGCTACGGCGTGAAAGATGCAAGCATCGCCGAGAACCGGGCGCTGGTGGCAAAAGTGTTCGAGGCGCTGGATGAAACGCAGCCGCAAACCTTGCGCTATCTGGTGCTCGAACTGGAGAATGGCGAGTTCGTGCACATCGTCGGCTACGACAAGGACAGCTCGGCGCTGACCGAGCTCGACGCGTTCAAAGCGTTCGGCGCCGATCATGCCGCGCGACGTTCGACGCCGCTTGTCAGGTCGCCGGCGAAGATCGTCGGCGACTATCGTATGCTGGCCGGGGCCGATGAAGCCGTGCCGGCCTGACCAGGGCACGGCATATGATCGGCGAGGCGAGAATGAGGACGATGAGCGCAGCGAAATTCGACCGCGCGGAACTCGAATCCATGCTTGTCGGGCTGCGCCCGAAGCTGCACCGCTATGCCGCCCGCATGGCCGGCTCGGCGATCGAGGGCGAGGACATCGTGCAGGAGGCGGTGGTGAAGGCGCTGGCCGCCCATGATGGCGGCGCTCTCGTCGAGCGTCCCGAACAGTGGCTGTTCCGCATCGCCCACAACGCGGCGCAGGATCACCTGCGCCGCCGCCAGCGGGAACGTTCCCGAACGAGCGAGGCCGACATGACGACGATCGAGGACCTCTCCGCCAGCGCCGAGACGAGACTGGCGACGGCCATGAGCCTGCGCAGCTTCATGCGGCTGAGGCCGGCGCAGCGCAGCGCCGTGATCCTGGTCGACGTGCTCGGCCTCAGCCTGCATGAAACCTGCGAGATGACGGGCGCGACCTTGGCGGCAACCAAGGCGGCGCTGCATCGCGGCCGGGCGGAGTTGAAGGCGATGGTGGCGTTGCCGGACGACATGACCATGCCGAAGCTCGATCCGGAGGAGGAGCGCCGGCTACGCCGCTATGTCGACCTGTTCAACGCGCGCGATTTCGACGGGGTTAGAAGGCTGATCGCCGAGGATGTCCAGGTCGACGTCGTCAATCGGACGCGCCTCACCGGCAAGAAGGAAGCCTCGACCTATTTCGGCAATTACGGCCGCCTCGGCGACTGGGCGCTGTCGCTCGGCTTCGTCGATGGCCGGCCGGCCATCCTCATCCGCAACCCACAGGCGGACGATGCGGTGCGTGGCTTCGTGCTGATCAACTGGCGCGGCGAGGAGGTCGTGCGCATCCGCGACTTCCGCCACGTGCCGTACTGCCTCGAGAATGCCGAGATCCGAGCCGCCGTCGCTTGAGCGCTGCCTGAGGCATTGGCCTGATCAAATAATCGTGAAGCGGCCCGATCGTCACGGATCGGCCATCAGGACGGCAGCATAGGCGTGCTCGAAGCCGGCCAAGACGCTGCCGCAGGCCCAATCCGCCGAGGCCGCGAGGTGAGCACCCTGCAAGACTTCGTTAGTTTAGGTCTTTTCCACCAATCACGTATTGCGGGCGGTAAACCCGCGAGGTTCACAATGTCTCTCGATGAAGCTACCAAGCCCGCCAAGCAGAATTCTCGCCAGGTCAAAGCAGCGACCGAAGCGCCGGCGCGCGAACAAATCCTGATCGGCCCCGATTTCATCCAGAAGGGCGCGCCGGACGAAAGGCTCGACCGGTTCTTCGGCGACCTGGCGAGCCGGTTCGACGCCGCGCCAGCGGTCATTTCCGGCGGCCGTGCCTGGTCGTATCGCGAGCTGAACAACCGCGCCAACCAGTTCGCGCATCTTCTGATCGAGCGTGGCGTCAAGCCGGGCGACCGGATCGGCCTTTTGCTGGACCGCTCCGCGGAGACATACATCGCCGTGCTGGCGGTCATGAAGGCCGGGGCGGCCTTCGTGCCTTTGGCCACCGCGTTTCCCGAAGACCGCATGGTGATGATCATCGACGACGCCAATGTCACGTTGGTGATCAGCGTCTCGGGCTATGCGGCGCGGGTGGCGCGCCTGCCGGTGCCGCATATCTCGATCGACTCCGCGGAGTCCGAGATCGCGCTCCAGCCGGAAACAGCGCCCTTGCCGGACGGCGTCCAGGATCAGACCTGCTACATCCTCTATACATCCGGCACCACCGGCAAGCCGAAAGGCGTTGTCATCACGCACCAGAGCTTCTGCAACTTCATCCGCGTCGCGGCGGCGTCCTACGGTTATCAACCCGGTGATCGGGTTTACCAGGGCATGACCATCGCCTTCGACTTTTCCTCGGAGGAGATCTGGGTGCCGTTCACCGCCGGCGCCACGGTCGTGCCGGCCCCGGGTCAGCAACCCCTCGTCGGCGAGGAACTTGCCGCTTTCCTGCGTGAACACCAGATCACATGCATGGCCTGCAGCCCGACGCTCCTGTCGTCGATCGAGAGCGACGCGCCGAGCCTGCGTGCGATCCTGGTCGGCGGCGAAGCCTGCTCGCATAAACTCGTGGTGCGTTGGGCGAAGCCTGGCCGCCAGATCCTGAACACCTACGGCCCGACCGAAGCCACCGTCACCGCCACGATGGCGTTGCTGACGCCGGATGAGCCGGTGACGATCGGCAGGCCGCTGCCCACCTATTCGATAGCCATCCTCGACCCGGAAAAGCCGACGGTGCTGACCGGCGACCAACTGGGGGAAATCTGCATCGGCGGCATGGGCGTGGCGGTCGGCTATCTCAACCGACCGGAACTGACGGACCAGAAATTCATCCAGGATTTCATCGGACTGCCGAACAATCCCAGCGGCCGCATCTACCGGACGGGCGACCTTGGCCGGATCAACGACAAGGGCGAGATCGAATATCACGGCCGCATCGATACGCAGGTGAAGATACGCGGCTATCGTATCGAACTGGGCGAGATCGAGGCCGTGCTGCTCGACCAGCCGGGCATCGCGCAGGCGGCGGTCACGACCTGGGAGATCGAACCCGAGCGCACGGAACTTGTCGGCTACTATGCACCCAAGGCCGGGGGCGAAGGGGTGGATCGCACCGTGCTCGTGCAGGAGCTGAAGCGCCGATTGCCGGATTACATGGTTCCGGCTTATCTGGAGCAGTTGCCCGCGATCCCGATGACGGTCTCCAACAAGGTCGACCTGAGGAAATTGCCGAAACCGACCAGCGCGCGCGTGGCATCCGGTCATGCGATGGTCGACCCGCGCAACGAGGACGAGAGGTTCCTCGTGGACGCGCTGCAGGACGTGCTGAAGTTCGAGGATATCTCCATCGAGGATCACTTCTTCGACGATCTCGGCGCGAACTCTCTTTTGATGGCCAGGTTCTGCGCCCGCATCCGCGCCCGCAAGGCGTGGGCGACGACGTCGATGCGCGACATCTACCTGCATCCGACGGTGGCCAAGCTTTCCGATTACCTGCGCGAGCCGCAAACCGCCGCTATTGCCGCGAGCGAACCCATGCTGACGCATCGGGCTTCCAACCTTGCCATTTGGGCAACGGGATTCGGCCAGTTGCTGTTCTACGCGGTCTACAGCTATCTTGCGCTTTGGGCGATCAATGACGGCCTCAACTGGGTCTATGATGCCCTGGACGACCCAGGTGCCCTTTACATGCGCTGCGTTATACTGTCCGCCAGCGTGTTCTTCGGATTGAGCGGCTTCGCCATCGCTGCCAAATGGCTGCTGGTCGGCCGCTGGAAGGCAGAAACCTTCCCGATCTGGGGCTGGCGGTATTATCGCTTCTGGATCGTGAAGACACTGGTCCGCAGCGCCCCGGTCGTGCTTTTTCGCGGCAGTCCGCTCTACAGCCTCTATCTGCGCCTGCTTGGTGCGCGACTCGGCAACCGCACCGTGGTCGAATGCCGTGCCGTTCCGGTCTGCACCGACCTGATCACGATCGGCGACAACTCGATCCTTCGCAAGGACTCGACTATCCTCGGTTTCCGCGCACAGGCGGGCTACATCCACACCGGCCCCGTCGACGTCGGCAACAATGCCTTCGTCGGCGTCGGCTCGACGCTCGACATCGATACGCGCATGGGCGATGGCACCCAGCTCGGCCACGCTTCGTCGCTGCATCGCGGACAGACCATTCCGGCGGGAGAGCGCTGGCATGGCTCGCCGGCGATCCCGACTGAGGCGGATTACTGCACTGTCCCCAACGTACCGCTGTCGAGAGTGCGCCGGGTCATCTATGAAGCGATCCAGCTCTTTATCCTCTTCGCCATCGTCACGCCTTTCCCGCTGCTCTTCCACGCCTATTGGGAAAATGTCGGCGACGACTATCAGGAGACGATCGGCCTCGTGGCGATCGGCACCACGGTCACGGTAGCCGGCTTCATTATCGGCGGTGTGCTGCTCGCGACCGCGGTGCCAAGGCTGTTCAACCTCATGCTGAAGCCCGGCCGGAACTATTCGCTTTACGGCTTCCACTACTGGCTGCAATCGATGCTCGAGCTGGTGAGCAATGTGCGCCTGCTGAACGTCCTGTTCGGCGACAGCTCGGCCGTCGTCTACTATCTGCGCGCTTTGGGCTGGCAGCTGAATAAGGTCGACCAGACCGGCTCGAATTTCGGCACCAACCAGCGGCACGAAAACCCGCAGCTCAGCGAAATCGGCTCGCACACGATGGTGTCCGACGGCCTGTTCATGGTCAACATGCAGAAGTCGGCCAACTCCTTCCGCCTCGAGCACACGCGGGTCGGCGAGCGCAACTTCTTCGGCAACAACATCATCTATTCACCGGATTCCCGCGTCGGAGACAATTGCCTGCTCGGAACCAAGGTGCACGTGCCGGTGGACGGTCCCATGCGTGAGAATGTCGGGCTGCTGGGCTCGCCGCCCTTCGAGATTCCGCGCATGGTCAATCGCGACAAGGAGCTTCTCGGGTTGATCTCGGACAAGGAGCGCAGTCGCCGCCTGCCGCGGAAGAACCTGCACAATCTAGGCACTGCGCTGATGTTCGTGGCCGCGCAATGGGTGATCCTGTTCCTGACGCTCGCCATCTGGGACCGGGCGCTCAACTACTATACCGAATGGGGCGAGACGGCGTTGTTCGTCGCGGTGGTGCTGACCACTGCGATCGGTATTCCGTTCTACATCTTCCTCGAGCGCGCCAGCCTCGCCTTCCGCCGGCTGAAGCCCAGGATGGCGACGATCTACGACCCGGTTTTCTGGCGGCACGAACGCCATTGGAAGCTGTCCGATTCACCGATCATGGGGCTGTTCACCGGCACCCCGTTCCGGCCACTGCTCCTGCGCCTGCTGGGTGTAAAGGTCGGGCTGCGGCTCTACGACGGCGGCTGCATCATAACCGAGCGCTCGCTGGTGGAGATTGGCGACGACGTGACCCTCAACGAGGGCTGCGTGATCCAGCCGCACTCGCTGGAGGAAGGCGCGTTCAAGTCCGATTACATCCACATCGGCAATGGCTGCACGCTGGCGCCTTCCGCCTTCGTTCACTATGCGGTGGTGATGGGCGAGGGATCCGTGGCCGACGTCGACTGCTTCGTCATGAAGGGCGAAGTCCTTGAGCCGAACACGGTCTGGCGCGGCAACCCGGCGAAGCTTTACGGTGTCGTGACGCCGATCGATGCCCGCGCGATGGAAATCGGGCACGCCCCGTGACGCGCGCCGCCGGCATAAGCGACCAGCCGGTCGCCCTGGAGCCAGTCGGCAAGGGCAACCGGGCGGCGATACTGGCGCTCGAGCTGTCGCTCGGACAGCAAGGCTTCGTGGCTTCCAACGCGGATTCGCTGGCCGAGGCTCGCCAGGATGACGAGGCCATCCCTCGGGCCGTGGTCGCCGCAGGGCGCGTCGTCGGATTCCTGATGTACAGCGCGCCAGACGACGATGACGAAGCGATCATCTATCGTTTCATGATCGACCGGCGCGAGCAGGGCAAGGGCTTTGGCCGTGCCGCCGTCGCCAAGACGCTGGAAGAGATTGCGCGCCGTAGCCATGTCCATCGCGTTTCGATCTGCTACGAGCCGGAAAACGAGGCGGCGCGCCGGCTTTACGCCGGCTTCGGTTTCGTGGAGCAGGGACTGGACGAAGACGGCGAGATGATCGCCCTGCTCGAATTGGGCGGATAAGCGTTGAACACTCCACCGAACGAGGTGCGACCGGATATCGAGGTGGCGGTCGAGCGCGCATTGACGGGCCTCATGCTGCCAGGCCTGATCGCCGGGTGCCGTCTTGTTCGATACGGCGACGAACGCTTTCTTCTAGCGGCGGAAAGCGCTTCCATCGCCGCACGCGAGCCCCGGTCGCGCGCCGCCAGCGGGGCGGGTCGGCAGGTGGCGCATGAATTGCTCCGGCGGCTTGGCTGCGCCGATCCCGCGGTGCCGCGCGGCCGACTGGGAAACCCGACCTGGCCGACGGGCATCATCGGTTCGATAGCGCATGACGACGATCTCGCCGTGGCGGTCGCCGCGCGATCTGGCGCCATGAGAAGCGTGGGCGTTGACATCGAACCCACCCTGCCCTTGCCTCGGGAGCTGGAGGCGATCGTGGCCACGCCTCAAGACCGCGTGGGCGATCTTGAGGCCGGCACAGGCGGCCGGGTCGTGTTTGCCGTCAAGGAGGCGGTCTACAAGGCATCGTTTCCGCTCGACGGCCGCGTGCTGGGCTTCGAGGACATCGACGTCGATTTCAAAGCAGGCGAGGCGGTCACGTCGTCCGGCCGCAGGCTGACGGTGCGCTTCGCCATCTCGCCCAGGATCCTAGCGCTGGCATATACGGCATAAGCCGCGTCGCTCATCCCAGCTTCCACCCGTCTCACAGGACGGTCCTCATCCACCCCAGGAAAGTCTCCATCACCGCGGATCGCGGATTATGCTGCATCCACACGACATAGAAGCTGTAGCCGGGCAAGGACAAGGGATGGGCCTTGACGAGCGAGCCGCTTTCCAGCTCGCGGCCGACGACGACGTCGCTCAGGATCGCAATTCCTTGCCCGGCGACCACCGCGTCGATCGCATGCAGTTCCTCGCGGAAGCTCAGATCCCAGGCCTTGTCGGGGATCAGGTCGGGATCGATCGAGCGAGCGGTCGCCAGCCACCGGCGCCAGGTCGGCGCGTCCGGATCCCGGTTCATCCAGTCGAAATGAACCAACGGATAGCGAAGCAGATCGGCGGCTCGCTCGATCACCCACCCATCGCTTGCCAGCAATCGCGGACTGCAGATGGGAAAGAAGGAATCGCGGCAGAGCTCTTGTGCCTGAAAGCCGACAGGCGGTCGCCGTGTGTAGCGGATCGCCACATCCGCGGCGCCGGCGCGCAGATCGAGGACCGCGTCCGTCCCGATGATCTCCAGCGGCACGGCCGGGTTGGCCTCCCGCCATCTCGGCAAGCGCGGCACCAGCCACCGGCTGGCGAAAGCGTTCGGGCTCGTCACCCGCAGCGGCACCTGGACATCGGGCTCGGCGACCGCGGCAAGGGAGCCGGCGAGAAGATCGAAGCCATCGCGCAGGATTGGGAACAGCCGCGCCCCGCCGCTCGTCAGCACAAGCGGGCGCGGCCGGCGCTGGAACAATTTGCAGCCGCATATGTCTTCCAGCAGGCGGACCTGGTGGCTGATCGCCGTCGGCGTCACGCCGAGCTCCGCCGCCGCGGCCTTGAAGCTGCCATGCCGGGCGGCGGCTTCGAAGGCGTGCAAAGCGCGGAGCGGCGGGCGGTTTCCCATGCACGACAGCGTAGATGAATTCTGCTCATCCAGCAGCTAAGAATTTCGCCTTTGCAGAAGGTCGGGCGCTGTGAGACCGTTCGCCTGGTTGGAACCGGGGACGGTGACGATGGAGCTTCCGCGACAGACCGATAGCGTATCGGGCCGATCCCAGTCCTCGACCGCCGCGATTGCGCGGCTGCGGCAGCGCTTGCAAGGCGAGCTGATAATGCCGGCGGACGCCGGCTACGACCAGGCGCGCGCGGTCTGGAACGGCGTGATCGACAAGCATCCCTCCGCAATCGTTTATTGCGCCAATCCCGATGACGTCATCCTTGCCGTGACCTGCGCCCGGTCGCAAGGCTGCCTCGTGGCTGTTCGCAGCGGCGGCCACAACGTCGCCGGCCTGTCGGTCTGCGACGACGGCATGGTGATCGACCTGTCGCGCATGAAGACAATCGCCGTCGATCCCGAACGCCGCGTCGCCAGGGCCGAAGCCGGACTGACCCTCGCCGAGTTCGACGCAGCCACGCAGGCGCATGGGCTGGCGACGACCATGGGCGTCAACGGCGATACCGGCATTGCCGGCCTGACGCTCGGCGGCGGCTTCGGCAAGCTCGGGCGCAAGCACGGACTGAGCTGCGACAATCTGATCGCCGCTGAAATCGTTACCGCCGACGGACGGCTGTTGCGGACAAGCGCCGGCGAGCATCCTGACCTGTTCTGGGCGTTGCACGGCGGCGGCGGCAATTTCGGCATCGTGACGGCGTTCGAATACCGGCTGCACCCGCTCGGCCCGGACCTCCTCGTGGCTTCGGTCCTTCACCGTTACGAGGATGCACGCGAGGCCATGCGGTTCTACGACAAATTCTCCCGCGATGCCCCAGACGAGGTGAGCGTCGATGCCGCGCTCGTCACGCTGCCCTCGGGCGAGCGCGGCTTCAGCATCTCGGCCTGCTACGCCGGGCCGCTCGAAGCGGGCGAGCCTGTCATCGCGCCGCTGATGAAATTCGGATCTCCCATCGATGGCCGCCTCCAGGCCATCCCCTATCTCCGGATTCAATCGGCTGGCGACAGCCTCTTTCCACGCGGGCGACGCTATTACTGGAAGGCGCAGTTCCTGCGCGCAATCAGCGATGGCGCGATCGAGGCGCTGCTCGAGGCTTACGCCAAGGCTCCCAATCGCTCGTCCCTGCTGGTCTTCCAGCAGGTCGGCGGCGCGATCGCCCGCGTGCCCGCTTCGGATTCGCCTTACGCCAACCGCGATGCGGCGCTCGACTGCTTCCCGATCGCCATCTGGGACGATCCGGCCGATGACGCGGCCAATATCGGATGGGCGCGCGAGCTTTGGAATGCGGTCCGGCCATTCTCAACCGGCGGTGTTTATGCCAACAATCTCGGCGACGAGGGCGATGAACGCGTGCGCGATGCCTATGGCGCCAACTATGCGCGCCTCGCCGCCGTCAAGAAGCAGTACGACCCGACCAATTTCTTCCGGTTGAACCAGAACATCAGGCCTGGATAATTCGCAAATTCCTGGGAACCCCGTGCGCAGCCGCTGGACGATCCTTGCCGTGCTCTTCATCGCCCGAGCCGCGATGGCAGTGCAGTTCCAGAGCATCGCGGCCATCGCGCCGGAGCTTGAGACGGCACTGAACGCCAATCTCGCCGATATAGGCGTGCTGATCGGCCTCTATTTCGCGCCGGGGATCGCGCTGGCGCTGCCGGGCGGCGCGATCGGACGGCGCTTCGGCGACAAGGCGACGGTGCTTGCCGGATTGATCATGATGCTGGCGGGCGAGGCGCTGCTGTGCAGCTCGACGTCATGGAGCGTGGAGATCGCAGGCCGGCTGATCGCGGGCATAGGCGGCGTGCTGCTGAACGTGCTCATGACCAAGATGATGGTCGACTGGTTCGCGGGCCGGCGGATCGCCACGGCGATGGCGATCTTCATCAACTCATGGCCGCTGGGCATCGCGCTCACGCTCGTCGCGCTGCCGCTGATTCAGGCCGAGTTCGGAATTGCCGGCGCGCAGGTCGCGGTCATGGCGCTTATCGGCGCGGCCCTGGCACTGGTCGGGCTTTTCTACCGGCCGCCGGGCCATTCCGTCGCCCCGGTTGCAGCCCAAGCCGCGCGGCTTAGGTCCCCCGCCGCCTGGGCCGTGCTGCTGGCAGGCCTGATATGGGCCTTCTACAATGTCGGCTTCGCCACGATCTTCAGTTTCGCGCCGTCGATGCTGGTCGAGCGCGGCTGGTCGACCGCCGCCGCCGGCTCGGCCGTCAGCATCGTGCTGTGGCTCGCGGCTCTTTCGGTTCCGCTCGGAGGCTACCTCGCGGATCGCGCGGGAAGCCGCAATGGGCTGCTTGCCGCAAGCAGCCTTGCTTTCGCCGCGCTGATTGCGCTGTTGTGGCGGGGTTCGCCGGTCACGCCGACATTGATTGCCCTCGGCCTCGTCTGCGGGCTTCCGGCCGGATCGATCATGAGCCTGCCGGCGCGGGTGCTGGCTCCGGCGACACGGGCGCTGGGAATGGGGCTCTTCTACACGGTCTACTACGCCACGATGCTGATCGCGCCCTGGCTCGGCGGCAGGCTTGCGCTTTGGACTGGCGGCGCGGGCGCGGCCCTCGGCCTCGGCTCGGCGGCTCTTCTAGCCTGTCCGGTTCTTTTGTGGGGGTTCGAACGCCGGTTGCCCGTGCAGGCCCGAACGGCCCCGCAGGCGAGCTGAGACCTTACGGCTTTCCAACAGGGGGTGGCGCGCCGGACGTCGCGAGATCAGACAGGAACGTAGGACAACCTGATCACATCCTCGATCCGGTCATGAGCCACCAGACGGAGCGGCGGGCGGGGTCCGGCGAAATAAGGCTTGCCGTGACCAAGCACCACCGGATGCAGATAGATCCGATACTCGTCGATCAAGCCCAGCTCGGTGAGGCTTCGCGCCAGGTCCGGACCGGCGACTTCGATCTCGCCGTCGCGCTCGGCCTTCAGCTTCCGCATTGCGCCCTCAAGATCATCTTCGACGAGCGTGGCGTTGGGACCTACAGACTTCAAGGAGCGGGAGACGACCCATTTCGGCTGGCGCCGCCACGCCGCCGCGTAGACAAGCCGCTCGGCATCCCACTCGGGATGCTCGTCGTCCCAATAGCGCATGATCTCGTACATGCGGCGACCGTAGACGCTGCCCGACTGCCGCTCGGCCTCCGCAATGAAGTGGCGGAAGAGCGTGGGGCTTGGCCCGAACGCCGTATGATCGACATAGCCGTCCAGCGACTGGTTCATTCCGAACACGAGCTTGGCCATTGCCTGCTCCTCACATGGATTCGCGCGATCTGATTGCGTTGTGCAATCAGTCTAGGTTAGGTCGACTGATTTTATTTTGCAATTGGTTTCTGGCACGCGCATGAACGTGGGATAGCGCCGCGGTATATGGCATGGGCCGTTCCGAGACCGTTCTCGGGGAGGTGTTGAAGCGCTTCGCCCGCAGCGACTACCAGCTCTCCACGAAGTTCACCCCGCAGGCTGCGGGACCGGCGCCGATCCCATGGCGGACATGCTGGAGCAGAGTCTGGCCCGCCTCGGCACCGACTACATCGACCTCTACTGGATCCACAATCCGGCCGACGTCGCACGTTGGACCCCTCACCTGATCCCGCTGCTGAAGAGCGGGAAGGTCAGACATGTCGGCGTCTCGAATCACAGACTGAGCGAAATCGAGCTCGCCAACCGGATTCTCGGAGAAGCCGGGTTCCGGGTCGAAGCGGTCCAGAACCACTATAGCCTGCTCTACCGCAGCTCCGAGGACGCCGGCATCCTGGACTACTGCCGCGACCACGGCATCCCGTTCTTCGCCTATATGGTGCTTGAACAAGGTGCCCTGAGCGGCAAGTACAGTCCGAAGAACCCGCTGCCGGAAGGCAGCAACCGGGCGCAGACCTACAACGGCATGCTGCCTCAGCTGAAGGCGCTGACGGACAAGCTCGCCTCGATCGGCCAGAGGCAGGGCGCGGCAGCTGCCGATGTCGCGATAGCGTGGGCCATCGCCAAGGGCACGACGCCGATCATCGGCGTCACCAGGCCCGACTACATCGATGGTCTTGTCCGGGGCTGCTACGAGCATGGCGCTTCCCGGCGACGACATTGCGCAGCTGGAAGCTCTCGCCGACACCGCCAACGTGAACACCCGCGGCTGGTGGGAAAAAGAGATGGAGTCTGAGTTCGCTCGGACCGCGGCTCCCGGCAACTCGGCAGGCGATCATCTCGTTGCGAGGGATGGTCGCCCGTGACCGGACCGGTTGCCTCCCGGCCGCGCGAATCCATCCGACAATGCAAAGCCGTTTCAAATCGGTCATTTGCAACGGCGAGGTTCGGCCGGATCTCTGAAACTATTGGCGCGCCCGAAGAGATTCGAACTCCTGACCCCCAGATTCGTAGTTTACCTTTGTAGTCCGCCGCGGCTATCCAGAATTCCTCCATGGTTGCATTGAGCCGTTCATTTCAATTATTTTCGCACAGCTGCGAACTTTGGCGTAGACATACAATCTGATCCTATGAAAATCTAAAACCGGCTGAAAAACCGGCTGAATTTTCTGGCCCATTCACCACTAGACTTGCAGGAATTGCGCTATGGCCGACATCCGTATCCTCATCAACGACAAGGCGGTTAGCGATCTTAAGGCGCCTAGTTCGGGGCAGTATCGCGCCCGCGACACCCAGCTTAAAGGCTTCCACGTCATCGTCGGCAGGCGAAGCAAGACATTCGCTGTTCAAGGAGACCTGCGGAAGGACGGCAAGCGCATTGCGTCAATCTCAGTACGGATCGGCGACGGGGAGGCAATGTCTACACGCGAGGCTCGCGCGATAGCAAAGGCATACCTCGCACAGATTTCCAAGGGGAAACACCCGAACCCAAAACCTGCCCTGCTGATCGAACAGCCAGGAAGTGCGAGTGTCTCTCGGGACAATACGGCGGTACAGGTGGATCAACGGACGGAGGCAGCACCTAAAGGTATCACTTTGAGCCAAGCATGGCAGCGTTATCGCGATGCACACCTGATCCGGAAGGGCCGGAGCGACGGTACTATCGAGGGCTACCGCGACCACGTTGAACGACTCTTCAAGAATTGGCGGGATACACCCCTAAAGGAGCTCGCCGAGGACCCGGCCAAAGTCATCACCAGACATGACGAGATCACCAAGGAGCACGGCCCCTACATCGGGAACGGCAGCATGCGGACCTTGCGTGCAGTCTACAATCATGCGCGCCGGGCCCACCGCTATCTCCCGGCCGATAACCCGGCAAGCGTGGTAGATTGGAATTCAGAAAAAAGGCGTAACACAGCAATGGGGCTCGAAGATCTGCCCCACTGGTTCCGTCAAGTCGCCGCGTTGCAGAACCCTATTAGGCGAGAATTCCACCTTTTCTCTCTGCTTTCCGGATGTCGTCCAACGGCGCTGATGGAGGCGCAGCCACAGCATCTGGATCTGCGACGCCGCACGCTGCATATCCCGCGGCCCAAGGGGGGTGCAGACCGTGCCTTTGACATTCCGTTGTCGCGCCAGATGATCCTCTGCCTTCTGCGCGCAATCCGCTTTGCCCACCATTTCTATCCCTTTCAAGCCAAGAAATGGCTCTTCACGGCGGAGAGCGATAGCGGCCATCTGGCCGAACAAAAGGAGGATCGAAAGGTTCTTGCTAAGTGGGGCAATGAGTTACGCCAGACGTTTAGAACGCTTGCGACCCCGGCGGGCGTCTCAGAGTTCGACGCACGTCTGCTGATGAACCACGCCATCCCCGGCGTGAACGCCGGGTATATTTCGCGGCACAAGCTGCTTGAAGACCACCTTCGTGCGCAACAACAAGCCATCAGCAACACTATATTCTGCGCCTTAGGCAATATGACCTCAATAGACCCAACAGTTCGCTCATGGCTTGGTCCACATGCGACGCGTCGAGCAATCGAGGCTGCCAAGCGGGAAGAGAGCGGCGCTGTGCGCGGTTTTGACAGACGACACTTGGCGAAGGCAGCCGTCACATCGCTTCGACATTCACCTTCAAGTCATTTAGGTCGAGAGAATTTGCCGGGTGCTTAGAAGAGGATTGCGCTCGGCAGCCGCTTCTGGATTGATTCTTAACGAAAAAATGGCGCGACGTCGAGATATTGTAAGACAGAACGCAGCTTACGAAATATGAATTGACCCAAAGACCTCGTCCGCCAATACAGGCGGAATGACTGCCCGGCTTCCCACGGATCGCCAGATGGTGAGGTGAGAGCGGTCCCGTATGAGCCGAACGTCCGAGCGGCCCACTTCCTTCAGCCACCCATTGAGAAGGTTGAGGTTCTCGGTCTCCAGAAATCTTTGAATGCCAAGTAGGTCACGCCGCAGGTTCTCGAAAGCTGCCGAGGCCTCCTTTATCCATCTGGCAAGCTGTTGGAGGTCTTTGTCCGGTTGGATTGCCAGCCATCCAATCGCATCGTCCTCGCTTTGCCAACCCAATTGCTCGAACGACACGGTCGCCTGGTGCAAACGCCCTTCTGCGGATACCGAGCGTTTGCCACCTCTAAGGACCTCATAACCAAGCAAGGGCGTTGTGCTGAATGGCTTGGGTACTGCCTTCAGGCTGCCCCCAGCATCATCGTCTATGGGAAGGTACTCCAGCACGGAGAGGACACCTCCGCCCTCCGCCGCGTTTCGATAGATTATTCGGGCAAGCTCAGGGGAGAGGCCTTTCCTGATGAATCGAACCATCCCATCGAAAGCCCGCACCTGTCCCCGGATGGTGTTCGCTAAAGTAACCAGATGTGCCGGAACTCTCCAATTGGCCTCGATGGCGGCCTCGTCTGCTATGCGCTTCGCCCTTCTCTCGGCGGCGGCAATACTTTCCGCATAGAGCCCATCCGTGAAGTAGCTATGTCCACAGCAATGCCCGACCGCATGCAGTTTTCCAGTTGCTTCAGACCAGAGGAGGTGGCCCGTTTCATACTTTGGATTATCGGGTGAGCAGATCGGGCAAGGTGCCCGGCCATTGAGCGACACAAAGTGTTTTGGTATGGAGAAGTTCAACTTCAGGACGACCACGCCATCACGAGCAGGGCCTTCGTGTGAGTTATGTGGCCAAGTGTGTGGCTTACCCGTTTCGGAAACATGCTTTAAGAAATCCGGCACTAAGTGGTCAGGCCGAAGTGTGAATACGCGTTTGGCTGCTGCGGACATCTAGACCACCTGCCTGGGCTTCGCCGTGTCTTACGCGTCACTCGGGCCACGGCCCCGGCTCGATTCGAGCACAACATCTTGTAGCCGATTCTTCGCGATCCACAAACTGGCCGATGAATCAAAGCGCGAACAAAGCGGAACGAATGGCCAACCGCAGGGCCTCCGCCCGTGAACAAAGCGGAATCGGATGCGAACTCGCGCTCTCGGAATTGCTGGCCTTGCCGGCGGTACTTAAGGAAGCCGGCCCGAGCCAGCACGGCTACGCGCGGCAGGACCCGGAGAGGGCGAAGAGGGGGCGTTGAAAGCCGTAAAGTTGGTGGGATTAAGAAGGGTCAGAATGGCTCGTTGTTATCATCCTCGAAATACCTACCGTCATCCTCTTCTTCCGGCGCCACGCCGTAGTAATCTGACGCCGAGTACGTGATGGTTTGCTTGTATTTATCACCAACCCCTGCAGCGTTCAGGCGAGACAATCCGGTTATCTTTAACCCGCAGGCAATGCACTCGAATTGACTTGGTAAGAACTCCTGCGTCGAAACGATTGTTTCGCCCTCAAGCTTCTTGTTGGGGGGAGACACGGGCTCGCCAATCACCAGTGCATTGGACTGACACGCCGGGCACGCAACTGCGTGGCCAGCACGTCTAGTGGCCCATAGCGTCGCCTGTGCAGCGAGCTTCTCGCGGTCGGCATCTTCCTTCGCTTGCCACACTTTTTTGTGGGCTTCGATGTCACCACGTACTGCCTTGGCGCTGTCGTCCGCCGCCGCAGCTACCATCTTCTCGGCAGCCTTTGCTTGTTCCTCACCAAACAAGTCACCGAGCGTATGCCCCATCGATTCAAGTAGCACCTTACAGACGCTGAAAAACTTTGGTTGCCAGCTAGACCCCGGCAGCCCCTCAAATGCAGCTTCGCCAGAGTGAAGTTCTGCATTGCGGCGGCCCGTATGCAGCACGCCGAAGTCTTCCAATTCCTGGTTCAAATCCGGCAGTATGCTCCCAAGGCGCCTCATGACCTCTGCTATAGCTATGGAGCGTGGTACATATCGTTGCTCTTTGGGCTGGAAGCCTAGCGAGTGATACAAGCTGTTCCACGTCCGATTGTCGGTTTCCGCGAGAAGAGCGGGACTCACGTTTGAAAGAGCAGCCCGCGCAAGAAGCTCCAAGAGAAGACTTGACCAGAGGGCGTAGTCCCAATCGTCGCTGTCTTGACCAAGCATCTTTTCGGCGTAGCGCTGAGCTTTTGCGAGTAGCGCCTCCGCCTGCCAGGCCTCCGGCGTGTCACCCAGTTTTATCGTTCTTTTCAATGTAGCTCCCCCAAATAAACACGCTCGATTAGCCTGCCCGCGCACCCTTCTCGAATTGCCCCCCTAGCGTGCAACATCCTCCAGTTGTCTATTACTAAAGTGTCGGCGGGTTCCGTTAGGCCAAAACTCAATGGCGATGCTTCGGCAATTGCGTCTCTGAAAAGAGCCATGGCGTGCTTTGCCGCACCACTCGCAGGAACCAAGAACAAGCTGTCCCACCTAATGGTGTCCTCCCCGTTGCGGTCTTGGCAGAGCTTCAACAGCGGCAACTCGCCTTTGACGCGGCGCCGAGGACGCACAATTGCACGACGCAATTCCTGTAGGCCAACGCTCTCTACAAGTTGTCTGCCGTCTAACAGCAGCGTGGGTACTTCAGCAAATCCGACTATGCAACGCAACATCAAATATCGGGGCGGCATCCGCCAATGTGCGAGGTCTGTGTGAAACGGAAACACTCCATGTCCGAAGTTCCCGCTATACGTGTTGGGAGTTGCTTGATCCTGAACACGCGGGACGAGACTGTGGACTGGGCTTGAGGTGCCCAGAGTCAGCACCTCTCCGAGTTTCGCGGCAACGGCTTCGGTGCTGTGATCTGGAAGGAATCGCTGGGTAAACGCGAAACCCTTCGCCTTTATTTCGGTGCGTAGAGCTTCGGCCAATCCGATGCCCCTCCGTCAAATGAAATTCGGGTCGCCGATTTGAGACGCTCTCTCACGCTGGTTGCGGCGAGCTTCCCCCCAGCGCCATCTCCGGTTCCGTGTTTCCCACCATTAAACCCCGTATGAGTCCGGCGTCCTTTTCGGCCTCAGCCATTAGCTCCTTGAGATGTGCTAAGCGATCCCAGTAGCGTTCCCATAACTGGGCTCCCACCTTGGCGATCATCTCGTGTTCGGTTTGGGCCGGCGTGATCTCAGCTGCTAGTCTTTCGAGTCGAGAGACACGCTCATCTATGTCGGTAACGCCGCGCCTCCTGGGTGAGCGCTTGGCATTCCCGGTAAGCCAGGTACGCCAATCAGTGCCACCCTTCGATTGATTGCAGGGACCGCATGCTGGAACGAGATTTGATGTCGAGTGGTAATAGCCCGAAGGCCTCCCTCCCTTCACCAACGCAAAGAAGTGGTCCGTATCAGTAGCTGGGCTCCCGCAATAAACACATTCCCCAGATTTGAAGCCAAAACGCTTAACGTTGTCCGCGATCGCCTGCTCATCCGCTTCCCTTGGGATGATCGCATGGACAAAGGCAGCGGCAATGGATGTTCCTCGTCCCTTAATTGTCGGCCTCGATGCCATTCGCTCCTCCACCTTCCTTTCGTTAACTACCTCGCTGGGAGGGCGAACGCCAGTGAATGCCGTTCAGCATAGTTTCACTAGGGCAAGCCTGTGAGTCTTCAAAAGGTCGCCCAACCAGTCTCGCATGGGTAGTCTCTTGACGGCGCACAACGCAGTCTCACACGCAGACGCCCAAAAGCTCATCTCCAAATATGAGAGCCCGGTGGATGCCGTGGAAGCGCTGATGGCCTACAACTGCGATCTTGAGGCCCAGATACTCGCCATCGCCTCGATATCCGGTGTCTGATCGCCATCAGTTTTGACGACACGAATCCGACCGTGGCGTGAGGCAGCCATGGGCGAATGCATACTCCCCCAGAGAGCGATGCCCGTAGCTAGAATTGAACGCGTTGTTGGAGGCGTCGTGACCGGACGTATGGAACGTGGTTCCGATGGCCTCTTCGCTCGCGACGACTTTGGCTCCAACGTAACCCAACCCAGCTCGCAAGCTTAGATGATGTTGCTGACTTCCTGCAGTCACGACCACGCAGCGGCGTGCGTATGTACCCGGCTGGAGTCGCGTCACTAAAAACATCTTCATCGACGGAGTACGTTTGCGCTGACCGTCGTGTCAGAGCGCAATGCACGTCGCAAAATCGCCCTCGACTGTCGACGATGTATTATAGCGACGGTTGGTTGAGATGCGTTAAAATTTGGCCAGACCGCACGGGGTCGATCCTGTCAGCCTCAGCGAGTGCCCAACGTTGCCATGCTTCCAGTGCCGAGGCATCAATTTCGGCCGAACCTTCATCGATCGCGCGACGGACGCGCTCAACAAGCGCGCGAATGTCTTCAGCCTGACGCAGCAGCTCCCCGCTGGTCCGCAGGTTTTGCAGGCGCTTTTGGTTGAGTTGTACAAGCCGTTCCTGGCGCTGCTTCTCCTTTTCAATCCGCTCTCGCTCAGCACGCTCCTCGGCTTCCCGCAGGCAAAGGCGAAACTTTTTCTCGCCCGCCACGATGATTGCAGCCGCGATCTCAGCGATCTTTGACTCAAGCTTGCCGTCACAGTCATCCTGCCAAGAACCTGTATTCTTGCGGTCAAAACCAGGATCGATCCGCAGCGCTAGCGGGGTTGATGCGGGCAGGTCTGGCGCCGGCCGCAGATACCCATACTGACGCACGGTGCGGTGGCTACCGACTATTCCTATGTCCAACCCGAGATAGGTGTCTCCTATGGTTGCTCGCGCATGAATTTCTCCATCGCGCTCGTAGGCATCACCGTCATGGCCGCGCTTGCTGAGCGCGAAAAACAGTGCATTGAAGATTTTCAGCCGCCGCTTGCCCAGCGGATTGTCGAACTTGGGTTCGTCAAAAGTCCACTCGCGCTCTGCATTTTTGTTGCGGCGACGCTGCTCCTGCTTGAGCAATTGAAGGAGCCCTTTGTGGGGCCTGTCCAACGTCTGCGGGACAGAAACTTTGCCAATCGCCTGCAATTCCTGTGCGAGGAGTTCGTCAAGGTCTTCTGGAACGAGAGCGGATGCAAATGGCCCATTCGATGAAAAAGGGGCTGCAATCGGCAGCACATTTTTGAAGCGCGCGTCGACACTTGCTCGGCCCATCTCACCGGGGCGCCGTGGTCGCGCCTTGGGTAGTGCCGGAACCCTCTTTCCGGCACGTATTTTGTTCCAATAGCCTTGCGGCGGCGACGCAACGCCGCATCGCGTCAGCAGCTTCTTCAGCCCGACATCGGACAGCTCTAGCTTCGCCGCCAGGTCCCGCATTGGTGCAGACCAGGCGAACGCAATCAGATCGTCAGGCAACACAAGAATGTCATTCTGCCACACCTCGGCTTACCTCCATTTGTCCAGCCATGTCGCTTTTGGCACGTCTTCACAGTGTCGATATGACAGGTCGGCCCGTGCCATCTAAGGTCAAATCTGGGCAACCGCACCGCGCCCCAGATTGTGCCAAGAATGCGCCACAACATCGAGGCGGCTGCAGATCGGCTGCAGGTGAAGCAGTATTTCTCGGTGAGCATCAGTGGGGCGCTACTTCCTTTCGTAGTTTTTCGCGCAACAGGGGGGCAGCCGGACATTGCCGCGTGGCATTGCGAGTTTTGGTGCTAACGAGCGGGGGCCACAAAATACGACCGAAGAACGATGGCAAGATAAAAGGGCGCACATTGCGCTGCGGTCGGTTGCTTGTTTTTGCTACCATTTTTGGCGTCCCCGGCACATTGTGAGCCTTTGCCCCACTGTGCGCTTCAATGTTAAATGATTGTATTGACTCAACAATTTGCAATGTGCCTCAAATCGGCGATTGCGATTGTCAACGGATACTTGGAAGTGGTTCCGCACCGCCGTGAAGTTAGGCCCTGATGGCTGCCACGTTGTCATGAGGGCGGTCCGCGCCCTGTCGACAAGACATCCTTGATCGGCAGTTTGCGACGTCGATTGCCCAAAGTGCGAACGTTGGACCGGTTACTCTAAATGGACACGCCGGCGCCACGCTGTCTTAAAAGTTATCCAAACCGCTGATACGCGGATGGCGAGCGATACGCATCACCGGCCTGTGCTGGCAGTGCGATATCGACCGCGATCGAACCGAGAACTTTTCGCCGTGCAACTGACACGCCTTGAGCTTTACAATCGAGTCTGCGAGAGGCCTCTCAGCAAAATCGCTCCAGAGCTCGGAATTTCCGGCACGGTGCTGGCATCGATCTGTAAGCGGCACCAGGTTCCCTATCCTGGGTCAGGATATTGGACGCGTAAATTGCTCGGGCTGCCGGTAGATTTGCCGCCGCTGCCGGAGGCATCGGACGAACTGATCGAGCTAACGTCGTCGACCCCAAAGCCTCGACGAAAGAGAACCGTGAAGGAAGGCGCTGTTCGCAAGGCCAGACCTGCCGCGAAGCCCCATCGCCCGGCGCGCCATCGGCTGCTCTTCGGCGTTGAAGAGCACATGCGAAAAACACGCGACACGAAACAGGGCGAGTTTCTCCGGCCCTACAAGAGAATCCTGCCGGATCTGATTTCGTCAGAGACTCAGTTGCTTCGTGCACTTTCGATCGCCAACGATCTCTATCTCGCGCTGGACGAAAAGGGATACCGCGTCCAAATCGCGCCGGCCGCCGGCGACCTTGATCGCATCCTCATCAAGGAACAGGAGGTGGAGAGCAAGGATCGCAAATACGGTCAATATCACTCCGGGAGCATCTGGGCTCCGGATCGACCTACGGTCCTCTATGTCGACACGGTGCCGATCGGACTCGCCATCACCGAAATGACCGAAAGAGTGACAGTGCGATACTTCAATGGCGAATACCATCGGGAAGACAGCAGGCTCATCCGATCCGCCAAGCCTTGGCAGCTAACGCATTCCTGGACAAGGGAGCAGGACGTGCCCTGTGGGCGCTTTCGGGTCATTGCCTACTCGCCGAAAAAGGGCGTCGACTGGTCTGTCAGTTGGCAAGAGACCGAGCAGGAAGCGCTTGGCGCTCTGATCCCAAAAACCGTGGAAACATTGAAGGCGGCCAAGGGTACTCTTCAGCGCCTAATGGATGCTGAGGATGTGGCGGCGGCAAAGAGGCAGAAAGCAAGAGAGGAGGAGTGGGAGCGCTATGTAAAGCAGGAGGATGCCCGCAAGGTGGCTCAGGCTCTTGCCGATAGCCAGCAGCAGCTTGCCGATATTATTGAAAGGTGGGGCAAGGCGATGACAGTAGAGCGCTTTTTCCTAGATGCTGAAGAGCGGTTGAACAATACAGCCGACGAAGATCGCCGTATGCGCCTGGAGGAGCGTCTGGCTCTCGCGAGAGCAATGATGGAAAGCGTCGATCCGCTGGATTTCATCGAAAGCTGGCTGGTGCCGCAGGAGCGGTACCAGGCAAAATTCGACTAGACGAGATACGTGCTGCCTAGACTTGTTCATGGCGGCAAAGGGCCGCTAGCGGTCTTTCTGCTTCGAAAAAAATCGCACGAAACCAACATCAATCTGAGACCAACCCTTCGGTCTGATCATACGGCCTTGGGGCGTACGGTTCGATCGAGCAAAAAAGAGGCGCCGTAAGTGAGCCATGTCATCTGATATTAGAAAAAACTTCACCTCGACGTTTTAGACATTATCACCAATAACAATATGATTGGCTCAAACTGAGGCTGCTTCTTCTATATGGATTACTCGGTTTGACCATCTTCCGTTTCGATGAGTTGCACCTCGCCGACCTTCAAATTGACGCCCTCTATGAAGGCGGCAAGCGCGGCAACGCGGGCGATGAACCTCTCGTCCGCCTGCTGCGGGTCAGCAACAGCGGGGGTTTTCGGTATCGCGGCAACATGGACAGATTCAGCATGCTGGTGCTGACAACCGGCATGTCCGAACCAGACTGGCCCGACAGCATTGACCGGGAAACCGGCATATTCACTTATTACGGAGACAATAGGAAGGCGGGACAGGCGCTGCATGCGACGCCCCGACGAGGCAATGAGATTCTGCGGCGCATTTTTCACGACGCACACAGCGGGATCGACGGTAGGCAACGCGTCCCGCCAATCTTCGCTTTCGCGACTTTGCGACCCGGTCGCAACGCCCAGTTTCTCGGGCTCGTCGTTCCTGGAGTCTCCGGACAAAGTACGTTAGAAGATCTCGTTGCCG
>NZ_VFTG01000048.1 GCF_006439355.1 Mesorhizobium sp. B4-1-3
CTTCGAGAAAGCCTCTCAAGAATCCTTCTTTTGCTGCCTGGCAATAGACATTCGACTTATCTGCGATTCCCCTACCCTCGTGGGCGGAGATCGGACGTCGCGTCGGCTTTCGCCAATCACCGACATTGAAGGCCGGGCGCCGTCGCCGAAGCTGCTAATCTCCCCCCTAGAAGGGGAGATGTCCGGCAGGACAGAGGGGGGGCGCCTCGCGATGACCCATCATCTTGTGCCCGCCGCCAATCGCGGCAATGCGCGCAAGATGCGCAAGCAAATGACAGATGCCGAATTGAAGTTATGGAATGAGATCCACGCGCATAGGCTTATGGGCCTGTCATTTCGACGCCAAATGCCCGTCGCGGGCTACATAGTTGACTTCGCCTGTCCCGCCAGCAAGCTGATTGTTGAACTGGATGGCTCTCAGCATGCTTCGCCCGAGGTTGCTGCGGCTGATGCGGTGCGTGACGCAAAGCTCGAAGCTCTAGGCTGGACCATCCTGCGCTTCTGGAACGACGACGTGATCCGCGATATCGACAATGTCTACCAGCACATCGTCATCGTGGCCGGCCTGGCCGCCGCGCCACCCACGGAGGAGCTCGTCATATGATCGATCATCTCGGCATCATCGTTTCCGATTTCGACGCTTCGAAGGCTTTCTACGACAAGGCGATGGCGCCGCTGGGCGCTTCGCTGCTCTACATGGTGCCTGAGCAATATACCGGCGGCGCCAAGGTCGGCGGCTATGGTCGCGACCGGCCGGTGTTCTGGCTGAGCGACAGCACGGACAAGCCGAAATCCACCCAGCATGTCGCCTTTACCGCCCGCAGCCGCGCCGAGGTCGATGCCTTCCACGCGGCTGCACTTGCCGCCGGCGGCAGGGACAATGGCGCGCCGGGCCTGCGTCCGCACTATCATCCCAACTATTACGGCGCCTTCGTCTTCGATCCCGACGGCAACAATGTCGAAGCGGTCTGCCATGACCCAGAAGTAAACCCATGACCCGGAGTAAGCCGATGACCAGGAGTGAGCGATGAGCCTCGACAACCGGCCGGTCTATACAGGCGGCTGCCAGTGCGGCGCCGTGCGCTTCCGCGTCGAAGGCGCGCTGGGCGACGCCTCGGTCTGCCATTGCCGCATGTGCCAGAAGGCGAGTGGCAATTTCTATCTGCCGCTGGTGTCGGTGCGCGGCGCCACGCTCGACTGGACGCGCGGCGAGCCGAAACGCTTCCGCTCGTCCAATGCCGCCTGGCGCGGCTTCTGCGCCGAATGTGGCACGCCGCTGACCTTCGAGGCGCCGGATGGCGTGGCGCTGGCGATCGCCGCCTTCGATGATCCGACCGGCATCGCGCCCATCATCCAGTGGGGCATCGAAGCAAAACTTCCCTATGTCGACGGCATCGCGAAGCTGCCGTCCGAGGAGACGATGGGCGATGTCTCGTCGGCGCCGTATCTCGCCGAGCTCGTCTCCTATCAGCATCCCGATCACGACACCGACCAATGGCCGCCGGAGGAAAAACCATGACCGATCAAGTTCGAACCGGCGGCTGCCAATGCGGCGCCGTGCGCTTCCGCGTGCACGGCAAGCTCGGGCGCCCGTCCATCTGCCATTGCCGCATGTGCCAGAAACAGTTCGGCAATTTCTTCGGTGCGCTGGTGACGGTGCCGAAGGACGGCGTCGAATGGACCCGTGAGGAGCCGAGCTATTTCCAGTCCTCGGTCAACATCGACCGCGGCTTCTGCGCCCGCTGCGGCACGCCGCTGACCTATCGCCAGCCCGGCGCTCTGGAGATTGCCATCGGCGCCTTCGACGACCGCTCCGATCTCGCGCCGCAGATCCAGGTGAACTACGCGGTGCGGCTGCCCTGGGTAGAGAAGATCTTCGAGGCGCCGATCCTCGATGACCCGGACTTCTATCGGCGGCAGGAGCAGATCATCTCCTTCCAGCACCCCGACCACGAGACGGCCAACTGGCCGCAGCAGGGCTTGAAACTATGACGATCCAAGGCAATTCCTTGCGCACGCTCTATGCCGAGATCGAGCCGTTCGAGTCGGGCATGCTCGATGTCGGCGACGGCCACACCGTCTACTGGGAACGCTGCGGCACCAGGGGCGCCAAACCGGCCGTGTTCCTGCATGGCGGCCCGGGCGGCACCATCTCGCCGAAACACCGACGGCTGTTCGACCCGGAGCTCTACGACGTCCTGCTGTTCGACCAGCGCGGTTGCGGCAAGTCGACGCCCAATGCTTCGCTCGAGGCCAACACCACCTGGCACCTCGTCGCCGACATCGAGCGGCTGCGCGAGATGGCGGGCTTCGACAAATGGCTTGTCTTCGGCGGCTCCTGGGGCTCGACGCTGGCGCTCGCCTATGCCGAGACGCATCCGGAGCGCGTCAGCGAGCTCATCGTGCGCGGCATCTATACGCTCACCCGCGCCGAGCTCGAATGGTATTACCAGTTCGGCGTCTCCGAGATGTTTCCCGACAAATGGGAGCGCTTCCTGGCGCCGATCCCCGAAGCCGAGCGCGGCGACATGATGGCCGCGTACCGCAAGCGGCTGGTCGGCTCCGACCGCAAGGCACAGGTCGAGGCCGCCCGCGCCTGGAGCATCTGGGAGGGCGAGACGATCACGCTGCTTCCCGAGCCCGAGACCAGCGACCCGTTCGCCCAGGACGACTATGCCATCGCCTTCGCGCGCATCGAGAACCACTATTTCGTCCATGCCGGCTGGCTGGAGGAGGGGCAGCTTTTGCGCGATGCCTGGAAGCTGAAGGACATCCCCGGCACCATCGTCCACGGCCGCTACGACATGCCGTGCCCGGCGAAATATGCCTGGGCGCTGCACAAGGCTTGGCCGAAGGCGGATTTCCACCTCATCGAAGGGGCAGGGCATGCCTATTCCGAGCCGGGGATTCTGGATCGGCTGATCCGGGCGACGGATAAGTTTGCAGGGAAATAGTCATGCAGCTTCGTGCTCTGCGGCGCCCCCCTCTGGCCTGCCGGCCATCTCCCCCACAAGGGGGGAGATCAGCAGCTTCGGCCACACCGTTTCTCCTGCAGCGCTGGAGATTGGCGAAAGCCGAAGTGCCGTCTAATCCCCCCAAGCGGGGGAGATGTCCGGCAGGACAGAGGGGGGCGCGAAGGAACGCGACCTTTCAAGCTATAGCCATGAAAAAACAAAGACTGTTCCTCTTCGACACCACCCTTCGCGACGGCCAGCAGACGCCGGGCATCGACTTTTCCGTCGAGGACAAGATCGCGATCGCAAAACTGCTCGACGCGTTCGGCATCGATTATATCGAGGGCGGCTACCCCGGGGCGAACCCGACCGACACCGCCTTCTTCCAGAAGAAGCGGACGGAGAGCGCGAAATTCGTCGCCTTCGGCATGACCAAGCGGGCGGGAGTCTCGGCTTCCAACGATCCGGGGCTGGCGGCGCTGGTGCAGTCGAAGTCGGACGCCATCTGCTTCGTCGCCAAGAGCTGGGACTATCATGTCCGCGTCGCGCTCGGCTGCACGAACGAAGAGAACCTGGAGTCCATCAAGGCCTCGGTCGAGACGGCGGTTACCGCCGGCAAGGAAGCAATGGTCGACTGCGAGCATTTCTTCGACGGCTTCAAGGCCAATCCCGACTACGCGCTGGCCTGCGCCAAGACCGCTTACGATGCCGGCGCGCGCTGGGTGGTGCTGTGCGACACCAATGGCGGCACGCAGCCCTCGGAAGTGCGCGCCATCATCGAGAAGGTGATCGCCGGCGGCATTCCCGGTGACCATCTTGGCATCCACGCGCATGACGACACTGGACAGGCGGTGGCGAATTCCCTTGCCGCGGTCGAGGCCGGCGTGCGCCAGATCCAGGGTACGCTGAACGGCATCGGCGAGCGCTGCGGCAACGCCAACCTCATCACCATCATCCCGACGCTAGCGCTGAAGCCGGTCTTCGCCGATCGCTTCGAAACCGGCATTTCTGCCGAGGATCTGACGGGGATATCCAGGCTTTCCCGCGCCTTCGACGAACTGCTCAACCGCGCGCCGGAGGCGCAGGCCCCCTATGTCGGCTCCTCCGCCTTCGCCACCAAGGCCGGTATTCATGCCTCGGCTCTGGCCAAGGAGCCGGCGACCTATGAGCATGTGCCGCCGGAAGCCGTCGGCAACCGCCGCCGCGTCATGGTCTCCGACCAGGGCGGCAAGGCCAATTTCCTCGCCGAGCTGAAGCGGCGCGGCATCGACGTGCCCAAGGACGATCACCGACTCGATGCGCTGATCGCCGTCGTCAAGGGGCGCGAGGCCGAGGGCTATGCCTATGAAGGCGCCGACGCCTCGTTCGAGCTGCTTGCCCGAAAAATGCTGCACGGCCTGCCGGAGTTCTTCAACGTCACCTCCTTCCGCTGCATGGTCGAGCGCCGCTTCGACGCCAACGGCAACCTGAAGACCGTCTCCGAGGCGATCGTGAAGGTCGAGGTCGACAGCGAGGAGAAGATGTCGGTGGCCGAGGGGCACGGCCCGGTCAACGCGCTCGACATCGCGCTGCGCAAGGACCTCGGCAAGTACCAGAGCGAGATCGTCGACCTCGAACTGGCCGACTTCAAGGTGCGTATCCTCAATGGCGGCACCGAGGCCATCACCCGCGTCCTGGTCGAATCGCACGATTCCACCGGCGCCCGCTGGTGGACGGTCGGCGTGTCGGAAAACATCATTGATGCCTCCTTCCAGGCGCTGATGGATTCGATCGTCTACAAGCTGATGAAGAACCGTGAGATGGCGGGACTGGTGGCGGCGGAGTAGGGCTCCTTTCCTCGCCCCACTTTGTGGGGCGAGGACTTGCGCAGCCCGCTTGAACCATCACCAAAACTCCGTTGATCCATCATAATTTTGTGATGGTCTTGGGCGCTCCGCTGGGCCATAGCGTTAGGCCATGGTCACTGCTACAGCCGATCTCGATCAGGATGCCAAGGCTCGCCGCGGGTTCCTCCTGGCGCTTGGCGCCTATTTCCTTTGGGGGCTCTTACCCTTCTACATGAAGGCGGTGGCGCATCTGCCGCTTGCCGAAGTGATTGCCAACCGCGTCGTGTGGTCGGTGCCAATCGCGGCGGCGGTGCTCATCTGGGCCGGCCGCACCGCCGACTTCAAGGCGGCGATCCGCTCGCCGAACAGCCTTGCGATGGCAGCGCTGACGGCAGTGCTGATCTCGATCAACTGGGGCATCTATGTCTGGGCGATCGCGGTCGACCGCACCGTCGAGACCGCGCTTGGCTACTATATCAACCCGCTGGTCAGCGTCGTCGTCGGCGCCGTGCTGCTCGGCGAGCGGCTCGACAGGCTGCAGATCGCCGCGGTGGCGCTCGCCACGGTCGCGGTGACGGTGCTCACAGTCGAGGCCGGCAAATTGCCGTGGGTGTCGCTGGCGCTCGCCTTCTCCTTTGCCGCCTACGGCTTCTTCCGCAAGACGCTGCCGATCGGCCCGAGCCAAGGTTTTCTGCTCGAGGTGCTTTTGCTCTCGGTGCCGGCGCTCGGCTACATCGTCTACCTGATCGCCACGGGCCAGGATCACTTTATCTCCAGCACCGGGGCCGACACCGCATTGCTGATCGGCTGCGGTCCCGTCACCGCAGTACCACTGCTGCTCTTTGCCTTCGGCGCCAGGCTGCTGCGCCTGTCCACCATCGGCATCATGCAATATATCGCGCCGACCATGGTGTTCCTGATCGCCGTGTTGATCTTCGACGAACCGTTCGGCACCACGCAGGCCATCGCCTTCGCGCTGATCTGGACGGCGCTGGCGATGTATAGCTGGTCGATGTTCAGGGGCCGCGAGGTCCGTCAGCCGGAGCCCGCAACAAGATAGGCAAGTGCGCAACGGTTTTCCGTCTGAAATTGCGGTGACCGGACAAGGGGCTCTGATGTACGTTCTGCATATCGGCAACAAGAACTATTCGTCCTGGTCGCTGCGGCCATGGCTGCTGATGCGCGTCCTCGACATTCCCTTCGAGGAGCGGCTGACGCCGTTCCCGAGCGGATCGAGTTTCGACCTCTACCGACAATTCTCGCCTAACGGCCGGGTGCCCTGCCTTGTCGACGACGGCTGGGCGGTCTGGGATTCGCTCTCGATCGTGGAATACCTGGCCGAACGCCACCAGGGCGTCTGGCCGGCGGGGGCCAAGGCGCGCGCCTGGGCGCGCTCGGCCGCCGCCGAGATGCATTCGAGCTTCACCGCGATGCGCGATGACTGCCCGATGTGCTGCGGCGTCCGCGTCGAGCCATTGCCGATGTCCGGCGCGCTGAAGCACGACATCTTCCGCATGGGAGACTTGTGGAACGACGGCCTTGCGCGTTTCGGCGGGCCGTTCCTGGCCGGCGACCGTTTTGGTGCCGTCGATGCCTTCTTCGCCCCCATCGCATTCAGGGCGCAGTCCTATGGCCTGACTTTCGAAGGCGAAGCGGCTAACTATCCGCGGCGGCTGCTCGATCTGTCGGCCATGCGCGAATGGTACGCGGCCGGACTTGCCGAGACGTGGCGCGAACCCGGCCACGAAGCCGAAGTCCAGGCCGCCGGCGCGATCGTCGAAGATTTGCGGGCAACCGCCTGACGCGCTACACGCGCCCCAGTCGTCGCACGACCATATAGATGATGCCGGCGATGACGACCGAGATCGCCGTCACCACCCAGAATCCGAACGGCGTGCCGACCAGCGGCAATCCGCCGACATTCATGCCGAACAGGCCGGAGATGATGGTCATCGGCAACAGCACCGCCGTCATGACGGAGAGGATATAGAGCAACTGGTTCGACTGTTCGGTCAGCTTGGCCATCAGCTCGTCCTGCAACAGGCGCGTGCGCGCTTGCAACTGCTCGCCGTCGTGATGCAGCGTGTGCGCCCGGTGCGAAAGCCGAGTCGCCATGTCGTTGATAGGATCGGGCAGTTCGTTGCGATGCGAATGGTCTAGGTGGCGGAACAGGCCGGTGAGTGTCGCCATTTGCCGGTGGATCAGCACCAGCTGCCGGCGCGCGTCGACCAGCGCCTGGCGCTCATTGTGCCATGCATCGCAAACGATGCGGTCCTCGATGCCGTCGAGCGTGTCGCCCATCTTGTCGAGCTCGGCCGCCATGCCGTCGAGCGACTGGTCCATCACCGCTTCGATCAGCTCGGCCGGCGTGCGGAATTTTCGCGTGCCGCTCTCCACCAGCTTGCGGATCTTGTCAACCGATTCCAGCGGCTGCTTGCGGGCGCCGACCAGCATCCGGTCGTTGAAGGCGAAGCGGAAATGGGTAAGCCCGCGCGCCTCGGCGAAATCGTGCCTGAGGTCGGGCAGGTCGCCATAGAGGAAGTCGTCCTCGAAATCGATCTGGCAGCCATGGCTGGGCGACAGGAAGGCGTCGCGCACCGGCGCCGGCAGGGCCTGGTCGGCGCCGATCTCCTGGCGGGCGCGCATGTCGGTGATCTGGTAGCTGCGCCAGCTCCAATGCGCCTCGGCGGGATCCGTGGTGCGGGAACCGTCGGCCTTGAAATGATAGGTGAAGAACAGCCCATGCTCGTCCGGCAAATAGGGCGAGAGATCGGTGCCTTCGGCGGGGAGGGCGATGTTCATGGCGGCTTCGCCGGGTCTTGATGCGGTCGGGGTCGCGGGGGGCGGCCACTGCGAACCTACCATGGCGCGTGCCGCCTGGTGTGACAGTTCGGTGACTATGTTTAAAGCTCTCGCTCCGACAGAGCTGTCCTGTCATTTGCTGGCTTGCTGAACGGCTTGCGCGGCCGGCGGCGGTGCGGTCAAACGCAGCTCCTTTCGACCGGCTATGCCGTGGCCAGCCATTCGCGCGACATCGCAAAGGTCCTGAAGGATTTTGCGTCCATCGGGCGGCCAAATGCGTAGCCTTGCAGGATATCGCAGCCAAGCTCTTTCAGGATGCGCGCATGTTCCATCGTCTCGACGCCTTCAGCCACGACCCCGATGCCGAGCGATTTGCCGATCTCGATGATTGACGACACCAGCCGCCGCTGCGCCGCCGAGCCGGTTATCGGCGTGACGAGCTGCCGGTCAATCTTGAGACGGCGCGGTTGCAGTTTGAGCAGGCTGACGACGGATGCATGGCCGGTGCCGAAATCGTCGATCTCGATGTCGATCCCGAGTTCCTTGATGTGCTCGATGTTCCAAGCGACAAGCTCGTCGTTCTCGTCCAGGAAAATAGACTCGACGAGCTCGAAGGAGACGGTTCCCTCCTTGATCGCCAGCTTGCGCAGGCCGTTGATCAGGTCTTTGTCCTCCAGCCTTCGTGCTGAGACGTTGACGGAAAAACGCGGGATGTTGAGGCCATCGAGCGACCAGCGCCGGAAATTCTCGAGCGTTTGCTCGAGGATCGTGCGGTCGATCAGCGAGACCACATTCAATTCTTCCGCCACCTTGAGGAAGATGTCGGGGGCGAGGATGCCGCGCCGTGGGTGGCGCCAGCGCGACAGTGCCTCGACGCCGACGATCTCGAGGGTCTTGGCATCGAACTGTGGTTGGTAGTAGGCGATGAATTCGTTGCGCTCCAGCCCGCCGAGGATCTCGTCCGCCGTCTGCTTGGTCCTGACGATCTCGCTCTGCAGTTCCTCATTGAAGAACTCATAACGGTTGCGACCGCGGCTCTTGGCTCGATAGAGGGCGAGATCGGCGTTGACCAGCAACTGCTTCGCATCGACGCCGCCGAGAGCCGCAATCCCGATGCTAACCCCGAACCGGCATTGGTGGCCTTTATAATCGACGGGCTGGCGCATTTCCTCGATGATACGGTCCGCTAGCGCGGCGAGATCATTGTCACCGCGCCCCTGGCACACCACAACGAACTCGTCCCCGCCGATGCGCGCCACGAAGTCGTCTGCTCGGACGTTGGCTTTGATGACCTTCGAGGCATGCATGAGCATGGCGTCGCCTGCCGCATGTCCGAGCGTGTCGTTGATGTGCTTGAAGCGGTCGAGGTCGAGATGCAGCAACGCAGTGCGATCCTCGGGCGAATTGGCCAGCATCTCGTCGAGGTAACGGCGATTGGGCAGGCCGGTAAGCGAATCGTGCAGCGCAACATGCTCGATGCGCGCCTTGGCGGTCTCGAGTTCGGCATTCTTCGATTCCGACAATTGTCGTTCACGCACCAGATTCTCGTTGAGCAGAACGTCGCTGGTCACGTCCCATTCGGCGCCGATCATCTTCGGCGTGCCGTCGCTGTCTTGGAAGTAGCTTGCACGCGCGCGCACATGGCGGACGGTGCCGTCTGGGCGAAGCAGTCGATACTGGGAGGAGTAGGGACCTTTTGCAGCCACGGCAACGTCGAACTCGCGCTGAGCCCGCGCGACATCCTCGGGGTGGAGCGCCTGTGCCCAGTCGTCATAGCCGCGCGGCTTTCCGTCGGCAGGCTTGCTGTAGATCTCATTGACGCGATCGTCCCACAGCAGTTCGTCGGTGACGAGGTCTTGCTCCCACACGCCGATGCCCGAAGCCTCCAGCGCCAGCTCCAGCCTCCCGGACAGGCGTCTCAATTGGGCATAGTTTTTCTGCCTTTCACCGAACAGCCGTCCAGCCAGCAGGATGGGCAGCACTACCAGCGCAGCGGCGAGCCCCATGAGCGCCTGCAAGACCCGCTCGTTCTTCGGCACGGTCGGCCAACCGCCCTTGGGGATTGCCGATATTTGCCACGAACCGAATGGCAGTTGCACTTCCGCCGTCACCGGATTGTTCTTGACGATGTCGGCGCCACCGAAGAAGCGCTGACCGCCACCGCCAAGCGCATCCTTTCCGATAAGCGCCACATCTATGTCGAGATCGGGGTCGGTGAGGCCGCTTGCGGCGTAGAGCCGGTCGATATCGATTGCCGCCGAGACAAGGCCCCAGAAGCGATCGCCGCCGCCTGCTGTCGGCACGAAAACAGGGATCCGACCGATGAAAGCGCGCCCGCCCTGCCTGAGGTCGACGGGACCGGCAAGCACCGATATGCGCTGGTCGCGCGCCCTAAGCGCCGCCATGCGTTGCGACTCGTTCTCGCGGTAGTCGAGCCCGATCGCCTTCTCGTTGCCCTCCATCGGATACATCAGCGAAAGGACGAGATCGGGCGCGCCGCCAACATTGCGCAACTGCGATTTCTGCTTGAAGAGATTGGCAGCCAGGGAGGCAAATCTCTGCTGGCCCATATAAGGCTCGGTGACGATGGCTGAGACGAGGCCCTGAACCAGCTGGAGATTGCCGTTGATGTTTCCTTCCAGCTTGGCGCGGATGACATTGACCTTGTAGAGGACGTCGGCGCGCGCGAGTTGATCGGAAACCCTTTTGTTCTGCTGGTCGACGAACATCGCGCAGATCAAGAGCACGACGAAAGCAATCGCCGCCGGCACGTTGGCGGAAGAGAAGACGGCCTGCCTGACACGGCCGATGTTGAAAGTTGTCGCGGTCAATTCAACCCGAATAGCTTTGCTGGACGACGCTCCGTCGCTCGGAGTTAAAGGAAAGTGCTTAAATTAGAACTTCCATGCCCGTCCCAAGTTGCGCCATTTTGCGCCCTGAATGCTTGCTTGAAACGACAAAATCGAGCCATGATTAATGCCGGCTGACTGGGCCGTTCATCCAGCAAAAATCGCGATCTTCGTTGCCTCCGAAAATTTCTTCGCATCCTGGGAATAAAGCCCGGGCCTTCCGGGTCTTGGCTGTAGCGAGGCCATCCTCCCAAGGCACGCATCAACCAACCCGGAAGGACCATGCACATGAACAAGATCGCCCTCACCGCAGTCGTCATCCTCGTTGCCACCGGCAGCGCCTTTGCCGGCAGCGACCACTTCCCGTGGACGAATGGCGGCCAGCAGGCCGCGACCGTCGACACTACCGCCACTGCTTCCATCATGAAGCTGGACATGGACCGCCACGACGTGAAGCCGGCGGCCAAGATCGCTGCGGATGAGCCCGGCCAAGGCATCTGGGGTCGCTGAGCCGGCGGGACCGAAGGTCCTCGCCCAAGGAGTTCAGCAGTCGAAGGCCTGGATTCCGGCAGGGAAGGCACGCCCTCGCCGTAACCGAGCCAGAGACGCTGATCTTCTCGGCGCCGGCCGGTCTTCAGTCGGATCGGCCGGCTCCGGTTTCCGCAGCCGGCGGAGGGCAGCACCGGGCCCTCCGCCATTTTCTCTCGCATCGCCTGAACTGCAGCCACTCATAGCCATGAAGAGGAGATTTCTGATGTTCAACATGACACGCCGCATGGTGCTCGGATCCGCCGCCGCCGCTGCCGCCTTCGGCATTGCCGGCAAGCTGGAATTCGCGCCCGCGGCCTACGCCGAAACCCCGGTCGAGCCGCTTATCGGCTTCCATAAATACAAGGTCGGCTCGCTCGAGGTTACCGCCGTCTATGACGGCATTTGGCGCAAGCCCCACGACCCGGCCTTCATCAAGGACGTGTCGGTCGACGACACCAAGGCAGCGCTCGCCAAGGCAGGGCTGACCACCGAGTTCATGCCGATCCCGTTGACCGTCGTGGTGCTTCAGATGAACGGCCGCACCATCATGATGGATGCCGGTTCCGGCGTCGGCCAGTGGCAGGCCAACGCCACGCACCTGCCGGCCAACATGAAGGCTGCCGGCATCGACTACAAGGCAATCGACACAATCATGATTTCGCATTTCCATCCGGATCATGTCTGGGGCCTGATGGAGAAGGGCACCAGCAATCCGGTGTTCCCGAATGCCGAGCTGATCGTCAACGCCACCGAGTACAATTGGTGGACGGACCCGAGCCGCCTAGCCAAGCTGCCCGAGGGCCGCAAGCCGGCGGGCAAGCGCATCGCCGAGAACTTCCCGAAATGGAAGAACTGGAAGCTGGTCGACGACGGCGCGGAGGTCGCGCCCGGCATCCGCCTCATGGCGGCGCCCGGCCACACGCCTGGACATTCCGTCTACCATGTCGACGCCGGCTCCGAGCAGTTCCTCGTCTCGGCCGACACCATGTACGTCCCGGCGCTGCTTGCCCCGCATCCCGAATGGCAGGGCAGCTACGACCAGGACGGGCCGATGGCGATCACCACGCGCCACCGGATTATCGACCAGGTGATCGCCGACAATGTCCGCATCTGCGGCTCGCACTTCCCGTTCCCCGGCACAGGCAGCTTCGTCAAGGACGGCAACGCCTACGCCTTCACCCCAACCCAGATCTGATCTCACTCGGATACTGAGCAGAAAGCGACAACATCCATGAAACACGCACTTTTCGCGGTGCTCGGCGCCATTGCGGCCCTGACCGCGGCCCCGATCGCCATCGCCGTTCCGGCCTATGCGGTGGATGACATCGAAGGCGCCGACGCGCCGGACCTGACGGCCGTGAAGGCCAAGATCGAGGCCAAGGACTACAAGGGCGCGCTGGCCGACCTGCGCGACCTCGCGCAGGACACCCAGCAGGCCGATGTCTACAATTTGCTCGGCTTCACGCTGCGCAAGACCGGCGACTACCAGACTTCACTCACCTACTACACCAAGGCGCTGGAGCTTCAGCCAGACCACAAGGCGGCGCATGAATATCTGGGCGAGCTCTATGTCGAGACCGGCGACATGGCCAAGGCGAACGAGCAACTCGCCTCGCTGCAAAAACTCTGCCCGTCGGGCTGCGAGGAGCTTTCCGACCTCAAGCAGGCGATCGATACGAAGGTGACGAAGTGAGGCGTCTGTTTTCTCTCCCCACAACGTGGGGAGAGGGTGGCCGCGAAGCGGCCGGAGAGGGGCATGGCGCTGACCTTGCCCCCACGAGTACCGACTTTTGGGCGCCACGGCGGTAGCGCCCGAAAACCGGAGCCGGCGTTCCTCTCCCTCGCGCCGGCTCCGACCTTTGCACCTTAAGCGCGCAGCGCGCGTCCATGGGGGCGCGTGGCGGCCCTGTTTTCAAGGATTGGAGCCGACGATGACAACGACCGAACTAGCCGAAAAGCTTCATGCCAAGGACGTGGTCCTGCTTGCCGGCCGCCTGCTTTTATCGCTGATCTTCGTGCATGAGGGTCTGCAGCTGGCGACGCATTTCGAGGGCGCCGAGAAGGCGATGGCGGCGCTCGGCGTCGGCACGCCGCTGCTTTTGGCCACCATCGCGCTGCAGCTTGGCGCCGGCCTTTCGGTGGCTCTCGGCATCCTGGCCCGGCTGGGCGCGATCGGGCTCGGCTTGTTCTGCCTGATGACGGCAAGCCTCTTCCACACCAATTTCGCCAGCCAGAACGAATTGCTACATTTCGAAAAGGACCTGGCGATCGCCGGCGGCATGTTCATCCTGGCGCTCGCCGGTTCCGGCAGGCTGTCGGTGGACAGGGTGCTGGCCGGTCTCGTCAAGGACACCAAGATCGATCCGCCCATCGAGCAGCATCTGTCGGTGGGGGAGACGAGCCTGCCGGTTTGAGGCGGAGTCCGCCAACACGCTCGTGATCCCGCCATCACTGCGCCTCAGCCAAATTCATCTGACAAATCGGATGATGATGGACAGGCTCGGCTTGGTGAGGGAACACCGACCGGTTGTTGGCAAACCAAAATGGGCCGGACAAGTGGCGGCACCAGACCTCGTCGGTGACGGATGAGATAACCAACGGTTTCGGCCGCGAGATTCTCGGCGGGCTGTTTCCGCCCGGCGCTACACTGCTCGGCGAGGACCGGCGCCGCCTGACCAAGGCTGTCTAGGCAGCCAACCACACCTCGGTGAAATCCAGCTCATAGGTCGGATGGGCATGGCGGTTCATCACCTGCTTGGCCGAGTGGCAGTAGAGCTTCATCCAGTAGGGCTGGATGATCACGCCGGAGCGCTGCAGGATCGTCTCGACATCCTTCATCACCGCCTTGCGCTTCTCGACATCTGCGGTCTTCAGCGCCTCGTCGAGCTTGGCGTCGAATTCCGTCGAGGCGAAGCCGCTCTCGTTCCACGCCTCGCCCGAGCGGTAGGCGAGCGCCAGCACCTGGACGCCCAGCGGCCGCATCGCCCAATTGGTGGTCGAATAGGGGAACTTCGCCCAGCCGTTCCAATAGGTCGAGGCCGGCAGCACGGTGCGCTTCACCTTGAAGCCCGCCTCGCGCAGCTGCGAGGCGATCGCGTCGGCGGTGTTCTTGCGGTAGTCATCGTCGATCGAGAACAGCTCGTGCTCGTAGCCCATCTGGCCGGCCTCGCTCATCAGGCGTCTGGCTTCGTCGAGATCACGCTTGATCGGCGGCAGTTCGGCATATTCGGGATGGATGCGGCAGACATGATGGTTCTCCGCCACCTCGCCGGCGCCGGCGAGGCCGAGCTTCAGCACCACCGAATTGTCGACCGCGAGTTGCAGCGCGCGTCGCACGCGCTCGTCGGTGTAGGGCGCGGTTGCCGCATTGGCGCGGGCAACCACGGTCGAGGCCGACAGGATCTCGCTCTTGGTCAGGCCCATGCCGTCGAACACCGCAATGAAGTCGCCATTGCTGTCGAGATTGGTGTGGACTTCGCCAGCCTCGAAAGCGCTGACCAGCGCGTTCGGATCGACGCCGTAGTCGATGATCTCGATGCCGTCGAGCAACGCCTCGCCGCCCCACCACTTGCCGTTCGATCGGCGCTTGAACACCGCGCGCTGGCCGACATCGAGCGACACCAGCTCAAAGGCGCCGGTGCCGACCGGATGCTTGGCGAGATCCCCGCCATTGGCGTCGAAATCGCGGTGCACGAGCAGCGCCGGATAGTCTGCGAGGTTGGGGATCACCGTTACGTCCGGCGCCGAAAGGTTGAGCACGACAGTATGGTCGTCGACCTTCTCGATCGCGCCGGCGCGCAGCTTGCCGCTGTCGCCCTCGGTCAGGCCGGCAAAACGCCGCGCCATGGAATTGCCGGCGGCCGCGGTATCGCACCAGCGGGTGAAGTTGAAGATCACGTCGTCGGCGCTGAAGGCATCGCCATTGCTCCAGGTTGCGTCCTTGCGCAGATGGAGCGTGTAACGTGTGGCGTCGTCATTGACCTCCCAGTGCTCGGCAAGCATCGGCTTGAAGGTGAAGGTTTCGGTGTAGCGCACCAGCGGCTCGAGGAACTGCCGGCCGATATTGCCGAGGTCGGAGGAATCGAAGGTGCGCGGATCCTTCAGTCCCGGCACCAGCATCGCCACCTTCAGCACGCCGCCGCGCTTCGGCTCGTCGGCCCGCGCCTCGGCCGGCGCGGCGAGGCCCGCCATGGCGTAGGCCGCCGCAGTGGAGGCGCCGAGCGCGGTGGCCACGGCCAGGAATTCGCGTCGATCGATCCTGCCTTGTCTCGCCGCGGCCTCCCATCCGCCAAGGATGGAAGGCAGCTTGCGCGTCTCGGTGCTCATTGGTCGTTCCCCCCTGTTGGTTGATGACGCTCAGGCGGCCGCCGGCCGTCTCGGCTTTCGCAGGTTCTTGACGCCGGCCATCTCGACGAAGTTGGTCGCCGACTCCCAGAGATAGTCGCCATAGAGAAAGGGCGCGAAGTCGCTGGCGCCCTTGATCGGCAGCGGCGCGATCTCGGCGTCGACACGCGGCTCGTAGAAGAACGGGATGGAGTAGCGCGCCGTCTTCGGCGCGATCACGCGGTGGCGCGTCGCCTGCACCACGCCGCCCGTCCAGCGTTCCAGCAGCTGCCCGAAATTCACCGCCAGCGTGCCGTCGGCGGGCGGCACGTCGATCCACTCGCCGGCATGGTTCCTGGCCTGCAGCCCTTCGACGCCGTCCTGCGCCAACAGCGTCACGAAGCCGGAATCGGCATGCTCGCGGCCGATGATCAGCCGGCGCTCGCCCTTGTGCATGACCGAATATTCGGGCTTCGACAGGTCGACCGCGCCGTCCTCGCTGCGCAGCGGATAGCGGATCAACCTGAGCGTCGAGATGCCGCCCTGGAAATAGCCGTCGAAAATGTCGTCCGCGAGCCCGAGGCTGCGCGCGATCGAGGCCATCAGCGCCGCGCCGACCTTTTCCATCGAGCGATAGTAATGCGCCGCCGCCGCTTTCCATCCCGGAACATCGCTTTCGGCCGGCAGCGGCGTGCGTTCGAGCAGCGGATCGTCGGCTGCGAACTCGGCATCGGCATGGGCGATGTCGGGCCCCATGTCGATGCCTTCCTTGTAGGACACTGCGGCCGGCTGCAGCGGGAACCAGCCGCGATAATAGTTCGATTTCGACGGGTCGAAATTCCAGCGCAGCAGCTTCTCTTTCTCCGCATCGCGCAACTCGAAAATCCTCAGGAGCTCGCCGCGCCGCTCGCGCGTCAGAAGCTCCGCGCCCGGAAAACCGCGCGCGGTCATGAAACCGATGCCGGAGGCAGCAGTGAAGATCTGGCGGTCGGCCTCCTCGCGGGCAGGCGAGGGGGGGCCGAACAGCGGCGCGATGTTGATGGCGGGGATGGTCTCACTCATCTCATGATCCTTGCGATGCTTGGGAACCGGCATGCCGCAACAGAATCCGTCAACACGCGCGGACGCGCTACGAGGCGCTGGCCTTGCTCACTGTCGGTAAGGATTTCTGGATTTGCTGGCATCGCGGGTCCGTTTCGTTCCGACGCTTTGCCGGTCGGAGAAAGCGGCTCGAACCCGGTGCCATGGTGAAAAGAAACGTCCAACAGGCGCTCGGCTTTGTCAAGCGCCGGCAGGCGGTTGACAGATGTCCTGGCCTGAACGACAGTCATGCTACCCCATGGCACAGGGCTTTCAAGGAAACGAGCCGCAATTCGACAGGTCGCAGCGCGGCCAGCGGAGAAGCGAGATGCTCGACGAAAGCCGGACCTTCCAGACCAAGCGTGATCTTCGCGGACGCTCATCGGCATGTGTTCGTTTCGCTGCGAAGCAACGTTAGGCGAGATGATCCATGTCCATCTCCGGGAAAAACGACATCGACTGGCAGGCGTTCGCCAGGGCGATCGACGGCATCGAGACCTTCGACACGCCGTCGATCGTGAAGAAGCGCTCGCGCGATTTCTTCTGGTACAGCCCGATCCTCAGCCGCGACCTGTCGTCCTGCTTCGGGGATCTCGTCGCAGCACCTGCCACGGTGGATGAACTGGCGCGCTGCCTGGCGGTCGCGGCCGAGTGGCGGGTGCCGGTCGTCATTCGCGGCGGCGGCACCGGCAATTACGGCCAGGCCGTGCCGATGGATGGCGGGTTGATCGTCGACATGACCGGCATCTCGCGCGTGCTGGAGATCGGCCCCGACGCCGTGCGCGCCGAAGCCGGCGCCCGCATCGGCGACATCAACGCAGCGCTCGCGCGCCATGGCCGCGAGCTGCCGATTGTACCCTCGACCGAAGCGATCGCCACCATAGGCGGCTTCATCGCCGGCGGCTCGGGCGGCATCGGCTCGATCCGCCACGGCATGCTTCGCGATGGCAGGAACATCCAGGCGATCGCGGCGCTGTCGATGGAGAAGGAGCCGAAACACCACGTCTTCACCGGCCCCGAAATCCTCGCCATCCATCATGCCTGGGGGCTGAACGGTGTCATCACCGAAGTGACGCTGGGCACCGTCGCATCGCCGCGCTGGCGCAACATCATCGCTTCCTTCGACACTTATCGGCAGGCTTTCGAAGCCGGCATCGCGCTCGGCAACGCGCGTGCGCTGAACCTCAAGCTTCTGACCTCGGTGGACGGCCGCATCGCCGCCTCGATCGCCAAGCTCGGGGACCTCGCAAAGCGCCGGCGCAACCTCGCCATCGTCATCGTGGCCGAGGCGGATGCAGCAGCGGTTCGCGATGTGCTGCGCAAGCATGGCGGCACGGTCGACATCGATCTCGACGGTGAAGGCATCGCGGCTTCCGGCCTGCCGGCGTTGTCCGAATTTTCCTATAACCACACCACGCTGCAGGTGCTGAAGCAGGACCGCACGGTGACCAATCTGCAGGTCACGTTCCCTGCGCCGCTCGACAGCGGCCTGATCGAGCCGCTGCAAAAGGCCTTCGGCGACGAAGTGCTGATGCATCACGAATTCGCGTTGCTCAACGACAGGCTGGTGGCCTTCGACCTGCCGATCGTGCGCTACACCACCGACTTGCGCCTGGCGGAAATCACTGCCGTCTACGAGGCGCATGGCCTGGGCACCTCGAGCCCGCATGTGCCCTGTGTCGAGGGCGGCAGCATGAAGCCCGATTTCAAGCATCTGGCCTGGAAGAAGCGGCTAGACCCGGATGGGCTGCTCAATTCGGCGAAATCGCGTTTTTGGAACGAGGTGAGGGACTTGTCCGCAGAAGAGATCGAGGCCTTGCCTAAGCGGCGCAAGCAGGAAGCGTAGGCCTATCGCTGGTACCCAAGCACCCTCCTTCACCGATAGTCGACAGGCAAAAATCGCTGGGAAACCATATGCTTTTTTCCTTGTTATTTCGTCGATTTTTGACGCCTAACCCACTAAATTTCTTACAGAATTTAATGTGTGCCGGAATTGCGCGCCTAAATTCACGCGCCTATGCTCCGGGCACGATCTTGCGGCCGATCATGATGACGACTCTCGGCGCGCTGCCGCTAGCGCTCGAAACCGGCACGGGCGCGGAACCGCGCCAGCCGCTCGGCGCGGCGATCGTCGGCGGCCTCATCGTCTCGCAATTGCTGACGCTCTACACCACGCCGGTCGTCTATCTCTATCTCGACCGGCTCAGCGTCCGCAGGCCGTCACCGCGGCTCGCTCCGGCGGAGTGATCCCGATCATTCGCCGGTAATGCGCCGGTGCACGCGCTCAAGACTCTCCGCGAAGGCGTCGAAGGTTCCGCGCTCGGTCAGCTCGCGCAACACCTGCTCGTTGATGCCGCCGCGCGTCGCATAGTCCTGCGCAAGATGCATGAAATCTTCGTCCGGCGCCGTGTCCGGAGCATTGGCCAGCGCCTTGAAGATGCTGGTGATGTAGTCGCGGGCCTTGTCGCCCGGAACGCCCTGGCCGCGCGTCCAGGCGTGGATCGTGTCGAGATATTTGAAATAGCTGGCATAGGTCGCGGTGACGACGCTGAGCGCGTCGAACTCGCTCTGGTCCTCGACCTCGATCGCCCCGCCCAGTCTGCCGAAGAACGCCGCCACGACCGGGTCCGGCGGACAGATGAGCGTCGCGCCCTGCAGGCGGGCGATCATCGGCATCGGCAGCGCCTTGCCGACATGCGTCGCCGGCGCCACGAGGCCGGCGATCTCCTCGCGCGAGATCGTCGCGATCAGGCTGACGACGTGATGGTCCTTGCGGAACCGCAGCTCCTTCAGCACCTCGCGCGCGATCTGCGGCCGCACCGCCAGCATCACCGTGTCGCACTGGTCGAGCACGGCCTGGTTGTCGGCGGCGATGCGCACATCCGCAAAGCGCTGGGCAAGCGCCGCGGCGATCGCCTCGTTGCGCGGCGAGACCACCACTGGCGTCGTCTCGCCCGGCAGCGATTTCAGCCCGGTGACGATGGCCGAGCTCAGCGTGCCCGTGCCGACAAAGCCAAGTTTCATGGATATTCCGCCCCTGCTTCGGATTGCCATCGACAATAGCGACGGCTTCTTCTTCGGCAAGAGGAGCGGGGCCGCGATTACGGCCCCGAGGTGATGAGGCTGCCGGGCGGGGCGACAGCCTCGCTTGAGGCTTGTTCAGTGCTTTGGCCCGAACCCCGGGTAAGGGTTGAGCGGCACGATCGCCGCGATATCCATCATGCCGGCTTCGATCAGCGGCAGCGTGGCGAGGTGGGCGCGCACTTCGGCGTCGTCGGCCGCCTCGAACATGATGCCGGTGCCGGGAACGTCGCCGCGGTTCCAGATCTGGCGCACCGCACCTTGCACGTAGAGCGTCTTGCGCTGTTCGGACTCTGGCGGGAGCAGCGGCGCGAAATCGGCGTCGTTGAACCTCTGGGTGTTGCGGGTGAGCAGGGCAAAGAACTGCATGGCGGTCTCCTTGTGGCCGGTTGATGCCGGGAGATATCGCGCCGGCTGGTCAGATTGTCCAAGACTGAGTAGGCTAAGGTTCAGACCTTGAAGGACTGAGATTTGAGCGAAGATGCTCGACCTGCGCCAGATCAGATATTTCGTCGCCGTGGCCGAGGCCGGCCATGTCGGCCGCGCCGCCGAGCAGTTGCACATTTCGCAATCGCCGCTGAGCCGCCAGATCATCCAACTGGAGGAGCAACTCGGCGTCGCCTTGTTCGAGCGCGCGAAGCAGCGCGTCCACCTCAACGCCGAGGGCAGGGCCTTTCTTGCCGAAGCGCGAGCGCTGCTTGCCAATGCGGCGCGGTTGGAAGAGCTCGGCCGCGGCCTCGCCAGCGGCGCCGCCGGCAGCCTCGCCATCGGCTATGTCGAAGGCGCTGTGCATTCCGGGCTTGTCGCCGCGATGCTGAGGGGTTTCCGCCGCGCGCGGCCGGATTTTCATCTGCAGTTGCGTAGCCGGCGGACGGCGGCGCAGTTCGAGGATTTGAAAGAGCGCGTGCTCGATCTCGGCTTCGTCTATTCGCCCGCGCCGGAGGGCGATCCCGATCTTGAAAGCATGCTGGTGCGGCGCGAGCCGCTGGTGCTCGCGATGCCGGAAGGCGATCCGCTGGCCGATGTCGCCGACATCGGCCCCGGCCAGCTCGACGGCCGCGTCTGGATCACCGTCGTGCGCCAGCCCGGCGACACCAACCGCGCGCAGTTCCTGGCGGCCTGCGTCGAATCCGGCTTCATGCCCGACATCGCCTACGAGACGAACGACCCGTTGACCTCGCTCGGCCTGGTCGCGCCGGCCTCGGCCTCGCCACTGTCCAGGAAAGCCTTAGAAGCGCGACACCGCCCGGCGTGATCGTCCGCGATCTGCCCTGGTTCAGGCGCAGCATATCGATCCATCTGGCATGGCGCAGGAATGATCGGCGGGCGGTGGTTGGGGATTTGAGGAGGAGGGCGGCAGTAGGCAGTAGGCAGTAGGCAGTAGGCAGTAGGGCTGTCTTCCTATTGGCTACTGCCTAATGTCTACATCTTGTCGATCACCGACTGCATTCCTTCCGTCGGTGCGTCGACCGAGGAGCCCGCCACCATGATCGCGGCGACAATGGCTTCCGGGTCGTCGACCACCAGCGGCTTGACCCTATGCGCGGTGTGGATGAAGCCTTCCTCGGACATATGCTCGATCAGTGCCAGCATCGGGTCCCAGAAACCTTTGATGTTGGCGAACACGATCGGCTTGCGGTGATGGCCGAGTTGCGCCCAGGTCATGATCTCGACGATCTCCTCGACCGTGCCGATGCCGCCGGGCAGCGCCACAAAGGCGTCGGATTTCTCGAACATGCTGTGCTTGCGCTCGTGCATGTTGTCGGTGATCAGCAATTCATCGAGCTTGTCGAGCGCGGTCTCGGTCGCCTCCCTGTTGATCAGGAAGCGCGGGATGATGCCGGTGACCTTGCCGCCGGCCTTGAGCGCGCCATCGGCGACGGCGCCCATGATGCCCTTGGTGCCGCCGCCATAGATCAGGCGCAACCCGGATTTGGCAAGCGAGCGGCCAAGCGTGTGGCCGGCCTTGATATAGGCCTCGTCGCGGCCCGGAGACGAGCCGCAATAGACGCAGACGGATCGAATCGTGTTCATGGCGATGATTGGTGATGGGGACGGTTGGCCGGGTCAAGTCCGCGGACGGGCTTTTTCTTGTGAGCATGGAGAAAACACGCTAGACCGGGCGTTAGGTGGCTAAGGGGGCAATACGGAATTATGGCTATCAATCCTTCAAAGGCGTTTTTGTTCGCGACGGGCGGCGTTATCGCCATCGCGGCGGTCGCCTACGGGTCGGGCGCGCTCGACCCTTACGTCAACGACCAGAAGCCGGCGCAGGTCGCGGCGCTGCCACAGACCGATGCCAAACCGGCCGGATCCTCAAGCACCAGCACAGAGGCGCGCGTGCCCCAGGCTCCGGCCAACACAATGGCCCCTGCAAACACGATGGCCCCTGCAAATACGATGGCTCCGGCGAACACGATGGCGCCGGCCAACACCATGGCGCCCGCCAATAAGATGGCGCCGGCCAGCAACGCGACGGCCCCAGCCACAACGACGCCCGCTCAGGTGCCTGCTGCCGCCGGGGGACCGACGCTGCCGACGTTCGATGTCGTGCGCGTCGAGGGCAATGGCTCGATCGTCGTCGCCGGCAGCGCCGCGCCCAACGCCAAGGTCGAGATCCTGAACGGCGGCACCGTGCTCGGCTCGACCGATTCCGGTCCCGACGGCGCCTTCGCCATCGTGCTCGACGACCCGCTGAAGCCGGGTGACTATACGATCACGCTGCGCCAGACGGTCGGTGGCACAACCATCGCGTCGGCCCAGACCGCCGTCGTCTCGGTGCCGCAGAGCCCGACGGGCCAGGTGCTGGCCATGGTCGAGGAGCCCGGCAAGGCCTCGCAGTTGATCACGGTTCCCGAGGCCGAGACCAAGCCGGCGGCGCCGGCTGCGACCGATCAGGCTGCGGCGCCTGCGACCCAGGCTCCGGCTACGACCGCGCAGGCTGCGTCCGGCACGGCCTCGGCGCCGGCCGCCACGGACCAGGCGACCGCACCGGCTGCGGCGGCTGCGGAGCCCAAGATTGCCGTCGAGGCGGTCGAGATCGACGGCAGCAAGATCTTCGTCGCCGGTACGGCCGACCCGGGCCGCAGGGTGCGCGCCTATGCCGATGCCATCCTGCTCGGCGACGCCAAGACCTCGCCCGACGGGCATTTCCTGATCGAAGCGACGCGCGACATTCCGGTCGGCAATTATACCATCCATGTCGATGGGCTGGACGATGACGGCGTCAAGGTCGTCGCTCGCGCCGCCGTGCCGTTCGAGCGCGAGCCCGGCGAGTCGATCGCCGCCGTCGCACCGAATGAAACAAAGACCGGCGAGGCCCAGCCGGCCAAGACCAAGCCTGCACAAGTGCGGGGCGCCGGGTCCCTGGCCACGGAAGCCAAGCCGCATGAAGCGGCCCAGCCCGCCGACACTCCGGCCAAGGTCGCCGAGACGACGCCGTCGGACGACGTTGCGGAGACGGTCGCGCCGAAGCTCGAACATGCCGACGGCACCGTCATCATCCGCCGCAACGACACGCTCTGGCGCATCTCGCGGAGGGTCTACGGCCATGGCGTGCGCTATTCGACCATCTACCTCGCCAACAAGGACCAGATCCGCGATCCCGACCGCATCTGGCCGGGCCAGGTGTTCAAGGTGCCGTCCAAGTCGAAGGAAGGCGAGGACGCCGACATGAAGGCCATTGGCGAGCAGATGACGACAGCGCCGACGAAGGCGGAGTAGGAAGATCAGCTGATCTCCCCCCTTGTGGGGGAGATGCTCGGCAGGGCAGAGGGGGGCGCTGTCCGGCCGGCCTGTCAGTTCAGTCCCTTTCGCAAATCGCGAACTTCCGCGGATTGGTCGACTCATAGTCAGAGGTCGCGTTCCTTCGCCCCCTCTGGCCTGCCGGCTATCTCCCCCACAAGGGGCCCACGAGGGGGGAGATTACCCTTTCTACCCATCCGCCTAGCTTGCCCCATTCCCGTTCATCGTCTATCGGCGATGGACGATGACCGAATCCTCCGAAATCTGCTGCAGCGACAGCCACGCCATGGCGCTCCGCCTGGCCGCGCTGTCGCACCCGGCGCGCATCGAGATCCTGAAGCGCCTCTCAGCCAGCTCCTGCTGCTCGTGCCGTGAGGTGGTCGACCATCTCGACCTTGCCCAGTCGACCGTCTCACAACATCTGAAGGTGCTGGTCGAGGCGGGGCTGGTCCGTTTCGAGGTCGATCGGCGGCGCTCGCGCTATGCCGTCGATCATGTCGCGCTTGCAGGCCTCTCCGCCTCGCTCACCCGACTCGCCAGCTCCTGCTGCCCCCCACCCAAAAGGCAAGACTAGTGGCCGAAAAGACCGTATCCGCCGAAGCCGGCACCCTCACCACGCTGCGCAATCTCTGGCCCTATATGTGGCCGGCCGAGCGAGCCGATCTCAGGGCCCGGGTCACCTGGGCGACGCTGCTGCTGGTCGTTGCCAAGGTCACCCTGGTCGCCGGTCCGTATTTCTTCAAATGGGCGACCGATGCGCTGGCCCACGCCGCCAAGACGCCGCCACCGCTGCCCGCCTTCCTGCTCGCGCCGGTCATGCTGGTCATCGCCTACAATGTGCTGCGGCTGGTGCAACTCGGCTTCAACCAGTTGCGCGATGCGCTGTTTGCCCGCGTCGGCCAGTATGCGGTGCGTCAGCTTGCCTACCGCACTTTCGTCCACATGCACGAGCTGTCGCTGCGCTTCCATCTCGAGCGTCGCACCGGTGGCCTGTCGCGCATCATAGAGCGCGGCACCAAGGGCATCGAGACGATCGTTCGCTTCATAATGCTGAACACCGCGCCGACCATCCTCGAATTCGCGTTGACCGCCGGCATCTTCGCCTTCACCTATGGCTGGAAATACGTCGCGGTGGTCGCCGTCACCGTCTCGCTCTATGTCTGGTTCACGGTCAGAGCCAGCGACTGGCGCATCTCGATCCGCCGCGACATGAACGACAGCGACACCGACGCCAACACCAAGGCGATCGACTCGCTCTTGAACTTCGAGACGGTCAAATATTTCACCAACGAGCGCATGGAGGCCGAGCGCTTCGACCGCTCGATGGCGCGCTACGAGATCGCCGCGACCAAGACCTGGACCTCGCTCGGCTGGCTGAATTTCGGCCAAGGCCTCATCTTCGGCCTGGGCACCGTCATCGTCATGTGCATGTCGGCGCTCGAAGTGCAGGCCGGCACGCAGAGCGTCGGCGATTTCGTCTTCATCAACGCCATGCTGATCCAGCTTTCGGTGCCGCTCAATTTCATCGGCTTCATCTACCGCGAAATCCGGCAAGGCCTGACCGATATCGAGCACATGTTCGATCTGCTCGACGTGCCGCAGGAGATCGTCGACAAACCCGACGCCAAGCCGTTGCAGGTCGGCTCCGGCAAGGTCGAGTTCCGCGACGTGCATTTCTCCTACGACCCGAACCGCAAGATCCTGAAAGGCGTCTCCTTCGAGGTGCCGGCCGGCAAGACGGTGGCGATCGTCGGCCCGTCGGGCGCCGGCAAGTCGACGATCTCCCGGCTGCTATTCCGCTTCTACGACGTGCAGGGCGGCCAGGTGCTGATCGACGGCCAGGACATCCGTGACGTTACGCAGGAAAGCCTGCGCGCCGTGCTCGGCATGGTGCCGCAGGACACGGTGCTCTTCAACGACACCATCGCCTACAACATCCGCTACGGCCGCGTCGGCGCCAGCGAGGAGGAGGTGCGCAAGGCGGCCGAGCTCGCCCAGATCGGTCCGTTCATCGACAAGCTGCCAGAAGGTTACCGCTCGATGGTCGGTGAGCGTGGGCTGAAGCTTTCCGGCGGCGAGAAGCAGCGCGTGGCGATTGCCCGCACCATCCTCAAGGCGCCGCCGATTCTGATGCTCGACGAAGCCACCTCGGCGCTGGACACCCAGACCGAGCAGGAGATCCAGGCCGCGCTCGACCTCGTCAGCAAGGGCCGCACCACCATCGTCATTGCACACCGTCTCTCAACGGTGATCTCGGCCGATGAGATCATCGTCTTGAAGGACGGCCAGATCGCCGAGCGCGGCACGCATGCCGCGCTTCTCGCCAAGCACGGCCTCTACGCCTCGATGTGGGACCGCCAGCGCGAAGCGACCGAAGCCGAGGAGCGCCTGCGCATCGCCCGCGAGAGCGACGAGCTGGGGGTGGTTGTGCGCAGGAGGACGTCGGAGGTTGGCTAATCTCCCCCACAAGGGCAGGGCTATCGCATATGAGTAAAGAGCTCATAGAAGAAGTCTCTGCTCCAGTTGGCTCTTCGCATTTTGCT
>NZ_VFTG01000049.1 GCF_006439355.1 Mesorhizobium sp. B4-1-3
ATACGATATCGAACGGGCGCTTGCCGGCGTGACGCTGGTGGAGGCAGCGAACGAACGCGACGAGGCGGCCGCCATCGCCATCGCGCTGAAGCGCGCCGTGGAGGCCCCGGGCAGGCGCGCGGCGCTCGTTACCGGCGACCGGGCACTGGCGCGGCGGGTTTCGGCCGAGCTTCTGCGCTTCGGCGTCGTCGCCGACGATTCCGGCGGCGCGCCGCTCCTCAACACGCCGGCCGCCAGCCTGCTGAGGCTTGCGCTCGGCGCCGCATTCCGGCCCGGCGATCCGGTGGGCCTTCTCGCCTTGCTCAAACATCCGCTGCTTGGGCTCGGTCTCGAACGCCCGACCGTGCGCAAGGCTGCCGAACTTATCGAGCTGGTGGCGCTGCGCGGCGGCACGGGTCGGCCCGACGTCGCATCGCTTGGCGCGCTTTTCGAGACGCGGCTGGCGGAGCTGGGTGGCGACACAAGGCAGCCTTTCTGGTTTTCGCGCCTGACCGTGCGCGGCATCGAGCAGGCGCACGGCATGCTTGGTCGCCTTGCCAGGGCGCTCCTGCCGCTCACCGCGATGCGCGACGAGAAGGACGCCGACATCGCGGCGCTGACGCGCGCAAGCGTCGTCGCGCTGGAGGATCTGGGCCGCGCTGCCGACGGCAGCCTCGCCGATCTCTATGCCGGCGACGCCGGTGAGAAACTGGCAGAGCTGATGCGCGGACTGGTGGCGGCGTCCTCGCCCTTCACCTTTGCCGCCTCGGAATGGCCCGACGTGATGGAAGCGCTGATCGCGCCGGAGACGGTGAAGCCGGCGCAAGGCACGGACCGCAACATCGCCATCTGGGGCGCGCTGGAAGCCCGGTTGCAGAACGTCGACACGCTGGTCATCGGCGGGCTCAACGAAGGGGTCTGGCCGCGCAAGCCCGAGAGCGACCGCTTCATGTCGCGGCTGATGAAGACCGGCATCGACCTCGAGCCGCCGGAGCGGCGCATCGGCCTTGCCGCGCACGATTTCCAGATGGCGATGGGCACGAAAGACGTCGTGCTGACGCGGTCGGCGCGCTCGGGTGACGCGCCGGCGGTGCCGTCGCGCTGGCTGCAGCGCATCCTGACCTTCATCGGCAAGGAGCCGGCGACAGCCCTGCGCGGGCGTGGTGACGCGCTGCTTGCCTGGGCTCGGGCGCTCGACGCCGGCGAGAAGAAGGATTTTGCCCTTCGACCGCAGCCCAAGCCGCCGCTCAGCATGCGCCCGCTGCATTTCTCGGTCACCGAGATCGAGACGCTGCGCCGCGACCCTTACGCGGTCTATGCGCGGCGCATCCTTGGCCTGATGCCACTCGAGCCCTTGATCCGCGATCCGGGCGCAGCCGAACGCGGCACGCTGTTCCACGAGATCCTGCATATGTTCTCGCGGCGGGTCGAGGACCCGAGGGCGCCGAATGCCTTGGCAAGCCTCATCGAAGCCGGCCGTCTCTGCTTTGCCGAGGCGAAGCTGCCGCCGGATATCGAGGCCATCTGGTGGCCGCGATTCGAAAAGCTCGCCGAGAACATCATCGAGTGGGAGCACACCCGCGCCGACGCGGTCGCGAGGCGCTATGCCGAGGAGCGCGCCGAGAAGACGGTGGTCGGGCGCACCGGCGTGACGCTGTCCGGCTATGCCGATCGCGTCGACCTGCTTGCCGGCGGCATGGCCGATATCCTCGACTACAAGACCGGCTCCTCGCCCTCGAAAGCGCAGGCGCACACGCTGCTGTCACCGCAACTGGCTTTGGAGGGGGCGTTGCTCAGGCGCGGCGCCTTCAAGGAACTGGGCATTCGCGAGCCCTCGCAGCTTGCCTTCGTGCGGCTGAAGCCGAACGGCGAGGTGTTCGAGGAATCGATCCTCGAATACAACCGCAAACCCCGCACCGCCAACGATCTCTCCGAGGAGGCCTGGGCGCGGCTGGAGCGGCTGCTGTTCCACTATGCCGACCCGACCACCGGCTATCTGTCGCGCGCCCTGCCCTTCCGCGAGGGCGAAGCCGACGGCGACTACGACCATCTGGCGCGCGTGCTCGAATGGTCGGCCGGCGGCGCCAGCGAAGACGAGGCGGAAGGATGAAATATCCGATTCCCTCCGATACCGTCGCCAGCCAGGCGCGCGCCTCGGACCCCGCCTATTCCGCCTGGGTGTCGGCCAATGCCGGCTCGGGCAAGACGCATGTGCTGGCGCAACGCGTCATCCGGCTCCTGCTTAACGGCACCGATCCGTCGAAGATCCTGTGCCTGACCTATACGCGGGCCGCCGCCGCCAACATGTCCAACCGCGTCTTCTCGACCCTGTCGGAGTGGACGGCGCTGCCCGACGCGGAGCTGGCGATGAGGATCGCGGCGCTGGACGGCCGAGGGGCCGACCGCGAGATGATGCGGCGCGCGCGGCGGCTGTTTGCCGAGGCGCTCGAGACGCCTGGCGGGCTGAAGATCCAGACCATCCACGCCTTCTGTGAATCGGTGCTCCACCAGTTCCCGCTGGAGGCCAACATCCCGGCGCATTTCGAGATGCTCGATCCGCAGATGGAGGCCTCGCTGTTCGCCGATGCCCGCCGCGACATGATCTCAGGCGCGGGCGCCGGCGTCGAAGGCTTGGCGGATGCCTTCGCCACGGTGCTGGAGCGCGGCGGCGAGTTCGGTCTCGATGCGCTGCTTGCCGAGATCGTCGGCAAGCGCGACGAGTTGCGCGATTTCATCGCCAAGCTCGGCAAAAGCCGGGACTTCCGGCCGCTATTCGCGGAGTTCGGCTTCAGGCCCGGACAGACGGCCGAGGGCATCGCCGCTTCGCTCTGGCCGCTGCCTGGCTTCGACCCTAACCAGTTCGCTGAATTCGCGCAGGCCGCCGAAGCCGCCGACGCGCGCCAGGTGCTGAACAACGTCATTCCCTATGCGCGGGGCGCCTTCGCCGAAGCCGACCCGATCCGCCGGCTGCGGCTGCTGGCAAAGGCCTTTCTCAAGGCCGATGGCGACCCCTATGAGCCGCCCAAGATCCTCAAGAAGGCGCTGGTCGACCGGCTGCCGGATCTGCCGGACCGCTACCTTGCGGCGGCCAAGGCGATCCTCGACGTAACCGACCGGCTGGCGCTGTTCCGCATGCTCGAAGGGACAGCGGCGGCGCTCACCGTCGCCGGCTGGCTGATCGCGCGCTACGAGCAGTTGAAGCGAGGGCGAGGCTTCCTCGACTTCAACGACCTCATCACCCGCACCGTGAGCCTCTTGTCACGGCCGGATGCCGGGCCGTGGGTGCAGTTCAAGCTCGACCAGGGCATCGACCATATCCTGCTCGACGAGGCGCAGGACACGAGCCCTGACCAATGGGAGGTGGTGAAGAAGCTGACGGAAGAATTCTTTGCCGGGCTCGGCCAGCGCGAGGCGGTCACGCGCACGATCTTTGCCGTTGGCGACGAGAAGCAATCGATCTATTCCTTCCAGGGCGCAGCGCCCGATTCCTTCGCCGAAAGCCGGCTGTTGTTTGCCGGGCGCGTGCGCGACGCGGAAGCCGCCTTCGCCAATCTGAAGCTCACCTGGTCTTTCCGCTCGAGCGACGACGTGCTGGCCGCGGTCGACCGCGTCTTCGCCGAACCCAGCGTCAGGCGCGGCATCAGCCACGATCCCGATCCGCTGAGCCACAAGGCGATCCGCAACGATGCGCCGGGCTATGTCGAGGTGTGGCCGTCGGTCGGCGCCGAGATGGTCGAGGAGCCCGACGACTGGACCTTGCCGGTCAACCATGCCAGCGCGCCCGCTGTGCGCGTCGCCGAGCATGTGGCCACCACCATCCAGACCTGGCTGCGCAACGGCGAGATCATCGAAGGCAAGGGCCGGAGACTGACCGCCGGCGACATCCTCGTCCTGGTGCGCAAGCGCGACCGCTTCGTCCATGCGCTGTCGCGCAGCCTGAAGAACCGGCAGATCCCGGTCGCCGGCGCCGACAGGCTGAGCCTGCCCGGCCATATCGCCGTGCAGGACCTGATCGCGCTCGGACATTTCCTGATCCAGCCGGAAGACGATCTTTCGCTGGCCGCGGTGCTGCGCAGTCCGATCTTCGACGTCTCCGAGGAGACGTTGCTGACGCTTGCCGGCCAAAGGCCGAAGGCCCAGTCGCTGATTGCTTCGCTCAGGCAACATGCGGCCGAGGATGTTTCCCTCGCCGCTGTCGTTAGCCGGCTCGATAGCTGGGCAAACGAGGTCGCGTTCAAGCCGGTGTTCGAATTCTACGCCGCGGCGTTGGCGCGCGATGGGTTGCGCCGCAAGATGACGGCGCGGCTCGGACCCGAGGCCGGCGACATCCTCGATGACTTCCTGAGTTTTTGCCTGGCCGAGGAACGGACTGGACTGCCGGGGCTGGAATCCTTCCTCTCGACCTTGGAAAATGCCGGCCCCGAAATCAAGCGCGAGATGGACCAGACGCGCAACGAGGTCCGCGTCATGACCGTGCACGCCGCCAAGGGCCTGGAGGCGCCGGTCGTCTTCCTGGTCGACGGCGGCTCGGCGCCGTTCAGCGACCAGCATCTGCCGCGGCTGATGCCGTTCGAAAGCTCGGGCGCGCAATGGAGGGGCAAGGGCTATCTGTGGCGCTCGGCCAACGACGTCTCCAACGGCGTCTCGAAGGCGGCATCGGTGCGGGCGCGCGAACTGGCGGACGACGAATACCGGCGGCTGCTCTATGTCGGCATGACGCGTGCCGAGGACCGGCTGATCGTCTGCGGCTATCATGGCAAGCGGCAACCCAGCACCGGCACCTGGCATTCGATCGTCAGCCGCGCGCTGCTGGGTGCGCCGGAGAGTTCCGAGCGGCGGCATCCAGCGACGGCCGAGGTGGCGGTGCATCGCTTCCATATGACGAAATTGCCACCCGTCGCGCTGACCGGCGCCAATGAGACAGGCCCCTTCGAGCAGACCGCGCCTTTGCCCGAAAGCCTGTTCCGGCCGCTGCCGCTTTATGAGGAGCTGCCGCGGCCGCTTTCGCCTTCCGGCGCCTCGGCCTTGATCGATGAGGCCAAAGACACCGTGCCCGACACACGCTCGCCGGTGCTCGACGCCGAGTCCGAGCCCGGCTTCGCAGTGGTGCGCGGCCTGGCCTTGCACAAGTTGCTGCAGATGCTGCCAGGCATCGCCGAGGACGAAAGGCGGAAGGCGGCGGAGCGCTACCTGGCGCGCGCCGGCGCCGATTGGCCGGATGGCGAGCGCGACAAGGCGCTGGACGCCGTGCTTGCGATCCTGTCCGACGGCCGCTTCGGCGCGCTGTTCTCGCCGTCGTCCCGCGCGGAAGTCGCGATCATGGGCAGCCTTGAGGTGAAGGGCAGGCTGCGCTCTATCTCCGGCAAGATCGACCGGCTGGCCGTTACCCGGGAAAAGGTGTCGATCATCGACTACAAGACCAACCGGCCGGCCCCCAAAGACCTGGCGGAGGTGCCGCCGGCCTATGTGCTGCAGCTTGCGCTCTACCGCGCTCTGCTCCAGCCGCTCTATCCGGGACGCGAGGTGACGTCGGCGCTGCTGTTCACCGAGGCGCCGCGGCTGATCGAGCTGCCGGCCAGAGCGATGGACGATGCCCTTGCCCGACTCACGGGAGCGTGACACAAGAACTGCTTGAACATCGCCGCCACAACCACCACATTTGGTGCAACTTGAGTTTTCGAAAGGATTTCAGCATGGCCACCGTCAAGGTCGACAATGGCAATTTCCAGGCCGATGTGCTCAACGCCAAAGAGCCGGTCGTGGTGGATTTCTGGGCGGAGTGGTGCGGCCCGTGCAAGATGATCGGCCCGTCCCTGGAAGAGATCGCCAAGGAGCTCGGCTCCAAGGTGAAGGTCGCCAAGCTCAACATTGATGAGAATCCCGAGCTCGCCGCCCAGTACGGCGTGCGCTCGATTCCGACGCTGATGATCTTCAAGGGCGGCGAAATGACCGACATGAAAGTGGGCGCCGCGCCGAAGACGGCGCTGTCGAACTGGATCAACGGCGCCATCGCCTGAGCCAATCAGCATATCCAAGGAACAAGCCCGGCCACCGCGCCGGGCTTTTTCTTTGGCGTCATCGCTCGGCGCGCTCTGGCCCTGACGTTCGCGCCCGCCATCTCCTCTTGTACAGGAAAAGGAGAGCGCCATGACCGGAACAGCCAAGGCCACAGTCCATGTCGACAATGAGCGCGTCATCGTCACCGAATACCGCTTCGCGCCCGGCGCCAACACCGGCTGGCACCGCCATGGCCACGACTATGTCGTCGTGCCGCTGATGGACGGCAAGGTGAAGCTGGTGACCAAGGACGGCGAATCCTTTGCCGAAATGAAGAAGGGGGCGCCGTATTTCCGCAGGGAAGGCGTCGAGCACGACGTCATCAACGCCAATGACGGCGAATACGCCTTCGTCGAGATCGAGCTGAAGTAGGCCGGCCGTGAGTGCCGGCTTGCACGGTTCCTTTCCGGCCTCGTGCGGCATGTCGTGAGTCTAACATCTCTCTTCGCCTTTGCCGGTTTTGCGGCCGTGGCCGCTTATGTCCAGACGCTGACCGGTTTCGCCTTCGGCCTGGTGATGATGGGCGCGATTGCGCTTGTCGGCTTGCTGCCGCTGCCCGACGCGGCCGCGATGGTCGGCATGCTGACGCTAGTCAACGCCACGCAGATGCTGATCCATGGCGGCTGGCGCGAAATTGCGCGCCGGGAGTTGCGGCTTATCCTGGTCGCCAGCCTGCCTGCCTTGCTCGTCGGTTATGCTCTGTTGGAATGGCTGGCGGACACGCGGGCCGACCTGCTGAAAATCGGGCTTGGCGTGGTCATCATGCTGTCCAGCCTGCAGCTTGCAATAAAACCCGCGGGTTTGGCGAAACGGTCGTCGGACGCAAGCTTTGTCGGCTTCGGCATCCTCTCAGGCCTGATGAGCGGATTGTTCGCGACCGGCGGCCCGCCGCTTGTCTACCATCTCTTCCGGCAGCCCTTCCCGCACGAACGCATTCGCGAAACGCTGGTCGCCGCCTTCGGAGCCGCGCAGGTGGTGCGAATTGCGATGGTCGTGGCAAGCGGCAACCTGCCGACCATGTCGCCATTCGCGCTCATCCTGGCCGTACCGGCCGTAATGCTGGTGACCTATGCCGCGCGCCGCTGGCCACCGTCATTGTCACAAGGAACGATGCGAAAGATCGTCTTTGTTCTGCTTTTCCTGTCAGGGCTCTCGCTGGCGCTGCCCGCCGCGATGCATCTTGCTGTTTGAAGCGCTCTAGCGAAACCATGGCTAACATCGGCGGGCCTATATTTGGTGAAACGGAGTCTTCCATGGCTGAACCGCAGCTCTCGGTCCGTAGCGCAAAGGCACGGGACCTTGCTTATCGACTTGCTCGTCGCGAAAATCGCTCCATAGCCGATATCGTCGAACGCGCGCTTGAGTCCTATGAGATTCGGGAGGCGGGCCGCGAACCCGCGTCTGCCTTCTACGCTCGGCGGCAAACAGCGGTACCGACATCGATCTGGAGAAAATCGTCCGCGAAGGCCGGCACGTCCACAAGGGACTCGAGCTTTGATCTTCGTCGACACCAACGTGATGTCGAAGACCCTTAGGAAGGCACCCGACGCAGCCGTCCTGGCTTGGCTTGTCCGGAACGATGCGGAGCTCGCCCTTTCGACAGTGGCGATTGGTGAAATCGCTTTCGGCATCCAGAAGATACGTCCTGATGAGAGCGCTGACCGGCTGGAGCAAGGGCTTTTTCAGTGGCGCCAACGCTTTGCCGATCGCATTTTTGGATTTACCGAGGCGGCTGCCCTGGCTTATGGCGAGATAATGGGAGCCGCCAGTCGCCACGGCCGGGGAATGTCGGCTCCCGACAGCATGATTGCAGCATCGCTCACGTTAACGGCGGTCGGCTAGCAACCCGCAATCTGAGCGACTTCAGCGCCGCTGGCCTTGATCTGATCTCACCGTGGGATTTCTGAGCCGCTCCGCGATCACCAGTCCGCGACACGGTCGCCACCAGCGAATTGCGCGCTTTTGGCGGTGTATTCGAACAACTCGATCTTCACGTCGTTGGGATCGGTGATCCAGGCTTGGTATGTGTCGTCGCGGGCGAGCTTCTTCGATGTGACCTCCACGCCTTTCGATCGGATATGGGCGATCGCCGCGTCGATATCTTCCACCTCCAGGCAGAAATGGTTGATCTGGTTGCGGTCGCTGTAGCTGACCTCGACATGGCTGCGGCCGCCGCAATCGAGATAGAAGCCGAAAATCCTGCCATCGCGCAGGAAGTGAATCTTGTGCCCACGCCGAGCACATCGCGGTAGAAGCCGCGCGTCGCCTCCAGGTCATGCGCGAAGATGCAGACGTGGGCGAGCTGCTTCACCTTGATCATGGCCGGTTCCTTTCGGCCCCCGCCGAATCCGCAATGCCTCCCGGTTTCGCCTCAGGTGGGCGGCGTGCCGTTCTCGGCCAGCACGGCGCCGGCGAAGTAGAGCGAGCCGCCGATGAGAATCCGCGGCGCCGGGCCGTCCCAGGAGTCGCGCAACAGCATCAATGCGTCGGCGACGGAGCTGACCGGCTCGGCCGACAGGCCGGCCTCTTCGGCGCGCAATGCCAGCTCGTCGTTGGGAACGCCGGCGTCGCTGCTGGTCACCGGCACGGTGTAGACATGGCGGGCAAGCCCCTTGAAGGCGCTGAAATAGCCGGTCTGGTCCTTGGTGTTGATCATGCCGGAAATCAGCACCAGCGGTCTCGGATTCTTTTCCTCCTGCTCGGCCAGCGCCTCGGCGATGACGATGCCTGCGCCGGGATTGTGGCCGCCGTCCAGCCAGATCTCCGCGCCCTTCGGAGCCAGATCCACCAATTTGCCCTGCGTCAGCTTCTGCATGCGCGCCGGCCAGGCGACATGGGTCATCGCCCGCTCGGCGGCGCGATGGCCGATCTCGAAGCCGGCCGCCTTGACGGCGGCGATCGCCGCCGCGGCGTTGGCGTATTGGTGGCGCCCGGGGAGGCGCGGCAGCGGCAGGTCCATCAGCCCGTCCTCGTCCTGATAGACCATGCGGCCGTTTTCCTCGAAAGCGAGGAAGTCCTGGCCATAGACCACGGTCGGGCAATCCAGCCGCTCGGCCGTCTCGATCAGCACCTGAAGCGCTGTCTCGCTTTCCTGGGCGCCGATCACCACCGGACAGCCGCGCTTCATGATGCCGGCCTTCTCGGCGGCGATCAGCTCGACGCGGTCGCCGAGATAGGCCTCATGGTCCATCGAGATCGGCATGATCACCGAAACCGCCGGCCGCTTGATGACGTTGGTGGCGTCGAAGCGGCCGCCAAGACCGACCTCGATGATCGCCGCCTCCGCCGGATGCTCCGAGAACAAGATGAAGGTGACGGCGGTGAGTATCTCGAAGACTGTGATCTTCTGGCCTTGATTGGCCTCGGCGACGCGCGCGATTGCTTCGGCGAAAATATCGTCCTCGACGAGCTTGCCGCCACCCTCGGCCGCCAGCCGGTAGCGCTCGTGCCAATTCACCAGATGCGGCGAGGTATGAACGTGGACGAGGTGGCCGCCCGCCTCGAGCAGCGCGCGCGAAAAGGCGGCGCAGGAACCCTTCCCGTTGGTGCCGGCGATATGGATGACCGGCGGCAGCCGGTCCTGCGGATTGCCGAGACGTTCGAGAAGCCGGGTGACGCGATCCAGCGAAAGGTCGAAGCCTTTCGGATGCAGCGTCATCAGATGTTCGATTTCGCGTTCGGCGGAGAGCGTTGTCATGGCAGAATCCTAGAGCGGTTCATCATCTCATGGAATGCAGAACCGCTCTCTCTTTTTTGTTGACGCAATTCCGAACGGAAAACCGCTTCGCACTTTTCCTGGAATTTTCTTGTTCGCATGGCACCGGAACAGGGAATCGGTTTCGGTGAGGCCATGCGCAAATCAAAGGCTACAGCACGCAACGGACGGCGCAAATCGCGGTTCGCGGCGAACGATGTCGCGCCAAGCCGATATGGCTTCAGGCCGATCCCGCGTCAGGCTTGCGGCCGCGCCTCGGCGTTGACCACCGCCGGCGGGAGGACTTCCGGCTCGAGCGGCTTGTCGGCCGGCGGCATCTTGAGCAGCATTTTCAGCAAGCGCGCGATCGTCTGGCGCATCTCCAGCCGCGACACGACCATATCGACCATGCCGTGCTCCATCAGATATTCGGCGCGCTGGAAACCGTCGGGCAGCTTTTCGCGGATGGTCTGCTCGATGACGCGCGGGCCGGCAAAGCCGATCAGCGCGCCGGGCTCGGCGATGTGGACATCGCCCAGCATGGCGTAGGAGGCGGTGACGCCGCCGGTGGTCGGGTTGGTCAGCACCACGATATAGGGCAGGCCGGCTTCCTTCAGCCGGTCGACGCCGATCGTGGTGCGCGGCAATTGCATCAGCGAGAGGATGCCTTCCTGCATGCGGGCGCCGCCGGAGGCGGCGAACAGGATCAGCGGCCGCCTGCGCTGCAGCGCCACCTCGAAAGCGTGCACGATGGCTTCGCCGGCGGCCATGCCAAGCGAGCCGCCCATGAAGGCGAAATCCTGCACGGTGACCACCACCGGCAGGCCTTCGATGCTGCCGACCGCGTTGAGAATAGCGTCTTCCAGGCCGGTCTTCGTCTTGGCCTCTTTCAGACGGTCGGTGTAACGCTTCTCGTCACGGAACTTCAGCGGGTCCTGGACGACCTTGGGGTTCTCCAGCACCTCGTATTTGCCGTCGTCGAAGAAATATTTCAGCCGCTCCTTGGCCGAGATCTTCATGTGGTGGCCGGAAGCCGGGATGACGAACTGGTTGGATTCGAGATCCTTGTGGAAGATCATCTCACCGGTCTCAGGATCCTTGATCCAGAGGTTCTCCGGCATGTCGGTGCGCCGGCCGAGCATCGAATTGATCTTCGGGCGGACGTAATTGGTGATCCAGTTCATGGCGTCGGCTCCCTGTCTTGGAACGACTTCAAGCTATTCACTTCAGCCCACTCCAGGAAAAGTCTGTGGCGGTTTTCCGGCCGGAATTGCTTGGCAACAAATAGTCAGGCTATTCCGCGGCGGCAAGGCGCGCCGAACGGACGCCCTGCGCGAGCCCGCTGACCAGGGTCGCAACGGCCTCCGCCGGATCGGCTGTCATCTCGCCCTTCGGTCCCAGCACATTGGCGATCGCATTGACGATCGCCGTGCCGACGACGACGCCGTCGGCGGAGGCGCCGATGACGCGGGCCTGTTCGGCCGTCTTGACGCCGAAGCCGACACAGACCGGCAGCGCCGTATGGCTCTTGATGCGGGTGACCGCCGCCGAAACCTTGGTGGTATCGGCGAGCGCCGAGCCGGTGATGCCCGTCATCGAGACGTAATAGACGAAGCCGGAGGTGTTCTCCAGAACCTTGGGCAGACGCTTGTCGTCGGTGGTCGGCGTCGCCAGGCGGATGAAATTGACGCCGGCCTTCAGCGCCGGAATGCAAAGCTCCTCATCCATCTCCGGCGGCAGGTCGACGACGATCAGGCCGTCTATGCCGCTGGCCTTGGCGTCGGCGAGGAAGCGGTCGACGCCGTAGATGTAGATCGGATTGTAGTAGCCCATCAGAACGATCGGCGTCTCGTCGTCGCCGGCGCGGAAGTCGGACGCCATCTTAAGCGTCTTGGCCAGCGTCTGGCCGCCCTTCAGCGCTCGAAGACCCGCAGCCTGGATCGCCGGGCCGTCGGCCATCGGATCGGAGAAGGGCATGCCGAGCTCGATGATGTCGGAGCCTGCCCCCGGCAGCGCCTTCATGATGGCCAAGGCCGTGTCGTAGTCGGGGTCGCCGCCCATGAAATAGGTGACCAGAGCCGGGCGGCCTTCGGCCTTGAGCTTCGCCATACGGCGATCGATGCGGGCGGTCATTGTCAGATCTCCATGCCCAGCATGTTGGCCACCGTGTGCACGTCCTTGTCGCCGCGGCCGGACAGGTTGACGATGACGATCTGGTCCTTGTCCATCTTCGGCACGATCTTCATCGCATGCGCGATGGCATGCGCCGATTCAAGCGCCGGGATGATGCCTTCGACCCGGGTGGTGAGCTGGAAAGCTTCCAGCGCCTCGTCGTCGAGGATCGGCTCGTATTGGACGCGGCCGGAATCGCGCAGCCAGGAATGTTCGGGACCGACGCCCGGATAATCGAGGCCGGCCGAGATCGAGTGGCCGTCGAGGATCTGGCCGTCCGAATTCTGCAACAGATAGGTGCGGTTGCCGTGCAGCACGCCGGGCTTGCCGGCACTCATCGAAGCGCAATGCTCGACGCCGTCGAGGCCGCGCCCGCCGGCTTCAATGCCGATGATGCGCACATCCTTGTCGTCGAGGAAGGGATGGAACAAACCGATGGCGTTGGAGCCGCCGCCGACGGCGGCGATGATGACATCCGGCAGCCGACCTTCCTGCTCCAGTATCTGGGCGCGGGCTTCCGTGCCGATCACCGACTGGAAGTCGCGCACCAGCTCCGGATAGGGATGCGGGCCGGCGGCGGTGCCGATCAGATAGTAGGTGTCCTCGACATTCGTGACCCAGTCGCGCAGGGCCTCGTTCATGGCGTCCTTCAGCGTGCCATGGCCGGCGGTGACCGGCCGCACCTCGGCACCAAGCAGCTTCATGCGGAACACGTTCGGGCTCTGGCGGGCGACGTCGGTGGCGCCCATGTAGACGACGCAGGGATAGCCGAAGCGCGCGGCGACGGTGGCGGAAGCCACGCCATGCTGGCCGGCGCCGGTCTCGGCGATGATGCGCTTCTTGCCCATGCGCTTGGCGAGCAGGATCTGGCCGAGGCAGTTGTTGATCTTGTGCGAGCCGGTGTGGTTGAGGTCCTCGCGCTTGAAATAGACCTTGGCGCCGCCGAGATGCTTTGTGAGGCCCTCGGCGAAATAGAGTTTTGACGGCCGCCCGGCATAGTGGGTCGAAAGGTTCTGCAGCTCGGCCTTGAACTCGGGATCGGTCTTGGCCTTGTTCCACTGCTCTTCCAGATCAAGGATCAGCGGCATCAGCGTCTCGGCGACGAAGCGGCCGCCGAAAATGCCGAACATGCCCTGCTCGTCGGGCCCGGTGCGGAAGGAATTGGGCATTGCCGGCTTGTTCATCGCCGATCTCCTAGTGTGAAATGTGCTTCAGGCGGCGCGGTCGTCGCGCGCGGCCCTGACGACCCGGAAAAACTGCTCGATCAGCGCCGGATCCTTGACGCCCGGAGCACTTTCCACACCGGACGAAACGTCTATTCCGGGCGGATTGGCCTGTCTCAGGGCATCGCCGACATTGGCGGCGTTTAGCCCACCGGAAAGCATGTAATCGAGCCCGGCGTCAAGGCCGGCAAGGACGCGCCAGTCGAAGGCGACGCCGTTGCCGCCCGGCAGTTGCGATCCCTTCGGCGGCTTGGCGTCGAACATGAAACGATCGGCGATGCCGACGAACGGCTTTATCCGCTCGAGGTCGGCTGCCTCGCTGACGGAAAACACCTTCATGACCGGCAGGCCATAGCGGGCCTTGAGCTCCGCTACGCGCCCGGGTGTTTCCGAGCCGTGCAGTTGCAGCATGTCCGGTTGCATCTTGGCGACGATCTCGCCGAGGAAGGCATCGTCGGCATCGACGGTGACGGCGACCGCCTTGGCCTTGCCGCGCGCCGCTTCGCGCAGACGCCCGGCCTCGGCGGGCTCGACATAACGCGGGCTCTTAGCGAAGAAAATAAAGCCGACATGGCTGGCGCCGCCGGCAAGGGCGGCTGCCATCGCGGCGTCGGTCTTCAATCCGCAGATCTTGATGTCGAGCGTCATGGCGCGGGATTGGCACGAAACGGGAAAAGAGTCGAGGAAAAGCATGCTGTTGCCGGTGCGGCGGAAAACACTACCTTCATATAGGAACCGCAGGCGGGAGCACGATAACCATGGCCGACCGGACCGTCGCCGAACTGAAGCAGAAGATCGCGCAGGCGCGCGAGGTGATCGCGCATCTAATGGAAAAGTCCGATTTCAACGGCGCCGAGGCGCACCGGGCGCTGGATTATTTCGGCAGCGACGCGTTCGACCGGAATTTCCTGCCGTGGCCGCATCAGGGCGAAGAGGGGCTGCGGCCGGAGGAACTGAACGCGGCGAATGATGATTGAGAGGGTTGCGTTAGGCGAGGTACCGTGCCGCCGTCATCCTAGGGCGGAGCGACGCACAGCGGCGCGCAGACCCTAGGATCCATTCCGTTACGCCGGCCGAATGGTGCCGCGATTGAGAATAAAACGCCGTTCCGGGACGCCTCCCGTCAATGCAAAGCGACTTCTGAACCGCTGCGGCGCGCGCACGTCACGGCATGGATCCTCGGGTCTGCGTGCGTCGCTTCGCTCCTTGCTCCGCCCGTGGATGACGAAGCTGAGATGGCTTGGCTAATCTCCAACGTTTGCGCTAGCAGTGGCAACGGTCTTCGCGCTATTGCCCCGCTGCAGCTACTCAAACACAATCGCCTGCAGCGCGCCGCCGTTGCGCTTCAGCCAGTCCTTGCAACGGTCGGTGTCCGGGCAGAGCTTCTCACAAAGCTTCCAGAATTTCGGGCCGTGGTTCATCTCTTTCAGATGCGCCACCTCATGCGCCACAAGGTAGTTTATCACCGCGGGCGGCGCCATCATGATGCGCCACGAGAAGGAGAGATTGCCCTCCGAGGTGCATGACCCCCAGCGGCTGGAGGTATCCTTGTACCTGATGGCCTTGGCGCGCTTGCCGATCGCCTCGGTGTGCTTGACCACCAGCCTCTCGATCTCCTTCTTGGCCTCGCGCTTGAGGTAATCGGCGATGCGGCGCGGCAGATGGATGCGCTCGCCATGGACGATGAGCAGCAGGCCGCGCTCGTCGCGCGAGACGGTGACGGTGCCGCGCCTGGAAGGCTCATGAACGATCCGATACGGCACGCCGCGGATCGGGATCCTGATGCCGGGGCGCACCTGCGGCCGCGTCGGCACCTTGGCCAGGCGCTGCTCCAGCCAGTCCTGGTGGCGGTCGAGGAATTTCTCCACCTCGCCCCGGCGCAGGCCGGGCGGCACGGTGATGCGCAGGCCCTGGCCGCCGGAATCGATGCGCAGCGTAAGCCGCCTGGCCCTGGCGCTTTCGACGATCTTCAGCGGCAGCGTGCGGCCGGCGACGCAATGTTCTCGCTCCACGACAGGCGTGGGCTTTGGCTTGGTCAAATTGCGAAAGAAGCCGAGGGTCATGGCTGAACGATACGCGATTCGAAAAAAACGGCCAGTGGAGGGAAGCTACAAAGAGAACAAAAAAGAAACGGCGCCGCTAAGCGCGACGCCGCATATCGTACCGGAGCCTGTCCCTACAGCGCCGCGCGTCCTTTTCGGACGCGCAAAGGACGTTGTAGCACCTTAAGTGGGCGCACGACCTTTTCCGAAAATCGGCGTCGATTTTCGGGGTCATGCGCGGCTTCAGTCGTCGAGCAGGTTTGTGCCTTTGCCGCGCTTAGAAGCGGGCTTATCACCCGATTCGGTGGTGGTCGGCGCGGTATGCTTGTTGCGGTTGGCCATGAAGCGGTCGAACTCTTCCTGGTCCTTGGCGCGGCGCAATTCGCGGGCGTAGTCGTCGAACTCGGAGAGCATCTCGTCCAGCTTGCGGCGCTCCTCGGCCAGGCGCTCCAGCTCCTTCTCGCGCCAGTCGTCGAACGCGACATTACCAGTCCGGGCCGAGCCGTGACCCCAGCGGGCCGCCCTCTCGGAGCCGCGGCGGCAGCCGGCGAAGATGCCGTCGGTCGCGCGGTTGACGTCGCGCTTGAAGCCTTCCAGCCGGTCGCCCCAGATAATGTAGGCCAGCATGGCGAAGCCGAGCGGCCAGAACACCATGAAGCCGATGACCATCAGCGCGATGGTGGCCGGCGTCCAGGCCGGACGGATCAATGCAGTCGTATTCATTTCTCCCAATCCTTCCGTTGGAGACAGCCAAACCGGCTGCGTGGAATCGAAATGGGAAGGCGAAATAGGCTATTCAAGGCAGTTCCGGCCAAAACCGGCGAAGCATATGAAATGATTATCGCTTTTTGAGTTTCTCCAGGAAAAGCACTGCCATTCCGGCAACAAGCCCCCAAAATGCTGCGCCGACGCCAAAAAGCGTGAGCCCCGAAGCCGTGACGGCGAAGGTGACGGTGGCCGGCATGCGTTCGGCCTCTTCCTTCAGCGCGATCGACAGCGCGTTGGCCAACGGCGCCGTCAAGGCGAGCCCCGCGACCAGCACGATCAGGCTTTGCGGCAGGACGGCGAAGATCGCCACCAGCGAAGCGCCGAAGACCGCGAAGACAAGATAGGCGAGCGCGTAGAACGGCCCGGTCTTCCAGCGTTCGGCCGGATCGGGATGGACATCGGGGCCGGTGCAGATTGCGGCCGAGATCGCCGCAAGATTGGTGGTCGCAGCCCCGAACGACGCCGAGAGCAGCGAAAACAGGCCGGTGACGCCGATCAGCGGACCGGGCTCCGGATAATAGCCCGCTGCGCGCAGCACCGCGAGGCCGGAAAGGTTCTGGGAAGCCATGGTGACCAGATAGAGCGGCAGGGCAAGGCCAATGGTCGCCGAGGCGGTGAATTGCGGCGCAATAAAGGTCAACGTCGACAGTTCCGGTACAGGCAGGCTGCCGACGCGGCCGGTGAGGAAGGCGGCGAGGCCGCCGCCGATCAGCACCACCAGCACCGACAGAGCCGGATTGAACAGGCGGATGACGAAGAAGGCGGCGATCAAGGGCAGGATCAGCCAGGGGTCGGCGGGAATGGTCTTCACCGCATTGACGGCGAAGCTGACCAGGATGCCGGCCAGCATGCCGGACGCGACGGAGGCCGGGATTTTCGCGATCAGCCGGGTCAATGGCTTGAACAGGCCGGTGGCGACCAGAAGGACGCCGGCGACCATGAAGGCGCCGACGGCCTGCGGCATCGTGAAGCCGCTGGAGGCCGCGATCAGCGCCAGGCCAGGCGTCGACCAGGCGGTAATGACCGGCATTTTCGTGCGCCAGGACAGCCACAGGCATTCGATCGTCATGGCGAGGCAGATCGCGGTGACGCCGCTCGCGGTCTCGATCTGGGTTGCGCCGACCGCCTTGGCGGCGGCGATGACGAGAGCCAGCGTGCCGCCGAAACCGACGATCGCCGCGACGAAGGCGGATATCGGGATGGAGATGCGCATCGCTCAGCCCGCCCGCCTGACCATGTCGCCGACGACCCGTTCGAGCATTTCGAGATCCTCCGGGCGGGACAGACGATGGTCGCCGTCCGGGATCAGCGACAGCGTCACGTCGTCGGCGGGCAGCATCGCGGCCAGCTTCAGCGCATGGCCGGACGGCACATCCGGATCGGCAAGGCCCTGCATGATGTGCACCGGGCAGTGCGTGTCGATCGGCCCGGTCATCACCCGGTTCGCCCGTCCGTCCTCGATCAGCGCGCGTGTGTAGATATAAGGCTCGTCCGAATAGTCCGACGGCTCGGCGAAGAAACCCTTTTCCTTGAGATCCTGTCGTTGCGCGTCGGTCAGCACCGGCTCGATCAGCTCGACGGTGAAATCCGGCGCCGGCGCCAGCAGCACCAGACCGGCGACGCGGTCTTCGCCCGCCTTGCGCAGTTCCTGCACCATGCGCAGCGCGATCCAAGCCCCCATCGAGGAGCCGACCAGGATCTGCTTGCCCTTGCTGAACCGCCGGAAGACTGCAAGGCTCTCGGCCAGCCATCTGGAGATCGTGCCGTCGGCGAATTCGCCGCCCGACTCGCCATGGCCGGAATAGTCGTGGCGCAGATAGGCATGGCGCTCGCGAGCGGCCCAGGCGGCAAGCATCTCGGCCTTCGTGCCCAGCATGTCGGATTTGTAGCCGCCGAGCCAGACCACGCCGGGCGCCGCACCAGCGGCCGACCTGACGGCGATGTTCGACCCGTCCACATCGATGAAAACCGGAGCGCTGGCGGCCATGAGCTTGTCCTCTCGCCCGGTCTTTTGACACAGGCCGGGGTTCAACGAAAAGTGCTCGCGACGTTTCTTTGCTTGGTGCAGACAATTGCCTGACAGGAGGTGATTTTCCGGCGCGGCTATGCTATTGACTCCGGCCGCGCGCTCACCACATAGGCGCGTCCACCTGTTTAAACCTAAAGAACCCCTGAACGAAACGGCCGAGGAGACCACGACCATTCGCAGACCTTTCAAAGCAGCGGCACCCACCAAGGACGGGCCGCGCTCCAACCGAGACATCCGGGTGCCCCGGGTCCAGCTTATCGACGCCGACGGCCAGAACCGAGGCGATGTTTCCATCAACGACGCATTGCTGCTGGCCGAAGAGGCCGGGCTCGATCTCGTCGAGATATCGCCCAATGCGGTGCCGCCCGTCGTCAAGATCCTCGATCTTGGCAAGCTGAAATACGCCAACCAGAAGAAGGCGGCCGAAGCGCGCAAGAACCAGAAGGTCATCGAGATCAAGGAGATCAAGATGCGCCCGAACATCGACAGCCATGACTACGAGACGAAGATGAAAGCCGTGCGGCGCTTCTTCGAGGAAGGCGACAAGGTCAAGCTGACGCTGCGCTTCCGCGGACGCGAGATGGCGCATATGGAGCTCGGCATGCAGCTCCTGAACAAGGTGCGCGAGGAAACCTCGGCGATCGCCAAGGTCGAGGCGGAGCCGAAGCTCGAAGGCCGTCAGATGATGATGGTTCTGGCGCCGCGCTGACCGGGAAAGGCGCGGCCGTCAAAGCGTCGCGTCTGTCACGGTTTCGAGAGTTGCCGGGCTCTTCGTATCCCGCTCTAAAATCCGCCCGAATTGCCGGGCACGGCGTCCCGGCGATCGGCGGGGCGCCTGTTTTCAATCCGATCGCCAGCCACCTCGACGATCACTTCGCGATCGCGAGCAATCGACGATCGGCTTTTGCCGATCGCGAACCAATCGATGATCGGATGGGTCATGGTCGATGAAGTGAAGGTCCCGGCCGACAACCAGAATGAAGGGTTGGGCGGCTATCAGCACATGCGCCGGATCGTGCTGGCGGTGCTGATCGTGGTGCTGTTCTGCGCATTGCTGTTCGGCCAATCGAGCTTTCCGCCCGAGACCTCGATGCACGAGTCGATCGAGATGTTCGGCGTGCTCTTGATCTTCCTCGGCATTGTCGGACGGCTGTGGTCGACGCTCTATATCGGCGGACGCAAGTCGGCCGAAGTGGTGACCGGCGGGCCTTATTCGATCACCCGCAACCCGCTCTATCTGTTTTCGACGGTCGCTGCCGCCGGCGTCGGCGCGCAGATCGGCTCGTTCAGCGGCATCGTCCTGTTTTCGCTGCTGTGCGCCGGCGCCTTCCACATCGTCATCCTGCGCGAGGAGCGGTATCTCAAGGAAGTGCTCGGCGCGCCCTACCAGGCCTATCTCGCCAGGGTGCCGCGCTTCTTCCCGAACCTTTCGCTCTACCAGGAAGGCGATACCGGCAGTTTCAGGCCGCGCCTGCTCTTGAACACGCTGCTCGACGGGCTGGTGTTCCTGGTGGCGCTGCCGGCCTTCGAGCTGATCGACGGCATGCAGCAGTCGGGGATGCTGCCGGTGTGGTTCACGCTGCCTTAGAGCCTTTCACCGTTTCACGGAAACGGCGAACCGCTCTATTTCTTTGTTTTTACGCAATTCCGGACGGAAAACCGATCACACTTTTCCTGGAATTGCTCTAGAACGGTGATCTTAAGGTGAGGCGGCCTGCAAATGGCGGCTTCCTGCGCTTCGGAACCCACTGTGTTCGACTCGGCCTGACCTGGATCTCAACCATTCCCGCCCGCGAACGGCGAGGACAGCGCGTCGCATGGCTTGGGGTGTTGCACACCGGCCGTCTTTGATCTATAGGACCGCCGTTCCGCTATCGGCCCGGAAATCATCAGATTTACGGAAAGCACGATACGCAGAGCAAAAAACAAAAACCGCCCGGCAGGGCATGCCGTGGCGGTTTCATTTGCTTTTCGGGCTTTGGTCGGCCCGAAGCGAACAAGAAGCGCGATGGTGCGCCACCTAGACGGAGTAGCAAAATGCCCAAGATGAAGACCAAATCGGCCGCCAAGAAGCGGTTCAAGATTACTGCCACCGGCAAGGTGCTGTCGGCTGCCGCCGGCAAGCGCCACGGCATGATCAAGCGTTCCAACAAGTTCATTCGCGATGCCCGCGGCACGATGGTTCTGGCTGAACCGGACGGCAAGAAGGTCATCAAGAATTTTCTGCCGAACGGCCTCTGAGCATTCGGTCTGGTTACGTTTTAAGGAGATCATGACATGGCACGCGTAAAGAGAGGCGTTACCGCCCACGCCAAGCACAAGAAGGTCCTGAAAGCCGCCAAGGGCTTCTACGGCCGCCGCAAGAACACCATCCGCATCGCCAAGCAGGCGGTGGAGAAGTCGCTGCAGTACGCCTACCGCGACCGCAAGAACCGCAAGCGCTCGTTCCGCGCGCTGTGGATCCAGCGCATCAACGCCGCGACCCACGAGCATGGCCTGACCTATGGCCGCTTCATCGACGGCCTCAACAAGGCCGGCATCGAGATCGACCGCAAGGTCCTTTCGGACATGGCCATCCACGAGCCGCAGGCTTTCGCCGCGCTGGTGGCCAAGGCCAAGGTCGCGCTCGAATATCTGAAGAACACCACGCCGAATGCTTTTGAGAGCGCTGTCGCCTAAGCCAGCGCTTCCCAAGCATTCGCAATTCTGATTTTGGGGAACCCGCGCTGGCACAGCTGGCGCGGGTTCTTTTTGTGTCCGATGTAACCAAAATGGTGACGCACCGAACCACGGTGGTTACCCGATCGAGAGAGTTTCGCCGTGAACGCCACCGCTGGAAATCTTGAAACCCTTGAAGCTTCCCTGATGGCCGACATCGCGGCTGCGGCCGACGAACCGGCAATCGAGGCGGTGCGCGTCGCGGCGCTGGGCAAGAAGGGCTCGGTCTCCGAAATGCTGAAGACGCTGGGCGCCATGAGCGCCGAGGAGCGGCAGGTGAAGGGCCCGGCGATCAACGGTCTGAAGAACCGCATCACCGAAGCGCTCACCGCGCGCAAAGCGGAACTGAAGGATGTGGCCATCGCCGCGCGGCTCGCCGCCGAGAAGGTCGATGTCACGCTCCCCGTTCGCCAGTCGCCGGCCGAGCGCGGCCGCATCCATCCGATCAGCCAAGTGATCGACGAGATCGCGGCGATCTTCGGCGATCTCGGCTTCTCGATCGCCGAGGGGCCGGATATCGAGACCGACTATTACAATTTCACCGCGCTGAATTTCCCGGAAGGCCATCCGGCGCGCGAGATGCACGACACCTTCTTCTTCCAGCCGGACGAGAAGGGCGAGCGCAAGCTTTTGCGCACGCACACCTCGCCCGTGCAGATCCGCACCATGGAACGGCAGAAGCCGCCGATCCGCATCGTCATCCCCGGCAAGACCTATCGGCAGGATTCCGACGCCACCCACTCGCCGATGTTCCATCAGGTCGAGGGGCTGGTGGTCGACAAGTCGGCCAATGTCGCCAACATGAAGTGGGTGCTGGAGGAGTTCTGCAAGGCCTTCTTCGAGGTGCCGTCGGTCAAGATGCGCTTCCGGCCGTCCTTCTTCCCGTTCACCGAGCCAAGCCTCGAGGTCGACATCCAGTGCGACCGCTCGCGTCCGGGCGAAGTGCGCTTCGGCGAAGGCTCCGACTGGATGGAGATCCTGGGCTGCGGCATGGTGCATCCCAACGTGCTGCGCGCCGGCGGGCTCGACCCGGACGAGTATCAGGGCTTCGCCTGGGGCATGGGCATCGACCGCATCGCCATGCTGAAATACGGCATGCCGGACCTGCGCGCCTTCTTCGATGCCGACGTCCGCTGGCTCGCGCATTACGGCTTCCGGCCGCTCGACCTGCCGACGCTGTTCGGGGGACTGTCTGCATGACGGCACCTCACACCGGCGGCTGCCGTTGCGGCGCGGTGCGGTTCGAGGCTTCCGCCGAGCCGCACCACATCAGCTATTGCCATTGCGGCGATTGCAGGCGCGCGACCGGCGCGCCTGTGTCGGCCTTTGTCGGTTTCATGGCCGACAAGGTCGCGCTCAACGGCAAATCGCTGAAAAGCTACCGCAACGGCCCGGTGGAGCGCACCTTCTGCGGCATTTGCGGCTCGCCGATCGCCTATACCGACCGGCGGCTCGACAAAAATATCTATTTCATGCTCGGCGCCATGGACATGCCGGCTTATTTCAAGCCGACGCTCCATGCCTATGTGCGTGAGCAACTGCCTTTCCTGCACATGCCGGACGATCTGCCCAGGCATCTGAAGACCAGCGTGCCCAGACCTGAAGGGCAAGGACCGAACGGAACAGAACCATGAAATTCACCCTCTCCTGGCTCAAGGACCATCTCGAGACCGACGCCTCGCTTGCCGAGATCGTCGAGCGGCTGACCGCGATCGGCCTCGAGGTCGAATACGTCGACGACAAGGCCGGCCTGAAACCCTTCGTCATCGCCAAGGTGCTGACGGCGGTGCAGCACCCCGACGCCGACCGGCTGCGCGTGCTGACCGTCGACACCGGCGACGGCAAGCCGCCGGTGCAAGTGGTGTGCGGCGCGCCCAACGCCCGCGCGGGAATGATCGGCGCCTTCGCCGCGCCCGGCACGTATGTTCCGGGCATCGACGTGACGCTCTCGGTCGGCAAGATCCGCGGCGTCGAAAGCCACGGCATGATGTGCTCGGAACGCGAGCTGGAAATCTCCGACGAGCATAACGGCATCATCGACCTGCCTGAGGACGCGCCGGTCGGCACCAGCTTCGCGGCCTACGCGCATCTCGATGATCCCGTCATCGAGATCAACCTGACGCCGAACCGGCCGGATGCGACCAGCGTCTATGGCATCGCCCGCGACCTCGCGGCAAGCGGGCTTGGCCGCCTCACCGGCGGTGGGATCATGCCGCATGCCGGCAACGGCCTGTGCCCGGTGAAGGTCACGATCGAGGCGCCGGAGCTTTGCCCCGGCTTCGCGCTGACGCTGGTGAAGGGCGTCAAGAACGGCCCGTCGCCGAAATGGCTGCAGCAGCGGCTGATCGCCATCGGGCTTCGGCCGATCAGCGCTCTGGTCGACATCACCAACTATGTCACCTTCGATCGCGGCCGGCCGCTGCATGTGTTCGATGCCGCCAAGGTCGCAGGCAATCTCGTGGTGCGCCGCGCCAGGGAAGGCGAAAAGGTGCTGGCGCTCGACGGGCGCGAATACACGCTGACGCCGGAAATGTGCGTGATCGCCGACGACAATGGCGTCGAATCGATCGCCGGCATCATGGGCGGCGAGCATTCGGGCTGCGACGAGAACACCACCGATGTGCTGATCGAATCGGCGCTCTGGGACCCGATTACCACCGCGCGGACCGGCCGCGCGCTCGGCATCATCACCGACGCGCGCTACCGTTTCGAGCGCGGCGTCGACCCGGAATTCATGGTGCCGGGCATCGAGCTCGCGACCAAGCTGGTGCTCGATTTCTGCGGCGGCACGCCGTCTGAAATCGAGGTTGCCGGCTATGCCGGCCACAAGCCGAAAGTCGTGACCTTCCCGCTGTCGGAAGTGAAAAGGCTGACCGGCATCGAGGTGCCTAGGGAAGAAGCCCTCGACATCCTGACCCGTCTCGGCTTCGCGCCGCAGGGCTCCGGCGACGCCGTCAAGGTGAAGGTGCCGTCCTGGCGGCCGGATATCGACGGCAAGGCCGACCTCGTCGAGGAGGTGATGCGCATCCACGGCGTCGACAACATCGCGCCGCAGCCGCTCGCCTCGCATGACGCCGTCAACGGCAAGATCCTGACCACGCTGCAGGTGCGCACCCGTTCAGCAAAGCGCGCGCTCGCCGTGCGCGGCATGATGGAGGCCGTCACCTGGTCGTTCATCCCGGCAAAGCACGCCGAATTGTTCGGCGGCGGCCAGACGGCGCTGAAGCTCGCCAACCCGATCGCCGCCGACATGTCCGACATGCGGCCTTCGCTGCTGCCCGGGTTGATCAGCGCCGCGCAGCGCAATGCCGACCGCGGCATCGGCGACGTGGCGCTGTTCGAGGTTTCCGGCACCTATGAAGGCGACTTGGCCGACCAGCAGCGGCGCGTCGCCGCCGGCGTGCGGCGCGGCACCGCCAAGCTCGACGGCTCGGGCCGCAGCTGGGCCGGCAATGCCGGGCCGGTCGGCGTGTTCGACGCCAAGGCGGACGCGATCGCGGCGCTCGAAGCCTGCGGCGCGCCGGTCGACCGGCTGCAGATCGAGGCCGGCGGCCCGGCCTGGTATCATCCGGGACGCTCCGGCACGATCAAGTTCGGCCCCAAGACGGTGCTCGGCACCTTCGGCGAGTTCCATCCGAAGACGCTGGAAACGCTCGACGTGTCGGGGCCGCTCTGCGGCTTCGAGGTTTTCGTCGACGCCGTGCCGGAGCCTAAAGCCAAGCCGACGCGCACCAAGCCGAAGCTGGAGCTCTCGCCCTTCCAGGCGGTGAAGCGCGATTTCGCCTTCGTCGTCGACCGGACGGTCGAGGCCGGCACGCTGGTGCGGGCAGCCTTGGCCGCCGACAAGAAGCTGGTCACCGGCGTTTCGGTGTTCGACGTCTTCGAGGGTGCGTCGCTGGGCGCGGCCAAGAAGTCGATCGCCATCGAGGTGTCGATCCAGCCGGTCGAAAAGACGCTGACCGACGAGGATTTCGAGGCGCTCGCAAAACGCATCGTCGAGAACGTCAACAAGCAGACCGGCGGCGTGCTGAGGGCGTAGTTGGGGATTGCCGGAGCGTCGCGAATCGCCCTCCAAAGGGCGATGGACCACCTCCGTTACTCCGGCCTTCCCTTCGAAACGCAACGCGCGGCCTTCCTCGCCGTCGTCGCGGCCGACCCGCTTTTGGCCGAGACGCTGGCGCGCGTGCGCCAGCTTGCGCTGCCGGACTGGCTGGTGGTGTCGGGCGCGCTCTACAACAGCGTCTGGAACCATCTGACCGGCAAACCGCCGGGCTACGGCATCAAGGATGTCGACCTGTTCTATTTTGACGACACCGACTTGTCCTACGAGGCCGAGGACGCGGTGATCCGCCAGGCGGCGGAGCATTTCGAGGGGCTGCCGCTACCGGTGGAGGTGCGCAACCAGGCGCGCGTGCATCTGTGGTATCCGCAGAAGTTCGGGCAGGAATGTCCGAGGTACGCGAGCGCGAGCGAGTCGGTGAGTTACTTTGCGTCGAGGGCGCATGCGGTGGGGGTGCGGTATGGCGGCGACGAGGCGCTGGAATTGGTGGCGCCGTGCGGGCTCGACGATATTTTTTCGTTCCGCATCACGCCGAACAGGGTGCTGGATAATCAGCGGACGCATGAGATGAAAGGGAGAAGGGCGCAGGCGTGCTGGCCGGAGATTGGTGTGGTGCCTTGGTAGGCGCAGTCCCCGACGCGCTCAATTGGACAAAGAGCCCTCTGTCGGCGGGACAGCGCCCCCCTTGGCCTGCCGGCCATCTCCCCCACAAGGGCAGGGCTATCGCATATGAGTAAAGAGCTCATAGAAGAAGTCTCTGCTCCAGTTGGCTCTTC